>CBFCZK010000023.1:0-1538 GCA_965602805.1 uncultured Thiomicrorhabdus sp. | reverse complement strand
TATGCTATTGTTTTTTTAAAATTTTTTTGGCCATGGTTTTAATCTAACTATATTTTTTATCATGTGCTGATAAGTCGTTTTAGACCCAACGTTCCCCATTTCGTCCCCTTTTAAGTATAAATGGTTTTTAGGAGGTATTATGATCTCGTTGAAAGGAAAGGTGGCTTTGGTCACTGGAGCCAGTAAAGGAATCGGTCGTGCTTCTGCTCTGCGGTTGGCAGAGGGTGGTGCTAATATTGTAATTGGTGCGACAAGTGCTGATCTACTTGAGATGCTGAGGAGAGATATTGCGTCTTTGGGCGTTGAATCCCTGGCGAAACGGTGTGATGTGACTCGGCAGGCCGACTGTGAAGGCTTGGTTAAGCAGTCACTTGAGAGATTTGGCAAAATAGACATCCTCATTAATAACGCCGGAGTTGGATTTTCCGGAAAAATCGTTGACTCTGATCCCAAGAAAGCAGAACAGATGGTAATGGTGAATGTATTGGGTGTATATCACATGACCAGAGCAGTATTGCCTTCCATGATGGAACAACAAGGTGGTGATATTATTAACATCGGTTCAGTGGCCAGTCTAAAGTACTCACCCAATTTCGCCATGTATTCGGCTACAAAATTTGCAGTTCGTGCTTTTTCAGAGGCATTGCGTAATGAGGTTCAAGGTCATAACATCCGAGTGACCTTGATTCACCCAGGCATGACAAAAACAGCTTTCTTTGATTCCTTCACACAAGGGGGTTCTCCCATCCCTCTTGATAAGGGCGAAATTCTGAAACCAGAAGACATTGCAAATGCTATTCACTTTGCTTTAACTCGTCCTCAAGGTGTTTCTTTGAACGAAGTGACTGTAAGGCCTACCTGGCAGGAAAGATAATATACGCAAATGTTGTGAAAAGGGATCAAGTCATTTTTGACAAAACTTCTTTTATGTGAATTTTAGTGAATAGGGTTAGTTTTACGCAATTAAGGATTTAGAAGGAAAAGCCTAACCCATCAATCCATCTGATCGCTACTCCGCTGGCGCCCTTCGACAATCTCAGGGCTTTCAGCTCTATAGAGGCAGGCGATCTCCATAGTTACCTGGAAACTATATGGAGAAATAGAATGGAGTTAAAGCCCATCAATCTTCAAGGAAAACTCGCCAAATTCTCTGACCATTGGTCACCTAAAATCATTGCCCAAATGAATGACTATCATTTCAAGCTTGTGAAATTTCAAGGCGACTTCATCTGGCATAACCATGATGATACAGATGAAGTTTTTATTGTACTTGATGGAGAAATGTCTATTGAATTCCGCGATGGGAAGGTGGAATTAAAACAAGGAGAATTATTTGTTGTTCCTAAGGGAGTTGAACACAAACCATATGCTGAAAAAGAATGTGAGATAATGCTTGTTGAACCTGCAGGTACGATAAATACCGGCAATACTGGTGGTGATTTAACCGCTGAAGATAACGTTTGGATATGAATCTCAGATAACAAGTGGATGGAACTGACAGGAAGAAGCGCAGGCGTAAATCGAAAAGGTTTTAGGTT
>CBFCZK010000022.1:0-1670 GCA_965602805.1 uncultured Thiomicrorhabdus sp. | reverse complement strand
CTAGTGTAGTGTCCTAAACTAATCATATATTAAGTGCTTTTCGTTTGATATAATTTCGCTGTTTCTGAAAGGCGGAATTATTACGTTATGAGAGTAGCAGCGAAAATCACATTGACAGACTCAGACAAGCAAATACTGGATAAAAACACAAAAAGCAGAGCCGTCTCCATCCGATTATCCGAACGCTCCAAAATAGTCCTGTTATCGGCAGAGGGTCTGGAGAACAAGGTTATTGCGCAAAGGCTCAATATTCCGCCTAACAAAGTAGGCTTATGGAGAAACAGATTTGCCGAAGGTGGCATTAAAGCGATCGGCAAAGATAAACCCAGGGGTGCGAATCAAGGAGGAAAAGACACATTAAAGCAGGCCAGACTTCGAAAAAAGATCATTGAGAAAACGACGCAGGATAAACCAGACAATGCAACACATTGGTCCACGCGGACACTGGCTGAAGCACTGAATACAACGCACAGTTTTGTTCATCGTGTTTGGCAATCGGTTGGCTTGAAACCTCATTTGGAAAAGACATTTAAGGTCAGCAATGACCCGCATTTTGAAGAGAAGTTGTGTGACGTCGTGGGTTTGTATTTAAACCCACCTGAAAACGCTATTGTCTTTTGTGTTGATGAGAAGACATCAATCCAGGCGCTAGATCGCACACAGCCTGGCCTGCCATTAAAGAAAGGACGCTGTGGAACCGTAACGCATGATTATAAAAGAAACGGTACACGTACACTTTTTGCAGCACTCGATGTCGCCACTGGTAGTGTGACCGGTGAGTGTTACCAAAAGCATACGCATAAAGAGTTTCTCAGATTCCTCAAGAAGGTTGAAGGTCAAACTGACGAGGATAAAGACCTGCATATTATCGTTGATAATTATTCCACGCATAAGCATGAAAAAGTGCAGAACTGGTTGAAACGGAATAAACGTGTATTTCTACATTTCACACCGACCAGTTCATCATGGCTGAATCTGGTCGAGCGATTTTTTGGCGTGCTAACGGAGAAGCAACTTAAAAGAGGTATTTTTACTTCGGTAGATGAGCTGGAACAAAAGATTATTGAGTATATCGATAAGAACAATGAAAACCCGAAACCCTTTGTCTGGACAAAGTCCGCTGAAGAGATTTTGGAAAAAGTGAATCGTGCGCGATCAACTCTTGATAATATACGATCAAATTAGGACACTACACTAGTTGTGTTGATTTGCATTTTAATTTGACCCGGGTTTTGCATCTAGAATTGACCCCGCGTGGTCAAAAATACTCATGCGGCTTCTCGATGGTAATATTTCAGCAGCACACCAAGCGTTTTTTACAGTCGACTTGCCCTTCGTGAGTACCTTCTCTATTACCATGCGGAACGAAATCATCAGGTAAAGACAACGTACAGTTGTTACCAAACGATACGAAAGCAATGAGTTGCATTGACGGTGTGGTGGTTGTAAGGAACGGTTAGGAGGGTTGCTGAAATACTACCATCGAGAAGCCGCATAATTATTTTAGTTACACGGGTCGTGCTGGGGCAGTATACTCATTGAATGCAGTGCGAAAGTCACCACTAATGAAATAAATATACTATCCCCAGATTTGCCATTATTAATAGATAAAATCAAAAATAATTGGCTTTAGTAGCTTAGAGCAGTGTTATCCACCATGAAATACAATG
>CBFCZK010000021.1:0-1840 GCA_965602805.1 uncultured Thiomicrorhabdus sp. | reverse complement strand
GGGAACCCAGCGAAAGGGCATGGTTAGGTGGGGAAACCACAAGATATTAAGCAGATGCGGAATAAGCTAATACGCTAAAATTCATTGGAGGCAAAGAGGGGAGTATGACCACCGTTAAACAAAGATTAAGCGAATGGTTGAATTTAGAACAGAAAAACCTAAACGAAATTTCACTTGAGGATATTGAATTTATGGAGGTTGAAGAGCAAAAGGTTAATCAGGAAGTTGCCCAGTTGTTGTCCTTCAGTAATCGTGGTAATCGGTGTGGAAACAAAGATGTGCCCCAGGCGGATAGCATACCCTGTAAAAGTTTCTGGGTGGAGAACACAAGAGACCTCGTTTTATATGTGTGGAACGGAGATCAATCAAAAACAATAATAGTGCCGCAGAACGGTTGGACGATCAGAGATGATATTACGGTTCATTAGGAGGAGGATCTCATATTGGTGAAAAAATCAACCTATGAAGAACTGCAGCAGAAAGTCAAGCAGTTGGAAAAAGAACTCTCTGAACGGAAGGTGACTGAAGAGGAACTTCTCAAGGCCAAGAAACTTGAATCAATAGCCGCTCTTTCCGGAGGTATTGCACACGATTATAACAATTTGCTGACATCAATAATGGGTAATATCTCGCTGGCGCAGAAATATCTGGAACATGATGACAAGATCTATGGCCTATTGAATGAAGCGCAGCGCGCATCAATACTTGCAAAGGATTTAACCCGGAAACTGATCACGTTTTCCAGGGGTGGAGCGCCAATCAAAAAAACTGTCCTCATTTCACCCTTGGTGAAAAGGGCAACTGAGTTTAGCCTGAGTGGTTCTAATATTAAGTGTGAATTTCACATTCCTGATGAACCTTGGCTCGTTGAAATAGATGAAACCCAAATCGGCCAGGCAATCTACAACCTGGTTATGAATGCCAGAGAAGCTATGCGCGATGGGGGGACCATCAGGGTCACTGCAGAGAATACGAATATAACCGATGGGATTCCTACCCTGAAAGAGGGGAAATATGTTAAGATTTCTTTTAATGACGAGGGTATTGGTATACCCAAAAAGCACTTGAAGAAAATCTTTGACCCGTATTTTTCGACAAAAGAGATGGGAACGCAGAAAGGAATGGGATTGGGGCTCTCCATCTGCCATTCAATAATCAAAGGACATGGTGGAGATGTCGATGTAGGATCACAGGAAGGCGTTGGAGCTACCTTCAACATATATTTGCCTGCCTCCGACGGAAAAGCCTCTAAAGAAAAACCTGAAAAGAGTCAAATGAAAGCAACCCCCGTTATTGGGAAGGGGCGCATTCTTGTGATGGACGACGAGAAGATGATCAGACATCTTGCCGGTGAAATATTGAGTTATCTGGGGTATAAGGTTAGCTTCTCCAAAGATGGGGCCAAAGCAATTGAAATGTACAAGGGTGCAATGGAATCTGGAGAACCCTTTGATGCAGTTGTTTTGGATTTAACTGTTCGAGGTGGTATGGGAGGCAAGGAGGCTATCCGGAAACTGATGGAAATAGATCCCCATGTCACAGGAATCGTGTCCAGCGGCTATTCAGATGATTCCGTAATGACCGATTTTGAGAAATATGGGTTCAAAGGCGTGGTGGCCAAGCCATACAGTGTGCATGAAGTAAGTATGGTTTTGGATGAAGTGATAACCTGATAGAGACATAGAAAACGAAAAATATTCCTTTCAATTATCACAAGGAGAGAATCGTCTTTGCTGAGCAAGGAGTTTTTAGATGAACGCATATTGATCCTTCGTAAGCGTTCAGAGGTTCAGGGTTCAACGTTCAGGGTTAGGGACAGGGACAAAATTGAAGACCCGAA
>CBFCZK010000020.1:0-2635 GCA_965602805.1 uncultured Thiomicrorhabdus sp. | reverse complement strand
AAACCGGTGAGCAAGTAAAAGCAGTAGAAGCCAAACTCACCCGCCACCGTTCTGCGAAACACATTACCGTAAAACTCGCTTGAACAAGACCTTCATGGGTTCAATGATATCCAGGCCCGCATTAATTGCCTGGATATATTCATCCTTGGGGAGAAACCGTGGTCTGTCCCCTATTATGCTATTTATGCTCCGTCTACCTGACGCGGAAGCTTACGATTCAATGTTGTTTATTCCTAAACCCTTTAGATAGCTGTATGTCGCATCATAGTATTCTCTTGGCCTCGTAAGGTCGCCATCATCGCCTTCAGGTACAAAAATAACCATACCTTGTCTGGCTCTAGTTAATAAAACACGATAAGCATTCTTTTGGTACATTTGCCGCTCGGGCTTATTTATTCGTTGCCAGCGGCTACCACGAAACGACCAATTCCCCCAATTTTTATCGTCAAAACGAAAATCCGCGTCCCAAGCCATACACACCCAATCCAATTCAAGTCCCTGCACATCGAACTCTGTGGCAACATCTTCGAGATAATATGATGAACGCACATCCTCTTTACCGTTCAAAAACCAATGTACAGGGTTTGATTTTACTCGCACATCAATCGCATATGGCTTCAAGCGCTCCGCTTGGGATGACACCACCATTCCGTAACGCTCAGAACCTCGTGCCTGTGCTCTAACCCAATTCTTAGCCACATCAAGATTTCTAGTCAGTACGATTGGGTATTTATCCTGGATGGCCAATAAATTCTCACGAGCTGCTGCTGCTTCTAGGTCTAACAGCTGCTTTACAAACAAAGAAACTTTTTCACTACGAAAAGAGCGTACAGAAGTTCGCAAATGTAACTCTGGAAGGAAAGTAACCATCACATTGTCCCTGGCTTGGTTAACAATTCTCCCAGCGCCGTATTCACTATCGGTTATACGATCAGAAAGGTAAATTTTCCAATGAGGAAAAGAATGCTCAATTGCTTCAAACCATTCACTAATGCCCGCTTCACCTGTATTTATTTCTTGGCCACCACCCACCAAACAAACAACCGTCGCCCAATCCGAGTGCCTATCCATGCATGAAATCAAAAACTCGGGCTCAGATTGACTAAAGTCCTGTTGATTTTTCTTTTCACGCATAAATCTAATTGTTTGATCTTTTGTCCATGCCCTTTGTGCTTCATCAAATAACGCAACATGCTCTACTGGTGGTTCTGATAAATTCACCAAGCCCTCATCACGAAAATGATGAACATTTTGAATAAATGCTTTTACTTCACTAAGCGCGTCACCTTTACGGATTTTCTCACCATCTGCCACCCCCCTCGCTACCTTGTCACGAGCTAACGCCTCCTGGAGGATTTTTACCAAGGGACCATTACCCGAAAGAAATACGCTATAAAGATCATCAGCAGGATCAATATGCGTCGTGGCAACATTGAGCCCCACTAATGTTTTTCCAGAACCAGGTACGCCCGTTACGAAAACAATAGACTTCTCAGAATATTCCTTAGATCGAGCAATAATTTCTGCTACAGAATTAGACGTTTCTGACAAATTGACGGCATTAGCATCACTGCGTGAAATTTCACTAACCGAATGGCCATTATAGAGCGCCAACGTTGCTTCGATAATGGTCGGTGTCGGTTTATAACCACTGTCTTCCCATGCGCTACAGTCAATCGACTGCTCAAGTTGCAGATTCAATACTCTGTTTATAGTGTCTTCCAAATTGTCACTATTACAGCAAACAGGCGAGAAAAGACCGTCACCTGGAAGCGCATTCAGTTGATTGCCAATTGCCGGCGCCTTGGTTGCCACTAGAATGGGCACGAGTGTGGCATGGTGACTACCTTCATGAAAGTTGCGCAAATCCAACGCATAATCCATGACCTGATCTAAGTCAGCGGCTTCATAAGCGCTCGCCCCTACTTTAAACTCAATAACAAAGACAGCAGGACCAATGATTACTACAGCATCAATTCGCCTGCCCATTCTTGGTATAGAAAATTCGAAATATATTTTCCCCTTTTGATTAAACAAGATTCCCTTTAACAAAGCCGTCTGCTCTATCCACGCATCCCGCTGAAACGCAGTCAAGTCAAACGAGTGCTCTTGAGCCATTTGACCAAGGACTTGATCCGGCGCCTGGTTGCAAAAATCATAAATGGTAGATGAATAATAGGCGCGCTTCATTTTGCGTCTGCTAAGACCTCTTCCACATTACTAAACTCCTCTAACGCTGCTTCAAGTTGTTCCGCAATCTTTGCTGCGAGTATTGATGGTGCAGGTAAATTATCGGTATCTTCTAACGAACCATCTTTCAGCCAAAAGATATCCAGGTTGATTTTATCTAATGAGTTTTGCGCCGATCTCTTCGCGGGTTTCGGCTTCGAGTTTTGGGTATTCCGGCGACAGGCTAAGTTACTCCCTGTAAACAGGTATTCTTCAATTTACCAATGCTAAAACCACCACCATCCTTTGCTGGTGCCATGGAAAGGATTGTCGCCCCCCAGGCCAAAATTGACAAGTTTGGCAGACACTTACCCATAGGGGATCACAGCCCGCCCGGCCCTGGCTGTCCCTGGCCGAGCCCCTTGACAACACCCGCACTTTTCTTTAATTTCTGTTATTACAGAAA
>CBFCZK010000019.1:0-17234 GCA_965602805.1 uncultured Thiomicrorhabdus sp. | reverse complement strand
TACAGGTTTATTTGAGTTGTTTTATTAAGTGACCAGGCCTGGTCAACTTAAATAAGACTCTATATAGACCTCTAAAAAGCTTATAAAAAGACTACTTAATCGTAATCCTAGCAAATTTACGCTTGCCTACCTGGTAAACCGACGTTGTACCGACTGGCATAACCTGACGACTATCGTCAACTTTCTCACCATTAATCTTAACAGCACCCTGCTTAGTCATTCGATGCCCATCAGAAACCGAAGAAACCAGACCTGCTTCTTTAAGCAAGTTCGCCAGAGGCATCGCACCTACGAAAGAGAGCTCATCAATATCTTCAGGAATCGCATTTTTACTGAATCGAGTCTCAAAATCTTGCAGTGCCTTGTTAGCAGCTTCTTCTGAATGGAAACGACCAATCAGCTCCATCGCTAACTTGACCTTAACATTACGAGGATTCTCGCCAGCCGTAACTTCTGATCTTAAGCCTTCAATCGCTTCCAGGCTTTCAAAACTCAATAACTCATAATAGCGCCACATCAAATCATCAGAAACTGACATAACTTTACCAAACATATCATTTGGCTCGTCTTTAATGCCTATATAGTTCTTTAAAGACTTAGACATTTTCTGCACGCCGTCTAAACCTTCTAAGATTGGCATCGTCAACGTACACTGTTGCGGCTTGCCATAATGACCTTGCAGGGTACGCCCCATTAATAAGTTGAACTTTTGATCTGTTCCACCCAACTCGATGTCTGCATCCATTGCTACTGAATCGTAACCCTGCACTAATGGGTATAAAAATTCATGAATTGCAATTGGCGTGTTGGATGCATAACGATCACCAAAGTCATTACGCTCTAACATACGCGCAACCGTCATCTTACCGGCTAACTGAATCATCTCAGCCGCTGACATTTTAGACATCCACTCTGAGTTAAACATCACGGTTGTTTTCGCAGGATCTAGAATTTTAAAGACTTGCTCTTTATAAGTCTCTGCATTGATGGCGATTTCTTCAGCCGTTAATGCCGGACGCGTCACACTTTTACCGGTTGGGTCACCGATCATGGCGGTAAAGTCACCAATCAAGAACAGAACTTCATGCCCTAGATCTTGAAACTGCTTTAATTTGTTAATCAAAACGGTATGCCCAAGGTGCAAATCTGCTGCTGTAGGATCAAAACCTGCCTTAACGCGTAACGGCTTTCCAGTTTCTAGTTTTTCAATTAACTCTTTTTCGACCAAAAGTTCTTCCGAGCCACGTTTAATAATGGCTAATTGCTCTGCTACTGTTTTCATATTTAATATCTAATCTTTTTATTGAATTTGGTTGGGAAGTTTAATTAAGTCAGACGCTACCGCACAAGACAGTATCGGTATTCAGGACTAACTGACCCGTTAACTGTGATACCGACGTTAATCCATTGGCTTTTAAATACTGTTCAATACCGGCATTTACTTTCTTCACTAATAAAGGGTCTTTGGCGATTGCAGTGCCGATAGCAACCATAGATGCACCTGCCAAGAAAAACTCGATCGCGTCTTCGGCAGAAGCAATTCCGCCTAAACCAATAATGGGGATATTATGCAACTTCGCCACTTGATAGACTTGATGCACTTTTAGTAAAGCAATCGGCTTAATCGCCGGGCCTGACAAACCACCCTGGTTATTACCCAAGGTCGGTGTGCGACTATTAATATCAATCTGCATACCCATCATGGTATTGATGGCCGACAAAGCATCCGCACCCGCTTCAATCACTCGGCGTGCGCCTTCAGCGATATCGGTTTGGTTTGGCGATAATTTTACAATTAAAGGCTTGCTGGTATTTGCACGGCAAGCTTCAACCACTCTCGCTGCCATATCTGGATCATTACCGAAGGCCGCGCCGCCTTTTTTAACATTCGGGCAGGAGATATTAATCTCCATCGCTGGCAAAGCCGTCTGATCAAACAAGCGGACAATTTCGGCGTACTCTTCAATGCTTGAACCCGAGACATTAATAATGAACTGCGACTGACTCATATCTAACTTAGGTAAATAGTTATTAATGACAGAGTGTGCGCCCGGATTTTGCAGACCAATCGAGTTCAATAAACCACAGGCAGATTCCATGACTCTGTCTGGTTTGTTACCCAATTTTGGTTCAAGCGTCGTGCCTTTTAAAAACACCGCACCGATATCTCTATTGGAAAAGCCTGAGACAGACTGGTATTCTATGCCATATCCTGCATTCCCCGAGGCCATGGCCACCGGAGAATTGAAATGAATTCCACACATATTTACTGATAAATCAATCACAGACCTAACCTTAGAGTTATTTTATTGAGACCTTTACACAAGTCAGGGGCGAGAGAAAAATTAGATAAAATCTTACTGATTAAGGCGGAAAACGTAGTTAATAGCTAGCTATTGACAAGTTGTCGCCCATCGAAAGTACCCTTGGGGTACAACGAAAAGCAGTGAGATTTTAGCCATTTTTATCCGTTTATGATCTCGTGCAAAGGTCTCTTAATTGAAGGCGCGCAAATGTTGCACATTATTCTTTATGAACCAGAAATTCCGCAAAACACCGGTGCTTTAATTCGTCTTAGCGCCAATATGGGCGCTCATTTACACTTGATTCACCCAATCTCATTTGATCTAAGCGAAAAAAAGGTGCGTCGCGCTGGATTAGACTACGCGGAACTCGCTAATGTACACGAGCATCAAAATCTTGAAGCCTGCTTGGCCAGCGTGCAACCTAATCGCGTGTTTGCGTTAACCACCAAAACCACGCGTTATTATACCGAACCCAAATTTGAAAACGGCGACGCTTTTTTATTCGGCCCTGAAACCCGTGGTTTACCGGCAGACGTCATCAGCAACTTACCGGAAGACCAGAGATTAACAATCCCAATGATTCCAGGCGGGCGTAGCTTAAACTTGGCCAATGCGGTTTCAGTTATGGCGTATGAAGCTTGGCGACAACTGGATTTTGATATGGCGCTTTAATACGGCTTTTTAACACGGCATTAACATCATTAAAACCACCAACAAAAAAAAAACGACCAGGCCTGGTCGTTTTTTATTTGGCTCACATCATATTTATAGAATCAAAACCAATAAATCAAAGTAAAAACATCGCTTTAATGACCTTCTGACTTACCTGACCTTGCTAGTAAAGTCATCGCAGCTTCTTTAGGAGTCGATTGCTCGGTCACTATCTGATAAACCTGCTCCATAATCGGCAAGTCCAAATTCAAGCGTAACGCAATCTGCTTAACTGCAACCACCGCCTTAACCCCTTCAACCACCTGACCAATTTCATCAATAACGACTTGCGCCGATTGATTGCTTTTCGCCAAACGTAAGCCAAAACGCCGATTACGAGACAGGTCATCCGTACAGGTCAGGACTAAATCGCCTAGACCCGCTAAACCCATTAGGGTTTCAGACTGGCCGCCCAACGCTTGCCCTAAACGCATCATCTCTACCATGCCACGTGAAACTAACGCCGCACGAGCATTTGCACCAAGACCTAAACCATCACTTAAACCAGTCGCAATCGCAATAATGTTTTTATAGGCGCCACCCACTTCGACCCCAACCATATCCGATTGAGTGTACATACGGAAAGCGCCAAAATGAAATACATCTGCCCAATATTGAGCTTCGGATTCCTCTGGCGAAGCACTGACCATCGCGGTCGGCAGCCCTTTGGCGACTTCATCGGCAAACGTTGGGCCAGAAAGCACGCTTATTCCAGCATCACTGCCTAAAACATCCAATGCGACTTGATGCAGTAAACTCTGTGATTCCGGTTCAAAACCCTTAGTTGCCCAGGCGATATGCACCGGTTTAGCACCAATATAATGTGAGACCTGCTGTAAAACATCTCTAAAAGCACTGCTCGGCACCACCACTAAAATGGATTCAGCAGAGTACAAAACTTGATCGAGTGAAGCGCTGGCAGATAACGATTTTGGAAAAGGAATACCCGGTAGATAGCGACTATTTTCATGCTGTTCATTAAGCCGTTCGGCCTGACTAACACTGTGCGACCAAAGCTTTACTTGATGCCCAGCTTTCGCCAAATGAATAGCCAATGCCGTTCCCCAAGCACCCGCACCCAAGACCGCTATGGTTCTCACCGCAGCGGTTTCTGGGATTGCAGACGATAAAGATTCATCAGACATCGACTTTTCCAACAGATCTATTGCTCAGTTGCCGTTTCTTGAGCCGCTTTATCCGCGTTAGCTTGCTGGACGTGTTCTGTATACATGCTTTCAAAATTTACTGGCTCTAGCAATAACTGCGGGAAACCACCACGTGAGACTAAATCCGAAACCACTTCACGCGCATAAGGGAACAGTACGTTAGGACACTGTGCACCCAGCATATAACCCATTTCAACTTCATTGAAACCCGCTAACGTAAAAATACCCGCCTGCTCAACTTCACATAAAAAAGCAGTACTATCTTCTACCTTAGTAGTCGCAGTGACTCGAACCACGACGTGATAAACATCGTCTTCAAGCTTTTTACTTTCAACATTCAAGTCTACCGCCAACTGTGGCTGAAATTCAGAAGTAAAGATACCCGGAGTATTTGGCGATTCAAACGAAATATCTTTGGTATAAATCTTTTGAATTGAAAATGTTTTTTGCGCTGTTTCAGACATTGTTTTTCCTTAAATATTTTAAATTAAGCGTTTAATAACGCATCGACTTCGCCACGCTTATCTGCAGCGGATAAATCGTCAAAACCACCGATATGCTGATCACCAATAAAAACCTGTGGCACGGTATTACGGCCGGTTTTTGCTGTTAATTCAGCCCACATTTTTGGGTCATTACCGACATCAATCGTTTTATAAGTAGCGCCCTTAGCATCCAACAAGCGTTTTGCCATCGTACAAAACGGGCAGGTTTGTGTGCAGTAAATAATTGTTTCGACCATTGTATTTTCCTTTGACGGCAACGTCACAGTTTTAGTGGCTGCCGATTTTACTTTTTTTTGTTTTTTTTTGCTTTCGCCGTTGCAACCGGTAAACCCGCTGACTTCCAGGCATTAATACCGCCCGCCAAGTTAAAGACTTGAGTATAACCAGCCTTCGTCAATGTGCCTGCTGCACGTCCAGAACGAGCACCCGTTAGACAATAAACCAATAACGGTTTTTCTTTGTCTTTTGGCAACTTATTCATATTTGCAGATAACTCAGCCACTGAAACATTGGTTGCTTCACCAATAAAGCCCTCTTTGAACTCTGTTGCAGTACGCACATCGAGTAAAAATGCATCATCATTGAATAGGCGTGTTGCTTCATCGGTACTGACTGACTTGTAACCAGACAAACGATCCCCTAAATAACTATATGCCAACATTGCAATGACAACGGCTAACGCGACAAATAATAGCGCTTGTTCTTGTACAAATTCACCAAACATTTACTTTCCCTTAAGCGGATTAAATCAAACCTGATGATTTTACCAGTGAAACTGGATACAATAAACGGAATTTATTAATTATTTATGGTAGCGAAAACACATGGGTCAAGATATTAAGCCAAAAATCCAAATCAAACAGCGTCCAACAGGTCTGATTATTTTAGATGGCTGGGGACACCGCGAAGAAGTTGAGCATAACGCCATTGCCCAAGCACACACTCCAAACTGGGATAACTTACTTGCCACTCGCCCAAATACTTTAATCGGTACATCAGGAATGGATGTTGGTTTACCAACAGGCCAAATGGGTAACTCTGAAGTGGGTCACATGAACTTGGGTGCTGGCCGCGTTGTTTATCAAGAATTGACGCGCATTCAAAAAGATATCGATGAAGGACGTTTCTTCAATAACAACGCCTTATTAAGCGCGATTGACAGTGCCAATGACCGTGGTCATGCAGTCCATATCATGGGTTTATTGTCTGACGGAGGAGTTCACTCTCATATTAGCCATATTAAAGCCTCTTTAACGCTTGCGGTTGAACGTGGTGCCAAAACTTACCTACACATTTTCACCGATGGTCGTGATACTTCACCAGAAAGTGCTTTAGGTTACATCGAAGAAATTGAAGCCCACCTTAAAGAAATCAAAGGCGGCAGCATCGCATCCGTTACCGGGCGTTTTTACGCTTTAGATCGTGACACTCGTTGGGAACGCACCGAAGAAGCTTACAACGTTATCTGCTGTGGACAATCGAACCATCAAGCAGAATCGGCCAGAGAAGCCATTGAAATGGCTTATGCGCGTGGTGAAACAGATGAGTTTGTACTGCCTACCGCCATTCTTAATAAAAAAGGCAAGAAGGTCAAAGTTAAGGATGGTGACTCAATCATCTTTATGAACTACCGTTCTGACCGTGCTCGCCAAATTACCAGTGCATTCATTATGGATGACTTTGGGGATTTTCATCGCTGCAAAACACCGATTTTAGCGAGTTTCGTCACTCTAACGCAGTACAACAAAAACTTTGAGAACTTCGGCGCGACGGTTGCTTACCGCCCAACCAAGTTAAAAAACACGTTTGGTGAAGTGGTTGCTAAAAATAAACTACGCCAGTTACGCATTGCTGAAACCGAGAAATATGCACACGTAACTTTCTTTTTAAACGGTGGTGTCGAAGCACCTTACTTGGGTGAAGATCGCATTCTTGTACCTTCGCCACAAGTACGTACGTATGACTTGCAACCTGAAATGAGTGTCGGTGAATTGACCGATAAGCTTGTCGAAGCCATTGAGTCAGACAAGTACGATACCTTTATCTGTAATATCGCCAACCCAGATATGGTCGGCCATACAGGAAAGATGGATGCCTGCATTAAAGCTTGCGAAGCAGTTGATGAAGCGCTTGGAAGAATCCTAGCGGCACTTGAAAAAAACAATGGTCAGGTTATTGTGACAGCGGATCACGGTAATATTGAAATGCTTGTCGATCCAAAAACCGGTAAGCCATTAACATCGCATACCACCTGCCCAGTTCCATTGGTCTATTTTGGCCCTCGTGATTGCCAACTGCGTACAGGTGGGGCTCTACCTGACGTTATGCCAACCATCTTAGACTTAATGGGAATGGATCAACCAGAAGAGATGACTGGTGTAAGTTTGTGCACTAAATAATCTTCTGGGATTATTCACTCCGCACAACCCGTTAACGGATTAATCGGTTACAACCAGGCCTGGTGAATTCACATTCACCAGGCTTTTTTTATTCCTTAACCGGCCATCAGAGTCAACTCTGACCAAAACACCTCTCTAATAAATCGACACCACTAGATTATTCCAAGCAACCCCCTTAAACTATCAACTTACCCCTGAGTAAGGCGCAAGGACAGATGGATTTCTCAATCAACCACCCGCTGTTTTGGATATATTTCAGTTACACCAGCCTGGTGATAGCGACTGTACTACACATGCTCTACCAACGGCGTTCGCCGCAAAACCTAATGGCATGGTTCCTTACACTACTCCTTTTACCTTTTCTGGGTGTCTTTTTATATGTCCTGTTTGGTTCAAGAAAGTTCATCTTTAAACGCAGAAAACCCGCGATTGAAATGCACTCTATTTCCAGTGTCAAGCCCGACAAAACATTAGCGATACAACTCGATGAACTGCTTCGTGCCAATCAAATATCTGGTGCGACCTTAGGCAATAAAATCAGCCTACATACCGATGCCACTCAAGCGTTTAACCTTTTTATGCAAGCCATTGAATCCGCACAATCAAGCATTCACCTACAAACCTATATTTTTCAGGTGGACAGTACCGGCCTTGAAATACTGGACGCATTGACTCGTAAAGCAGAACAAGGCGTACAGGTTAGACTGCTTATGGATGCCGTTGGTTCTTTTAGCCTTTATCGCCACCGAAAGAGTCTTCAAAAACTGCAACAAGCTGGTGGTCAATACGCTTTCTTTCAGCCGATTCTGCGCTCTTTTTTTTCGAATCAAGTCAATTTACGCAACCATCGAAAAATCTATCTTTTTGATCAGACTACCCTGTTAACGGGCGGCATCAATCTCTCCAATAACTATTTTGGCCGCATGAGTAACCAACCAAAAGATGGGAACTGGATAGATATCCTCTGCAAAATAGAGGGCCCAAACACACTCCATTATCAAAACATTTTTAATGCCGATTGGCTTTACACCACCAATGAGAAACTTTCTGACACCACCGCTTCTCCAATACTATTGAATGGCCATAAAGGCGAATTATTGCAGGTCATTCCATCAGGCCCTGATATTGACAGTGATGCACTATTTGAAACCCTATTACAGAGTATTTATCGAGCAAAACGCACTATTACGATGGTAACGCCCTATTTCGTTCCCGACAGTTCTATCATGAACGCCCTGATGATTGCTGTAAAACGTGGGGTTAAACTGACCCTCATCACACCGCAAACATCAGATCATCTAATCTTTGATTTAGGCCGAAGCTCTTATCTACGTGAATTAAAAGAGGTGGGTGCGCAGATATTTTTTTACCAAACGCACATGCTCCACGCTAAACTCACTATCATTGACCAAGACGTGATGATTATCGGCTCAGCAAACATTGATTATCGCTCTCTTTTTATCAACCATGAAGTCGTCAACCTCATCTATTCAAAAGCGCTCATAATCGAGATGCAAACCTGGACGGATGCGTTACTTTTAAAAAGCCTGCCCTATCAACCAAACGAACATAAACTACGCAAACTTCTGGAAAATCTAACCCGAATCTTTGCTCCCATTTTATAATCGGCAACCCCGCCAAGACTAGGAACCATAATTTAGAGTATGTATAGACCAACGTTCAGTCCAATCCCCCACCCTGTCTCAGCGAAAGCCAAAGACCTATGCCTGCCTGATTGCTTTACCCTGCTTGCATGGAACTTACACAAGGAAGATTTTTCGCACTACATCCATCGTCCTATTGAGAACTTAATCAATATAGAGCCACCACACCTGCTTTCTTTACAGGAGGCTGCCATTCAACTTCAACAGCCCAGATTTTTTAATATGCCGTTTGTAATGGCGCCTAACATTCAAAATAATAACAAACAATTTGGGGTATTGACGGCCTCACAACATCATTGCAGCACTCAGCATCAATGCTTGACCCGCAGTCGAGAGCTTGGCTTTACAACCCACAAAACCGCCTTAATCACTGAACACAATTTAGCAAACGGTCAAACTCTGACACACGTCAACATTCACGCCATTAACTTTATGCCACACATTTTCTTTAAAAAAGAACTCAGTTTGCTTTGGCGCCATCTCTCCCAAAAAACAGGGCCAATGATTATCAGCGGTGACTTCAATACTTGGAATAAAACACGCATGAAGACTCTGTTACAGGCAACCTCACAACTAAAACTTCATCAAGCAACTTATCCCGATCATGGTGCGATTAAAACCATGTTGCGCCAACCGCTCGATCACATTTTTTACCGTGACCTAAGGCTTGTCACCTCTGAAGCCTTATCCGTTCCTCACATCTCAGATCACAACCCACTGATTGTCAAATTCCAGTCTATGCCCAATTGACGGCAAACAGATTTAGAAGAGAGTTAATTGATGGTAAAATTTGATTCCAAACGCCACTATAAAGTATAATTTCGCGCTATTTTTGTACTTTACACACGTCAAAAACAAAGAATTCCCTTGTAAAACAATTGGTTATTTATCGCCAGGCACTCGTTTTACAGGCTCTATGACAGACAGGAAACTGAATATGAATCCCTTACAAGCCCAACCAGGTCTACAATTAAAAGGCCTTTACTCTCCTGAGTTCGAAAAAGAGAACTGTGGTTTTGGTTTGATCGCCAATATGGACGACAAACCAAGTCACTGGGTCGTGCAAACGGCGATTGAATCTCTTATGAACATGACCCATCGTGGTGGTGTTGCAGCCGATTGCTGCACAGGAGATGGTTGTGGGTTGTTAATCAAGAAGCCTGGCGACTTCTTACAAGCGGCGGCGGCGAAAGCGGGCTTTAAGCTAACAGACATTTATGCAGCTGGAGTGGTTTTTCTAAACCAAGACGCAGACAAAGCGGCAACCGCGCGTAAAGCACTCGAAAGCAAGCTAACCAACAAAGGATTAATCATTGCGGGCTGGCGTACCGTTCCGGTTGACTCTTCTGTTTTAGGTGAGCAAGCAGCAGGCATGGAGCCTTTGATTGAGCAGGTATTTGTAAATACCCCTGCAGACATGACAGAAGCTGAATTCAACCGTTTACTCTTTACAGCACGTCGTAAAGTAGAGATGGAAATTGAACCAAACGATAACGTATTCTATATCGCCTCTTTAAACAGCCAGCTACTGGCTTATAAAGGCTTAGTCATGCCTAAAGAGCTGGCGACGTACTTCCTTGATTTACAAGATGACGCCTTTGCCTCCTCTTCTATCTCTTACCACCAGCGCTTTTCAACTAACACCTCTCCGCAGTGGCGCCTGGCTCAGCCATTCCGTTTTCTTGCGCACAATGGTGAGTTAAACACCGTTAAAGCAAACCGTAACTGGGCGTTAGCGCGCCAGAGCAAATTCGAAACTCCTTTACTACCTGATTTAGCAGATCTTAAACCGCTGGTAGCGCAAACAGGCTCTGACTCAAACTCGCTTGATAACATGATGGAAGTGCTGATGATGGGCGACATGCACATCTTCCAGGCTTTACGTCTATTAGTCCCGCCTGCCTGGCAGAACATGCCCCACATGGATCCCGATAAGAAAGCGTTCTTAGAGTACAACTCGATGCACATGGAGCCTTGGGATGGACCAGCGGGCATGGTTATCAATACCGGTAAGTATGCTATTTGTGGTGTGGATCGTAACGGTTTACGTCCAACACGTTACGTCATCACCAAAGATCGTCACATTACGTTTGCATCAGAAATCGGGGTTTATAACTACTCACCTGATGATGTTGCTGAAAAAGGTCGTTTAAAGCCAGGACAGGTTATTGCCGTTGATTTAGAGAACGGAACGCTTATCAAGCCAGACGAAATTGATAACCAACTTAAAAATGCAAAGCCTTACCGCAAGTGGATGGATGAAGGTTATCTGCACATTGAAGAGAAGCTAGAGCAAGATGATGAGACTTTAGGTTGGGATCGTGATACAGCAGATATGTATCAGAAGTACTTCCAAGTCACCTTTGAAGAGCGTGATACTGTTATTCGCGTATTAGCAGAAGATGGTCAGGAAGCGACCGTCTCTATGGGTGACGATGCCCCTCTGCCAGTGTTCTCTCACAAGCCACGCTCTGTATTTGACTACTTCCGCCAGATGTTTGCACAGGTGACTAACCCGCCTATTGATCCGCTTCGCGAAAATATCGTTATGTCTCTAAACACCTGTTTTGGTCGTGAGCAAAACATGTTTGAAGAAGGCCCTGAACATGCACGCCGTTTAGAAGTGAACTCGCCAGTATTGAGCCCATCTATGATGGACCAGTTACTTTCAATGCCTGATGAAGATTATCAAAACAGAGTCATTCCGCTGCATTACAACCACGAAGAGACCGACATGAAAGCGGCCATTATTGCGGTCTGTGATCAAGCGGTTAAAGCGGTACAAGACGGAAACACCCTGCTTATCATCAGCGATTTAGGCATTCAAAAAGGCCAAACAACCATTCCTGCTTCAATGGCAACGGGGGCTGTTCACCATCGTCTAATTGAAGAAGGACTGCGTCCAGAATCAAACATCATTGTCCAAACAGCAACCGCACGTGATCCGCATCACTTTGCCGTCTTAATCGGTTACGGTGCAACGGCTGTATTCCCATATTTAGCATACGAAAGCATGCAAGATATGCGTCGTACCAATGAGCTAAACAGCGATAAGCCCGTCAGTGCTTATATTGCAAACTACCGTAAAGCGATTAACAAAGGACTGTTCAAAATCCTGTCTAAGATGGGGATTTCAACCATCGCCTCTTACCGTGGTTCGCAACTCTTTGAAGCCGTTGGTTTAACGGCTGAGATTGTTGACCTTTGCTTTAAAGGCACGCCAACGCGTATTGAAGGGTCAACCTTTGCACACCTAGAGTTAGATCAACGTCGTTTAGCGTGGGAAGCATTCAACCCACGTAAGCCGTTGCAACAAGGTGGCCTATTCAAGTATGTTCACGGTGGTGAATACCACGCATTTAACCCAGCCGTGGTTGACAGCATCCGTGAAGCAGTACAGAAAAACGATCAAAACAAATATAACGAATTCCGTGACTTGGTTAACAATCGTCCAGCGATGACCATTCGTGATTTAATCACGTTTAAAGAGGGCATTGAGATTGTGGCCCTTGATGAAGTTGAACCTGTCGAAACCATCTACAAGCGTTTTGACTCTGCGGGTATCTCTTTAGGCGCGCTCTCTCCTGAAGCACACGAATCGTTAGCAACCGCCATGAACCGTTTAGGCGCACGTTCTAACTCAGGTGAAGGGGCTGAAGATCCAGCACGTTACGGTACGGAAAGAATGTCTAAAGTGAAGCAGATCGCTTCTGGACGTTTTGGCGTCACCGCACACTACCTACGTAATGCTGAAGTATTACAGATTAAGGTTGCTCAAGGCGCTAAGCCTGGAGAAGGTGGACAACTACCAGGTCACAAAGTAGACATGGTCATTGCTAAGTTACGTAACTCGATACCGGGTGTGACTTTAATTTCACCACCTCCGCATCACGACATTTACTCAATCGAAGATTTAGCACAACTTATCTACGATCTAAAACAGATTAACCCTAACGCATTAGTCTCGGTCAAATTGGTTGCAGAACCGGGTGTCGGAACCATCGCCGCCGGTGTTGCTAAAGCTTACGCTGATTTAATCACCATCTCTGGTTACGATGGCGGAACGGCAGCGAGTCCAATGACCTCTGTTAAGTATGCAGGTAACCCATTTGAAATGGGTCTAGCAGAAGCGCATCAAGTATTACGTGCTAACGATCTACGTGGCCAGGTTATCTTACAAGCCGATGGTGGATTGAAGACAGGACTAGATGTTGTTAAAGCAGCCATCCTTGGAGCTGAGACCTTTGGTTTCGGAACCGTTCCAATGATTGCATTAGGGTGTAAGTATCTACGTATCTGCCACCTAAACACTTGTGCCGTGGGCGTAGCAACACAAGATAAGCGTCTGCGTAACGAACACTATATTGGTATGCCTGAGATGGTCATGAACTACTTCCGCTTTATGGCAGAAGAGACGCGTGAGTGGATGTCTAAATTAGGGGTACGTTCACTTGAAGAGCTAGTCGGTCGTGTTGATCTATTGAAAATGATTGATGAACCACTGACTGAAAAGCAGAAGAACATCGACTTAAGTGCGTTTATGACAGATGGCGGCGTGCCAGCTGACAAACCACATACTGTACAAGTTAAGCGCAACAACCCTTGGGATAAAGGCGATATTGCAGAAGCTATGGTTAAGGCAACACTGCCTGCTATTGAAGCGCAATCAGGTGGCACCTTTGAGTTTGAACTGGTCAACACCGGTCGCTCTATCGGCGCACGTGTTGCAGGTGAAATCGCAGAACGTTACGGTAACAATGGTATGAAAGCCAACCCTATCACGCTTAACCTAACAGGTATTGCAGGTCAGTCATTTGGTGTATTCAACGTAGACGGTTTAAACCTCAACCTTGAAGGCGATGCAAACGATTACGTTGGTAAAGGTATGGCTGGCGGTAACATCGTTGTTCGCCCACCTGCTAACAGCGTCTTTGAAGCTAAGCACACTCCTATTGTCGGTAACACTTGTTTATACGGTGCAACTGGCGGTAAATTATTTGCTAACGGTACGGGTGGCGAACGTTTCGCAGTCCGTAACTCTGGCGCGGTAGCCGTCCTTGAAGGACTTGGCGATCACGGTTGTGAGTACATGACGGGTGGTACGGTTGTCAGCTTAGGTGAAGTCGGCGTTAACTTTGGTGCGGGTATGTCTGGTGGCATGGCGTTCATCTTAGATGAAAACGGTTCAGTACCTGACCGCATCAACCCAGAGATGGTTGAAACACTGCGCGTTGACACTGAAAACACAGAAGCCTACCGTGTTTATCTAAAATCATTGATTACAGAGTATGTTGCCGCAACGAACAGCCCATGGGGTCAAGAAGTGCTTAAAAACTTCAGCGCTCACATTGGTAATTTCTGGCTCGTTAAGTCACGTTCAATTGACATTGAATCTTTATTTGACCTATTTGTAAAAGCCGCTGACTAAGCGAAACTGGAAGGAATTTAAAAATGCCAAACGTTAGACAATTTTTAGAGTTAAACCGCCAGCTTCCTGAAAAGAAAGCAGCCAATGAACGTAGAGTTGAGTTCAACGAAATCTACAAGCCATTTGTATTAGAAGATGCAATGGCACAGGCTGATCGTTGCTTGCACTGTGGTAACCCATATTGCGAAGTGGCCTGCCCTGTTCACAACTACATCCCAAACTGGTTAAAGCTAGTCTCGGAAGGTAACATCATGGAAGCCGTTGAGATTTCACACAAATCAAACGTACTACCAGAGATGTGTGGCCGTATCTGCCCACAAGATAGACTGTGTGAGCAAGCTTGTACGCTAGAAGACACCAACTTTGGTGCCGTTACGATTGGTCAAATTGAAAAGTTCATCACCGATACCGCGTTTGCTGCTGGCTGGACTCCGAAAATGGACACCGTCGTTAAGACAGATAAAAAAGTCGCGATTATCGGTGCAGGCCCAGCAGGAATCGCTGCGGCAGACATCCTAATTCGTGCCGGTGTTCAACCTGTCGTCTTTGAAAAGCAGCCTGAAATTGGTGGCCTTTTAACCTTCGGTATTCCACAGTTCAAGCTAGACAAAGACATCGTTGTCCGTCGTCGTGAAATCCTTGAAGGCATGGGCATTGAATTCCGTTGTAACGTAGAGATCGGTAAAGACATTCAATTTCAAACCTTACTAGACGAATACGATGCTGTCTTCCTAGGCATGGGAACTTACAAGCCAATGGCTGGTCGTTTCCCTGGTGAAGACCTTCCTGGTGTTGAAAAAGCCCTAGACTTCCTAATCGGTAACGTTAAACACGAATTAAAGATGGAACAGTCACCTGAACCATTCGTGAGCATGGCTGGCAAAAAAGTCGTTGTTTTGGGTGGTGGAGATACCACCATGGATTGTACGCGTACCTCGATTCGTCAAGGCGCAGACAATGTCTATTGTGTTTACCGTCGTGATGAAGAGAACATGCCTGGTTCACGCTCAGAAGTGAAAAATGCTAAAGAAGAAGGCGTTGAATTCATGTTCAACCTAGCGCCTGTTGAAGTCGTTGGAAACGGTAAAGTTGAAGGCATCAAAGTCATCGAAACCCGCATGGGCGAGCCAGATGAAAATGGTCGTCGTCGCGCTGAGATGGTTGAAGGGTCTGAACGCATCATCGACTGTGACGCTGTCATCGTTGCCTTTGGTTTCCAACCAAATCCACCTGAGTGGTTCAAAGACTTTGATATTCAAATCAACAACTGGAACGGCGTAGTCGCTTCAGACAAGTCGCTGTACCCTTTCCAAACGACTAACCCGAAGATTTTCGCCGGTGGTGATATGGTTCGTGGTTCAAGCTTGGTGGTTGAAGCGATTGCAGAAGGTCGTGCAGCGGGTGAAGGGATTTTGGACTTCTTAGAAGTTTAAGTCTTTCCTAACTGACCACACCCCGCAAGGGGGTATAAAGGCCTGGTTACTTTCCAGGTTTTAAAAAGCCCGCAAGGATTTTCCTTCGCGGGCTTTTTTATTGCCAAATAAGGAGCTATAAAAATTGCTCACAAACTCTCGTATAAAATTCTAAATAATATTATTTATATCTATTTTACATCCCGATGCTTTCATTTCTTTAGCTAAATCAAGCTTCCAAGCACCACTTTCGTCGAAGCTGACATAAACAACACCACTAAAATCATTTGGAGTTTCTACGCAACCTTTAACAATTGCCGTTACATTTTCTCTGCCTAATTTAGCTATAAAATAACCATGCTCAAAAACAACATTTTGCCTTGCTCTAGACGACAATTCTTGCATACCAATTTTGGAGCCGTGATCGCACGGAGTGTAAAGCACAACTGCAAAACAAACTTGTTCTGCGTAAGCTTCAATTTTTTCAATAATTGTTCTACTTGAACTTGCCTGTTCGTGCAGTATAACTGGCTCAAGTCCAACTTGAGCTATGAACCTTGCCACTTTCTCCTTTGCGAGTTCATCATGCCCATGAACAATAAAAACTTTGTTCTTTTTTACTACTGTATTTGTTGTTGGTTTGGGTACTATTGGTAGTAAAACCTCTGTATTTCGGGTTGCATTTATCTTAGGTGCTGATTGGTACGGTGGCTGGCGGTTTGCATTTACCTGAGATACTGGTGGGTATGGTGGCTGATGGGTTGCATTTACCTGAGGTACTGGTGGGTACGTTGACTGGTGAGTATTACTCTGGATAAATGCAGGTGTAGTTATATTGACATTCCCGTTCTGTACCCCCATTTCAAGCCGTTGCACTATTTGTAAACAGTGCGCCCTTAATTCTTGATTTCTTTTCTTACAATGTGGATCAAAAAGAATTTTGTCGTCGTCATCTTCGATAATTTCTCTAATCAACTTACCCACCAAATGATTTGGTTCTAAATCCCAAATAGCTCTCATTCGATTAGCTTTGGATCCCGAGCCCAAGTCGTACTTTTCTGAATAGAGTTCAATATCTACACTGTCTGCTACAAATTTCTCGAGAGAACTGTTAGAAAAATCTAAAAAGTAACCACTAGCCATTCCAAAATAGGCTTCAAACTTTCATTTCTCTTTTGAACTTAAGTCAGACATCAATTACCTTTTTATAATATAAAAACACATTAGCTCATTACACAGGTTTATATTGACCTTTGCAAGGAGCTGTAATAATTGGCTCGGAGTAAAATTAAATACCCCTCAAATTATTCATCAATGATTGAGAAGCCTTTTGATATTTATAGACCACAGGTTCTTTCTATAGGCTTCACGTGAGCTTGGATACTAATATTTAGGTTTTGTAGAGCTTTTAGTTTGACCAGGCCTGGTCAGTTAGAATCTTGAGTTTATCTGAACAATAAAACCCCACGCCAAATTCCCCTTTGAAAGCAATTGTGCAAAGCTCTTAACGAAGAGAACGATTAAAAATTCCAGGTGTTTGAGCGTAGCGAGTTCTGGGATTTCAGTGAATGAGTTTAGAGATTGCCAATTGATTGAGCGGGGTGTGAGTGATACAGATACATAGGTAACAGATTATTACAGA
>CBFCZK010000018.1:0-19384 GCA_965602805.1 uncultured Thiomicrorhabdus sp. | reverse complement strand
TACTATTAGCAGCACTTTTAACGGTTGGCGTATCTACGGCAGCTTCAGCTCATCACCTATCATCAAATGACGATGCCGGTGCGATGATTCCAGATTGGTCACCTCATTTATTGATGGTGTTCTAATCAACCTTTCATCTATATGATGAAATCGTGCCCTCAAACATTAAGAGTATTAATTTTCCCCTTTTACTCTCTTCAGACTTCCTCCTGCTGAGGACACAAAAAAGCCCGCTAATCCTTTTGGATTAGCGGGCTTTTTCTTTTATAACGTAATGCCTAACGCGCTCTAAAAGCAAAGCTTAGAACTTACACCAATGTCGACAAATAAGACTCGTAGTCACCGCGGAAATCAACGTGGGTCGCATCATCGTTCATAATCAACATGCGAGTCGCAATCGAAGAGATGAACTCTCTGTCATGTGATACAAAGATCAACGTTCCAGGGTAATCAACCATCGCTTGGTTAAGCGATTCAATAGATTCCATATCCAAATGGTTGGTCGGCTCATCCATAATCAAGACATTTGGTTTTTGCAGCATTAATTTACCAAACAACATACGACCTTGCTCGCCCCCAGAAAGGACTTTTACGGACTTATCGATGTCTTTTTGAGAGAACAATAAACGCCCTAAAACAGCACGCAGTGCTTGCTCATCATCACCTGGTTGCTTCCACTGCCCCATCCAATCCATCAGACTCATATCTTCTTCAAAGTCATGACCGTGATCCTGTCCGTAATAACCGATTTTAACGTTATCAGACCATTTAACCGCACCGGACGTTAAGTCCGTATCACCGACTAGACATTTTAGGAAAGTCGTTTTACCGACACCGTTGGCACCGATAACACCTAATCGCTCGCCGACTTCTAACATCAAGTTTAGGTCTTTGAGAACTAGGTTATCTTCACCTTCATTGTCAGAATAGACTTTGCCCAGCTTTTCAACTTCTAATGCTAAACGGAATAATTTTTTATCTTGCTCAAAACGGATAAACGGATTCACACGACTAGAAGCTTTTACTTCAGATAGTTCAATTTTATCAAGCGCTTTAGCACGAGAAGTCGCTTGCTTGGCTTTAGAGGCGTTTGCTGAGAAACGACTTACAAAAGCTTTAAGCTCATTGATTTGCCCTTGCTTCTTGGCATTATCTGATAACAACTGATCACGCACCAACGTCGCTGCCGTCATATACTGATCATAGTTTCCAGGATAGAGACGTAACTCACCATAATCCAAATCGGCCATGTGCGTACAAACACTGTTTAAGAAATGTCTATCATGGGAAATGATAATCATGGTACTTTTACGTTCATTAAGGATGTTTTCCAACCAGGTAATCGTATTAAGATCCAAGTTGTTGGTCGGCTCATCAAGCAATAAGATATCTGGATTAGAAAACAAGGCTTGTGCTAATAACACACGTAATTTCCAACCTGGCGCAACTTCACTCATTGGTCCGAAATGCTGTTCTACCGGAATTTCAAGACCCAGTAATAATTCACCGGCACGAGATTCAGCAGTATAACCATCCATCTCACCAAACTGAACTTCTAGGTTTGCAACCAGCATCCCTTCCGTTTCTGTCATTGCAGGTAAGCTGTAAATACGATCACGTTCACGTTTGACTTCCCATAACTCAGGCTGCCCCATAATGACGGTATCGACCACACTGAACTCTTCGTATGCAAACTGATCCTGCTTTAGCTTACCGACGCGTTCATTTTCATCAACACTGACGACACCCGCAGTCTGTGCTAAATCGCCCCCTAAAATTTTCATAAAGGTCGACTTACCGCAACCATTGGCACCGATTAAACCGTAACGTTTACCGCCACCGAACTTAACTGAGATATCTTCAAAAAGGGGTTTTTCACCAAACTGCATGGTGATATTAGCTGTTGAAATCAAAACTTATTCCTACTATTTATTTGAGAAGACTGCCTGAGTTGATACTCAAATCCGACGGTCTAAAAAACTGGGGGGTATTAATTGGCGCTATTGTGCCATAAATTCAGTGTAAACGTTTGTTTTAAATGTAAAAAACCCCAAACAACCAGGCCTGGTCGTTTAGGGTTTTAGTCAATAAATGATTTAAAAGAGAAACTAAATCATCAAACAGCTCAACGAATTAAATCACTTCACTGAGTAAAGCGTTCATACGTTTAATGAAGGCTGCTGGGTTTTCAAGAGAATCCCCTTCTGCCAACTGAGCTTGCTCCAATAAGAACAGAGACCACTCTTTTAGCTTAGCCTCATCATCGATCGACTCTAGTTTTTTAACTAAAGCGTGATCAGGATTCAATTCCAAAACAGGCAATTGCTTAGGCATCGCTTGCCCCATTTGCTCCATCATACGTACCATGTGCGCTGACATATCACCTTCAGCACTCACCACACACGCAGGAGAATCTGTTAGACGGCTAGTCATACGCACATCAGAAACAACATCATCAATAACCGCTTTGACTTTATCCGTTAGAGCTTCACGCGTCTTTTTCTCATCTTCTGACAAGTCTTTTTCCGCTTCTTCTTCAAACTCTTTTAGGTCTGCAGAAGTAATCGATTTAAGGATCTTACCTTCAAAGTCTGTCAAATGAGAGACTAACCACTCATCGATGCGATCTGACAACAATAAGACTTCGATGCCTTTCTTACGGAACATTTCAAGATGCGGGCTGCCTTTCGCTGCAGCATGGGTATCTGCCACGATATAGTAAATTGATTCTTGATCTGGCTGCATACGATCAACATACTGTGTGAAAGAGGCACGTTGCTCGGCATTGCTTTCATCATGAGTAGAGGCAAAACGCATTAACTTAGCGATTTTATCTTTGTTGGCAAAGTCTTCTACTAAGCCTTCTTTCATAACCTGACCAAACTCATCCCAGAAAGTATTGTAGTTTTCCTGATTATCCGCTGAAGACATTTTAGTTAACTCAGTCAAGATACGTTTAACCGAAGCCCCACGAATCTTATCAACCACCTTATTGCTCTGTAGGATTTCGCGCGAAACGTTCAGCGGTAAATCGGCAGAATCAATCACACCACGCACGAAACGTAGGTAAGTCGGCATTAACTGTTCAGCGTCATCCATAATGAATACACGCTTAACATACAGTTTCAAACCATAACGACGGTCACGCTCATATAGATCAAATGGTGCTTTTTTAGGAATATACAGCAGTGAAGTGTATTCTAGCGTCCCTTCAACCTTATTATGAATGTGTGCCAAAGGCTCTTCAAAGTCATGGGTAATCGTTTGATAGAAGTTCTTATACTCTTCTTCCGTTAAATCCGATTTAGACTGAGTCCACAAAGCAGTCGCTTTATTGACTTGCTCAAAAGCACCGGTCAGCTTCTGCTCTTTTGTTTCTTCATCCAACTCTGAAACGGCCATTTTAATCGGGAAACTAATATGATCAGAGTAAGTGGTGATGATATTCTTCAAACGCGCTTCTTCCAAGAACTCGCTCATATCTTCTTTAAGATGAAGAACGATATCAGTTCCTTTAGAGGACTTCTCAACGGTTTCCAGAGTAAACTCACCTTCACCTTGAGAAATCCATTTTGTCGCTTCAGTGATTGCCGTACCCGCTTTACGCGTGGTTAAGACCACTTCGTCCGCCACGATAAATGATGAATAGAATCCAACACCGAATTGACCAATCAAGTGAGAGTCTTTAGCTTGGTCACCCGTCATGTTTTCTAGGAACTTTTTTGTTCCAGAGTTGGCAATCGTTCCGATGTTAGCAATAACTTCGTCACGCGTCATACCAATACCGTTATCAGAAATCGTCAGCGTACCGCTCTCTTTATCAAATTCAACCTGAATGAAAAGCTCTTCTTCACCTTCGGTTAGGGCATCATTTGAGACCGCTTCAAAACGTAACTTATCCAAAGCATCAGAAGCATTAGAAACAAGCTCACGAAGGAAAATCTCTTTATTTGAATATAACGCATGAATCATTAATTTTAGCAGTTGATTCACTTCGGTCTGAAACGCGTGAGTTTCGGTTGTACTCATTGATAAATCTCCAATTTGATTTTGAATGATATTAAAAAATAGATGTGCCCATTCTATAGGGTTAAGCAAATGGCTTTTCAAGGCTTATAAACAAAAAAAGCACAGAATATTCTGTGCTTTTTTGTACTTGTCACGGTTTAAACCGTTCAATGCTTTTTAAATAGATTAGAAAGCGGATTCAGCTTCAATTTTTTCATTTTTAGCGACGGCTTCTAGAGCTTCAGTAATATTATCAGGCGCACCTGCAATACTCATAAAACTACCATCTCCCATCATCGACAGGTGTGGCCAGTTTACCGCAATACGGAACTTACCATTTAATGCCATGACTTCACCATCAGCCACTAAGATTTCGTATGGAAAATGCGCAGCATGACTCATACCCTTTTTATTAATAGCTTCACTGATAAAATTATCAGAGGCTTCTTTGTGCTTTAAAGCCACACCAAAAACGCTCATTTTTTTACCCGGAATATCAATGCGATAAACTTTAGAAGAACCGGCCATTTTCGCCTTTAAGCCCGCTTCAACCGACTTAATCGCCTCTTCATGTGATCCAAATTCAGCTAATTCATCTTCATCATCAAAATAAGGCATCATCATTTTATAGTGGTAACCACGTAAGTCTTCATCACTAATAGGAGTATCGGCACCGTATTCTTTCTGTGCGCCTAAAGCACTCTTCATTGCACTCTGTACCGGCTGGATATCGCCTTTCATGCGATAGACGTTCCACATATAGGCTGGGTTGGTATAACTCACTTCAACATCCGCGCCCTTTTGAACGACGGCGATGCGCTCCATTGCGCCAAAACCACCATTTTCAGACTGTCCTGCCATCGATTTCAATACTGGATTAGTGACAACAATAACTTGCGTATTCGCGCTCGGAGAATAACTACCAACGACATCAAATCCATTCGCCTTTAACGTTGCTTGTGTACTTGCAATTGCATCCTGTAAACTTGCACCTACCTGTGTGTTACCTTGAACAAACGGCATATACTGTGCCGCCATTGAAGCCATAGGCACTGAAAGGAGAGTTGCACTCAATAGTGAAGATTGGATGAGTTTCAGACTAAATGATTTAAGTTGCATGCTTTACCTCGTTGTTTAATAAAAGATGAATGATTTATCGGCAGACCCTATTGTTATAAATTTTACTAATTAGTTAAACATGAATTATTTTATGACCGAATAAAGTCTACGCAAAATAACGGGATATCAAGCCTGGTATTAAATTTTGGGTATAAAAAAACCCGCTATAGGCGGGTTTTTTAATGTTTTATACGGAAAAATTCCAAATTTTAAAACAGTTCGAACTCATCTTCCTCTTCTTCTGTCGCATGCATTCTCTGCTTCATGCGCTCCTTCATAATTGAAATCGCTTCATCTACAGGGATATCCTGATCAAAGACGAGCTCAAACAACTCCTCTTCTTCACGCATAGTCGTTCCTTGACGGACATTCGCTTTAAAAGTTTCCCATTCGGCGGCATCCTTAACACGCATTTCATGAGAAACAATCTCTGCAAGACCTGAAATACCATGCGAAACATGTTCTAGACGCTGACTCAACTTATCGTAAAATTGAAAGGCTACAATGGCTTGATTCATTTTAATCGCCAGCTCACTGGCTTCACTTTGCAATTCGTTTTGCAACGCCTGGGCAGACTCTCCAGCCAAGGAGACTATTTTAAGGCTCGACTCCTGAATTTTCTCAATATGCTGTGACATATAGGTAAATGAATCAATTAACGTATTGACCGAGTTATCACCCTCTGTAATCGATAAATCGATTTGAGCCACCGACAAGTTTAAAACTAATATCGTTTGTTGAACTTCTTTTGAACCGAGTGAAAACTCTTCGCCTGCCATACTAACCTCTAAAAATTTAAAACCAAATCATTAAACCAAACAACTTGAAAGCTATGCCGCATTCAATTGCGCATTACCGCCTTTATGACTGGTGACCGTTTCCATTACATCTAAGATAAGTGAGACAGTACCATCCCCCAAAATAGTGGCTCCAGCAATGCCTGCAATTTTCATAAAGTTGCTTTCTAAACTTTTAATAACCACTTGCTGCTGACCCAATAAGTCGTCAACAAAAACACCTGCACGTTGACCACCAGATTCAATCACGACCAGTAAACCATCCTCTAGATCTTCTTTGGCATCCTCTACACCCAGTTTCTTGTGTAAACGAATGACAGGAATATAGCTATCGCGCAACTTGTACAGTTCGGTCTCTCCAGCAATGCCTTTAACAAGACTTTTATCCACTTGAATCGATTCAATGATAGAGACCAGTGGAAAGACAAAGGTCTGACTGCCTACGGAACACAGCTGACCATCTAAAATAGCGAGTGTTAATGGCAGAGTAATCGTAAAGACACTGCCGACACCGACCGTCGTTTTAACATCAACAGAACCACCCAGCCCTTTAATGTTACGACGTACCACATCCATGCCCACACCACGGCCAGAAATATCACTGACGACATCGGCCGTTGAGAATCCAGCATGGAAAATCAGATCAACAATTTCATCTTTCGTTAAGTTATGATCCGCTTCAATCACACCCTTTTCAATGGCTTTCGATTCGATTCTGTCTGGATTGATACCCGCACCATCATCGGTGATTTGTATCAAAATACTCCCACCTTGATGGAAAGCGGCCATTTTAACAGTTCCAATTTCAGGCTTACCGGCAGCAATTCTGACTTCAGGTTGTTCAATTCCATGGTCAATAGAGTTACGCACAATATGCACTAATGGATCGGTTAATTGCTCAAGCATGGTTTTATCGAGTTCCGTACCCTCACCTTCCATGACTAAATCAATTTGCTTACCGAGTTTCTGACTGACATCATGCACAATTCGAGGTAAACGGTTAAAAGCGAAACTGACAGGTAGCATTCGAATATTCATAACGCTTTCTTGAAGTTCACGCGTATGACGCTCTAAATGCATTAAGCCTTCTTTTAATTTGTCGACCCAATCACTATTTTCTTCAGTGGACTTTCCTGCACCCGCTTCTTCAGCATATTCTCCGAACTGACTCAGCATGGATTGCGTAATAACGAGCTCACCAACCAAATTCACCATTTGATCAATTTTGCTCAGGTCGACACGAATTGAACCCTCTTGCTTCGGTGCTTTTGCCGCCGGACTTTCAGCTTTTTTAACAGGCGCTTTAGCAGGTTTAGCGGCCGCGGCGACAGGCGCTGCCACAGGAGCGGCAACAATAGGCGCCACTTCAGCAACAGGCGCCACAACAACCTCTGCAGCAACGGGAGCGGTTATTGTGATTTCTGCACCATCGCCGTCAATCCATTCAAAGACTTCTTTGATATCATCTTCGTTTACTGAATCACCAGAGAGTTTCAAATCCCACTTAAGGTATAAAGATTCAGGATCAAACAATGCCAATTCAGGTAGACCACTGCAGTCCGTTATCACCGTCAGTTTCCCAAGCGTTTCTAGTTCGCGTAGGATACGAATCGGTTCATTACCGGTTTGCAATAACTCTTTTTCAGGTACGATTTGAATGCCCCATTCACCGCCAGTCGGCTCTGCGACTGCAGGGGTTTCTTCAGTCTCAGCAGCAGACTCTCCCCCTAAAATGGCTTCCAATACTTTTTGAACGGTACTGGCACGTTCTTCATCAATTGGTTCATGATTCTGTAGCTTAGAGAGCATATCTCTCAGAATATCCACCGCGGCTAACATCGCATCAATAGATTCTTGCGTGACTTCTCTGCGGCCGTCACGCATCTCATCCAGCAAGGTCTCTAATACATGGGTAAACCCAGCAATCTCGCTGAATCCAAACGTTCCACTACCACCTTTAATAGAGTGTGCTGCACGGAAAATCTCATTAATTTTCTCATTATCAGGAACTCCTGGAGGCAAATCCAACAGGCCAGTTTCCATTACATCCAAACCTTCAAAACTCTCTTCGAGGTAAGTTAAGCGAAAAGTTTCCATCATATCCATAGCGTTTATTCCTTAGAAAAGTTCTGCATCGCCTTCAACAGGCTTAGATTCAATATTCGTAATATAGCGATTTTCTTCATCGGCCAGTGACTGATTATGCATTGCATTCAATCGCCTAACACGTACTCGTCCACTTAAAGGGTAATACAACACCTTTCGTGGATAGATATCGCCAATGTCTTGTGAGACTACTTTAAAGCCTTCCGTGTAAATGTAATCAAATACGAAGCCAATATTGTACCAACCAATATTGGTCATAGAACTCATAATTCGACCACCACCAAAAATTTTAAATTCCAAACGCTCACGTTTACCACCAGAAGAGAGTATGGCATTGACCAAATTTTCCATGGCATAGTTACCATATCGATTTGCATCAGATAACTCTGTTGGCCGGTTTGAATTTTTATCGACCGGCAACATAAAATGATTCATGCCGCCCACACCGGCAACAGGGTCCCTAACACAAGCAGAGATACAGGAGCCCAACACAGTCTCAATTCTTTCATTTCCCTGAGTGACATAAAATTCACCCGGTAAAATTTTAATGGTTGTTATCCCTTCTGCCGGATCAACACTTTTTTGCATAATGGCTAACTTTTATCATAAATTAATAGCGTTCTTTCGGGGAGGAAACACACTACAAGCATTATTCAACGCTTTATAATGACGGTTATATTCGCATTGTTTCCCACAACAGGCAAGGCTCAATTGCATCATTTTTGCTTAGGCAACCTTTATTAAGTTAAGAACCCATCAAGTCAGCCTTTAATTGTCGCTTAATTTCCTTATGATATGCTCTACGCGATTTAAAAAAGTTACTTAATTGAGCACTGCAGTCTGCTTGCAAAACCCCTGAATGCGTTTCGAGTTGATGATTAAGATTTTCATTTGCGACCAGGTTAAAAACAGAACCCGCAGCTCCGGTCTTCAAGTCTGGCGCGGCGTAAACCACTCTTGCCACACGAGCATGCACCATCGCGGTGGCACACATTGGGCAAGGCTCTAATGTCACATATAAGGTACAGTCAATTAAACGGTAGTTCTCTATGTTTTTACCGGCATTTTTTAACGCGATCATTTCGGCGTGCGCTGTAGGGTCATGGTTTTGAATCGACTGATTCCAACCTTCTGCAATCAACTTTCCTGCTAAGACAATAACCGCACCCACTGGTATTTCACCTTGAGATTCTGCTCTCTCAGCCAAACGATAGGCATATTGCATCCAAAACAGGTCTTGCTCTTCTTGTGAAAGATCAAATGGACAGACCTGGTCAACTTTAAGAACATCTTCTGGCATAATTTTTCTCTAAAATTGCTTATTGTTTAAGATATTGTAGTATGAAACAAAAAAGGCCTTCATTATGAAAGCCTTTATTTGAATAACTCAATCCACAACCTTAAGGGGTTATTAACTTATTCCCACTCAATCGTCGCAGGCGGTTTGCTTGAGATATCATAAACCACACGTGAAATACGTGGGATTTCATTGATAATACGCCCTGACACATGCTCTAAGAAGTCATAAGGCAAATGCGCCCAACGAGCGGTCATAAAGTCGATGGTTTCAACGGCACGTAGCGCCACCACGTAATCATAACGACGCGCATCACCAACAACTCCTACCGACTTAACCGGCAAGAACACAGTGAATGATTGTGAGGTTTTATCATATAAATCCCATTTTTCTAACTCTTCAATATAGATGTAATCCGCTAAACGTAGAATATCGGCATATTCCTTTTTAATCTCACCCAAAATTCGCACCCCTAGACCTGGACCAGGAAAAGGATGACGATAAACCATTTTAGAAGGCAGGCCTAAAGCAACGCCTAACTTACGCACCTCATCTTTAAACAATTCACGTAATGGCTCAATTAATGACATCGCCATATCGTCTGGTAAGCCACCGACGTTGTGGTGAGATTTAATGACTTTGGCTTTTCCTGTCTTGGATCCTGCAGATTCAATCACATCAGGATAAATCGTGCCTTGCGCTAACCACTTCACACCTTGTAACTTAGTTGATTCTGCATCAAAGACTTCAATAAACTCACGCCCGATGATTTTACGCTTCTTCTCAGGATCGGTTTCACCGGCTAAAGCCGTCATAAAACGCTCTTCAACATTCGCACGAATGACTTTAATCCCCATGTTTTCTGCAAACATAGACATTACGTTATCGCCCTCTTTATGACGTAACAAACCGTGATCAACAAACACACACGTTAACTGATCACCAATAGCCTTATGTAACAAAGCGGCGACTACTGAAGAATCCACTCCTCCAGAAAGCCCTAACATAACTTGATCTGTTCCGACTAAATCACGCACGCTTTTAATACTGTCTTCAATGATGTTTTCAGTTGTCCACAACTTTTCACAACCACATAAGGTGATGACAAAGCGTTCAATCATTCTAAGACCTTGCTTAGAGTGTGTCACTTCAGGGTGAAACTGAATACCGTAAAAACCTTTGTCTTCATTCGCCATACCGGCAATTGGGCAACTTGGTGTGCTGGCCATCAACTTGAAGCCTTCTGGCATCGCATCAACACGATCACCGTGAGACATCCATACATCTAACATGCCGTAACCTTCTGGCGTCACTTCATCTTCAATGTCTTTTAACAGATTCGTATGACCGTGCGCACGGACTTGAGCATATCCATACTCATGCTCAGTCGAATTAATGACCTTACCGCCCAACTGTTCAGCCATGGTCTGCATACCGTAGCAGATGCCCAAAACAGGCACTCCTAGATTAAAAACAATCTCTGGTGCGACCGGAGAGTCATCACCTGTAACCGTTTCAGGGCCACCTGAAAGAATAATGCCTCGTGCGCCAAACGCTTTAACATCTTTGGCATCGATATCCCAAGGTTCGACTTCACAATAGACGCCAATTTCACGAATACGGCGCGCAATTAATTGCGTATATTGAGAGCCGAAATCTAAAATAAGAATTCGATGTTCATGAATGTTTGCTTGAGTCATAGTGTTTCCAAATCTGAAAAGTTTATAAAGACAAAAAGCTTTTGTAGAAAACCTACAAAAGCCTTATTGATTTAAATATTGTGTGAGAAAGCTTACGACCCCATTACATGCGGTAGTTTGGCGCTTCTTTAGTAATCGTTACATCATGTACATGACTCTCTGCCATTCCAGCAGAAGTCACTTTTACAAATGAAGGCTTAGAGTTCATTGTTGGGATATCCTTACAACCGGTATAACCCATGCTCGAACGAATCCCGCCGACTAGTTGGTGAATGATTGGCGCTAAAGGCCCTTTATAAGCAACGCGTGCTTCAACACCTTCAGGTACTAATTTGTCTTCTGCATTACTGGCTTGGAAATAACGGTCACTTGAACCAGAAGGTTGCGCCATCGCCCCCAAAGAACCCATACCACGATAGGACTTGTAAGCACGACCCTGTAGATATTCGATTTCACCTGGAGACTCTTCTGTTCCAGCGAACATACTCCCAATCATACAAGATGATGCACCGGCAACCAAAGCCTTAGCAACATCCCCAGAGAAACGTAGACCACCATCAGCAATAACAGGAATGCCCGTTCCTTCCAGAGCCTTAGACACATTAGAAATCGCAGAGATTTGTGGTACACCCACACCCGCTACGATACGCGTAGTACAGATTGAACCCGGTCCGATTCCAACTTTAACCCCATCTGCTCCAGCTTTAACCAAATCTAAAGCCGCTTCAGCAGTGGCAATGTTTCCACCAATGACATCTACCTGAGGAAAGTTTTGCTTTACCCAAGCAACGCGATCCAACACGCCTTGTGAGTGACCGTGTGCTGTATCAACGATAATCACATCTACGCCAGCAGCAGCAAGTGCTTCAACACGATCTGCCGTTTCAGCACCCGTTCCAACCGCTGCACCCACTCGTAGACTACCAGAGGCATCTTTACAAGCATTTGGATGGTCAGATGATTTCATCATATCTGAAACCGTAATCATGCCTTTTAGTTCAAAAGCATCATTAACCACTAAAACACGTTCAATACGGTGTTCATGCAATTTATCTAAAACAACTTCACGCTGCTCTTTTTCTTTAACCGTGACCAACTTGTCTTTTGGCGTCATTATTTTTGCCACCGCCTGCGTTAAATCCGTCACAAAACGAATATCACGCGTGGTTACGATTCCAACTAACGCATCACCATCCATAACGGGTGCGCTTGAAATACGATTCTTTTTTGTGACAGCAACAACATCAGCAACTGAGTCCGTAATTTGAACGGTTACAGGATCTAAAATTACACCATGTTCATATTTTTTAACCTTACTAACCACATAGGCTTGCTCTTCAACCGTCATGTTCTTATGCACGATTCCAATCCCGCCTTCTTGCGCCATCGAAATCGCCAAACGTGCTTCAGTTACAGTATCCATTGCCGCAGATAGAAAAGGAATATTCAACGAAATGTTACGGCTTAGTTTTGTTTGTAAACAAACATCTTTTGGCAACACTGTGGAGTGCGCTGGAACCAATAAAACGTCATCAAACGTTAAAGCATCTTGCAATATTCTCATTTTCTCTACCTTCTATAATTCTTTATGGGTCTATCAATTATTTTTCTAAGTCATTTCCCTGCAATATTGGGAAAATGCCATTACGTTAAATTTCAACAAGTTACGCTCAAATAACGTACCAAATCCTTAAAAAAACAACGTGTTTTCTATCTAATGCCGTCTATTATAAAGATTGACACGACCCGGGTAAACTTAATAACGTATGCATCTAGACGAAAACAGTAAAAAAACTGTTCGTAATAAGCTTTAACTATCTGTCAATAGCCATTACAATGGCTTGGCGAATAAAAATATAAAAGCGCATTTTAGTTTAATTGGAGGATGACTAATGAAAAAATTTTTAATGACTGCTGCATTGGTAGCAACTGTATCTCTTACTGCTTGTACGGGTAATGAAACCAAAACAAATGCTTATGCGGATATTGTAGCAGCAGCAACAGCGAATCATGCTGAAGCGGCAAAATCAGGCTACACTTGGAAACAAAAGAAAATGAAAAAGGGTTATGTAGATCATTACCTAGCTAAAGCTGAAGCCGCTAAAGCAAAAGGTGACGAAGCGGGCGCAATGAAAAATGCTCAAGCAGCTTTAAAAACTGCCAAAGCAGAAGTTGCTCAACGTGATGCAGCAAACGGTCTAAAAGCTGGTTGGGAAAAATAATCCAACTCGCTTTTACTAAAAAAACCGGCTTTGGCCGGTTTTTTTATGTCTAAATTTCGACATTAACGTTAGCGTCGACCAGCACCCATTTGATCCTGAAAACTACTCACCCATTGCGGTTTCAATAAAATCAACGCCACCATTAACATGCCATTCACAAAACCTTCTGGCATCGCCATCAGAGGAATAAAAGGGATAAACGTCTGCTTTAGAACTTCTAACGTATGCGCTTCAGACATCCATAACACCCAAGCACCTAATGAAAGCGACAGCACAACGCCCATTGCTGCGGCGAGAAAAGCATTAAAGAACACATACACAAAAAAGTTATTCTCCAAAAAACGTTGGGATAGCTTCAGCATTAAAGCTGTAATCATTATCGGCAACAACCCCATAATAACGGCATTCAAACCGAATGATAGCCAGCCAAGATTTGATTCAAATGTGACGCCGACTAATGACAATGCCATACCAATCAAGGCAAACTGAGGTGAAAACATCAGCGTTAAAACGGTCATTAATAAAAAATGAAACGTCAGGCCACCGCCTAAACTGGCAGATAATTGCCAGGTAAAAAAAACCACCACAACCGCCGCCAATAACACATGTTGTGCCGCCTTATCACCGGCAACCTTATGCCAAGGCGCTGTTTTCGTCGCCCAAACAAGCCCCGCCAAAAACAGTAACCAACCCGCTACAATAAAAGGCAGACTAAGATTTTCTGCTAATAAATTCATTTTTCACCTACCTTTTGAGAGCACTTTTAACAGCTTATTTGGAGACAACAATTCATCAAGCTTAAGAGGGAGCGTGTACAATACTTGCCTGACCGATTCAATAATTAAATTATAAGCCCAAGCCCCATGAATGGATTAAAAATAATTTTCGCTTTTTTCTATGACGCACTATTACTCTGTGCTCTGTGGTTTGTTGCGACCATCCCTTTCCTTATTTGGCAAGGAGAGGCGTTTGCGCAAAAACCTTTGACGCTGTTAGCCTTTCAAATATATTTAATTGCCATCACTTATGTCTACCTGACCTATTTCTGGCTTCAAACAGGGCAAACACCTGGGTTACGTACTTGGAAACTGCAGCTGCAACGTGAAGATGGTTACTTGTTAACACGACACAACAGCAATATCCGCTTTGCCTTAGCCACCCTGTTATTCCCCATCGGTTGGATTGGTTTATTAACGCCCAAAAAACAACTTTTGCAGGACATTTTAGCAAAGACTAAAATAGTCCCCATTCAACCCTAGCGCCTTTTCAAGCACTTTTAAATCACCCATTTTTACAGGAATTTTCATGACAACGATCCTTATTCATAGCAACGTACTGAATTTTGAACAGAGTAAAGTCATTGAACGTACTTTTGGCAAGCCGTTTAAAATCGACAACCACTACCGAATTCATGTTGAAAACAGACCTTCCAATGAAGCGATTAGCAAACTCGCTGAAACCATTCAGGCTGACGTGAATGTTTTGCCCGACGACTTTAACGGTAAAGAGATTAAGCTGGTCATAAGCGATATGGATTCGACACTTATCTCAATCGAGTGTGTCGATGAAATTGCGGACTTTATCAATGTGAAACCAGAAGTATCCGCTATTACAGAAGCGGCCATGCGTGGTGAATTAGATTTTGAATCTTCGCTTATCAAACGCGTTGCTCTCTTAACCGGACTGGACACCAGTGCATTGCAACACGTATTTGATGAACGCTTAACTTTAAACCCAGGTGCCGAAACGTGGATTAAAGGCTTGCATAAATCAGGTATTAAATTCGCACTGGTATCAGGTGGCTTCACCTTCTTTACCGAACGTTTGCACACTCAGTTAAACCTCGATTTCAGTCGAGCTAACCTACTGGGTGAAGCACAAGGAAAGTTAACAGGTGAAGTTATTGGTGGCATTATTGGCGCACAAGCCAAAGCGGATTTTTTGCATGAACTGTGTCAACAACTGGATATAAAACCGAACCAGGTGATTGCTGTCGGTGACGGTGCCAATGATTTATTAATGATGCAAGAAGCCGGATTAAGCGTTGCCTACCACGCCAAACCCGCTGTACAACAACAAGCACAGACTTCTCTGAACCATCGTGGATTAGATGCTATTCTGGACTTTATCGCTTAATCAGTTTTAATAGGCTTTAATAGGCTAAAAACCAAGTCACTTGGCCTCAACCAGGCCTGGTGACTTTTAAAAAGCCATAAAAAAAGCCGAGAGAATTAAGATTCTCTCGGCTTTTTTGCCCAACGGCATTCTAAATGAATAAGTTTTAGAACATATCCTAAAACCTATCTTACAACATAGGTTAAAACAGATTCGCTTCTGCTTCAGCCGCGGCAATCCCGATAAAGCTACCGATGGTTGCATCGAATCCAGGCCACTTGCTCGCAACGTCCATCATAAACGGTTCAGCAAGAATCTTAGGCTTCATCTCAAAATCAGATAAACCCTCATCCATATACTTTAAAGCGCCATTGTAGATAATTTCACAGAACTGCTGCATATCGTCACAAATCGAAACATTATCATGCGGACCATGCCCTAAAAGATGATGATCACACCCTAAGGCTTTCACTTCTTTCATGGTATGAATAGTGCCTACAAAAGAACCATCACGCATATTGGCAACACGGCGCATTGCTGTATCCCCCATAAAGGCGACTTTATCTTCAACCACTTGAACAATTAAATCCGACTCAGTATGCGCTGTGCCAAACTGGTGAATTTTAATGGTCGTATCGCCCACCGTCATCGTTTCGCCACCGTTTAAGGTTTTAGTTGGCGGAGTTACAATCGTTCCTGAAATACCGTTATTAGAGTTACGCTGCATAAAGCTATACCAGAACTCACCGTTATCTCTTTTAATATTCGCGATACAGCTTGGATGCGCATAGATTTCAACATCTGGATACGCTTCAACAAACGCATGGTTACCTAGAAAATGATCACCGTGATAATGGGTATTAATGATTTTGACCACTGGTTTATCCGTAATCTTTTTGATTTGACGAATCACCATTTCACCGATTTGTACCGAACTTCCTGTGTCAACAACCACAACACCTTCGCTGGTCACAACGAATCCAGGGTTATTAAAGAATGCATGATTCTCTGGTGTTGGCTCAGGATCCTTCGCCAAAATATAATAACAACGATCCGTCACTTTAGTCGGTTCAACATCATACATAGGGTCGGCACGAATCACCATTTCATCATTTGCATACAATGGTCTAATGGCAGACATACCAACCAGGCCTACTGACAAGCCTAAAGCTGACTTTAATAAATCACGACGTTTCATTCACTTCTCCGACAATTAATTCTATTGGGGTATAAAGGATGCAGATTCTAACACCTTCTAACCAACATCAATATCACTTTTCCTTATGAGCCATATCAAATTTTAATCCACTCAGTAAGCCTACTAACCCAATATCCATCCTCTTCAATCGAATATTGAATAAAATCTGCTAACCTTAAACGATATTTTTTAATCCAAACAGATACCAAAACGGCTAAAATACCCGCATATATTGTATTCAAGCAATACCGTTATCAATAAATTGGACAATCACAATGGAATTCTTAAAAGCTTATCTTGATATAGGCATCTTTGGACTGCTAGGCCTTATGGGGTTTATTGCACTATGGATTACCATTGAACGACTTTTGTTCTACCGCAACTTACAACTTGAGCAATATGAACACGGTGCTTACCTGCACATAGCGATGACTCGAAACCTCACCACTCTTTCGAGCATAGGTGCCAACGCACCTTATGTTGGTTTATTAGGCACGGTTGGCGGCATTTTAATTACATTTCATGACCTTGGACAGCAACAGACTCTAGACACGGGCTCAATCATGCTCGGTTTAGCAATTGCCCTTAAAGCAACCGCTGCGGGTATCGCCATTGCCATCCCTTGCATCATGTCTTACAACGGTATGATGCGAAAAGTCGATGTTTTCAATGCCTTGTACCAAGCAGAAAAACAATAAGACGACTATCGCTTATCCAGCCCGCTAAAAAGAGTCCATTATGAGCCGCCGAGAAATGCACCGCTTTGATTCCATCAATGTCATTCCCCTAATCGATGTCATTTTGGTGCTGCTCGCCATCGTTTTAACGACTGCCAGCTTTATTGTCAAAGACAATTTAAAAATTGAACTACCTGAAACGGTCAGCACGCAAAGCTACGTTCCACCAGCCGATCAAATCCCTATCCGTTTTGATATTGATAAAGACAATCAGCTCTACTTAGCACAGCAACCGCAGACCCTTGAATTTGCGAAGCACTATCTAACATCCTTAAACAAAGAGCAATCTATTATTATTCAAGTCGATAAAAAGGCCGAGTTCGGAACCTTTGTGGGTTTAGTCGATATTTTAAAAGCCCAACAGCTGAACAATCTCACCATCCTCACTCAGTCTAAAACACCTTAGATCGCTCTCCATGAAATCCAATTCAAGCATTGCTTTTGTCATTTCACTTCTACTTTACGGCCTACTTCTTTTGGGTGGCTATTGGTTACTCACATCCAACCTAAACAAAGCAGAGCCATTACCTGAGAAAATCACTGCCGTACCTGTGACGTTAAGCATGTTTCAAGCGCAAGAAACTCCAATTGAAACGGCCAAAGAACCGATTAAAGAAGAGATCGCAGAACCAGTTGAAATCGTTAAAGAGGTTGTCGAAGAGGTGATTGAAGAACCCATCCCCGCTGTAAAATCTCTGCCGAAGATTGAAAAGAAAGCCGAACTTAAAAAAGTTCCTACCGTTGTTATCCCGAAGGTTGTCCCTCCGAAAGTCATTCCTCCCAAAAAAGTAATCGAACCAAAACCCGTTGTTAAACCGCCAGCACCCAAAGAAAAACCCGCTGTTGAAAAAGTAATTGAAAAGTCGAAACCCATTCAAAGCCCACAACCGACTTTGCCTGAAACCAAAGCCATAACACCGCAATTCAGCAATCAGCAAGTCGCCAATGCTGAACAGACTTACCTGTACGAACTTAGAAAGAAGATTGCTACACTGGCGCAAGACACCTATCCAAGACGCGCCAAACGCCGTCAATGGGAAGGCGTGGTTACCCTGTCTTTCACCTTGTTACCATCGGGTAAAATCCAAGGGCTCTCAATCAAAAAATCATCAGGCCGACAAATCCTCGATGATGCGGCTACCAGCATTTTACAAGATAAGATGAACAACCGATTCCAGCCCTTTCCAGATGAGATCAAGCGTAAAACTTGGGCCATCACTCTACCGGTCAGTTACAACATTCGCTAAATCCAAGACCGAGCAATTCCCCTATTATTTACAATATTTTAATTTCCCTGCATTTTGTTACACTATGCGCAGTTTAGAAAACCCTGAAAATCACTCAATAGGATAGCTTTGTGGATTACACCCTGCCAACCAAAACCATAGATGAAACCAAAGCGGATTTGATCAAACGTTTCACCCACTTTGCAAACCCTAAGGATCGCTACAAGTATCTAATTGATATGGGTAAGCAGTTGCAGATGCTCGATGAAACGTTTCAGACAGAAGAGAACCGCATCCACGGTTGCCAGTCTCAGGTATGGATTCACATTGAAGAAAAAGATGGCCACCTATTTATGGAAGCTAAAAGTGATGCCGCGATTGTGTCGGGGTTGATTGCCTTGTTGCTCAGAATCTATCACGGCCGCACACCACAAGAAGTGGCGACGACGCCATTAGATTTCTTAGGACAGATTGGTTTATTGCAGCAGTTATCGCCTAACCGCTCTACCGGTTTATATCACATGATTAAACGCATTCAGGCTGAAGGCCAAAGCCGATTGGTTTAGATTTTGACCAGGCCTGGTCGAATAGGTTTTTTAAGCCCCTTTTTGGGGCTTTTTTGTGCGTTTTGTTTGGCGAATTTTAAACTGACCAGGCCTGGTGGGTTTTAATTTGGATAATGTTTAAATTAATTCTGATGAATGTTGAGAAGCCTTTCTGAACTCCTGTTTTCTACAGTAATTTCCTTAAAGGCTTCCCGTGACTATTTTGCGTGCCCAAAATAGTAACCACAAAAGGGCACCTTGTCCGATACACAAACATAGGTAACACTTTATATCAGATACATAGGTAACACATT
>CBFCZK010000017.1:0-24836 GCA_965602805.1 uncultured Thiomicrorhabdus sp. | reverse complement strand
GTAACCCATGTATCTGTAATAATCTGTTACCTATGTATCTGTATCACTCACACCCTGATGACGCCCTCTATTTCACTAAGCTTGTCTGCTGACATCCCCTAAACTCGCGTTCCGCTCAGACATAGGGAATGTTTAAACGCATCCTTCGCAAAGTGAAATGACGATTGCTTACAGAAGGGAGATTTTTCTACGAGAATTCAGTATGTTTAATTCTGGTGTTGTGTGGGCTTTTATATTTGACCAGGCCTGGTCACTTTGTGGTGTTCCGGTTTACCCGAAAGTTTAAACCCCACACCGCAGTCCCCTTTGAAAGCAATCGTGCAATTCCCTTAACAAAAATAACGTTCGAGGTGCCCCTTGAGGGTATAAAAATCCCAGGTGTCTGAGTACCCCAAGGGCACTTCTTTCAGGGCGTCAATTTGTGCTTACTGGTTTTGACAGTAGTATGGACAAGCAAAATAGTCAGGTGAAGCCTTAATGGAAAATAAGGGTGAACAACAAATTTTAGAAAGGCTTCTCAATAGGTTGTTGAAAATAAAAGGAGGCTGCTAACCTTTTTCCAAAGTAAAATTATCGAGTTCAAATTGATTTTACCCTGCCATCAATTATTATTTTTCTTTTCAGATATGGACTCAACTTGCGTATTTAGTATTTGCCGCATCATTATTAGTGAAAACTTGACACCATCTTTTTCCGCAATTATATCTTTAAGATATATCTTGTTCTGTCCGTACTCTTCGGGAAAGCGGATACTCATATAGGTCATGCGTTTCTTATCAGCTTCCCAGAATCTATATTTAACCTCTTCATGGCCAGAATGTTTTTTAAGGAATAAATCTATAGTAAGTCCTTCTCTTTGCCAGTTGACCAATTCTTTGCTTACCCAGACATCATTCCATGTTTCGAAGACTGGAAAGTGCGCTAGAGTATTACGGACAAACTTGAATAACGTTCCACCTATTTCCGATTCCATTGGTGGGCGTTGCTTTTTTAGTTGCTCTAGAACATATTTGAACGGTTCGTATGTCAATAGCTCTGCATATACGGCAAATATATTAGATACTTTGCTAAACCTATACCAGTCTTCTTTTTTCCAGAAGTCATCTTGCATAATTTCGTCAAACAAATCGTAAAACCGATTGTATCCGAGTGATAGAAACAGTTCTTCAGATTTACTGGGTCTCTTTTCCATTGTTTGATTCATAAACATCCTAAGCATCATTCACCGTATAACTCGGCATGCAGTTTTCGTGCAGTAAAAATATAATTGTTAGGCTTGTTAGTTTCCCGATTACATTTAAACCGCAGGTTTACTTCTAATCGTCAACAACGCCACACCACCAATCACCAAAACCATCCCCAAAGCATGCCAAACGGTAAAAGGTTCATTGAGAATGGTAATCGCCAACCCCATTGTCACAATCGGCCCTAATATGCCAACAATGCCAGTTTGTGCAGGGCCAATTTTGGCGATGGCTTCGCTAATCATAAAGCTTGGAATCACGGTGCTGACAATCGCCAACAATCCCAACCACAGCCATGCCATTGGTGTAACGTTCAGACCGGTAAAATCACTAAAAATGCCAAAGTGCAGTAGCACGAAAAAGCTAGAGATCGCCATGGCGATACTGGTGAACCACAAGCTACCAACCTCATGAATGACCTGTTTGCCAAATAATACATAGAAAGAGAAGCTTAAGGCTGCTAGAAAGACCAATAGTGTACCCAGAGGCACTTGTGCACCAGTGAGTGAGGTTTCTTTAACAAACACAACCAAAAGTCCTCCATAGGTGATTACCAGCGCCAGTAAGACTTTTCGAGTGATGGGGGTCTTGAAAAACAGCGCGCCTAAAATGGCGACCATAATCGGATAGGTGAATAGAGTCAGGCGTTCGAGTTGTGCCGAGATCATCTCTAGACCTTTCAGATCTAAGTAAGAAGAAAGGTAGTAACCGATAAACCCTAAAAAAGTGATTTTTAAGAGTTTCGAGCGGAGATTATCTGGCTTGGTTTTTACACGCGTTAACCAGAATAGAATCACTAGATAAATCGGCAGGGCAATCGCCATACGGATCATCAGTACGCTGTCTGAATCCAAGCCTTCGGCATAGGCGAGTTTAATGAATATGGATTTTAGCGAGAACAGCGCGGTGCCGAGGATAGCTAAGATAAAACCAATGTTAATGGGCGAAAGATTGAATGATTTTATCACGCCATTTTACGGCCGATATACCAAGCATAACGGTGTTTCACTTCACTTGTAGACGGCTCTATCGCGCTATTTTCACTGGCTAACCAACCTTCACCATAGACTTCTGTTTTAAGGTTTGACCAGGCCTGGTTGAATTCGCTAGGCTGAATATAAAAGTCTCGGTTTTGCGGTGCATTGTCTTGTATAGGGGCTAAAAAGGTCTGATAGAAGAGTAATCCACCCGGTTTAAGTGCATCTTGGATAGCTGAGAATAGAGTTCTGTCTAAATAACGACTGACCACAATGACATCAAATTGCTGATAGGGCAGAATCATCTGTTCTAAATCGGTAATCAACGGTTCGATAGGTAGGTGATTAAGGCTCGCCCAGTTATTCAGAATCGTTAAGGCATTATCGGAGATATCCCAAGCATGGGTTTTTAAACCACATGACGCTAGAAAACGGGCATTGCCACCCAAGCCGCATGCCAACTCGAGCGCTTGACCTTTAAAGGGTAAAACACGACTGTGCTGTTCGAGAACAAAGCAAGGATTAACCGTATCTTGCAACTGAGCATCTGCGTATTTAGCATCCCACTTTTCGGCAGAAGTTTGTTTCTTATCGTGATTCATATACGGCTCAATTATTCGGTCTATTTACGCCAGAAAGCGGCGGTGAATAGAACCAATAGGGTGAAAATTTCAAGTCGACCGAGTAACATCGCAAAAGTCAGAATCCACTTAACTGGATCGCTCATAGATTGATAGTTGGACGCGACTTCGCCTAATCCTGGGCCTAAGTTATTCATCATCGCTGCAATAGCAGAAAAGGCGGTGGTTTGATCCACGCCTAAGGCCATAATCGCCAGCATCAAAATGGCGAAGGTAAAGACATAAACCGAGAAGAAGCCCCAGACAGCGGTCATGACTTTCTCAGGAATGCTTTTGCCATTGAGTTTAACCGGCATAATGGCATTAGGGTGTAACAAGCCTTTAATTTCACGCATACCCTGTTTAAAGAGCAACACAAAACGAATCATCTTCATACCACCGGCGGTAGAGCCGGCACTGCCGCCTATAAAGCTCATAAAGATAAGCATAATCGGTAAGAAAGCAGGCCAAACGGAAAACTCAGTGTTTGCAAAGCCTGTGGTTGTGGCGATGGAGACGGTTTGGAAAAGTCCGTAACGGAACGCATCTTCAAGGGTTGGATAGACTTGATGCAGATAGAGGTAACTGGTGGCAATCAAAATGCCAATAATCAATAGGCTGATATAGGCCTTAAATTCTGGGTCGCGAAAATAGGCAAAGCCATTCATGTGTCTAAAGGCGGTGAAGTGCAGTGCGAAATTGATACCGGATGCAATCATAAAGAAGATGGCGACACTTTCAACAGAGACGCTATTGAAGTAGCCAATACTGGCATCATGGGTGGAAAAACCTCCGATGGCAACCGTCGAAAAACTGTGCGTGAAGGCATCAAACCAACTCATGCCTGCGAACCAATAAGCAATAGCACAAGAAAGGGTCAGGCCAGCATAGATATACCAGAGTGCCTTAGCGGTTTCTGAAATACGCGGGGCTATTTTTGAATCTTTAACGGGGCCAGGCGTTTCAGCACGATAGAGCTGCATCCCCCCAATGCCGAGCATTGGTAATATGGCGACGGCTAAAACGATAATCCCCATGCCGCCCATCCATTGCAGTTGTTGGCGATACCAGAGAATAGCGTGTGGCATTGAATCCAGGCCTGTCAGAATCGTTGCACCCGTGGTCGTTAAACCGGAGAAGGACTCAAAAATGGCATCGGTTAAACTCAGCGGAACTTCTTTTTCGATGTAAAAAGGTAAGGCCCCGACAAATCCTAATACGGTCCAGAACATGACGACGATTAAAAAACCGTCGCGGATCTTTAAATCCTGTTTATGCTTGCGTACCGGATACCAAAGCAGTAATCCCAGCACCAATACTCCGATTAAAACGTTGGTAAAGGCCATGAGGGCACCATCTTGATAATAGAGGGCAATCAGGACGGGCGGTACTAGGCTGGCACTGAAGACCATAAGTAATAAACCAAGTACTTTTAAGATAATTTTGGAATGCATTGTGGGAGATTAACCTTTCATCATCATTTTAAACCGAGTTCTGTTGAGAATTTACGCTGCTGGAACTTACAAACTAAAACCAACTCTGTTTCACGTCAGGCGAGAAGAGTTTGGACACTTCCGCAGAACTCTTAGGATCCGTCAGAAATAGAATGACATGATCTTCGGCTTCTATTTCTAAACTACGATGGGCAATGATGACCTCTTGATCACGAATGATACAACCGATGGTAATGTCAGCTGGCCAAGGGATGTCGCCGATTTTTTTGCCTATAATGGCAGAACTGTTTTCACTGCCATGGGCAATAACTTCCATCGCCTCTGCGGCACCACGTCTTAAGGTCGCCGCTTTGACGGTGTCTCCCTGGCGCATGTAATGCAATAAATTACTGGTGGTGATGCTGTCTGCCGAGATGGCGACATCAATACTGTTAAGTTGAATCAGTTCGACATACGATTGATTGTTTACCAATGCGATAACGCGTCTTACACCGAGCTTTTTAGCAAGCATGCCAGAGATGATATTGGCTTCATCGCTATTGGTGACGGCGACAAATAGGTCTATTTCATCAATATTTTCTTCTAGAAGAAGATCCTTATCGGAGACATCCCCATGAATGATGATGGTGTGGTCTAGCTTTTCAGCCACTTCGCGGGCCTGTTTCATATTGCGATCAATCAGCTTAACTTGATGGTCATCTTCCAGCGCTTGAGCTAAGCTGAAACCGATATTACCACCACCACCAATCATGATATTACGCGATGGTCGCTCTTTTTTATGACGTAGCTCAGAAACAATCGCCGAGATGTGTTTCGGTTCTGCCAAAAAGAAAACCTCATCACCGGCTTGTATAATGGTGTCACCGGTTGGCATGACAACTTCATCACGTCTATAAATGGCGACGATACGTGTTTTGATGTGGGCTGGAAGGTGCTCATTAAGGGTACGGATTTCATTGTTTACCAGTAAGCCATCTGCGTAAGCTCGCATCGCAACCATGCGGACTTTACCATCAGCAAAGTCGATTACCTGTAGAGATCCTGGGTAATCAATAAGCTGTAATATATAGTCTGTTACCAGGCTTTCCGGACTGATTAATACGTCGATGGGAATGGCGTTGTCGTTGTTTTTATCAAATAATTCGGGGTGGTCTAAATATGAACGGCTGCGCACTCGGGCAATTTTAGTCCCGGTTTTGTGCATGATATGGGCAAGCTGACAAGCGACGATATTGGTTTCATCATTTTGAGTGGCGGCAATCAGCATGTCGGCATCTTCCAAACCAGCTTGCGCGAGTATGTCTGGATGCGAGGCGTGACCACAAATGGTACGAATATCTAGGCGATCTTGCAGTCTTTGCAAATGCAGACTGTCTAAGTCAACGACGGTGACATCATGGTTTTCATTCGCCAATAATTCCGCAAGAGAAGAGCCTACCTGGCCTGCACCTAAGATTACGATATTCATAGTTTTATATGTCTTTGTGGTTAAAGAGTCTTTTGCACGCACCTAACGTTTGCAAAGGTCTCTTAAAGTGGTTTAAATTCTGTAGAACAGCATTCTTACAGATATTTGAGTCGCTTTAGGTTGGATTTTTAGGGTCAATTCCAAGCGCTTTCAATTTACGGTAGAGATTGGTTCTATCAATGCCTGAGCGTTTTGCCGTTTTAGAGACGTTACCACCCGTTTCACGTAGTAATTGGCTTAAATAAGCGCCTTCTAACTTATCTTTAGCCTCTTTTAAAAGCAGTGAAGTATCTACTGTAGAGTCCTGTTCCACAGCACTGTCCGTTTTTAGCAAGGCACTTTTTATTTCAGAATCGGTGACTTCGCCACGACCCAAAATAAGGATGCGTTGGATTAAGTTTTTCAGCTCTTTTAAGTTTCCAGGCCATCCATATTGACGTAAAACGTTTTGTGCGGGTACGCTAAAATGGCGATATTCAAGGGTTTCTTGCGTTACAAAGTGATTTACAAAAAAGTCTACTAACTCCGGAATGTCTTCAGTGTGTTGGCGCAGAGCCGGAAGATGAATAGGCATCACTTTTAAGCGTTGATAAAGGTCTTCTCTAAAGCGACCTTCTAGGACGGATTGCTCTAAATCATTTTTAGATAAGGCAATCAAGCGGATATCCATTGCAATCGCATCATTGGCAGGCGTGGCTTGGTAGACCTGTTTTTGAATTAACGTGGCTAGAATATTCTGTGAATTAGCGGTTAGCTGTTCCAGGTTGGCAACCACTAGAGTGCCATTATGGGCTTCTCGCAATACTGTTTTTAGTGGGTCTTGCGCAACTTCGTCTGCCAAACGGTTGAAGTCAATCGCCGATATCTCAACCAAGGCATAGTCTTTACGACTGCTGGTTTTGTGCAAAGCACGAGCGATGTGGTGTTTTCCTGAACCTGGTTCGCCAGTGATTAAAATCGGCATGGTGAATTTAGAGAGACGCTCAATGGTCTCTCTGAGTTGAATAATAACTTTGCTTTTTCCGACGGGTAAAAACTGTTCAGGTTGTTTCTGTTTGAGTTGGCGGTTTTCTTGATTTAATCGATTGTGTTCGAACGCGCGTTCCGCAGTGACAATGAGTTTAGCCAGTGAAAGCGGCTTTTCCAGGAAGTCATAGGCGCCTAGCTTGGTGGCTTCGATGGCGGTTTCAATGGTGCCGTGGCCAGACATCATAATCACTTTCGCATGATCTAAAACATGTTCTTTTTGCATATCCGCAAGCAGTGAAATACCATCGATATCGGGCATCCATACATCGAGGAATATGACGTCAGGTAATGTTTTGCGCCAGGCATTTTGGGCTTGTACACCATTTGCGGCAGTTTCAACTTGATAGCCTTCTTCAACAAAAATTTCTTCCATTAAATTTCGGATGTCTTTTTCGTCATCGACAATTAATAGCTTACCTGCTTTCATTTAGGTCCTTCATTTTCACTCGATATTACGGGTAAAGTAATTATAAAACAGGTGCCATCATTCGGTGAAGAATTCAGCGTAATTTTACCACGGTGCTCTTCGACAATCTTACGCACAATCGCCAGGCCTAGCCCAGTGCCTTTAGGTTTATCAGAGGCATAGGGCTCAAAAATCCAGTTTTGAGACTCTTCAGGTATCCCCGGTCCATTATCACAGATGCTGAGCGTCATGTTTTCAGTATCTTGGCAGATCGTCGTAATTTTAATGCACGGTAGGATTGTGTTCTCGGTTGCTTCAATGGCATTCTTTATGAGGTTATGCAACAGCTGTCGCAAGCGGGCACTGTCTGCGAGGAGTATAGGGCAATCCTCAGCAAGCTGTGTTGTTACTTTCCAGGTGGCAGAAGGGGCACGATACATTTCTGCGATATCATTAATGAGACGGTTAAGGTCGGTGTTTTGTAACAGCACTTCTGGCGTATTGGCGTAATCAGAGAAGGCTTGTACCAGAGTTTGCATGGTGGAGACTTGTTCAATGATGGTGTTGGTCATACGTTCAAGTAAGGCTTGATCTTCAGCTGCAAGCTTGGCATGGAGTTTATAATTTAGACGTTCTGCCGAAAGTTGAATGGGTGTTAAAGGGTTTTTAATCTCATGTGCCAAGCGGCGCGCGACATCGCTCCATGCGGCATTTAACTGTGCCTGAACCATCTCGGTAACATCGTCTATTACGATGACATATCCGCCAATTTTCTTATCGATACTTGGCAAGGTTGAGCCATGAATCATGAGGATTTTTTGACCTTGTTTACAGGAAAATTCTTGTTGTAAATTCCAAGGGGTAGCGCCTTGTTTGAATAGGGGAGTGATGTGTGCAAACAGTTCATGTAAGTGCGCATTTTGCTCATACTCAACCCATTCATCAATACGTTGTCCTGCATGGCTGGCTAAATCAGTATTGAGGATTTTTTGCGCAGCATCATTGGTGGTGCGAATCCGCAGGTTCATATCCAGTGTGAGTACACCACTGGTGAGGTTTTTAATGACTGCTTGCAGATAGAGTTTCTGAACCTCGGTCTGTTGGTGACCGAGTTTTATATCGGTTCGAGCTTTGGAAATACGCTGAATCATATCGTTAAAGGATTGGGTCAAATCTCCAAATTCATCATTGTCTTTGATGGTCATTTTGACACTGTAATCGCCTTTTGAGACGGCTTTTGTACCACGTGCGAGAGTACGAATAGGGCGTGTAAAGTTTTGTACGGCTTGAATGGTAAAGAGTACTGCGGTGACTAAGGTGAGCAGTAATACCATGGAAAGAATGAGTGTAAAACTGGCGGTTAACGGCCCTTTTAAATAGGAGAGTTCTTTGTATTGGCCAGTGGCGAGGGCCACGGACTCAGCGAGTTGAGTCATCTTTCTGGGGATAGGGAACAGCACTTGTAAGGCATAATTTCCCGCCAAATCGAGATCGGAGAATGGGATGATGACGCGTATAAACTCTTCTACAGAACCTGGCTCTTGACTGCTTTCAATCGCCGCATAGGTTTTTTTCTGACGGATTTGTTGGAACAGGTTGTCTCCAGGTGGCAGCGGTAAAATATCACTAATTTCTTCGCTGCTGAAGGCGATAAGTTGTTGGTTGGAATGATATAAAGCGACTTCTTGAGCATTAAGCAGGGTTCGCAGTTTACTGACTTCGATAATCGGTGAAATAGCGAGTGACTGGCTTTTATCCTTCGCTGCGGCAAGCGTTAGATTGAGCATGTCGCGGGTTTTGTTGTCAAGTGAGGTGCGTACCAGTGCCGAAGCATTCTCCAAAGCGGTTTCGGTTTTGACATCAAACCATTGGTTGATGCCTTGTTGAATAAAGGTCAAAGAGAAGTAGAAAATGATGGCGCTGGGAACGCCGAGCATTAAGGTTGCAATGGTAGTTAAGCGGACCGTGATTTTACTGCCGGGGACATTTCTTTTACGTTGTAATCTTAAGCCCCACAGGGTTTTAAAGAGCACAAACAGGAGAATGCCAACGCCGCCAAAGGTGAAGAACAGTAGAGCGGAATAGGTGTCTGCGAAACTGGATGCGTTTTGCAAAATTTGACTCATAATGATGAGTGAAATCAGCAGGACACTGGAAATTAGAGTAATCCAGCCATACTGTTTTAAAAAACGCCAAAAACGAGAGTTCATTGGTTGCTCTTCCAATCACGGTTCATTAAATTATCCTGTGTTATTGTCTCGTCATTGTAGCGCGTTGTGGCCTTCACTATAACCAACTTCCAGGTGTTTGTATGCTGACTTCGTACCAATCACTGTTTAACTGCCAGTGGCTTTTAAATAGCGCTTCCATCAATAAGGGAGCCGGTAGCTGCCAGTGGTCCAATGAAATTCTCATTTTTAGGGTGTAGTGCTGTTTAGGGTGTAATTCTGAAAGCGGGATAATCGGAAAACTTTGCAATGTTCCTAATGTGAGTAACGCGGATTCTAAGCTGCTAAAGCTCTGTTCCTTACGGTTACGCAAGTTATAAAGGAAGTAACGTCGGTTTACGCCTTCGACATAAAGGCGTGTCTGATATTCAATTGAAACCCGAGTACGTTCATAGTCGAAACCCAAACGTTGGCTTTTTTCACTGAGTACGATTTCAGTGGTAAAAATCAGCGGAATTTCATGGTCAATCGCCTTTATAACGGCTTCAGGGAGGTTGAAATGGCTTTCTGAATCGAGTAGTAGATTTTTATCTTGCTGATAGTCGCTGACGCGGATAATCATGATTTCATCACTGGCCTGCGCGGTGTTCATAATGCTAGTTGTGCTGATGATGGCGATAAAAATCAGAAAAATGGCGTTGATAAAAGAACATTTTAAGTGCTCTTGTAAGGCCTTTTTTAAATGACCAGGCCTGGTTAAATCTTTGCAGAAAACGATTAAGCGAATTGCCAGAGATGTTCTGGTGAGACTTGATGTGAAAGCAATAGAATTCATAGGATTAGAGTTTTTCAAGCAAGCAGTAAAAGAAACCATCCATGCCATTTGTACCTGGAAAAATTTGCCGACCTGGGCTGTCGGATACTTCACCCCAAACCGCTTCAATTGGAATCTCTCTGGCACTGGCTTCTTCTGCTAGAAAGTGCTGCATTTGCAGAGTATTCTCTTGTGGCAAAATCGAACAGGTTGCATAGAGCAGTTTTCCTCCGGGTTTTAATAATGGCCATAAGGCTTTTAAAATTGCCGCCTGAGTGGCCACAACTTCTTCTATGTCTTCTTCAGTGCGGTGCCATTTGATGTCCGGATGACGACGAATAATCCCGGTTGCCGAGCAAGGAGCATCCAGTAAAATCTTGTCAAACAATTCGCCGTCCCACCAGGTGTCTGGCAAAGAAGCATCCCCTGCTTGATATTCTGCTTCTAACTCTAAACGATAGAGGTTTTCAGACAGGCGTTCTAAACGTTCAGGTTCTTTCTCTAGGGCAAACACCTTGGCTTCATTGTTAGATAACTCGAGCAAATGAGTGGTTTTGCCGCCGGGGGCGGCACAAGCATCCAAGATACGTTCACCGGGTTGCGGATCTAAAATATTCGCTGCTTGTTGTGCGGCGGGATCTTGCACGCTAAAGCCACCTTCTTCATAAGTCGGCAGGCTAGTGATGTCGGCACCTTGTAGCAAGACAATGCCCTGCGGTGCTGTCGGATGAAGTTCAGCCTCAACGCCTGCTTCCGTTAGCTTGAGCAGCAAAGCTTCACGGCTTTGCTGCATGCTATTGACGCGTAACGTCAGTGGTGCAATCTCGTTGTTGGCGGCGAGAATCTTCTCCCAATCATTAGGGTAAGCTTTACGCAGTTCGCGCACCATCCATTGCGGATGCGCATAACGAAAGGCTGGCTTTAAGTCGACTTCAGCACAAATAGCCTCTTTTTCGCGTAAGAATGTTCGTAAAACCCCATTCATCAGCGCTTTAGCCCATGGCTTTTTAAGCTTAGGCACCAGAGCAACAGTTTCTGAAACTGCCGCATGTTCTGGGGTTTCCATATACAAAATCTGATACAAACCCAATAAAATAAGCTGGTTAATGTCTTCGTCTTTGTCTTTAAGTTTTTTCTTCAGTAGATGGCTGCGAATGGCTTCTAATCGATACTGCCAACGTAAAGTCCCTAAGACTAGGTTTTGGGTGAAGTTACGTTCGCGTCGATCAGAGAATTGCGCCAAGCCTTCAGGTAACGCTTGGCTTAAAGAGCGGCCACCCTCAATCACTGTTAAGCAGATTTTAAGGGCGATAAAACGGCTGTTTATTGCCGTGTTTGGCGAGGTGCTTCGCACGGGATTATGCTCTGAAGAGTGACTCACTTTAAACAAACTCCGAGTATAGGGCGGGATAAAGCAAAGTCATAGGCGGACATCATCTTCTTACCTGAAGGTTGTATTTGTTGCAGTAAAATTGGCTGAGTGCCTGTCATTATGACGACGCCTGTTTTATTACTTGAAAGCACCAGGCCTGGTGAGTTTTGTGCGAGCAATTCGGGATCAACATACTGAGTGTGTGCAGCAAATTCATCGTTTAAAAGTTGCTTCGCCTGCCCAATTCTCAAAGGCTTGTCTTGAAAGTTAGTAAACGCCACTGGCCAAGGGTTGAACGCTTGTATTTTACGTACAATCGATTCAGCGGATTGAGACCAGTCGATTTCCGCTTCGGCTTTGCTGAGTTTGTGGGCATAGGTGACCAGGCTTTCATCCTGTTTTTCAGGATGTAATGCCTGGTTTTGCATACTCTTTAAGGTTTCCATTAAAGCTTCAGAGCCTAAGCGACTCAAACGGTCATGTAACGCTTGGGAATTATCCTCGGCGGTGATTTTGGTGGCCACCTTGTGCAACATATCACCGGTATCCAAACCAATATCCATTTGCATAATGGTGACACCACTCTCAGCATCGCCCGCTTCAATCGCGCGTTGAATCGGTGCTGCACCACGCCATCTTGGTAACAGAGAGGCGTGAATATTTAAGCAACCAAAGGTTGGCGTCTCCAACACCGATTTGGGCAGAATCAAACCGTAAGCGACCACCACCATGACATCCGCTTTTAAATTCGCAAGTTGCTGGCAAGCTTCTTCTGCTTTGAAGTTTTCAGGCTGAAATACCGGTAGGTTATGCTCTAAAGCCAATGTCTTGACGGGACTGGCCGTCAGTTTACGACCACGACCTGCTGGACGATCGGGCTGAGTGTAAACACCGATAATTTCATGTTCAGAGTCAAGCAGAGCCTGTAAAGGCGAAACCGAAAACTCAGGTGTGCCTGCGAAAATAATTCTTAACGGTTGTGCAGGGTGAGATGAAATGTTTGCAGTGGTTGGCATTATGAATTTAGGACTCTTGTTGAAGAAGGGACTTGCGGAATTTTTGAATGGCACGGCTACGTTTCAGACCAGAAAGGTGGTCAATAAACATCTTGCCATTCAGGTGGTCGATTTCATGTTGAATGCAAACCGCCAATAGGTCGTTGGCTTCAAATTCAATCATTTTGCCATCACGGTTCATGCCGCGAACCAGAATGTCGCTTGGACGGGTGACGCTGGCGTAAATTCCTGGCATAGAAAGACATCCCTCTTCCCACTCAATCGTACCGGCACTTTGGACGATTTCAGGGTTCAGTAGAGCAATCGGTTGATCATTGCTCTCAGAAATATCGACCACAATCAAACGTTGCTGAACGGCGATTTGCGGTGCCGCTAAACCGATGCCAGGGGCGTCATACATCGTGTAGAACATATCATCGATGAGTTTATCTAAATCATCCGTCATTTCAGGGATGGGTGCGCAGATTTCTCTTAAGCCTGCTTCAGGGTAGAGAACGATATCAAGTTTTTCCATAGTGTTTTTTATGCTTCAGTTATACTTGGTTTAATCAATTCTCATATTATAGCGAACTATGTCAAATTTTTCCGATTTACCCAGCTTTGATCTTCCTAACTTACTGGCGCTTCACCTAAGTCATGTCTCTCTGAAACAGTTACAAGACACTCTGGTCTATTTTGGCTCGCTGCAAGTTGCGGTAAACTCGGGTAAAAGTGAGTGGGAAAACAGTGGCATACTCACTAAAAAGCAACAGGAAAGCTTATTTTCTGCAGAGCGACCAGGCCTGGTAGATGCAGCTTTGCTGTGGGGAGAGCAGTCTAGCCAAAATTACCTACCGATTGGTTCTGCTGACTATCCCGACTTGCTGGCCTCAATTGATGATGCACCGATTTTAGTATCCGCCAGAGGCAATGTAGAGCTCCTCAAAGACCCTCAATTAGCGATTGTCGGTAGCCGGCATGCCTCTAAGCAGGGGGTGAATATTGCCAAAGATTTCGCCCAGCATCTTTCAAATCAAGGGCTGACCATTACCAGTGGTCTAGCATTAGGTATTGATGCCGCCGCGCATCAGGGTGGGCTGCAAGGTTTGGGGAAAACGATTGCGGTGATTGGCACGGGCTTGGATCGTATCTATCCTGCAGCGAATCAAAATCTTGCGCGCCAAATTGCCGAAGAGGGTCTGATGATTTCCGAATTTCCTTTAGGGACGCCGCCTTTAGCCTTTAACTTCCCACGTCGCAATCGAATTATCAGTGGTTTGAGTGTCGGCACGCTGGTGGTTGAGGCCGCGCTTAAAAGTGGGTCGTTGATTACCGCGAAAATCGCCATCGAACAAGGTCGGGAAGTCTTTGCTGTACCGGGTTCAATCAATAACCCGCAAGCTAAAGGTTGTCACCAACTGATTAAACAGGGTGCAAAACTGGTGGAGTCAGGGCAAGATATTTTTGAAGAGTTGTCTGCGCTTATTCAACTCTCGATGAGACCGCAACAGAGCGCTTCTAACAGTAAGCAGTTGCCTTTTGAATTGCTGGGGATGGATGAAAAATTGCGTTCATCGCAATCCCCTATTTTAGCGCATATTGGTTATGAACCCATTGGCTTGGATGAGTTGTTGGTATTGAGTAAAATCCCTGTGTCAGCGATTCAAGGCCAGTTGATGATGTTGGAGTTGTCGGGGGATATTGAGGCGATGTCAGCAGGACGCTGGCGAAGAATTTCATAGATAGATTGTATTAGAGATAATGCAGTTATGGTCTTTTGCTGTTATCAAAACTCAAGGGACTTTAATTTAAATTAATTCTACCAGTCACTTTCGAGCCGTTATTCTGAAATTCAAGTTCGTCAAAGCTTAATTTATTGGCAATCATAATGCCACGGCCATGGTTATCCATAGCACGCTCAATAGAAAAATCTAAATAGGGCAAATAGTCAAACCCGTTACCCGTATCTGAAATGGTAAACTCCAGTTTTTCGGGGGTTCGATTAAAAATTATGCTAACCCTTTTTGCACTGTTTTCTGCTAAAGACAATCGTCTACAAATCTCTTTTTGTAAGCCATCTTTTTTGATTAACTCGGTTTTTTCAAGATAAGAGATATTGAGGTTGCCGTGTTCAATCGCATTCAACATTAATTCAAATAAACCCACACAGGTCTCTTTAGGGTTCGGGGTAATGTACGCAAGTACCGAAGAGAGGCTTTTGGCATCCTCAACGGTTTTAATTTGAAAATGGGCTTGTTGAATAAGAGGGCGCGTATTTTCAATGTCCGTAATGCGTCGAGTTAATTCTTGATGGCTGGTAAATCCCTTTAAAGCGGCATTTAAAACAGATAAAAGCAGCTCTTTGGTGAAGGGTTTTAATAGGTAGAAATAAGCCCCATTGTCCAGACAGTGCTGAATTTCGCGAGTGTCTTGGTTGTTGGTTTGGAAAATCGCAGGAACAATGGCATATTGAGTATTGTTTTTTAAAGCCTGCAATAGTTCTAGGTTTTGCTGAGTTTGTTGATGGTCATAGGGTTCATCAAATAAATAAGCATCGTAAGAAGAAGCGGCCTTTTCAAAGATAAGTTGTTGAGCGGCTGTAGCATTTTTTACAAAAGTGAGTTGAAAGCCTTCTTCTTCGAGTATAGTGCGCAAAAACTCTTCAGAATTCTTATCTGAACCAATCAATAAGAGTTGTGCTGATCGATGTTGAATGGCATTCTGCGAAGCGCTAGTCATCTTGAACCTTTTGTACTTACCTTGAGGGCCTGAAAAGGTCTCCAAAGTAAAGCTAATGAATTATTACTTACTATAGCAATGTTTTGTTTATTTAGTAAGTGAAAACTAGGCATAAAGTACGGGTATTTTTGTGTATAAATCGGCTAAGATTGAAAATAAGCCGTAAATTTGAATTAAGTGTTTGCAAATTGGTGAAAAATTTTGCACCCTTAAAAAAGAAGTAATTTCATTACGAGACCTTTAGGCGCTGTTTAAATTGTGCATAGGTCTCATTACATAATATTGAGTAAAAAACATATGACAAATTTGGTGATCGTGGAGTCCCCGGCAAAAGCTAAGACCATTGAGAAGTATTTGGGTAAAGATTTTACCGTGCTGTCCAGTTATGGTCATATTCGAGATATGCAGAAAAAAGGCATGGGGATTGATTTAGCGAATCGCTTTGAACCGACCTATGAAATCTCGCCGGATAAAAAGAAAACCGTGGCAGAACTCAGAAAAATCGCCAAAACCGCCGAGGCCGTATGGTTGGCGACGGATGAGGATCGCGAGGGTGAAGCAATCGCCTGGCACCTTGCCGAAGCGCTTAAGTTGGATGTTAAAACCACCAAACGTATCGTCTTTCACGAAATTACTAAACCCGCTATCCAAAAAGCCGTAGCAGAACCGCGCACGGTGGATATGAATGTCGTCAATGCCCAGCAAGCCCGTCGTGTATTAGATCGTATTGTAGGTTTTGAACTCTCTCCTGTTTTATGGAAGAAGATTCGAACGGGATTGTCTGCAGGGCGTGTGCAATCGGTCGCGGTTCGCTTAATTGTCGAACGTGAAAGAGAAGTAGATGCCTATGAGTCAAATTTTGTTTACCGCGTACAAGGTGCCTTAGATCTGTTAGACGGGGCACAAAAAGCCGTTGGTAAATTGGATGTAAAACGTACCGCAACTTTCGAGACTGAAGAAGAAGCCACGGCCTTTTTGGAAGCCGTTGCCAAAAGTAATTTGTCGGTTATTTCACTAGAAGAAAAGCCGGCTAAACGCAGTCCAAAAGCGCCGTTTACCACCTCAACTTTACAGCAGGAAGCCTCTTCAAAATTAGGTTTCTCGGTTAAGCAGACTATGATGGTTGCACAGCGTTTATACGAGTCTGGAAAGATCACTTATATGAGAACGGATTCTGTTAATTTATCAGAAACTGCAATTGAACAGGCCAGGGTGGCGATTGTTGAAAACTATGGCCCGGAATTCAGTGTGCCACGTCGATATAAAACCAAAAATGCCGATGCGCAAGAGGCGCATGAAGCGATTCGCCCGACTGAATTTACCACGGATATTGTTCCTGGTGAACGCAATGAACAGCGTTTATATCAACTGATTTGGCGTCGTGCGATCGCTTCGCAAATGGCCGATGCTCAGCTTAAACGTACCACGGTAGATGTCGGGATTGATGGCTTACCAAGCGACAAGCTGACAGCGAAAGGCGAAGTAGTTACTTTTGAAGGTTTCTTAAAAGTCTATGATTTCGGTTCGGGTGAAGAGACCGGTTTATTACCTCCTATGACCGTCGGTCAGTCTGTAAGCGTGGCCGAATTAGGCGCGCGTCAAAGTTTCAGTCGCCCACCGCCGCGTTACAATGAAGCCAGCTTGGTACGTACACTTGAAGAGATGGGCATCGGACGTCCTTCAACCTATGCACCGACCATCGATACCGTTCAGCAGCGTGGTTATGTGGTAAAAGAAGATCGTGAAGGTAAAGAACGGGTTTATCGCCAAGTGACATTAAGTAATGGTGAGGTGACCGCTGAAAGTTTGACTGAGATGGCCGGTACAGAGAAGAATAAGTTGTTTCCTACCGATATTGCAGGCATTGTTACCAGTTTCTTAACCAAGCATTTTGGCGATGTTTTGGATTACCAATTTACCGCTAAAGTTGAAAGTAAGTTCGATACGATCGCCAAGGGACAGCTTGAATGGCAGGATATGCTGGAGGAGTTTTATACCAAATTCCACCCTCGTGTTGAAGCCGCAGAGTTGGTCTCACGTGAAGAAGCTGGGCAACAGCGTTTATTAGGTAATCACCCTGAGAGTGGTAAGCCGATGTTTGTCAAAATCGGCCGTTTTGGACCTTATGTTCAAGTTGGCGATGGTGAGAATGAAGAAAAGCCAACCTTTGCCAGCTTAATGCCAGGTCAAAAAATGGATTTACTGAAGATTGAAGATGCTTTGGAACTGTTCAAGTTACCACGTGAAGTCGGTGAAATTCCGGAGTCTTTCAGCGCAAAAGCGGTTGATGGCTCTGAGTTTGGCGTTGAAAAAGGCCAGATGATTATTGCCAAACAAGGACCTTTTGGACCTTATTTGCAATATGGCGAAAAAATGTACTGCCCAATGAAAGGCCTTGATCCTCTAAGTATCAGCTTAGAAGACTCTATTGCTCTGATTGAAACCAAGATTCAAGCAGATGCCGATAAGATTATCAGAACGTTTACAGGGACGGACGTCAAAATACTTAAAGGCCGTTGGGGGCCTTATATTACCGATATGGTGACTAAGAAAAACGCTAAAATCGCTAAAGACGAAGAGGCTTTAGAACTCTCTTTAGAAGAGTGTCAGAAGCGTTTAGACGAAGCGCCTGAACCTAAGAAACGCGGTCGAGCCGGCGCTAAAAAAGCGGCTCCGAAAAAGGCAGCGGTCAAAAAACCGGCTGCTAAGAAGGCTCCCGCCAAGAAGCCTGCTGCTAAAAAACCAGCGGTCAAAAAAGCGCCGGTTAAGAAGCCGACTGCTAAGAAACCTGCGGTAAAAAAGCCAGTGGCTAAAAAAGCACCGGTCAAGAAAGTCACCGACGAAAGTTAAGTTTCTGTATTGAAATTTGAGCTTTGCTAAAACCACCAGGCCTAACCAGGCCTGGTGGTTTTTTTATAGATCATTTTTAAGGTTAAATTCTAGGTGTATTGAGGTGAATAAAGAGCGATATATGACGTAATCACCTCTTTTTTAAACGCACCAGGCCTGGTGAGTTTAAAATACATCCTTAAAAACATCATTTTTTAGTAAAATAGCCCGTTAGATTTTAAACGCACGATGTTATTGCCTGTTTTTCAGGCAATCGCCTCGTGTGTTCCCAACTTTCAAGGTAAGAGACAATCTCATGAAGCAGCAAATTGCGCAAATTTTGACCGATGTGGTTCAACAATTAAAAGATCAGGGCATTATTCCTGAAGACTTATCGCCACGCATCAATATTGAGAATACCCGAGATAAAGCGCATGGAGATTTTGCAACCAATTTGGCCATGATGTTGACCAAAGCAGCAGGTATGCCGCCACGTGCTTTGGCTGAAAAAATTGTTGAGTTGGTTGCGGATGAGCCTGCCGTGGTTAAAGTAGAGATTGCCGGTCCTGGCTTTATTAACTTCTTTGTCAATGATTCTGCAAAATTCGCGATTGTTGAAAAAGTATTAACTGAAAAATCTGACTTTGGACGCTGTAATGTCGGTCAAGGTAAATCCGTATTAGTTGAGTTTGTTTCAGCCAATCCAACCGGGCCATTGCATGTCGGTCATGGCCGTGGCGCAGCTTATGGTGCCAGTGTCGCCAATCTACTCAGTGTTGCCGGTTTTAAAGTCTCTAAAGAGTACTATGTGAATGATGCGGGACGTCAAATGGACATATTGGCGACCTCGGTCTGGTTACGCTATTTATCACTTTGTGGCGAAGATTTTACCTTTCCAAGCAATGGTTACAAAGGCGACTACATCTTTGAAATCAGTGAAAGTATCAAAGCGGAGTTTGGCTCAACGCTGAAGAAAACAGCCTTAGAAGTGTTTGCCGGCGTCAGAGCGGATGAAGGTCAGGAAGATGGCGATAAAGAGAAGCATATTGATGGTTTGATTGTTAAAGCGAAGAACCTATTGGGTTCAACGCATTATGAAGCGGTTTTTAAGGCCGCCGTTGACTCTATCTTGTCGGACATTAAACAAGATTTGTCTGGATTTGGAGTGACCTTTGAAGAGTGGTTCTCCGAGCGTGCTCTGATGGAAACAGGAGTGATTGATGCGGCGCTTGAAAAGTTACAAGCGGCGGATAAAATTTATGAAAAAGGCGGGGCGCTTTGGTTCCGTTCAACGGACTACGGTGATGAAAAAGATCGTGTTGTTGTCCGTGATAACGGATTAAAAACCTACTTTGCATCGGATATCGCTTATCACTTCAATAAGCTTGAGCGTGGTTTTGATTTGTTGATTGATATCTGGGGTTCTGATCACCATGGTTATGTTCCGCGAGTGAAGGCCGCAATGACAGCGATGGGCACCAATCCTGATGCTTTAGAAGTGTTATTGGTTCAGTTCGCGATTCTGTACCGTGGGGGTGAAAAATTAGCGATGTCAACGCGTAGTGGTCAGTTTGTCACCTTGCGTGAGTTGCGTGATGAAGTCGGTGTTGATGCGGCGCGTTTCTTTTATGTTCAGCGTAAATCGGAACAGCATATGGACTTTGATTTGGATTTAGCGGTGTCAAAATCGAATGAAAATCCAGTCTATTACATCCAGTATGCACATGCTCGAATTTGCCGTGTATTAGAGCAAACAATCGAAAAAGGTTACAACCTTGATTTACAAGCAGGCCTGGCAAGCTTGGAAGTTCTAGAGAGTGATCAAGAAACCCATATTGCGACCGAACTTGCTAAATACCCAGAGATTGTCGCGCGTGCAGCACTATCTTATGAGCCGCATCAGATTGCCTATTATCTAAAAGATTTGGCGCATGCTTTGCACTCTTATTACAACGCCAGTCAGTTTATTGTCGAAGATGATAATACTCGTCAGGCACGTTTAACGTTGATTGTAGCCGTTCAGTACGTATTGCAAAATGGTCTGGCAATTATTGGTGTGTCTGCGCCAGAGAAGATGTAAATGGCTCGAGATTATCGACACGGTCATAGTAATAAAAAAGGCTTTACGCGTAAGTCACAGCAAACCAGTCATCAGTTGGAGAAACGTTCTGTTTCTTTAATCTGGGGAGCTGGTTTTTTAGTTTCTGCAGTGTTATTGATTGGTTTTTTTGTCACCCAGCACTTTGTATCAAAAGGTGTTAAGTCGACGGAGCCCGCTGAAAAAACCATTTTTCAATCCGCCGTTGCCTTGCAAGAATCGACCACGGCAACGATTGCAGAAGTCTCTCAGAAACTTCAACCACCTCAGCCTGAAGTGCTTAAAAAACCGATTGATATAACACTCTCTTCTACCATTGTTGAGGGTGACTTATCTCCTGTTGCTGAGGAGAGCTCCATGCAACAATATTCCTTTTATCAGGGGCTGAGTCGGACAGAGGTTGTTGTCGATGTGGAGCCGATTTCTGTTAAGTTGGACACGCCTTATTACATTCAAGCAGGGACGTTTGGTTCGGAGGTTGTTGCGTTTAAAGAGCAGAAGAGATTAGCAAGATTAGGTCAGGTTTTACAAGTCTCTGCTTTGCATAAACCTAATAGAACCTATTATCGTTTGAGAATTGGACCTTTTGATGATCGTTTGGTCTTAAATAAACGTCGCAATGAATTGCGCCGTATTGGTTTGGGTACGTTACTCATTAAGGCTCCAAAACCCGTGCAACAACCTTGATGATTGTTTGTTGTTTAGGGTTACTGTTTACAGATATTAAATGAGATAGCGCGAACCGCTAGGAAGTTTATTTTTTAGAGTCGCTTGGTTTTTCAGCGGGCAATTGGGTCTCATCGACCACTTGGTTACGGCCTTTTTCCTTAGCAAGGTAGAGCGCCTCATCGGCACGCGCCACAAAACTTTTCGCATCGTCTTTGTCGCCGTGAAATTGTGCGATACCAAATGAAGAGGTAATGGTCTTTAGAGGTTTGTCGGAATTCCTCTGTTTAAGGTTTGCTGCCTGAATCCCAATACGAATTTCTTCTGCACGTTCAATGGCTTTCTCGATAGAGCTGTCCGCCATTAATATGACAAACTCTTCACCACCAAATCGACAAATAGTTTCATTTTCACCTTTGGTTTTCTTCATAAGGCTGGCAAAGTAACGTAAAACGCTGTCGCCAATCAGGTGGCCGTAGGTGTCGTTAAAATTCTTGAAGTGGTCAATGTCCGACATTACTAGGCATAAACCATTTGGATTCTCTTTTGCGCTGAACATTAATTCTTCGATGGCATTGTTAAAGGCCTTACGATTTCCAACTTCCGTCAACTCATCCTTCATGGCTTCAGCTCGTGCTTCAACCAACTGTTGGCGTAGTTTTTTAACGGAATCTGCTGTGTTGCTCATTTCTTCCTGAAAGGCTGCACTGCTCTCTTTCATCGATGAAGCGGTGTTTAAAACGGTATTGGTTATTTTTTTAACATCTTCGGCATTGATATTGGGGTCTGAAAGCTTAGTCGTACACTCATCAAGTTCTTGTGTGTGGCTTGAGAGCTTATTGCTCCAGGCATCCATTTTTCGCACCATGACATCGATTAGACGTCGAAATGCACGATCAAACTCAGTACTATCATCTTCCGATTCGGTCAGATATTCATCATAAAGCCGCTTACCTACACGGTCGTTATATCCGAAAGGGTCGTTTAGTACACTGTCCATCTCTTGACGAAACTTAGGGTTGTCACCTTTGTAGTATTGGTACCAAACAAAATAGTTTAATGGCGTAGGATTGATGTTTTGTTCTTCAAAAGCTTCAATTAACAATCCAAAAATACGTTTCGCTTTTTCAGGCAAATCTTTAGTATCAAACATTATACTTAACCCTTTTATTCTATTTCGTAATCAAACCAATTCATTATTCAAATTCTACCATGAAAATAACTTGCCTAAGATAATATGCCTAGTCGGATTTGAAATTTTAAACAGAGTTTTATTGAAGATTGTAGGGGTGTTGTAGTTGTGGCTTAACCGCATAGAAAAAGGTATAGTTTTATATTAATATATATCGTTATTAGGAAGGCAAAATGCTAAATGCAAGACAGATGGAAGAGATGGCTAAGAAGATAGCGGAAGTCATACCGCAAGGCTTAGGTCAAATGCCGTCAGGTGTTCAAGATCAAATCAAGTCAACCCTTTCTCGTACCTTCGAAAAAATGGACTTAGTGAGTCGCCACGAATTTGATATTCAATCGGGCGTTTTGGCGAAGACCCGTGCTAAGTTAGAATCCTTAGAAAAGGTGGTGGCAGAACTTGAAGCCTCTACTAAATAGCCAAGTCATAATTTTAACTCGGATATCGCACGAGTTATGAATCTATCCTCTATTACCAGTCGTGCCTTAAATGGTATTGAATCCCCTATTGTCACGGTTGAAGTACACGCCAGTAATGGCTTGCCTTCACTGTCTATTGTCGGCTTACCTGAGGCTTCTGTAAAAGAGAGTAAAGATCGTGTTCGTAGTGCATTGCTCAGCTCTGGATTTCAGATTCCCCCTAAACGTATCACTGTTAATTTAGCGCCAGCAGACTTGCCTAAGTCCGGAGGTCGTTATGACCTACCAATTGCCATTGGAATCTTGATTGCAACGGGACAGTTGGAGTGCGGTAGTGTAGAACGTTATGAATTCATTGGTGAACTTGCCTTAAATGGTGAAGTACGGGCAATCAAGGGGGCTTTGCCCAGCTTGCTGGCTGCGCATGCAGCCTCCAGAATTTGTATTTTGCCTGAAGGCAATCTTGCTGAAGCTCTTTTATCTCAGCCGGTCAGTGACGTGTCCTCAAAATTCGTGCTGATAGATGATTTGAAGGACGCCTGTCGAGTGTTGTTAGGCGAGCAGATAGCACAACCCAGCACTGATCTTAATGTAAGTAATCCTAGTCTGGATTATCCACAAGATTTAGCCGATGTCAGTGGTCAACTACAGGCTAAACGTGTTTTAGAAGTAGCCGCGAGTGGCCATCACTCACTTATTATGGTGGGTCCGCCTGGTTCAGGGAAAAGTATGTTAGCTTCTCGCTTAGTGACTTTATTACCGGCGTTGAGCCAGCAAGAAGCGATTGAAAGTGCAGCGATTCATTCGATTACGGGTCAAGAGATAGGTGGTGAGAATTTTTATAAGAGACCTTTTGTAAATCCCCATCATACAGCTTCTTCTGCAGCACTGATTGGAGGTGGTTCAATTCCTAGGCCTGGTGCAATTTCTTTAGCCCACAATGGTCTGCTTTTTTTAGATGAACTGCCTGAGTTTACACGCAATGTTTTAGAGGCCTTGCGTGAACCACTAGAGAGTAAGCGGGTTGAAATCTCCCGTGTTAATCAGCAAGTAAGTTTTCCTGCGAACTGCTTGTTAGTGGCAGCTATGAACCCTTCCCCTTCAGGTTTTTTTCCAGACGATCTTTTAGGTCGCTGTTGTAAACACCAAAAATATTTAATAATTACAAAATTAAACGATAATATACAAAATTATTTAATAATAGTTTTAACTCATCTTCTATACCGTCTACAGTTTAGTGTGAGGCGGCATGTCTAGTTTTATTTTTGAATCTATTAAAGAAAAGCTTAAATCAGACCGCTTCTATCGTCTTGTTTGCCCTCGAGATTTGCAAAAAAATGAAAATGCGGATGAAACAGATCTTCTAATTTCATCTGTCACTGTAATTTTTGTAGAGTTTAAGGAAGAGTATCAAAACCTTAACTCTCTCAATAAAATGCCTGCATATAACTATTTTTCACCTGAAATTGTCGAAGAAGAACAAATAGAAGTTATTTTAAACTGCACAGATATAAGAGTATTTACATCTGGTTCAGTTTGGAAGAATGGCGAAAAAGTCTGGGCTCCAATAAAGTCAATGCAAATTACAGTTCAGCAAAATGGTTCAAAAATAAGTTCGTTCAGTAAGCAATACCTTAATTACAAGGTATTAAAACCATTTATTCCCAAAGTTCTTTGTCTTAAAAACTGTAAGGTCGGTTTAGACACTATGGATGTTTTTATTCCGACTATGGAAATAATTCGTTACTTTTATGCAAGAAGTGCGAAGCAAATAAATGAACTGTTTAATTATGGGTTTTCTGATGCTGAAGGCAGCAAGGTCTTTTTAGAGTGGAGACATCAAGAAGTTGAAAGGTCTTTGTGGGTAAAAATAAATAGGGATTATACTGATAAAGATATTTATCTTTTGGCTCGGATATTATTAGATGAAGGGTTTAAAAGTAAAATTAATTTGGTAAGAAGCTCAATTGTTCAAGAGAAAAATTATCCTTTTATTTCACCCAAAGCAGAACTACCTTTTTCAGATTTAAAGGACATTGGTGTTCAAGGTGTGAAGTTGAAAGATAATCAAGGAAACACTCAAGGTTTTCTTGTTATGCGAATAAAGAGAGTCGATTATAGCTATCCTTTTGATAGTCTAAAAATCCTAGCTCCTGAATCTTATAATGCAAATCTTGATGCAATTCCAGATCATACAAGCCCTGGAAGCCCCGTAGGAAGTGGAGGCACTAAACCAGGTGAAACAGGCCAAGGTCAACGGCCAAATGCACAAAAAGAAACGGTGTGTAATCCCCCCCATTTTTAACCGATGTTAAAAGTAGAGGTTTAAGCTGCATTGAGTAAATA
>CBFCZK010000016.1:0-32569 GCA_965602805.1 uncultured Thiomicrorhabdus sp. | reverse complement strand
TGTTACCTATGTATCTGATATAAAGTGTTACCTATGTTTGTGTATCGGACAGGTGCCCTTTTTGTGGTTACTATTTTTAGGCAAGTAAAAATAGTCACGGGAAGCCAATATGGAAACAAATTTAGAAATAAGGTGTTTGCAAGGCCTCTCAATAGTCATCAGAAGTCATTTTAAAACAAGATTAAATAAACCCACCAGGCCTGGTCAGTTTTATTTAAGCCATCAAAAAGGCGCTGTTAATCGTAATTAACAGCGCCTTTTTCATTAAATAGTCAGGTTGTATTGGGTTGTTTACCAAACCAATAATTTAAAGCCTTCTTCTTGAAGTTCCATCAGGGCTGCTGCCCCGACTTCTGAATACTCTGCAAACGGGCGCATATCAGCGTCAGACCAGTGGATGGTATTCATTGTATTGCCGCAAGCAATCCAGCGGACATTGTAATCTTTGGCAAAGCTGGCAACTCGCTCATAGGTTAAGGCATCAATTTCACGTTTTGGTTCTTTCGCTAATACATGCAGGCCTGGACCAATGGCGACCACGGCGATTTCGACATTGTCACCATACTTTTTAATCATCGCTTGAATTGAGTTAAGAATGCCATGTTGATAACCCGCATCGGCTTTATTAAACATATAGACAGCTTTATGTTCAGCAGGGTCTCCAGGAAAACGGTCGCTGGTAGGGTCTTGCAGTTCTGGAGTCGGCTTAAGTTTAAACTCCGTCGTGCTTACGCTATTGGAATCGGCATAGAGAGAGGTGCTGAATAAGAACAAGCTCATGAGAAGAGTGGATTTGAATAGTGACATAGTCGATTCCTGCTGTTTAAGGGACTGGGTTGGTAATAGGCTAATGTAAATCATTCTTGGTTATAAGGTTATAAAATATATGAATGCAGGACTAATTGGGTTTATAATTAAATAATCATAAAAAGAGTCTAACGTGGGTTAGGTGCTTTTAGAAACGATTAAACAGGACGTATACAATGTTACAGCCGCAAATTGAACAAGCCATTAACGAAAATTTTAAGATTACTTTTTTTGAACTGTTGAATGAGAGCCATACGCATTCAGGGCCAGAGCCAGAGTCTCACTTTAAAATGACATTAGTATCAGAGGATTTTGTTGGCGTGAGTAAAGTTAAACGTCAGCAAGCCGTCTATCGAGCATTGTCTGAACTGATGCCGCAGTTTCATGCCTTAGCATTACATACCTATTCGCCGGAAGAGTGGGCTGTGCTAGTGACGGCACCTGCTTCACCGAAATGCACGGGTGGTCATTAATCGACACTGTTTTATACGGCTTTGTAGGAGAATCTTAGAAATTAATAAGCGGTTAACTATTGTGAATCATAGTTCTCATCACTCTCCGGGTCTAAATGTGGGTAGGTGAGATACCATATGCGGGTAAATTTCTCAGCTTCCAGTTTATGTTGCAAGAGCACCAATGCTTGTACATATTGTTCAATATAGGTGTAGTTGCCTTTGCGCACAGATTGCCAAAGGTGACGATATTTATTGGGCAAAAAGTTTTTAAAATGGGGAATCAGTCCAAAACCCTGTTCGGTTTCTGCAATACGATTAATGACTTCTTGTCTGGCCGCATATTTATAGAGATGTTGTTGGTTATCAAACATTTTACCAATCCAAAAAAGCAATGCAGCGGTCACCACAAAACTGAGAATGGGTTGGTCAAAGATAAAAGTACCCAGCAGTGTAAAGGCCACCAATAAAATCGCACTGACCGGTAATGTTAGGACATAAATCCAAATCTTATTGCCTTTCAGCTGGTCTTCTATCGCTTTAAGGTCAAAGTACTTTGGGTTGACTTGATTCAGTCGTGTGAGCATCTCTTGCGGTGAAGGGATTTGTTGGTTTTGCTCAGTATCGAATTGATTGTCCATAATCGTTTAGCGGCCTTTAATACCTGACGTATTCGTCATTTTTTGCTGTTTTTACTGGTTTTTGGTTTGCATTGTTGTTGGCAATCGACCGTGTAACGTCGCTTCTCTTCCATTGAATAAGCCGTCAATGAACCACCCCATAAGCAACCTGTATCGGTTGCGTGTATTTGATAAGCATCAATTGCACCAAGCGTAGACCAGTGACCAAAGAAAATTTCATAATCTTTATTTTTTCGATTCGGGAAAACAAACCATGGCTCGAACGGTGACGTATTCTCGCGGTTTTTATCCGAGGGTGCCGATTTAAGCTTAAATTCTAATTTTCCACTGGCATCACAATAACGCATGCGCGCAAATGCGTTCACAATATAACGAATTCGATCCCAGCCCGTTAAGGTGTCTTGCCATTCGTTTGGTTGGCTACCAAATAAGTGCTTTGTTAAAAACTCTTGCCAATCATTTCCTTGAAGATGTACTTCAACCTCTTTGGCATAAATTTGCGCTTGTGAGATCGTCCATTGCGGTGGAATTCCGGCATGAACCATCACCGCGTTAAAAACAGGATGGCTGACCATTAAGGGTTGCTGTCTTAACCAGTCCATCAGCTCTTTAACATCTTTAGCGTTTAGAATGTCGTCCAGCGTATCGGATTTAGAGAGAAACCTTTGCAAGCCGGCATAGGCAGAAAGTAGATGAAAATCATGATTGCCTAAAACAGTAAAAGCACGGCCCTTTTCTTGTAATTGCTTGACGAATCGTAGGCATTCTAATGATTTAGGTCCTCGATTTACCAGGTCACCCACAAACCACAAAACATCTTTTTTGGGTTGATAGTTGATGTGTTGCAATAGGTCTTGCAACTCATCAAAACAGCCTTGTAGATCCCCTATTACATAAGTTGCCATCGTCTGAACCTCTTCTGGAATCTTTATGCTTGGGTTTTAAGTTGGTGATATAAGTTTGCCATCTGTACAAAGTTCTCAAGCGGCAGTGTCTCAGCTCTCGCGCCAGGATCAATGCCCAGTGATTCAATCTGCTCAGTGTCTAACCAGCCTTTTAAATTGTTACGTAAGGTTTTACGTTTCAGGCTAAAAGATTGACGAACCACATCCGAAAAAGTTTTCTCATTATCGGCAACAAACGGCTTAACCTTATGCGGGACTAAACGAATAATCGCCGACTCCACCTTGGGTGGTGGGGTAAAGTTTTCAGGACCGACAGTAAACAGATATTCCGTTTCACAGGCATATTGAATCATGACACTTAAACGACCGAAGGTTTTACCGCCTGGGCTTGCCGTGATGCGATCAACCACCTCTTTTTGCAACATAAAATGCATGTCGCTAATCTTATCGGCATACTTGAGAAGGTGAAACATTAAAGGGCTGGAGATGTTGTAGGGTAGGTTGCCGACAATGCGTATCGATTTCTCAGACTCGGCAAGTAGGCTTGCATAATCAAATTTAAGTGCATCGGTGTGATGCAGGTTAAAAGCCGGTTTAATGGCAAATTTGATTTTAAGCGGGCCAATCAAGTCATTATCGATTTCAATGATATCGAGTTTTTTAACGCGGTCAATGAGAGGCGTGGTCAGTGCAGCTTCACCTGGTCCAATCTCAACCATATGGTCATCAGGCTGGGGGCGGATTGAGGCAACAATCTGGTCAATAATGCGCCCATTATTCAAGAAGTTTTGCCCAAACTGCTTCTTATGTTTATGGGTCGAAGGACGACCTGATTTTTCTCTTGCCATAGTATCTGCTCTGTTATTTGTCTGGTTTGTTTGATTGGTCAGCGAATCATTTAACGACGGTTAAATCGTCTGGTCATAGGGTTTATCGCTGTTTAAGAGCGACTTTGAATCATCTCTAAAGCGACTTCGATAGCATATTTAAAACTGCCGGTATCGGCCTTGCCTGTGCCTGCTAAATCCAAGGCGGTACCATGATCTACAGAGGTACGAATAAAGGGTAGCCCTAACGTGATATTAACGGCATTACCGAATCCTACATGTTTCAAAACAGGTAAACCTTGGTCATGATACATGGCCAAAACGGCATCTGCATTCTCTAGATATTTCGGCGTAAACAGCGTGTCTGCCGGAAGCGGACCGCTTAAGTTCATCTCGCTACTCAATGCTTCTAAGACTGGATTGATGACATCAATCTCTTCGCGTCCCATATGACCATCTTCTCCAGCATGAGGATTCAGACCCGCCACCAAAATATGCGGATTTTCGATGCCAAACTGGTTTTTTAAAGCGTTATGCGTAATGTGCAAAACCTTGCTGAGCAATGGCTGAGTAATCGCGTCTGGGACATCCTTAAGGGGCAGGTGAGTGGTGACTAATGCCACTCTCAAGCCGGGTGTGGCTAACATCATCACCACTTGTTCGGTGTGACTGTCTTCTGCCAATAACTCAGTATGGCCGGTAAAAGGATGCCCGGCTTCATTAATCACGCCTTTGTGAACAGGCCCCGTGACCATGCCGGCGAATTCATTCGCCATACAGCCTTGAATAGCCCGTTTCAACATCTGAATCACATACAGCGCGTTATCCGGGTTGAGCTTGCCCATCTCAACAGGCGAGGCTGTCGGTAGGTGTTCAATGGTAATCTGTTGCGCGCGGCTGGCTTGTGCGGGCTGTGTGGCATCATAAGCTTTAAAGCTGACATCAAGCTGTAAGGCTACGGCACGTTCCTCAAGCAGAGTTTTATCTGCGAGTACTACCAATTCTATCGGCCAATCGGTTTGAGCAAGTTGCAGAACCAAGTCAGGGCCAATGCCTGCCGGTTCTCCTGAAGTAATGACCAGTCTTTTAGTCATGTAAATTCCTATGTATCAATATCTAATGAATAGAATTAAAAATGAACGCCAGCTCGACAAAATGTTGAGCTGGCGTTGAATTTGAGCAAGCGTATAAAGATTTCTCTATAAACGAATTTGGATAAAGGCTTCATCCTTTAGGCGACGTAACCATAAATCAAACATTTCATTGGCTTTGCGGATACGAATTGCTTGCTTGGCTTGTTGTGTTTTATCAACCGCTTTTTGGTCGATAGTACGCGTCTCTTGAAGGAACAGAATCATCCAACCCTTTTCAGTTGCAATTGGTGGCAAAGCACGATTTTCTGCAAGGTTTGCGACGGCGTTGCGAATCGGACTCGGTAAGGCTTCAATCGTTTTCCAGCCTAAGTCACTCGCGGCATTCACTTCTTTAGGAATGTCTGAAAACTGCGTGCTTAAGCCTTTAAAATCTTGCTGGCTTTTAAGTGCACTGGCCAGTTTAGTAATATTGGCAGGGACGTTGTTTTGAGCCGCATTGTCACTCAGGATGAGGAAACGGTGCAGGTGGTACTCTTTCATCAATTGTGCAGCGGTGTCTTGTTGGTCAATCACTTTAATTAAGTGAAAACCACTCGGGCTTTGAATGACCTTACTGACGTCGCCGGTTTTTAAACCAGAGATAGCATCCGCGAAGAAGGTTGGAACTTCAGCTTGTTTCAGCCAGCCCAAATCCCCACCGTTTAACGCTTTACCACCATTCGAGTGGCGTACCGCCAATTGTGAAAAATCTTCACCGCTGTTGATACGCTTAAGTAGGCTTTGGGCTTTGTTTAGCGACTCATTACGTTGGTCTGGAGTTGCAGAGTCAGGGAGTTCAATCAATATATGTCCTAAACGGATTTGAATATTGCTGGTCTCTAAACTTTCACGCTGTAGATAGTGCGCAATTTCGCTTTCAGTAACGTGGGCGCGACTGATGACTTCTGCTTCACGGAGTTTTTGAATGAGTATTTTATTTTTAATCTTTTTACGGACTTTTTGAAAACCATCTGGCATTTCAATATCAAGCTGGTTTCTCAGCGCCATTAATGTCAGTTTGTTTTGCTCGGCAATTTTTTGTAACTGTGCATTAACTTCTTCATCCTCAACTTGTAAACCGAGCTGTTCAGCGCGTTCGATTTGCAGTGTCTCCAAAATCATGCTGTCCAAAACCTTGGCTTGTAAGGCTTGTGTATCTTCTACTGGAATGTTCTGTGCGGCAAGTTCCTGAGCCTTGGTAAACATTTGGGTATTAAGTTCACTTTTTAAAATAACACGGTCATTGACGACAGCAACCACTCGATCTATTAAGGTTTCGGTGGCGAGTGATTGGCTCGCTGAGAAAACGGCTAAACTGGTGAAAAGACCAAGGAATAACGATTTTAAAGGCTTTAAAGAAAGCGAACTAGGAAATAATGAGGTTTTATTATTTTTCATGCAATTACCGTTTTTAAGGTTCTATAAAAGTTACAAGGTAAAAAGTCAGATAGTAAACGTTCAGGGACTTAAGGCTTAGAATGGTTTACTAAAAATTCAGTTTCTGAGCGAAATCATTTTTGAAACGCTGGTTTGCAGTACCAATGCCTTTCAATTCAAACTGAATTTGAATGCCATCATTATACAAGCCATTTATAAGTTGTGTATGTTCTGCAACGATTTCTGCCGCCCAGCAACAACTATCGTATCTTAAGCCCAAATTCGTCTCAAACAGTTGGTCGTTTTGCAGGTCGTAATTTGCATAAACCCCCATTTCCCATTCATGATTAATGCGCGTGAATCCGCCTAGACTGATGGCTTCTGTTTCAATATCTGTGCCCTGGTTTTGTGCTAAATGATTCAGCAACAGAGTGTTGTTCTGGCTTGGTTGCCACTTTAGACGGCTGTTACTGTTGGTAAGGCGATATTCATCCGGATCTAACTGAATCGTAGATGAATAATAGAAGTCTGAGAAGTTGATGCCTAACTTAACGAAAATATCCGAGACCGCAGTGGTGTCAGGTGTATCGCCAGAGAGCATGACTTGGCGATCTTCAAGGTAGACGATTTGCCCAATACCGGCATCGGCAATTTGACGGCCGTCATCATTGAGTAGTCTCGTCGTCAGTGCGCTAGTCACCTGGTTTGCATCACCAATACGGTCAGAGCCGGTAAAACGATTTAGAGAAAATAGATTGCTGAAGGCCAAGCTGCGGTTTGCAGTATCAAATAAAGGCACGTTTGATTGGTCTTCATAAGGCACATATAGGTATTGAACTTGTGGTTCTAAGGTTTGTGTATAGTGTTCACCAAACAGTTCAAGAGGGCGTTCAAAGATTAGTTCACCCTTAAGCGCAAACTGTGGGACAAATCGATTAATCGATGATTCACCCGTGTTATTAAAGCCGTTGTCATGCATTTGATACTGAGTTTGATTGGCGACCACTGTGCCTTTAAGGCCGCCAAACGATTTACGCACTTGGTATTCAAGTGAAGGTTGTAAGTGGACTCGTAACGCTTCTGCTTTGTTGTGTTCAATATCCGGCATGGCAAATTCTGTTGCATTTGCTTGCAGATCCATTCTTAAACGGTCGAACTGGCGACTGTAATCGAGACCGATTTCAGGCATTTTTTCATAGTTAGGCACTGCATCACGTAATCTCAAGTGACTTAAAATTTGTGCATAGCTGTGTAAATTACCTTGGCGGTAATCCAATTTAAGATGACGTTCGGTTTGGGTCACGGTCTCTAAAGTTGGGTCAACAGGAATGTCTGCAAAAAAGTTTTCATCAGAAACTTCATGCCAAAGCAGGTTGCTGCTTAATCCTTTACCCCAATTCTGGCTGGCGTTAAGGCTGGTGCGCCAGCGGTTTTCCAAGCCATCTTCAGCGATAAACTGATCCTGTAAAGCGGTGACATCCAACACCACATTGTGAGTGGTGTCGCCATGTTTGCCAAGATAGCGGAACTCATTATCAAGCGCCAAGCCACGTTCGGTTATCGGCATAATGGTCAGGGTGTCATCCATATTCGGGGCGATATTGAAAAAATAGGGCAGCTTAAGATAACTAATAGAATCCGTTTGAGTTAACGACTTATAGGTGCCGAACTCAGGAAAAAGCAGGCCGCTGGCACGATCATCTAAAGGGTAGTCAAAGTACGGGGTGTAGAAAATCGGCACGTCTTTAAAATACAACGTCGTGTTCTTACCGACCATACGTCGTGTTTGATTGTTAATCTGCAGTTCATCAAACTTTAAATCCCAAGGAACAGTCTTATCGGCTTGGCGTTTGCATGCGGTTAAGCTGGCACGATCGAGTTGGGCGTGTTCGTTGGCTTGATTAATGACGATTTTCTTAGATTGACCATACACTCGGCTTGGCAGTATCTGATACTCGGTCTGCTTTAATATTGCAGTCTGTGACTTTTCATCGAGTTGCGCTTGTTCGGCGGTAATCAGTATTTTTGGTTGATGCAATTCAACGTTGCCAAAGAAGTCTGCTGTTTTCTCAGACTTGTCATAAAACATCTTATCGCTTAAAACGACCAGGCCTGGTTGTTTAAACGTGGCATTGCCTAATAGTTGATAAGTTGTTGCGGTCGGTTGGGTGAGTTCATCTGCTTCTAAATTTTGCGGAGCAGGCGTTTCTTGGCTTGATGTTTTTTCAGCGATCTGTGCTGGAATTTCCTGTAAGGGGGTTATCAACTCTGGTAGACAGCGGCTTGCTGATGTATCAGCGAAACTCGGAGTGCTTAAAAGACTTAAGCCTAAGCCTGTGAATAATAGGGTGGTGACAGCCTGGCGCATTTTTAGAGGCCTTTTTGCAGCAGAAACATTCGCGCGTTGAGCTGTTTTAAACGGCTCTTTATACACGAGTGATTCAAAAAAATTTAATTGAGAGTTTGACATCAAGCGGATAATCATTAACTATGCGTAAAAAAGTTTATTTTAACCGAGTATGAACCTGAGTATTAGCCTTATGGAAGCCATTGTGGACGAAAGATTTGAAATGATGTTAGATTGGTTGAAAAATCAGCCATTATTAGCGGGCTGTGAAGTGTCGCATCCCGTGCCAGCATCCAGTGATGCGAGCTTTAGACGCTACTTTAGAATCGCTGTAAAATCAGACACCGAAATTGATACGACTTATATCATTATGGACGCGCCAGTTGAGCATGAAGATTGCCGTCCATTTATAGCCGTCTCTGCGCAATTAAATGAGATGGGCTTGCAAGTGCCAAAGGTTTTGGCGCAGAATCTAATACAAGGTTTTTTACTGCTGACCGACTTAGGCACGACGACCTATCTAAGTGCCCTAGAAACGGCAAATGAATCGCAAGCTGATCAACTCTATCAAGATGCTTTGTCCGCGTTAGTGCGTTTGCAAAGTAATGGCCAGTCGGCCGCGCAAAAGTTACCTGCTTATAATCAGGTTTTATTAGAAACAGAGATGAACTTGTTTCCTGATTGGCTGGTCGGCACGCACCTAAACTTGTCTTTAGATAAAGTCGAAAAACAGAGCTGGTTAAGCATTCAACAACACTTACAGCAATCCGCCATGGCGCAGCCGAAAACCTATGTGCATCGCGATTATCATAGCCGTAACCTAATGGTGACATCGAAAGATAATCCAGGTGTTTTAGACTTTCAGGATGCCGTGCATGGCGCACTGACTTACGATGCAGTCTCCTTGCTACGGGATTGTTATATCGCCTGGCCAGAAGAACAAGTCAGCGAGTGGCAGCGCAGTTATTTCTTACAGTTGTGTGACGTTAAATTGGCGAGTAAGTCTGAGTGGCACGCCTTTCAAAAGTCTATGGATTGGATGGGGTTACAACGCCACTTAAAAGCCTCGGGTATTTTTTGTCGACTGGCGCATCGTGATGGTAAAGAAGGCTACCTGAATGACATTCCTCTGACATTAGACTATTTAGTGAAAGTGGGCTCGAAGTATAATGAAATGACCGATTTGGTGCGTTTACTGGAAAATAAAGTACTGCCAAATCTTGAGTCTGCCAGCTATTAATAATGCCGTGATGAGTAAAAACCAACGATGAACAACGACAGTAAAAAAAGCGTTAAAACAGCACCCATCAAAGCGATGATTCTGGCGGCGGGTCGCGGTAATCGTTTACGACCGTTAACCGATACCGTGCCGAAACCGCTGATTGAAGTGTGCGGCAAACCATTGATTGAATATCATATTGAAAAACTTGCTCAGGCGGGTGTCACAGAGATTGTGATTAATCACGCCTGGTTGGGTGACAAAATTGAAACCACTTTAGGGGATGGTCGGCGTTGGGGGATACAAATCCACTACTCAGTTGAACCAGAAGGGGGGTTAGAAACCGCTGGTGGTATTATTAAAGCTTTGCCGTTATTGGGTGAAGTCCCGTTTTTAGTCATTAATGGCGATGTTTATTCAGACCTACCTTTTGACAGCTTAATAAAGCAAGCACAGCAGATGCAGAACCCATCAGAAAATTCCGCATTTTTAATGTTAGTCCCCAGTCCAGAGCACAATACGCAAGGGGATTTTGGTTTGCTTGAAAACCAACAGGTTTCAGAAAGTGGTTCTTATACTTTTTCGGGAATGAGCGTTCTACACCCTAAGTTATTTCAGGGGATGGACGTTGGATTTATTAAACTTGCACCGATTCTTAGGCAAGCAATGCAAAAACAGCAAGTTATGGGTGGCGAGTACAAGGGATACTGGTCCGATGTGGGCACTTTAGAAAGACTTAAAGCGACTGAATCCGTGGTTTGTCCTTTAAAGTAATGTTTTCTATGGCTCTCTTTTAAGATAGATAATATGCTGTCAAAAAAATCTGTTTAATAGTTAATTATAGTGAGTTATTTAGGTGAGTTTTCCGTGTTAAAACTAGGGTTATCTACTATAATGAAGTTAAGAGAAAATAAATAACTAAAACGAAAAAGGAAAACCATGAGTCATAAGCATAAAGTAATTATTGAAAAGATTTTTGCACACCCAATCGCAACGAATGTTGATTGGAAAAAGTTGCAGCACGCGTTAGAGCATTTTGGTGCTGAAATTGACATTTCAAATACCAATAAAGCCAAAGTGGTCATTCGTGGAAAAGAGATTGTTTTAGGACTGCCGCATCACGGTCATGAGTTGGCTGATAAGGCAGAAGTAACGAGACTAAGACATTTCTTAGAGTCAATTGAATTGACGCCAGATACGATTTAATCTATTTGAATCAATCTGAAAATCTTGTAAAAAAGGCCCGAAATTCGGGCCTTTTTTGTGGGTGCTGATTTTGTTTTGTCAGTAAAGTTCTAGGCCGGTTTTCTATTTATCCACCAACCAAAAAACGCACCGGTAAAGAACATGGTTAGAGCATAGGTGACGGCAGGAATCATCATTACTTCATTGCCAATCAAGCTTCCTGCGACCACCAAGGCTAAAGTACCATTCTGTATCCCCACTTCAAATCCAATCGAGACGGTTTGCGGATGCGATAGTTTTGCCAACTTCGCCATTTGATAACCGACCACCAAAACCACAATATTCAAAATAAAAGTTGCCAATCCTGCTTGAGCAAAAAATCCGAAGACATTGTCGGCATTTTTGGCGACAATTAAAACTATAATCAGTACTAAGAACAACAATGAAAACCACTTGAGTTTGTTTTCAAGGCTTTTAGCCGTGTTAGGCCAACGAGACAAAGCAAACATGCCTAATGCCACGGGAATTAAGGTAATCGCCAATAATTGCAGTATGGTTTTAAGGATTGGAATATTGAACTCGCTGGCCGAACCCATGAAATAGGTCATGCTCAAGGCAGCAACTAATGGAATGGTAAAAGGCGTTATCAGGCTGACGACGGCGGTCAAACTAATCGAAAGTGAAACATCCCCTTTTGAAAGATAGGTAAACATGTTCGATGTCGCGCCACCCGGGGCTAATGCAATAATCATTAATCCCACCGCAATTTCGGGTGGTAAATTTAGGAGTACGGCAATTGCAAAAGCAATCAATGGCAGTACTAGCATTTGACCAATCAAACCAATGGTCACGGCTTTAGGAGCTTTTAAAACGTCTTTAAAATCGTTTAAACGCAGTGACAATCCCATGCCGAACATGATTAGAAACAGTGAAGCAGGGAGGATGACTTTGGTGAGTAGATCGGGTGACATATTTTGATTCCATTCAATTAGATTGTTGAAGGGATTGTAGGGGATTTTAATTGGAAATCCAATGAAAGGTTTAACTTACCAGGCCTGGTTAACGGTAAAATAGCTCTTGAAAAATTCAAATCCAAGTTTAAAACCAAGTAGTTCCTATGCAATCGAAACCATCCCCAAATTATATTGCCGGTTATCCAGAAAACCTGACGGATCAAATTCACAGCTTAATCACTCAAGGCCGGTTTGCTGAGGTGCTGCTCAAAAAATATCCGCAAGCACATTCTATTCGTACCGATAAAGCGCTTTATGATTATGTTATGGAACTCAAAAATAGCTATCTGCGTAAGGCACCGCAATTTAACAAGGTGATTTTTGACAATAAACTTCACCTGACACATAAAGCCTTGGGCACACACACCAGCAAATCCACCAAGCATGGAGCAAAACTTAAGGCCAAAAAAGAGATGCACGTCGCCTCGGTGTTTAAAGAGATGCCGCTGGAGTTTCTTCGAATGATTGTGGTGCATGAACTGGCGCATATCCGAGAGCATGACCATAACAAAGCCTTCTATCAAATGTGTTTACACATGGAACCTGATTATCATCAATTGGAATTTGATCTGCGCGCTTACCTGACATATTTGGATATAACCGGTGAGCCTCTTTGGTCTGTAACGGCTTAATTATGGCTAGTTGTCGTTAGTTTCAGTTAGTTGTCGTTAAGGGGGTCGCTGCTCATATTTATTGATGTTTCCTGAACTTCGAAAGGCAGTTGACCAGGCCTGGTGAGTTTCAAAATTAACTTCAAACCCTCGTTTCTAAACCCGCTCTCCGGGTAATCGTCTATAATGGCTATCAAATTAAACAGCCCAAAAATAGCTAAAATTCACAAGGAAATTGATATGTTAATGCTTGTTTCACCCGCCAAATCGTTGGATGAAAAAACGCCCGTACAAACGCCTTTACATACGCAGGGCGCGTTGCTCGAGCAAGCGGCTCAATTGATTGAAGAACTGCAACTCATTGGCCCCGAAGAGATTGCTCAATTGATGCATATCAGTGAAAAACTGTCAGAGCTAAACTATCAGCGTTTTCAGGATTGGCAGATGCCATTTCCGCCCGAGCAAGCCAAGCAGGCGGCGTGGTTATTTAAAGGCGATGTCTATCAGGGTTTGGATGCCTATAGTCTTTCTGAGCAAGGGGTTGATTATGTGCAAACCCATTTGCGTATCTTATCGGGTCTGTATGGTTTGTTAAAACCGTGTGATGATATGTTGCCATATCGTTTAGAGATGGGCACAAAGTTTGCCAATCAAAAGGGCAAAGATCTATACACATTTTGGGGGGCGCAAATCACGGAATTACTGAATACAGAATTGGCGCAACAGAACAGTCAAACCTTGGTTAACTTAGCCTCTACCGAGTATTTCAAAGCGGTTAAACCTAAGCTGTTAAATGCCCGTATTATTACGCCAATCTTTAAAGATTGGAAAAACGGAAAATATAAAATTATCAGTTTTTACGCCAAACGCGCTCGCGGACTGATGGCACGTTATGCCGCAGACAACCTGCTTGAGAATGCAGAAGACCTAAAGTTTTTTAATGTCGATGGTTATGGTTTTGATGCCGAATCCTCTAGTGAAACCGATTGGGTGTTTACACGTAAGATAGAAGAGTAAATAGTTCGTTCAAGAACGAATTCTAAAGTTACCAGGCCTGGTCTGGATGAGTAAATGAGAAAAAGGAAGCATATGTCGATTAAAAACCCTCAAGCAGGCATCTTTAATGAAAACGCCAAGCATTTCTACTTTTTAGAATATCGTTTACAGGATTCGAATCTGTCTAACGTCAAACAAGCATTAGCAGAGAGTCTAAATACATTTGATTCGGTCTCCGTTGTCGTCAGCTTTGGATACCAGGCCTGGCAGATTTTACAGCCGAATTGGACACCTGAGAGCCTGGTGCCTTTTGAAACTTTAAAGGGTCAGCAAGGTCATAGTGCGCCGTCCACTCAAGCGGATGTTTTCTTTTGGGTTCATGGCTTGGATATCTCACAAGTGTATGATGCGGCCATGTTGATTCATGCGTATATGCAAGTGGTCGGGGAACTGACTCAGCAAGAACGTGGCTTTGATTATCACCACAGTATGGATTTAATTGGTTTTGAGGATGGCACGGCCAATCCTCAAACCGATGAGCTCAAAACCGATGCTGCTGTCATCCCTAAAGGTCAAGTTGGTGAGGGAGGGAGTTTAGTCTTAAGCCAAAAATGGGTGCATGATATGGAAAAATGGAATCATGTCCCTGTGCATTGCCAAGAAGGCATTGTCGGTCGAACTAAAGCTGAAAACATTGAGTTAGAAGGCGATGCCATGCCCGAGGATTCACATATCAGCCGTACAGATTTAAAAGTAGAGGGTGTCGCCATGAAGATTTACCGTCGTTCAGCACCCTTTGGTACGGTCACTGAAAAAGGACTTTTCTTTTTAGCGTTTGCCAAAGAACTCATCCGTTTCAGTTCACAGCTTGAGAGTATGTACGGCTTAACCGAAGACAAAAAGATTGACCAATTGATCAACTATTCAAAAGCCGTTTCAGGTTCGTATTGGTTTGCTCCAGCGGTTGAGGATTTACAGGAAGTTTTGGATAACACCTAGTATCTATTGGATACTAAGCAATAAATTCTGATAGAGGAAAGATGAATGAAAGAGTGGCTTGTTTTTATTTTAGGGCTAGTAACAGCGGTTGCAACTTATGTCTATTTAGACTGGAGTATTTGGCAGATTTTTGGAGTGCTATTTGTCGTCAGCTTCGCGTATATCGCAGATGAAGAAGGTCCTAAGTGGCGGCAAACCTTATGGGCTGTACTCGCATTTTCGTTGATGGTGTTAGCGCACTTTGTTGTCAGTGACAATATTCTCTATTGGGGAGAGTTGCTACTTTCTGCAATCTTCTTTTTAATTGCTATTTCTGCTCTTCTTGCTTTGATGAATAGCAAGCCGGGTGATGGCAGTGTGCTCACGGCTTATTTTTTAGGGTTGATCTTATGTGTACCGCTTGGCTTTCTATTTTTATATCAAGGATTGGTGGGCTTAGGTTATCAATAAAAGGAGTGATCCTTTTCCTGTTGAATTACCTAATAGTTAAATGCTATTGTTAAGTTAATAATAATTAATTTTATTAATTTCTTTGATTTGGATATAGTGTGCTCAAGCATTAATAGAGTTAATCAATGCCCTTATTAATTAATATAAAGACAGGAAGCAATATCATGGAAAATCAAGAAGCTCAAATCATCTCATTGCCACGTTTAAATGAAGCTGCTCCAGCATTTGATGCAGTGACAACTCATGGTCGTAAATCTTTGGAAGATTATAAAGGTAAGTGGTTAATTCTTTTCTCTCATCCCGCTGACTTTACACCGGTTTGTACAACAGAATTTATCGCTTTCCAAGAGCGTAAGCCTCAGTTTGATGCAATGAACTGTGAATTGTTAGGTCTTTCTATTGACTCTCACCACTCTCATATCGCTTGGATGTTAAATGTTAAAGAGAATTTTGGTGTTGAATTAGAGTTCCCAATTATTGCTGATTTGGACATGAAAGTTGCAACTACTTACGGTATGGTTCACCCAGGCGCGGCAGATACTTCTGCGGTTCGTGCAACCTTTATCATTGATGACAAAGGTGTACTTCGTGCAATGATGTACTACCCAATGAGCAACGGTCGTTCAATGGATGAATTTGTACGTCTTGTAAAGGCAATGCAAACTTCTGATGAGCACGGTGTTGCTACGCCAGCGGCTTGGCAGGAAGGAGATAAGGTCATTGTTCCACCAGCAGCTACGGTTGAAGAAGCAAAAGCGCGTATGGCATCTGATGACTATGATTGTGTTGATTTCTACTTCTGTACAAAATCACTATAATTTAAAACAGTAAATTCATTAACTGTTAAAGCCATTGTGAACGAGTCACAATGGCTTTAACAGTTTCTGCAGGCTCTAACATTTGAAATAATCGATTTATGAGTTACCAGGCCTGGTTAATTTTTTGCGGTCGTTTTCTTGACGTTCCGTTGTTTATTGAACAGTCGGTTTATCTTCTGCAAACAACTCATCAAGATCTGCTTGATTAAAGCGTATATGAAAGTTACACATTTCATTGTGAATAACGATTTCACCTTGTTCTTCTAATATTTTACGAACTTCTTCTTCGCCAAGTGATTTCAGCATATTGGTGACACGCTCTTTGTCTTCAGGACATTCATAATTTATGCTCTGTGGCTCAAAAAGTTCGACTGTCTCTTCATGGAATAAGCGATGTAATAATGTTTCAGAGTCGAGTTGGGTTAACTCTTCATCGGTCACCGTAGTGGTAAGGCTGTGGATACGATCCCAACCATCGGAATCCAAGCCATCAGACTCGGGCATTTTTTGAATGAGTACGCCACCTAGAGCGTCATCGGTTGCCGCTAACCAAATTTTGGACGGCAGTTGTTCTGACTGGCTCAAGAAGTTTTCAAAGGTCGCTTCGATACTATCGCCCGTGCGATCGACATAAGATTGAAAGTGGTGTTTGGTTTGGGTGTTTTCTAACGTTACTAGAATTTGACCGTCGCCCAGTAGCTCATCTAAAGAGAGCTGTTCTTGAATGGTTTTATTGGTTTTGGCGACACCACGGATTTTAAAATCGTGAGTAACTTCGACGACCAGTAACGTGATTGGACCGCTACCTTGAACTTGTAAAGTGATTTTACCCGTGTGTTTCATACCATTGGCCATAATGACCGAAAAAGCCGTTAACTTACCGAGTAACTGGCGAATGGCTTCAGGGTAATGGCGATCTTTAATCATCAGCTGCCAGGCTTCATTGAGTTGAATGACTTGGCCGCGGATATTAAGCTCTTTAAATAAAAAGCGTTGAATTGAATTGTTGCTCATGCTGTTATTCCACAAATAAGGGGCGATTAAAAATTGTTGATTACGCTGGACTGCTACTGGTCATTATTAGAGCGGTTCTTAGCTGTTATTCGCTTGTGCCTGTAAATCAGCGTGATAAGACGAACGTACCATTGGACCTGAGGCGACGTTGGTAAAGCCCATTTCATAGCCTGCATCTTCGACTTGTTTAAACTCGTCTGGTGTCCAGTATTTTTTAACGCCTAAATGAAAATCACTCGGTTGTAGGTATTGACCGACCGTTAGCATCTCTACATTATGGGTGCGTAAATCGCGCATGACTTCTAGCAACTCAGGCATGGTTTCCCCCAAACCGACCATAAGGCCTGACTTGGTGGTTGAACCTGGATTCATGGCTTTAAAACGTTTCAATAAATCGAGTGACGCTTGGTAATCTGCCCCAGGGCGGGCTTCCACATATAAACGCGGAATGGTTTCCAAATTATGGTTAAGCACATCCGGAATAGCTTGGCTTAAGGTTTCTAAGGCAACCGTTAAGCGGCCTCTAAAATCAGGCACTAAGGTTTCAATTTTGGTGTCCGGAGACTCAGTACGAATCGCCGAGACACAATTCACAAAATGCTCAGCGCCGCCATCACGCAAATCATCTCGATCGACAGAAGTGATGACGACATAATTGAGTTTCATAGCCTTGACGGTTTTCGCGAGGTGTTCCGGCTCTTCTTGATTTAAGGCTTTCGGACGACCGTGGGTAACATCACAAAACGGACACTTACGCGTGCAGATATCACCCATAATCATAAAGGTCGCCGTACCGTGACCAAAACATTCACCTAAGTTAGGGCAGGAGGCCTCCTCACAAACACTGTGTAAACCTTGCTCACGGAGAATTTTTTTTAACTCTTTAACGCGATAAATATCTTTGGCTTTCGGCAGCTTGGCTTTAATCCAACTCGGCTTTTTAAGCTTGTCCGCGGTAGGGTCTGGGCGATGCTTTAAGGACTTGGTTTTATACTGTCCCTTAGGCATGGCTTGATTACGGGCTTTTAAGTTACCGATTGAGTCCAGGCTAATTTCTTGAATTTGTGGAGAGTTTGACATAGTTTGGGATCACAGCCTGCTATTTTGGGGTGGTTACTGTTTGAGTAATTTTAATAGGCTGTATTATAAAGGATAAGTCTTAGAGTTTCAGGTTTTAGGCAGGGGAGGTCGTCAGGCGGGTTTTTAAAATATGGCTGAGAGTTTGACCTGCTTGTTGCAAGTTTGGCTTGGCGGCGGCGGGCAGTAAGTCTGAAAGTTGAGTCATTTGCATGCCATTCAAGCCACATGGGTTAATCAGCTGAAAGGGCGATAAATCCATGTCAATATTCAGAGCTAAGCCATGATAACTGCGCTGCTTGCGAATTTTTAAACCTAAGGAAGCGATTTTTTGTTGGTTAACGTAGACGCCAGGTGCATCGCTTCGGGCGATTGCCATAATACCGAGTTGGTTGAGGTATTCAATAATGGATTCCTCAATCAGTGTGACCAACGCTCGCACTCCGAGCTTGGCTCTTTTTAAATCAAATAAGATATAAATGACCAGCTGACCTGGGCCATGATAGGTGATTTGACCACCACGATCGGTTTGTACCAGAGGGATGTTGTGTAGGGCTTGTAAGAGGTGTTCGGCTTTACCATTGAGACCTTGGGTTAAGACCGCAGGGTGCTCAACAATCCATAACTCATCGGGGGTGTTGTCTTGGCGTTTGTCGGTAAAATCCCGCATGGCTTGCCAGGAGGACTCATAAGGCTGTAAGCCAAGGCTCTTTATGACGATTGACATGGTGAGCTTAAAGCGTCATTAGTACTTCGGGATGCTTTTTTAAATCGCCATAGACGCCGTGTACCTGTTGGATGCAGGTTGCATAAAAAGTGACGTTAACGGAGATGAAATTTTTACCTTTCGAATCTGTGATTTGGATGTTTTCACGTGGGGTTTCAGGCGCGTGTTTAAGCGTCATTTGATAAACCAGTTCAACAAAGGTGTCACTGTTTTTACCCATGGCTTTAAGCTTAAAGTCACAAGGGAATTCAATCAGGCTTTCATTGTCAGGGGTGTGTAGATCGGTAGTCATCGGTTTTTCTCTGTTAGTAGAAACGTCATCAGTTCTTAAGATTATTTTCTTAAGGTTATTATGCCTGTTCGTTTATAAACGCTAATTTGTGTTCTTGGTAAAAGGAGCGCATTTTCTGCCAGACAGCACCAGGTTGTCCTGTGCCTACTGTATTATCATTTAGACGGGTCACGGGGAGGGCTTCTTTGGTCGAGCTAGAGAGCCAAATTTCGTCCGCCGACTCTAAATCAGTCAAGCTGATTTCTTGCTCCAATATTGGGATATCATGCGCAATCGCAATTCGCTCAATCACCAAACGTGTCACGCCAGGCAATAATTTATGCCCCTTCGGTGGGGTGATTAAAGTGCCATCTTTAACGATAAAACAATTACTCGCCGTGCCTTCGGTAATGAAGCCTTCTCTTGAAACTAAAATGGCATCATCGGCATTGCGCGCCTTAGCCGCCAGTTTCATCATAATGTTCGGTAATAAGGTAATCGCCTTAATGTCACAGTTTAACCAACGAATATCTTCAAGGGTTATTGTTGTAATACCGTTTTCAAGTATGCTATCACTGACCGGTTTAAGCGGGTTGGTGTAAGCATATAAAGTGGGTGTTAAGCACTCATCAGGAAGGTGGTCGCGTTGCATTTGAATGCCACGAGTGACTTGCAGATAAATATACTGATCCTGCCAAGGGTGTTTTTCAATTAAGGTATTTAGCAGTTTCAACCACTCTGAATCCGTTAAAGGGTTCAAGATGCCGGTGGCCTGTAGACTGTTTTTCAAACGTTGTAAATGTTCCGCAAACGCAAACAGTTTTCGGTCATACACGGGAATCACTTCATAAACGCCATCACCAAATAAAAAGCCACGATCTTGGGTCGAAATCTGCGACTCCATCATCGGCATATACTGACCATTTAAATAAACGATTTGTTCACTGACTGTGCTGCTAGGCGTATTCATTTGCGTGTCTATTCCTACAATAGGGTTAGTCTAAAAAGCTGAATAAAGAACTGAAAAAACGTTTGAGTTGATCGATTAGCTTTTTAAAGAAAGAGCCTTCTTCAACGTCTGCTAATGCCACTAAAGGACGTTCCACAATCAGCTGGTCGCCCAGTGTTATGTGAAGACTGCCCAAAGCTTGGCCTTTAGTAATCGGAGCGATAATTTCTGGCTGTACTGAACTCTCAATCGTGATGTTCTTATACTGACCACGCGGGATGGTGATGTAAAGGTCTTCTTCTGTGCCAAGGCCAATCAGGTCACGAGTACCTTCCCATACGATGGCATCATTTAGGCGCTGTTGTGAGCCATACAGTTTATGGGTTTCAAAAAATCTAAAGCCGTAGTTCAGAAGTTTTTGAGTTTCTTGAACGCGCATCTTGGCGCTTGTAGCACCTAAAACAACACTGATTAAACGCATTTCTTCACGCTTGGCAGAAGAGACTAGGCAGTAACCAGCGCTTTCAGTGTGCCCGGTCTTAAGTCCGTCAACGGTAGAATCCTGCCAAAGTAGCTTATTACGGTTGTATTGAGTAATGCCGTTAAAAGTGAATTTTTTCTCTGAATACCATTTGTATTCGTCAGGGAATTTAGTAATTAAGTTTTTAGTTAAAATGGCTAAGTCATGCGCCGTAGTGTAGTGATCGGCATGCGGTAAACCAGTAGCATTGACAAAGTTGGTGTGATTCATGCCCAGTGAAAGGGCGTATTTATTCATTAACTGTGCAAAGACTTCTTCACTGCCTGCAATCATCTCTGCCAATGCAACACTGGCATCATTACCGGATTGGATGACCATGCCTTTAATCAAGTCGCGCACTTTAACTTTTTTACCGACTTCAATAAACATTTTAGACCCAGGCATTTTCCAAGCCTTTTGACTGATAGTCACTTCGTCTTCCATGCTCATATTGCCGTTACTTAGCTCATTGATAACAACATAGCCAGTCATGATTTTAGTCAAACTTGCAGGCTCAACACGTTCATTGGCATTTTTATTGGCAAGTACATGTCCGCTATTGAAATCAATTAACAGATAGGCTTCCCCCGCAATCGTAGGCGCAGAGGGTACAACGTGTGGCGTTGCCATTTTAGGTGTCGGTAGCGCCTCAGCAGATGCGACCTGGGAAATGCTGCTGCACAAAAGTGCCAAAATTCCGAAAGTGTTTTTTATCGTAAGCATGTGGGGCTGTTTCTCCAGGCGTAAATCTAAAATACAAAAAATGTAAAAAATATTGAGTCGTAAAACAAGACCAATAATGTACCATAATTTGCCAGAAACCTAAACCAATGCTAATGGCTTAAATCTGGCAGAAATCGAGAGTTTTATAGGTCGAATAGCGGCTGGTCGGTTAATCTATCAGTAGTTTTTTATGGGTATGGATAGACATAAGAATGCCAAAGCTAATCATTAGGGTAACCAGTGAACTGCCCCCATAGCTGATTAAGGGGAGCGGTAAACCAACGACGGGTAAAAGACCACTGACCATGCCGATATTGACAAAGATATAAACAAACAACGTCATGGTTAAGCTGGCTGCAATCAGGCGGGTAAAGTTGTCCTGGGCTTGTGATGCGATATAAAGTCCGCGAGCAATCACTAGGCTGTAAATCGTCAGTAGCAGTACGACACCAATTAAACCAAACTCTTCAGATAGAACGGAGAAGATAAAATCGGTTGTGCTTTCAGGCAGGAAGTCGAGGTGGGCTTGTGTGCTACCCATAAAGCCCTTGCCATCCAAACCACCTGAACCAATGGCTATTTTTGATTGGATAATATGATAACCACTGCCGAGAGGATCGGATTCTGGGTTTAAGAATGTCATAACGCGCTGTTTTTGATAGGCGTGCATAAAGTGCCATGCAACAGGTGCACTTAATATGGTTGCAGTGATGGATGCCAAAATGACCTTCCAAGGTAAGCCGGCAAAAAATAGCACAAATAAGCCACTCATCGCAATCAATAGCGAAGTGCCTAAGTCCGGTTGTACTACAATCAAGCTTGCTGTAAAAGCGATTAAAAGTGCTCCGAAAATGAGGCGGCGTAGGCTGGGTGGGAATTGGCTGTGCGCAAACAGCCATGCGATGGTAATGGGTAAAACCAGTTTCATCAGTTCTGAGGGTTGGAAACGCACCGGTCCAAAGTTTAACCAGCGTTGTGCGCCCTTACCAATATCACCAAAAAGGATAACGCCGATAAGCATGAGAATGCCGATTAAAAATAACCATGGAGTGAACATGTAGATAATGTTTGGTGGAATTTGAGCAAAAATCAACATAAGAACAAGTGCAAAACCAATACGGATGAGTTGGCGAGTTGTGACGGCTTCGTCACCTCCTGAGGCGCTGTAAACGACGGCGACACTGGTTGCGAGTAGTATTAAAAGACCAAGCAATAACCAGCCGTCGATATGCAAAACTTGCAAAAGGCCTTTATTGCTGCGGTATACATGTTGGGGTTGAACGACATCAATTTTCATAAGGTTACTTTTAGGGTTACTTTTTTTCCGAACTTTGGAGTTGTGTAGCCAGGTATTTGCTTATCAATTTTACAGCCATGGGCGCGGCGGTTGCGCTGCCACTGCCACCATTCTCAACAATGACTGAAACTGCAATGGTCGGGTTGTCGACGGGTGCAAAACCAATAAAGAGGGAGTGGTCGCGGAGTTTTTCACGAACAGTATCGGCATCATAATCTCCTGCGTTTAAACTGTAAACTTGAGCAGTACCGGTTTTTCCAGCCATTTTAAAAGGTAGTTTCTTGCCATGCCTTCTGGCGGTGCCTTTCTTACCATGCATGACATTTTTCATGCCTAAAATGACTTTTTCCCAGTTCTCGATGTCCTTAATTTCAATCTGTTGTAAATCTTCGGGATGCGAACTTCTCAAAAGGTGCGGCTTAATAATTTGCCCGCGGTTGGCTAAAATAGCCGTGGCGCGCGCAAGTTGCAGGGGCGTTACAAGATTGTAACCTTGGCCAATAGAAGAAATAATGGTCTCACCACGATACCAGGCTTTACCTTTTTTCGCCCTTTTCCAGGCTTGAGAAGGTAGGATTCCTCTAGATTCACCGTGAATATCTACTTCTGATCTTGCGCCAAAGCCGAAAGGTGCCATCGCATCATGGATGGCATCAATTCCCATGTCTAGGCTCAATTCATAGAAATAGGTATCGCAAGATTGCTCGATTGCCGCATTCATATCAACTAAACCGTGGCCGCTACGTTTCCAGTCACGATAACGGTGATCTTTATAGACCAAGTAGCCAGGGTCAAAGATCTGTTTACTCGGAGTGATGTAGTCGTTTTCGATTGCTCCGAGTGCCACAAAAGGTTTAATGGTTGAACCAGGAGGATATTGACCATTAATGACACGATTGATAAAAGGTCGATCAGGATCGTTAAGTAAACGACTGTAGGAAGTCTGATCAATACCATCGACAAATAAATTGGGGTCGAAGGTCGGCATGCTCACAAACGTCAGAATTTCACCGTTACGAGGGTCAATGGCGACGATACCGCCACGTTTATTTTCAAGCAGTGATTCGGCAAACTCTTGCAGTTCTATATCAAGCGTCAAATGAATGTCCTGACCTGCGATGGCGGGGAGGGTCTCCAGATTACGCAGTACGCGACCTCGGGCATTGGTTTCAATTTGCTGAATACCTGGTGTACCGTGTAAGGTCGACTCATAAAACCGTTCAATGCCGGATTTACCAATAATATCGGTGCCTCGATAGGCTTTTTCATCAAGTTTTAACAAATCTTTAGTGTTGATTCTGCCGACATAACCTAAAGCGTGTACAGCCGTTGAACCATATGGATAAGTTCTTTTGAGTCTTGCTGTTAGGGTCACGCCCGGATGTTTATGACTAACGACTGAGAACTGTGCCGCTTGCTCTTCTGACAAGGAAAATGGCAGGGTATAACTTTTAGAGCGGTTTTTTTGCTTGAATTTAGTGAAGAACTTGCTGATTTTTTCAGCGGAAACATCATTTAAAATGCGAATAGTCGCCGCTTCCATCGAATTAATGTTGTCCATTTTTTCGCGAATGAACTGCAGAGTGTAAACCGGCTGATTATCTGCCAGCAGTTGGTGGTTGCGGTCATAAATTTTGCCGCGGGTCGGTGGGAGTGTTTCAATCGAAATTCGATTACCTTCCGCCAGACCTTGATAGCGATCATATTCAATCCATTGGAGCTGCACCATGCGGCTGATTAAAAAACTAAAAAGTAGTAATACGAAAATGAGGGCGACATACAGACGAAAACGAAACTGTCTTTTCTGATGAAAGGCTTCTGAATCGCTATTGAATTCTAAGTGCTCAGTCATGGTAAATCGAGAGAAGGATATTCTGTGTCATTAAAATCTGCACACCTCTATCCTTGTGCGACGTTTGATGTGATGCGTCCAAAGATAATCGAGAGCAGCGGCCAGACAATGATAGCAATGGCTGGCATGCTCCAGTATTGAACAAAGTCACCATTGTCGAGGACGGGGCTAAAGATGATGTAATTGACGGCTTGATACAGCAGCATATAAATACCGATTGAAAAAGCTTGACGCCAAACGGGATAGGATTTAAATCTTAAACGGTGACGCAGCATTAAAAATGCAAATACGCTAAAAACAAGGGCATGACTGCCTAAGGTCGTTTGATAAAGACTGTCCGCCAGTAGCCCCAAAACAAACGCAGAGAACAAATGCGTTTTATCTAAGAAGTGTGCACACCAGTAGAGCAGTACCATAAGGGTAATCGGTGGAACAAGGCTCGTTGCATTGTCCAGTAGCGCCATGGCATCGAACGCCAAAGCGATGATATAGGAAAATATAATCACCCAGCGTGCTTGCGCGCTACCGACGTTCATTAATTTACTCGGCATTTTTCACCTCTTGAGGTGTGATTGGCAGTGGCTCTTTTGAAATAATGAGAACTTTTCGAGACTGGTGTAACTGTGCCATCGGGTGAGCGGTTATTTCTAAATATGGATTGTCGCCGAACTCATCAATCTGTGTCACAGTGGCCACAGGATAGCCGGCAGGAAAGAGTCCACCAAGGCCAGAGCTTTCGAGTAAATCACCGATTTTTACCATGCTGTTTTTAGGGATAAATCCGAGTTTGGTATTATCATGTCCTGTGCCACGCAAGATGCCACGCTGTCCTGTCCGTTGAACTCTAACGGGGATTTGATGCTCAGGATCGGTAATGAGCAGTACTCTAGACGAGGTTGGTGTTGTCGCGGTAATTTGCCCCATAATACCTTCAGAATCAATCACCGTTTGCTGTTCTAAGATGCCGTTAAGGTAACCTCGATTAACCGTTAAGAACTGTGAAAGTGGGTTGTTACTGTAATAGGTGATGGTGGCAATCTGTACCGACTGATTGGTTATTTTGCCCGTTGTGCCTAATAAAGATTCTAAGCGATCGACTTCTAATTCAAGATTGGTGAGCTGTTGTTGCTTGGCTTTTAAAAGCAGGATTTCAGTGCTTAGCTTTTGGTTTTCATTCTGCAGTGCATCCATAGATGTGAAGTCGGTAGACGTCCATTGGTAGATGTGTTTTGGTATGCTGGCAATTTGTTCGATAGGGGTAATGGTTGTTAGTAAGGCGCTGCGAAAGTTACCCATAAGCTGGCCGTAATAATCTGCTGACATCAGCGCAATAGCGGCGATGAATGCAATGACGAAATGCATGCCTTCTTGCTGTGGCGAGGTGGTATGCAGGCTAATAGGGGGCTCCTAGAAAAAGCAGGGGTCAGTGAAGTAAAGCGTCCAAATCGTTTTGAATATTGGCTGTTTATTTAAAGCGAAACTGCTATGCTTAAATCACAGAAACGCCCTTAATCGGGCGTTACTCTTTAACAGTTGAGTGATCACCAAATGATGGCACCCTTTTAAGCAAATTGGTTATTCAAAAGAGAAAAGATCAATGCCTTTTTCATCCATCATTTCAAGCGCACGTCCGCCGCCACGTGCAACGCACGTTAAAGGGTCATCTGCAATAATAACTGGAATGCCCGTCTCTTCTGATAACAGAGTACTTAGGTTACGCAATAAAGCGCCACCGCCGGTTAAGACAATACCATGCTCAGCAATGTCAGCCCCAAGTTCTGGTGGGGTGTTCTCTAAAGCGGTTCTGACGGCGCTGACAATCTGAGAAAGTGGCTCTTGCAAAGCTTCAAGTACTTCGTTGCTGTTCAACGTAAAGCGACGTGGTACCGCTTCTGCGATATTGCTACCATGTACTTCCATCGTGTCAGGCGTCACTTCATGATAAGCCGTACCGATGGTTTTTTTGATTTTTTCAGCGGTGGTTTCACCAATGATCATGCCGTAATTACGACGTACATATTTGATGATGGCATCATCGAAACGATCTCCACCGACTTTGACTGAATCCGCCCAAACAATACCGTTTAGAGAAAGCGTAGCGACTTCTGTTGTTCCGCCACCAATATCCACAACCATTGAACCAGTCGGCTCACTTACTGGCATGCCTGCACCAATTGCAGCGGCCATTGGTTCTTCAATTAAGTAAACTTCACGAGCACCTGCGCCAGCAGCTGCTTCACGAATCGCACGGCGTTCTACTTGAGTTGAACCACAAGGTACGCAGACCAAGACGCGAGGGCTTGGTTGAAAGAACTTAGCTTCATGGACTTTACGAATAAAGGCTTGCAGCATTTTTTCAGTCACTTCAAAATCGGCAATAACGCCATCTTTAAGAGGGCGAATGGTCTGAATGTCCTGGTTTTCTTTACCCAGCATCAATTTAGCATTCTCACCCACGGCAACGATGCTGCGGTTATGACTGCCTCGTTTATTGGTACGAATAGAGACGACTGACGGTTCATTAAGTACCATGCCTTTGCCGCGCACGTAAATTAATGTGTTAGCAGTACCTAGATCGATTGAAAGGTCGTTAGAGAAAAGTCCCATGATTTTACGAAACATTGATGGCTTGTCCTTGATGTTAAGGCTAAAAATAATTCCTGCATTTTAACTTAATTAGTCAGTTGGGAGAAGTGCTTGTGAGCAGTAATTGAAGCGAAAAGGTAATTATTTTGTGGTGTTATCGGGACTTAGGGTAGTTTTAACTCATTTCTGACAAAATCTGACGTTTAAAGCCTACTTTTATACAGTAACGGTTTAAGAATAGTCTTATATAGAAGGCGTAAATATGGTATTTTATGCGGTTAAATAAATTACCTCGTTTAGAGTCTTGTTTAAGTTCAAATTAAGTTCAAAAGGCTTATTGAAAGTAGACTCAAAGAAGCTTGTTAAAAGGCTGTTTTGAACGATATTACCGATTCCGATTAGGAGAAAAGTGTGTCTTTAGGAAAAACTGAAGTCGAATATATCTCTCGTTTAGCACAGATTGAAGTGCGCGAAGAAGATGTGGACAGTGTCGCAGCCAAACTGTCCAATATTTTAGATTTGTTCACGCAAATGGAAGCTGTTGATAGCCAGGGCGTAGAGCCAATGGCGCATCCTTTAGATGCGGTTCAGCGATTGAGAGCAGATGTTGTGACAGAGGTGGACCAGCACGAGAAGTTGCAGGCGATTGCACCGTCTGCGGCACAAGCACATTATTTAGTCCCACAAGTCATTGAGTGATTGGAATCAGATTATGCACAATTTAACCATTAAACAAATGAGCGAAAAGTTGCAGTCTGGTGAAATCACCAGCGTGCAGTTAACGCAACACTACCTTGACCGCATCTCACAGTACGATGGTGATTTAAACGCGTTTGTCACCGTCACCCCTGAGTTAGCCATCAGCATGGCAGAAGCCGCGGATAAGCAAATCGCTGCGGGAGAAGGCGAGTTACTGACCGGTATTCCAGTTGCCCATAAAGATATCTTCTGTACAGATGGCGTGAAAACCTCTTGTAGTTCTAAGATGTTAGATAACTTTATCGCCCCTTATGATGCACATGTCGTTACTCAGTTGAAGAAAATCGGTATGCCGATCTTGGGTAAAACCAATATGGACGAGTTCGCGATGGGGTCTTCATCGGAGAGCAGTTATTACGGGCCAACGAAAAACCCTTGGGATCATAAAGCGGTTCCAGGTGGTTCTTCGGGTGGTTCTGCCGCAGTTATTGCTGCAGGACTTGCGCCTTTAGCGACCGGAACAGATACCGGTGGTTCGGTTCGTCAGCCAGCCTCTTTCTGTGGTATTACGGGCATTAAACCAACTTACGGTTCAGTTTCACGTTTTGGCATTATCGCCTACGCATCGAGTTTCGATCAGGCGGGTCCAATGACACGTTCGGCAGAAGATTCTGCTTGGATGTTGAATGCCATGGCCGGGTTTGATGAGCGTGATTCAACCAGTCTTGAACGTGAAAAAACCGATTACACAGCCGAGTTAGGCCAGTCGTTAAAAGGTCTAAAAATCGGTGTGCCGGCTGAGTATTTTGGTGAAGGTTTAGACCCTGACGTTGAAAGCGTTATTAAAACTGCGATTGCCGAAGTTGAAAAATTAGGCGGCGAAGTGATTGAAGTCCACCTACCGAATAAAGATTTAGCCGTGCCAGCCTATTACGTCTTAGCGCCTGCAGAAGCATCGGCTAACTTATCTCGTTATGACGGTGTACGTTTTGGTTATCGTTGTGAAAACCCTAAGAATTTGGAAGACCTTTATAAACGTTCACGTTCAGAAGGCTTTGGTGAAGAAGTTAAACGTAGAATCATGGTTGGGGCTTACGCTTTGTCAGCAGGTTACTACGATGCTTATTACCTAAAAGCACAAAAGTTACGTCGTATGGTTCGTGATGACTTTACCAAAGCTTTTGAAAGCTGCGATGTCATTATGGGGCCCGTTGCGCCAACTTCTGCCTTTAATATTGGTGAGAAGTCTGACGATCAAATTAGTATGTATTTGGCCGATTTATATACCATTCCGGTCAACTTAGCAGGCCTGCCTGCTTTGTCCGTTCCGGCTGGGTTTGCCAATAATCGTCCGGTTGGATTGCATATTGTGGGGCCTTATTTCAGCGAAGCTAAATTGCTGAATATAGGTCATCAGTTTCAACAAGTCACTGATTGGCATAAACAAATGCCAGCACAGTATCAATAATTCAGTAGGAGTCCAATCATGAGTTGGGAAGTAGTCATTGGTTTAGAGATTCATGCTCAGTTAACCACCAAATCAAAAATATTTTCAGGCGCTTCAACCGAATACGGTGCAGCCCCTAACAGCCAGGCCTGCCCAATTGATGCGGGTATGCCAGGTATGTTGCCAGTGTTAAATCACGCTGTTTTAGGCAAGTCCATTATGTTGGGCTTAGCCTTAGATGCCGAGCTGGGGATGCGTTCTGTATTTGACCGTAAAAACTATTTTTATCCAGATTCACCTAAAGGCTACCAGACCACACAGATGGATTTTCCAATCGTGGGTCAAGGTAAGTTAGAGATTGAACTGGAAGACGGAACTAAAAAAGTCATTGGTGTTACCCGAGCGCATTTGGAAGAAGATGCCGGTAAATCGGTACACGGTATTGTCCCAGGACAAACCGGAATTGATTTAAACCGTTCAGGGACGGCTTTATTAGAAATCGTTTCCGATCCTGATATGTCTTCTGCAAAAGAAGCCGTGGCTTATGCTAAGAAAATGCATGAGTTAGTTCAATACTTAGGGATTTGTGACGGTAATATGCAGGAAGGTTCTTTCCGTGTCGATTCCAACGTTTCAGTACGTCGTCCAGGCGAGCCTTTAGGTACGCGTGCAGAGTTAAAAAATATTAACTCATTCAAGTTCATTGAAAGAGCCATTGAAATTGAGATTGAACGCCAAATTGAAGTGATTGAAAGTGGCGGAAAAGTCGTTCAGGAAACACGTTTATACAATTCTGAAAAAGACATCACCCGTTCAATGCGTACTAAAGAAGAAGCCAACGATTACCGTTACTTCCCTTGTCCTGATTTATTGCCTGTGATTATCACGGAAGATGATGTTGAAGCCGTGAGAGCGATTATGCCTGAACTGCCAGATGCTAAACGTGCGCGTTTTGTGGCTGACTTTGGGTTAAGTGATTACGATGCAGCGGTCTTGACCGGTTCTCGTGCCATGGCAGAGTTCTTCGAAAAAGTGGTGACTTTGACCGATGCAAAAGATCCGAAGTTATGTTCTAACTGGGCAACCTCTGGTTTTTCAGCGGCATTGAATCGCGATGGATTAGCGATAGATGAAGCACCTGTATCGGCGGAAATGTTGGCGGGTATGATTAGTCGTATTATCGATAACAGCATCTCCGGTAAAATCGCTAAACAAGTGTTTGATGCGATGTGGCAAGGTGAAGGTTCTGCAGACGAGATTATCGAAAGCAAAGGCTTAAAGCAGATTACCGACAGTGGCGCGATTGAAGCTTTAGTCGATGAAGTGCTGGCGAATAACCCAAGTCAAGTCGAAGCCTATAAAGGTGGACAAGAGAAGATGATGGGTTATTTTGTCGGACAAATTATGAAAGCTTCTGGCGGTCAGGCTAATCCAGGTCAGGTGAATAAAATGTTGATGGCTAAGTTAAAGGCCTGATTTAAAGCTTATTCTCTGGTGCAGTGTTGGCCTATCTATGAGATTGGATAAGCTTGTATAAGTCTATAAACGTATTTAACTAATTGTTTTTAAATGAAAACAGAACTAACCAGGCCTGGTCAGTTCTGTTTTTTCATCTAAAAATAGTAAAAATGTCATTAATAAGACTTGAAAGGTTATAGAAAAACCTTATATTAGTCATATAAATTACTTTATACCAAGTTGTTAAAGTGATTAAACTTTTAAATTTTGAAACCGAATAAGGAGTCTTCAATGAAGCGTATTGGTTTATTTTTACTGACAAACATCGCGGTTATCGCGGTTGCTATGTTGGCGATGAATATTTTAGGGGTAGGCAACTACATGGAAGGCACGAGCCTTAACCTAAATAACTTATTCATGTTTGCCTTAATCTTTGGTTTTGCAGGTTCATTTGTCTCTTTAGCAATGTCTAAGTTTATGGCTAAAATGTCTACTGGTGCTAAAGTCATTGAAACACCCCGTAATGCAGATGAGCAGTGGTTGGTTGATACGGTTGCCCGTCAAGCGGAAAAAGCGGGCATTAAAACCCCAGAAGTCGCTATCTATGACTCTCCACAGCCAAACGCATTTGCAACTGGTATGACGAAGAACAAGTCTCTAGTTGCTGTCTCTACAGGTTTGATGCGCAGTATGCGCCAGAACGAAGTAGAAGCGGTATTAGGTCACGAAGTAGCGCACGTTGCTAACGGCGACATGGTCACAATGGCCTTGTTACAAGGTGTATTAAACACCTTTGTTATCTTCTTCGCCAAGATCGTTGCTTATGTCGTGGATCGTGTGATTCTTAAAAACGAATCGTCTGGACACAGCTGGACTTTCATTATTGTTGATATCGTCGCGCAAATCTTCTTCGGTATTCTAGCCAGCACCATCTCAATGTGGTTCTCACGTAAGCGTGAATTCCATGCGGATAACGGTGGCGCATACCTAGCGGGTAAAGAGAATATGATTGCGGCACTTAAGCGTTTACAAACAATGCAACCAGGTGAGTTACCTGACCAGATTGCTGCATTTGGTATCTCTTCTGGTGGTAGTAAGTTCGGTAAATTGTTTACGTCGCATCCGCCGATTGAAGATCGTATTGCTGCTTTAGAAGCAACACCGCAGGAAGCTTTAAAAGTAGCTTAATTTAGTACTTTTAAAATTCTAAACAAAAAGCCCCGTCAGTTTTTAACTGGCGGGGCTTTTTTGTTTTTAAAATTAGAGTTTATATCTTACAGAGGGTGAGTTAAAAAAGAGGGTTATTCCCTTTTTTGTTAGAAAGTGTTTTTAATTAGTCACACGTGTCTTTTACGTATTTAGGTTTTACTGTATTATCAGTGGAGATGGTTTACCTACTTTATAAGGCTACATGATGAGCGAAGAGAATTATTTAGATAGTAATGGCCAGCCATTAAATATGAGTTTTAATCGTGGGCATAATATTGAGAAGGCATTTACAAATTTACTTGGGATAGTTGCAGGTATTCAGGGCGATAAAGCCTTAACGACTGGTGAGGTTGTTTTTTTTACAAAATTGGTTAAGTGCTCAGGAATATTTGTTTGATGACCCTGATGTTATAGATTTACTAGATGCGTTAAATGATGTTCTGGAGGATGGAATTGTTACGACAGCTGAAAAAGATGATTTATCGCAGTTGTTAAGTGATTTTTTAGAGTTCAGAGATGAATATGATGTGCTCACGGTAGATAGCCGAGAATCGATAAAGCGATCTACTGGATTATTTGCAGGGATTTCAGCAGACGAAAAGTTATCAGACGATGAGGTCTATTATTTAATGGATTGGCTTCATGCCCATGAAGATGCTAGAGAGCATTGGCCACTAAGTTCTGTCTATTCTGCTATACAGGATGCACTGAGTGATGGTGTGCTGGATGGAGCTGAAAAGGAATATATTCTTATGGTTCTTTTTGATGCGGTTGGCGGTGCTTTTTCGGAAGATGGAGCTGCATCAGGTAAAATCACAAACCTACCTTTAGATGATATCGATAATATAGATTTTGATAGCAAAGTATTTTGTTTTAGCGGAACAATGCAGTGATAAAACGACAGTTGAGTGATACAGATACATAGGTAACAGATTATTACAGATACATGGGTTACACTTT
>CBFCZK010000015.1:0-33090 GCA_965602805.1 uncultured Thiomicrorhabdus sp. | reverse complement strand
GTTTACGAGAAAATTCTACTTTTGACTTCGGTTATTTTTCGGGGGGATTACAGATAGATAATAATTTTACCAACTAGCTCTCTACCATCCAAGCAATCAGAATATTCTGTCTCAGCAACGGTAAAAACACGAAACTGGCCATTATAATCATCCCCACCAGTATCTTTCCAATCCACCTTAGACTGCATCATTATTTTTCTGGCGTGACTATCTAGATAAGCATTCGTTGAATAATTAACTAATGATGTTTTTTGGTCTTCAAATTCATTTGTCAAACCTCCAGTAATGCCTGGTTTAATCAAACCAAAATCTAGGTGGCCATTAATACAAGGAACCCAACCAAAATGAGAATAATTCAACGTTTCCAACCCTTATAAAGCAAAAAACCCACATCAATGCGGGTTTATCAAAAAATAAAATTAACTATTTAGCTAGTTAATAGCCTTTTATACCAAATTAATGATTGCTTTTCATCATGGTGAATACAACCTGTTAGTGTATTAATTTTCATACCATGAGACAATGAGGAACCTTTAGGAGACACTCCATCCTCGTACAATTCATTTTCAACTCGTTTCATGCCACTTCTTATCTTTAAATCACTAGCAAACGTAACTACAGAATATATGAAGTAACCAAGAGCAACTATAATCAATAAAACGGATATTAAACTCATTTTTTATCACCATACTTAAACTAAAAATAACCACTACCCATAATAAAACACTATATATGAGCGATAATTACGAATACATACTATATATGGCACATACCCTTAAATTAAATGGCCGGCTATTACAACAACAACCCATTGATTTTCAAATAAAAATTCTACATTTCTATATAGATGGATTTAAACATACCAAATAAAAGTTTTAACTACAACAATTTTTTACCGCTCTTAAAGATACCCACATGCCAGTATAATTAAAATTAGCTGCATTAATAATATTTCAAATGGCATTGGGTTCAGACTCGATTGAGCTCAAAAAAACCCACCAGGCCTGGTGGGTTTACTATTTCAAATGAACGTAACAACAAAAAATCTGATTTTAGCGATTTCGCCATAGTTTAGAAACCGCTCTATCACTGCCCAAACCTGCAACGATTAAACACAGCAGACCAATCGATCCAAACAGAACGACTGGAAACAAGGCGGCCATGGCATTAAGCTGCAGTGCGAAGAAAATTCCTGCGCAGGTAACCACTAAAAACAGAAGTCCCATTACCACTAATATTTTACGATGCGAAGGACTGTAGCTGTATTCAGAGTCATCGTCTGGCGCTTCAAACAAATTCAGAATCGGTGCAAAAATCTTTAAAAGAGTCGTTTTCATAATACCTCGTGAATTACTTAAGTTCCGTCGACAACTCTGCCGACAATATTTCAGTCAACTCTGGCAGACAAGAACCACAATTGGTTCCCGCTTTAAGGGCGTGACCGATGGCTTCTACCGAAGTCAGTTTGTCTTTATGAATCGCTTCGATAATGGTATTGATGCCGATGCCGAAACAAGAGCAGATGGTTTTACCTTCGTCTTTTGCACCCGATTGTTGACCCGCTAATAGGCTTAGACGGGTTTTGGCATCAAGTTCATTTTTAGCGAAGAGACTGCCTAACCAGCTTCTAGGTGGTAGTTCAGTGGTCGGGGCGATAAACAAAACGGACTGTAATTGTCCGTCTGTTATGTGTGCGGCACGATAGCGTTGCCCTATTACATCGGCATAATCGATTAACTCGCCCTTTGAACCTAGAATACTTTCTGACCAGGCCTGGTGACCTTCAATAGCCTGTTCTCCCGCAATCTCATAACGATAGAACTGTTTGCCTTTGATTTTTACCCAATACTCTAAACCTTCAGTTTCAATCGGTTCACGACTTAAGATAAAACCATGCCACTTAGCCTGGTAAGCCGAAATAGCGACCGGACTGTGCTTAGATTCCGGCTGACCAGAGAGCGGATCGCCGACGGGTTGCACCAAGACATCCACCCGGCCGTGGCTGGAATACTGTGCTGTCCAATGGATCGGCATAAACACACTGCCTGGCGGGGTTGCATCGGTGATATCGACCCGCGCAATCACAATTTTGTCTTGACCCAGCGGACTGGTTAATTTCGCTAATTCACCGTGTACCAGCTGATAATGTCGGGCATCTTTTGGATGAATACTGACATAGGCCTCGTCTTTATGCGCCATCAACTTTGCGGTCTTGGCAGTACGCGTCATGGTATGCCATTGGTCACGTACTCGCCCAGTATTCAAGATTAACGGAAATTCCTGAGTCGTTGGATGTACCGGAGCACGTGGCGTAATGGCGATAAACTGCGCTTTGCCACTGGCGGTGAAGAATTTGCCATCGGTAAACATACGTTTGGTGCCATGCGGGTTTTGACTGTTCAGCGGCCATTGGAATGGCTGCATCGCTGAATACTCACCTTCAGTAATGCCATCTAAAAGGGAGATATCAAAATCACGTGAACCGTTATTTTCAAAGCCTGATAATGCGGCATGTTCTCTAAAAATGTCTGCCGCAGTTTGATAATCAAACGCTTTGGTAAAGCCCATCTTTTGCGCGACTTGCGACAAAATCCACCAATCGGCTTTGGCATTTTCAGGGCCATTCATAAATTTGCGTTGGCGAGATACCGTTCTATCCGAATTCGTTACCGAACCATCGGTCTCTCCCCAGGTCAGCGCAGGCAATAAAACATCTGCCACTAAAGTAGTATCGGTGGCTTGCACACAATCCGAAACCACGACCATTTCACACGCTTGTAGGGCTTTTTTGACTGCATCGGCATCCGGCATAGAGACGACTGGATTGGTATTCATAATCCAAATGGCTTTAATCGTGCCGTCGGCGACCGCATTGAACATCTCAATGGCTTTAAGACCGTTCTCTAAAGCCATGTTTTCAGCTTGCCAAAAACGCGAAACCCTATCGATATTTTCAGGTTTATTAAAGTCCATGTGCGCCGCCAACTGATTGGCTAAACCACCGACCTCTCGACCACCCATTGCATTCGGCTGACCAGTAATGGAGAAAGGCCCTGTACCCTCTTTACCAACTCGACCTGTGGCGAGATGGCAGTTGATAATCGCATTGGATTTATCGACACCCGACGAGGATTGATTCACTCCTTGCGAATACATAGTGACCATTTTAGGAGTTGAAATACACCAATCAAAAAACTTCACCAGATCATCTTCATCCAACTCACACTGCTCTGCGACGGCATGTAGACAATCTTGGGCTTCTTCGGCCTTAGCCAGCGCGGCTTCAAAACCTTCAGTATGAAACTTGATAAAAGCGCCATCCAATACGCCCGCTTGTGCAAACTGTGACAGCAAGCCATTGAATAACACGGCATCAGTACCTGGTTTTAAAGCCAAATGTAAATCTGCAATGTCGCAAGTAGCGGTTTTACGCGGATCAACCACGACGATTTTCATCTCAGGGCGGCGGCGTTTCTCAGCGGCAATTCGCTGATAGACAATCGGATGTGCCCATGCGGCATTCGAACCGACTAAAACAATTAAATCGGCTGAGTCTAAATCTTCATAAGAGCAAGGTACCGTATCCGAACCAAAAGCCCGTTTGTAACCAACCACCGCAGAGGCCATACACAAACGCGAATTAGTGTCGATATTGGCAGTGCCCATAAAGCCTTTAATCAGCTTATTGGCGACATAGTAATCTTCAGTTAAAAACTGACCTGAGACATAAAATGCGACGGCTTGTGAACCATGTTCCGCAATCACCGATTTAAATTTATCGGCCACCGCGCTCAACGCCGAATCCCAGCTGACCACTTCACCGTTTACTTGTGGTTCAAGCATACGACCATCAAAATCAACCGTTTCTCCTGCTGAAGAGCCCTTCACACATAATTTACCGAAGTTTGCAGGATGACTTTCAGAGCCAACCACCTTTACTTCAAAACTCTCAATACCTGTACTGCTTTTTTTAGCAGGTTTTGGGGATATATCCATTCCGCAACCCACGCCACAATATGGACAGGTAGTTTGAATGGTTTGATTATCTGACAGTGGCATAATTTGGCTTCTTTAAAACAGTTTAGAGTGTTACAACAAAGGAACAACCGAGGAATAGCAACCTTAACAGCAATAGCACTAAGGTTACTCAACTAAGATCTAATTTGATTATTAAGCGGGTTACAGCTTTACGAATACTTGATTATTTTCAATCTTAGCTTCATAACTTGGGATAGAAACGCCTTCTACATCCATACACACACCGGTTTTAAGACTGTAGTGTTGTTTTTGCAAAGGTGCGGCAACCATTAACTCACCTTTTAAATCGCCAATCATGCCACGTGACATGACATTGGCTTGACCAATCGGGTCGTAATTATTTAACGCATAAACTTCATCATTAATATAGAACAAAGCCACTTGGGTATCGTTAACTAATGCCGCAACCCCTGAGCTTTTAACTAAATCATCTACTGAACAAACTTGTACAAAATCACTCATTTTGAATTTCCTTTTAAAACTTTTTGAACCACGAAGGCACGAAGACACGAAGGTTTGATCAGTTTAAACAAACAAATATTGATGAAAAATTAAGTGCCTTTTAGCAAAGCATATCTTTAACTTTAAATCTTTCTTCGTGCCTTCGTGTCTTCGTGGTTAACTAAGCTGTTTAAGCAATTTGTTTGATTTCTACTGCAATACCTTGCAGCTTCTCAGCTTCGGTTGCAGGACGTATTTGGCCACGTTCTTGAACGAATAACTGCTCAGCAGGGGTATCAACATTGACGAATGAGCGGAAACGTTTGGTGAACTCAGGGTCTTCAATGGCCGTCTTCCAATCACACTTGTAAGTCTGATGTAACGCTTCCATTTGCGCTTCTAGTTCATCGCCCATGCCTAGAGAGTCATTGATAACAACGTCCTGAACATACGCTAAACCACCTTCCATATTATCCATCCAAGTAGCAGTACGCTGCATACGATCGGCGGTTTTAATGTAGAACATTAACAATCTGTCTACATACTTAAAGACCTCTTCCGTCGTTAGATCGGTTGCAAACAAATCGGCATGACGCGGTTTCATTCCACCGTTACCACACACAAACAGGTTCCAGCCGTTCTCTGTTGAGATCAGACCAATATCCTTGGCCTGTGCTTCGGCACACTCACGAGTACAGCCTGATACACCCATCTTCATTTTGTGAGGTGAACGCACCCCTTTATAACGATCTTCTAAGGCAATCGCCATGGTCACTGCATCATCTAACCCAAAACGACACCACGTTGAACCCACACACGATTTAACGGTACGTAACGCTTTAGCATAGGCCTGTCCTGATTCAAAACCAGCATCGACCAAAATTCTCCAGATATCTGGCAAGTCATTCATTTGTGCGCCAAATAGGACGATACGCTGACCACCATTGACCTTAGTGTAAAGCTTGTATTTCTGAGCGACTTGTCCCAATACAATTAATTTTTCAGGGGTAATTTCGCCGCCTGGTACACGAGGAATCACCGAGTAGGTGCCGTCTTTCTGCATATTACCTAGATAGTTATCATTGGTATCTTGCAACGTAATTTTATCTGCCTCTAACGCATATGAGTTCCAAAGCGAGGCAAAGATACTCCCTGCTGCTTGCTTACACACTTCACAACCACAGCCTGTTCCGTGAGAAGCGATTAATGTGTCAAAGCCTTTAATCTCTTCAACCTGACAGATATGGTAAAGCTCCTGACGCGTATGGCCAAAATGTTCACAGATATCGGTATTGACTTCAACACCGCGTTTTTCCAATTCGTTGTTGAGAACGTTTGTGACTAATTGAATACAACCACCACAACCCGTTCCGGCTTCAGTCGTTGCTTTAATGTCACCCATTGTGCAACAACCACCTTCAACCGCGCTAATAATATCGCCTTTTGAAACGTCATAACAAGAACACAATTGCGCCGCATCCGGTAAGGCGTCTGGACCAAACAGGTCTGCACCATCACCACCACGATTTGGTAAAATCAGCATATCTGGATGTTCTGGCAGATCCATATCATTCAACATAATCTGTAACAGATTACCAAAATCTTCTGCATCGCCGACCAGTACCGCACCTAGTAGTTTCTTACCGTCAGGCGTGACGACAATCTTTTTATAGATCTCTTCTGGACCATTTTCATAAACATAAGACAACGCGTTTTCGTCGTTACCATGCGGATCACCAATTGAGGCAACATCAATACCCATCAGTTTTAACTTGGTGCTCATATCCGCACCTTCAAAACTACCAGGATTCGCATTTAACTGATTAACAACGGCTTGCGCCATGGCATAACCAGGGGCAACCAAACCGTAAATCATGCCGTCATGCAGGGCGCACTCACCAATCGCAAAAACATCAGGATCATTGGTTTTACACTGATTATCAATCTCAATTCCGCCACGAGGCCCAAGCTCTAAACCGACTTTTCCACCTAAGTCATCACGCGCACGAATTCCGGCTGAAAACAGAATCATATCGGTTTCAAGTGATTCACCATCAGCAAACACCATTTTATTCATGCAGCTTTCACCATCCACAATCTCAGTGGTGGCTTTACCGTTATGTACGGTGACGCCTAAATTTTCAATTTTACGTTTCAGGAGTGCTGCGCCACCATCATCTAACTGCACAGGCATTAAACGCGGTGCAAATTCGACAACATGGGTTTCTAGACCTAAATCAACTAAGGCTTTTGCAGCTTCTAATCCAAGCAAACCACCACCCACCACTACGCCGACTTTACCTTTGGCTGCGGTCGCTTTCATGGCTTCTAAATCTTCAATGGTACGGTAAACCAAACAACCTTCACGATCATTGCCTTTAATCGGCGGCACAAACGGATAAGAACCGGTCGCCATAATCAATTTGTCATAAGCGATGGTTGTACCGGCTTCAGAAGTCACTGTTTTAGCAGCACGGTCAATATCGACCGCTTTATCGTTTAGGTAAACGGTGATGCCATTTTGCTCATAAAAACCTGGTTTTACCAAAGAAAGATCTTCAGCCGTTTTACCTGAAAAGTAAGAAGAAAGGTATACGCGATCGTATGCAAGGCGAGGCTCTTCGCAAAAAGTATGCACTTCAAAGTTTGCATAACCTTCGCTAGCGACGAGCTTCTCGATGAAGTTATGGCCCACCATCCCATTACCGATTACGACTATTTTTTGCTTACTCATGCGATCTTTTCCTTTTGTTCATTCTTATTTGCAGAAGGTTGGAAGCCTTCACCAAAAACCAATGTATCTCGATAGGCAGACATATCATTCTGCGCGACCAAGTTATCGAATATCCAATTAGAGCCAGTGACATCACCAAACATCACCGCGCCCTGAATTTTATTGTCTTTCAAAACAATCTTGCGATAGATGTTTTGACTTAAATCTTTATAAACTAATGATTCAGACTCTTCTGAATCATGAAAATCACCCGCTGAAAATAGACTGATACCCGTGACTTTTAATTTTGTTGAGATAAAACTGCCTTGATACGCCGCCTCTTTATCCGCGAAGGTATCTGCTAACACTTGCGCCTGTTCATACAATGGCGCAACTAAACCATACAGCATACCTCTGTGTTCAACACATTCACCTAGTGCATAAATATCTTCAGCCGAGGTTTGCAATTGATCATTAACCAGAATACCTCTATTAACGTCTAGCCCTAACTTTCTACCAACGCCAGTGTTGGGACGAATACCGACTGCCATCACCACTAAACCGGTGTCTATTTCACTGCCATCTGCAAATCGAACACCCGTAACATGGTCGGTTCCAAGAATCTCAGAGGTTTGTGCTGACATGGCAAACTTCATACCATTAGCTTCTAGGCTATCCTTTAATAAACCACCTGACACGGCGTCCATCTGCACGTCCATCAACACATCGCCTAAATGCACAACGGTCACATCCATACCTCGTTTGATGAGACCATTTGCAGCTTCCAGACCCAGCAGGCCTCCACCAATCACGACCGCTCGTTGTTTCTCTTTGGTGGCATCAATCATAAAATTAACGTCACGAATATCACGAAATGCAACCACGCCCGGTAACTCATGCCCTGGAACAGGGATAATAAACGCATTCGAACCAGTGGCAATGACTAACTTATCATAAGGGTAAACCGCACCAAGATCCGTGGTAACCGTTTTAGTTTGCTGGTCAACCACGACAATTTCTGTACTGGCGTGCAAATGTACATCACGGGCTTCAAACCAGTCATGATCGTGGGTCATTATTTCGGGAAGGGATTTTTCGCCAGACAGGACAGGAGAAAGCATTATGCGGTTATAACCACCGTTCGGCTCTTTATTAAAGACACGAATATCATATGTATCAGGGGCTTCATGTAATAGACGTTCGATAAATCGAGCACCAACCATTCCTGAACCGATAAGAATCAGTTTTTGTTTCATTGCATTCCTCAGACTGATATTCAAATTTAGAGTACTTTCTTTTAATAGAAGCTCTAAAGCGATGAATACCAAGTGGTTAAGTTTTGCTTACTAATAACAACTTCTATGCCAGTTTTATGTATGAATGATTATCCTTTTATTATCAGTCTATTAGCCTTAAAAAACCACTTATAAACATTTCAGCAAATACTTATGCGCACCAATATTAACGCAACACAGCACCATTTTAACCACCACTACATCTTTAAAAACTCCGTAAACATGCTATAAAAACCTTAACTGTTTGATATTTAAATGCTTATAACACATGGCATAAATAGTTCTATAGGTCTGTTGATTAATTATTAAATACACTGAGGTATTACGATGTCTGCCAATGACGGTAAATTCAACCTGCTTTCCTTTTCTGGGAACTCCCGCATACTGCACTTAACGTGGTTTGCCTTCTTTATGTCTTTTGTTGTTTGGCTAGGTCTTGGACCAATGATGCCTTTCATCCAAGAGGCATTAGATCTTACCAACCAACAAGCTAAAGTTCTATTAATCCTTAACGTTGCCATGACCATTCCTGCTCGAATCGTCGTCGGTATATTGGTTGATAAGTACGGCCCTAGAATCATGTACTCTTCCATTCTTGTTCTAGGTGGTATCGTTAGTATTGCATTCGCATGGGCTCAAACCTATGAAGAGTTAGCGTTACTAAGATTCTTATCTGGTTTCATTGGTGCTGGTTTTGTTGTTGGTATCCGCATGATTTCTGAGTGGTTCCCTGCTAAACAAACGGGTATCGCACAAGGTATCTATGGTGGCTGGGGTAACTTCGGTTCTGCTGGTGCAGCAATGACCCTACCGTTTATTGCGGTTGCTATGGGTGATGTTGACGGATGGCGTTATGCGATTACCTTCGCAAGTTTGGCTGCTATGGCGTATGGTGTTGTTTACTTCTTTAGCGTATCAGACACACCAAAAGGATCTACTTACTTTAAGCCAAAGAAAACAGGCGCAATGGAAGTAACTTCAAAAGGTGACCTTGCGCTTTACATCATCATGAACATTCCGCTTTACCTTGCTTTAGCTGTTTTAACTTGGAAATTGTCGCCAGAAAAAATGGGCTTAATTACCGGTGAAACAACCTTTGCTATCTATGCCGCTTTAATCGGTACTTACGCTTTACAAGTTTGGAAAATCTGGCAAGTTAACAAGCATATCTTCACAGAGCCTGTTCCAGAACTACACCGCTACAAATTTAAACAAGTTGCGATTTTAGACTGGGCTTACCTGGTTACTTTCGGTACTGAATTAGCGGTAGTTTCTATGCTAGCGATGTTCTATGTATCTTGGTTTGAACTTCCTAAAATCACTGCTGCTCTATTAGCAGGTATCTACCCTTTCATTAACCTTGTGGCTCGTCCAGGTGGCGGTTGGATCAGTGATAAAATTGGTCGTCGCAGAACTTTATTAATCGTCTTTACGGGGATTGCAACTAGCTTCTTATTCCTGGGTACTGTTGATAAATCATGGTCTATTGAACTGGTTGTAGGTATCACTATTATCGCTGGTATCTTCTCTAAAGCAGGTTCTGGTGCAGTCTTCGCGATGGTTCCACTGATTCAACGTCGTATGACTGGACAGATTGCCGGTATGGCGGGTGCTTACGGTAACGTCGGTGCGGTTATGTTCCTAACCGTTAACAGCTTAGTAGACTACGATGTATTCTTCTTAGTTATCGGTGTGGTTGCAGCCTTTGTTCTAGCCTTAATCATCTTCTTCTTAGAAGAACCAGAAGGTAAAATGACAGAAGTTATGCCTGACGGTACTGTTCAAATGATTGATGTTAAATAATCATTGAGTTAGTCTAGGATTAACAATCTAAAACAGAAAAGCCAGGTTGCGGATGTAACCTGGCTTTTTTCATATTGAGCGAAGAGGTTCTGAATGGCTTTACCCTTAATTATCAGTGCAGGTTTTCACAGCACAGCCGGTGTGAAACCTGAAAACCAAGATTCAGTGAATTACTCCATCCCGCGAGACAATGCTTTGGAGCTTAAAGGCGCGGTTGCGGTCATTGCTGATGGCGTCAGTAGCAGCGAAGCGGCTAAACAGGCCAGCGAAACGGCGGTTAAAAGTTTTATTCAAGACTATTACTCCACCCCCGACACCTGGAGCACCAAAAAATCTTGTCAGCAAATTATTAGCTCGATTAATAGCTGGCTTTACAAGCAGGGCAGCAGCCAAGCATCCGACCTTAAAGGTTGGGTCACTACGTTTGATGCAGTGGTCTTTAAATCGACCACCGCCTATATCTTGCACATTGGTGATTCGCGCGTCTACCGTTTTCGTAAGGGTGAACTGAAGCTTCTTACTAAAGACCACATCACTTGGCTCAATAAAGAACGTAGTTATCTAAGCCGTGCTTTGGGTGTAGACACCTCACTGCAAATCGACTTTAAAACCGAAGCTTTAGAAGAAAACGACCTGTTTTTATTCACCACAGACGGTGTGCATGAATTCATCACTGACGAAGTCATGATTCAGCATTTGAGTTCGAATGCCTCAGAGACTGAAATGGCGCAGAGAATGGTTGAAAAAGCCATCGCCAATCAATCCAATGACAATCTCACGGTACAAGTGGTGCGTATCAAGCAACTGCCAAATGAGACCAAGGAAGAGGTCTACAGCAAGCTGTCACAACAGCCCTTCCCACCGGAACTAGAACCCGGCATGAAAATCGATGGCTATCAAATTATCCAAGAGCTTAGTCTCTCCGCACGTAGTCAAATCTACTTAGCTAAGGATTTAGAAACGGGCAAAGAACTGGTGCTCAAGACGCCTTCACAAAACTACTGTGATGACCCTTGGTATCTGGATGGTTTTGTCAGAGAAGAGTGGATTGGACAGCGCCTGTCGCACCCAGGCCTGATGAAAACCTATCGCTCAAATCGACCCAAGCAGTTTCTGTACTTTACGACCGAATACATCAAAGGCCAGACGATTAGCCAGTGGATTATCGACCACCCTAACCCGCCTCTGAAACAAGTGAGAGCCTACATTGATCAGCTATCGAGTGCACTGAGGAGCTTACATAGACAAGACGTGATTCATCAGGACTTGAAGTCTGATAATGTCATGATTAACGGTGCTGATCGCGTCAAGATCATTGACTTTGGGGCGGTACATGCAGCAGGCCTGGCGGAATTGGCCAGTGTTTTAGAACGACAGCAACCAGAAGGTACTCTTAACTACACGGCACCTGAGTATATGATAGGCGAACGTGCTGGTAAAAATGCCGATTTGTTCTCATTGGGCGTCATCACTTACGAAATGCTCACTGGCAAGTATCCCTTTAAAGAACAGAGTATTAATAAGTTTCAGCTGAAAAACTACAGTCACATGGAATATATTTCGGTGCGCCAATATCGCCCTGATTTGCCCGCTTGGGTCGATAGCGCGCTTAAAAAAGCCTGTGCGCCAGATCCTAGCAAACGTTATCAATTGCTCTCTGAGTTTTTGCACGATATTAGTACACCACAAGATAGTCAGTATGAAGAGGCCTATAAACCGTTATTGGAACGCAATCCAGTACTCTTCTGGAAAGCCACCGCATTGTTGTCTTTCGTCATTAATATTGGCCTATTGGCTTACTGTTTTAAATAGAGCATGGATAAAATAACGGCACGGAGAATTTACCCGGTAGATTCTATTTTAAAGACGAATTTACTCTATTTTTAAGCCTGAATTCATGGGTATAAACGGTCACAACCAGACTTCTTTATCGATGATCGAGCGAATTACTTAAAGCTTTGCTCTGCTCTCTAATCTCATGATTCAAGATGCGATCATTATCAGAATAATCGATGAGCACTTCGACCACATGAACCCCACCTTGTTGATAGCATTTTTCGATGGTCGGAATCACCTCATCCGCACTTTTAACGCGGTGTCCAAAAGCCCCATAACTTTGGGCATACAACACAAAATCCGGGTTGCCCAACTCTAAACCGAAATCATCAAAGCCCATCTTAGCTTGCTTCCAGCGAATCATACCGTAAGCATTGTCATTCAACACCAGCACAACTAAATCTAAACCTAAGCGTACTGCAGTTTCTAGCTCTTGCGAATTCATCATAAACCCGCCATCGCCACAAATCGCCATAACCTTGGATTCTGGCTTGACCAACTTGGCCGCAATTGCCGATGGTAGACCCGCCCCCATGGTGGCTAAAGCATTATCTAATAAAACCGTATTATGGTGATAAGCCAGATAATTACGTGCAAACCAAATTTTATAGACGCCATTATCCAATGCAATCACCCCCGTTTCGGGCACCACTTTACGCAAATCGCTTACCAAACGTTGTGGATAAACCGGAAAGCGATTGTCATCCGTTCCTTCTGCCAAATTTTTATCAATATGGATTTTAATCTCCATAAAACAAGTAAATCGCCAGTGTGGCTGATTTTGTAATCGGGATTTGATTTGATAAACACTATTGGCGATATCGCCAACGACATCAGCTTGAGGAAAATAGACTGGGTCAATCGAGGCGTTGGTAAAATTAACATGAATGACTTTAAAACCACCTTGTTTCATAAAAAAAGGCGGCTTTTCGACCACGTCATGGCCGATATTAACAATAAGATCGGCTTTTTTAAGCGCTGCATTGACAAAATCATGATCTGATAAGGCCGCACATCCCAAATACAGATGATGGCGCTCGTCGACCACGCCTTTGCCCATCTGAGTGCTGAAAAATGGAATGCCGGTTTGATCAATTAACTGACGAATCATTTTACCGGCGGTTTTGCGATTGGCCGCTGCGCCAATTAAAATTAACGGGTGTTCGGCTTTTTCAATCATCCCCACCGCCGTTGCGATGGCCTTGTCTTCGGCTAAAGGACGACGATGTGCGCTCTGCTCTATCACCTGGCTATCCGTTTGTTCGGCCGCGATATCCTCTGGCAGTTCCAAATGCACCGCCCCAGGGCGTTCCGTTTTAGCGATTCGAAACGCTTCACGAATACGCGCGGGGATATTATGTCCGCTGGTAATTTGGTGTGCATACTTAGTGATGGGGCGCATCATATCAACCACATCAATAATCTGAAACTGCCCCTGTTTACTCGACTTTATGGGCTTTTGTCCCGTAATCATCACGATCGGCATGGCCCCCAAATTCGCATAAGCCGCCGCCGTCACTAAATTGGTCGCGCCTGGCCCTAATGTCGACAAACAAACGCCTGCTTTACCCGTTAAACGACCATAGGTCGCCGCCATAAAACCGGCCGCCTGTTCATGTCGCGTCACAATCAATTTAATATGAGAATCTTTGAGAGAGTTCAGTAAATCCAGGTTTTCTTCTCCTGGAATTCCAAAAATATATTCAACCCCTTCCGCTTCCAGGGCTTTAACAAGCAGATCTGACGCTTTCATTATTCGGCTCCTTACCTCAAACAACCCACTCTCAAAAAAATTGGCATGGCGTTGTCGCCAATTTAAAAATCGACACCGCGCTAACAGAAGTATCACACCAGACACTCTCAAACAGATGTATCAACCACCTTACACCACCTATATCTGCGTGGCAAAACAATCATCCTGTCCACTCTATTAACGTACTTAATCACTCAAAAGACGGCAACGAAACCAACCTACTAAAACCCTCTCTAATCAAACCTAAAAACCGCTAAAAAACGCCAATTTAACCCACATAAACTATCTTAACCACAAAAGCGCCTGCGGCTTGAATAACAACCACTTAAAACCTATCATATTAGACTGTTAAGGCGTGTATCATAACGCCCTGTCAAACATTCAAAATTCTCAAGCGGATAAGGACTCCATGAAAACACCAAAACGCATTTTACCCCTGGTCGAAGACGGCCTGGTCGATGAAGTCCTCCGCCCACTCATGAGTGGTAAAGAAGCCGATGTTTTTGTAGTGCGCTGCGGCAACGAAATTCGCTGCGCTAAGGTCTATAAAGAGGCCAATAAACGCAGTTTCAAAAAAGCCGTAGAGTATCAAGAAGGCCGCAAGGTTCGTAACAGTCGTCGTGCCAGAGCCATGGAAAAGGGCTCTAAATTTGGCCGTAAAGAGCAAGAAGATGTTTGGCAAAATGCCGAAGTTGATGCGCTTTACCGCCTGGCAGCGGTTGGCGTTCGCGTACCAGAGCCTTATGGCTGTTTTGATGGTGTTCTGCTGATGGAACTCGTCATAGATGATGATAATCACGTTGCCCCACGCCTCAACGATGTGTCGATGGATGCCGAACAAGCCCGAGAAGACCATGCGGTCGTCATGCACTATATAATGCTCATGCTTTACGCTGGCCTAATACACGGGGATTTGTCAGAGTTTAATGTACTCGTAGACAGCTACGGCCCAGTGATTATTGACCTGCCACAAGCGGTAGATGCAGCGGCCAACAACAATGCCAAACGCATGCTGACCCGTGATGTTGACAATATGACTAACTACTATGCGCAATACGCACCAGATATATTGAAAACTCAATACGCCAAAGAAATTTGGGCACTATTTGAGGCCGGAGAACTCACCCCTGAGATAGAATTAACCGGAAAGTTTGATGAAGTTGAACAAGATGCCGATGTGGATAGCGTCATGCAAGAGATTAAAGCCGCCTTTGAAGCAGAACAAAGCCGCCTAGAACGCATTAGTGAAGCACAAGAGGATTAACACAAATCCCCAAACAAAAAAGCTTTACTGTAAATCTGAAGTGGCAAGCATCCATTTAAAATAGACACATTCACTTACCTTAGACCAAAGCACAAAAGACTCACCTACAATTTTAAACAACTGGCATCCACCTGAATTTCTAACGAATCAATGTATTTCTTTCCATTTATATATAGGTAGTTAACCCCCTAAAATATGAAACCAATCGCCGTCTATTCCTTTAGCGACTCTATACTCCGTTGCAGCACAGTTACAGGTTTCACTCACAATATGAATCAAGCGCTTCTTGTAATTGAATCGAAAATTTAGCGGCAGCAACGGGTAAAGTTCTTCCATTTAGCTGCCCTAGATGAAGTGACCGTGCTGCGAAAGGGTGAATATATAGGCACCAAAGCCATTGCAGATGTTATTCCCTCAATATTAGCAGAGATGATGATTGGGCAAAAGAAACCAGCCATGGTTATAGAGCGTGTAGAAGTTCCGAATAGACAGCGAACTATGCCAAACTACTTGGCTTATCTGAAGAAGAACTCACTCGAGCTATTGAGCACTTTGAGATGAACCCCACTTACCGCTTTAAGATAATTAGAACGCACAAGGGCCATGAATACCTCCTAGAGCTGATTACAGACATACCCCAGGGTAAGGGCCCGGCTATTAAATAGTTCATTATGTAGCCATTCAGATTATTCGAGTTTTCTAGAAAAGGTAGGACATTTTGTAAAGCGAATGACGACGAAGATGGAAAATGCCAAAGATCCTTTATCGAGAATTTGATGTCATTTTCCATCAATTTGAAGAGGCGAAAACCGTACTAACCTTATGTGATGCATTAGGTTTCAACTATAGCTTTAAATTTAGGCCACCGAAATCGGGAAAAGTAACCATACAGGAATGGGGGCAACACTTAGGGTTAACAAATGAGCAGTTAAATAGAATTACAGTTATGGACAGTCAAATTAATAACACAAACGGCCAGCTTATTTTTAAGGTCCAACGAAACAATAAAACACAATCCAAGCGCTTTGAGGCCTACCTATGATTCTCCATACTAGATAGTTACTGCAAATGGCATCAAAAGTAATCGTCTACTTAAAACAGACAAGTCCATTTACCTTAGACCAGAATACTCAGATTTAATGCCCTTCAAAAAAGATTGTTTGGTCTAATAGCTTGTAAAAAAGTGTACTGAGTAGGATTACAATAAACGCTCCCAATAAAATTTGTATAAAGATCATTATGCTCTCCTAAGTTGAGGATAGACAGGGAACTTTTCCGTGCTAATTAACAAATTAAGAAGCCTGAATCCAGCTTAAACAGTGCTTCTTATTTTTGTCATTTCTAGCCTTCCTTGATATGAGATGCATTTTAGCATCCCTAATTAGGTGACCAAAATTACTGTACCACTACAACATATAGCTTTAAATTCCTAAATATTACTATTTGACTTTAGAAACTTCTTGATACTTCTAAAGTAAAGTAGGGACCAGAAGGAGCGCGATAAGTATCAGGTTCAGCATATCCTGCAGAAACCGTAAGCATCGCCGGAAGAATATTTCTCGTCGTGATAAACAGCCCCACTCGATTCTCGCTGTACTCCTGATCACCTAATCGTACAGCTTCAGGACCAACAACAACCCCAGAGAAGTCATGACCACCTCTGATTCGTGCCCAGTATCGTTCTTTCGCCGTCCCATAACTCGCTACTAAAGAGCCATAATCAAGAGAGGCAAAATCTGTTTCAAGCTCAACCTGAACTTTGACACCAGTATCCGCTCCACGATTTTTATCCAATAGATTATCTGGCGTCAATTTATGATCTTCAGACTCAAAACCAATATAACCACGCGCAGAAAATGTATCCATTACCTTTTGATAACCAAGCATAAACTCGTAACTATCTGCTTTGGCATCTATTTGCTGATCCAGAGACGTATAGTAGTCATAATTAGAGTGACCCGCCAGCGCTCGCACCAAAAGGCCATCAGCAAGAATATCACCGCTCAAATGGTGAATTAAACCAATATAAGCATAATTGGCGCTTTCCCTTACATCCCCACCAGCAAAAACAATAGTACTATTACCATCCATCTCATCGGCGCTTGCAGCCCCTGACAACCCCATAAAACACGCCATTACAGCAACCAGCATACTTTTCATAACTGTATTTAAATTCATTATATTCTTCCCATTAGCTGTCCAAGTGATACATTATTCTTAACAAGAACCAATAACGTTATTCCTTCTTCTCGAATGACATATTTCCAAAAAAATGAACTGGTGAAGTAACACCCTGTAGCTTGCTATTGTATGCAACTGGCTCAAAGAACTGACCTAGTAGACCAAAAGCGCCTATATCAAATAAACGTGCTTGTATCTTGGCGGCAAGGTCATTAGCCTCTTCTCTGCTTTTAGCATTTAGGTATTCTGAACGGTACTGCTCAAGCTCTTTATCCGCTGGCCATCCAAACCAACCCGTATCTCTATTCCCTGAAAAAGCAATCGCCATCGGGTTGCTTAAATCAGCGGCAATCCACCACGTGTGGAACATATTCCAACCACCATCAGCCACTGAACTGCGATTCGCACGTCGCTCAATCAGCGTTGCCCAAGTCATATCCTGCACTTCAACCTTCATACCAATCTGACGTAATTTATCTGCCGTTACTTGCGTAAATGCGGAGATAACAGGCACATCCGTTGGATTGAATATAACAACAGGTGTACCATCATAGTTGGCTTTTTTAAGCGCTTTTTTTGCAACCTCTAGATTCCCAACTTTCATCAGAGAATTTTCAGTTTCATTTTCGAATTCCGTCCCACAAGGAAAAACAGAATAGCAAGTTCTCCAGTATTTTTGATCCCCTAGCGCAGCGGACATATAGTCATTCTGATCCATTGCCATGATCGCTGCACGACGAATTTGAACGTTATCAAAAGGTGGTATTAGGGTATTGAAGCGAGCCATCGCGACATTACCTAACGGGTCTGTAAAAGCGATTACAATTCCTTTTTTTCCTTCTAACATCGGTACCGACTTAGTAGAAACAGACTCGACATAATCAACTTCTCCTTTCAGCAAGGCATCAGTTGCTGATGCCCGGTCTGGATAAAATCGCCACTCAATTCTCTCAAGCTTTGGTTGCTTACTACCCGCGGCCAATGATGTCGGTTCAGTTCGCGCTACATAGTTCTCATTTTTAACGTAAACGACTTTTTCGCCAGGAATCCATTCATCCTTCTTTAAGATAAAAGGACCGGAACCCATTGGATCTTGGATCGCTGTAAATGGATCTGTTTCAGCAATACGTTTAGGCATCATGAAAGGAACATTAGAAGAAAGCTTGGCCAATACGGCAGGGACAAATCCATCGGGTTTCTGTAGCTTCATGACAATGGTTTTTTCATCCATTGCGGACAAGCTATCAATGTTTTTAAATAACAATTGACCTTCACCATCACGCTTCCCCCAACGTTGCAGCGAGGCTACACAATCTTCAGCAGTAACGTTTGTTCCATCGTGCCATTTCAGACCGTTCCTAAGTTTGAAGGTCCAAGTTTTCTTATCTTCCGATAATACCGAGGTGTCGACCATTTGTGGCTCAGGTTCAAGCATCTCATTCATTGAGAATAAAGTGTCATACACAAGGTAACCGTGACTACGTGTAATGTAAGCCGTCGTCCAAATGGGATCGATCACTTTTAATTCGGTATGCGGAGCAACCCGTAAAGTTTGGTTACTACAACCTTGTAAAAGCAAAAGAAATGCAACGCTAAGAATGGTGCAGAGTCTATTAATATTTAAATCAGGCATGACTAAATTTTCCTCTCGTTATAACTATTAACAACCCCTTATAAGCTTACTTACTTATAAACAATCTTAGAATCAATATAACAGAAAAAATAAATATTGAAATGCTATTATGAAACCTATGAAGAAATATATTGATCTATATCAAGTAATTACTTGAGTGGTGGAATGTAACCTTATGGTAACGAACTTATAAGTTTACTGCAGAGCAGCATGGCTCTACAGCACACTCTAAGGACTAAGCATGCAACACATAATGATATGAACTAGATTATTGTGTCTCGTTTTGAGCTAACTTAACAGAAGCTTGCTGTACAAAACCTGGTTTTACAGCGGATTGTAGATGGTTTTTAAAAAAGGCCAACATCATCGCTCGACTATCCACTGCTGCATCTTTGTTATAACCAACCGATTTTCCCATAAATTTTTGCGGCAAAATATTCACATCAAACGAATGTACTGCTTCTGGATAGACCGTAACAAGCAATTCTTCACCTGTCGAAACAACATTTTTACAAGCTTGTGGAGGAACCCAGTCATCCTTAGCACCACCCAAAACTAATAATGGCGATGAGAGATTCACTTTACGACTACCAAAGGCCCCACACCATGGATAATAAGCGACTACCGCGCGAAAACCCGCCACAAGCGGTTTTGATTTGGCGACATTGATAGCGACACTACCACCATTACTTTGCCCCATTAAAAAAATATTATTCGCATCAACAAACGCTTGCGTTTTCAGGTATTGCATAGCGTCAAATGCATCGACTGTCCGGTACTCCCTAGCGTCTTTTAATTTCTTAAAGCTAGCACAAACCTCTCCACCTGAATTTCTTCGTGGACCAAAACTGTCTAAATTTAGTACCGCAAATCCATTTTTAATCAAAAAACTTGCATACGAAGATAATGCTACACGAACAGGTGGCTGCCACCCTCCACAACCATGCATCAAAACAACCGTTGGAAACGGCCCTTCACCTTCAGGCTTAAATAAGTTTGCGCTCAACAGCACTTGCTGAGACTTATATGTCTCTGACGCTTTGAACTTCACCTTATCAAAGGCATCATAGCCAAAACTTGGCGGTGCGAAAAAACCAAACGCTACAAAAGACAATGCAAAAGGTACAATACAATTACCTACCTTCTGAACCAAGGCTGATTTTCGCTGAAGGAATACTGAACTTTTGGTCTGAATAGAAATTTTCATTTTAACCTCCTCGATTTATCAATATAATCTCTTTATACTTTCATTATAACGCAACATAACAGATTGTTTTATCAATAGTTTTAATACCTGTTCAATCCGAAAAAACGGCAAAAAAAGCACCTTGTTCACCCTCTCCCTGATAGGCTTAAACACACTCTAGACACAGGCTCGCCATTAGTTTATTTGATACCTAAGAGTAAAACTTCGTGAACTTGAAAATATATTAGCTATAAACTACATTGGAATATTGGCTACGATGACATTTTTTTTGGGGTCTCGGATACTTTTTCTTAGGTATTCCAAACTCCCTCTTAAAAAAATAGTGACAACCTATTTTAGCCTGCGTAAACTGGAATTCTAGATCAACTATTGTGGATTTAATCCTTGATCATGAAAGGTAAGTGATGACTAGCAATAAAACCCACCAAACAGCAACGCTTCGTTTTTATGGCGATGAGTTTGTATTTAATACGACCTCAGGAATGTTTTATCGCATTACTTCCTCTGCAGGTTTTTTACTACACAATCTCATTAAAGGGGTTGAGGATGATCAATTAGTAATGCTTTTCCAGGAGCACTATGGCATTGATCGAGCAACCGCAATACAAGATGTTGAGTTATTACTAAATAATCTTACTGAACTAGGGGTCATCGATTGAGTTCATCCTTGTTCGAAAATCTTATCCTGCCGAAATCGCCTAGCATGGACAATCAAACCAAATCCATCGCTATTTCTGGCCTTAATCGTGGAGAAAACCCCCAACCGGGGGCTGCTGTCATCGCGAGCATACGCCGTATTTACCCTGATCTTCGTATCGTGGGTTTATCCTACGACCCCATTGAGAGTAGCCTCTTTAGCAAAGGATTTGATCATTCTGACGTGGCCTACTTACTACCTTTTCCAGGCACAGGTCCTGACGTGCTCCTTGAACGGTTAGAGATGATTATAGAAAAGGAAAATGTTGGCTACATCATCCCCTGTTTAGATTTGGAAATCCCAAACTATATCAGCATATCCAAACAACTCGATACACTAGGCGTAAAATGTATGCTGCCAAGCCTACATGCATTAGAAAAAATGAGTAAACTGCATTTGCATCATTTTTGCAAAAGCATCAATGTGTCCTCTCCGCAATCTAAAGTAGCGACCGATCTATTTTCACTTCAAACCTTCGGCGAAGCGATTAAATATCCTGTCTATGTGAAAGGGAGGTTTTATGAAGCAAAACTCGCGCACACCGTACAAGAGCTTACCGAGGCTAGTCAAAAAATTTCCAAGGCATGGGGTTGGCCACTCATCGTACAAGAAGTCATTAATGGCGAAGAATATAATATTGTCGGTCTAGGTGATGGCAAGGGTGGCATTATCCAAACCTGCACTATTAGAAAATTTCAACTTAGTGCGGCTGGAAAAGGCTTTGCAGGCATTGTCGTTGAAGACCCTGAACTCGATCGACTGACTCAACACATTATCAAAAAACTTAAATGGAACGGACCCTTTGAGTTGGAATTCCTTAAAGCCGCTGGTAGACCGTATTCACTGTTTGAAATTAACCCGCGTTTTCCTGCATGGGTGGATTTCCCATCGCAAATTGGCTGTAATCTGCCCGTTCGGCATCTTGAGAATCTCATAGGGATCAAGGACACACACACCTTACAAACCTGTAGCGCCGGTCAAATGTTCGTCCGTCACTGTATTGATCTTGCAGGTGATATTGCAGAATTAGCGGATATGGCAAGCGCAGGTGTACGAGACATTACTCCTTACAAATCTCATATAGAGGTAACAAAGTGACGAATGAATACATCCCCCCTAGAATCAGTAACGAGCTTGGCCGCACCGCGCCCGAAGCCGCGGCTGATCGCAACTTTTACTCTCGGGGCATGAGCACACCTGCTATATTCGAAATAGATGGCGTGTCCATATCCAAACTGGTTGAAGAGTTTGGCAGCCCATTATTTGTTTTTTCGGAACATAACCTGCGAGAAAAGGCTCGATGTTTGCGTGAAGTGTTTAAGAGCCGTTACGCAAAAAGCTCTTTTGCTTGGTCTTATAAGACCAACTACCTCAATGCCATTTGCCAAATACTCCACCAAGAAGGATGGATAGCGGAAGTTGTATCCGATTTTGAGTACCATAAGGCTCGTAAGTTAGGCATCCCAGGTAAGGATATTGTATTCAACGGGCCACATAAGCCCCGTGAAATTCTTCAGGTGGCCTTAAAGGAAGGTGCCTTAATTCAGATTGACAATTGGGAAGAGCTTGGCATCATTGAAGAACTGGTACAAGATGCGCAACATCCTGCGAATGTTGGAATTCGTATCTGGCTGGATGCTGGCATCCAACCTATATGGTCGAAATTCGGCTTTGCCCTTAGCAACGGAGAAGCTGGTCGCGCTGCTGAACGCATCGTAAACAACCCGAATCTAAAACTCCACACGCTACATACCCATATCGGAACCTATATTCTTGCGCCACACGCTTATAGTGTTGCCGCTCAAAAGCTCTTAGCGTTACGTGAGCAGATATACGTCGAGCATAATCATCTCATAGACTGCATTAATCTCGGTGGAGGGTTCCCCTCTCACAGCCTATTACATGGCATGCTTGGCTCTGCGGAACAATTAATCCCCCCCATTGAATCCTATGCCGATGCAATTACCGAAGTGCTCAATGACTTACCGGAGAAAAAGAGACCGCTGCTTCGCTTTGAAAGCGGCCGTTTTTTAGTGGATGAGGCGGGCTACCTACTAACCAATGTCGTTGCCGTTAAAGGAGGCAGTAGATATCCTGCAAATACCAATACTGATTTATCTGGTCGCGACCAGAAGGAACAGTTAATCCTAAATGAGGATGCGAAAATGAGCAGTTACATCATTGACGCAGGTATTAATATCCTCTATACCGGTGCATGGTACCAAATCAATGCATACCCATCACGCGCCATCAACTCACCGCCCCTGCCTTCACGACTATATGGACCACTTTGCATGGCGATTGATGTCGTTCGTCACCATGTTGACCTACCGCCGCTCAAGGTAAACGATACCTTAATACTTCATCCAGTAGGAGCTTACAACATTTCCCAATCCATGCAGTTCATCACCTTTCGGCCCGCCGTGGTGTTGATAGATGAAAAGGGCAACCCTCAAATTATTCGACGACGAGAAGTGCTTGAAGATATTGATAGCCCTGAACGCATGCCTGAACATTTGACAAAGAAATCGTGAGTAAAGCCAACCCTTATCAATCCGCCCGAACGCGTCGGACCGCGTTTACACAAGTAAACGCGTTCATACGCAGGACTTTAAGCTACCTAGGAAAAACCCTATCGCTTCCGCTTGGTACGATTTTCTTCATACCACACCCATGGATTGGCGCCCTTTTATGGGTTGCATTGCTTCAAAATCCTCGTTATGCAGCATTTGCGTTTTTAGGCCTTGTCATCGGTACCGCTGTAGGCAAATTATTGAAGGTTGGCGATGCCGCAAGACTCGGCGGTGGTCTCAAGGCTAATGCACTGCTTGCAGCGGTTATGGTGGCTTGGTTGACTGGCGTAACAGAACTCTCCATAGAAACGCAACTTAGCATTGCCGCCGCCTCTTCAACCGCCGCAGCTATCTTATCAGCTGCGATAATGCACGCCTTGAAAGATACCATTCTGCCATCGCTCGTTTGGGGGTACAGCATTATCGCAGCCATGCTTTTTAGCATCTGCCCCACCTGTACACTATTAGCGTCAAGTATGATGCCAGCTCTTCCTATGCCTTACGATGCTATCACTTGGGGAGAAGCATTTGCACGATCTCTAGGCTATTTAATTTACTCACCAACCTATGAAGCCGGCCTCCTTGTAGGGTTGGCCATTTTACTCTGGTCTCGTATTCTGTTTTTAACGGGACTGGTAGGCTGGCTAAGTGGTGTGGGAATTGCGCTGGTATTTGAAAAACTAGGCCTAACTTACTACTGGCTTCCAACATCGTATAACTATTTCATAACGGGCATGGCACTCGGATCCGTTTATATTCTACCCGGTCGAGCAAGCCTATTGATTGCCGTTGTCGGAGGATGTGGCGCCGCTTTTCTAGGGCTCGCGTTCCAGTATATCTTCCAAGGATCCTCCATCGCCTATTTACCCATTACCGCCGCGACGACCATTTGGATTGTTATGGGCGCAGTCACTTTCGCAGGCGACCGCAGCGTAGTCAGGCTCAACAACACCCCCCACTTACGCCCTGAAGAAGCATGGTGGCGCATGGCATACTGGGCACAGCGATTCGGTTATAAAGAAATCCTTTTTTCGCTACCTGTTGCCGGAGAGTTACGCATCTCACAAGGTTTTAACGGTACATTAAGCCATGCTGGTGACTGGCGTCATGCATTAGACTTCCAATACCCAATAACAATCGACAACAGCCCTGACCCCACTGTAAACATTTGGGGAGCGTCAGTTTACTCGCCCGCATCGGGATTTATTGAACGAATCCAGAACACCATACCCGACAACCAGCTTGGAATTTCCAACTACGCTGAAAACTGGGGAAACCATATCGTTATTCGCCTTGACCAAGGCAAATGGGCACTACTGGCACATTTGCAACAATATTCCATTGCACTCACCACAGGTGCGCGTGTAGAAGCAGGCGACTACCTTGGGAAAGTTGGAAACTCAGGACGATCCCCTATACCGCACTTACATATTCAGGCACAGAATGCACCCGCGCCCGGAGCTCCAACAGTCCCATTTCGTTTAGTGAATTATCTCTCTTGCCTTGATGACAACGCCCCTTTTTCACATTGGAACGCAGCAAGCCTTCCCCCTGAAGACAAGATTGTCATGGCTGCCTATCCAAACCAAGGGGTTCATACTTTGCTTGCTGGCATAGCTCCGGGTTCAGCCGTATGGTCGAGAGAGACTAAAGGACATATACCATCCAATTTTCGGAACGCCCATTCGGAGAATATCACCCGAATCAATACGACACTAGACACGGCAGGACGCCACCAATTCACTGCCAATATTGAAAAAGGAACGCTCATTGCTATTTTAGCACCCGATGCATGGCGCATAGTCGAAGCTAAACAGCTCACATCACCTCTGCTGAAATTATTCGCGTTAGCGATTCCATCGATACCATACACGGTAAAAACAGGCATCACATGGGATGACACGGCACCTCTTATCCCCGCGGGAATTGCAAGCTGCTTTAGCTTGTCACTCGCCCCCTATCTCAATAGACCCTTCACTTTATCAAAGTGCAAATGCCTCTCAGAACCTGCCTCAAAAAGAACTAAACTTCAGATTGAAACAACCTTTGAGCACAGTCATCTTTCATTCCCTCTAAAAATCACCTGCCAATTTGATATTCTACGCGGCCCCGTTAAAATCCAAGCTGATTTTAAAAATGGTTCTATCGTCTATTCAATACTCTCTTTTGAACCAGGCCTGCCATTTGACCACAACCAAGATTAAGTAATTAAGCTTGATAAAGTTGCAACAAGCGTTGATGGTATGGGCCATCCTTCATGAGATCCAGGCTTTTCGATAGCCGCACCCGATCCGCCCGATTTTCAACCTTATTTAAGGCTTCAAATAGCCGTTCAACCTGTGCAGCTGTCACCCTTCCCAAAATAGGTTGCCCCAGCCCCATCAGATACTTTGCGCGCTGCAAGTCAGCAAAATGCTCCGGATCATCCTGCATTGCCGAAAACAGCGGTGTCACTGCATTTTGCGCGCGTGCCAATTCAGACCAATTTTCGGCCTGCGCCTGTTGAAGCATATAGCCATACTGATAGATCGCCAGAGACATCATTCCTGAAGTAATACCGACTCGCTGCCGTGCCAGTTTGTCAAAGAGCGGTCCGTCTTGTAAAGCCCGACTCAAAAAGGGATCCCAACCCTGAACGATCTTTAAATTTTTCAACCCAGTATGGGCTAAAAAACCAGCGGTGCTGGCTTCATAGTTGGCTTCGGTCACCTTAACTGCGACAACATGATCGCCTCCAGGGCGCTGAATCAATTCTGCCACCGTCTCAGGTGTCAACGGCAGACCACTGACATCTGAAATGGAATAGAGTCCGACCGCCAGTCCGCGTTTGGCCGCAGCCTCGACGAGGGGTGCCAGACTATCGGCCACTTGCTTTGTATCTGCATCAGCGGGCAAATCATTTCCTGGTCGGAAAAAGACAATCGGATAACCACTCTCGCAGAACACATTCATCAAATGTTCGCAGGCATCCACACCATCTTCGGGACGCAGCAACCCGATCAAACGCATGGCGCCCGTCTCTGCCGAGGCGGCACAGCGGAACCAGCTTTCTAACTCCGATACAGTTCGAAGGTGCCCCTGTCCCGTTGAAGAAGCAATGAGTACCGCTTCAGCCCCGGTTTGAGCCAACCGTTCAAGAAACAATCGGGTACGCTTCTCATCCAATTGACGGCGCGGCTGTTCTCCGCAAGTGGGGTCAAACGCCGCTACCGTCGCCTGCGGATAGTGTTCGATCGGATTCTTTAGCAAATTTTTTATCCATACTAGATCCCGCTTGGACATTTAGGCCCCTTGTGGTGATAACCATAACAGCGTTAATATGACTGACATACAACGTAATTTCTTATATTAAATTTCTTTTAGGAAGGAGACAACATGCAAAATCTAGAACAGGTACTGGAAGAGCTTGGACTGCCTACTCAGGACAACCTCCACCTACCTTCGTCGGAACTGCGTTTTCCCGACGGCGGTCACTACCGCATCGAAATTTCCGGTGTGGAGCGTGTTTCAGCTCTGGAAACGTTGATCCGTGAAACCGAAAGCCAAGATATTCCGGTTCACAGAATTATCGCCACTGTCGGTGGCGCAACCTATCTGACCCAATCCGAACTCAACGACTTCGCCCAGATCGCCAAGGAAAAACGCATAGAAGTGGTCATGACGCCAGGACCTCGCCGAGCCTGGGACAACGGCCGCCAGATGCTTACTGACGAAGGATTGGTATCCGGAATGCGCATGCGCGGCATGACAGGCGTACGTCACTGGCTCAAGGATATAGACCGCTGCATGCAGGCAGGCATTCGCGGATTCTTGGTCGCCGATGAAGGTCTGCTCTGGCTCGTCACACAGCTTAAACAAAAAGGCGTTATCCCCGCTGACGTTATCTTTAAACTTTCCGTCTTCGCCGGTCAAGCCAATCCGGCTGGTGCCAAAGTTGCCCAGTCGCTTGGAGCAAACACCCTTAACCCTTTAGCCGATTTGGACCTACCGATGCTCTCGGCCATACGCAGCAGTATTGACATTCCAATGGATATCTACCTTTGCTTGGTCAACTCAATGGGGGGGGTCGTGCGTTTCTACGAAGCCGCCGAGATCGCTCGTATCACAGCCCCCTGCTACTTCAAATTTGAACCAGGCCCGTCCGAAAGCCAGCTCTACGCTCCTTGGAATCCGCCCGAATACCACGACAACATGATCAAGGAGCGGGTCCGCAATGCCGCCGTAGCGATAGAATTAATCCAGCGAGAAAACCCTGAGCTGAAGTGTTCGCCAACCGGGGGCCTAGACTTGGCAATACCAGTTTGAATAATCCATTATCAACACCAACCGCGCATCTTGATCGCCTCTTCCATGCGTTTAAGCGCATTGATCCAGGCTCCGATTCGTACCGATGACACTTGGTAGCGTGCCGCAGTATTCAAAGCGGCATGAAACCCACCTGATAATCGCTCACGACGAATATGGTTTATGGTCTCTTCATCCCAGTAATTATCATACAACCCTTGGGTTCTCTCCATCTGACACAGATGCACGCTACCGGCATTTGCAAGCACATCCGGTACCACCGTAACGCCTTTTTCCGCCAGAATCCCATCCGCCTCCATCGTGGTCGGAGCATTGGCGGCCTCGATCAATAAACGCGCTTTAACTTGCGCCGCATTATCTGAGGTAATCACTCCTTGCAAGGCTGCTGGCACCAATACATCACAGTCGCATGTAATCAACTCCTCATTGGTCACACTACGTGTTCCCTCCAGCCCCATAACCTGGCCGGTTTTCTGTTTATGCTCAATCAACGCTGCTACATCTATGCCGTTCTCACTAAAGACACCGCCACGACTGTCGCTGATGGCAATTACTTTACAACCTGCTTCAAAAAAACGTTGCGCGGCAACTGAACCAACCTGTCCAAACCCTTGAATGGCAACACAAGCACCTTCGATTTCAAGCCCGATTTCGCGTGCCGCCTCCTCAAAGACCTCAAAAACCCCATTTCCTGTCGCTTCATAACCACCTAAAGTGCCTCCCAGAATCGGAGGTTTATCATTGACTGCCGTCGGCTCGTGTCGGTTATGAATAGATTCAAATTCATCCAACATCCAAGACATCGTCTGCGGGTTGGTGCCCACATCGGCTCCGGGAACATCGTAAGCGGAACCACTGGAACGCAGGTGTCGCATATAGCCTCGGCACAGCGCCTCAAGCTCTCGAACACTCAACTCTTTCGGGTCGGCAGCGATTCCACCTTTTCCGCCCCCGGCGGGGATTTTACCGGCAGCGTGTTTGATAGACATAATTAAAGCTAGAGCCTTGACCTCGTCCAAATCAAGCTCGGGCGAAATTCGCGTACCATCACGAGTTGGTCCCAGTGCATCGTTATAACGAACCCGGTGAGCATCAAACACCCGAAACGAACCATCGTCCATTTTTAGTGGTATGCGAAAAGAGATTACTCTCTGAGCTGCATCCAACAATTGCATCACATTCGGGTCAATTTGGCCAATCTTGCCCGCCTCTTTTAGAATCAGCGAACTCTGTTCCAGAAAGCTATACATGGTCACTCCTTTTGTGTAAGCGATATGACCGAAGACACCTAAAAATGGCTTCCGACGTTATTGGAACCTTACCATCTTTTAATAACTTGAAAAAGGCACAGCTGAAAATCAGCTCAGAATTAAAATATCTAAATAAAATCAAAACACGAAAAACAAACCTTGAAAAACAAATAGATATGCCGATTCTATTCAAGTAAACCTCTGAATAAATCCAAGCAAGTTGATAATTTTGTCTGAAGCTAATAGAATTAAAACTAAGGAGAATAACTTAGTTTTACAGTAACTCTTTGATGATTAGATTAATGGTAGAATCAATTTAGAATAAACTGATTACCTAAGCAGTTACATCTCTTAGGAAGAAATACAAAAAATTCAGTTTAAATACATAGTGGCATTTATCAGTGTGTGGTAGAAATGCTCAGGAGCGTGCCAGTGAGTACTAATAAGAACATCTTTGTTATTGGACTTGATCCATATAATCTTCGCAAACTGGAAGGTATCCGCAATGCGGAGCATTATCGCTTCCACGCTCTTTTGGAATATAAAGAGGTCGTCAAACCCCTCGACTACCCATATGATTCCATACTGAAGAAAGCTGAGGAACAGCTAAAGCAATTTCCGGGCAGTATAGATGCCATCGTCAGTCATTGGGATTTTCCCGCCGATACCATGCTACCAGTGCTTTGCAAAAAGTTCGGCCTTCCGTCACCATCGCTGGAAAGTGTCCTAAAATGTGGTCACAAATACTGGGCACGGCTGGAACAGCAGAAGATTATCCCCGAACATATTCCCGACTTCTGTGCCTTTGACCCTTTTGCCGATGATCCGCTGTCACAGATCAACCTACCATATCCTTTCTGGATCAAGCCGATTAAATCCTTTGGTTCCTATCTCGGGTTTTACATTGATAACGAACAGACTTTTTACCAACACCTGCCGACCATCCGCAACAAGATTTCGCGCATCGGTAACGCGTTTAATCTAGCCTTAAAGCATGCTACGCTTCCGCCAGAAGTAAAGGACATCGGCGGCAATCATTGTATCGCCGAGACGATCATTCAAGGTAACCGTCAAAATGGTCCGGAAGGCTATATCTATAAGGGTAAAGTACACATCAACGGTATCACAGATTCGATCAAGGATGCAGCCGGCAGAAGTTTCATGCGTTATGAATACCCTTCTGTCTGGCCACAACACATCCAGGAAAAAAGCATTGAAGTGACCGAGCGGCTACTCTCCAGCCTCGAACTGGATAACTCAGCCTTCAATCTAGAATTCATCTGGGACGAATCCAATGACGACCTCAAACTCATTGAGGTCAATCCACGCATTTCCCAATCGCTCAGTGATATGTTCGAAAAGGTGCATGGTTCATCCAATCATGAGGTGGCGGTAGAATTGGCGTTAGGCAAGAAGCCCGACTATCCACGTCCGGAAGGGCAATTTAAATGCGCTGCCAAATTTATGTGGCGCCACTATGAGGATGCATTGGTCACGCGCACACCTAGCTTGGAGGAGATCGCCAAGGTACAACAAGCTTTCCCCGGCATCGAGATCTATATCGAAGCACAAGAAGGGATGATGCTCTCCGACCTGCGCGATCAAGATAGCTATAGCTATGAGATTGCGATCATCCTGCTTGGTGCCGACAACCATCAACAGTTATTGCATCGCTATGCACGTTGCCAGGAAATGCTTAGCTTCGAATTCGCCGAACCCCATCGACACCAACACACGGAGCAGACATGAAAATCGTTGATTCCTTCCCCTATGCTGTGACCGAGGTCGAACATACTCTTATTACCATGCCGGATGGTACTCGGTTAGCGGCTCGAATGTGGTTACCAGAGGGAGCCGAAGTATCTCCTGTACCCGCCATATTCGAATATATTCCCTATCGCAAGCGCGATCTCACCCGAGTGCGCGACGATATCACCCACCGCTACCTGGCTGGACATGGGTATGCCTGCATTCGGGTCGACCTGAGAGGTTCGGGGGAGTCAGAAGGAGTAATGGTCGATCAGTATCGGCAACAGGAAATGGATGATGGAGTGGCCGTGATTCGCTGGTTGACAGAACAGCCTTGGTGCAATGGCCAGGTAGGAATGATGGGGATATCCTGGGGGGGATTTAACAGCCTGCAAATCGCCGCCCTTCAACCGGCCGGACTCAAAGCGATCATCACCGCCTGCTCCACCGATGATCTATATCTCGACAACATGCACTACATGGGAGGGTGCCTGCTGAGCGACAATCTCTCCGAGTCAACGACCATGTTTTCCGTCAATACCTGCCCTCCCGATCCGCAACTGGTGGGAGATCGATGGCGTGAGATGTGGTTGGAAAGACTCTCTGGCAGTGGCTTATGGCTCGATACCTGGTTGCGCCATCAGCACAGGGATGAGTATTGGAAACACGGTTCGGTATGCGAGGACTATGCCGCGATTCGCTGCCCTGTCATGGCTGTCGGCGGCTGGTCTGACGGCTACACCAACGCCATCTTCCGCCTACTGGAGCACCTCTCTGTACCACGTCAAGGGTTGGTCGGCCCCTGGGGTCACAAGTACCCTCACCTAGGAAAACCAGGACCCGCCATAGGCTTTCTGCAAGAATCCTTGCGCTGGTGGGACTACTGGCTCAAGGGTCGGGAAACCGGGATTATGCAGGAGCCGATGCTGCGTGCCTGGATGCAGGAGAGTGTTCCCCCTACCACCCGTTACCCCCAACGACCCGGACACTGGGTCGGAGAACAACAGTGGCCCTCACCCAATATTAACTGGCAATCCTATCCGCTTAGCCCTTATCGTCTCGTTTCAGATCATACGAAACGCCGCAAGGAAGCAACGACGCAAAGCGTGCAGTCCCCCCTCAGTGTCGGCCTCTATGCCGGTAAGTGGTGCTCCTACACTTCGGCTCCTGACCTGCCACATGACCAACGTGAAGAGGATGGTGGGGCACTAGTCTACGACAGTGATCCCCTGCTGGAACCGATGGCAATTCTGGGGGCACCCGAGGTAGAACTGGAAGTGGCCGCTAACCGCCCCGTTGCAATGATTGCTGTACGACTCTCCGATGTGGCACCAGATGGCAAAGCTACCCGCGTCAGCTATGGCCTGCTCAATCTTACCCATCGCAACGGCGATGCCGTGCCTGAACCGTTGGAACCCGGTCATCGCTACCGTGTGCGGGTGAAGATGAACCATATTGCCCAGCAATTTCCTGCGGGTCATCGGTTGCGTCTGTCTTTATCGACGTCTTACTGGCCGCTCGCCTGGCCGTCTCCTGAATCTGTGTGTTTGACCTTGCACCTTAATAACAGTGCCTTGAAATTACCAATACGTGAAGCACAACCCGAAGATGCAGAAATACGCTTCGAGCAGGCTGAAGGCGCGCCGTCGTCTGGCATCAAACACATCGAGCCACCGCATCATAACTGGCTGGTGCACCGAGACTTGGCGAATGACGTTTCAACTCTGGAAGTAATCAAGGATGAAGGGGTATACCGCATCGAGGAAATCGACATGGAGGTGGGAGATCGTACTTGGGAGTGGTACACCTATGAAGATGACGATTTCACTTCAGTTCGTGGCGAGACTCGAACCGAACGCACGTTTCGTCGCGGAGATTGGTTTGTTCGCACCACCACTCATACTGTACTGACCGCCGACACCACCCACTTTCACATTCATGCCGAGCTGGATGCCTATGAGGGCGACACGCGTATCTACTCTGAAAACTGGATTAAAAGTATTCCCCGTGAGTTATAACTCACTATAAAAGGATGTTCTATATAGCCCTATCAATTACGACTAAAACAATATTAGCGCCCATTGCTAATATTTATGACCACTTAACTCTCACTATCTTCATCAAAAACACATTCTCACACCAGTCTCCACACCGTATGCTGTGGTTACTGGTATTAATAGAATGACCTTGACCAAAATCAATACCAAAATTGGATATAGCACATCTACTGATACGCTTAATAAGCTATGTAACTTTTTTAATTGCGAAATTTCTGATCTTGTTGAATATATTTCCGACTGTAGTGGTACAGTAATTTTGGCCACCTAAATAGAGATGCTAAAATGCATTTCA
>CBFCZK010000014.1:0-60510 GCA_965602805.1 uncultured Thiomicrorhabdus sp. | reverse complement strand
GTTTACGAGAAAATTCTACTTTTGACTTCGGTTATTTTTCGGGGGGATTACAGATGGATATTCTATATACAAAAAATACGGATGCATTTTGCATCGTCACATCTGACTGTGATTTTACTCCATTGGTAACTAGAATTTTATCAGAGGGAAAATTGGTTATAGGTTTTGGCCAAAGAAAAACACCTCTTGTATTTGTTAATGCCTGTTCTACGTTTTTATACCTTGATGAAGAAAGTGAAAAAGATAAAGAAAAAGATACTGGGTCAAAGACTGACAAATTAAAAGAAAACTTAAAGGTTATACAATTATTGCGTAATGCAATTGCGACAACCGCACAAGAAGATGGTTGGTCACCTCTTTCACGAGTAGGAACTTTAATATCCAACCATGCTTCGTTTGATTCAAGAAATTACGGCTATCTAAGGTTAAGCGAGTTAGTTGAGTCAATAGATGTATTTGAGTTAAATCGTGATTCAAATAAACATTTCAAAAGTAAGGCTGCGTAAATGAAGGTAACCAACAACTTGGCTTCAGAATAACTGACCAGGCCTGGTAACGATTCCCCGTTACCAAGCCAAGAACCAACTCCCTACTTCTCAACCACAATCCTCACAAAACGCCCACCACGCTGTGGCGTGTTCTCAATGACCTTAAAGCCTACACCTTTCAACATGTAAATAATGTCATCCGCATGATAACGATTGTGCTCTAGGAAGTGTTCAAAGACATCCTCCATCTCGTCTCGCCCAACATCCGTTTTGAACAATTCCCCATCTGGATATTTATGCTCTAAATATTCAGATAACGGCTGACGTACCAAATCGATAATACAAAAACGCCCACCTGGCTTTAACCATTTATAGACCGCTTTAAACATATTAATCGGCTGTGGCAGTTCATGCACCAGCATATTCGCCATGGCGACGGCGACACGGCCATCTTCGATATTGACTTGTGGCTCGTTCAAATCACCTTTAATCATGCGGCCATTTTCAGGCAAGACTTCTTGCGCGACTAACATGTAATCTGCGGCATCAATTCCGAGCGCTGAGTTATGCGGATAACGCAGCGCTAAATCGCCCACAAATTGACCTATACCCGCGCCTAAGTCCACAAGACAATCGCCCTTGCTGATGGCCGTAGCCATCTGCTCATTCCAGAACTCCCAAAAATCAATATCGTGACGACGAGCGTAGCTTTCGGTAATCATTTGGCGGGCGTGTTCACCATCTCCGCCGTGATGTCTTAAAATCTGTTGTTGTGTCTTTTCCATAGCGATTACTCCTTAACTGAAAGACGAGTTTTTATCTGTTTTTATAATTTTAATTCTAATCTATTCATTTTCTTGAATCAGCATAACCATTACTAAACTTAATTTAACTCAACCCATTGATCGATATAACTAAAGTACAGCACCCATTTTTGAGGTCTGTCTTCCAGCTCTGAAAACAATCGACCATATCGTTCTAATTGTGGCTGATAATGTTCCACTTGATGATTTATAAACGACTGTAACGCTTTGCTATCGTCCAGTTTCCCGTCATAAACACTGGTTTTATAATCAATGATCCAACGTACACCCGATTCATCGATCAAAGTTCTATCGATGATATGATTACTGACAAGACCGCCCTCTTCCAAAGAGGTCAAAGGTTGTTCGGTTTGTGATTCTGCAAACTCACAACCCAGCGCCCAACGCAGTTGACTGTTGCTGATGGCATTGGCCAAAGAACGCTCGGTACGTCGCACAGCTTCGTCTAATTCACGCTCTTTTAAGCCTTGTTGACCTAACCACTGTTTGTAGAAAGGTAGGCGCTGGCTTAGGCATGCGTTATCCCAACCGGCAATGCCTTCATCTACCATCTGCTCTAATACGGCATGCACTAAATTACCCACAGAGGTATTAAGTAAGGCTTGTCGGCTGGCAAATAGCGTATCTGAATCGAGTGGTGTTTTATCACTTTCAGTCGCCGTTACACTCGCAGCTTTGCTGGAGCTAGTGCTATGACGGGAGCCAACACCTTCATCTTGGCTCTCAGCCATGGCTGAACCTTGTTGCAATAGAGTGCTAAACCCTTCTCTTTGAATCGGTAAGCGACTGACTTTAGGCCAAGGGGATTTTTGTTGGCTTTGATCTAACTCGACAAACTCATGCTCATGCAGCAGTTGCGTAAAGGTTGAATTTACACACGGCCACAGAGCCTCCAACATACTGCCTTTGACGGGGTTAATCACCACTTCAATATCTTCAGGTTCTTTGACTGTAATTTGTCCAAACAGATAGAGTTTTTGTTTGGCACGCGTAGCGGCGACATACAGCAATCGACCGAGTTCGTAATTCTGTTTTTCCAGCTCAAAACGTTTCAATAACTGGCTTAATCGCGAAACGCCTTGGCCTTTTTGAGTAATCGGCGCAATCACTAACTTTTCAGCGGATTCGCCTGACATGGCTGACATCTCTGAAGCGTCTTCATCTGCCATAAACTGGAACCAGGAAACCAACTCTGTGTCATCACCGCGCGGCTTACGACCCAGGCCTGGTAGGATGACAGTGTCAAATTCCAAGCCTTTAGATTTATGCATGGTCATCAGTTCAATACGTTGACTCTCTGGCGAACTGTCGGCTCGGGCAAACAACGCATTCATCATAGTTTCGAGTTGTTGAAAGTCTAAAACTTCGCCATCAAACTCCGCCAAAGTGTGGCAAAACACCTCGACATTTTCCAGTGCCAAATGCGTCTCAACGGTCTGTGGGCCATCCAATTGGATCCAGCACTCTCTGACCAAAGTCGAGAAAGGCAAACTGCCTAAACGTGATAAGGTCTGTTGCAAGACCGGAATGGCATGCAGTAGTCGCTGTAAACCTTCATCAGAAAGCTCTTTTTCGGCCAGGATTTCTTCAATTGAGCTGGCGTTTATACCCCCTTGCGGGGTGAGGTCACTTTCTGGTTTTGCTTTTGTTTTTAATGATGACGTTGATGATGTTGATTTAAAACCTTGCTCTAATTCAGCCACACTATAGGTTAAGCACGCCCAGACACTTTGATAAGGCCAGTTGCCCATCACGGCAAACAAGTCATTCAGTGACAGCCCAACCAAAGGCGACCGCAATAAGGCAATCCACGCCGCACGGTCAGACAGGTGCAATAGCGCTCGGCTCAGAGCCAAACTGTCTTGGACTTCTTGACGTTCATTCAAGGCTTCTAAATCCACCGCTCTAAAACCAATGCCGGCTTGTTTCAATAAACGGGCAATGCCCATTAAGCTAGAGCGAGAACGTCCCAATAATGCGATGCTTTTGCCATCACCTTCGCTCAATTCTGCCAGTCGCTGTTGAATCAAGACCACGATTTCATGGGCTTCTTCTTCATGCGAACGATTGACCTCCCAAAAACTGTGTACTGCAGGGCTATTTTCGGTGGAAAAGGCGACCGAATCACTGTAAGTCACTGCACCCTTTTCGATATTATTGGCGTTCGGCAGAACTTTACTAAAGTTCGCATTCACCCAATCGACCACGCCTTGGCTAGAGCGGAAGTTGACCTTGAGGTTCAGCGGTGTCAAATTGACTTCACCGACCTTACCTTGCCAAACTTTAAGGAAGTTACCGACTTCCGCTTCACGGAAACGGTAAATTGATTGCATCGGATCTCCAACAATAAACAGCGTTCGACCATCGCCAGATTGCCAACCGGCGATTAACTTACGCATCAACGAAAACTGTTCACTACTGGTATCTTGAAACTCATCCACCAACAGATGTTTGACTTGATAATCTAACTGTTGCGCTAAGTCAGTCGGCTCTAATTCATCACCTAATGCCTGGCTCGCGGCTTGCGCAATCTCGATAAAATCGGCTTGTCCGCTGGATTGAAACACCACTTTCAAATAGGCCGAGGAGACTCTTAATAGCTGGATTAACCATTGTAAATCTAACCACTGGTCATCACTGTAATGCGGCTCTGGCAGTTCCTTTAAAATCGCTAACGCATCCAAAACGTCTTTCGACTGAGTGCCCTCTCGCAAACCTGCTAAGACATTTAGGAACTGGTCTTTACGCTCTTTGGCTTCGCCTTTGCCCGCAGGAAAACCATTATTTTTGGTGACGGTCTTGCGCACCCCTTTTGAGTCTTTGGTGAGTAACCAATCCGCCAATACTTGCCAGGCCTGAATATCGTGTAAAGAATCGCTCAAAGGCCAAGCACCACACAAGTTTTCTAAATCAGGCTGATCTTTTTGGACGGCGTATTCCGCCGCCTGACAAGCTTCCTCTAGCAGAGGTCGAACATGACTTAACTTGGCGACTTGTTGTTTGAGTTCATCTAAAACAATGGTCTCTAAAGCCGATTCGAGATTGGCGCGAGAATCGTCGCCGTTGAGGCGAAGTAAATTGCCCATCCATTGATCACGTTTTTTCAACATATTCATCAGCAGGCTTTCAGCACGATTAAAGCGGCCGTTTACCAAGCCTAATAGTCGTGCTACGGCTTCTTCTAACGCTGGGGTCTTTAGGGTTAAATGTACCGCTTCTTTGTAAGCGGAATCCACATTATGCGAAATCTGCGAAGGCGCCCCCATTTTGGATAACAGGGGCATTTGACCGACTAAATAGCTGTTCAAACCATCGATGGTTTTGATACGCAATCGATTGGGATTTTGCAGTAATGACCAGGCCTGGTGGTTATTTTGTTGCAATGCACTTTTGGCTAACTGCCAAGTATTGAAGTCATTTAACGTGGCGTTTTCGGGTAGTTCGGTCAACAGACCCATTTTTAATGCGCCCATAATACGGTCACGCATTTCGGCGGCGGCTTTTTTGGTAAAGGTCATCGCCACAATCTGTTCAGGTTGTTCGACTTGCGACAACAGGGCTAAAAAACGCTGCGTTAACAGCGCCGTTTTACCTGAGCCCGCCGGTGCTTGCACTATAAAGGAGGTAAACGGGTTAATGGCTGCAAATCGGGCAGCACCATCAATCAAGTTAGTATCTTCTTGAACACCGAATAACTCTGTCATACCGGGACGATTGTCCTCCGTTTGAAACGTTGGGGTGGATTGGTCGTAACCTGAATCTCCATCAGCATCGTAATCTGCTACACAATATTGATCGTTTTCTGGCTCAGCAAACAAATCTAGGTTTGGCATTTCTGTCGAGCTATTTGAACTATTGGACATGATTAAGCCTCCCCTTGAAAGTTTTGGTTATCGTCTTCATCTGTAAAACGTTGTTGCTGCTTCATTTCTGGCAGACGCAACGCCAACTTACAATTGGCATACTGAATATCAGTCTCTTTATCAAATGCCATCTCGGCACAGCCCAATTGAATATCACTGGCCAGATCGGAAACCTGCTGTCTTAGATGCCCTAAAAAATGCACCCAGGTGGTTTCGTAATATTCATGCCCCTCTTTCTCTGCCATCTTGGCAAAGACTTTAATCGAGTAGGGAGCTTTATAGAGCACGTCCTCATCTGCGGCAATGGCGCTGATTTTTACCCCATCATCCGAATGCAATAGACCATAACCAATCCCGGAAACTTCATCACTCACGGCATGTAAATACACCGCCAACTGTGGTGCTTTGGTGGGTGTTTTTAATAGGTCATTGATACTGGCTTTACCAGTCTTATAATCAATAATGACCTTCTCGCCCGCCACCAGATCAATTCGATCGATAATCACGCTGAACGCAATGCCTGCCAGGGTGATTTGGTGGGGTTCTTCTCTGCCGACTACTTCAAAACTCGGACGGGTTTTCTCAAGTTCTAACCATAACAAACACAACTCTAGAATTCGGGCTTGCTCCAATTCTAAATAGGCGTTTTCGATGGTGCCTTGCAGCTCTTCAAAACTTTGCGTAATGTGATTTTGCAGTCGTTCCGCTAATTCGTCATCGCTTAGCAAGAGCATCGCATTCTGGGTTTTGGTCTCTTCCCAAAAATGCTCTAAAACCGCATGCACTAAGGTACCCTGGTTGGTGTTTTGTAAGCCCTCTTCGACAGTCTGCAAACCATATTTGCCGCCCAAACGATAATCCATAAACGCCATTAACGGACACTGACTTTGCGCCTGCAAAATACCGGTTCCGCCGGGGGCTTTAGAGCCTTCGGCTACTTTGGGACCTTTGGTATCCAATACCCATTCAATCGGATTCTCGGCATCGCGTAATTGAAAGACCTGCTCTGCTAAAGAACCGTAAATAAGCGGCGAGTAAGGCGTTAATTCAATGTCTTGTAAAACTTGATTTTCATCACGACGAATTTGAATGAGCGGACTGGCTAATAACTCGGCATCCCCCTTATATTGAGCGTAACTCCAAACCAGAGTCGGCGCGCATTCGGCTAAACGCTCAGTCACTTGCAGGGCGTAATCCAACTCACGCTTGGCATCGCAACGTGGTGAGCGCTGCTCTCTTTGTAAGGCCATCGGTAAAAAAGGATTGGGGTTCGGCATTCTTGGCCAGGCTTCATCGGTTAAGCCCATGACCCACAAGGCATCAAATTGTTGGCCACCGGCCTCCAGCATTCCCATAATCTGAATCGGTTGCAGACCTTTACTTTGCGACTGGTGCAACTGCTCTGACAGGAATCGTCTAAAAAGCGATAACCAGGCAGAAACCGACTGCTTGCCAACCATTTCGGTGACCATTGAAAAATTGGTGACGGCGGATTCAAATGCCGTTTTTTGTTGGTGTTCGTCACTGTTCAGAGTTCTGCCACCTGGCCAAGCAATCAGCTGTAAAACATCCCAAGTGGCTTGAATGAACTCCGTTAAGCTCAATTTGGAGGGGAGTTCGAGCTCTGCTTGCTGGCGTAAATTGCCTAGCAACTTTTTCGGCAAGGTTTTGGCGGATTCGCTCTGCAATAGACTCGGCCAAGCAAAATTAGACCACTGTAACCGTCTAAAGTTGGCATCGGCTTGTTGACGTTGCACAAAACTGCCATGCGTATAAGGCGAGATTAACCACTGACTCCAGTCGGCATAAGTACAAGGCTTTTTAGGGCGTAAAAACAGCTGTAAACTCAACCAGGCATTTTGCACCAAGGGTAAATCCAGTAAAGACTCCCCTAAAGACAAATTATAAAACGGCGGTGTAGTCCGTCTACTGCTGAGGTCTTGCAAACCTTGCAGACTCAACTGCTCATCCAGACATTGCATTAAAGCCACTTTATAATCGGCGAGGTTTGGCGACACCACACCAATTTTAATTTCATGGGCGGGTTTCAATAAAGACAAGCTTTGCCACTGTTGAACACACCATAAGGCCACTTGCTGCACTTCATCCTGCGCGTCTAAAGCGCTATGCAGGCTTTGGCTGGCTTGATTGGCATTGGATATTGTGGTCTGCTCAGTCACCTGGCAACCTAAGGATTCTATGGCTGCTTGCCACTGTTTTATGAACGGGGTTATTTCATCAAAACCATGCAGACAAAAGCTGTCTGGCAGATTGCCCTTGCCCATCTGCAACCACGATAAGCGCTGTTGCTGGGCTAAGACATCATCCTGCCAATTATTGGCTTTTAACTTTTTAATATAGCGGGACTGACAGTTTTTGAATAACAATGTCTCATTCGATAGAAAAGGCGCTTCTAACCACTCCTCAGGAAACCAAGATTGTGCAAGTGACCAGGCCTGGTAGAGTTGCTTGGCCGTGCTTGAGACATTGAGTAACGCGATGCTTTGAATGCCATGAGTATCGTTACTGCCATCGGCATCGGCCAAGTTGCTTAAAGCCGTTTCACGGGACTCTAGCTCTTCTTGTAACACTTGCTCCCACAACCACTGCGCTTCAAAGCCACTGAGAACTTTACTCGGCAGTTCATCCATCGACAATTCGCCACGCAGCAAACAGCCCTCTTGCCATAACGTCCACCATTGAGTAAACGTCATGACCTCCGGTGTTTGAATCACCGAATGACTTTGCTGTTGTATGGATTGCTGTTTAAGCGTCGCGCTTAAACGACTGTTGGCCGTGATATGAATGGTTTTCATCAAACTCGCTTCTTAAGAAAAGGGCTTATGGGAATGTTACAGACGGTGTCATACCGCTGCTTTTATACTTATAAAGGAGTGGTTATTATGGCAAATATTCAGCGTGTAAGCTTGCAAAATAGGCTTACACACATCGTTTTAAAACACGCTTAAATAAATACGCTGTAACACATCAAGGTAACAATTTAAGATAATAGTTGAATCCAGCGTGCACCATGGGTTTTCATGACGAGTTTTGCTTCTGGCGTTTGCGGATAATGCTGATTAACCAAACCCCAAAACGCTTTGGAGTGATTAGCATGAACTAAATGACACAATTCATGCACCACCACATAATCAATAACCCATGCAGGCGCTTGCATTAGACGCCAATTGAATTGGATTCGACCATCGGCATAACAACTGCCCCAACGTGATTTATAACCTTTGACCGTCAGGCTTTTCGGCTGTACTCCGATTCGCTGAGCATAATGAGCTAACTTGGGTTCAAGATAAGCAACCGCTTGTGCTTTCATAAAGTCTTGGATATTTTGACAGGCCTGGGTCGTACACTGTTCGCCACTCAATTCGAGGAGAGAAACCTCATCCCAATAAAGCGTACAGATTTCAGCTTCCATCTGCACATCTTCTACGCTAGTTCCTTGAGCGGCCGCTGTATGCTGAATACGAAATGTTCTTCGCTCTCCCAAAAACTCGATAAAATCACCTTCACGGCCTTGGAACAGGGTATTGGACGGGTAAGATAGCTGACGTAATTCTAGAGTTTTAAGCGTTTGTTGCAGCCATTGATGATGTCCGGTCAATAAAGCTAACAGGCGTTTATTGGAAAAGTGTTTGGGCACTAAAATCACGATACCGGACGGCCTTGTTTTTAAGGCAATCGACTTTTTTCGGGTGGTACGTACGATTGGCAGCCGTTGATGCCCCACTTGAAAGTGATTCAAGTCAGGCTTTTCTGCAGGTTTTGCTTTAAGTTGTTCCTTAGGTTTTACCTTAGGCTTTAAAGACGAGAAGAAAGACATTATTTATCTTTAGAGACCTTTGCACGAGTGGGGCGCGAGAGAAAAATGAGGTAAAAATTGTCTAAATAAGGCGTAAAACGTAGGTAATAGCTGGCTATTGGCAAGTTTTAGAACGAAATTTAGGCGGTTTTTAACCATTTTTATTTGTGCAGCCACTCGTGCAAAGGTCTCCTTAGCATTATCTACAAAGCTTTCCATCACGGTCAGCCCTGAAAAGATAATCTAACCGTTAAGGCTAGCAATGGTTTTATAAGACCAAGCATTGGCCGCCATATAAGCGCTAGAAATCACCATTAAATCGATGTTATCGCGACCTGGGATGTCAATTCGAGTATTGCCCTGCTCTAACGCTCGGACAACCCAAATTACACGACCCATCTCGCCCGACTGATCCAGTAAGGCCGCTTTGACTTCTTCAGACAATGGTAGCTGATCAACGACATCGGCCATTGGAATTTTTAAGAACGCATTCAATGTCGAAAACAAACCTGCCATAAAGTAGCGGTCTTTTTCAGAATCTAAGCTCATCTTCTCAGCTATGCCTTCTAAAAATTTAGCGCGTACCAAAGCGGTCACTAACAGTTCAGCTGGCACATCTTCCATAGAAGAGAGCATCATCATATTTACCCAAAACTTAAGGCGCTTTAGCCCCATAAAATTAACGGCATCTTTCAATGTTTCTACGGGCTGTGGAATTCCAGTACTCGGATGATTTATTGCACTCAGCAACTTATGCGTTAAGCCAACATCTGTGCCAACCGTTTGTGCGATTTGTTCAAAATCGATATCAGGATCATTGACTTCGGCTAAGAGTTTAAGCATAGCCAACTTATTATTAGACAGTGTTTTTTCGGTAGAAAAAATAGGATTGGTAAAGAAGAATCCTTGGAAGTAATCTGCACCACTGTCTTGATACTCGGCAAACTTCTCTTCTGTTTCTAATCCCGTAATAACAACAGCAATTTGCTTTGCCTTTAAGTTACTCACCATCTCAGTGACTTGCTCAGCAGAGAATTTGTGTGAATCAATCTTAACGACCTTAGCCAAACTTAATAATTTATCATTGGCGTCATTCGGTTGATAATCATCAATGGCGACTTTAACGCCTGCTTTAATAAGCTCTTTTAAGGCCGTGAGCGCGTCTTTATCTTTTAAAATATCACTGTTCACTTCTACCGTTAGGGAGGACAGCGGCTCAATCTTTGGTAACAATTCAACTCTTAGCAATTGCGCAGGCACCTTATAGAACGCGGGCTTACCTGCCGTTAAATTATCAATCCCAATATTCTTTTGAATACCTTCACAAAAAGCCTTAATTTCCGCTGCCCACTGGTCCATCTGTATTTTTTCTTCACTCATCGGTTGCATCGATAATTGGTAACCATAAAGGTTCTGTTGAGCGTTTAAAACAGGTTGTTTATTTAAGAATAGTTGGTTGGCCATGGTTTAATCCTAGCAGGGTTGGTTCAATGAATCGTTTTATTTATTAACGCTCATTATAGGGAGATTTTGATAAAGAAAAAGGCATATTATGAGTTATTTAGAGAAAGCCAAGAATTCGTTAAACATCCACCAAGCTAAGTAATCGTTTTATCAAACCGATTTTTTCATTTCGTCATTTTAATTTATACTAGGCACCATGAATCCAAACCCAACACAGCAACACTATAATCTTACGATTAAGCATCCCGGAGAGGCAATTGAACATTTAGCCGAGTTGACGGGTTTAAGTAAACAGCAGCTGAAAAATAGTGCCCTTAAAGGTGCTGTTTGGTTGACGCAAACTCATCCAACGAAGCCAAACAAACCTGAACGCCTCAGACGCTTAAAAAAAGCACTCTTACCCGGTATGGTTTTAGACTTTTATTATTTTCCAGAACTGTTAAATGCCGAGTTGCCACCTGCCCAGCTCATAGCGGACAAACAGAGTTATTCAGTTTGGTTAAAACCTCGTGGCATGCTCTCACAGGGATCTAAATGGGGCGATCATACGGCACTTTATCGCTGGGTTGAAATGCATTACAAACCCAACAATGAAACTCGCCAGGCCTGGATAGTGCACCGTTTAGACAGAGCCACGCAAGGCTTGATGTTGCTGGCGCATACTAAAAAAATGGCACATACTTTAAGTCACTATTTTGAAAGTCGCCAAATCCATAAATCTTATCAAGCCAATGTCTGGGGAGCGTTTCCTGCAGAACTCCAAACCATTACTTTACCGATTGATGATAAAGCAGCGGTTAGCCATATTGGCTTAAAGGCCTACAATGCAGAGTTGAATGTCTCACGGGTGGAGATTGATATTGAAACAGGCCGTAAACATCAAATCCGCCGCCACCTATCCGAGTCCGGTTTTCCGATCATTGGAGATCGTTTGTATGGGGATGAGACGTTGGATTTAGCCCTGCAAGCCAATGGTGAAATTAGACCCGATTTGCAACTCACGGCTTATAAATTGAGTTTTGTCTGCCCTATTTCTCAAGAAATTACACCTTATGAATTAAGCGAACCACAACTGGATTTAATGGCGGTTGAATAAGTCTTAAGAGATGACCACTAAGGATGTCGCATGTTACAAAGTTATCAGCTACCGATCAAAGGCACTTTTTATTATGCTGCCGACATCGCATTTGACGAAGATTTACTAACCAACAATACCGCATTGCAGTTGCGTGTTGAACCTGGCAATGCTTATGACCGACATGCCCTGCAAATCTTTTTACCAACACCACCGATACTTTTAGATAACAGCCCACCCACCATTGGCGTTTTAAACACAGACAACCCCGGACTCTTGCTGGGATATGTCCCGAGACAACTCTCCCCCATTATTTGTCGCCGATTAGAATCTCCTTACAAATACAGTCTACAGGTTATCCACAGCGCAAAATTAGGCAAACGCATCGAAATTGAGTGCCTACTTAAAATACAACTGCCTTGGTTTAGCGCATTGAATTTGCGATTGCTAACGATATGGGTACAGCAATTAAAACAACTTAAAAGGCTACAGCGTTATTTAACCCCGAAGCACGAATGACCCGTAATAACGATTTTATGGGGTGTTCTCATGATTTTAGGCCACAACCCTTGCTAGAATCCAATATAATCAACAGCATATAATCAAAACCATACGACAAAATCAAGTGAGCTTATTAACCCCGATGACTACGCCTAACACCGACCCTACAAATCAACAACAGTGTGCCGATTTACTCAATCAATCTGAAGAGTTTCAGGTACTAACAAAGGTCAAGCCGACCACTGTATTCAACTCACCCACGCCTGACAACTGTCACCGTGTCTGCGTGATTGATACCGAAACGACCGGGCTGGACACAGATGTCTGTGAAGTGATTGAAGTCGGTTATCAAATTATTGAATTCGATTCATCGGGACATTTCTACCAAGTAATCAGCTCGCAAAACTTCTTAAATGAACCGCAAGGTGAAATCAGTGCGGAAGTAACCCGCGTTACCGGGATTACACTGAACGATGTCAAAGGCCATTCGATTCCTTGGGATAAAGTCGCTGAGGACATCTCTCAAGTGCAACTCTGCGTTGCCCATAATGCAGCTTTTGATCGCCCGGTATTAGAGCGCTATGACCCGGTATTTGTCGATAAAATATGGGGTTGTTCCGTTGCACAAATCGATTGGCAGAACCTCGCGCACGTCAGCTCGCGTAGCCAGGAATTTTTATGTTGGAAGGTCGGCCAGTTTTTCTACGGCGCGCACCGTGCTTTAGATGATGTGCAAGCACTTTGCCAACTGCTGGCCATGCCTATTTCGGAAGACCAGAATCCGGCTTTTAGCTATCTATTGCAATCCATTCGCCAAAGTAAATCACTGATTAAAGCCACTGGTGCACCGTTTGCCGTTAAAGATGCCCTACGCTCGCGCGGTTATCGTTGGAATGCCGATGAACGCGTATGGCAACAAGTGATTGATGATGCCAATCTACAAGATGAACTGGCCTGGTTAATCGATAACAAAACACCAAATCCAACGGTTATAAAACTGAAAGCGACCGATAGCTTTTCAATAAGGGCTCGCTAGTGTTTCATTAAATTTTAACAGGGTGTAATCACATCGCTTCAGAGTTAAAAAATTAAATAGTTTGCCCTGATTTATTAAAATCTCATAAGAAACGAGACAGAATCGAATCAGGTTAATATAATAGAGTCTTTTGTACGAGTCGATTATCGGCAAAAGCTTGTAGTTTCAACTTTCCCAAGATTAAGTGTTAGGAGTTTAATAGATGAGTTCAACGGACAACAAGACCTATAAAGGTCAACTAAAGCGATGGAATGATTCAAAAGGATTTGGTTTTATCGGTGCTGAAGATGAAGACCGAGACATATTCATTCACATCTCAGAACTGAAGCAAATGACTCGCCGTCCAAGCATTGGTGATGTGATTATTTACCAAATTCAGGTACAAGACGATGGTAAGAATCGTGCCTACAATGCGCATATTGAAGGCGTTGAAGCTTTTGAATCGGCAGATAAAAAGTCTGGCCAGAATTTATTACAGCAAAACAAGGGGCTGGTTATCGTGGCTGTGGTCATCATTGCTGCTGTGATTATATTTGTTTTTTAGGTAAACCCTGGCGCCCAAAAAACAGCGCACCCCACCACCTAAGCCCCTGTATAAAAGCGGGCACATTTTCATACTAGACAAAGATCATTCTTGGTGGTTAAATGACGATTAGAACGACTTATTACAGACGATAAGCCGATTTTATAACTAAGGTTTTATGAAAAATAAATTAGCCATTGCTGCAGGCATTTTGAACAAAGTAAAACTTCCAAAGATTCCCAATGAAATTGCGGCTCTGCAAGAAGAGTCACTGCACAAAAACCCGAACTCAGTTGTCATTGCACAATGTATCAGCCGTAACCCAAGGCTACTCACTCGCTTTCTATCGGTGTCATCTTTTGTCTCTAAAAAAGAGGTGACCACCGCCAAACAAGCGGTTGATATTTTAGGCGTCAATGGCGTATTTACCCTGTTCTTTTCGAATGCTATTGAGTATGTATTTGAATCTGCAGATGACAGTGTTGAGATCATCAACCATTCCACTAAGATTGCGACTGCGATGGCTGAACTTTCTAGCCGATTAACGGTTCCTAAAAGTGACTGTTATCTATTTGGCTTACTGCATAACGTCGGTTATATCGTCTTGAACCGTTATGATCACTCGACTTATAAAACACATTATTTAAAGAGTTTATTAAGCCCATCATCCGCTTACGAAAGAGAAATGGAAACATTTGGCACCAGTGCAAACTTTATTGGCGTGTATGTTGCGAAAAAATGGCATGTTAAAAACTCACTCTATGGCGCTATCTTATTACAAGGTAGTGACCATCAAAAAGTCGATGATTCGGATCATAATCTTTATGAATTGATTCACCTACTTAATGTGGCTCGCGCAGTCGTGGCTCACACAGAAGATAAACGTTATGTGACGGAAGAAATAGAAAGAAGTAGTTCGGATTCAATGGCTAAGTTAGGCATTAGCAATATTGAATTTTCTCGAGCCCGAGCCACGGTCGTGAAAATGGCCAAAGACCTAAAGTAGGCCAACAAAAGTACGCTTCGAAAAAAAAGTGTGTTTTAAGAGCTCTGAATCGTCCTTCCCTCAAAAACAATCTGCACAGGTAAAGAGTCTCCAAACGATTAATCTACTGCAAACACCTCAGAAACCCCTTGACCTCGTTTATCAGATGCCGCTTGCCAGCGTCCATTAATATAAGCGATGAGTTGCACATCCCCCATGTAATTATTCTGTTTTAAGTTGTAGCCCATTAACTCTAATGCCGCTTTAGTCGACTCTGGCAGTACAGGGTTATAGGCGATTTGGTTGACGGGCAATAGTTGATGATGCACGCGTGGTGCATCCACCGCTTGTTGGGCACTCATGCCCTCCTCGGCAATATTCACAATCGTTTGAAATACCGTAGTAATAATGGTCGAGCCGCCAGGCGTACCGACCACCATTTCAATTTGGCCATCTTTCAAAACAATCGTTGGCGACATAGACGATAACATGCGTTTATGCGGCGCAATTTCATTGGCCTTACCACCGACCACACCAAACACATTGGCGACGCCAGGTTTGGTGCTGAAATCGTCCATTTCATCATTCATTAAAAAGCCCGCACCAGGAATGACGACGCCACTGCCGAAAGGCATATTCAACGTATAGGTATTCGACACGGCGTTTCCTTGCGCGTCCATAATGGAAAAATGCGTGGTCTCTGGCGTCTCTACCTTGCCGTGCTGCATTTTTTCAGTCTCGGAAATATCATCCAGTAAAACACTTTTACTGCGTTCTTGAAGATAGTCGGTCGAAATTAAGGATTTAACGGGTACGCGGATAAAATCAGGATCACCTAAAAAGTGCGCTCGATCGGCATAAACCCGTTTTTCGAGTTCTGCATAAAAATGAGTTTTAACCACCTGTTCTGATATGCCATCTTTTTTAGCCTGCTGTAAAGCCGCTTGTAGTTTGGGTGCTAACAACTGCTTCAATTTAAGTAACTGTACAATGGCCACCCCACCTGAACTCGGTGGAGGTGCAGAGACAACTTGTCGACCCAACCATTCACCTACAACGGGTTGACGCCACTTAGCCTGATAGCTTTTCAGGTCACTTAACGTAATCAATCCCTCATTCGCCTGCATCTCATCAACCAATAGCTTCGCAGTCTCCCCTTGATAGAAATCAGATGCGCCTTGTTTAGCAATACGCTGAAGGGTTAAGGCTAACTCTGGTTGCTTAAAAGTAGTGTCGGCCTTAAGGCTGCCAAAATAGTGCTTAAAATTGAGTGGCTTAGTGGTTTTATCGGCTTTATCGGCTATCCAGCCTTGAAACCACTTCGCCCGATTCTCTAACGCCATAGAAACGACAAAACCTTTTTTTGCATATTCAATCGCGGGTTGTAATAGCTGCGACCAAGGTAAGCTGCCAAAACGCTGATGTGCTTGCCACAACCCCATCACCGTACCCGGCACGCCCGAAGCTTGATAGCCTACTAATGAGCGATAAGGAATCACTTGTTTATCTGAGTCCAGATAGAGATCCCGAAAGGCAGCCTGAGGCGCTTTTTCTCGATAATCTAAAAACTGCACCGCTAAGCTGTCCTTTTCATAGGTTTGTAAGGTGGGTGTATACAAGGTCATAAACCCCCCGCCCCCAAGGTTACCCGCCTCAGGGTAAGTCACCGCCAAAACAAAGCCTGCCGCCACCGCAGCGTCCACCGCATTACCGCCCTGCATTAAAATCTGTTTTGCGGTCTGCGCACTGTATGAATCCGGCATGGCGATTGCAGCCGGTTGCGCCTGCACCATGAGTGGCAACAGCCACAAACTAATAACCGATAAATAAGTCGATGGGGTTTTAATCAAGCCCATAAGGGAGTCTTCCTTTAATGTATTTTTGTAGATAAAGCAGTGGTAAGCGGAGGTTTTTAGACACCAAGCTTAGCTAAGTTCCGTTAAGCCAAATATAATCCGTTTATATTACACTCAATAGCACTCTAGAAATAGGCACTTCTAGCGTGGCGGCGATGGCTAAAACCAACTCTCTCTCAATATCTGCCACATTGCCATCGTGTTCAACACAAACCATAAACCCATTAAGAATAGTGGCTTTCAATTCATCAGAACAATAGGCCAGTTTTTGAGTGGCGGTCTGAAACAGAGCCTGATTAGACTGACTGCCCTCCAAGAGCGCCACGTCCTGCAAGTCGATTACTTGCATACCCTTTGCAAAAGCCTGTTTGATCAGGCCTGGTGAATTCGAATCGTGCCCATAATAAGCCAATAAAGACATGACTAATTGAATTTCAATACTCACTTGCTTGGCTTTTTTATAACGTACCTTTATAGGTGCTGCCAGTTCAAAGTGGACATCCAGATAACGTGAAATAAGTTGATAGACACTCTGTTCATAAATAGTATGTTTCTGATCTAAATCCATCACCGCTAATAAACAAGATTGAAACTGTTTATATTGTTGTAATGACATCTCTTTTAACGCGGGCATAGCGATTTCAATTAAAGGCAAACGATTATCTAGATCAATGGACTGTAAACGTTCCTGCTGTTGCTTAACCGCTTGCGCTAAACCTCCCACATCACCACAGCTTGCAAATAACATATCGGCCACTGATTGAGGCAATCCTGCAGAATTCTCTGCCTTTACTTCTGGAAGTTCAATAGTGGCTTCGCTCATTAACACCACAATGACCAAGGCCATTGCATCTAATGGCTCTTTGATATGATCCATTAAGGACTCTAACGCTTTTTGAGCGGTCTCATTTAAGTGTTCAATGGCGATGCCCGCAGCCATTAACATGGCCAGTGATTCACTCATTTTCATTGGCTCTGTCTTACTTTCATATTCTGGCACAGCAACAGGAACGGGCAAGGGTTTTAAAAACCGTCCATCCCAGTGTGGTTCTACTCGCTGAATCCGCTGTTCAATCTGTGGATGGGTTGCAAGTATAAAATTAAAACGACTGCGAAAAGCTTGTCCAAAAAATAGATGGGAGACTTCAGATATATCTGCCTTTTGAATTCGTGTTGATTGCGATGGTGATCCAATGACTTTTAAAGCATCGCCAATGGCAGACGGATTACGGGTAAATTGTACCGAAGAAGCGTCCGCTAAAAACTCACGCTGTCGACTCACCGCGGCTTTGACGACATGACCAAATAAAACCCCTAGCCAGCCAAGCAGACGTAACAATAGGCCAACCACAATAATACCGCCATTACCATTACCTTTGCCTTTAGAACGTGAGGAACGGTTATAACCACTTCTGTGCCGGCTTGAGTTTGAACTTAAAATACGACCCAAAACACCAATAAATGCCACACCATGCAATAACATGATAATGCGTAAATTCAGGCGCATATCGCCGTTTAAGATATGACTAAACTCATGCCCCACCACCCCTTGTAATTGTGCTCGGGTAAGTTTATCAATCGCCCCCTGCGTTAGCCCAATCACGGCATCAGAAGGCATCAGGCCTGCCGCAAAGGCATTAATGCCTGTTTCGTGTTTAAGTAGATAAACATCAGGCACCGGCATGCCTGAAGCGATGGCCATTTCAGTCACGACATTAAGTGCTTTGCGTTCATTGAAATTAGAGGTATTGGCTGATATTTTCACCCCGCCTAAGCCAGCCGCCACGACACCGCCGCCCTTGGCCAGATGACGACTCTCAATGTAAGAGCTAATCAACGCCCCGCCGATGATAAAAGCCCCGACGCCTAAAAAAGTATTCAGGTGACGCTGTGAAAAGAGCGATGACCAAAACCCGATCGAAAAATCGGGCAAGGACTGAAAACCAAACAACGGCATTAACAGCATTAAAACAATGGTGCTCACAAACGTTAAGAGCAACAAAGCCAACAGGTAAAACAGCACTAACCATTTGGTTTTACGACGCGCCTTATCTTGTGCAATATAAAAGTTCACAGCTTAGCGATAATCCATTTTCATCCACCTCAAAATAAGACTTAGAAACTAACCTTGGGAGCAGCTTGAATAGCGACTTTATCCGCAAACTCGAGAAGCTGTGCGTCCATAGGATGACCGAAAGTTGCGGCAAAAAGGATTTGCGGAAAACTTTGTCGATAGGTGTTGTAGACCATCACGGCATCATTAAAGGCTTGGCGCGCAAAAGCCACCGTGTTTTCAGTGGTGGTCAACTCTTCGGTCAACTGCATCATATTTTGATTGGTTTTTAAATCAGGGTAGGCTTCCATGACCATGCTAAAACGAGACATAGCGCCATTTAAGACGCCTTCGGCATTGGCGAGCTTGTTCATAGAAGTGACATCACCAGGATTTTCAGCAGCGCTTTTTAATAGAGTTGCAGCTTCATTACGCGCAGAGATAACCGCTTCTAACGTCTCTCTCTCATGTGTCATGGCTTTTTTTGCGACTTCAATTAGGTTTGGAATGAGATCATAACGACGTTTTAGTTGAATATCGATATTTGCAAATCCATTTACATAGCGATTTTTGTATGCCACTAGCGTGTTGAAAATGTTAATTAGATAAATCACCAATACCACCGCGATGGCTAAAATAATAATCAATGTCGTACCCATAAAAAAGACTCCTGCTTAGTCACATAAAAAACCATTATTGATGGTCATCTGTTTTTCATTCCATTCTACACAAGTTCGACGCAACTTCTAACTTGAGACCTCGGCATAGTTACCGTCCATATAGATAGTCTTCAAGTTTTCTCCACTATTTTTCAAGCTTGCCATTTCCCTATTGGCCAGATAAAGATTAAAATGAATTTTATTAAGTACATTTTCTAAAAGGATGATTTCAATGTTTAAACAGCTTAGCCTTCCAGCGCTTTTTCTAATGGCTTTTACCGCTTTTTCACCTGTAACCTATGCAGATGACGAGTACACAGAATCAGAAGCGCAAATGACACAAAATGTCGATGAGGCTGAATATGATGTTGCCCTGGCTGCGTTTAAAAACTCTAAAGCGGGCAATTTCTTTGAGCATGCTTATGGTTATGCTATTTTCCCTACGATTGGTAAAATTGGCTTTGTGATTGGCGGTGCTTATGGACAAGGGCGTGTTTATGAAAAAGGCCGTTACACAGGCGAAACTGAAATGACGCAGGCCTCTATCGGTTTTCAATTCGGTGGGCAAGCCTACAGCCAAATCATTTTCTTCCAAGACCAAAGATCTTATGATGAATTTACCAGTGGTAACTTTGAATTTGGCGCAAATGCTTCTGCGGTTGTGATTACCGCAGGCGTGGCTGCAGAAGCATCGACCAAAGGTACCTCTGCTACGGCGAATGCTGGTAACAAGTATGTTAAAGCCGAAGGCCAATATTACAAAGGCATGGCGGTCTTTAATATTGCCAAGGGTGGTTTAATGTATGAAGCGGTATTGAGTGGTCAAAAATTCAACTTTCACCCTAACTGAGTTTTATAAGATTATCTTTGGATAAATACAGACAAGGGCGTTCGTTTAAACGAACGCCCTTTTTTATTGCCAAATCTATGCTTGCCTTTTATAGTAGCTTCTCAGAATCATCATAAAATAATTAACGGAGTCTTTTTGTGGATTTAAGCTTTATCGTTGACCTTATCAATAGCCTTTCAGGTTTGATGAAAACCTATTTAAACGAAATCGTCCTTTCCATGGTGGCGACCTTACTGGTCATCTATGGTAATGACATCTTATTGTTCGTTAAAAAACAGATTGGCAGCCTAAAACTCTTTTTACGCATCACGCTCTTCGTGGCCTTTTGTGCATTTGGCTTTGCTTTTTTAACCTCATTTTTAACACCACTTATTAGCCAAACTGTTGGTCGAGTCGATGCGCTCTGGTTACCGATTGTCGTTATCGTTAGTTACTACCTTTTAGGAATCGCCGCACAACGTAAAGGTTTGATTTAAGGCCTTTGTACTTAAATCAGAGCGCTAAAATTCAGAATGCTAAAATCGAGGCATAAAAAAAGCCCGAATGACCAGGCCTGGTCATTCGGGCTTTTTGCTTTTAAACGTTTAAATTAAACGCTTAAGAACGGCTCGTCACTTCTAACAAGTGATAACCAAACTGTGTTTTAACAGGACCTTCAACAGATCCAACTTCAGCACTGAAAACCACTTTATCAAATTCAGGAACCATCATACCTGGGCCAAACTGACCTAAGTCACCGCCGTTTCCACCAGATGGGCAGTTAGAGTGCTCTTTTGCAACAGCAGCAAAATCAGCTCCACTGGCAATTTGATCTTTTAATTCGTTACATTTCTCTTCTGAATCTACCAAGATATGACGTGCAGTTGCTAAAGCCATGGGGTCTTCCTTTATATGTTTAATTAATTTTTTAGACAGAATGCTTAATTCAAAACACTCAATTACTTACTTTAAATTGAAATATAAGGCCTTTCATACGACATTCAAGGGTTAGCTTTCAATTTTTGCTGTTTTATTTATGCATCTCACACAAAATGCTCATTTATAATAAGTGCTATGACTGATATTAAACAAACCCCACAAATGCACTATGCTTCCGTTCCAATGCAATCCGTTGGCCCTTTTAAACTGATTGGCGATGTTGAAGTAGACGACCTTATGGTGCCGATGGCAACCTATGAACCCCCTCTTTGGCCGTCAGTTGCGCGAGGCGCTCGCGTCGCTGCGCACTCTGGTGGCATTCGGGTCACCGTTGTTGATGAACGCATGACACGCTCTATTTTATTAGAAGCCCCCAATGCGGGGGTTGCCACATTGCGCTTAAGAGACATTCAAAGTCGCCATGCCGATCTACAAGCAGTGGTTTCTCAAAGCAGCCGTTTTGCTAAGTTATTAGACACGCACTTTCAGGTCGTCGGTAATCTCATCTATTTACGCTTAGAATTTAATACCGGCGATGCTTCTGGTCACAACATGGTAACGAATGCTGCAGACAAGCTGATTCCTTGGATTTTAGAGACCTATAGCGACCTGAAATATGTCTCTATTTCAGCCAACTACTGTACCGACAAAAAAGTATCTGCCGTCAATGGTATTTTGGGGCGTGGTAAATATGTGGTCTGCGAAACGACCATTCCGCGAAAGTTTTGTAAACGTTTCCTCAAAACAACCCCAGAAGCATTGGTTGACCTACATATTAAAAAAGACCTAATCGGCAGCATTATTTCCGGTGGTTTACGCAGTGCCAATGCCCATGTTGCAAACATGTTGTTAGGGTTTTATTTAGCAACCGGCCAAGATGCCGCGAATATTGTTGAAGGCTCTCAAGCGATTAACCATTGCGAAGTCACGCCGGATGGCGACCTATATTTTTCAACCACCCTACCCAATCTAATTGTCGGTACAGTCGGCAATGGCAAAGGCTTAGACTTTGTTTTAGACAACTTAGAGCAACTCGGATGTGCCCGCAAAGATGTCGAACCGGGTGTCAATGCCCGTCGTTTAGCCTGTATCGCTGGTGCTACAGCCTTCTGTGGTGAACTCTCATTATTGGCCGCACAGACCAATCCTGGTGAGTTGATGGAAGCACACATCAAACTAGAGCGTAGTTAAATGGCGCACAATCAAGCTGACTTCGCCTCGTTACAAGTGACGCAACGCAAGCAAGACCATATCGATGCAGTACTCCACGACCCTTTAGTAGAGCGTCAGCAAGGCGGCTTTGATCAGATAAGACTCACACACCGTGGGCTACCTGAACTTGATTTCAGCCAAATCGACTCTAGCAGCGAGTTTTTAGGAAAAACTATCTCCTTCCCTTTTCTGATTGCCTCTATGACGGGTGGTGCCGCCGATAACTTAGGCAATATCAACCGTCATTTGGCGGAGGCCGCTGAGATTTGCCAAGTACCGATGGCGGTCGGTTCGCAGCGCGCGATGATTTTAGACGATGCGGCCAAACAGAGTTTTGCACTACGTCAATACGCGCCAACGGCTCCGCTGATTGCCAATTTAGGCGCTGTTCAGCTGAACTATGGCTTTGGAGTCGATGACGCTAGGCGTGCGATAGAGGTTTTACAGGCGGATGCACTGTACTTACATCTAAACCCACTGCAAGAAGTGATTCAACCCGAAGGTGATACCAATTTTTCAGGACTGGCAGATAAAATTCATCAACTCACACAACAGATTGATGTGCCTATTATCCTCAAAGAAGTCGGCGCGGGATTATCCCCTAAGGACATTGAACTCGGTCTGCAAGCCGGCATAACGTACTTTGACGTAGCCGGTAGAGGCGGCACCTCATGGAGTCGCATTGAAGCGCACCGTGCAGACAACCCGCTTGGCTTTACTTTCCAAGATTGGGGTTTAACTACGGTTGAGGCTTTGCAACTGAACCAACCTTATCAGTCTAAAGGCGTCTTTATTGCCAGTGGTGGCATACGTAACGGTATCGACATGGTAAAAGCTGTTATAATGGGCGGTCGTTTATGCGGTGTCGCCGCGCCTTTATTGGCACCCGCATTGGAATCCACTGAAAGAGTGGTGCAAACAATCGAACAATTTAAACAAGAGTTTGTCACAGCACAATTCTTGTTGGGCATCGACAATGCGGATGCCTTGCATTTGAATAGCGCTTTACTGCTGCCTTAAACCACTGAGAAATTTCCTCGGCGTTTAAGCCTTATGAGTCACTTGTAAGTCAGTAAAGAAATAAGAATCCTTTAAGAAGAAGAATCCGTTCTCACTATGAAAGTAGGTATCGATTTACTCCATTTTGCGACTGCAAGCTACTATCTAGGTCTAGATACGTTTGCAGCCGAAAAAAATATTGATGTAGATAAATTCTATGTCGGCATTGGACAAGAGAAAATGTCGATTGCATCGCCAGACGAAGATATCGTCAGCTTGGCGGCCAAAGCAGCGGCTCCGATTTTACAAAAAATCGATTCTAATGAAATTTCTGCCGTGCTATTTGCCACTGAATCCGGGGTTGACCAATCGAAGTCTGCTGGCGTTTTTCTGCATGGTCTGCTAAACCTCTCTAAACGTTGTCGCGTCGTAGAGTTTAAACACGCCTGTTATGCAGGTGCCGCGGCTCTACAGATGGCGACCGCCATGGTCAGAGCGAATCCTAAAGAAAAAATTCTAGTCATTGCAGCGGACGTTGCCAAGTATGATTTGGATACTTCTGGCGAGGCAACCCAAGGTTGTGGTGCCGTCGCGATGCTGGTCACGGAATCTCCGCGTATTCTTGAAATCGAGTCTGGCTCTGGTTATTTCACGGACGATGTTATGGATTTTTGGCGCCCGAATAACAGAACAACTGCGCTGGTGGATGGTAAATATTCAACCAAAGTCTATCTAAACAGCCTCAAGCAGGTTTGGGAGCACTTTACAGAATCGACCGGTAAAAGCTTTAATGACATTGATTACTTCTGTTATCACATCCCTTTTACCAAGATGGCTGAAAAAGCTCATCAAACATTGGTCAGAAAAGCCGGCGTAAATTTGACGCAAGCAGAGTTTGAGGCTCAAACTCTGCCAGGCCAGCTGTATAACCGTATTATCGGTAACAGTTACAGCGCTTCACTGTTTATCAGCTTTATCTCGTTATTAGATAACCTAGCTGAAAATATTGAAAACAAGCGTGTGAGTTTCTTTAGCTATGGTTCTGGCTGTGTCGCGGAGTTCTTTACCGGCGTTATGCAACCTGGTTATCAAGCCGTTTTGATGACTGAAAATCATAAAACGCAAATCAACAATAGAACACCACTAAGCTATTCTAAATACTTGGAGTTCCATCAACAAATGGGGGCTTCAGATGAAAATATCGTTTTTGATGTCAATAATCGCGGACCTTTCCGTTTAGCGGGTATTCAAGACCACAAACGCTACTATCAAAAGACGGAACTTTAGACTTAAGCGAGAAAACCCTATGAAAACGCACTGCTCTGTACCGGCTAAATTGATACTTTCTGGTGAGCATGCCGTTTTATATCAATGCCCAGCCCTCAGCATGGCGATAGACCTGCCAACCCACTGTGAATGTGAATACACTCCGAACACGTTATTTTCCATCACGATTGAGCTGGTCAACTTTCACCAAAAACACTGCTTTCCCTATGAAATATGGCAGAAGATGTGCATTGAAATGGAATGCCGCTATCTGCTGTTTGAACAAAAAGCTGGCGCGATTCAATCCGTGTTGACCAAACCTATAGATCTAGTTCTCAACACCCTATTCCACTTTGAAGAACTCTGCCCACTCAAGCCAGGCGACTGGCAGTTCAAAATCCATTCAGAAGCCTATATCGGCAGAGGCTTAGGCAGCTCTGCAGCCGTCATTCTCAGTCTATTAACCTCACTGATAAAGCATCATAACTTTGACCTTTCAGACGACGCCCTACTCGCATTGGCGCAACGTATCGAATGCCGACAGCATGGTAAATCCAGTGGCATTGATCCAGCAACGCTTATCTATGGCGGGCTATTACAATATCAATCTAACCTACCAATACAGCGCGTAAACTCACAAAAGCTTAATGCCTGGTTGATTGATACCGGTAGACCAAAGAGCACGACAGGGCAATGTGTTGCGCAAGTCAAACAAGAATGGGCCGAGAATAAAGCCTGTTGGAAAGAGTTTAAAAAAGTAACCCAAAAACTAGTGGAGGCTTGGTCTGAAGAAGACTCTCTCGACTTTAAAAACGGCATTCGTAAAAACCAACAACTACTCTTTAACTTAGGGGTCGTTCCAGTCAGGGTTCAAGGCTTTATTGAGCGCTTAGAAAGCCAATTTAATGCGGCCGCTAAAATATGTGGTTCTGGCAGTGTATCAGGTGATAATGCCGGTATCGTACTCTGTATTTCAGAGAATCCACCTTATGTTTTGTGTGAAACCTACGGTTACTCATGTTTACCTTTACACCTGCAAACCAAAGGCATTGAATGCAATGTCATTGACAGCACAAAGATTGACTAGATGCTTGCAGAACATTATAAGAAACCTCCAGCCTATTCAAAATGGCAAAGTAGCGCACCTGCCAACAGTATGATATTAGGCGAACACAGTGTCGTGTACGGCCACCCTGCGATTGCCTGTGCACTCGATCAGTTCATCTATATAGATTGGCAAAGTCGTTGCGACCAGGAAATTCATATTCATTCAGAGTTGGCAAATCACAGCACTGATATTCAAAGCCTGCTCACCCAAAAACAGGCGATTCATCCGCAACTGAAATTTGTCTGTCACGCACTTGCCGAATTTGCCAACCACTTGCCTTTTGGACTAACGGTTCGTATTCGCAGTGAGTTTTCATCGACCATCGGCCTGGGAAGTTCAGCGGCCGTGTTAGCGGCTATGCTCAACGGTTTAAACCAAATCACAGAACAACAGAAATCAATACTTGAACTGTTTGCAATCGGCCACTCTATTATCTTAAAAATCCAGGGGCGTGGTTCTGGCACCGACTTGGCGGCGAGTTTAAGCGGTGGGGTTATTTATTTTCAACCCCGTTCGAGTGAGCACCCCCTGCAGATTAAATCACTGACCCAACTTAATCAAGACTTCCCCGTTACGTTGATTTATGCCGGCTATAAAACGCCAACGGCTGAAGTTCTAAGCCTCGTCGCCAAACAGTGGCAAAATCGACCAAGCGCTTTAGTCGCTCTCTATCAACAGATGGGGCAAACCACTCAATCCGCATTTGAAGCCTTGCAACAGCAAGATTTGACACAGTTTTATACACTTTGTAAAACCTACCAGGACTTAATGACTGAACTGGGTGTGAATGATGCCACTTTGTCACTTTTAATCGAAGCCTTATCGGCCTGTCCGAGCATTCAGGCGGCTAAAATATCCGGTTCAGGACTTGGAGATTGCGTGATTGGTTTAGGCTCTTTAGATCAATGTTCAGACTCAAGTAAAACCAGCCTGGATAACTACCAACAATTGCGCGTTAATATCACCCGACAGGGTGCTAAAACCCGAGCTATGTAATTCAGAAATTTCAACTAACACACTGCAAAACACCACAATACTGACCAAACAATAGATTATAAAAACGGACTCGACCAGAATGGATAAACAACGTCAACAACAAGAATTTGTGCACAAAGTCATTGGACACCATTCTGAAACCTCCCCGAGACTCACCGCAGTAAAAGACAGTGGCAGAGGAATCGCACCCGTCAATATTGCACTGAGTAAGTACTGGGGGGAACGTGATGAAGTTTTAAATCTACCAATGAATGGTAGCGTCTCTATCAGCCTACCCGGCTTGGGAACAGAAACTACGATTCAGATGTCTAAAGTGGCGCAAGATACTGTGAGGTTAAACGGTGAATTATTAGAAGCGTCTAATCCATTTGCTAAACGCTTATCCAGTTTTTTAAACCATTTCAGATTATCAGATGCTTTCTTTGAGGTCGATACCATTAATACAGTACCGACAGCAGCAGGCCTAGCCTCTTCAGCCTCAGGTTATGCGGCATTGGTCTTGGCATTAAATGACCTGTTTGCTTGGCAGCTTTCCAATCAAAAACTCTCATTACTAGCGCGTTTAGGCAGTGGCAGTGCCAGTCGCTCTCTGTTTCCAGGATTTTCCATTTGGCATAAGGGTCAGCAAACAGATGGTTTAGACAGTTTCGCAGAGCCGATTGACACCACATGGCCTGGGTTGTGTGTTGGCTTGGTTAAGGTGAATACTGCACAGAAACCCATTAGCTCGACATTAGGCATGCAAAACACCGTGAACAGCTGTGATTTATACCAGGCCTGGCCAAAACAAGCTGAAAAAGATATGGCGAAAGTCCTACAAGCGATTCAACAACAAGACTTCGAATTGCTCGGACAGACGGCAGAACATAACGCGTTAACGATGCACGCGACCATGATGGCGACATGGCCACCAATTGTCTATTGGCAACCTGAGTCAGTGGCGGCTATGCAAAGCGTTTGGCAGTTAAGAGAGCAAGGCGTTGCCGTCTACTTCACAATGGATGCCGGCCCTAATCTTAAATTGCTTTTCCCAGAAACAGAAAAGCCTGCGATTAAGCAGGCTTTTCCAGAACTGGCGATTATCGAACCCTTTAAGGCAACTTGTTAAGCTACCTCATTAAACTGACAAGTTAAACGAAAAATTAATGCCGTTCAATATATCGTGTCTTAAAAGTTTCGTAACCGCTATTTAACGATTGACAAACTAGGCTTACTTTTATCAACTGACTTGGCTTTTGACTTTGATGCGCCAGCCGTTTCAGAAGACGAACTTGCTGCTGTCTTAGCTGAACCCGTTTTATTTTCTACCGCTGACAGTCGAGGAGAACTTTCCAAGACCTCTTCCTTACCACCCAAAAGTTCTTCAGGATAAGGCTCAGGTGGAAATGGCATGCCTTGCCCATTCTCACGAGCAAAGATGGCCAAAATAGCTTCTGGTGGAAACCCTAAAGTCGTTTCGATACCGCCAAAACGCGCCTTAAAAGTGAACCAATCATTCCCCATCGACAACCCCATCACCGCTGATGGCGTAACATTCAGAACGATAACGCCATCTTGAACATAAGCTTGTGGCACGTCGACACCTGGATAGTTAGCGTCAACCTGAACATGCGGAGTCCAGTCATTATCGACAATCCAGTCATACATCGCACGAATAATATAAGAACGGTTTGAAATCATCTAAACACCCTATTACGCAGTTCGAAGTTCATTAAAATCAATTAAACCACGTCTCGCATGTCGATTTCATCGTCTGACAAACTTTCACCGAACATTTCACGGCCTAAGACTTTTTCAGCGTAATCCACGATAGGTTTAGCAGATTTAGGCAGTTCAATCCCTAAAGAAGGTAAACGCCAGAGTAAAACAGCCATGCTAATATCGACTAAAGAGTAGTCATCATTCATAAAATATGGCTGATGATCAAATACTGGAATCAGTTGAACAAGGCGCTCTTGTAAGTTTCTACGAGCCACCTTTACATCTTCGTCAACATCACTGTTAGCAATCGTCTCAACTAATGGATACCATTCCGTTTCAATTTGACGCAACATCTGACGTGAACGTGCTTTAGAAATAGGATCAACCGCCATTAATGGTGGGTGCGGGAAACGCTCATCCAAATATTCGATAATGACTTGAGGGTCATATAATACTAACTCTCGGTCCACTAGAGTTGGCAAAGTACCATAAGGATTCAACTCAAGTAAGTCTTCTGGCATATTGTCGACATCCACTTCAATGATTTCAATTGGGATATCTTTCTCTTTTGCAACTAGGCGCACACGGTGTGAGCTAGGGCTTTTAGAATCAGAAAACAAAACAATGACCGAACGCTTGGTAACTGGAATTTCAGACATGAACAACTCCTATATATGGGGGATAGAGAACTTCAAATAAAGCACTCATTGTTTTAAAAAACAAAACACTTTTAGTAGTATACACCCCTTGTCAAGACCCGTAATTTTACGAAGAATGACGAAGCGTTTTGTACACTGAAACACTAAGGAGATTTTGTGGCAAACGCTTGACCAGGCCTGGTCGTTTTAGAAAATGCAGAAAAATCATTTAAGTGAGGAAAGGCTATATAAGATGATAAAACAGGCAAATCCGAGTTATTCCGCACACAATAGATTTTTAACAATCCTTAATCCCAAAAGCGATACCCTGACGAATATCTTCAAACCCTTGCTGCAGAGCAAACAAACGGTCAACGCCTAAAGCCACGCCACTGCAATCGGGTAAGGGGTGGGTTTTTAAAGTGCTCAATAGCTGTTCATCTAAAGGTACAGGGGTAAATCCCAATTGCTGACGTTCTTTTAAAGCGTCATTAAAACGCGCTTGATACAAGTCGGCTTCAGCCAATTCATGATAGCCATTCGCCAACTCCATGCCATTTACAAATACTTCAAAACGCTCTGCCACCAAAGGATTATCTGCCGACAGTTGCGCCAATGCCGCTTGGCTGGCAGGAAAGTGATACAACAACGTCATTGCTGGTTGTCCGTCTTGAACACCTAGTTGAGACTCTATCACTTCGGTGAGTACTAACTGTTCCCACAAAGCCTTATCATCGACCTCCACACCAACAATTTCTGGAACTCCATGTTGCTTCAGGCAGGCCTGGCAGCTTTCTGCCGAAGCCGTCAATATGTCATCAATCCCTGCATACTTGGCAAAAGCTTGTTGATAACTGAGGCGTTCTATTTTTAAAGGCTGATTTAAGATGCCGTTAATTAAAGTGGCGACTTCATGCATTAATTCAAACATCGAAAAATCGAGGCGATACCACTCCAGCATCATAAATTCGACCTGATGTCTTGGACTCAGATCACCGTCGCGGAACACTTTACCCAGATAAAAAATATCACCACTACCTTCACACAGTAGTCGTTTCATCGGATACTCAGGTGACGTTGGTAGATAAAAGGTCTGGGGATTGCCTTCGCCAGGAACTTGAACTAAGGTACTCAGAGCCGATAGATGCACATCCGGCACGCCACCGGCAGACAGCATCGGAGTATCGACCTCGATTACCGATTCGGCATAAAAAAACGCCCGCAACTGTTGAAGCAGTTGCGAGCGTTTGATTAGCATGGAACGTTTTGAGCCCGAAGTCATCACTTCAAAGACTCTCGTTCCAAGCCAACAATGAGGCTAAAGCAGTTACTTAGCACGTGAGATGTACTCACCCTTTTCGGTGTTCACAACGACCATTTCGCCAATTTGAACAAATAAAGGCACCTGAACCACAGCCCCTGTTGATAGCGTAGCAGGCTTACCACCAGAACCGGCTGAATCGCCTTTTAGACCGGGATCGGTATCCGTCACTTCTAACGTGATTTGTTTCGGTGGCGTCACAGAAATTGGCTGACCGTTAAACAGAGTCACCATACACTCATCTTGCTCAACCAACCATTTCATAACGTCTGCAACCGCAGATTCCATTGCTTGAAATTGCTCAAAAGACTCGGCATCCATAAAATGCCAAAAATCACCATCGGTATATAAATACTGTAATGTAGTTTCAACCACATCCGCAGCGTCTACTTTCTCACCCGACTTAAACGTTTTTTCCACCAACTTACCGGTAATAAGGTTACGGTATTTAACACGGTTAAATGCCTGACCTTTACCTGGAGAAACTTGTGTATTTTCAACAATCGAACAAGGTTGCCCGTCCATTAAAAATTTTAAACCACCTTTAAACTCAGTTGTGCTGTACGTTGCCATATCTTTACCCGAATACTTGTCATAGAATATAAAATTAATTCGGGTATTCTAACGTAAACTTTAAACATTTACAGCGGTGTATTTTGAATCCCTATAAAACGCCCAGCAATGACAAACATCCAACTATGCCTCAAACAATCACTCAAGCCAATAAACCTGCTAGTAAATCCGCAAATAACAGCTCCGTTAATGATTTGTGTCAAACACTGCAAATCAATCCTTTAGCAAATAAGGTTCTGACTCAGAGCGAATTCCCGCTGAAAATCCCTGCGGATTTTTTAGCTCAGATTGAAGTCGGAAATCCTTTAGACCCGTTACTAAAGCAAATATTACCCGTGTTATCTGAAACGAAGCAACTTGAAGGCTTTAGCCTGGATCCTGTCGGTGATTTAAACAATAACCCCACCCCCAGCTTGATTCATAAGTACCATGGCCGAGTACTGCTGATTGCCAGCCCTAAATGCGATATCCACTGTCGTTACTGCTTTCGCCGCCACTTCCCTTATGAACAGCAGATTAATCAACGCCATTGGCATAAAGCCTTAGAGTTGATTGCGACAGATAAGAGTATTCATGAAGTCATTTTAAGTGGCGGTGATCCAATGAGTTTGTCAGAAAGCGCTCTGGTGAATCTAATTGAAAAAATTGAAGCCATTCCACACATTAGAACTCTGAGAATTCATTCAAGAACTCCTGTGGTCGCGCCAAGTAAAGCGCCTAATAAACGATTGCTGGAATGGGCTAAACAGAGTCGTTTAAATAAGGTGTTAGTGGTGCATTGTAATCATGCCAATGAACTCAGTGATAAGACAGCTAAACTCTTTCAGCAATATCGAACGGTTGGCTTTCATTTACTCAATCAAACGGTTTTATTAAAAGAAGTGAATGACAACAGCGAAGCTTTAATCGACTTAAGTCACGCGCTTTTTAATCAAGGTATATTGCCCTACTACCTTCACCAACTTGACAAGGTACAAGGCGCGGGTCACTTTGAAGTCTCTGATTTACGGGCAATTCAATTGCATGAGAAAATGCGCCAACACCTGCCAGGTTACCTAATGCCTAAATTAGTTAGAGAGATTGAGGGGCAACCCTATAAAACGCCAATCTAAAACGCCAAGCTAAAACACTAACCTAAAACTCTACCTCCCTAAAATGCCATCCTAAATCCACGCTATAAGACTTTATTATCTTAAGACAAAATAATTCTTAACGTTTTTTCTGCTGCGTTAAGACCATTTCTGGTAGCATCAGTACTAAGTCTTATTAAATGTGAATTCTCTATGGCCTTAATGACAACCCAACTTAGCTTATCTAATGCATTTCGCATCAAGAGATTAAGTATCTTGAGCACCTTGCTGATGGGAGCTTTGCTCTCCTTGAGCACTTTTTCCGCTACCAGCGCCGAGAACTCCCCAACCCCGCCTATTTTAGTTGACAGTCAATGATTACAAAACACACTGATAAAACAACCAGAAGAGTTAGTTGTAATTGATTTACGCTCGCCAGCCGCTTATCAGGGCGGCCACATTCCTGGCGCGATTAACGTCCCCTTCGACAAATTTAATCGCGCAATTAATCAAGTCAAAGGCTTTCTACTCACCCCTTTAAACTTTCAAGAGTTGATGGAAAAAAAGGGGATTCAGTTAGATGACCACTTGGTCTTATACAGTGATAAAACGGTTTTAGATTCAACGCGTATTTACTGGTCATTTGATTTTTATGGCCATGAACAATTATCGGTTTTAAATGGTGGTTTGCGCGCCTGGCAAAAACACGGCAGGAAAACAGAGACTGAAATTGTCACCTTGCCGACATCGACTTATCAAGTGGCAATCCATCCCAGTAAGTTTGCAAGTAAATTCAAAACGTTAATGGCAACCAAACAAAAATATACTTATATCGTTGATGCGCGCCCTGCCGAGGAATACCAAGGCAAGATATCTAAAACTGATCAATTTGGACATATCCCAACCGCCTCTAACTTTCCTTGGAAACAACTAGTGGAACCTTCTGATAACCCACCAACGGAAGAGAGTTATTTTCAATATTTATCACGGGAAAAACTGCAAGAGCAGTTGAAAAGTATCCCGCAAGACAAACAAGTCATTCTTTACTGCAATGGTGGTAGAGAGTCTTCCGTTTTATACTTTGGATTAAAATTATTAGGCAGGGAAGCCGCACTTTACGATGGTTCTTGGTTTGAATGGAGTTCAGACAAAAGTTTACCGATTACTTCCCCCTACAAACCAGATTCAAAATGAGACTGTAAATGACGTTACGCTTTAAACTTAATCTAATTTTGGCTTTACTGTTGGTTTTGACCAACGGTACGGTGGCGTACTTACTTTTAGACAAACAAAAAACATTGCTCGCTGAAACCATCAGTCAGCAAGCCAATGCCATTACCGCTTTGGTCTCTCAAGACCTCCTTAAGTTGCTATTATTAAATTCGCCCGATGCCGCTTCAGATATCATTCAAAAAATTCAAACCGTCGACAACTTGGCGCACATACAACTGTTTGATAAAAACGATAAAAACGTCTTAAACTTTCTAAATCCAAAGCATGATCATGCCTATGACAATCTTTTAGTTCCGCGGGATGTACCAGTCATTTACTATGGTGAAAAGTTTGGACACTTTAAACTCTATTTCTCGGAAAACTTAATCACTGACTCCCTAACAAAACTAGACGTTTTTTTAGGGAAGCTGTTTTTCATTATTCTAGTCGTAACCCTGCTATTCGCGCTCTTTGTAGAACGTTACCTTACTAGGCGTCTGTTACAACTCAATCAAGCGTTGCAAGCCACCGCAACCACACATGATTTTTCAATCCGCTTGCCGGAAAACAGCCACGATGAAATTGGCCAAGCCTATCAACATTTTAATGAGCTAATTAACAATACCAACACACTCACTACTGCGCTCCAGCACCAGGTTATTCACGACACCTTAACCGAACTCAATAATCGATACTTTATCTCACAAAAATTATTAGAGCGTTTCGTGGTAGAGCCTTATGATGCCAATCGTGTATTTGCGCTTTGCTACTTTAACTTAGATCAGTTCAAAATCATCAACGACACCTACGGCCATTCAATCGGTGATCAGCTACTCATTGATCTGGCAATTCACCTCAATCAGTGCAAGGAAGACATACTCGGAGACAAAACGAGTTATTTAGCGCGGTTAAGCGGTGATGAGTTTGCTTTGCTTATTGAAGAGACCCATAAAGAAGAGCTAAAAGAGATCCTACTGAAATTCCAACAGTATATTCATAACTTCCAATTTGAATATTTAAACCGGACCTTAAAAGTGAATGTCACTATCGGTGGCGTTCTATTTGACAATAGCTACACAGACAATGAAGCCCTACTGTCCGCAGCGGATACCGCTTGCACCTATGCAAAAAATCGTGGAATCGGTAGAATTTCTACCTTTTGGATAAACAGTGAAGAGATTACCTCTGAAAAAAATGTACTCAACTGGTTTCATCGTATTCAAAATGCGCTGCAGACGGAAGCTTTTGTGGTCTACTTACAACCCATCAATCCAGCTCAATCGAACATGGATACAAGTGCGTCTTATGAAGCCTTAATCCGCCTTAAGGAAGGCGAAACCATTATCTCTCCCTTCCATTTTATTGAACCGGCCGAACGCTTTAACCTGGCGCCTGATATCGATTTCTATATGGTTAGAAAAGTCGTGCAGCATCTAAAAGATAACCCTGAGTTTCTACAACAGGTTAAACACATTGCCATCAATCTATCCGGCATAACCCTAAGTTCAATGAAGAATGCCCGGAAAATCATTGAGATTATTGAAAGCGCCGAAATTCCATTCAGTAAACTCTGTTTCGAAGTCACAGAAACCAGTGCGCTTTCAAACTTAGACCACGCGGTCAGTTTTATTGAGTTGCTACGTGATAAAGGCTGTAAGTTTTCTTTGGATGACTTTGGAACCGGCATGGCCTCTTTTGATTACCTGTATAAATTACCGTTGAATTATCTAAAGATTGACGGTAGTTTTATTAAGGATATTGCAAATGATCCCGTTAAAAAGGAGATGGTGATTGCCATGCAAAAGATAGCCAAGTTAATGGAGTTGGAAACCGTCGCCGAGTTTGTTGAAAACCAAGAGATTGTTGAAGTCTTAGACACTATTGGCATTGATTACCACCAAGGCTACCACTACAGCGCACCATAGCCGTTTGAAACGTTTATAAACGCCAAAAGATGATGATTTAAAAACGACCAGGCCTGGTCGCTTTGCAATTAACCTTTAAATTCAAGGTTCAATTAAAGTCGTATTTCTCTTTAAAACCGCAAGGTGCAGAGAAAATGGGAAACCACTCTGGTGCGGTATAGAAGTTCTCATTGACGACTTTTAAGATTTGTTCACGATAGAGTTCATAGTTAAAGTTTTTACCTTCCACTAAGTAGTAAGTAACCTCGTCGGTTATTTTCAGTGTATCTACCGCGAGTTCATCAAAGAAAGGTCTCATCTTTTTAATGTCCTTTTGATGTGTCACAAACACCTGCAGATTCTGCCCCGCCATCGCTTTAAAATTGGTTTTCTTATCATCTTCACGACCAAACTTTGAGACACTCATAAAGACGTGAATATCATCATTTTGACAATGATAAGACAAGGCTGACTGACTACTGTAGCCCAAGGTAAAAAAGGTCGAATTTGGCAACTGGGCGCAGACTTTTTCTGGTTGGGTATAAACCGCTACATGGTGTTTTTGCGAATCAGGAATCAGTTGATTCACAAAGCCTAGAGCAACTAGCAGAACAATCCCTATGATTAGAGAACTGTAGCCATTAAATAGATAAAGTCTTGCTAATTTCTGCGGTGGTAACAGCGCATACAACACATATAACAATGTAACGGCCAATAATGGCCAGTGCAAGCCAACTGGATTGGTAAAGCTGACCAACAGTAAAATCAATAATAAAGGTAGGCTGGCGAATAGCACTTGTCGCATCACCGGTGATAAAGTTAGCCCTTGCCCAGTTCTAATTTGCTGGACTAAATAATATAGCCCTAACGGTGAGAGCAAGGCGATGATCATCGCAAGGTAACCTAAAACATTGCCTATATTGAAAGCACTTTGCGTGGTGCGCGAAAAGAAATTAAAGAGAATGTTATTCCAACAATGGGTGGCGTTAAAGTAAAGATTCTCAGCGACAAATAGCAGGACAATCAGCACCATGACACTGATGAGTTTCCAGCCATATTGTTTGATGTAAATCAAACTATAGGCAAATAACCCGAACAACATAAAGACGGCAAAATATTTTGATAAAAATGCCAACCCTAAAAACAGACCCGCTAACAGCGCATTGATAATCGTTGGTTGCGCTAGAGTTTTAGCGTAATAGAAAAAACCTAACACGGAGAAAAAGACCAAGACGGTATCATTGGCGGTGACCACAAACATCAAAGAGATGGGTGACACTAAAAAAGCCATCGCCACATAGAAGGCTGTGATTTGCTCAACGTTAGGATGTAATCGTAGCGTTTGGTAGAGCAGATAAGAAATTGCAATCGCGGCGAAAAAAGCAAACGACCGGTAGACTACTATGTTGTCGGCGATGCCGCTCAGTAGATAAAGCAGCCAACCTACTGCCGGTGGATGATCATAATAACCCAACGATAAGTCTTGTCCCCAGACAATAAAATAGGCTTCATCGCCAGTCAAAGGCACAAACCACACCAAGGCTAACTTCAAGACCATAAAGGCCAATAGCAACCATCTTTGATGCAATGACAGATTGGAAAACAGTGATGTTAATGGAGTAGAGTACGACAAAAGAGAGCCTTTTTAGCGGTCTGTATAAAAAGAAATTTAGTGAAAAGGTGTCTAGGCTTAAAAAGCCAGGTGAACAATATAGGCGGTAACGATACCAACCACAATACCACCTAAAAGTTCTAATTTACTATGTCCCATACGCTCACGAAGCACAGGTGCATCACTCTCTTTATTGAGTAAGTTTATCGCAGCCGCGTGCTTGCCGATCTGATTACGTAAGCTGTTCGCGTCTAACAAAACAATAAAAGCCAACGCAATGGCGACACCTAATGCAGGATGATCCAAGCCTTCTTTAAAAGCGATCAGAGCTACCATGCTGCTCACTATCGCACTGTGGTTACTCGGCATTCCACCATATCCAATCAAGCCAAAAGCCAACTGCTTGGCTTTGATGCTATTGATTACAAATTTACTCGAACCGGCCACTAACCAAGCGAAAAACGGCATTATTAAATAAGAAATATCCAGACTCAATTCCATTTAAATCCCTCCTGCAGGCCAGAGCGCCCAAAGACAAACTCCAATCCAAGCTGCAACGGTTACTAATAACTGTTTATCGGTCAGTAGCGCTTCCGTCGGAGACTCACCCTCCCCCAACATTTCACTGAGGTACCAATAACGGAATAGACCAAACAGAACAAAAGGAATCGTCACAACCAGTTCTGGGCGTGCATTCATGACAAACAAACTGTAAAACAGCAGAGCGCCGGTGGCTGAAATTTCAGCATAGCGATCAATCAACGTCACTGAATACAAAGCTAAAACTTTACGGCCTTGCTGGCTGGTTTGTAGTAATTCTTGACGGCGTTTTATCGATGCTAAAAATAGCGCTAAACACAAGGTGGTGACAAACATCCAAGAGGAGACCGGCACAGAAACTGCCATCGCCCCCGCATAGACTCGTAAAACAAAACCGATGGCAATGGTAAAAATATCCAACACCGGTTGATGTTTTAAATAATAACTATAGGCCACGTTTAACAGTAGGTAAGCGATAATTACGCCCATAACCGCTGGCTGAAACCAAAAACCGACCAATAAAATAGCATACAGCCCCATCAACAGTCGTTTGGCTTGTAAAGGAGTGACCAGGCCTGATGCCAAGGGACGTTTTAGCGATTTAACCGGATGTAGCTTATCTTGTTCAATGTCTTTAAGGTCATTGACCACGTAGGTCGCGGAGGCCGCCAAACTGAATAAAACAAACGCCAAAAAGGCCTGCCCGACGGCAACCAAATCCAAAAACAAACCCGTAAACAGCAATGGTGCAAACACAAAACCGTTTTTTATCCATTGATGTGGGCGCATTAACTTAATGAGTCCCAGCAATACCGATTTATTAGCAGTACTAGAAGTGTTAGAATTCATAAAATTAATTAACCTCAGTGCCTTCAGCACTTTTAAGCAATCTAGCGCCTTTAAATGGGTTCTCTTAGAGCACATTTAAAACAATCCTGGCGAGTCGATTATTTGGATGATTCTTGGATTATGGAGTGATAAATGAAGATTGCACTAATGTACACGATTTTCGCGATATTCGCCACCGTCGCCAACATCGCAGGGCAAGACATTTCGACCAGAATTTACCAGGGGCCTTTTGACATAACACTCTCCATTTTCGTGGGAACGGGGGTTGGTTTGGTCTTGAAGTATTGGCTCGATAAACGCTATATATTTCAATATCAAACGACCAGTATTCAACAGGGTTCTAAGATATTTTACCTGTATACCGTGATGGGATTGATTACCACGGTTATTTTCTGGGGATTTGAGTTTGCCTTTGATGCCATTTATCAGACCAAAGAGATGCGATATGTTGGCGGCATTATCGGCCTGGCAATCGGTTATTACGTCAAATACCAACTCGATAAAAAGTATGTTTTTAAATAAGGACGATTTGTGAAACTAAGCGGATGGGGTCGTTACCCACAAATAGACAGAACCCCTTTAAGACCAGCACATACACCTGCTGTCCAATCGATAATTGCCGCTCAAGTTAACCCGAATCCAGGTTCAACAAACCTACCAGGCCTGGTCGCAAGAGGGCTTGGCCGTAGTTATGGTGACAGTGCTTTAGCGAATAGCCTTTTGACCACTCAAAACCTCGACCACTTTTTATCATTTGATGAAGACAGTGGCGTTTTAAATTGTGCAGCGGGTGTAAGCTTCGCGGAAATCCTTAAGGTATTTGTGCCTAAAGGCTGGTTTTTGCCAGTCACCCCTGGCACTCAGTTTGTTACGGTTGGTGGCGCCATTGCCAGCGATGTGCACGGTAAAAACCATCATTTGGACGGCAGTTTTAGCGCACACCTCATCAGTTTAAAGTTGATGATTGCTTCAGGCGAAATTCTTGAGTGCTCAAACAGCCAGCACCGCGAACTGTTTTTAGCCACCTGTGGCGGTATGGGGCTGACCGGTATTATTCTGGAAGCCAGCTTTCAAATGCTCGCCATTGAAAGCGCTTACATCCAAGAAACCACCTGGAAAACCAGTAATCTGGCTGAGACCTTAGCGCTGTTCAATGAGTTTCAAGAAACCACCTATTCGGTCGCCTGGATTGACTGCCTGTCTACAGGAAAACACTTAGGCCGCTCTTTACTGATGTTAGGCGAACATGCAAAAAAAGAAGTCTTACAAGCGAATTCAGCTGGCGATTTGCAAGTCGGAAAAGCTGGCAAACTGTCTATCCCCATTGATATGCCCAACGTCTTACTTAATTCCTATTCCGTCAAAGCCTTTAATAGCCTATATTACAATAAGGTTCGCCAAAAACAGACACAACGTCAAGTTCATTATGCGCCCTTTTTTTATCCGTTGGACAGCATTCAAAACTGGAATCGTCTGTATGGCAAACAAGGATTTACCCAATACCAGTTTGTCTTGCCTAAGGCTGCGGGCTTAGAAGGCATGACAAAAATCCTCAGCAAGATTGCTGAATCCAAACGGGGTTCTTTTTTAGCGGTTTTGAAAGCCTTCGGTAAAGCCAATGATAACTACCTAAGTTTTCCGATGGAAGGCTATACTTTAGCCCTCGACTTTAAAATAGATGCCACTCTTTTTGCATTTCTGGATGAACTCGATGCGATTGTTCTCGACTATGGTGGACGTCTCTATTTGACGAAGGATGCGCGCATGTCTGCAGCGACCTTCAAGCAAAGCTACCCTTTATGGGAACAATTTCAAGAAATACGCCATCAATACGGTGCTGAAAAAGTTTTTAACTCACTGCAATCTCAGCGTTTAGGGTTGTAGCGTTTCAGTTAAGCAATTCATTCACAAAACAGATACTCGACCGTTAAAACATTAGGATAACGAACTCATGCACAAAAACATTTTAATTATCGGCGCCACCTCAGCCATTGCTCAGGCTACGATTCGCTTATATGCCGAACAAAATGCCAACCTCTATTTATTGGGTCGGAATGCTGAACAATTAACCAGTATTGCCGCAGATGCCAAAATTAGAGGCGCGAACCAAACGCTTTTTGCGGCACTCGACGTCAATCAATTTGACACCCATGAAGCCGTCTTAAACGAAGTTTTTGAAAAATTTACGACGCTAGATTCTGTGCTCATTGCGCACGGTACTTTGCCTGACCAGTCCGCTTGCGAACAAAGCGTTAGTCTGACAATGCAAGAACTCAATACCAATGCCTTGAGTACGATCTCTTTACTGACCTTATTAGCCAATCGTTTACAAACCCAGCAAAGTGGTTGTATCGCAGTTATCAGCAGTGTCGCCGGCGATCGTGGCCGTCAATCCAACTATGTTTATGGTGCGGCAAAAGGCATGATTTCTATTTTCTTACAGGGTTTACGCAACCGCCTTATGCCACATAACGTTCATGTTTTGGATATTAAACCAGGCTTCGTGGATACACCTATGACCGCTGAATTTAAGAAAGGTGCTTTGTGGGCGCAACCTGAGCAGATTGCCAAAAGCATTATCAACGCCATCGAAAAACGTAAAAACACGCTTTATACGCCGGTATTTTGGGCGGGTATTATGTTTATAATTCGCAATGTGCCAGAAGTTATTTTTAAGCGTTTGAAACTCTAAAAAACCATTTTAAAAATAGACTTTCATATTCAACTGTTCCGTATAAACCTCTACTAGAGGTGGCGACCGTGTTTTCACAAAAGGCTTAGTTATTTGCTAAACAGTGGCATTAAGGTATTATCCAATCCCGAACGTTTATTAAGTTAATGTACTAGCTTTTAAGGTAAGCCTTATGTCCAATTTTTATATTTTGTTGTTGATTTTTTTCTGGCAGGTTGCGATAGCGAGGCCGAAAAAATAGTAGCTGATTTGGAAGCTTCTGGTGACTTACCCATGTTAGACAGAACGGATAGTTTGGCAGGAATTGATGCTGATAATAATGGCGTTAGAGATGATATTGACCGTTATATAAAGATGACTTACACAGTCCCAGCTCAACAATCTGCGGCGATTCAAAGTGCTAAATCAACGCAAAATACCCTACTCGTAGATAAGTCCAACAAGAGTGAAGTTGAAAAAGTAGCCTTGCAAGGCATGAGAGCAACAAAATGCGCCGGCGATTCTTTTGGTGCTGACGGAATGGGATTTGGAACCATGCGCCGTGAAATACGTTCATTAACAACCAATACTAAAACAAGACTTTTGTCCTACCTTGAATTTAGTAAAGCACTGAGTGGAACTGTTTTAACATGGCCTAAAGGCAATACTTGCGAATAAAAAATCAATGTTGAACTTTATTGGAATGGAATCTCAAAAGCGCTCACTAAAATACAGTAAAATGACTCACTTACATCGAAGATGACAGAGTTATTTGTCCCGTTTTAGATGTTTCTTCACAACGAATAACAACGATTCAATAACAGCAGAAAAGTTAGAAAACTTATGATCAACTTAATTCTTTGCGGTGGTTCCGGTACACGTCTATGGCCTATTAGCCGAACCCTACTTCCTAAGCAGTTTGTGCCGTTATTTGATGGCCAATCGTTGTTTCAAAAAACCGTATTACGCAACCAAGCTTTCTGTGATCAGTTTTTAATTGTCTCGAATCAAGAGCAGTATTTTTTAGCACTTGATCAAATGCAGGCCTTGCAGAAATCACCGAGTGAACCCTTCAATGCACAATTTGTCCTGGAGTCCGTAGCACGTAATACTGCGCCGGCGATTGCGCTGGCCTGTATGGCGGTGGATCCAGAAGAGATTGTGTTTGTGACGCCTTCTGACCATCTCATTAAAGACCAAGTCGCTTATGAAGCAGCGGTGTCCCAAGCAGAAGCTCTTGCTAAACAAAACCAACTGGTCACCTTTGGTATTCAACCCACCTATCCGGAAACCGGCTTTGGTTATATTGAAGCCGATGGTTTGGATGTTTTGTCTTTTAAAGAAAAACCGGAACTTGCTTTGGCGGAATCCTATCTGCAGCAAGGTAACTTCTACTGGAACAGCGGCATGTTCTGCTTTAAAGCGGGCGTGTTTTTAGCCGAGTTAGCAGCGCATGCTGCAGATATCCACCAGGCCTGCCTAGACGCTTATGCGTTAACCGAAAAAGGTGAATTCTTACGCATTCCAATGGACGCGATGCAAGCCATCCCTGCCGACAGTATTGATTATGCTGTGATGGAACAAAGTGCACTCGTTAAGGTCATTCCGAGTGATATCGGCTGGAGTGATTTGGGCAGTTTTGAATCCTTAGATCAAGAGTTGCCTAAAGATGAAAACGGCAATACGCATATTGAAAAAGGCGTGTTATTAAACGCCAAAAACAACCTTATTATCGGCAGCCAACGGACTGTCGTTTTAATCGATATTGAAGACCTAATGGTTATCGACAGTGAAGACGCTTTATTGATTGCCCCAAAAGGTTCAGGTCAGAAGATTAAAACCGTGGTCGAAACCTTAAAACAACAAGGCAGTGATCTACCGCAAATCCATCGCACTGCACATCGCCCATGGGGCACCTATACGGTGTTGGAATCGGAAGAGAAATATAAGATTAAACGTATTGTTGTTAAACCCGGTAAAACCCTAAGTTTACAGAAACACCTACATCGCAGCGAACACTGGGTGGTGGTTTCTGGCACAGCAACCGTGACGGTGGGCGAAGAAGTCGCGATGGTGCGTCCGAATGAATCCACCTATATCCCGATTGGTGAAAAACATCGTTTAGCGAATGAAGGCCGTTTAGATTTGGTGCTGATTGAAGCGCAAGTCGGCGAGTACACCGGTGAAGATGACATTATTCGCTTTGAAGACCATTACGGCAGAGTTTAACCTTTTATGACACAGCCTCCACTTAAGAACACCACGATTCAGACGATCACGCCTAAAATCGCCAGTTTACTACTTGTGGCCTTTATGAGCTTACTGCACCTTTTTCTAGCCTTTCAAGCGGAACTCGGTGGTGATGAAGCCCATTATGCTTTGTACGGTTTAATGCCGGATTGGAGTTATTTTGATCATCCGCCGATGGTCGGTTGGTTACAAATCATTCCTATGTGGTTGGCGCCTTATGATTGGAGTGCTCGTTTAGTGCCTATCGCTATGTATGCCCTACTGAACTATCTGCTCTATCAAGTCACGATGCAACTTTTTGCTTCGCCGCAAAGCCACCAGGCCTGGTCAAATCATCAGCAAGCTGCAAAGAGTCCGTTAGCAACCGATGTAAAACCGATTGGTGCTCATTGGATGGGTTTTGGTAGTCTGCTCTTGCTCAATACCAGCTTGATTCTCTCCTTAATGGGCATGGCAATGTTGCCAGACAATCCACTCATGGTTGTCGTGCTTGCTCTTATATTGGTAGTGATTAAACTCCTAGAAACCAACGCGCTGAAGTATTGGATAGCACTTGGATTTTTAGTCGGCCTCGCGGCTCTGTCTAAATATACCGCGGTTACCCTAGTACTTTCACTACTGTTACTGATGGTGGTGGAAAAGCGCTGGTTTTGGCTACGAGAAAAAGGCCTGTGGATTGCGATCATTATCGCCACTTTGATGATTACACCGATTCTCTATTGGAATGCGACACATGATTGGGCATCGTTTATTTATCAAATAGATCATGGAACGAAAGGCAGCTTATGGTCATTTGCAAGCTTTGCAAAAACTCAAGCCACTCAACTCGCCTCTTACACGCCACTTCTGTTTTTACTGGGTTGGTGGGTTATGCTTAAACCGTCCAATTATCAAAAGCCGAACAGTCGCTTATTACTACTTTTCTCACTCCCTGTGACGTTATTGTTTGCCTGGGGTTCTGGGTATGAAGAGAGTTTACCGCACTGGGTGTCCCTGGCCTGGTTATTACTGATTCCCATTATCGTCCACTGGTTGTGGCTTCGTCAGACTAAGAAGTGGTTTAAGCCTGTCATCTACTTGCATTTAATCTTAATGGGTTCTCTGGTCTTGGTGGCGCACAGCCTATTATATAAACCTTGGATTGCTCTTGAAGATCATAAAAACCCGATTCAAGGGGATTATGGTTGGCCAACCGCAGCGAAAACAGTACTTGAATTGCAAAAACAACATGCAAGCCTTGATAATCCATTGCCACTATTTGTCTCCAACTGGAGTGTCGCCAGCCATCTAACGTGGTATGTCAGACCTCAGCCGGTTTACATTACCAGCGCGAAACAGACCCAATTTGAGTTTTGGTATGGCCTACCGACCGCCGGCATGAATGGCCTGCTAGTCGTACCGCATTATGAAAAGCTGCCACCGGTTACTCAACAGCCGAACCACTTTGAAAAGTGCACTGAACTTAAACAAGAATCGCTTTCTGTTAATGACTCTATTATTGTGACCTACCGTTACTACTTGTGTGAAAACTTTATAAGACCTGAGAGTACACTGTAATCCATGTCGGCTTTTATCTCTCTTATGCAAAAGTTTCTCTTTGGATTGGTGACGAAACCCATCACCAAACCAATTTCCATTGCTCGTGACATCATTCACCAACCCAATAAAGCCTTTCCTGTCATCGACTTTTTAAAAGGCTTAAGTGTGTTGATGGTGATTCTGTTCCACGTATTTTTTGCGGTGTTTTTTCTCTTTAAAAAATCCCCTGAAAAACTCACGGAGTTTGTCGAAAGCATTCCTTCCTGGCTCAATATCGTACTTGCAGCAGACAAAGCAGTCGACATCTTCTTTATGATCAGTAGTTTCTTACTGACTTACGGCCTATTAAAAGTTTATAGCAAACGCCAATCAATCGACTTCGGACGCTTTTACTTCCACCGTTTCTTCCGTATTTACCCATTGTTTGTCGTGGCACTACTACTCTACGGCCTAGGCGACCTCAATAAACTCCTCACCGAAGGCTGGTACAGCCTGCTGTTTATTGAAAACATCTACAGTAAAGGCATCATTCCAGTACAGTGGAGTCTCTCAATAGAAGTACAGTTCTATTTAATTCTGCCTTTTCTGGTCGTGTTGTTAGCCAAAACAAAACAGCCTATCGCCTGGCTCAGTTTGATGATTGTCGTTGCACTGCTCGTTCGCTTTGCCATAGCGTATCAAACACCGGCTATCTATCAAACCCACTGGTATCAATTCATTCAACAGGTTGACCCGGCGATTTACATGAATGCGATGTATTACGTCATAGAAACCCGAATTAGCCCGCTGTTATTAGGCGTTTTATGGGCATTTATTTTATGGCAGAAACCGAGTTTTACACTGACACTTTCGCGAGTTCAGAAAGCTTTTATCTGGATGATTGGCTTAGGTATTATTTATCTGAGCATGAAGTTTCCAGTCTATAGCCCTACATCGCCCTACTATACTGATTTCAATGAAAGCTTAAATTTAGTAGCCATCACGTTACACCGTTTTGTTTTCAGTGCAGCCATATTGGCATTGGTGTTAGTGTTTCACTTTGATACGACTTCTGAAAACAATCGTCTTACCTGCTGGAAAGGCTGGCGCCTACTCTCCGAAGTCGCATATCCGATGTATTTCTTTCACTTCCCATTCGTGGCCATCGCCTGGGCGATTGTCCTCGGCACGATTGACCCGAAATTGGTCGATCACATCCAGATGTCTCTTATTCCATTAGTCTTTATTATTGCAGTGCTGATGACGTTATATCTGTCACTGTGGTTGAATTATTGGGTGGAAGCACGCTTTATTAAGATGGGAAAACGACTGGAATCAAGGTGGTTTACCCGCTAGATTTCAGGCATAATGCCACCATAAATTGAAATTCGTCAAATAGCGATGAAAGGCACCCCATGATATCGATTATTGTTCCTACCTATCAGGAAGTAGAAAACCTTAAGCCCTTAAGTGAGATGATTCAATCTGCGCTTGCAGAGGACAATCTAAGCTATGAAATATTGGTTATGGATGATAATTCTCAAGATGGCTCCATCGAAAAAGCCGCCGAACTTTTTACCCAAAACCACCCTATCCGCCTAATCAACCGTACCGAAAACCGTGGTTTATCACCGGCGGTCATTGACGGTTTTTCAGAGGCTAAAGGGGATTTTGTGGTGGTCATGGATGCTGACCTTTCACATCCTGCGACCGCTATCCCGAAGATGATCGCGCAATTGAAAAGTGGCGACAGTGATTTTGTTTTAGGTTCTCGCTATGTAGAAGGCGGAAGTATTGATGATAGCTGGACATTATGGCGTTATGTCAATTCAGTCATCGCGACCGTGCCCGCTCTACCACTTACACGTGTAAAAGATCCAATGTCAGGTTTTTTTGCAGTGCGCCGTGCAGATCTTCCATCGGCGAGCGACTTGTCCCCTATTGGCTATAAAATCGCTCTAGAAGTGATGGTGAAAGGAAACTTTGATAAGGTGTCAGAAGTACCGATTCACTTTGTGGATCGTATTCATGGTGAGTCTAAGTTAACGTTAGGCGAGCAATTAAAGTATCTACGCCATCTGCGTCGCTTGTATCAATATAAGTTTCAAACCAAAGCTGAATTTATTCAATTTGCAGCGGTTGGCAGCAGTGGGTTTATTGTCGATTTAGTGGTCTATCTGTTACTGCAAATGATGGGTGTATCTCACACGGTAGCGCGTGCGATCTCTTTCTGGCCAGCGGTCTCTTGGAACTGGGCACTGAATCGCTTGATTACCTTTAACCACCGTGAAAAAACCGCCAAAACCACCCAGTGGGGTGCTTTTGCATCCAGTTCTCTGATTGGTTTTGCAGTCAACTATGGTACCTATTACACCCTAACGACCTTTGTACCGTTTTTCCAGGAACACATGATTTTGGCGCTTATTATCGGGGTCATTATGGGCATGGGCTTTAACTTCTCAATCTCTAATCTATTTATCTTTAAAAAGCTAAGAGAAGAAGTGCAAGATGAAACACGACAGTCATCCACTAAAACGAAATCGACTCACCTGAAACGATAAAGCTAAGCCCTACAATTCAACATCGTTTATTCCAGAAGCCTTAAACAAATTGTTTAGGGCTTTTTTGTAAATGCGGCCTGCTGCTGTTGCATGGATTCGAAAGCATCTAGTAACGGTTGATAACGATTTAAATCATCTTCTAACTGCGATAAAGCCTCATAGAGGGCTTCAATCGTCGATAGGCTAGACTCATTCTTCTGTTTACGGATTCGGTAGGCTGACGGCGTGCTAGGTTGTAGACTTACTCTATCCATCCCCCTCAAGACAGAGTTCAACATCATGGTTTTGTGTGTTTTGCGCCAAGTACCGTCTAAGATGAGCAGTTTGATATCCTGGGCAGCGTATAAATCACGAACCTGCTCTACAGTATAAAACTCACAAGGTTCCGTTTGCCCCTCTATTTCTGGATAGAGTAAAAACACATGTTTATCACTGGTTAACCAATTGACCAGGCCTGGTAGCTCTTGTAAATTCTCTCCACACCATGTTTGGCAGTGAGTTAGAGATAATTGTGCTATTTTGGCCGTTCCCTTGACCAAATCCACTTCACTAGGATGCTGTAAAATACCAACTTCGACTTGATTGTCTATCTGCTGAATAAAAGTGCAGAGGCAGACTTTAGTTGGGCGTTGACAAGCAGGACAAATAGGTCGGGACATATAGAATTTTTCTTATGATAATGAGTAAACAGTAGGCGTTAACTAAGTTGGGATTGGAGTGACAATTGTTAGACAAAAATCTGCTTAAATTGAGTTTAGCATCTACTACGGATTTCTATGAAATTAAACACTTTCTAAAACAACACAAAGAAAGTAGTGCAAGTCGAAATGACCTAATCTATACAGTGCGTTATCAAACAAAATTAATTGGGTTGGTACGACTGCTTCATATTGAAGGTGCAAGCCAACCACAGTATTGGCTCAGAGGTCTATTTATAGAAACCGAGTTTCGACAGCAAGGTCTAGCAACTCATCTACTTACATTGATGGACATGGATTTACAATCTCGCCATGATAACTTTGAGATACTGGCATTTCCATACATCCATTTAAAATCATTTTATGAACAGAACGGCTTTTACTCTATTCAATTGAAAGACTTACCAGTAAGCCTACAAAACACATATCAAAATGCATTAAACCAGGGTAAAACCTGGCTTTGTATGGCATTTACTCATTGATTGAGAACTAAAATAAAACACAAAATAAACTCACCAGGCCTGGTTAAGCCTCATCTGAAAGTTGGCTAATAGAACTGCCTTCGGCTTCGGTCAATAAGTGTGCAGGAATCTCTTTTTTGGTTTTCCCCGCAAGATCCTTCAACATCTCAGCCTGACGGACTAGATTCCCCTGACCAGAAATCATCTGCTTTCTTGCTAGATCATAACTGCTTTGTGCCGTTTGCAATTGCTTACCCACTTTTTCAAAACTTTCAACAAAGCCAACAAACTTATCATGTACCTCCGCTGCGCGCTTAATAAGCTTAAGGGTATTTTCACTCTGCCTTTCATAGCGCCACAGTTGCTCTATGGTTTTCAGCGTTGTAAATAAAGTCGTTGGTGTGACCACTGCCACACGCTTTTCAAAGGCTGTCTCAAAGATGGAGGGATCTGCCTCTATTGCCATCAAATACGCCCCTTCTACAGGGACGAACATTAAGACAAAATCAGGCGCATTGAGTTGTTCCAAATGCTCATAACGTTTATTCGCTAAGGTATCAATATGCCCTTTCAAACTCTGTAGATGTGATTTTAACGCCGTTACTTTTTTTGATTCACTCTCACTGTTTAAAGCGGATTCATAATGAACGAGAGAGACCTTTGAATCTATTACAATGTGTTTACTGTCTGGAAGATTGATAATGACATCTGGGCGTAAACGTTTTCCGGATTCATCCGTGAAACTCTTTTCACGATCAAACTCAACCCCTTCGGTTAATCCAGAACGCTCCAGTAAACGCTCTAAAATGAGTTCCCCCCAATTTCCCTGGGTTTTGCTATCTCCCTTGAGAGCACGGGTAAGGTTATGCGCGTCTTCACTCATTTGATTATTAAGCGAATGCAATTGTCTTAACTGTTCAGTAAGACTGGCACGACCTTCAAGATCCTCTTTATGCACCAACTCAACGCGAGATTTAAAAGCCTCTAAAGTCCCTTGCATCGGTTTGAGCATGGCATCGATTGTAGATTGGCTGTGTTGAGTAAATTGCGCCTGCTTACTCTCAAAGATTTGATTTGCTAGTACCTTAAATTCATTACTAAGCTCAGTTTTAGCAGACTCTAACAGAGCTATTTTTTCATGAGAAGCACTTTTTTCCATCTCCAGTGCGACGGTTAGTTCTGCAGATTTTGCAACACTTTGGCTAAGCTTTACTCGTTCGATATCAAGCTGTTGTTCCCTTTCAGTCAAATGTTCCTGCAATGCTTGAACTTGTCTCTGCAATTGTTCGGAAGAACCTTTTAGAGATTGCAGCTCTGACAGTTGAGAGGATAATTCCAGATTATCCTGTTCAACCTGCGCAAGACGAGTATTAGAAAACTCCGCTCGGATAGAAGCCTCATGACTATGCTGCAGTGTATCCTGCAAGGCTTTGAGAGCTTTCTTTGATTTAATATAGCTTGCGACTAAATAGACAATAATAGCACTGGAAATAAACAGCACCATTATTAGAGGGATGTGAAACTCAACAGGAATCATTTAGGCGTTAAAATCTGAACTTGTTCTAATCTTTCTTTTACTGCAACTTGCTTGGTTTTAGGAGCGGATCGCTTACGTGCAGACTCATCTAGTTTATAGGTTTTAACGAGTCTGTTCTGACGAGTCAATAGTGTGCTGCCAACCGGAACAATTTTGGTTTTTCCCTGTATGGTAACCGGAACGCCATTAGAGCTACTGCCGGCATAATCCATATCGATATGTTTAGACGGTGAACGATTGTATTTATCGTTAACACGAATCAACGTAGATCCATCAGGTTTAACGACCACGGCAGAAATCTCAACTCTGGGCGGAATATAAATCCTTTTGACTTTAGGTTTACCTGACTTGCCGACCTCTTTTGGAAGAATTCGAACAATTTTCTTTTCCGTGACAGGGTGTAAGTAAGATTCTCGTTGTTTGTCTATTTTCTCTCGCGTCGGCTTCGATAAGAAAAGTGTTTGCAAAGCAGATTGTTTCTCAATTTTAACTGATGGTTTTACGAGTGTTTCTCCGCCTACTGAAAGAGCAGAATTAGAAATAAGTAACAGCGTCATACTGATCAATAATTTAGAGAATTTAATATTCATTATGAGTAATTTCATTCGAACGACATCCTATTTTTTACTTTTACTAGGGTGTGTATGGAAAACAATAAGTGAGCAGGCCGTTGAAACATTGCCTTCAAGCAAATCAAAATTGGCATTCACTTCATGATCGGTATCTTTCAACTGAGTTTTACAGCTCTCAACCAAATACAAAGGTGAAATTTTCTGACTAATTGTTTCAAACACTCTCAATAAATCTTCCTCATGCTGTAGATCCATGTTTAACGTAACTCGACTGTAGTAGAAAAGGCTATTAGGAATTTTAATATGAGAAAACTGCCCGCTGCTTAAGGCCTTTTCACCTGAAAAAGAGAACTTTAAATTAGGAATCAAATATTCATCCGTTAAGCGAATTAATGAATCTGTCCAAAAAACTCTATCTTGTTTTTTAACCAAGCCTTTTTTAATTAACTCTTCATATTTTTCACCATATTGCTCATACAACTTTACTTGCTGCTGTAGAAATCGTACCTGGCTTTGCAGAGAATTCAACTTTTGGATTTTAGGCTTTTCTTGCGCTTTAAGCTCTTTACTCATTTCCTCGTAACCGTACCAAGTCAGTGCGAATAAACTGCTCAAGAGGATAAGAAGAATCACGACACCCTTCAAAAAACGTTGGATGATTGGGTCCGAAAAATAACTACTTAGATTCGACATCGTTAACTCGCATTTGAATAGTAAATGGCAAGGCTTCTACTTCGCCCATTTTGGCATCAATTAAAAGAGTCTGACTCAACACCCTATTTAAAGGCTCTTTCTGTAATGCAACGGATTGCACCCCAGAAATGGTGTTTAAATCCGCTACAAAAGCATCCACCCAAGCGACGGGTTCCTTGTAAGTTTCATGGAAAGGAAACACCCATGCCGACAATAAAATTTGATTACTTTTGCTGTCAAAACGATTCAATGTTTTCCACTGAATATCTGACAGTTGAATATTTGGATGTCGAGCGACGACCTGACTAAAACGTTCAATATCAAAATTCACTAATCGATTCACTTTCAATTTTAAAATCGATTCGGAAAATTCTACAGATGCCTTTATAAGCTGAGCATCGTCCTGAAGCTTTACCATATCTTCAAGTCGTTTAATTTCAACCTCATGCTGAGAAATCTTCTCTTCTAATAACGCTTGTTTTTGCCAACTGATTAAGGTATTGACACCTGAAACAAGGACATAATATAACCCGCCTAAAAATAGTAATATATTGAGAGCTATAAATATTTTGCGAGCGAGCGATAAATTACTAACCTTTTGAATATAAGGTGTTGTATAAAATCCCTTGGGTGCATCACTAAAGATAAAGTCAACAATAGCCTGTGGTGAGAAACATTCAACCCCTTCCAAACCACAATGAACACCATATGGAGATATTGATTTAAATGCGGTCGTTGCAAATAGGTATTGACTGTCTTCCCATGTAGACCTTACCAGTGCTTCTTCTTTACTTTGCTCCAATATACCTTGTAAAACTTCTTGATCACCATCAATAAAAATCAATCCAATGGGACTATTGAAGGGCACTATTTTTTGGTTATAAACATAGGTAACCGCAAGTTTGGTTTCATTAACCAGTGCTGAACGAATTTCAGCAGCCGTTTCATAGATTTTATCTATTTCTACCAAACGACTGATACGTAAATTGCCTTCATAAAAAAACGTTTGTCTAAAAGTATGGAGTGATTGTCTGGTCACCATCAACAATGGACTTTTAAGGTTCTGACGAGTTAGTTTTAAGTGTGTTTTGACCTTACTTTTAAGGTAGCTTTCTAAAAGGATAGGTTTTGAATAAACGGCACTAACGGTGAGTTGTGCAGCTTCTATACTGCTTAAGAAATTCTTTAGATGAAACGAGTCACTGACCGTCGCTATCATCAGCAATTCTTCTTTACGTCCATCAACACTTTGTTGCTTTGCATTGGTCCAATTAACCAACGCAAGTGCCATATCTTCGCCAAACATTCGTTCTTTACGACGGTATGCGATGGTGGCTTTTTCCCATTGAAAAACAGCTGGTGCCCATTCAAAAGAGATATCCTCATCAATAACATCTAAAATAATAGAAACCTGAGCCTTTTCAGAAACAGTAGATAAGTATTGATCTACAGCTTCAATATCCTGCCATAAGAAGGTTTGAGTTTCATTATTGCTATTGTTATAGCTGGTTAAAGAATCATCTGTTATATAAAAAACTATTTTCATCATTACTGGACCTGTGCGATGGTGTCATAAATAGGTCCGAGTACGGCAATCATGACCCAGCCAACTACAAAGCCCATAATCACCGTTAAAATCGGTTCTATTGCTGGCTCAATTTTATCAATTAACTCTTTAGCTTCTCTATCGTAAAAATAGCTTACATTTTTAAGGGCATTATCCATACCACCACTAACCTCTCCAACCTTAACCATTCTAACGGCCATTGACGGAAAAACTTGCGCTTCTTCAAAGGCTATATGAATCGGCTTGCCATCTTCAATCATGCGCACAGCATTATTAATATTACCTTCTAAATATTTATTACCCGCAATGATACTCGCCATGCGCAAACTCTCAGGAAAACTCACGCCAGCGCCGTACATAATGGCCAATGAATTGGCAATACGAGCTAATTTTAATTTATAAAGCACTGGACCGATAATCCAGACATTAAGTGACATTTCATCTGTTTTGAGCTTAAATTCAGGAGATTGTTTACGCCACCATTTATAAAGAAAGATGGCAACAATTGGTACGACAAAAAGTTCTAAGATGTAATTTTGTATAAAACCTGAGGTGGCAATTAATGCAACGGTGGCAAAACCAAGCTCACCGCCCATAGAGGTGATAAAACCTAACAACTCAGGCACCACAAACAGCATCATTAAAATAACAACGGCAATGACAACAGTCGCAACAATAGCGGGATAGATCATGACTTTTTTAGCTTTTGAAGCCAATTCATCCTCCCATTTGAGCATATTCGCAAGATCGTTCAAAATCTCTTCTAATTTACCCGTTTTCTCACCTACTGCAACCAGTGAAATATACACTTCACCAAACTCTTTTTCATAATTTCTTAGAGATTCAGAAAATGTGTTTCCGCCTTCCATCGACTCATAAATATTAGCAAGCATCTCTTTAACAGCATCGCTTTCGAAAGAGTCTTTTAAATCATCAAGAATTTCCATTAATGGCACACCAGCTTTCAATAACTGCTCAAGCTGAAAGGTCATTCCAATAATATCTTTACGCGTTACTTTAGGCTTAGTTGAAAACGAGAAAGAACTGGATTGCTTCTTGAATGTGAGTAAAGATATATGGGATCTGATAAGCTTCTGCTCAAGTTCCTGCTCATTACCGGCAGGTAATACTCCGCTGACGCGTTTACCAAATTTATTAATACCTGTGTATTGATAGTTCTCCATGAGAACCCCCTATTAAACTAACTCAGTTAAATTAACAACACGACTTATTTCTTCAAGTGTCGTTTCGCCTTGTTTTACCCAGCGAATACCACTCTGAACCATGGTAGAAAAGCCATTTTCGATGGCTTTATTAAGCAATGCATGCTGAGACGCACCATCCAGTAAAAGTTCATCCATCTCAGAGGTAAAGCGTAGCGTTTCAAGTACCGCTAAACGCCCTTTGTAGCCGATTCCATTACACTTATCACAACCTTTAGCTTTATAAAGCTGAACATTATCCTCATCTAAAATAGAAAGTAATTGTCTCTCGAACTCCTCAGGTTGATAAGGATTTTTGCAATGCTTACAAAGTTTTCGAGCTAATCGTTGCGCAATAATTCCAATAATATTTCCAGCCATAATAGAGCGTGACACACCGATATCTAATAAACGGGGAATCGCTCCTATTGCAGAGTTTGTGTGAAGAGTAGCAAAAACCTGATGCCCTGTCATCGCCGCTCTGATAGACATCTCTGCTGTTTCTGAATCTCGAATCTCACCAATCAATATAATATCTGGATCTTGACGCATTAACGAACGAATACCCGCAGCAAAAGTCATCCCTATCTCTTCATTAACAGGGGTTTGTCTAATCATCGACATAGGATATTCAACAGGATCCTCCAAGGTCATTATATTGACACCAACATCATTCAATTCATTTAATATTGAATATAAGGTAGTGGTTTTACCAGAGCCTGTCGGGCCCGTTACCAACAAAATACCCGTAGGGCGTCCCATCATCAGCTTTAATTCATCATAAGAATCTGCATCCAGACCCAAATCATCTAGCGGTACGATACCCTTTTCACGATCCAATATGCGCAAGACAAAGTTTTCACCGTGCGTCCCAGGGAGTGAAGAGACTCTAAAATCGATTCTTCTTCCATGGACAATGAGTGACATACGGCCATCTTGTGGAAGACGTTGCTCAGTTAAATCCAAAGCAGAAATAACTTTTAAACGCACTACTAAACCTGACCAATACATTTTATGAAGTAACCGTATCTCTTGTAAAACGCCATCTATTCTATAGCGAATTCGAATGTAATCTTCCTCGGGTTCAAAATGGATATCGGACGCATTTCTTTTAACGGCATCCGTCAATAAGTTATCCACTAATCGAACCATCGGCTGGGAATATTCATTAGCAATCGAAATAGCAGTGGTATCGGCTTTTCCAGTTTCAAGTTCCCTGAGGATACCCTCAATGGATAATTCATAACCGTAATAATTGTCTATTGCCGTTTGTATTTCAGACTCGACCACAAGCACGGGTGCAACTTGCAGGTTTGGATTTTGAAGATGACGTTTAAGTTTGTCTAAAACCAATATATCACCTGGATTAGACATAGCAACTTGTAAACGACTGTCTTTTATACTAATCGGCATGATTAGATAGTTATGCGCAAACGTTTCAGAAACTAAGGAGATGGCATTTGGATCGGGCACAACTTCCTTTAAGCTCATGGAGGCATAACCAACATAAGAGCCGACCATTTCTCTGACAACTTCAACCGAAACAAACCCCAGAGAAACTAGTATTTCACCTAGCTTATGGCCTGTTCTTTTATGTTCAGTTAGTGCAATACTCAATTGATCGGCTGAAATACAACCATCTTCGACTAAGCGCTCACCTAATAGACCTGGTTGCTCCATCTATTTTTCCTGATCCATAAATTGTCTAATTGAAACCAAACGGTTCTTTATATCTGTGACATTAAAATTCACTGTGTTCGAACCTGCTAAAGCCAATGCTTGTGTGTAGTATTGTCCTGCAAGCGGATACTTACCTAATTGATCTAAACTAATAGCCAAATTAACAATAAAATCTGGATTGCTCATATCCTGAGCATAAGCGTTGAAATAACTTTCCTGAGCTGCTAGCCAATCATTGCTAGAGGCATATAAATTCCCTAATGCATAGTGTAAAGTTGCAGAATTTGGGTATACCGTAACCATATTTTTTAACGAGTCGCTCCAGTCAGAATTAAGTTCGATATTCGACGAAAGATTTGCAATTGCCTCATAAACGACAAGACTATTTGGATCAACATTAAGGGCTTTCTGGTAATAATCCATAGCAACGTGATACTGTTCACTTGAAGCAGCAACACCACCCAGACCAATCATTGCAGTTATATTTTTGGAATCAGTACTTAAAGCTTCACTAAATTTCTGTTGAGAAAATTCTAAATCACCAGCTTCATAAGCACGATACGCCTCAGACAAAGCGATTTTGGTTTTATTAACCTTAACCAAAACGGGCTGATAAACAGGCTTACTTATTGAAGCCGCCGCTTTCTTGTTAGTAGAATCATGACGGATCTTCGACTTAGGAACACCTTGGCTGGAAGTTTTCACAACTGAAGCGGGTAATTCATTGTGTACGACAGGTGCTACAATATTACCGGGCATAGGCTTTGAAGTTTGCACTGCAGAAGCTTGATTAGATTCCGCTGTGGCTACTATAGAGGTAGAGTCTATTTCATTAATAGAATCTTTTGCTTCCGGCAAAGAGCTATCGACGACTGTTGCAACTGATGGCGCTTTTTTAGGTAAAGAAACTTGAATCTTTGCCAATTCATACTTACGCATACTATTTTCAAGTTGTTCGTTCTGCTCTTGATAGTAAATCAAACCATAAACACTGATTCCGATAAATAGTAATGCAACCATGAGAACAAGAAGCCAAGAGGAATGGATTTTTTTCTTTGCTTTAGGTTGAGATGTTAAAGCCCCCGTTAGCAGAATCGAATTTTTTTCAATCGGAACAGAGTCATCTGCGGATGCCGTTGAATACCCAGGGAGGGCGTTCATACTCCATTCGAAGCTGTCTTTATCCGTTTCAAACACCTCATGACTCCCAACATTTGGCGAATCTTGAATTTCAGACTCACTGAATATAGAAGGTGTGACTTGGAAAAGATCTTGACTTAATCCATCTGTCTGAACAGAAGGCTGTAGCACTTGCGGTGGATCTTGCTTTAGTAAAAGTGTACTATCTACTGCTGATTGTTGGCTATCGTCTGACGTCATATCTGAAGATTCTAACAACGTAGATGACTGTGAAACATCTGAACCCAATTCTTGTTGGTCAAACTCTTCTGGAATTGACGCCGGACTAGACATGTCACTCAGGGTGAAATTCAAACCTGCCTCAGCCTTAACCTCATCTTCTACTGTGCTACTTGATGACTCATCTATTGATGATATTGGCAAAATATCTTCTGTAGATAACTTCAGTACTGAAGGAACAGCTGTTTCGGGAACTTTGTTAGAATCCGAAATAACCATTGAAGAATCAGCAGGACTGTCCAATGCTTTCTTTTTTTCAGCTGCAGCTTTCTTTAAGGCTTCTAATAAAACACTCATAACTATTCCAATTCTTTAATAATTACTGGTTTTCAGGAAACGCCCAACTTGTTGCAAGTCACCATTATCAACATCAGGGTTTTTGATAATTACGGGACGAATAAAAATCACCAATTCTGTTTTAGTAGTCGCATCACTACGCGATGAAAATAAATCGCCCATAATTGGAACATCGCTTAACCATGGTACACCATCTCGATAATTTTGATTTTTATCCTCAATCAACCCGCCGATAACAGCGGTTTGACGATCCTTAAGCCTTAACACTGAAGACATCTCTTTTTCTTGAATAATTGGTATTCTACTTTGAACAGTCAATGCCGGATTAGGATCATCAACCCATTCACTAATAGTGGATATAGTTGGCCTAACATTCAATGTAACATCGCCCGCTTCACTCACAAATGGGGTGACACTCATCGTAAAACCTACCGGCACTGTATGTATCTCGGTCTCATATGTACTTGTTGCTGCTACATCTGTCGTAGCTGCCGTAGTGTTAACATCAACCGTGAAATAAACCTGATTCCTAACAACTTTCAATAAAGCTGTTTGATTATTAATTGCCATTATTTTTGGGCTAGATAATATTTTAGAATCACCGAACTGTTTCAATAAATTCAATTTAGACAAAATATTCAACCCGCCGCTCGCGATTGTTCCTGCAGTACCGGCAGCCGTGAATGTACCAATAGACAAGCCCGTACTTGGCAAATCGATTTCAGTACGCCCTAAAGTAAAGCCTAAACCGTCTCTATTTATTAGTGACCAATCAATGCCAGCTTGATAGGTATCATTTAGGACAACCTCGACAACGGTTGCCTCAATGAGTACTTGTCTTTGAGCTCGCGTTGTGACCTCTCGAATATACTGTTTAATCGCTTTATGCTTTTTATTAGTGGTATAAACTGATATCACTCCAGCTTCTGGATTGATTACCGTATTTTGTGATAAACCTGCTGTCGTTGAAGTGGATACTGTAGTTGATGAGGCTAATGAATAAGGATCCAACTGTGCTAACAAAGTAATATTGTTTTCAAGTCGACTCCAGAAATTATGTTCAGACTTTACTGAAACCTTAGTGGAGCTACCACCCTGCCCACTCGTAGTTGCCCCACCACCGGCAGATACATTCATTTTCATCTGAATAGAATCTTCACTCGTTTTATTGATATTAACGTAGTCAACATTATAATTACGCCATTCAGGGAAGTCAGGCTTGATTTGAATAGTATTACCATCTAAAGCATAGATAAATCCACCCTGTTCTGACAGCCTATCCAATATTTTATCCAATGGTTGATTTAAAGCATTAATCGTTGCGCGCCCGGTTAACCCACTATAAATATCTATTTGTTTACCCGCATCCTTAGCGATTTGAAAAAGCAGATCCGATACAGGAACATTCACCGCGGTTAAAGAATAATTTGATGATGGCTTTGCATAAAGACGGGGTAATGTAGGCTTTCTACTGTTCACTATAGAAGGGATGCTGGCGCCTTGATGTACAACTTCCTCAACCTTTTTCTTTGCAAGTATATGTCCATCAGGTTTTAAAGAATCAGAAACAGGAGGTGCTATGGGGTCCCTTTTTACAGCAGAATCATTACAACCAGAAAGACTAGTTACCACAACTATAAAAGCCAAAGTTGAAATTCCATGCTTAACTTTAAGATTATTTACCATCATTGTGTATTCCATGCTGTTTAAGTTTATTGGATGTAAGTTCAATATTCTGGGACAACTGCTTAACAGTTGTTATATAAGGTTTAGAAAGCGTTAACTTTGGTGGTAACTTTCGTATAGAATTCACTAATTGAGAGTAACTCTCTGAAGTTTTATAAAACACTTTTAATCTAAATTTATTCGCTCTTTGTTTAAAGTCTATCAGAAGATGAAGTGAATCAATAGGTATTTCGTACCGTTTATAAAACGCAATAGCCGCTTCTAGCTCACTCAAATTCCAGGTTGAAAGCTGTACTACATAAGATTCTTCTGGCAACTGGTTAATCCAATGATGAGACTGACCATGCAGGGTTAATAAGTTTGACAAGAGTACTGGGCTATTAACAAGTACATTTTTATCTTCTGCGTAGTATTTAATAAAAGCGTGATTATAAGAATTTACATCTGAAAACTCCGTAAATTCAACAACGGTATCGAACATTGCAGACGAACCAACACTGAGAATTTTAGAATTATGAAGAGCCTTTTCTACAATGTGATTAGACTGAACATCCTCTAAAACGATTGCATTATCATCAGAAAGGTGACCTTTAGCGCTAGTAACAATAACCTCAGGCTCAACTACGTGAACAACAGAATTTGTAGATTCGTCAATACCTACATTACTGTATAAAAAATACACAAGAAATATACTGGTTAAAAGCAATGGTAGAAACATTAAGACTGCACGCTTTGAAAACATACCCTTGATAAAAGTGTGATCTGTAGATTCTGGAAGGAGCTTAATGTGTTTTTTAGAAACTTGTGAATCACCACAGCCATAGGCAGACATCAATAACTTGTCCGCTATGATATTAATTGTACGTGGCAACCCTAAAGACAGTCGATGTACTTGCTTAGAAACCTTGTCATCAAACAAATCCAGCCCCTGATACGAGCACTTCCGAACTCTGTAATTGAGATACGTTTTGACTTCATCAGGTGTCAACGGTGGGATATAAATACTAAATGATATCCGACTCTTTAATTGCCTAATATTCTCATCTTGTAAAGCTACATCCAATTCTGGCTGACCAAACAAAACGATTTGTATAAGCTTGTCATCATCTGTTTCTAAATTACTTAACAGCCTGATTTCTTCAAGAACATCAATTGTCATAGACTGCGCTTCATCTATCAACATAACGACATGTTTACCCAGGGAGTGCAAGCGAACAAGTTCATTTTTTAATGCTGTAAGCAATGTAAACTTAAGCATAGAACTATCAACATTAATTTCGAGTTCACTGCATATATAAAGAATCATATCCTTTGCAGATAAATTAGGAGAGTTGATATATACAATAGAAAAACTGGATGGTAAAGAGTGTGCAAGTAGACGTAAGAGCATGGTCTTCCCGCAACCGACCTCTCCGGTGACTTTAACGATACCATCACCACGAGTGACCGTATAGACAAGTGCCTCAAGAATTTCTTGCCTTGAACCGTGCTTATAAAAAACACTAATATCAGGTGTGGTTTTGAAAGGTAGGTTTGTTAAACCAAAATACTTTCTATACATCGCTTTGTCACATCAAATAAAATCTATTCTACACAAAACTTTGTAAAAAAGAATCATTAGTAGCCTTTAAGTAATACTAAAGAGTTATCTATCAATAGTAAGTAGGAATTTATTGCAAAAATCACATCGAAACACCAATAAACTATCGAACTAAAATTATCGTTAAAACTTATTAAACCCCAGGCAAAAAAAAACCCGCTGTGCCAAAAGGCATAACGGGTTTT
>CBFCZK010000013.1:0-74831 GCA_965602805.1 uncultured Thiomicrorhabdus sp. | reverse complement strand
CTCAATGCAGCTTAAACCTCTACTTTTAACATCGGTTAAAAATGGGGGGATTACATAATGACTTAAGTTTAATAGATTTCGTACCTGATTCACTGGTGTTGTCGGTTGATTTAATGGTTACTTTATCTCCTGTGTTGGCTTTTACTTATTACAGAATAAAGGGTCAGAATAAAGGGTAATAATCATTTTATGTGTGTAACTTGTTTATTTATTGAATCGTTGTTAAGCTGTTTTCTTGCCTAAAGCAAGAGCAAAAATATAGATGCAATATTACCCTTAGGATTCAACAAACCCATTTAAAATCTGATGAATAACCTTGATTTTATAGTGATTAACCCTTTAACTGGAGTCCGGTATGGAGCAGGTCAAAGCGACGATTTTAATCGTAGATGACGCACCTGAAAACATCGATGTTTTAAGAGGCCTCCTTAAGGAGGACTACAAAATAAAGGTGGCGATTAATGGTGAGATTGCCTTAAAAGTGGCTCGCTCCATCTCGCCTCCTGATCTAATTTTATTAGATGTCATGATGCCTGTAATGGATGGCTTTGAAGTTTGCCGACAACTTAAAAAAGATGCCTCTACCGCCTCTATTCCCATTATTTTTGTCACGGCTAAATGTGACATTGATGACGAAACACTCGGCTTTGAACTGGGGGCTGTTGACTTTATTGCAAAACCGATTAGTCCACCCACCGTCAAAAAGCGTGTACAAACCCATCTGGCGTTACACGATGAAAAACGTCTTTTAGAAAGCCTTGTTCAGGAACGTACTCGCGAGTTAGAAGCCTCTAGAAAAGAAATTATTGTCTCTTTAGGCAGAGCCTCTGAATACAAAGATAATGAAACGGGGATGCACGTTATCCGTATGAGTCATTACGCCAAAGTTATTGGCCTTGCTTATGGAATGACAGAAGAAGAAGCCACAATACTTCAAGAAGCAGCGCCGATGCATGATATTGGTAAAATTGGTATTCCTGACAGTATCCTATTAAAACCAGGAAAACTAGATGCTGATGAATGGCATCAAATGCAACAACATCCCAATATAGGACTTGCTATATTAGGGGGGCAAACCTGTACCTTGCTAAATATGGCGCGTGAAATCGCTATAAGCCACCACGAAAAATGGGATGGCAGTGGCTATCCAAATGGCTTAAAAGGCGAAGAAATCCCGATTAGTGGCCGAATTTGTGGCATGGCGGATGTCTTTGATGCCTTAACGACAGAACGCCCTTATAAAAGCGCTTGGCCTGTAGATGAAGCCGTTAACTTTATCACTGAACAATCCGGTCAACATTTTGACCCTGAATTGGTTGAGCTTTTTATAAAATCCCTGCCTCTAATATTACAAATAAAAGAAAAATACCATGAAGCTCATGGGTTAAATTAACCCTAAAAAACTACAAAAGAATCAACCGTAGATATTCTTCTTAAGTGTGCCTTTAGTAAATCCTTAAGGCATAGTGACACCGTCAACTAACAGCGTTGTACGCTCTCTGTAAGAGAGTACTTACTCTTTATATTCTCGTAAACACTCCATCTGGTTAATTCTTTCTAGCGCTTCTTCAAATTGATAGCTCTCTACAAAACCTAGTATACGTTTAATGTCTTTTACAGCCTGAGCGTCGGTAAAGGCGGGAATCAATTCTTCCAAAACCTCTACAGCATCTGCATCATCATCCTCAAGTAATAACCTTAAACCAGTTACCAGTGCTTTAATCTTTTCTGGTGCCATTTTTATAGACGGCTCAGCCTCTGATACCTCGTTAACATCGAGCACCTTTAATGAATCCAAAACCATCGAAAACTGATCTGATAAGGTAGTCAAGCTACTTAATTTTTCGACGCCTGACAAAATCTCTTGCTCTACGTCGGCTGCCGCTTGCTGCAGTGCATTTGCACCAATACTACCTGCCAGCCCTTTTAAAGTGTGCACTTCTCTTTCAGAGGTAACCAGGTCACCCGACTCAAAAGCCGATGTAATCCGTTCAATCACACCTGATTGATTCTCTTTGAATTTATTTAAGACTTTCTGATAAAGCTTATGATTTCCGCCAACATGCTTTAGCCCAATTTGAGTATCAATAGCACTTAACTCTGAAACGCTCTGCTCTACTGAGGTATTTTCCATTGCGACATGGCTTGTATGGATACGGCGACTTTTAGGAATAGAAAGCCACTGGCCTAACACAGCAAACAAATTCTTAATATCAATGGGTTTAGAGACATGTGCAGTCATACCCGCTTCTCGAGCTGTTTCTCGATCTTTTTCCATTGCATTAGCGGTCATAGCAATAATGGGTAAAGTTTTAAAACGAGGATCTTTTCTAATCGTTTGAGTCGCTTCATAGCCATTCATAATAGGCATTTGAATATCCATCAGTACCGCGTCAAACCCTTCGGGGTTTTCATTTAATAGATCAACAGCCAGTTTACCGTTATTAGCAATTTCTACCGTAATGTCTTGTAGCTGTAGTAGGCCTATCGCCACTTGCTGGTTAATTTCATTATCTTCGGCCAATAAAACGTGTGCCCCCCTAATGTGCTCAATCAGGGATGATTGAGTACGAACAGGCTCGTAAATTTCTTCATGTCCAAATGCTTGTAAAATTGCATTTAACAGCGTTGATGGATTAACTGGCTTAACTAAATAAGCTTCGATATCAAGGTTTTTTGACTTAGACATTAACTCTTCACGCGCATAGGCTGAAACCATAATAATGGTGGGAGACTCCTTAATTTTAGTCGAACTCTGAATAAGCCGTACCGTTTCAAGGCCATCCAACTCTGGCATTTTCCAGTCCATAAAGACCAGTTGATAAGGGTTTTCTGCACCTCCCAATTCAGTGAGTGCATCCCGTCCATTAGAAGCCTCTCCTGCGTTAAATCCTAACGAGTTCAGATAACGTACCAAAATCATTCGACTGGTATCGTTATCATCAACCACTAAAACTTTCATACTTTTAATGCTATCGGATAATTTACGAACCTGACTGGCCTGGCGTTTTGAACCCAACTCAAAAGGCACCGTAAAATAGAAAGTAGAGCCTACACCAAACTCAGAATCAACCCCAATCTTACCGTCCATCATTTCAATAAGCCGTTTTGAAATGGTTAAGCCCAATCCTGTCCCACCAAATTGACGACTGGTAGAGCTGTCCGCCTGAGTAAAGGCTTTAAACAAGTTAGCCACTTGGTCGACGGTCATGCCAATTCCACTATCTTTGATCGAGAAATTTAACACAACCCCATCATCAATCACTTGATCCAGTTTGATAACAACGGACACCTCACCTTTATCGGTAAACTTAATCGCATTATTGGCTAAGTTAATCAAAATTTGATTTAAGCGTTGTGGGTCCCCTTTAAGGTTCAATGGCACTTCAGGATCCATATCAATAATAAGCTCTAACTCTTTCTCTTCCGCTTTAACCAGAATCACGTTAGTAAAACTCTCAACAACTTCCATCAAATCAAAATCTATGGCTTCCATATCTAATTTACCGGCCTCAATCTTAGAGAAGTCCAGAATGTCATTAATAATAGACAGTAAGTTATTGGCAGAGCCATAAATCTTAGTTAGGTATTCACGTTGTTTACGGTTTAAGTCGGTATTGAGCGCCAAATAAGATAAGCCGATGACGGCGTTCATAGGCGTCCGAATTTCATGACTCATATTCGCCAAGAAATCACTTTTTGCGCTGGTTGCGGCTTCAGCAACTTCCTTAGCATCCATTAACTCTAATTCAATATTATGTTGTTTAGTAATGTCCTGGGTTACCCCATACATGTCGCTAGGATGGCCTTGTGAATCTCTTGAAATTCGACCTGTGGCATGAATCCAAACAACTTCTCCATCTATAGGTCGTTTATAGGCAAAGATTGAATCAAAAACAGAGGTTTCGCCAGAAATGGCCTTTTGAAAGTCTGTCATCATATTAACAGCGCCAATTTCATCCGCTGCTTTTGCGTTAACAAACCATTCATCCATTATGTGATAACGCCATTCAGGCGGACGCGGCGGGTCCCCTAAAATTTCAGAAGCTCGAGCAGAGGACAAAATCCAACCCGTATTTTCAATATGACGAGCTAATGGGATATGCCAATAACCCGATTTTGTTAAATCCAAAGCTTGATCAGATTTAAAACTCACCAGTCTAGCTTCTTCTTCCACCTGTTTACGTTCCGTGATATCAATTAAAATTAATCTAATTTCATTCACGTTACCTGATGAGGAATCACAAGCAATGGAAGCGGAGAATAGTACATAGAGCAACTTACCATTATGATCTCGAGCTTCAACTTCATGGTCTCTAAAAATAAAATGCCCTTCAATCATCTCTTGCGGATTTTGATCAATCTCAGGCAGCAATAAATCATGCCAATTAAGGCCTTCATAGTCATTATATTGCCCTCCCAATAAATGTAAAAAAGCATGATTATGCTTTTCTACTTGCCATGATAGGGGAGAGATCGAAGCGTAAGCAATTGGTGCATTTTGATATAAATCTTCAAGCCGATTGCTTTGTGCTGCTAGCGCCATAGTCCGTTCAGTAACTTTATCCTCTAATTCACCCTTGGACTTCTCCAGCGATCTTGTCATTAGTTTTGCCATAACAACCGAAGACAGCGTGGAGATAATGCTTAACAAGAGGGTAACAAAAACAACAAGCAACAAATTAAACTGAATTTCATTATATGAGGCTAATGCTTCTTCAGTGTTAATTTCAGTAATAATGCCCATTTCAAGTTCAGGAATCCACCTCCAGGCGCCATAAACAGGCACCCCTCGATAATCTGGATAGCCTTCAAGATTCGTTATTACGTGTTCTGACAGAAAGTCATTAAACTCAAATTGTTCAAGTAAATCCTGAGCCGCAAGTGTAAACGGCTGTTCAGCGATGGATTCAGTGGGTCTATAGCCTTCTAGCAGGTTTCCGCCAGGGTTTTTAATAAGAAGCTCTTTTACAGAGTCTGGCTGAGCCAAACCAATTTCTAGTAACTGATGAGTGAATCGGCTTTGAGTGACCATCTGTCCCAAACGATTCACTAAATAACTTTCGCCTGACTCCCCCATTTTTCCTTTCTGCAATATCAGAGAAAGTACGCCATAGGGGGTTAAACGCTGTGTTAAAACGGCAAGGGTCGTGCCATCGACATCCTTAATAGGCACTGCAAAAAACATGGTTAAAGCGCTATTAACCGACGAGAGATTGTATGGGCTAGAATTATTTGCTAAATCCGTATTAATCGGTGGGATAAAAGTCGGCTTGCCATCAAATGCTGTCTGTATAAGTTCGGGACGCTGTTGAACAATATAATTGAGTGACCCAATATTAAAATCCCGTCGGGATCCAATGCTCATACCATCCTTGTTAATGATAAAGAAACCCATTTGGCCAAAGTCGGCTTGCATATGTTTAAAAAAGGTTCTTGCTTGAGTTTGAAAAGGTGAATTCACTAGCGTTTGTTGATCTACAGGCAAGCTTAATAGGTTTTTGGTGATGGAGACTAGAGCTGGGTCTTGCCCCAATTGAAGCAATATCCTTTCACGCTCATCAATCCAGGATTTAACATTGCCTTCGGTTGAGTTCAAGACAATATTGAGCCTTTCCTCAACAGACGTCAGTGCTGTTTTATAACTGTTCTCTAAAAGATAAAATGTCAATCCCAACGATACCACGATAAACAGACTAGTAAATCCAGTTGAAATTTGTCGAAATTTTCGTGATCCAAGCTTCTGTGTGAATCGATCCATTGATAAGAAGTTAGGTAAAATGTGAGTGAGTTTACGTAATATAACAAAAACAAATACGCCAATAAAAATCAGAAAATAGATTATGATTTCTCGGTTATATGAGGAATTATCAGTACTATACTCGTAAGCCAGAGCCATAGAAATCAACGATAAAACTAAAACCCACCCTAAATAGCGATTCACTTCTTCACCTTAATCCTTACTAACCCGTTCAATTGTTAAAACTCATAGCTTAATGCCTATCTATCTAGACACCCGTAAATATTATGTTTATTGACATTATTAACTAATAGTAACAGAGAGTTTACTTGTAGTGGTACAGTAAATTTGCTCACCTAAATAGAGAGGTTAAAATGCATTGCATGGCTTTGGTGGCATTGGTTTCAGACTCGATTGAAAACCAGGCAATCGCGTTCAATAATGCAAAAATCCCTAGTGAGCAGGCCTGTTCACTAGGGATTTTTTTGTATATTCTGATATTGATGGTTACTTAAGTTTAATAGATTTTGTACCTGATTCACCGGTGTTGTCGGTTAATTTAATGGTTACTTCATCTCCTGAATTGGCTTTTAGCTTTACGGCCATATAAGGGTTGGCTGAAACAGCGCCTGACCACTGGGCATCAATGGCTTTTGTCCCATTGACCAAAACTTCTACCATATCGATATATTTGGCTGGGAAAGGCTTTCCAGTTTTCTTATCCATGCGCACCCCTGATTCCATAGGGTGTTTGATGAGTGCTTTTACTTCGGCAGTTCCATTGACTGATTTACCACGAATTCTAATTTTAATCGTCATGTTGTCATCCTTTAAATTTCTTTCAATTTTGTTTGAGTCGTTATTTGAGTAATAAGGGGGAGTAGGCCGTGCTTAACCGCCACATCCACCGATGGTTACTTTCACTTCTTGCTGTGCTTTAAAGAGTTTGCCACCGGCTTTAACGACCGCAATGACATTCATGGTTTGTCCCATCTTAATTCGGGTTGAGACATAACCTACCGCACCAGCAGCAAAGGTGTATTCACACACCAGTGGTTGCGGGTTTTTACTCGCCAAAATGGCAATAGACTCAACTCCGTCAAGCGCTGACGCATCGACTGTTACGGGAGTAACGGCACCGTTTTCTGCGATGGCAGGCGCTTTAAGTTGTATGTCACCAGACTCTGTTGTATTGCTAGAGCCAAATACGCTATTGACTGCTTCATCAGTCGTTTTGGCCGTAAAGGCTTTTTTATTCCAGTCCGCTAGAACTGAGGTTGGTATTAAAAGACCCGCGTTAGCAGCGATGACTGCCGCACCGGTGGCTAAGCTATTTTTTAGAAAAATTCTACGTTTCATCATTTCAAACTCCGTTGTTTAATTTAATGTTTTGGAAGCATTAAACCTTTGTCGAATAACCGTTGAATATTAGAGGTGGCTAATGTTTCCTTAATTCCAGATTAGAGGTTTGATATGCGTAACGCAAGCTAATTTATGCTCTGTATTTGACGTGTAAAAAACTATTGAGAGGTTTTTGGTGCGTGTTTAATACTTTAGTTTCAATGAGTTATATTGGTAGTGTGGCGTTGTCTTTTTTCTAAGAGGTATAAACTGTTGTCATTGTTCGTTAAGAGTTGAAATGTATTTTTTGACCAAGAAAATGGTGTTTTGGGATATTAACCAGGCCTGGTCGATTGTATTCATCACTCTTTTCACCCTTCGTGTCTCCGTGCCTTCGTGGTTCAAACGAGCCAAAATATTTACTCATTCATCATTTAAACGATAAACTAAACAGCTAAACTTCAAGTGCAAGGAATCCGAGTGGATTATTTACCGATATTCGTCAATATTAAAGACCAGCACTGCCTGATAATCGGCGGGGGTGCGGTGGCTGCGCGTAAGGCGGATTTGTTTATTAAGGCGGGTGCGATTGTTACGGTGATTGCGCCTGAATTGAAAACTGAGATGAAATACCACTTGTCACATGGCAAGATTGTCTGGCAGATGGATACCTTTTCAATCGAAGCCATGGCCAGTTTGACTGCGCCAAAGTATGTCATTTCGGCGACCGACGATGAAGCCGTCAACCAAGCGGTTTATCACTATTGTCAGCAACAGGGCATTCCTGTCAATGTCGCTGATCAAACCGCTTATTGTGATTTTATATTACCAGCGATTGTCGACCGTTCACCTATGACCATTGCTATTTCTACCGGCGGTCGATCACCTGTTTTAGCGCGTGTAATGAAAGCCCGATTAGAAGCATTGATTCCTGCTGGTTTCGGGCGTTTGGCGAACTTAGTGGGTGCTTATCGTCAAAAAGTAAAAGACAGTATAAAAAGCCTAGAGGGGCGTAAAGCCTTTTGGGAAAAACTGTTAGACAGTAGTTTTATTGATAAAGCCGTGCAGGGACGTATTGAAGCCGCCGAAGTCATCTTAGAGCAACAGATAAAAGATGTAACGACTGAAGGACAGGCCTTGCCCGTTGGAGAGGTCTACCTGATTGGCGCGGGGCCGGGTGATCCAGATCTAATGACGTTTAAAGGTTTACGCCTATTACAGCAAGCCGATGTGATTCTGTATGATCGTTTAGTCGCCCCTGAAATCGTCGAGATGGCACGCCGTGAAGCCGAGCGTATCTATGTCGGTAAAAAAGATAAATGGCACACCGTTCAGCAAATTGATATCAGTCAGATGATGGTCGATCTCGCCAAGCAAGGTAAAAGAGTCGCGCGTCTAAAAGGCGGCGACCCTTATATCTTTGGTCGTGGCGCAGAAGAGGCGGAGTTATTGGTCAAAAATGATATTCCGTTTGAAGTCGTCCCAGGTATTACCGCAGCCGCAGGTTGCTCCGCTTATGCCGGTTTTCCGTTAACCCATCGCGAGTTTTCCCAGTCGGTATCCTTGGTCACGGGTCATCAACAAGCGGGTGCGGAAGGCATTGATTATGCTCGTCTTGCGCAATCAGGTGACACCATGGTGTTTTACATGGGCATTAAAAACGCCCCGAAAATTCAAGCAGGCCTGGTTGCACACGGTATGGATCCAGCAACCCCTGCTGCGATTATCGAAAAAGGCACCACACCAGAGCAGAAAGTCACCATCACCACTTTGGGTGAATTGGCGGTTACGATTGAAGAGAACTTAGTAAAACCGCCTGCATTATTGATTGTCGGTGAGGTGATTAAGATACGTGAAAGGTTGCTGAAATGAGTGAAAATCAGATAAAGGTAACAGAGTCTAAGGTTGCAGAATCAAAACCTTTTCAATTCTATATTCAAACGGTTGGCCGTGGCCAAAAACGCCGCCGTAGCTTAACGCAAGCTGAAGCACGTCATGCCATGTCGATGATTTTGGCAGGCCAGGTTTCAGAGATGCAGTTGGGGGCGTTTTTGATGCTGATTCGTGTGCGTGAAGAGACCCCTGAGGAAGCCGCTGGTTTTTTGCAGGCGATTCGTGAATTCATGAATGCTCCAAGCTGTGACGTGGATTTGGACTGGGGCACCTATGCAGGTAAACGCCGTCAACTGCCTTGGTTTATGCTGGCTTTGACGTTATTACAGCGTAAAGGTTATAAACTGTTTTTGCACGGTGTGGTCGGTAATGAAACGAGCCGTTTATACACCAAGGAAGTGGCTGAATTACTACAATGGCCGATTGCGGATTCATTAGACAGCGCCAAAGCGTTGATTGAAACTTCCGGCTTCTGCTATTTAGATGTTAAAGATTTTGCACCGCAAATTAAAACCCTAATGAACTATCGCGATGAACTCGGTTTACGTTCGCCAATTCACTCATTAGCACGCATGTTAAACCCTTTTAACGCCCGTTTAAGTGTACATGGGGTTTTTCATAAAGGCTATGACGATATTCATCAGCAATCTGCGGCTTTATTAGACGATCAAATGACCGCCTCTTTTTGTGGTGATGGCGGGGAAGCTGAAGTACGTCCTGATCGTAAGACGGAAATAAAGATGGTGGAAAATGTCTTTGATGAAAACGGCAATCGAGATAATTCAATTGACCAGGCCTGGTCGTTCTTTATGCCGAAGACTTTCTTGGATTCCGATCCCACCGACAAGTGTTTGGATACCGATGTGTTATTGGCCGTTTGGCAGGGTAAAATCGAGCACGCTTATGGTGAAGCGGCGGTGTTTCAAACCTTGGCGATGGCTATGATGGCACTAGATAATCTCACTTTAGGCGAAGCCTTGCAGGCCGCAGAGTCTCTTTGGTTACAACGTAACCAACCGGTCGCGCACTAGCTTAGACAGGTGAATTGAACAATGAACCAGATGAATCAAGCGATGAAGCCAGTCATGCAGCCAGTAATAACTCAGCAACCCGATTTTGCTTGGATTATTTTAGCGGGCGGGCAAGGCCGACGTATGGGTTTGCAAGATAAAGGCTGGCTAGCCTATCAGGGACAGGTTTTAATTCGTTCTTTAACCGAGCAACTTTCAGCTTTAAACCCGAACATCCCGATTATCATCAATGCCAATCAGAATATCGAAGCGTATCAAGTGCTCGGTTATCCGGTGATTTCTGATGCCAAGCAAGATTTTCAAGGGCCTTTGTCGGGCATTTTGAATGTCATGCAAACATCAAACGTTCAACCGCAGCAGGCTTGGTTAACTTGGCCTGTTGATGCTCCGTTCACGGTGGAAAGTTATCTACAGAAAATGACCGCTGTAGGGATTTCTCAAGAGATTGATTTAGCGGTAGCAAAGCGGCTGACACTCTCTTCTGAACCGATTGAAATGCAACTTCAATATACCCATCTATTGATTAAGCCAAGCTTGCAACCTAGTTTACTAAACTACCTGCAACAAGGTCGACGCTCTATTAAAGGCTGGATAGCCAAGTTGGAAGCCGAAACTGTAGCAACCGTTGATTTCACTGATACAGGCTCAGCTCAGTGGATTAATTTGAATCAGCCTGAGGATTTCAAGTGATGGAAAAGCGGTTATGAAAATACTCCTGATTGAAGACGAACCGCTATTAGTTGAGAATTTACAAAGTAGATTGATGGTCTTGGATTATCTGGTGGATGTCGCGTTGGATGGCGAAGAGGGAGCCTATGCATTGCAAGAGTTTGCCTATGACTTGGTGTTGCTCGATTTAGGTCTGCCAAAGCGACCAGGCCTGGTTGTTTTAGAAACGCTCAGAAACGGTGATATGCCACTCAATACTCAAACCCCCGTATTGATTCTAACCGCACGTAATGCATGGCAAGAACGCGTTGAGGGACTGAAAAAAGGCGCGAATGACTATTTAGGCAAACCTTTTCAGTTTGAAGAGCTGGTGGCTCGTATTGAGGTCTTGTTAAGAAGGCCTGATAATGGGGCTGAGTTGCTGAGTGCAGGTCATATCCAACTGAATTTGGACAGCAAGCAACTTACCGTTGAGGCTGACAGGTTTGATTTGACCCTGACCGAATTCCGTTTAGCGAAGGTGCTCTTGTCACACCCCAATAAAGTCTTTTCTAAAGAGGTTTTGCTGGAGCGGATTTCCGATCAACATTACGATTGTGAAAGTAATATCATTGAGGTCTATATTCGTAAACTCAGAAAAATGATGGGCAAACAAGCTATTGAAACGTCACGTGGTTTGGGCTATAAATTTGTGCCAGGTAAAAGCGTGATGACGAGTTCAGCGGGTGATAAAATTGAAGAGGAATCCGAATAGATGCGTCCATTTTTCTCAAAAAGCCGCTCATTACAGAAACAGTTATTTAGCTCTTTAGTCGTCAGCCTATTGGCAATTTTTAGTGTGTTTTGGTGGTTGTCACAAATGACGATTCATACCATTACCGAGGATTATCTGTTAACTAGATTGGCGCATGATACGGATACCTTGCAACAGAACCTGTCCTTTGACGGCAGGGCTTGGTATCTGAATTTGGATGGCATTGGACCCATTTATCACACACCTCAATCGGGGCATTATTTTGTCGTTAAAACACCTAAGCAGCGGATTTTATCGCCTTCGTTAGAAACATACCCGCTCTATCTGAAAGCCCGTAAAGGCGATTCTGAAGTTGTCTATAAGTCTTTGGGACCATTGGATAAAACGCTGCTCATGCGCAGTGTTCAGTTTGAAAAACAAGGGCAGATTGTTGAAATCTATGTCGCCGAAGATCACACGCCCATCCAAAACCTATTGCTTAAATTCGACGTGCTGTTTAGTTTGTTTACCTTGCTCAGCTTGGTGAGTATCTATTTCTTACATCAATGGTTAATTCGCCGCTCATTCGCACAGTTATCACCTTTAGAATCGACTTTGCGTGCCTTTCAGTTAGGTCACCAAATACAGCTCGATCCGCTAGACTATCCTCTCGAAGTCCAATCCTTGATTGAAAGCCTCAACCTGGCTTTGGCGCAGTCCTCTTTGCAATTTAAAAAATCTCGTCAGCTCAACGGTAATCTATCGCACAGTCTGAAAACGCCTCTGCACCTAATTTTTCAATTATTAGACTCTGATGCTTTAAAAGCGTGCCCTGAGTTGCAAGCTAATTTGAAACAGCAGAGTGAAAAAATTCTCTCCTTAATTGAGCGCGAACTGAAAGTTGATCGCATTGCTCACCACCAAGTCATTAGTCCGCTACAACTTAATCTCTTATTAGCCGACCTGATTCCGACCTTTCAACAGCTCTATCGAGATAAAAACGTGCAGTTAGAAAGTTTTGTCGAAGACGATGTCTGGCTCAAAATGGAGCAAGAAGATGCGTTTGAGCTGCTCGGTAACCTATTGGATAACGCCAGCAAGTGGTGCCATTCCAAAGTGCAGATTCATTATATTGATCAACGTCTGGTGATTGAAGATGATGGCCCAGGCTGTTCTGGTGAACAGTTGACCTTATTAGAGGAACGCGGTTATCGCACCGATGAAACCAAACCTGGTCATGGTATTGGTTTGTCTATTGTTAAAGAGTTGATGGTCGCTTACCAGGCTGAGATTAGTTTTTCGCATTCATCGCTTGGTGGCCTCAAAGTGCAGATTAAATTTTCCTAAAATATCAATTTAGGCAGGTTTGATTTGTAGGTGACTTATCCCAAGCATGCTTTCAAGCGATACCGATGTCATCTGCGACAAAATTTCTTAAATTTCTAATATTTTTTATCTCAATTCAGTTTCAATTCAGTTTTATTTTGTAATATCCACGGCATTATCTAAAAATGGATGTTTAAAATGACGTCGTACACACACAAATTTCACAACTTATCTTGGTTTGCAGGGCTCTCATTGAGTGTGGCTGCGAGCGTAGCTACTTTAGGGTTTTCTGCGACGGCAAATGCCACTTCGGCGTCTTATGTTGAATTATTGCAGCAGATTGAGCAGCAGCAACCAGAGAAGATCACAGCGGCAGGTATTCAAGCTGTGCAAACCGCGAATCAATCTCTCTCTCAGAGCTGGATTGCTGGTGATGTCACGCTTCAACTGCATCACGAAACGGATAGCTTTACCGGTAACCAAGAGAGCCAAACTTGGGCGGTGGGTGCGGAATTTCCAATTTGGTTACCAAGCCATAAAGACGCTTTGGATGGCATCGCTTCGAGTTACCAGCAACAAGTCACGGCCCAATCGGCTTATCTGAGCTGGTTGGCTTCCGGTAAATTACGCCAGTTGGCTTGGAATTACAAAAAGGCCAGCATTGCCGTCGTTGCGGCCGATTCTGCTCTACAACAGAGCTTAGCGTTACAGGATAAGGTTCAGAAGAAGGTCGAGTTTGGTGAAAGCCCGCAATTGGATTTACTGCTGTCACAAAAGACCGTTCTAAAGCAGCAAGCATTGCTGGCGCAAGCTCAGAGCGCATTGAACACCATACAGGAGCAGTTTCAACAGTGGACTCAGAGTGCCACTTTGCCCGATTCGATTGTCGAAGTTCAGCGCAAATCACAGGCCTTAGAGAACCACCCTCAAGTGTTGTGGTTAAAATCTTATAGTGATATCTCACAAGCGAAATTGGTGCAGGAAAAAGCCTTTAAGACCGCTTCACCAAGCATTTATGTGGGCGCACAAAATGATAAAGACCCGGTTATTGATAATACGTCTTTGGTTTTTTCAGTCTCTATTCCATTAGGGGTAAAGTCGAGCAACGGTCTGCAGATTGCCGAACAGCAACAGGCTGTTTTAGAGCAACAAGCCCAGCTGACGACAGCCATGTTTGAGCTTAAGCAAGGCATTATCGCGGCACAGCAAGACATTGACAGTCAACAGCAGAGTTTACGTTTTGCAGAGCAACAAAGTGCTTTAGATCAAAAAACCTTAGCCTTAGCAGAGCAATCCTACCAATTAGGCGCATCGACGGTTCAGGACTTGTTGTTTATTCAAAAACAAGCACTGGAGTCGCAGCTTAATTTAGAGTTAAGTCAAGCCAATTTAGGGCAGGCCATAGCCCAGTACAACCAACTTATGGGTTATTCACTGCAAAACACAATCTCACAAAATTCAAATCCCGTTAGCGCATCAGTAGGAGCACGATAATGCACGCCTTAAATTTTAAAACCAAATTGCTTATCCCTTTAATCGTCTCTTGCTTGTTCGTGTCTGCGCCCTTAATGGCGGAGTCTGATACTGGACTGAGTTTAACGGCCGAGCAGTATTCTTCGATGGGATTAACCACACAAGTAGCTCTCAAGGTCGCACAGTTCCCGAGTGCCAATTACCCGGCGGAAGCGATGATTCCTTTAAAAACCATACGTACCTTGTCGAGCCCATTGTCAGGCATGATGACCGCATTGAATGTGGTGCATGGTCCGATTGAGAAAGGTCAGGTATTGGCTGAGATTGAAAGCGCTGAGTTATTAGGTTTACAAGCAGAGTTGTTAGCAACCGTGGCCGATTTAAGTGTGGCGAACAGCGAATTAAAACGTGCCAAGCAACTTGGTAAGAGCGGTGTCTCTTCTGCTAAGAACCTACAACTTTCGCAAGCTCAGGTGAGTAAGTTACGCGCGGTCAGAACGCAACAAAAACAGGCGCTATTAATGACGGGTATGGCAGAATCGGCATTGAATAAATTACTGTCGACGCAAACCCTCCAATCGCCAACGTTACAAATTATTTCACCCATTGATGGCCAGTTATATGACTTGCAGGTGCGTCTCGGCGAGCGTGTTAACCAAAGCCAATCGCTGTTCTCTTTAGGGGAAACAGATCCAATTGTTTTGGTGGTTCGTGTGCCAGTGACGGTCTCTGAGCAACTTAAAGAGGGTCAAATGGCGGCCATTCCTGCGCTGAATAAAAAAGGTGTGATTGAACACATTGATCCGGAAGTGGATAGCTTAACGCAATCGGTGGATATTCATGTTCAGGTGGAAAATTCAGCGCATAAAATTCGTCCAGGGCAACTGTTTGAACTGCACTTTTTAATGCAAATACAGGGCAAAGATCAACAAGCACTTTATCAAGTGCCTGCCAATGCCATCAGTCAGTTTGATGGCGAAGCGGTGGTGTTTGCAGAAGTCGATAACACCATCCAAGCCTTACCGATAGAGGTTAAGAATATCACTAATCAATCCTTGTATTTTTCGGTGAAAAGCCCAATTGCTGGCTCGCCATCCGTCTTCATTAAAGGTTCTACGGCGATTAAGTCTGCTTTTGAAGCGGCTGAATCAACCGAAGACGAAGGATAAGGGAGACGATTATGTTATCTAGATTCCTTCAGTTTTTCCTAGTCCAGCGCACCTTGGTGGTGTTGATGGTCTTAGCCTTAACCGCCGGTGGTTGGCAGGCGTTTCAAAAGATGCCGATTGATGCCTTTCCGGATGTTTCACCTTCACAAGTGAAGATTATTTTTAAAGCCGCCGGTATGACCCCTGGTGAAGTTGAGCAACGTATTATTGCGCCGCTTGAGCAAGAGTTATTGGGTTTGCCTCAGCAGAAAGTATTACGTTCGCTGGCTAAGTTTGGCTTGGCGGATATCACCTTGGATTTTGAAGAGGGCACCGATATTTACTGGGCGCGTCAATTGGTGGCCGAGCGTTTAGGCGGTATTGTTTTGCCGGCTGGCGTAACTGGTGGCATGGCTCCACTGTCGACGCCTTTAAGTGATGTCTTCATGTTTACCATTGAAGGCGATACGCTTGATAATATGCAAAAACGTGACCTGCTCGACTGGGTCATTCGTCCGGCACTGCGTTCTGTGCCGGGTGTCGCAGATGTGAACATGTTGGGGGGTCTTTCTAAGACCTTCGTCATTAAACCGGATTACCAAAAGTTAACGGGTTTGCAAGTCTCACTTGAGCAACTGGTTACAGCAGTTGAAGAAAATAATCAAAACGATGGTGCCGGGCGTCTAAACCAAGGGGAAGAAGTCCTACTGGTTCGAACGCAAGGTAGCTTGACGTCGATTGCAGACATTGAAAATGTCGTTGTGGTTTACCAAAACAGTGTTACGGTGACGGTTAAAGACTTAGCCAAAGTCGAGGTTGATGCTCTGTATCGTAATGGTGCGGTCACGCAAAATGGTGAGGCAGAAGCGGTACAAGGTCTCGTTATGGCATTAAAGGGTGTTAATGCGCGTGATGTGATTAGCGGTGTTGAAGCCCGTCTACAGGACCTAGAATCGGCTTTTCCTCAAGGCATAGAGGTCAGTGTCTTCTATAGTCGTAGTGATTTGGTGAATGACGCTATTTTCGGTGTCTCAAAAGCGCTATTGGAAGCGGTTGTTTTAGTCTTTGTGGTTTTGGTTATTTTCTTGGGTAATGTCAGAGCGGCCGTGACGGTTGCCTTGATTCTACCGTTAGCGGCCTTGATGACGTTTATCTTAATGCGTTGGTTTGGTCTGTCGGCCAATATCATGTCTTTGGGAGGTTTAGCGATTGCAGTCGGTATGCTGGTGGATGCCGCCGTGGTGGTGGTTGAAAACATCGTTGCGCATCAAGAAGAAGATGCCAAGAAAAGCCAAGGTAAATTGCCAAAAATGCACATTATCTTCCGTGCGCTGAAAGAAGTATCGGTGCCGGTTATATCGGGTATTTTGATTATCATGACGGTATTCTTACCGTTACTGACATTGGAAGGGCTCGAAGGTAAATTATTTGTTCCGGTGGCTTTAACGATTATCTTTGCTTTGGGTAGTTCACTGCTGTTGTCATTGACGATTATTCCGACTCTGTCATCGTTTATTTTAGGCAAACCATCTCATCAAGAACCTTGGTTAATTCGTAAGTTGGTTGGGCTTTATAAGCCGGCTTTAATCTGGAGTTTGGCACACGATAAAATCATCGTCGGTGGTGCGGTCTTGTCATTGGTATTTGCTGGGTTTGTTTATACTCAAGTGGGTAAAACCTTTATTCCGCAAATGGACGAAGGGTTTGTCATTATGCAAATCGAAAAAAATCCTTCGATTAGTCTAGCGGCTTCCAATGAGATGGATTTACGCATTCAGAAGGCCGTTATGCAAAAGGTACCTGAAATCGTGCGTATTGTCGCTCGTGTCGGTTCTGATGAAATTGGTATGGATCCGATGAGTTTGAATGACACCGATACTTTCTTAATCTTAAAAGATAAAGATGAATGGCGTATGGAAACCAAGGAAGAGTTGATTGAAGAAGTTCGTCAAGTATTAGAAACTCAGTTCCCTGGTATTAACTACGCGTTTACTCAGCCAATTCAAATGCGAGTCGATGAAATGCTGACCGGTGCGCGTGGCGATTTAGCGATTAAAATCTTCGGTGATAACCCTGAAGAGTTGAATGACGTTGCTAAGAAAATGGTGAGTATGGTAGAAACCATTGAAGGCGCTGAAGATGTCTTTACAGCCAGTAATGATGGTTTACGTTATCTACAGCTTAAAGTAAATCGTCAGATGGCAGGTCGTTTAGGACTCAGCGTGAATCAGGTTGAGAAACTCCTGCGTTCGCAAATCAACGGTTTAGAGGTCGGGACAATGTATGAAGGGATTCGTCGAATTCCATTGATGGTGCGTGCACCAGAATCTTATAAGGCCTCTACCTTTGAAATGTTGCAACAATCGATTACCGTGGATACGCCAGAAGGTATACGTTCTGTCATTCTAAATCAGTTAGTCGATGCAGTTGAAGTAGAAGGGCCCGTGTCGATTAACAGAGAACAAAGTAAACGTTTCTCTGTGGTCGTGGCGAATGTTAAAGAGCGTGATTTAGTCGGTTTTGTAGAAGAAGCAAAAGAAAAAGCCAAGACGATGGATATTCCAGCGGGATACTACTTTGAGTGGGGCGGTAAGTTTGAGAACCAACAACGTGCCGCGCAAAAGTTAGCGATTGTTGTGCCGGTTGCTTTAGTGCTGATTTTCTTAATTCTATTCAGTACCTTTAAATCAATTCCGCAAGCGGTAATGGTATTAGTCAATGTTCCGTTCGCGTTGATTGGTGGTATCGTCGCCTTATGGATCACCGGTGAATATCTTTCAGTTCCGGCTTCGGTAGGTTTCATCGCGCTACTGGGTATTGCGGTATTGAATGGCGTTGTGATGCTGACTTACTTTAACCAGCTCATCGCCAAAGGTATGGAGATTGGCCAAGTCGTAGTAGAAGGCGCTCTAAGAAGACTGCGTCCAGTCTTGATGACGGCATCCATTGCCGCTTTAGGTTTAGTGCCTTTAGTGTTCGCAACCGGGCCGGGTTCAGAGATTCAGCGCCCATTAGCGATTGTGGTGATTGGCGGATTGATTAGTTCAACGCTGCTGACGTTGTTGATTTTACCGATTATTTTCAAATGCTTTGGTCAACAAAAACCAAAGTCTGCCAATGCTACTAACGCTGTACAAGGAGTTGAGTAATGTCTCAGAACTGTATTTTAAAACTGGTTTTTGATAATGACTTATACGATGAAATGACCGATGCTCTATTGGGCTTCCCAGAAAGAGAGTTGGCGTTTCTAAGCATGAAAGTGCAATCGCATTCTCAAGAAACTCCGGAGCATGCCCAAAGCATTACCGAACAGGTATCAGGCTTTAAACGTCAGCGACTGATTGAAATAACGCTACAACAAGATGAAGCAAAGCGTTTGCATCAACATCTCGTTGCCAGTCTACCGCAAGCCGAGTTTCAGGCACAATTAATCCCTCTATTGTCTTTAGATTAATTTAAATCTAAGTCTCATTCGAAAGTGACCAGGCCTGGTCACTTTCAATTTATCGCTTCAATCTCTTCAATCCTCTGTTTAAAGCAAGCTACTTCCAGTCAATTCATTCCCCATCTTAATCAGACCCTTTTAACCCATTTTTTATATTGAGTACCGTTTCTGATCCCCATATTCCTTGATGTGAATGTAGGCTGAGACTCGCTTTAGTTAATGTACTGGAAGCATGGGCAGCTCAGGTATAAATAAAGAGATGGGTTCCCGCATAACGTTTGGGAATCTAAAATCGTGACCGGGGGGCATAAAAAAGCCCTCATAAAGAGGGCTGTTTTGGCAGAGCTAATGGCTTAAATTAAGCGTGTTTCTTGTCCGTTTTGATTCTATTAAACACATCAAAGAAAGATTTTTTAAAACACTCTTCGGGGATCTTATCTTTAATTTGCTCATGCAATTTAGGTAGTTTAGACCAATGTACGCCTTGTTTATAATGGTGCGCGGTATGAAAGCCTAAGTTGCCTGTTAAAAAGTTAAACCACTTGTCAGTGATGTTGTGTGAGCCGGCAAACTGATCTTGGGTGTCGAGACCATTATGGTGACCATAGGTTGCCCAAGAGGTGTAGAGCAGACTGTCAATCATCGGTAGAATGAAAATGAACAGGGCGTTTAGCGGGTTGTAGATTGTTAAACCAATCACTAGAACGAGGGTCAATAAACCGTAAGTTACAAACTGCTTTTGCAGTTTTGGATAGTGTTTACCGACTTGATAACCACGTGGGTAGGCGGTTAAAAAGACATTTAAAGTATATTCAAACATCCCCATCTTTTCACCATTGGCTCTTTTCCAGCGACTTTCATCTTTCTCTTGGTCTAAGAAATTGCGGTGATGACCTAAGTTGTGATGTAAGACCCACAGGTTAGTGGTGACGCCCGTGTGTAAAGCATAGAAGAATTCTAAAACACGATTCATCCAGTTAGCTTTAAAGACATGACAGTGCTGGTGGTGATGATTCCAAGCGGAGATAACGCCTTTAGGAACAATCATCAGTAGCCAGAAACCTACCAGTAACCACAGATTTTCAATCATGAAGAACGCCGTAAAATCAATAAGCGTAAACAGCAAAATTATTAGGACAGGGGTTTTATCAGCAGGATATTTAAACACAGAGTTGAATTCTTTAATTAAATTAGCCCGTCATTATACAGGGTTAGCGTAGGTGTTTGGAGATATGATGTAGGGCTGTCACAGAATAAACTAATGATTCGTGATTATAAATTCTAAGCTGTAAAGCTAGGCGACAAAAAAGCCCCAAAGAAAGGGGCTTATTGATAGGGAGCATGGATATTAAATTGTTGTATCTAACGCATTGTCCCTAGATGGAATTGGTTTAAGTTCTTAAGCTTGCAACGCGCCTAAAATAGCCGTTTCAACCGAATCGATAGGTTGAGTACCGTCGACTTTAATATATTTAAGCGCTGGATTTTTAGCGGCAACAGCCGTGTAGTAGTGAATAAGCGGTGCTGTTTGCTTATGGTAAACCTCTAAACGATCCTTAACAACGTCCGGCATGTCATCACCACGCTGTACTAGGTCTTCACCGGTTAAATCGTCTTTACCTTCTACCTTAGGCGGGTTATAGACGATGTGATAAGTACGACCAGATGCTAAATGCGCACGACGACCGGACATGCGATTAACAATTTCTGAATCTGGCACATCAATCTCAACCACGGCATCAATTTCAACACCTGCTTCTGCAACAGCATCGGCTTGCGGAACAGTACGTGGGAAACCATCTAATAGAAACCCTTTTGCGCAATCCGCTTCAGCAATACGCTCTTTAACCATACCGATGATGATTTCATCCGTCACCAGTTGTCCTGCATCAATCGCACTTTTAGCCTGTAAACCCAGTTCTGTTCCGGCTTTAATCGCGGCACGTAACATGTCGCCGGTAGAAATTTGTGGGATACCAAACTCTTTTGTTAAAAACTGAGCTTGTGTACCTTTACCTGCGCCAGGTGCGCCAAGAAGAATGAATTTCATGAGAAAGTCCTAAGTGAGTATTTAATGTGCTGAGTATTATACGTTTTTTGTTAAAAATGGCGAAGGAGATTGCTTACTAGTCATCTCGACTTACTGTACTCGCTTGTTTAGAGAGCTTATTTAACTTGGTGTAATTTGTTTTAAAAGGTGCTGGATAACTTTTTCGGCTTGCTGGGCATAGTCACCACCAAACAAATTGAAGTGGTTAAGAATATGGTAAAGATTGTAAAGCGGTTTACGTTGTTGATAGCCTTTATCGAGCGGGAAAAGTTCATTGTAACCGCTGTAAAAGTCGGTGGAAAATCCGCCAAACAGTTCTGTCATGGCCAAGTCTGTCTCGCGATCACCATAGTAACAGGCCGGATCAAAAAAGATGGGCTCACCGCTGGCATCAAAACCACTGTTGCCACCCCAGAGATCACCGTGCAATAAAGAGGCTTCAGGCGTATAGTTTGAGAACCAAAACTCCAGTTCATCAATCAGTTGCATACCGCTTGCATATAACGAAGTGGGCGCGTTACGTAGCAAGGCTAACTCGAGTTGTGGTTTAAGGCGCTGCTGTGCGTAGAAGCTAGACCAGTCGCTGTGCCAGAGGTTCTGTTGCGGTGTAAGGCCGATAAAATTATTCTCAAACCAACCGTAGGGTTTAAAGTCATGCTCGGGTGTAGAATTTATTTGATGGTGCATGTGCGCTAAAGCCCGACCACGTTGCTTTTCGTGAGTTGGGTTTCTGGCAGGGGATAAATCAATGAACTCCATTAATAACCAGGCCTGGTCATTATAAATACCACTGCCAAAAGTTTGAGGGCAGGTGACGGTATTGGAGTGACGCATCGCCGTTAGACTGTGCTTTTCCGTTTCAAGCAGAGTGGAATACTGGCTATCGTTGAGTTTAAGGAAGTAATTTTTGTTGGTCGTGTGCAGATGATAGCACTGATGGATATCCCCACCAGAAATGGCGTGCACAGATTGAATATGCAGTGGCACTGTTGTGCTACTGAGCGATGGGTTCATATGATCAGAAAAATCTTGCCAATCCATATTAATTCCTTGTTATTCAGGGTTCAAATAAACCTATTTCACTGATTATTCAAATAACTCTTCTGTTAAATTTTCAATCTGCTTTTGCGACACAAGCGGAACTTCTGGCGCATACTCTTCACGGAAAATTTCAAACAAGCCACCTGCGCCAGTCTCCGGAACGGCTTCGCCTGTTTCAGGATCAATTTGGATATTGACCAGGCCTTCTGGAGGATTAAAGGGTACGTTGGGTTCATTGGCTAATGCTAACTGCATATAGTTCATCCAAATTGGTAAGGCGGCTCGGCCACCGACTTCACTGCGCCCCATTGTGCTAGGCTGATCAAAACCAACCCAAACCGTGGTGGCAATATTCGGATTAAAACCGGAGAACCAGGCATCTTTTTGATCGTTTGTAGTACCGGTCTTACCAGCAATGTCTTCACGTTTTAGTTGTTTGGCTTTTTTTCCTGAACCGATGCGAATGACATCTTGCATGATGGTGGTCATAATATAAGCATTGAGAGGATCGATGACTCTAGGCGCATTTAAATCATCGCCAGGAATACATTGATGTTCGACACAGGCTTTTTTAGGCGTCGCTTGATAGAGGATCTCGCCATTAAAATCGCGCACTTCGCTGATGAGGTAGGGCTCAATCAAATAGCCGGTATTCGCAAAGGTCGCATAGGCGCTAACAACCGTTAGTGGGCTAAATTGCACACTGCCCAACGACAGCGATAAATCACGATGTCTATCCAACTCTTCCATCGGGAAACCAAAGCGGTGGATGTAGTCGACTGCTGTCTTGATTCCAAGTTGTTGTAACAGGCGTACAGACACCAGGTTACGAGAGAATGCTAGGGCATTTCTTAAGCGGGTTGGACCATAAAAACGCCCTGAATAGTTTTGCGGACGCCAAATGTCTTCTAGATTTTTGTCATGAAAAACCACCGGAGCATCATTAATGGTCGTGGCCGCCGTCATGCCGTTTTCTAACGCAGCTGAGTATAAAAAAGGTTTGATATTTGAGCCGACCTGGCGTTTGCCATGGGTCACTCGATTAAATTTACTGCGGAAGTAGTCAAAGCCACCGACCATTGCCTGAATCGCACCGTCATGGCTATCAACAGAGACTAGTGCGGCCTCTGTTTGTGGATTTTGTGCTAGCTGCCATTGGTTGTCTAACAACTGCAAATAAATAACATCACCGACCGCTAAAACGTCTTGTGGTTTGGCCGGGGCTTTTCCTTGACGGTTGACGTTCTTATAAGGTGCTGCCCATTCCATTGTTGCAAAAGGTAAGTTAGCCGTCTCGCCTGTTTCCAGCAATACCTGAGTGTCAGATATTTTGTTCTTGCTTGCCACAAATTGAGTCACGACACCGACTTTGAGTCCGCCAAAGTTTGAGATATCTTTAATCGTTTTAAGTAGGCTTTCGGAGTCGGTAAGTGCATCCGTAGGTAATTTCTGAATCGGTCCACGGTAACCGTGGCGTCTTTCATACTCTTGCAAACCGTTTTGTACCGATTCATTAGCGCGGAGCTGCAGGTGACTCTCAAGGGTTGTGACAATGGTCAGTCCATTTTGCAGGGCTTCTTCACCAAAACGTTCTAAAGCAAAACTACGCGCAATCTCAGCAACATAGTTGGCTCGAACATCAATATTGGCACCATTTAGTTGTGCATGGACTTCTACCGCTTGTGCGGCCAGCATCTCTTCTTCGGTAATGTAGTTTTGATCAAACATCCGGCCTAATACATAGTTACGACGTTGTATGGCGCGGGTTGGATTGATGACAGGGTTGTAAGCAGAAGGCGCTTTAGGCAGACCCGCAATCATTGCGAATTCGTCCAAAGTAAGTTCGCTCATGGTTTTACCATAATAAGTATTCGCTGCCGCTGCCACTCCGTATGAGCGATAGCCAAGAAAGATTTTATTAAGATAAAGCGCCAAAATTTCCTGCTTGCTTAACTCCGCTTCGATTTTATAAGAGAGCACAATTTCATTGAGTTTTCTTAAGTAGGTTTTTTCTTTTGATAAGAAGAAATTACGCGCCACCTGCATGGTGATTGTGGAACCACCCGATTGTTTTCGTCCGGTGGTAATAAGCTCAAAAACCGCTCGCCCCAGTCCCTTGTAATCGACACCGCCATGCTCGAAAAAGCTCTCATCTTCAGAGGAAATAATGGCTTGAGTCATGCGCTCTGGAATCTCATGATAATCCAAAGGCAGACGTTTATTGGTTCCAATTTCACTGATCAATTTTTCATCTTTGGTGACAATTCTTAGAGGCACTTGGTAGCTGACTTCTCTAAGTTCAGCGACATCTGGAAGAGTTGGATAGACCGTGAAGGCATAAAAAGCCGCGGCTAACAGTGGGGCAATAATAAACCCGAGACCAAGATTTACCCACATAAACCAATGTACATAACGTAGCTTACTTTTGGCTCGAATCGGTGGCGTTGTTTCTGGCTGTGGGTTGTCTATTTCGCTCATGAAAATTCGGGGCTCTAATGGATTACAGTTGCGGACTTAAGTAAGCTTAAGGACGATGAATTGGGGTTTAAATATAGATTTTAATAACGTCAACAAAGTTGTTCGTCATTATAGCGTTTTATGGGTAAATTATGCTAGTGGCTTGATTTTATTGAAGAGAGTCTTTTTCGGCGCTTAAATGTTTACGTGAAGGCTGTTAGGCTCTATCTGAAATTATTTCAGAGGGCTCAAAACTAAAAAACCCAGCCGAAGCCAGGTTTTTAGAAGCAGTCTCTTAATGAGCTAAATTAAGAGTTTTTGCTATAGCGACCAGTTTTAATATCGCTCCACATAAGGTAAAGATTTCCACCTACAATGGCAACGATTGTTAATACGACACCCGCCAGTCCGATTGCAACTTGTAATGATTGTGGCAGGATATCAGTCCAAATACCTAGTAACACGGCAAGAGGAACGACAACTGTTACAACGATAACGAGTAGCATTTTTACAAAATTATTCATGATATTACGCCTCAGCTTGAATTTTTTGTTGTTGTATAACAGTTCGAACTATACTGCTGTTTACGCCTAATTTCAAGATTTCCAAAGAGAAAGTTTGATTTGAATTAATAATTCCCCTATCTAAAGCATGTTTATTCTATATTTTGGACTTGTTCGCGGATTTGCTCGATAAATACTTTAAGTTCTACACTGGCTTGCGTTGTGCGTTTATCGATGGATTTTGAGCCCAAAGTGTTCGCTTCACGATTTAATTCCTGCATTAAGAAATCCAGTCTTCGCCCAATAGACCCCGGCGTATTTAAAACATGAAGAACTTCTTTTAAGTGTGTTCTTAAGCGATCCAGCTCCTCTTCAATATCCATTTTCTGCGCTAAGATGGCAATTTCTTGATGGAGACGGCTTTCATCGAATTGGTCACTGAGCGTAAGAATACGTTGTTTAAGTCTGACAATCTGATTTTCCAAAATATCCGGCATGATGGGTTCTAGTAATCTTATTTGAGAGTCTATGGATTGGCAACGTTGCAAAATTAACTCGGTAAGCGCTTGGCCTTCTCGCAGACGATTTGCATTAAGTTGTTGTAGACACTCTTCTAATCCAGTCAATAACGCAGTTTCAGTTGCTGTCTCATCAAGAGGCGAGAGCGAGTTTTCTTTAAATATTCCTGGCCACTTTAGGATCTCCAATGGATTCACTTGGCTGGCTTCGGGTAGGGTACGTTGTACCTCACAAATCGCTTCCGATAAAGGTTGTAATACGGCTTGATTAACTTGCAATCCTTGGTCGTTTTGGCTGAGGTCAACCGTCAGCGTTATATCGACTTTACCGCGCGATAAATTCTTTTTAAGCATTTCACGCAGTGGCATTTCCAGGAACCGATAGGCATCTGCAAGATTGGGGTTAATTTCTAGATAACGATGATTAACAGAGCGAATTTCCCAACTAAAAGTCCCTAAATAAAAATTGGATTGGTTACGTGCAAAAGCGGTCATGCTTTTAACGGTTGAAGGCGTATTGATTTGATTTTCATTGTTGGACATACATTGCTTCTCAAAAAAAGTGGGCATGATCACGAGGTTCAAGGGCGTTAATCCGAATTTGAATCGTTTATAATAATAAGCCATTTTACAAGCTGCGCAAGTTAAAGGAAAATTTATGAACACGGTTGTATTAGCGACGGGGAACCAAGGTAAATTGCAGGAAATGACGGATATCCTGCAACCGCATGGCTGGGATGTGAAAAGCCAAGCAGAGTTTTTTAGTACGGAAGCTGATGAAACCGGTTTAACCTTTATCGAAAATGCCATTCTCAAAGCACGTTATGCATCGCAGCAAACCGGTTTGCCAGCAATTGCCGATGATTCAGGTATAGAAGTCAGTGCCCTAAAAGGTCGTCCTGGAATTTATTCAGCGCGTTATTCACAAGATTTACACGGTGATTTAGCGAATGATGAAACCAACCTGCAAAAAATATTGGTTGAGTTGGAAGGGTTGCCAGTTGAGCAACGTCAAGCCAGTTATTACTGTGCTATGGTCTACCTTGAGCATGCTGAAGACCCTACGCCAGTGATTGGTCTAGGACGTTGGTATGGTGAAATACTCACTGAAAAACGGGGTCAGGGTGGCTTTGGTTATGATCCTGTTTTCTGGGTAGAGGAGTTGAACAAAACAGCGGCCGAACTGTCTAAATCGCAAAAGAATCAAATGAGTCATCGTGGCCAAGCACTAAATGCTTTAGTCATGCAACTTAGACGCGGCGCTTGATTCCTCATGATTTTTACCACGAAGACACGAAGAAAAGACTAGATGCAGAATGAGACCAGGCCTGGTTAAACGTTTTTGAGCCACGAAAACGCGAAGTCACGAAGAAAATATTTGATGTGGAATGACCAGGCCTGGTTAAAAGCGTTTTGAAGCACGAAGACAAGACTGGTTTAACCTTTACCTTAAATAGGGCTGTAGCCTTTAATCTTTTAAAACTTCGTGTCTTCGTGCCTTCGTGGTCAATTACATTTTTTAAATCCAAACTTCCTCAGCATATTTAACAATGTGTGCCGTTTTGTGTAGCTTCTCTTCAATCGCTTGTTTAAAGATGACCTGTTTATCTGGTTCGCCGTGTATTAAAAAGACCTTATCGAGTTTTTCAAATTCCGACATCCAGTTCAAGAGTTCAGTTTGATCGGCATGCGCTGAAAAACCATTAATCATACAAATTTGGGCTCTAACTTTAATCTTTTCTCGGTAAATACGAATCTCTTCCGCGCCTTCCACTAATAAACGACCCAATGTGCCTTCGGCCTGAAAACCGACAAATAGTACGCGGTTGCGTTCATCCCATAAGCGGTGCTTAAAGTGATGTAAAATACGTCCGCCATTACACATGCCACTACCGGCAATGATAATGCAGCCACTCTCTTCTTCGTTGATTGCCATTGAGTCTGAGCCGGTGATGGAGTATTCCAAATAAGGAAAATCAAAAACCGAACCATCCTTAGCAAACAAGTCCTGCGCCGATTGGTTTAGGCTGTGGTGATGGTTGTCATAAATTTTAGTGGCTTTGATTGCCATGGGTGAGTCAAGAAACACCTTACAGGACGGCAAGACTTTGTCGTAATACATCTGCTTAATCAGTACCAGTAGCTCCTGAGTTCGCTCAATCGCAAAAGACGGAATAATGATGTTTCCCTGGTTATTGAGCGTGCTGATAATGGCTTCTCTAAACTCCTCGGTACTGTCTTCAATACTACGGTGATTGCGATCTCCATAAGTCGATTCAATATAAAGGGCATCTGTCTTTTTAATCAGTGCTGGAGAGGGCATGACTAAGTCATTACTATTGCCTAAGTCACCACTGAATACTACTGTTTTGGATTGGCCTTCTTCTTCAAAGTCAATCTGAATGGTGGCTGAGCCAAGAATGTGTCCTGCATTTCTAAAGGTGGCCTGAGCATCTTTTGTTAAAGCAATTTGAGTGTCATATTCTGCATACTGTATATTTGAATCAAATACGGCTCTAACATCTTCGTTGGTATAAAGGGGTTCTTTGACTTCTCGTTCATCTCCACGACGACGCGCCTTTTTAAGGGCGGTTGCATAATCCTCTTCGGCAATTTTAGCGCTGTCCAGTAGAACGACTTCGGCCAGCTCCATCGTTGATCTTAAGGCAATGATTCGACCATTAAACCCATCAATCAAGAGTTTAGGAATGCGTCCGACGTGATCTAGATGGGCATGAGTAATCAGTAGAATATCGACATCTTTTGGCTCAAAACCAAAGCTTTCATAAGCGTGTTTTTCAGCTTTGCCTTGAAACATCCCGCAATCGACCAAAATTTTCGGGCCGTGTTGCAATTGTAAAAAATGACATGAGCCGGTGACGGTTTCTGCCGCACCAAAGGATTGAATGAGTGTCATGGTAAATTCCTTAAATAGGCTAGGAGAAACCCAGGCGTATGCAAAGGTTTCTATGAATAGCAGTCGTTGTCACTATAGCATGTGAACGATTGTGTTGAATTGCGCAAAATCAACTTGTTGAGCGGTTTCCTACTGATACGCCAGTGTCACGGTTACCCCTTGATTGGAGATAAGGTACTTTCTGCCCATTCCACTATTGGCCATCGTGCCTTTAATATTGTGTTGTCCACGTACAACCTGCCCCACGGCTATCCGTTCGCCATTTTTGATACAGTTAATCGGTGCTAATTCAAATTCATAGCGCAAGCGTTTAGGGTTTATAACCGCCGTGCCCTCTGCAGTACAGCCTTTTGCTTGGCCAGCGACAATCATTAATTTTATCGGTTGTGGTTGAGTTTGCGTGACTTCACCCTGGATGGGGTTTAATAACATTGCGCGAGTAGTGTCTTGGGCGTGGCTAGAAAGAGCGGTACTAAAAAGGGCGATGCTGAGAAGGTTTAAGCTAAGGATGCGTAGATTCTTCATATTTGGAGCCTTATCATTTTAGGGTGTATGGGCTTACTTTCAGGGGTAAATGGCTAACTCATTGGGTTTAGGAATGGATGAATAAGATTTTAGTAATATCAGATTACGTTAATACAGTATCTATAAATATCTGGGTTTATCAATAAAAACAATCATTTAAGTTAATAGCCCCAGTATAAGAATAAGTAATGACCTGGGTAAGATAGCCAGAATTGAAAATATCAAAGAGGGTAAAATAGTCTGCTATATCGGGCTTAATAAATTAAGCCTGTTGATTTTCAATATTGGATATTGCAGTGATTTTTACCCAACCTATTCCCCTGAGTTTGTATGTTCACTATCCCTGGTGTGTGCAGAAATGCCCCTATTGCGATTTTAATTCGCACACCTTAAAGGCTGAGATTGACGAAGCGGCTTATATTGATGCGTTGATTAAGCAGCTAGAACAGACCTTGCCGATGATTTGGGGGCGACCGATTAAGAGCATCTTTTTTGGTGGAGGGACACCGAGTCTGATTTCGGAGGCGGGTTTAAATCGCTTTATGTCGCAAGCTCGCGCTCTATTGGGTTTTGGGCCTGAGATTGAAATCACCTTGGAAGCGAATCCAGGCACGGTCGATTTTGAAAAGTTTGCCGGTTTTCATGAGGCGGGAATTAATCGTCTATCGATGGGGATCCAGAGTTTTGCAGATGAAAAACTCAAAGCGCTGGGACGTATCCACAGTGCCGATGAAGCGTTTAAAGCCATTGAAGCCGCGAAGAGTGCCGGTTTTAAAAACTTTAATCTCGATCTTATGTTTGCCTTGCCAAACCAAACTATCGAACAGGCGATTAGCGATATCGACCAGGCGATTGCTTTTAATCCGCCGCATCTCTCTCATTACCAGTTGACCTTAGAGCCGAATACGCCGTTTTATAAAAATCCGCCAGTATTGCCAGAAGATGACCAGGCCTGGGAGATGCAGTTGGCTTGCCAAGCGCATATTGCAGCAGCCGGTTATGAACATTATGAAGTCTCTGGTTACGCGCAGAAAAATCATCAGTGTCGACATAATCTTAACTATTGGCAGTTTGGTGACTATATCGGCTTGGGGGCTGGTGCGCATGGCAAAATTACCTCACCGCCCGATGGTAAGATTTGGCGCACCCAAATGCCCGCCTCACCAGGTGGGTATGTAGAGGAGATGAGTCGAGCGAATCCTGGGCGGACCACATTAGTCTCCGCTGAAGATGCCTGTTTTGAATTTATGCTGAATACTCTGCGCTTACAAGATGGGTTTGAGTTGTCGCTTTTCACATTGCGTACTGGGTTACCTTTGGCGATGATTGAACCCAAGTTGAAAGTAATGCTAGAGAAGGGCTGGGCAACGATTTCTCCATCTGAGAAACTGAATTTAACGACCGCAGGTAAGCATTACTTGAATGATGTGGTCAGTCTGTTTTTATAGGATGATTTTGAAAACGTTTGAATGTGATTAATCACAAACCTTTATGAAATGAGTACAATTGATTTATGAGTGCTTTAAAGATAACCAAGTTTGATGATTTAACCCAGCTACCGAACCGTATGGGCTGGATTCAGGCCGCCCAGCAAGCGCTTGATGTTGTTGAGAGTAAATCAACGGTGTTGTCGAAAGCAGTGCTGTTTATCGATTTAGATCGTTTTAAATGGGTCAATGATTCTTTAGGGCATGATGCTGGAGATTTGTTGTTGCAAAAAGTCGCCCGCTTGATTGAGTCTGTCTTAAAATTACAGGGCGAAAAACCTGATATTGCTGGGCGACTGGGAGGCGATGAGTTTGTCGTATTATTACAAGCCCCCGAGTCGATTGCCCGTTTAGAGCAGGTTGCCAATGCCATTGTAGAGCAGTTGTCACAACCGATTTTACTGGAGAATTTAAGCAGTGCAGACAGTGTTGAAGTCGAGATAGGCGCTTCTATTGGTATTGCCTGTTATCCTCAAGATGCTAAGGGTCTTGAAACCCTGTTAAAGTTTGCTGATTTGTCGATGTACCGCGCCAAGCATTCGGGGCGTAATCAGGTCGTGTTATATCAACCGGAAATGTTGCGTCAAATTGAACGCCGTAGAGGCATTCAGACGGAGTTGCGCCGCGCCTTAAAAGAAGAGTGTTTGGCATTAGATTATATGCCGGTATATGACAGTCGCACTCAAGCGGTCGTTGCGATTGAAGTGTTGCTTAATGCTGAGCAGAGTAGCATCTTAGATAATTTAGATGCCCGCGACTTGTTTTCGATTGCCGATGAGTCTCAAACTGCGATTTATTTAAGCGAATGGATGATTCAAGAAGCATTGCGCTTTAATCAAAAGTTGCTTCAAGCGCATATTGAAATGCCTTTTATTTTGGATGTTCGGCCGAGCCATTTTCAACAAAAAAGCTTTGTGGATTGGTTCGCCGATCAGCTCGAAGAGTACGAGGTAGCGCCAGAACTGATTATTCTGTCGTTAAATGAAGCCTGTTTAAATGCGCAGCGATTTGACGTGGCAAGTCAATTAAGTGCCTTATCTAAATTGGGCATTGAGATTGCAGTACAAGGCTTTGGTTCGGGTAATTGGTCCTTGTTGAGACTGCATGACTGGAAGATTGATCGCTTGCATCTCAGTTCACGTCTGGTGCAAGAGATTACCAATAGTCGCTCGCTGGAAGCCATGACTGGAGCGCTCATTCAGTTAGGCCAGACCTTAAATAAAAAGGTCATTGCTTACGGTGTCCGTTCGGCAGAGCAATTGGCCTTTTTAAACAGTCACCAGTGCTATCTAATGCAAGGTGCCTTTTTAAGCGAAGCGCTATCAGAAATCGATATGGAAGCGTATTTACTGGAAGATTCGGCGGGCAATACGAGTAACTTATCACCCTATTATGATAGCTTCTCCGAAGAGGTAGAAGGTGATGAAGATATGGATGAGTTGTTAGAGCGTAATGATTAGAATTGAATGATGCGAAATGTTAAAAATGATAAATATCTTATTAAATGTTTTAAGAGTACAAGAGTGTGAATAAACAGAATTTTTTTAAATGGTTTAAACGTGGCACGCTGATTCTAGCGATTATCCCAATACTCTTGTTTTTGGGGTTTGCTGGCGCGGTCAGTTTGATTGACTTTAATCAATATAAACCCCAAATTGAGCAAGAAGTCGCAAAAGTAACCGGTCGTGACTTTAAAATTGAGGGTGCTGTGGACGTCTCGGTTTTGCCATTTATGTTTAATGTCGGGCAGATGTATTTGAGAAACAGAGAAGGATTTATCGAAGAAAATATTTTGTCGGTTCGTGAAGTTCAAATAGAGCTTTCACTGGCGTCACTGTTTATAGATAAAGAGATCTCGGTCATCAGCTTGGAGTTGATTGAACCAAAGTTACACTTAATCAAAACCGCAACAGGTGATAACTGGTCTGATATTAAGCTAATCTCTCAATGGTTACCAACGTTGCCAGGGCTGTCCAAAACACCAGAATTAGCGCGCTTTACGGAATCTTTAAAGCGTGATGATAATCCACCAACGGCATCAGAGTGGTTTGAATCGTTACAGCAGATTCAAGTTAATGATATGAAGCCAGAAGGGCTAAAAGCAAGCTTTGATTGGGCGTTTGACAGTCTAGTCATACGTCAGGGAGAGTTGCAACTTGAAAATCAGGTGGCAGGGCATTTAGCTAAACTTTCAGCCGTTAATATCCTGACCTTTGATGTCGTTAAGGGGCAACCTTTTGATGTGAGCAGTGACTTTACCTATCAACACAGCCCCTCTTTAAGAACTTATGATTTTCATTTAAACACCACCTTAGAAATCACTGATCATTTTCAGCGGTGGACTTTGACGAACTGGGACGGCCTGTTTACATTTAATTTACCGGTCGAAGAGAATGTCCCTGCAATCCGCTTAACCACCTCTGGACAGAGTTTTGAATTGGATTTACAGACACAAAATATTAGTGTCGTTAAGGCTAAGTTTGTAGGTTTAGAGGCTGAAATGACCAGTAGTTTTTCAGGCCTTTTTGGGATGCATTCGGATCTCAATGGTTCAGTGGATTTGAAGGGATTAAATTTTAAAGATTGGGCTTATCATCTAGGGTTGCCGTTACCAGAGTTTATTGACCAAAAAGCACTGACGGAAGGCAATGGTCAATTTGAATGGCAGTGGGATGGTGAAAAACTTTTATTGCAAAAGATAAAAGTGCAGGTTGATGAAACACAGTTGCAAGGCTCGGTCTCATACCAAATGGGTGAAGAGCCGGCTCTAGAGTTTGATTTAAGCATTGATAAACTTAACTTAGAGACTTATCAAGCTGAATACGCGATTGAGGATCATGCCGATAATTTATCGCCTGTAGAAACAACCAGGCCTGGTCAAATCAATTTAGACAATTCTGAGCAATCACCTAGTGTGGTATCTAAAGCCTCTACGGTGCGATATCTACCAGTGGGTCTGCCTATAGAGAATTTACAGAACCTGACAGCCAGTGGCCAGTTGATAATTAATCAGTTAAACGCCTGGGATGTCAGTGCTTCCTCCTTGCAAGTAACGCTACTGGCACAGCGGGGTCTGTTGGCATTTGCCCCGCTGGATGCTGAACTCTATCAAGGACAGTTACGTTCAAAGCTTACTGTGGATGTTACTCAAGAAACGCCAGAATATCATTGGAAAGGCCGATTAAAGCAACTGGATTTACAGACCGCTTTGGCCTCAAGTGCAGATAACTCTATATTAGAGGGAACACTGACGAGCCGCTTTAACCTGCAAAGCAAAGGGCTTAGTGAGAAGGCGCTTAAGCAAAGCCTGAATGGTCTGTTTTCATCGGAATTGAAGGCTGTAAAAATACAGGGTTTGGATATCAATCAGCTCTTAAACGGAACTTTGGAGGCGCGAGCCGCCAGTACCTTGCTGGATAACGTTTATCTTTCTGGAAAGTGGCAGCAAGGTGTTTATTCGGCAAAACAGTTTCGCGCCAATAGCCAACGTTTTTCAGGCAGTGGTTCGGGAACCTATGACTTGAATACAGCTGAAATTGATAGTCAGTTTTTATTGAATATTGAAAAACCAACGCAGGCTTTATCGGTGTTAAAAGGGGTGACTGTACCTTTGATTTATCAAGGTTCTTTACAAACTGAGGCTAATCGCCGTTCTGAGAATGTCGTGGACGGAATTTATGAAAAAGCCCGCTGGCAAGTCGATATGACCAAGCTAATGGCCTCGCCTGCTTATCAGCCACAGCAAAAACAACTGATAGCCGAGTTAAGCAGTTTGTTTCAATAGGCTTTTTTGATTGGTTTTTGAATTAGCCTATTTACACACGTTCAAAGATCAGATCCCAAACACCATGACCTAAACGATGGCCGCGTTGCTCAAACTTGGTCAATGGACGGTAATCTGGACGAGGCGTATAGGCCTTTTCGCCTGCGGTATTACGATAGTTAGGGGCTTCGCTCATGACTTCCATCATCTGCTCTGCATAATGTTCCCAATCAGTTGCCATATGGAAGTGTCCGCCAGGTTTTAGGTGGCTAGCGACGGTTTGTGCAAATCCAGCTTGTAGAATGCGGCGTTTGTTATGACGCTTTTTATGCCAAGGATCTGGAAAGAACAAGTAAAGTCCGGCTAAGCTGGCCTTTGGAATGCAACGCGCTAAGACTTCAATGGCATCATCGTTATAGACTCTAACATTGGTTAAACTTTTCTCGCCAATCAGTTTCAACAAAGCGCCAATACCTGGACGGTGTACCTCTATACCAATATAGTTTTGATCTGGGTTGGCTTCCGCCATCGCCGCTAGGCTGGTTCCCATGCCAAAACCAATTTCAATAATTGTCGGAGCATCGCGGCCAAAAACAGCGGTTAAATCGATCAATTTGTCTTGCAACTCTAAACCGTAGATTGGCCAAAGTTCGTCAGTGGCATTTTGTTGGGCTTGAGATAATCGGCCTTGGCGCAGTGCAAAACTTCTAATTCTAAAGTCTTTAGGTGGCGTATTTGTCTCCGCCTTTTGCTTGTCAAGGGTTGGCTCTGATGAGTCGATTTCTGGTGTATCTGAAGGTGTTTGAGTCATAGTAAAATCTGAATTGGTTACGTTAAAAATAATCGGTATAGTATACCGTAATTCAAACTTAATGAACGTGACAAAAAATACCCCCTATGACTTCTCCTACGGCTTTAAATTTATCTACTTTCCCACCATTGTTACTGGCCTGGTATGACAAGCATGGTCGGCATGATCTGCCTTGGCAGCAGGCGATTACACCTTATCGTGTGTGGGTCTCTGAAATTATGTTGCAGCAAACCCAAGTCAAAACAGTGATTCCCTACTTTGAACGCTTTATGCAGAGTTTTCCGAGCTTAGAAGCTTTGGCTGATGCGATACAGGATGAAGTGTTAGGGCATTGGGCAGGTTTGGGGTATTACGCTCGAGGGCGAAACTTACATAAGGCAGCTGTAATGATTCGTGATGAATTTGCGGGTGAATTTCCAGTCGGCTTTGACGATGTTTTATCGCTGCCAGGTATCGGACGTTCTACGGCCGGGGCAATCTTATCCATATCGCTTGGTGAGCGTCATGCCATTTTAGATGGCAACGTAAAGCGCGTGTTGAGTCGCTATCTAGCGCTAGAAGGCTGGCCGGGTGAAAAGAGTAATGAGCAAAAGCTCTGGTTGGTTGCCGACGCCTTAACCCCAGAAGTGCGTTTCAATGATTACACTCAAGCGATTATGGATTTGGGGGCGACCTTGTGTACGCGTTCAAAACCGCAGTGTGGAACCTGTCCTGTTGCCGAATCCTGTCAGGCGCAAAAGCAGGATAGAGTGTCTGAATTTCCTTTCTCCAAACCTAAGAAAATCAAACCCATTAAAAAAGCTTATTTTTTGATTCTGGAGAACCAGCAAGGTCAGGTCTTATTACGCCAACGACCACAACAAGGGATTTGGGGTGGTTTATGGAGTTTTCCAGAATATGCTTGCCTACAAAGCTGTCAAGCAGATGTGAAAAGGGTGGAAACAGAAACGGAGTCTGCTCAGAGTTTGGTAGAATGGGAAGTATTCCGTCATACATTTAGCCACTATCATTTGGATATTCATCCAGTGATGTATCAAGGTGTGCGCGAAAACAGTATGCAATTTGATGGTGAGTGGGTCAACAAACAGCAGTTATGTCAGGCTGAGGTGAGTTTAGGTGTCCCCGCTCCAGTTAGTAAAATAATGACTCTTATGGAGAAAGAATATGTCTAGAAAAGTACAGTGCGTCAAGATGGGTGAAGAGTTAGATGGTTTAGATTTTTTACCCTTTCCTGGAGAAGTTGGTCAAAAAGTCTATGACAATGTCTCTAAAGAAGCTTGGAAACAGTGGTTGGGTCAGCAAACGATATTGATTAATGAATACCGTCTTTCAAGTTTAGATCCGAAAGCGCGTAGTTTTTTAACGGAAGAGATGCAGAAATTTCTATTTAACGATGAAGATGTTGATATGCCTGAAGAGTTTAAAGCGTTATAGTCTTTTAAGAGTATTGTGAAATTAATTTAATCATGAGTATTCCCCGTCTCTAATGCAAGGTGGGGTTTTGATATAGGACGTTAATTTGTGTCAGAAATGATAGATATTTTTATCGGTCGCCAACCGATATTTAACACTGAAACTCAAGTAATCGCCTATGAACTCCTGTTTAGGGCGAACACCGAAGATAATCATGCGGTCATTGTTGGGGGCGATGTCGCCTCGGCACAAGTGATGATGAACGCTTTCGGTGATATTGGCCTTTCTGAGTTACTCTCGGATAGTCAGTTGGCATTCGTGAATTTTACCGAAGGGCTGTTATTAAAAGAAGTCCAACCCTTTTTTCCGCGTAAAAAGGTGGTGATTGAAGTTCTTGAAGATATCAAAGTCACTTCAAAGTTAATCGATGCACTTACCGTCCTTAAAAAACAGGGTTATACCATTGCTTTAGATGATTACGTCTTTAATCCTGAATTGGTCGTGCTTGAGAAATTTGCCGATATTATTAAGGTTGATTTGCTTGATGTGACCCCACAGCAACTTATAAAACATGTGTCGCGTATTAAAGCCAAAGGCATTATGTTGCTTGCAGAAAAAGTCGAAACTCGTGAGCAATATGAGTTTTGTTTAAAGCTCGGTTTTGATTATTTCCAGGGCTATTTCTTCGCCAAACCAAAAATTATTGTGGGTAGGCGTTTACCAAACAATAAGTTGGCTCTATTAGAGCTGTTAGCGAATGTTTATGATCCGGATGTCGATCTACATCGATTATCAGATATTATTGGTCAAGATTTGGCTTTGAGTCAAAAACTCCTGAAGTTTGTTGCGCAGACAAATCTACACGGGGTGCAGATTGCTTCGATTCATGATGCGGTGCTGCGTTTTGGATTAGATCGACTTAAAAGTTGGGCAAGTATGTTGATTTTATCGGGTGTTGAAGATAAACCAATAGAGTTGTTCATGACCTCTTTGATTCGCGCGAAGTTTTGTGAGTTAGTGGGGGCAGAGTTGGGGCAGTTTTCCAAAGACAGCTATTTTACAGTAGGTCTATTCTCTTGTTTGGATGCGGTCATGGATACGGATTTAGCAGAGTTATTGGATAAGCTCGGTTTGGATGTGCATCTGCATAAGGCTTTGTTAAACGGAGAAGGTATGCTGGGCTTAGCATTAAATGCAGTGAAAGGCTTGGAGCAGGGGCGAACTGATTTTGAGATTCCTGCCGGTCTGTCTGCCTCTGAGTTATCGACATTTTATCTGCAGGCGATACAATTCGCAGAGTCATTAGAGCTTTAGGTCTGACAGTTTTCTAATTTACTATTTTTTCATGAACAGTAATGTATTCACTCAGTTCAAAAACAAAAAAGCCCGCAATTAACATTGCGGGCTTTTTTGTAGGTTCGTTTTAAGAATCAATAATACTACTTGTGATATTGACCACTTAACTCGGTTACTGCAGTGATAAAGGCACCAGCATGCTCTGGATTGATCTCTGGATGAATACCATGGCCTAAATTGAATACGTGGCCTGTACCGTGTCCATACTGCTCTAGAATTGTAGCGACTTCTTGGCGAATACGTTCTGGAGAAGCATATAGGATACATGGATCCATATTGCCTTGTAGCGCAACTCTGTCACCCACGCGGGCACGGGCTTCGTCAATGTTCATTGTCCAATCTAAACCTAATGCATCTGCACCAGTATCAGCCATCGCTTCTAACCACTGTCCGCCACCTTTAGTGAAGAGGATAACCGGTACTTTACGGCCATCGTAGTCACGTATCAGACCGTCGACAATCTTATGCATATAACGCAATGAGAACTCGTTATAGTCACGTGGTGTTAAGACGCCACCCCAAGTATCAAAGATTTGAACCGCTTGCGCACCAGATTGAATCTGTGCGTTTAGGTAAGCGATGACCGAATCCGCTAGGACATCCAACATGTGGTGCAGTGTTGCTGGCTGGTCAAACATCATCGCTTTGATTTTAGAGAAAGTTTTGCTCGATCCGCCTTCAACCATATAAGTTGCTAACGTCCATGGGCTACCAGAGAAACCGATTAAAGGGATGCTACCGTTTAGCTCTTTACGAATCGTGCTCACGGCATCCATCACGTAACCTAACTCAGACGCCATATCAGGCACAAACAATTTCTTAGCATCAGCCATCGTACGAACTGGATTACCAATGACTGGGCCTTCGCCAGTTTCAAATTTTAAGCCTAGACCCATTGCATCTGGAATCGTTAAAATATCAGAGAACAAAATCGCCGCGTCTAACGGGAAACGCTCTAAAGGCTGAAGGGTCACTTCACAGGCAAGTTCTTTATTACGACATAAGTCCATAAAAGAGCCAGCTACTTGGCGAGTGGCACGGTACTCTGGAAGGTAACGTCCAGCTTGACGCATCATCCAAACAGGTGTGCGGTCAACTTCTTGTCTAAGAAGTGCACGTAAGAAACGGTCGTTTTGTAGCTCTGCCATGGGAAGGCCCTTTATCTGAATAAAAGAAAGAGACTATTCTAGCGGAAAGTAGGGCGTGCGAAAACTAAAAATGACCAGGCCTGGTCATTATTAAGGAAGTTTCAATGGTTGTAGCTAACCTGAAGGGGGTTAAGACGATTCTATGTCGGTTATTTTCTGACGGGATTTAGTTTATCAATTGAGAAAGGGTGGTCGACTATCATAAACATCACGCCTTTATAAAGGTAAGCTTGGCCACGTACTTCGATGACTTGGCCTTTGAGTCTTTTGATTTCATTGTAATCAAACAGGTCCCAATAACGTTTCGGAATACGAATTCCTGTCGTGTCCATATTGATAATGTAGTTGCTAGAGCTTTTCTCAACCTTTAATACTTTACCTTGGATGATGCGGAATCCCTCGTCTTGCGAGTTTAGCTCACTGCTTTTAGCTAAAGGGAAGTGGGAGTCAGGGTTCTTGGCAAGATAGTCCCATAGCTGAAAACCACCCAGGCGCGCTTTTTGTTCAGCTTCGAAGTAGCATTTTGCATGTTTGGTATTCGCGTTTTCAATTCGACTGACGGCAAAGCCACTTTCTAGAATTTTTTGTTGGACATTGGTGCCATCTTTTAAAAACAGATGCACCAATTGACGGCCAAATTTATCTATTTTAGTGGAGTCATACTCCACGCCTACTTCTAGATCATTGTTAGCGAGTAGTTTATTAAGGAAGGTTTGCGCTTCTTTGGCCAGTGGCTCACCCGGGGTGTGGAACTTATGTTTGCGCTCAATTTGCGGTGCATAAAGACCGACCAGTCGAACGCGTTTTCCCTGAATAATTAGATTGCTACCATTGGTCGCATAGCTGGCTTTAGTCCAGACATCGATTTTTTCGGCGGCACAAGAATCCTCGGCGGCTAAAGTCGAAAAGGAGAGTAAGCTTGAGGCTGTTAAGAGTAATAGTGAGAGAGTTATTTTAAACATGGTTCCGATTCTAATGGCTTTTGAGAAGAATACAACGTGTTTGTTGTGTTGGTTATAAACTTACAGTTTTAAAAGCAATTGTTAAGCCATATGTTATGGGGAGTAGAGGGGTGGGTTTGGAGGTTAAGCGGCTTTAAGTTTAAATGACGGGCATAAAAAAAGCGCTAGCGACAAATGTCGGTAGCGCTTTTGAATAGAGAATTTAGGATAAATCCTAAATAAGCTATTAACGACGAGCGTATTTCTGCTTGAACTTCTCAACACGACCTTCAGTATCGACAAGCGTTTGCTTACCAGTATAGAAAGGGTGAGATGCGCTAGAAACTTCCACACGTACTAGTGGGTAGTCAGTACCGTCTAGAGTGATAGTTTCGCCTGTGGTTTTTTCAATGGTAGAACGAGTGATGAAAGTTTCGCCAGTTTGAATGTCCTGGAAAACTACATCTTTATACTCTGGATGAATGTCTGCTTGCATAATGACGGTCCAATTAATTAGTTAATTCTGTAAAAGAAGAGCATTATATTCATATAAATAGTAAATGCAAGTTCTTTTATTCTTAAGGGGGTTCTAAAAGTAAGAGGTGATTGAAGTCATCTCTCGTTTAATTTAATGCTTAAAGGCCTAACCTAGTCCTAGATTAAGTCTAAATAGACCTTCAAGCATCATGTTTTAACGTTTCATTGATTCGAATAAAACGGCATTCGTCTTAGAGACTTTCATTTGATCGACTAAGGTTTCAATCGCATCAACTTCATTTAACGTTTGTAAGAAACGACGCAGTACCCAAATGTTCTGTAGCTCATCAGGTGTCGTCAGTAATTCCTCTTTACGAGTTCCTGACTTAGTGATGTTAATTGCAGGGAAGATACGTTTTTCTGCAATGTTACGCGCTAGATGAAGTTCCATATTACCGGTACCTTTGAATTCTTCAAAGATAACTTCATCCATTTTAGAGCCCGTTTCAACCAGTGCCGTTGCGATGATGGTTAAAGAACCACCCTCTTCGATGTTACGTGCCGCACCAAAGAAACGCTTTGGACGGTGTAATGCATTGGCATCCACACCACCCGTTAAGATTTTTCCTGATGAAGGCACAACGGTGTTGTAAGCACGAGCAAGACGAGTAATTGAGTCTAACAGGATGATAACATCCGTTTTATGCTCAACTAGACGTTTAGCTTTCTCAATGACCATTTCAGCAACCTGTACGTGACGGGTTGCAGGCTCATCAAAGGTTGAAGAAATCACTTCACCCTTAACGGTACGTTGCATTTCGGTCACTTCTTCCGGGCGCTCATCAATCAATAATACAATCAAATAAGCGTCAGGATAATTCTCAGCGATAGACTGTGCCATCTGCTGCAAAATAACGGTTTTACCAGATTTTGGTGGCGCAACAATCAATCCACGTTGACCTTTACCAAACGGCGCTGCGATATCAATGATACGCGGCGCGATGTCTTCTGTGCTGCCGTTACCAATTTCCATGGTTAGGCGCTCATTAGGGTGCAGTGGCGTTAAGTTTTCAAAGGCAATTTTCTTACTTGCAACCGCAGGGTCTTCATAGTTGATGGTTTCAACTTTTAACAATGCAAAATAACGTTCACCTTCTTTCGGTGGACGGATTTTACCTTGAATGGTGTCGCCTTTACGCAATCCAAAACGACGGATTTGGCTAGGAGAGACATATAAGTCATCCGGTCCCGCTAAATAAGAGCCATCGGCAGAACGTAAGAATCCGAAGCCATCTGGCAGGATTTCTAACGCGCCTTCCCCAAAGATATCCTCACCCTTTTTCGAGTGCGCTTTTAAGATTGCAAAAATAATATCTTGTTTACGTAAGCGAGCTAGGTGATCCAGCCCCATGGTTGCTGCTAAATCGAGTAGAGAAGCGGCTGATTGTTTTTTTAAGTCTAATAAATGCATAGTTTTTTGGGTATCTGTAGGATTGGATTAAGGGTCTTTGGTTTAGGGTCAAACTCGTTTAAAGAGCTTGTCTAAAAAGTCTTAGATTCGTAAGAATTTCGAAAGGATGGTTATTCATTCCTCCAGTGCATCAAGAATGCACTGGGGAGAGCGGCTTATAAGTTGCCGTCTAAAAATGCGTTCAATTGTGATTTAGAAAGTGCACCTACGTGGGTTGCATCAACTTCACCATTTTTGAATAACATTAATGTAGGAATACCACGCACACCATATTTAGGCGGAGTTGCTGGATTTTCATCAATGTTTAATTTGGCAATTTTTACTTTACCTTCATACTCTGTCGCCGCATCGTCTAAGATTGGGGCAATCATTTTACAAGGTCCACACCACTCAGCCCAAAAGTCGACTAGGACTGGGATATCTGATTGTAATACTTCTGTTTCGAAATTAGCGTCGCTTGTTGAAATCATGATTTCTCCTGAGATTTTCTGTGTTTCTGTTTGTTTATACTTCTAAAGAATGCACCCATACTTAATTTGCACGATTTATTTCAAGCGTGAAAAGCGTTCGGTTTGGATTCGTTTAGGGATATTTTTTGATGTGAATAGACTGGCAATCTTTTAGGTTGAAGTCATCCAATTGAATCAATGAATTTTGAATATCTGCTATTATTGCATGGGTAAACTGATTAATGCAAGGATTTTTGCGTAAAAAGCATCCATCGTTTGCTTGTAGGGGTGTGGAAGCGACCCAGAACACTTACTTTCTCAAAAAAATTGAGTAAATAAGAGCTGAAACGTATCTGGATAGCTTAATCCATTTGAGAAGGTCACGTGAGTGGCCTTAAATTGCGATAAAATCTGCAGGTCATCGATTATTAGATTAGTGGAGCCTTATTCTTGCTCATAATCGTATCTGACCCTCTTCAACTGTTTTGGAAACCCCATGGATATCTCTTATATATTAAATGATTTAAACGATGCACAGCGTGAGGCGATTACCGCCGAGGATACGCATGCTCTGATTTTAGCCGGGGCAGGCAGTGGTAAAACCCGCGTTCTGGTGCATCGTATCGCCTGGCTAACTCAGGTCATGGGCTTCTCACCTTATAATGTACTGGCTGTTACCTTTACGAATAAGGCCTCAAGTGAGATGCGTGGGCGTATAGAGTCGTTGATCGGCCAGCAGGCTGGAGGCTTGACCATGGGGACATTCCACGGCATCGCTTATCGCCTACTGCGTCAGCATCATCAAGAAGTGGGTTTGCCACAAAGTTTTCAAATTTTAGATTCAGATGACCAGAAGCGCGTTATTAAACGTCTGTTAAAAGCCATGGAGTTGGATGAGAATCAGTGGCCACATAAACAAATTCAAGCCTTTATTAATGGCGAGAAAGAGGAAGGTCGCCGTCCGCATCATATTGACATTGATCACAACCCTTTCGTTGGCAAGATGGTACAGGTTTATAAGGCTTATGAAGAGCAGTGTCAGCGATCAGGCCTGGTGGATTTTGCCGAGTTATTATTAAGAGCGCATGAGCTGTGGCTGAAAAATCCGCAGGTATTGGCGCATTATCAAGCGCGTTATAAACATATATTGGTGGATGAGTTTCAAGATACCAATAGCTTGCAGTATGCCTGGTTACGCGTTCTCGCCGGTGGTTCGGGTAAGTTATTTGTGGTCGGCGATGATGACCAATCTATTTATGGTTGGCGTGGTGCGAAGGTCGAAAACATCCGCCAGTTTGAAGAAGATTTTGCCAATGTCAAAATGGTTCGCCTTGAACAAAACTATCGTTCCACTGGTACCATTCTAAAAGCCGCTAATGCCTTGATTGCCAATAACACCACCAGAATGGGTAAACAGCTGTGGTCTGATGGTGAAGATGGCGAGTTGATTAAAGTCTATGAAGCCTTTAATGAATATGATGAAGCGCGTTATGTCTGTGGTCAGATTGAGGCGTGGTGTGAACAGGGCGGTTCTCGTAATGAAGCGGCGGTTTTATATCGCTCCAATGCCCAGTCGCGTGTCATGGAGCAGGCGTTAATGCAGGCGCAAATTCCCTATCGCGTTTATGGCGGTTTACGCTTTTATGATCGTGCTGAAATCAAAGATATATTGAGTTATCTGCGTCTATTGGTTAATCGTGATGATGATGCCGCTTTTGAACGCGCCTACAACCATCCACCACGCGGTATCGGTCAAAAAACCGCCGATAGCATTCGTGAAGTCGCCAAACATAATCAAGTGTCGCTGTGGCAAGCCGCCGAACAGTTGGTTGAGCAAGGCTTAACGGCACGCGCTAAAACCTCGATTGCCGGCTTTTTGTCTTTGATTGAAAGTATGACCGAAGCCACGCAAGGTTTGTCGTTAGAAGATCAGATGTTAAAGGTCGTCTCGCGCTCAGGTCTGCAAGCGCATTTTGAAAAAGACAGTTCAGAGCAAGGCAAAGGCCGCCTAGAAAATATTGACGAATTGATCAATGCCGCAGGCCAGTTTAAACAAGCGGCTGCACAAACTACGGCAGAAGGCTTGCCGACCGAGAGCCAGGTGATTGCCGACGGGCTTGATTCCGTCGCACAGCAAGATGGCACGCTGTTACTCAATCCACAATACGATAATCCATTAGCAGACTTCTTGGCACAAGCGGCATTAGAAGCCGGTGAACAGCAAGCAGATGAGTGGGAGTCAGCGGTGCAATTAATGACCATTCATGCCGCCAAAGGGCTGGAGTTTCCATTGGTGTTTATGATTGGTGTCGAAGAGGGCTTGTTTCCATCGCAACGCTCACATGATGATCCGGCCAGTTTAGAAGAAGAGCGCCGCTTGGCGTATGTCGGTGTGACGCGTGCCGAAAAACAGTTAATGATTACGTTTGCCAATCATCGCCGAGTCCATGGCACTGAAGTTTATCCAATGCCTTCACGTTTTATTAAAGAGATTCCGGAGGAGTGTGTTGATTTTGTACGTCTTTCTGGAACGGTTAGGCCCACCACTGGCGGCGGTTATGACAGCGGCATGAACGCCAGCTTAAAGGCCGCATTGGCGGCGGAAAATGAAACTGGATTCAGTGCGGGTGAACGTGTGTTTCATCAGAAGTTTGGCGAGGGTACCGTAATGGGGACTGAAGGCAGTGGTGATCATGCACGTATCAATGTGAACTTTAAAAATGCCGGCTCTAAATGGTTGGTGACCGCCTATGCGAATCTAGAAAAGAAATAAACTCATGCAGAACCGTAAACAACTTTCATCTGATGCCAGTGGTGAAATAACCCCTTTGTTACAACTTCAAGGCATTGAAGCGCAAGGCATGTTGAACCCACAGGATTTAACGATACTGGCGGGGCAGGTGTGGATGTTGTCTGGCGTCTCCGGAACGGGCAAATCACAGTTATTAAAAGCCATTGCCGATCTGATTCCACATACTGGCCAGGCCTGGTTAAATGGCACCGCGCAAAATGCCATCTGTCCGGAATTCTGGCGGAGCCAGGTGATGTATTTTGCCGCCGAAACCGCTTGGTGGTTAGAGTCGATCGCAGGCCACTTTACCGAAGCCCCAACTTCTCAACAGCTACAGGCGTTGGGATTAGAGACAAGCATATTACAGAAAAACCCAGACAGTTGTTCCAGTGGCGAAAAACAACGTTTGGCTTTATTAAGGGGTTTGGCGTTTAAACCCAAGGTACTGTTATTGGATGAGATTACCGCCAATCTAGATCCTGCAAGCACGTTGAAAGTGGAAGCTTTTTTACAGCGCTATTTACATGAAAATGCACAAGAAATTGAATCACAGCGTGCTATTCTGTGGATTAGCCATGATGTCGCTCAGGCTCAAAGAATGACGCCAATAGATCGGCAGGTCATATTGAAGTAAGCTTAATAAAACCTGATCATTAATGCCTGATAACCAGGCCTGGTGATTTTAAATAAATACTCTTTTTTATATTAAAAAGTAACCAAATATTATGATTTTAATCAGTTATTGGGATCTATTGACCCTGTCTATATTAGTCTTTCTACTCGGCGGTGTGCTGTGGTTGAACGGCTTTAGCCAGGTCAAACAGTTGTGGTGGGCGACTCTGAGAATGGTTGCTCAATTATTGTTTATGGGAATCTGGTTGAGCTGGGTTTTCTATACCGAGAATGTGCTGTGGATTGTCCTAATTGGCCTGGTAATGCTCTGTGCCGCTGGTTACGAAATCTCCAAAAGACAGCAGTATCGCTTCAAAAAATCACGTGGATTGTGGATTGGTTTACTCTCCTTATCGTTTACCTCGTTAATGTTATTGGTGGGCGTGTTGGTATTTGTCATTCAACCAGATCCTTGGTACCAACCACAATATCTTATCCCTTTGCTTGGCATGTTATTAGGCAATAGTATGACGGCGATTGGCTTGGGGTTAGATACCTTAACCCGCAGTGCGGTACAGCTTAAAGCTAAAATAGAAGCGCAACTTGCCTTAGGTAAAACTGCCAAACAGTCCATGCAATTTATCAAAGAACAAAGTCTACATGCAGCGATGATTCCGGTGATTAATATGTTAGTTGCGGCTGGAATTATTTCCTTGCCAGGGATGATGACGGGGCAAATTTTAGCCGGTGCCGACCCTGCAGAAGCGGTCAAGTATCAAATTATGATTATGCTATTGATTGCGACATCAACAGGCTTAGGCACTTTAATCGCGGTAGAGCTTGCTAGCCGCCGATTGTTTGATCATCGCCAAAGGCTTAATTTGGGTGCACTTAAAAAACCCTGAATCGACCCGTGCAGAGGTCTCACATAATAAAGAAAGCATCTATTTCACAAAAATGACACTTTATCTTTTTCTTAGTTATGCTGTATTGGGTGTGTAACCACATGTTTCATAAGGAAAATAAAGAGGTTTGTTATGCCAATGCGTTTAAAAGATATTGTGGCGGAAGCCAAAGCCAATATTAAAGAAGTCAGCACAAAAGAAGCTCAAGATTTATTTAAATGCGGCGGCTTCAAGCCATTAGATGTGCGTGAACCTGCTGAATATTTAGAGGGAACGATTCCAATGTCTATGCATGTTCCACGTGGCATGTTAGAGCCGATGTGCGACGCTTGTTATGAAGGTCATAAAGGTGAGTTTTCTGATTTGGATCAAGGATGGGTGGTGTTCTGTCTGTCCGGAGGGCGCGGTGCTTTAGCGGTCGATACAATGATTAAAATGGGCTATACCAATGTCGTGAACTTAGCTGGTGGATTTAACGCATGGAAACAGTGTAGCAACGATATTTCAGTCCCACCTGTCGATAATGGCTTAATTCGTTTAGATCATCCTTGGAACCCAGGGTTTCAGGAAGCATCTAACGTCTGTTAAGGGTTTTACAAACAGAACAGGCCTGGTAGGAATAATTCCTACCAGGCCTGTTCTGTTTACGCGACAGTCAATTTGTCGTTATTTGTCGTCAAAAGACCAAGTGCATTGGCAACTTGAATCTAAAAGATCGATGCTCTGGCCATCGAAAGACCATGAGTCTGCAAAAGCAGAAGTTGACATAAGTCCAAAAGCCATCGTGAGTGCAATCAGTGCATTTTTATAGAATTGGTTACATACAGCCAATTGCTTTATGTAAATGAACTTTTGTTAAAGTAAACAGTTATAAAAATTAACCAAGAGGGATGCCTGAGTATGTTTTTAAAAGATTGCTGGGTCTTAAGGGCTTTATTGATGCAATTCGCAATATTTACATCTAAGGACTTTGCATTTTCTATTGTTCTTGTTTTTAGAAAACCTACGGCTTTGCTGTTAGCACTGATGGTTTTTCAGAGTGGTTATGCGTCTGCACAAGCGGTTGAAAACAGCAGTGGCCAAGTTAAACTAAGCAGTTTGATTGTGACGCTGACTGATGTAGAGTTAACATTACAGAAAATCCAACCCGCCTCTACTGCATTCAAGCAAACACCTGTAAAAAATCCGATTGGACGTTTACTGTGGTTACCCTCAGAGTATGGCGTTTTACCGCAAGAGCAAAAGATTGCAGAAGGTTTAGCAGAGCAAGGTATTGAGAGTTGGTTTGTCGATTTCTACGAGGCAATGTTTCTCTCTCCGACGCCCAGTGCGGTGGATGAAATCCCAGTGGAATGGACAAAGGCAATCATTGAGCAAGCCCAACAAGATGGCTTACCACTGTGGATAATCGCACCCAATAAAGCGGCGCAAACTGTTCTGCGCGGGTTGCAGTTCTATTTACAGCAACCCAAGCAACAGCTGGGTTTAATTCTCGTTAACCCGAATCTCTATCTGAATACACCTGTACCAGGGCAACTCGCAAACTACTGGCCGCAAGTTGCCAATAGTAATCTCCCTATCTCAATTTTACAAGCAGAGCTCTCACCTTGGCGTTGGCGGGTTACCTCATTAGCAGAGAGCTTAGCAACCGCTGGCAGCGATGTTTTTGTGCATCACTTGCCACAAGTGCGCGACCGCTATTATTTTAGACCGGATGCTTCAAACCGTGAAAAACAGCAAGCCTTGAAGTTGGATCAACTCATTGTTCAGGTCATGAATTTACAACAGCCTTATATGCAGCAGAGCCGACAAGTGAGTCCTTTGCAGGTAGACAATCAAATAAAGGTTAAACAAACCCGTAGCAGTGAATTACAGCCCTACCAAGGTGCACAAAACTTAGCTTTGGCGTTACCCAATCTAACGGGTGAAAGATATGATTTAAAAGCCTATCAAGATAAGGTAGTTTTGGTCAATTTCTGGGCAAGCTGGTGTCCGCCGTGTGTGCATGAAATGCCGTCGATGGCGCGTTTAAAAACCCATTATGCTCAACAAGATTTTGAAATTCTAGCGGTGAATTTAGGTGAAGAAAAATCTCAGGTAGAGAAGTTCTTAATAGAACACCCTGTGAATTTTCCTGTGTTGTTAGATGCCGCTGTCAGTGCCGTTAAAGAGTGGAATGTGTTTGCTTATCCAAGCAGTTATCTCATTGATAAAAAAGGTCAAATCCGGTTGGCCTTATTTGGTGGTACTGAGTGGGATGAAGTACACCATTTACAGAAAATTGATGCACTTTTAGCGGAATAAAGGGGTTGGTTTTTAAAGTGACCAGGCCTGGCATGTCCTGCGGCTTTATAAAATCATGTGAGCGCAGGGTCGCTTTAAATTAAACCTTAAATCTTATCGATATTTTTAGAACTCCGATTCTCTGTGTTTTGCGTTTTATCATCCGTTAAACTCAGGCCACGGGTTTCTGCTTTAATGATTAACAAACTTGGTGTCTTTTTGATGCTGTGTACGAGTACATCATTAATCTCTCTTAACAATCCACTTTCACCTTGCTGATCCTGCTGGTTTTTACCATGTGGAAAGTACACGCTATCTGCTAATACTCTCATCTGCTTCTTAAGCTTTTGAATCGCCTGTTTGCTGTAATCTGTTAAAGAGTCTTCAAGCTTATGATCAAAATATTGATAGACACTGATGTTATTTGGCAAAGAACCGAGCATTAGTCCTATGAATAAAAAGCCTTGGTTAAAGCGTAACGCTTCATTTGGCTTTTTACCAAACTCTTGTAGCAGTAACATACCGAGTAACACCCAAGCCGCTTCAGAGGGGTTTAAAGAGTCTTTGTCGGTGCCTTTCATCTCGGTAATCAGCTGTTCAATATCTTTAGTATAGGATTGATATAAAGAGTCCGCTCTTAAATCATTTATGCCGGCTGCAAAGTTGTGCGTCGTGTTCTCATAGGTTTGAATAAAATCGAAGAACGCTGCATCTTCTAAAATGACTTTTGAATAGGAATCAATAATATCGGCAAAAGGTTTTGGATTTTTAGAACTGTTCGCCAGCAGGCTACAAAAGGTATTCAATGATTGAACTTTAGACTCGGTTTTAGCCATAGAGCGTGCCGCTTTTATAAAAACCGGATCGCGAACCGCACATTCGATTTCACGGACTAGATCCGTCAGCTTGGTAATGAGATATCTACGGTTCTCAGTCGATTCAGAGATGCTTTCTAAGGGTTTGATAACATCGTCGTTAGAGGCCGCAGAAAGCGTTTGCCCACCTTTAATGCTGTTATGAAAGATAGGGTTGGCATTACGTTTACGTTGTTCACGTACAAATTGATCTTTTTGATTCTGGATATCAATCAATACGGCAGCGCAGGCTCTTTTGGATTCCAGTAAAGCCATAATGATTCTAGAGTTGTAACCTGATATTAAGTTAACTTCGGCTTCGAGAATCTCTTCACGGGCACGCAAAGAGTCATTTTGCTGAATGCTGGTGGCTACGCCAGCAATGCGAATTGCCACTAAAGCGCCTGCAAAACCGATTGCCCAACCGCCTAAAGCACCAAAGTAGCCAGAAGATTCTTGACTCATCTCGCTAGGTGAAGGCGCTGAAAATCCACCGAGATGATAGATTATATTGTCAGAATCCATTAACCACATAAAAATCAGCAGACTTGCAATACCGACTATAACTGTCCAGAAAACCAATAAAAAAACATGCGAATCGGTAATCAATCTTAATAACTTCTTCATTTAAATGCCACCTGACTCTGTGTCACTTGAATCGCTCATATCATCTAAAAGTGCTTGGCTTGATTTTTTCCATTTGGCCAGCTGTTCTGGTGTAAGTTGTGCCAACCGTTCTTCCAAGTTCATCGCTGAAATGGTGTTTTTAACGGCGCTCTCTTTGCGCTCCACTTTAATCACTTCATCATGAAAACGTTGTGCCGGCGCATCGCCTAAAACATAACGCTCAAATTTTTCTGCAAAGGTATCTGCAAATTGCACAAGTCCTTTAAAGTGTCGGTCTAGTTGTGAATGTTGTAGTTCGCCACTTTCAATCGGAAAATCTAAACGCATTCTAAGTTCGCCATCGGTAGGGTCTAACCAGAATTTAACCAATTTATAACCATACTGTAGATGTGCTATTAGGTTCGCCGCTTTTTGGTACATGACGAAAATGGCATCTTCATCGGTGGCATCAATGCCTTTGTAAATATCATAGAAACGTGGGGTTTCAAAGCGGATTAATTCACCGTTTTCTTCAACGGAAGCGATGATTTGTAGGGATTTGTCGCCATCTGTATCCTCATACTTTTCGGTGCTGAAACCTAATACAAAAATCAGTCGATTGTTGGCTCGGGTACGCTCACGAAATTTATAAGAACGACTTTCAAGATAACTACGAATCACATCCGCAGCTGGGGTGATTTGACCTGCTGGTGTCGGTTTTGTTTTTGCTTTAGGTTTTTTAGGCGCTGGGGTTTGTTTAGGTTTGGCAGTGCTTGAACGTGGCGTTGGAGTGCTGGCTGTCGATTCGGACGTATCAGCGGTATTGAGAATACCTTCAAAGGTTTGAATACTCTTCTCTAAGAAATTCAAGCCCTCGGTAATAAAGGCAGAGAAATTTGATTTTAATTGCTCTAGCTGCGATTCATTTTCAGCCGTGATCACGCGTTTAAGTCTTAAACCATCGGACTCATTCGCGGTAAGGATATAAGGCGGCTTAGGTAGACTGAAATCTTTGTCCTCATAATAGGCCGTGATTTTTTGACCAAAATCTTTTGCAGTAGACGGATGGCTAAAAGTAATGGTCAGCGATTCTTCGCTATCCTCAAAGACAATCTGCTGATCGTCACCATTGTTCAGTATTGAGAGTCGTTTGGCATTTTTTGAATTAAAGGCCCAAGAGGTGTTCTCAACTAAAAAGTCGACAATGACAGGTTTGATTTGATCTAAATACGGCATGTTTATTCCTAGGTACATGCTTTATCAATGGGGCATGTAAGGTTTTTTAAGAGAGGGGAAGAGGGCTGGCAAAAGGGGCTGACAAACGGAAAAAGGCTAGAGAGTTACTTCTAGCCTAATGTCATTAATCAAACTTAAGTTAGATTAAATGCCGTCTTCTTCTAAATCTTGAAGCTGCTTCATCAGCTCTTGTCTTTTCTTCTCTTTAGCTGACATACCGTCTGATATACCTAAGATTTCTTTCATTTCAGGAATGTCATCCAAGCTGTTGGCAACAATTTTAAACATACGCATGAATTGCTTCAGAGTTAAATCACCATCTTCAATAGAGTGGCCGACTGCAATATGATGGTCATGGTCTTCAGGATCATATTCCCAAGCACCCAGTTTACGCTTGTAGTTAGTTCCAAGCATCCACTTTAATAAATCAACGCGCTTATCTTCTGCCGCTTCGGCAAGCAGGTCATCTAAATGCTTCAATGTGCGCATCTGTAGATATTCACCGTCCTCTAAAACTTTAACAATAATGACAATCTTGTTGTCATCATCAGACATCGGAAATACCAGTGTCTCATCGTCTCTATTTTCGTAGTTGACGCCCATGTCATCTAAATAACCCTGGATTTGCGTGATCTTAATCGCCATTTTTTGCTTCCTCTTTACTGATTAACTAATTTTATTGTTTAAAAAATATTAAGCTTGGTGTTTCTGCATAATCTCTAATAACTCGACTTCATCTAAGACTTCATTTTCTAACACTGACAAGGCAACTTGTTCCAGTGCTTGCCAATGTTGATTCACCAACTCTTCTGTTTTTAGCGTCGCTTTAGCCATCCATGCTTGAATGCTGGCTTCAATCTCTTTTTGAAAATAGGCTTGCTGGCTGAGTTCCTGCAATTTTTCAACATTAATGTTTTCTAATGTTGAATCCATGCCCCATTTACCAATCGCCAACCATGCATAATGCATCGCTTGGTTTAAATCTCCAGAAGCGCCACTGTCTATGCCTTTATCTCCAAACTGTTTCTTCTGTGCTACTCGTCCAGCTAAAGCCACGCAAGTTAAGCCAAATAGAAAGTCTTGGTGATAATCATGTTGTTGTTCAGAATCATAAGAGACCATGCCTAAGAAGTTTGAGCGCGCCACCACGGTAATCTGTTCAATCTTACGTTCGGGTAGCATCAATTTAGAAACCACAGCATGACCTGCTTCGTGATAAGCGGTCTCTTGCATACGAATTTCATTATCTTCAAGCACTAATTCATGACCGTATTTTAGGGTGTTGACCTGGTCAATTAAGGTCGCTTCAGAAATGCATTCGATGGATTCGCGTAGGGCATAAATAATAGATTCACGACTGATTTTTTGCAGGTCAGCACCACTTAGCCCGGCGGTTAAGGTGACTAAAACAGTTACATCAATGGCGTTATCAAATATCGGTTTTTTCAACATTTGTTCAATAAACCAACGACGCGCACCCTTATCCAATTGCGGTACTTCAAAGTGTAAATCAATACGCCCTGATCTTAAGATTGCCCCATCGATATTCTCTTTTCGATTGGTTGCCGCAATAATAAACAGATCACTTTGACCCGAACTAAAACCATCAATTTCAACCAGTAGGCGATTCACTAAGGCATCGGCATAAGCACCGCCCGAGCCACGTTTTGGTACGGCATCAATTTCATCAATAAAAATCAGCGCGGGCGCGTATTCACGGGCACGGGCAAATAACTTGCGGATAAACCCTTCATCTAACAGGTCGTTACCAGAACACGCTAAGAAAGGCAGTTGTGCTTCATGCGCAAAGGCTTTAGCGAGTAAGGTTTTACCGGTTCCTGGTACGCCATACAACAACATGCCTTTAGGTGGCTGCTCGCCTAAATCTTTTAATTGCTGAGCGTTCTTAACCAGATTGACTACTTCAAGTAAGCGCATTTTAATCTTGTCGTGACCTGCAATGTCCGCAAAAGAGACTTCAGGAAGATCAACGACAATACCCGATGAATCTTTAAAATCAGCACCGCGAGACAGCTTCTCAATGCGCAGATTGTCTAGGTCTAACAACACCTCTAAGCCATTTTGAGAAACATTAATCTCAAAAAAAGCGCGCTGGTGTTTAATAGTCATTTGTTGGGTTAAAAGTTCTAAATCTTCCTCGGCTAGAAAGTTCAAGACTTGGTCTGACAGGGTAATCTGCATAGACTCAATTTCGACGCCTAAATTAGCTTGTAGATAATCAGTCACGGGATCAAACACATAATCCACTAAGCGAGATTTCATCGCACGAGTATCAAACTGCGGTGCAAAACTTAAAACGAGTAGTTTAACCAACTCATCGATATTGCTTAAGTTGACTTGAATGCCCAAACGTTTTTCAAACGCTTTGCGCTCAGCGGTTAATTGATTTAAAGCAATGCGTGACAGGCCCGTTAAAGTCAGTTTGCTAAACAGCACCACGCCACCTTGCGATAAACGTGAAATCATCTCTGGTGGAATGGCTGAAACGGAATGACCTTTTTCGATCTTCTTCTCGGTACGAATGACATCGAGAATGGAATCTCTTGCTTGATGTGGCGCTTTCGCGACTTGCTCTAGGAAGGTACGATTGCTATAAAGCTCGCTGCCTAAGTTTGAGGTAAAGACAATAATCGTCTCACGGCAATCGATATCTTCCATAAGGAATTCATCTTGCACCCAGCCCGAAGAGAGCATTCTTAAAAGTGCGGTTTGGACACGCGTATGAGATTTTTCTATCTCGTCAAATACAATAATAGACTTAGGATTGTTTTTAACAAACTCGGTCAGTTGACCGGGGGCGGCATCACTAAAGCCTTTGCGCAGTCCTGTCAGGCCAAAACCCTCTTGCTCGGAGACATACTGCGTCATATCAAAGCTTTTAAAGCTGTAACCCTGTAAGCCCTTACCGAGTAATTCGGATAAATAGGTTTTTCCGGTGGCAGGTGGCCCTAAGAAAAAGAAGATGGCACGCGGTTTATTGGCTTTATCTGCCCAAGCCATCTGCATGACGGCATCGCTCACCACTTCAATCGCATGCTCTTGATCAAATACTTGGCTACTTAACAGCGCTTTAACTTCCGCGACTTCCGCCATGACTTGGTGGTAAGCCCCTTTAGCCGCAACCACATCGACAAACGGTTCGGTGATTTGCGAACTTAGGTCATAATCATCCATCTTTAATAGCTGAATAATACCGGTCACTTTGGTTGAGTAGGGGACTCTGGGGGCATCCGCAATCTTAGTTAAAATCTCTGGAGTGAGCTCTGTACTTTTGGATTCGACTTCCTTTATTTGCAGGACTTCCAATAGCAGATCATAGCCTTTTCGATCAACGGCTTGAAGGCAGGCTAAAGAGGCTTCTAAATGTTCTGTGCTGATTTGTTCGCTGTGGGATTGTTGAGCAAAATACTTTGCCCCAAGTAACAGGTTTCTCATAAATGACTTTCGACTACCGAATGGATTTGGAAAGTAATAATAACCCAAGATAATTATGGATATATGACTAAATACTGACTGGGTATAATATTTTTCTTATCTTGTTATTAGTTTTATTATGGCGTGTCAAGTGAGAGAGTGGGCCGTGAGCTAAAAGGCTAATCTTTACCATAAGCGTGAGAGATTGGTCAATCAGCCGAGTCTGAGGAGGGCTGTTTAAATCCGCTAGGGTTTACTTCAATTTACCTTGTCCCCGAGTTACGCAGAGGTATCATAACCTTTCTCTGTTAACCAGTTTTTGACAGATTCTGCAGGCATAGGTCTGGCAATGCCGTAGCCTTGTCCAATAAATGAGCCTAATGCAATCAATTGTCGGCTGTGTTCATCTGTTTCTACGCCTTCAGCGATGGTTTGCATACCAAACGCTTCGGCAAGGCCAATCACCGCTTTAAGGATTGCTAAATCTCCTGCATCTTCGAGCATATCGCGCACAAAAGATTGATCTATTTTTAAATAAGAAGCGGGTAGGCTTTTGAGGTATCCCAAAGAGGAGTAGCCCGTCCCAAAATCATCAATCGCAACTTTGACACCAAGGGCTTCACTGTGGCGCATTAAGCTTGAAGCATGTTCCATGTCTTCTAGTGCGCTGGTTTCCAGTACCTCTAATTGAATCTGTTGAGCAGAAACCTGAGGGTATTTTTTAAACATACTTTCTAAAAATTCAATCAGCTTATAGTTTTGCAGGATTTGCCCACCCAAATTAACACTGATGGACAGTAGAATATTCTGTTGCGCCCACAGGGCCGCTTGTTTAAAAGCAGCTTCAATGACCCATTTATCGAGATTAATCGAGAGACTATGTTTTTCAATGGCGGGTAAAAAGGCACCCGGTAAAAGCAAGCCTTCTTCCGGGTGTTGCCAACGTATTAGCGCTTCTAGGCCAAGAGGCTGGCCAGTAATCATATTAACCTTAGGTTGGTAATAGAGTACAAATTCTTCATTTTGTATGGCATGAGCAATGGTGCCTAGTTTTTTATGAAGTGCACGGGCGACCTGATCTTTTTCATTATCAAATATGTGATAACAGTTTTTACCGAGTAGCTTTGCTTGATACATAGAGTGATCTGCTTGACGTATCAATTGGTCTGAATCGATTGGACTAGATTGTGGGTAGTAGGTAATACCGATACTACAAGAAACGGTTAATTTATGACCGTTGATCACAATAGGTTCTCTGGTGTCCTCTAGGAATCGATCGTAAATACTGAGGGAATGTTCAATGCTATCGATATTATTAAGCAGAATAACGAATTCATCCCCTCCAAGGCGCGCAATGGTGTCACTCTCCCTGGCTTGCTTGCTGTATCGACTGCCAATGATTTTCAGTAGTTGATCGCCCGTCTCGTGTCCATGGGTATCATTAATGGTTTTAAAACCATCCAGATCTAAAAAAGCTAAGGATACAATGCTGTTATCGCGATTGGAACGAGAGATGGCCTGGTCTAAGCGATCCCGGAATAATTCGCGGTTCGGTAAACCGGTTAAGGCATCATAATGTGCCATTCTATGGAGCTTATTTTCGTGGTTTTTTTGAATGCTAATATCCGAGAATAAAGCTAAATAGTTTTGCACTTCATTTTGATCATTTTTAATGGTGCTGATGGTGATAAATTCAGGATAAAATTCGCCACTTTTTTTGCGATTCCATATTTCACCTGCCCATTTCCCCGTTTCATGAATAGATTGCCACATGGTTTGGTAGAACTCGGCATCGTTTAGGCCAGAGTTTAGAATCTTTGGGTTTTTACCTAAAACATCGGCTTTGCTATAATCGGTAATATTGGTAAAGGCTTGGTTTACATCGACAATAACTCCGCGGTTATCGGTCACCATAATGCCTTCATTGGCATTTTTATAAACATTAGAGGCTAGAGAGAGTTGTTCTTCTGTAGTTTTTTGTTGTGAAATGTCCTGAATAGTACCAAACATCTCAGTAGGGAGGTTATTTCCATCAAATTGTAAGTCGCCTTTACCATGCACCCATAAAGTTTCTTGTGTGATTTTATTAATGATGCGGTACTGTTTATCAAACCGTTTTTTCTGAGCAATGACTTCATATTGTAGATAGTCTTGCATCTCTTGGCGGTGATCTGGGTGGATGATTTCACTCCACGTTTGAATCGTTTTAGGGGTGTGACAATCAATACCAAATATCAGGTCGATTTCTTCTGAGCATGACCAACTATCACGGGTTAAGTCCAGGGTGTAATGGCCTATTTTGGCAAGTTTTTGCGCTTGCTTTAAAAGATTTTCACTTGCAATTAGTTTTTGCTGAACTTTGGTTCGTTCAGTAATGTCGATACCAGAACTGATTGAACCGATGATCTCGCCTGACTCATTACGCAGATGTGTATCGCTCCAGGTAAATATTCTTTTTTCACCCGTTGAGGTGATTAAAGCATGATCCACGGGCTGGCTTAAATCGAGTCCTTCTTCTCGAAAGGCGATATGACCTGTTTTAAACTGTTCTCTGAGTTCTTTAGGAAAAAAGTCCTGTTCAAACCAAGGTTTTCCTATGACAGAGTCTTGGCTGACGCCTAAAATTTCGCTGCCTTTTTTATTGAGCATGGTGATATTGGCGTCGTTGTCTAATGCGAGCATGATAGTAGAAGAGGTATTAATATAAGACTCGGTGAGTCTAATTTGCTGATTTAAACGATCTTGAATCGCCACAATGTCGGTTAGATCAACATGAGTACCAATCAAATGAACGGCGGGTTTTTCGCCATTTTTGGAGGGTATCTGTACTTTTTTAGCACGCGACAAAATAGGGATATAATGCCCCGCTTTATGGCGCATGCGAAAGCGCGTCTCAAAACTGATCGCATCGCTTTCTATGTAAGCTTGAACATATTGTTTGGTGGTTGCAATGTCTTCAGGGTGGAGTAAAGCCTCCCAGCTCGCGAAGGCATTTTCTAATTCGGAGTCTTCAAATCCTAGAATTGCTTTCCAGCGTGGCGAGTAAAAAACGGCATTAGTCTCTAAGTTCCAATCCCATACACCATCTTGACTGCCTTCTAAAGCGTAGTTAAGCCTCTCTTTAATGATTAAGTTTTCAGTTGTTAAGCTGTTTTTTTGAACCATGTAATTGGTTAAATTGGTGTGAATGCCCAGTAAACGGGTCGGCCGACCTTGTTCATTACAGATAGAAAATCCACGGCAGCGAATATAAACCGTTGATTTATCTTTATGTAAATAACGCACTACCTGATCAAAAGAATGATTTGGCTCTGATTTTTGCTTATCCATACAAGCCCTGATGAGGGGCTTATCCTCAGGATGAATGGCGTCTAACCAGTCTTCTATTCCGTGATTTTTTTCATTGGCATCATAACCTAGCGTTTCCCAAAACTTCGGGCTCATCCATCTCTGTTCCGGTTGCTCTAGATTCCAATACCAGATAGCGTCGAAGACGCTCTCTTGAAAGCGGTCAAACAGATCTTGTTTGGATTCGGTGAGTTTGTAAAGTTCGGCTTGTAAGGGATTGGTGTCAGACATAAGCTAGAGGGTGCCAATAAATAAATGAGTGTTTTATGCTAACGTCAAAGCTGAAAAAAGCAATGCAAAGCGTTATAAATCCATTTTATTTCTAGGGCTATACTTGTTTGTACGCACTAATGAAGGGGTATCTTTTTTATAGAGTAATCAGTTCGGCTTATAAAAGAAGAGGGGGCTAAATTTAAGGAGAGTGTATCCCAGGCCTGAAAACCCCTTGAATGGTTCTTGAACAGGCATGGTTGCTTTAAATATTAAGCACGTGACAGAAATTTACCCGTTAAAGTGCTGACCTTAACGATTTCATTCGGCTCAATAAACTCAGGCACCTGGATTTCGTAGCCGGTTGAGAGTTTGGCTGGTTTGGTTCGGCCTGCACCACTGGATTTTGTGCCAGGAATGGTTTCAACCACTTCTAATTCAACGTTGGTTGGCAATTCGATGGCTAAGATTTGCTCTTCCCATAAAAGTGCCGTAATGCCTGCGAGTCCGTCGGTGATGTATTTTTTTTCATCTTCGAGTTCATCTGCATTTAATAGGTATTGGCTGTAGTCTTCATTGTTCATAAAAACGTAGTCATCCCCATCGATATACGAGAACATGACCGGTACTTTAGGGCAGTCGATCTCTTTTAATAGATCGTCACTTTTAAAGGTCTCATCGACTTTTTGCCCGGTTTTCAAGTTATTGAAACGCATTTTATAAAGGGTCGATGCGCCACGTGAAGAGGGGTTGCGAACATCGTAGGTTTTTAAAATATGGGGAACGCCATTGATATCAACAACGTCGCCTTTTTTGAGTTCACTGACTTTAGGCATGATTGATTCCTTTAATAGATGAGGGGGACATTAGTGTGTCCAAATTTTGTAGGGCTATTTTCGAGAGTTTGTGTCAGGAATGCAAGCGGTGTTTTACGCGGCAGAAAGGGCAAGACCGATCGGGGTGAGGTTACTTTGTGCCCAGGTTGTGTCTACGTTGTGCTTGAGTTTTATTTAAGCCGTGTACTCATTTCAGTTGCCGAGGGTATTTTCTGCAGTCTGATAACCAAGTTTAATCATCTCACTGATTTTACTGAACTCGAGCATGCCACAGGCATCTCGCGGAATCTCAATGATAATGTCAGGCGGATAAGCAGCGAGTTGTTGGCGGGCGATACTGCTTTGCATGCTATCAAACGCTTTGTTGCTGATATCAATCATATCCCAGCTTAAAGGCGTTTCAGCCTCAGGTTCTTTAGAGCGAAATTGCGTTAGCAGAGAGTCGAATAAAGCAGCTGCATCATTTAACCAAGAATCCTCATTGAGATCGGTTTCTAACTCAGTGTCTATTTCGGTGTCTGATAAATCACCCGCTTTGGCTTTGCCGCCGAGATTGACCGCAATGATTAAGTCGTTCGTTTGTCCGAAGGTCGGGGCGATGGGCACAGGGTTGAGTACGCCACCATCCACCAGAGTGATGCCTTGTCGATGGAAAGGGGTGAATATCATCGGCAGGGCGGTAGAAGCGCGCATGGCGTCTAACAATGAACCTTTTTGCAACCAGACCTCTTTTTCATTATCAATGTCAGTGGCGACGGCGGTAAAAGGAATCGGCAGATCTTCAATGTTCGGGTCGCCCAGTATTTTTTTAAAGGCTTGGACGAGTTTATCGCCCTTAATCAAACCGCTACGATTCCAGGCAATATCGGTAAGACCAAGAATATCGGAATTGCTTAACTGCTTACACCAGGTTTCACATTCATCGAGTTTACCCGCGGCATAGATGCCACCAATCAAGGCGCCTATAGAACTGCCCGAGATGGAATTGATTTGGTAGTTGTGTCTTTCCAACCAGCGAATAATGCCAATATGCGCCAAACCACGCGCACCACCGCTGCCTAAAATCAGCGAGACGGTTTTAACCGCCTGAGGGGGTTGAGTCGTTTTCGAAGACTGTTTTGGCAACGTCATTAAAGCATTCCTATCAAGCCTACCAGGCCTGGTTACTTTAGCGCAGCTGAGACGATGGCTTTGGCTTCATCGAGGATTTGATCGAGATGTTCTTGACCCTTAAAGCTTTCTGCATAGATTTTATAGATATCTTCAGTCCCCGATGGGCGTGCTGCAAACCAACCGTTTTCGGTAGTGATTTTAAGGCCGCCAATCGCCGCGCCATTACCTGGTGCATGGGTTAATTTTGCGATAATCGTTTCACCCGCTAAGCTGTCCGTTTTGACCATCTCTGGTGAAAGATTGCTTAAGATTGCTTTCTCTTCACGGTTGGCAGGCGCATCAATGCGGCTGTAAATAGGGTCGCCAAACTGCGCGGTCAGTTCTTGATACAATACACCAGGATCTTTACCGGTAACGGCGGTGATTTCTGCGGCCAATAAATTTAGAATAATACCGTCTTTATCGGTGCTCCATGGCCCTCCATCGAAACGTAAGAAGGATGCGCCGGCAGACTCTTCTCCGCCAAAACCAAACGTCCCGGTTTGTAGACCGTCAACAAACCATTTAAAACCCACCGGCACTTCTGATAAGTTCAGATTGTTGGCGTTGGCAACACGGTCAATCATTGAGCTAGACACTAAGGTTTTACCAACCGCGGCATTTTGTGGCCAGTTAGGACGATGCGTAAATAGGTATTGAATGATCACTGCCAAGTAGTGGTTAGGGTTCATCAATCCGACCGACTTGGTGACGATGCCGTGGCGATCGACATCCGGATCATTACCAAAGGCTAAATCGTAATTGTCTTTTAAGCCAATCAGACCGGCCATGGCATAAGGTGATGAGCAATCCATACGGATCTTGCCATCTTTATCGACATGCATAAATGAGAAAGTAGGGTCAACTTGCGGGTTAATGATCTCTAAATCTAAGCCGTAAAAGTCTGCAATCGGCTGCCAGTAATCCACCGCCGCGCCGCCCATTGGATCAATCGCCAATTTTAACCCAGCGTCTTTAATGGCTTGCATATTAACGACCTTATCCAGGTTTTCGACATAAGGCATGATTAAATCGGTTGGGGTGACGTATTCCGAAGCCATGGCTTCTGTCATAGACATGCGCTTTACTTTCGTAGAGCCTTCTAAAATAATCTCATTCGCACGGTCCTGAATCCATGACGTGGCATCGGTGTCTGCTGGGCCACCGGTTGGTAAGTTGTATTTAAAGCCCCCGTCCTGTGGCGGATTGTGCGAAGGGGTGATAATCACGCCATCGGCAAAACCGGCTTGGCGGCCTTCGTTGTAGCTGAGAATGGCATTGGAAACCACGGGTGTAGGTGTATAACGGCCATTCGACTGAATGATGACATGGATCTTATTGGCGGCAAACACTTCAATCGCCGTGGCATGCGCGGCTTCAGAAAGCGCGTGGGTGTCCATACCGATATACAGCGGCCCATTGGTGTTCTGTAAATAACGGTACTCAACAATCGCCTGACAAATTCCTGCAATATGCGTCTCATTAAAAGTGGTCTTACTAGAACAACCACGATGCCCGGATGTGCCAAAACTCACCGCTTGATCGGGATTGCTGACATCTGGTGTTTGGGTGTAATAGTCCGCCATCAATAGAGGGATATTTTCTAAAAGGGAATAAGGGGCTTTTTTGCCCGCTAAAGGAGAATTTGCCATTGTCTGTTCACTCGCTCTTTAAGAAGGTTTCAATCATTCAATGAAGGGTTGTCATTGGTTGTCGATGTAAGTTTGTTTGAATGATTATATACAGGAATAGGAATAATACTTAATAAAATTACCCTGTGGGTATTAAGGTTAACCAGGCCAGGTTTCATCGCTGTAACTTTTTTCTATACGTGTGCGTTGAATATCATAATTTAACACTAAAGTTGGTTTACAATTCCTCCTATGAATTTTCGCTTTATGCCATTTTTTGGATTAGGGCTGTCGCACTTTAAAATTAAGTGGATAGCGCCTTTTGTTTTACTGTTTGTATTGGTACAAACGGTTGGATTATTGCATGCCGAAATTCATCCCTTTCATGAGCATACTGAAAGCTGTGATCTGTTTGAGCATTTAGCACAACCGGTGGATGATGTAGAAAACTTCACGGCCAATGTTAGCAAGCCTAACCACCTTATCTCGTCCAATCGACCTCTGGTTTCAGTGTACAGTGCGCTCTATCAGCCTTTTTACCATAGTCGAGCCCCGCCTTTAGCCTAATTTTTATTATTGTTTTCAAATAAATTAATTATTAGGATTTAACATGCGATTAAATAAAATTACGCTGGCGATTTATCTTGCCACGGTTTCCGTGTCTGCGTACGCGCAAACAAACTTAGAAACTGACTCAGCAACACTCTTTGAAACAAACCCAGAAACAACTTTATCTGAAGTAACTGTTTCGGCCTCGCCGATTCATGACCATGAAATTTTTGAAGTGCCTTCGCAAATCGATGTTTTAACCGGTCGCGATAAAATGGCACGCGACAGCGGCTCTTTAGGCCAAGTGCTTGAAGCGATTCCAGGAGTCAACAATATGTCGGCAGGTACGCAATCGGGTAAACCGGTGATTCGTGGTTTGACTGGCAATCGCGTCAAAGTTCTGTCTAACGGTCAAAGCACCGACTTTCAATCCTATGGCACCCGCCATTTACCGAATACCGATAGCTATTTAGCCGACTCGGTTGAGGTGATTCGGGGGCCACAAAGTGTTTTGTATGGCTCAGAAGCATTAGGCGGCGTGGTCAATGTCATTCAAGCCCGGATTCCGTATGTTCAGGATATTCACGGTGAATTCGCCACGGAATACAACAGTAACAATCAAGAGAAAGTGTTGGGTCTGAAAGTGGGCGCAGGTTCCGAACACTTTGGGATTACCGCAGGTGTTGTAAAACGCAGTGGGGATAACTTTAGCGTGCCGAATGCAGTATCGGTCCAGAATGCGATTCCAGGTGGAGCAGCAAACGATCAACCGTTATTTGTCGGTGAAGTACCGTTTACCAACTTTGATAATCAAGCGGCGAATATCGGCGTCGGTTATCAAGACGATTGGGGATTGATTGAGTTGCGTCATTCGCAATGGCAATCTAAACAGAACTACTTGGGGGTGGAAGTTGAAGATGGGGAGTTTGTCGCTTTAGCCGCCGGACAAAAATTGCAAAACGATGAGACGCAGTTAAAGGCTGAGTTTGAGTTAGGCGATGATTGGCTTTTAAAACCAAGTTGGACACATACCCGTAACGCCCGAGAAGCCTCACATGATTTACCTTATGAAAATATGGCGGAGGATGAAGGCACTGATGGCTATTTAGATCTCTTGGTCAAGCGTGACGACATTAAACTAGCGATAGCCCATCCCCAGTTCGGAGATTTTGAAGGGGAGCTCGGACTGGAAATGACTGAAAAATCGCAAATATTGCGTTCAGGACATTTAACGCCAACAGCGGATGAGAGTAAACGTGCGGTCTACCTATTTGAAGAGGCCGATTACGACCAATGGTTGCTGCAATTTGGTGTGCGTTATGACTGGCATACTGTGACAGCCCCATTGGACGGAAATAATGAACACTTTGTGGATTTAGGCGTGTTTGATGAGAGCAATAATTCTCGTGAGTTTGAGGTGATGAGTGGCTCGCTTGGGGCAACCTATCGTTTCGATTCACAATGGAGTCTGGCAACCAATATCGCGCGAGGTTTTCGTGCGCCGAGTATTTTTGAATTGTATGCCGGGGGCGAACATGGCGGGGTGCAAGCCTTCCAGATTGGTAATCCTAATTTAGAGGCGGAAACCGCTTTGAATACCGATCTATCGCTACGTTGGCAAACACCTAAAACGCAAATGGTGGCCACGGTTTACCAAAACTGGATTGATAACTATATCTATTTAGCCAATACAGGCAACTTACGCATTGCTGAATCGGGAAGCCTGATTCCTGAAATGCAAGCCGAGCAAACGGATGCTTTGATTCATGGTTTTGAGTTGAGTGTTAACCACAAACTTAATCCCGCCTGGTCAACCGATGTGGCTTTAGAGTTAATTGAGGGTTCTGATACTAAAAATAATCAAGACTTGCCTTTAATGCCAGCGAATAACGTGCGGGTTAATTTACATTATCAGCCAGAAGATTTTGTCGGTTTACAGCAACAAAAGGTCAGCTTAGGGGTGAAGTTGGTCGATAGTAAAGACGCGGCTGGACTTTATGAACCCTTCTCACAGTTTGATAATATGCCTTTCGGCACAGCATCTACCGATGCTTATGCATTATGGAACTTGGGTTATCAGGCACAGATGAAACTTGATAAACAAACGCTCTATGTCGGCGCAAGTGTCGACAATCTGTTTAATACGACTTATGTCGATTTCTTAAATACCTATAAAGGCTATACCTTAAACCCTGGTAGAAATATTAAGTTAAGCGTTCGCTTAGATTTTTAACGAAAGATGGCTTAACGTATTAAGGTTGAGTTAAATCAGTCTTAAATAGCGAGATTTAAAACTGAAGCCTGCCTATTCTTTGTGGAATGGGCAGGCTTTTTAATTTTAGGAACGGCCTTTTATTTAACCAGGCCTGGTAAAATAGCCAAAAATTATAATTGTATGCCTTGAAATCAGATGGTTTAGCCCATATTTTTAAGGCAGTTAAAGAATTCAAGAGATGGTTACACATTATGAGCAAAGATTATTATGCGATTTTAGGCGTTTCTCGCAGTGCGAGTGATGCGGATATCAAAAAAGCCTATCGTAAAATGGCCGCTAAAGTTCACCCGGATAAACCGACGGGTGATGAAGCAAAGTTTAAAGAGTTAAGCGAAGCTTATGAAACCTTAAGCGATACTGAAAAACGTAATATGTATGATCAGTATGGCTCGGATTATCAACAACGTGGCGCAGGTGGCGGTCAGGGTGGTTTTGGTGGTGGTCAAGATTACGGCGATATCTTTGGAGATATGTTCGGCGGCGGTGGTGGCTTCGGTGGTCAAGGTGGATTTGGCCAGCAACAAGCCCGTCCACAAAAAGGCGCTGATCAAACCGTTAAGATAATGCTGAGTCTCGAAGAAGCGATTGAAGGCTCTGAAAGAACTATTAATGTCCAAACCGGTGATTCACGTAGCCAGTCTTACTCTTATGATACCCACCCGATTAAAGTCAAGATTCCTGCGGGCGTTTTAAAAGACCAAAAAATTCGTGTCAAAGAGAAAGGCTTTAGTGGTGTCAGTGGTGGGTCTGATGGCGATGTGTTGATTGAAATCAATCTGCAAAAGCACGCGCATTATGAAGTGGAAGGTAAGGACGTTTATTTGGATCTACCGCTGACCCCATGGGAAGCCGCTTTAGGCGCTAAGGTCGAAATCCCAACGCTGAAAGGCAAAATCAAAATGGGCATTGCGGCCGGAACACAGTCAGGTGCGAAACTTAGAATTAAAGGTCGTGGTTTAGGTAAAGAGCCGGGTAATCAGTATGTGATTATTCAGATTCATACGCCTGAGCCAGTAACCGATGAGCAAAAAGCGCTGTATGAAAAGATGGCAGAACTGATGCCATTTAATCCGCGTGACCATTTTTAAGCGCAACTCTTAAAATAGTCGGTGTATAAAAAAGGGAGTAGATGCACCCTTTTTTTATGTCCAGAATTCACGTTTTAAAACACTCAAGCCTCAAGAAAAAGCTTCAATAAGCTAAAAAAGCTGATTTAAAGTCATGTTTTGCATAGAATGTCTTTACGCAAACAGATATACGATCTGATACGCAATCAGAAACAGGATAATAACGACATGAAACGTAGAGATTTTATAGGCGCCATTGCTGGTGCAACCGCAGCAACCGCTTTAACCGCTTGTGGTAAAGATGAAGCGCCCGCACAAGCGACTTCAAGTCAACCGCAAAAAACCTATGACTGGAAGATGGTCACCACTTGGCCGAAGAACTTTCCGGGTCTGGGAACGGGTGCTAATAATATCGCCAAGCTGATTACCGAGATGTCAGGCGGACGTATTAATGTCAAAGTCTATGGCGCGGGCGAATTAGTCGGTGCATTTGAGGTGTTTGATGCGGTCTCTAGCGGTAATGCCCAATTAGGCCATGCTGGTGCTTACTATTGGAAAGGTAAGATTCCTTCCGCCGCTTTTTTCTCATCCGTGCCATTTGGTTTAACGGCTCAAGAGATGAACGCTTGGATGTATTACGGCGGTGGTTTGGCTTTATGGGAAGAGGCTTATAAACCGTTTGGTTTGATTCCAAATCCAGGTGGAAACTCTGGCACGCAAATGGGCGGCTGGTTCAATAAAGAAATTAACACGCTGGATGACCTTAAAGGTTTGAAAATGCGTATTCCTGGTTTAGGCGGCGAAGTCCTGAAACGCGCTGGCGGTATTCCTGTGACCTTACCGGGGGGGGAGCTGTTTCCGGCGATGCAATCCGGAGCATTGGATGCGACGGAATGGGTTGGGCCTTATAACGATTTAGCCTTTGGTTTCTATAAAGCCGCCAAATATTACTATACGCCAGGTTGGCATGAGCCAGGAACCACGATGGAATGCATGATTAATGAAGCGGCGTTTAATGAGTTGCCAGCGGATTTACAAAGCATTGTACGTAATGCAATGAAGGTCGCTAACGCGGATATGTTAGCGGAATATACGGCGCGTAATCAGCAAGCGTTGCAGACATTAATCAGCAAACACAATGTTGAGTTACGTCACTTCCCTGATACAGTGCTTAAAGAGTTGAAAGCTATATCGGAACAAGTGGTGGAAGAGGAAGCTAAGAGCGATGCGCTTTCTAGCAAAGTTTGGGCATCGCAAAAGGCCTTTAAAGCGCAAGTTATGCAATGGACAGAAGTTTCTGAGCTGGCCTATTTAAAAGCGCGCGCTTTATAGTCTAATTTTATAACTTGATGGCCTAAAAACCTTCTCTGAAAACCCAACTAACCAGGCCTGGTTAGTTGGGTTTTTTGCTTTTAGGCCTCGCTGTTTTGCGGCACTGTTTTAAGCCAACTATTTTGAACCGAGCAGTAACCAGTTCATTATTAATGAATCTCTTATATGAATTTAACTTATACAAGATAAATTTATTTTGGTTTGCCCTTACTGGAATATGCGTAGAATGAATTACGTATCTAACCTTAATTCATTTTATGGATATCAAAAGTCGGTCAAGTTAGGAGTCCCAATGAACAATGAAATTTTGAGAATTGCACTGGTCAGCGCTTTAGCCAGTACTTTAACTTTAGGAGCAACGCAGGCATCTGCTAATTGGTTCAATGGTAATAATGGCAACAACGGTTATAACCATGGCTATAACAACAATTATAACGACTGGCCAGAGTGGACGCCCATGTATTGGATGGAGGAGATGAGCGACGAGATGTCCAATAACAATTGGGGTGGCAATAACAATGGTTGGAGTAACAACCATAATGGCCCGATGAACAATATGCCTTGGAGTAATGGCAATTGGAACAATGGACCTATGATGAATCAAGGGCCAATGAATTTTGCGCCGGGTTATGGCTCAGGTTACGCGCCAGGTTATGCACCCAATAATGCGCCTAACTTTGCTCCGGGTCACGGTATGCGAAACAATGGCCCAATGCCTTATGGACCTCCTCCTGGGTATGGTTATCCACCAGGCGCAGCTCAAGGCATGAATTATGGACCCGTTCCACAACAGATGCCGCCACAACAGGGAGGATATCGGACACCCGTGCCAATGAATCCACAAGCACCTAATCAAGTACACAACTAAGCACTTGATTAGATAGGCATTATTTTAGAAACCCTGCTTTGCAGGGTTTTTTTTGGCCTGCTATCTACTGACCGTCGGGGTTTTCACGCATTTTATGTTGCTAGAATATGGCGTATACTGCTGCGTCAAGGCTTACTAAAAGGAATGTCATGCACTATTGGTTTAGGAAAGGGTTAGGTAAAGAGTTATCTGAATCTTTGTCTTCTGTAGAAAACCCCCATCACGCTTTTAGACTAATGCTCATTACTATGATACTGCTGGTGGAAGCGTTGGTGATGTTTGGTTTTGTTCTTTTACACCTGTTTTATACAGGTGATATGCAAATAATGCTGATTGATTTAATTGGCTTTATCGCCATTAGCTATTTGCTATATGATCTTAGAAAACGTCAGGATATTCGCTTGAGCGGTCACTTGGGTAGCTTACTGGTCGTGTTATTTTTCCCGTTGTATATCTATTTCAACCAAAATCAGGAGTTTGGCCTGATTTGGGTGCTTTTTATACCATTTATCATCGTCTCTTTTATTGGTTGGGAAATTGGCTTACGTTATTTATTGGTGTTTTATAGTACGGCACTGAGCATGGCATACCTCAATATTGGCGTGTGGGAAAATGGTCAGTGGACGGAGTTGAGTTTTCTCCGTTTGATGATAGGGTTGTTATTCGGAACGGTGTTGGCAACGCTTATTGATATGGCACACGATGAATTAAACAAACGCATTAAAGGCCAGAGAAGGAAGGAGGCCGTTTATTTAACAGAGTTAAAAAGGCTGTCCACAACGGATGGTTTGACCTCTCTTTATAACCGCCATCACTTTAATGAAGTGTTAGAAAAGAAGGTGCTCGAGTTAAAAGGCTGTGATTTGTATTTAACCTTTTTTATTCTTGATATCGATCACTTTAAGCTCTACAACGATCACTTTGGTCATCAAAAAGGCGATGAGGCTTTGCAGCAAGTTGCCCAGGCCGTGCGCCTTTATATTAAACGTGAGAATGACTTGGTGTTTCGATTGGGGGGTGAAGAGTTTGGTGGTCTTTTGGTTTCAGAAAATCCGCAGAAAACCGCTTTATGGGTGGCTCAACTCACAAAAGAAGTGCAAAACCTGCATATAGACCATGCACCGGAAGCGCCAGAAAAATATGTAACCATCTCGGTTGGTATTTTTGCCGCTAAGGTGGATGATTTGAATACCATAAGCTGCCTGTACCGAATTGCTGATAAAGCCTTATATCAAGCCAAAAACCAAGGTCGTAATCAGTCTGTGATAACGAAATCTAATTCCATTCCTAAAGAATGTACATGATGGTTGTTGTCTGTCTGTCTGTCGCAGAGCAAGGCGCTTGAGGAAGTCGTAAGGTTTATGGAAGCCGAGTAATATCGGTTTTCGGGGTTTTAAAATGCTCAACTCTAAACTGACCCTGCGCTCACATCTCTTTGGAAGGCCGCAGGACATGCCAGGCCTGGTCGGTTTCTAAAACTCGGCGATGCAAGTTTTCAAAAGGGTTTGTTAACGACAGGTCTTATCTTCTGATTGCTTAAACATGTTTTTACGGGCTTGACGTTTATAAGCCGCATCTAAATATTGCTCAGGTTGTCCTTGCAGCAGGTAAATAAAATCGCCTTTTGTTAACGCCTCTGCCGAATAGTTTGGCTGAGTGGGGTCTTCTACACGCACGGGGCTTATCACCGAAATTTTTAAAGTGGGGTTTAGCTTTTTCAAAGCCGCAACCGTACCTAAATGATTTTCACTGTGAAAACTGCCATTGATATGCACGATTTGGACTTGCGGTTGTTCTGACCAGGCCTGGTAGATTGATTCTGCCATGGTATTGTCTCGCGTTAACTGGGCTAAATAACTGCGCTCTTTACGTTCTGGTGTAAGCTTTCTGACGTCCTCTAAAAAATCCATATAACGTTGACGATATTCAGGGCTGTCCATAAAAGGGTTGCTGGCAATCAAGAGACGTTCTTCCGTTAACAGTTTATCTAAATAAACAGAGCCCTGACGGCCAATGCAACGCACAATATCCGCAGAGGCATTGGCCGCAATCACGGGGATAAAATTCTGTTTGGCGTATTCAATCAATGGGCGATAAGAGCCTGCATGATTTTTCCAAGTCGGTGTTTCGCTTTTCAAAAAGGCTTCACCAATTTCACTGTCTAAGTAGCGATTTAAAATCGGCTGTTGGTCGCGATTAAACATCTCCATTGAGAGGCTTTGTTGAGGACGTAATACATGCAATGCCGCCATTAATTGCATCTCTAAAAGGTGAGAAGCGTGATTGCCATGAAACTCGCCGATAAAGATCACATTCTTGTTTTGCAGTTGGCGGGCTAACGGCTTAACGTTTAAGAGTTGTTGAGTTTGGCTATCAATCAACCGGTAGTCATAAGCATGTTGCAGAGGTGCTATGATCGATGATGGCTCTACGGATGCGGGGTTGGGTAGCGTGTTGATTGCCGTGTAGATTACTGGCTTGGGGGCGTGACTACAGCCTGACAGCAGTAAAATCGTTAATAGCCATAATGTCCTGCGTGGATAAAATGACGGGTTCATGCAAAGCTACCTGGCCTGGTAGCTTTGTCAGTGAAACGACTGAAGTCTTTGACAATAAATAACGGCCTTAATTTAAGCGATACGCTCTGCCAGTACATCATTTTTTAATAAAATCCAATTGCGCCACGCCAGAATCGATTGCGGCTTGGCTAACCGCTTTGGGAATGACATTAATCAAACGCGGGTCGTTCGGTTTAGGCAGAATATACTCGCGGCCAAAGACCAAGGCCTCACCACCATAACTTGTTATGACTTCTTCTGGTACATGACTGTGCGCTAATTTTCTTAAGGCGTGAACCGCTGCAATTTGCATCGGCATATTAATTTCTCTGGCACAGACATCTAAAGCGCCACGGAAAATATAGGGAAAGCCTAAGACGTTATTGACTTGATTCGGGTAGTCACTGCGTCCAGTGGCCATAATCAGATCACTTCGGGTTTTATGGGCCAGTTTAGGGTCTATTTCAGGGTCTGGATTGGCCATGGCAAAGACAATAGGATTGGCGGCCATCGTGCATAACATATCTTCCGTTAGAATGTCTTTGCCAGACACACCAAAAAACACATCGGCGTTTTCCATCGCATCCGCCAAACTGGTTTTATCGGTCTCTAAAGCAAATGGTTGTTTGTAAACGTTTAAGTTCGTTCGGCTGGTGGAAACAATGCCTTGGCTATCCACCAACGTGATGTATTTTTTCTGAGCACCGAGTTGCAGCAATAAATTCATGCAAGCAATGCCGGCGGCACCCGCGCCGACACAGACAATACGCGCATGTTCGAGCTGTTTGTGTTGAATCTCAAGCGCATTCAATAAACCAGCCGATGAGACAATGGCGGTGCCATGTTGATCATCATGAAATACGGGGATATTGAGTTGCGCTTGTACGGCTTTTTCAACTTCAAAACATTGTGGCGCAGCGATGTCTTCTAAATTGATGCCGCCAAAGGTGGGGGCGATATTGACGATGGTTTGAATCAACTCAGCTGTGTCACTGCAATCAATTTCAATATCAAACACATCAATATTGGCAAAGCGTTTAAACAACATGCCTTTGCCTTCCATAACCGGTTTACTGGCTAAAGCACCGGTATCACCTAACCCCAAAACCGCGGTGCCATTCGAGATGACACCGACCAAATTACCCTTGCCTGTGTACTTATAAGCATCCGCTGGATCTTTGACAATTTCACGCACCGGTTCGGCCACGCCTGGGCTATAGGCCAAGCTTAAATCACGCTGAGTATCGCAGGGTTTAATAAGAGCCGTTTCCAGTTTTCCAGGTTTAGGCAGTGCGTGGTAGTTCAAAGCCGCTTGACGATGGTCGCTCATAGAGTTCTCGATAATGGGTGTGAAATAGAACTTAGATTGTAAAACAAAACGCTTCGCAGATAACGGACTTTTTAGAGCATCAACAAAACTGTACTTGAGAACTCTTCGTATATCTGGGATTTAGGCGTGAATTACTTGATGTTAATTCAGCATTCTCCGACTTATCGATACATTAAAAGAATAATTTGGATAAGTATTTCTGATAGGGATACAATGCACTAATAAACTTCAAAAATGGTTCAAAATGAATACTCCGCAAGATGATTACTTTGTAGGTAGGCAACCTATATTAGATGGAAACAACAAAATTTGTGGTTATGAATTATTGTTTCGTGGCGGTTTAAACCCGACAACAGCTGAATTCGATTCTGCCAGTACAGCGACGGCTGTTGTTATTCGTAATGCGATGATGAATGTCGGTTTGACAGAGTTGGTCGGTGATGCGAAAGCCTTTATTAACTTTCCAGAAGAGTTTTTCTTAGAGACGCAAGAGCCTATTTTTCATCACGCCCAAACCGTTATTGAAGTGCTTGAGGATGTTCCACCGACCGATGAGGTCATTGCCAGCATCAAAAACTTAAAAGAGTTGGGTTATACCATTGCTTTGGATGACTTTATTTTCAAGAAAAAATTTGTGCCTTTTATTCAGATGGCCGACATTATTAAATTTGATGTTGAAAACATCACTCCAGAAAAATTAAAACCTTTGTTTGATAAAGTTAAAGGCATCACTGATGTCGTTATTTTGGCTGAACGTGTTGAAACCAAAGAGATGTTTGAGCACTGTAAAGCGGCTGGCGCCGATCTCTTTCAGGGCTATTATTTTGCAAAACCTGAAATCATTACCGGTAAACAACTCGGCGTGGGTAAGATTCATTTAATGAAGCTGCTAGAGAAAATCGTTGATTCCACACTGCATTTGGATGATTTAGAAACGGTTATCGAAAGGGATGTCGGTTTAAGCCTTAAAATTCTGAAAATGGCGGGTCAATATCGCACAGCCAGAATGCCTGACTTTTCAACCTTAAAAGAAGTTTTGAATTTGTTTGGTTTGAAGCGCGTTCAGTCGTGGGCGACCATGATTTCTATGACAGCGTTAGATGATGTGATTCCAGAGGTCTTTAATTTAGCGCGTTTAAGAGCCATTTTTATGCGTAATGCCGCACAACATGAAAACTTAAGAAATGTAGACAGCTTCTATTTAGCAGGTCTTTTTTCAATGCTTGACGTCATTACCGGGCAAACTTTAGAACAGGCTTTAAGCCATATCCCTATCAGTGATGAGATTAAAGTAGGCGTGCTTAACGGTAAGGGAGAGTATGGCCGTTTATTAAAGATTGCTGAAAGTTTCGAAAAAAATAGAGCGGATGAGTATCAAGACTATGCACTATTTTATTTTAATGCTTTGAAAGAAGTGAATTCCCTAGCTCAGGTTTAAAGACCAAATCTATCCCCCTTAGAATCCAACGCTGTTTTAGGGCGGGGGTTTCTGACCTTTATACACTCTTATTAAACTTTACAAGTCTTTATCTGTTGCGGATTCGAGTTAAGTCCATTATCTCGGAAAAGAGCCATTATTAATATCCAAGCACATCCCATTCATATATTCCGGTGATGAGGTTGCCAGCCAATACATTGTCTCAGCCACTTCTTCAGCACTCGCAAATCGTCCGGTAATCGTATTCTTCAAAAAGGCTTGTTGACGATGCTCAGGAATATTATCGAGCATATCGGTATCCGTCGGGCTGGGGGCGACCGCATTGACAATAATCTTACCCTCAAACGCCTTAGAGAATGCCTTGGTGGCATTAATCAGTCCAGCCTTGCTAATGCCGTACCAAATATCAGGATGGCCAATCTGACCAGCAATAGAGGCGTTATTAACGATTCTTGGAGTGTACTCCGAAGGCGCTTTGAGCTTGTCTGCTAATAATTCAATCAATTTAACCGGTGCCATGATATTCAATGCCAGCGAGTAATCGCGCTGGGTGTCTGGATAGTTTTCATAGGTGAGTTGTTGCAGTAGACCGGCGTTATTGATGAGCACGTCAATCTTGTCAATTGAAGCGACCAGGCCTGGTAGCTTTTCCAAATCGGTTAAATCAAATGCCGTACAGGTTACTAAAGGGTGGTTTTGATAGTCAAAAGTCTCTTTATTATCAAAGTTACGCGCAATCACGTGAACATGGTCACCCGCTTCAACAAAACGTTGCGTTAACGCTAAACCAATTCCTTTGTTACCACCCGTTATCACCACATGTCTCATTCTTGTCAGCCTCTTTTTAGTTGTTTTGTATTGTATCAGGCCTATTAATAAATTGAATTGGCTTAAACGATATTTAATGGGGGCGTGGCCAGCAGTTGCTATAATTATTGATGACTATTTTGATTGTTTTAGGGTGTTCTGAATGTTTAAACTAAAAAATACATTAGGTTTACTTACACTTATTGCGACGGTTTCATCGGTAAGTGCTCAGGGTACCGGACCTAATTATCCATACAACGCGAATGCTCAGAATTACCAACAGGGTCATTCGCAATGGGGGCCAGGGCAGTGGATGAATAACATGCAGAATCAATTTAATGGCCAGAATAATCAGAATGGAAAGGGCAATCTTTTTCAGGATGCCAAAGGCTTTTATAAAATGATGGGTAACGGCAACACCAAATGGAAGTTCTATTTTGATTTTGACTTTCAGATGGAAATGGATGCCAGGTTAAAAGCTCAGAACAGAGCTAATGCGCAAAATAGAATGCAGCAGAATGGGCAGCAACAGCAACAACATGTGTTAGATGATTTTCAAGATGCCTATAATAATGAACGGCC
>CBFCZK010000012.1:0-104407 GCA_965602805.1 uncultured Thiomicrorhabdus sp. | reverse complement strand
CAAATCGCTACCATCTACCAAAGGAGCGGCATCTAAAACTGTCAAATTACTAGCATCAGAATCATTCAAACTTAACTCGGCTGACAAATTACTGTCAGCATAATTAGAAGCGACATTCAATGCAGGCAATTGCTGCATAATAGACAAGGCCACATCCTCTGATTCATTCAACTGAGGAAAAGCCATTAATTCGGCTGAATCCTCATCCGCAAGAGCAGTGGATTCAGCAGGAGAAACACTGACAGCAGCCTCAGAAGTCGCCTCTAATCGCATTGAAGAAAATAGCTTCGAAAAACTACTCTTTTCAGGCAAGCTACTGTCTTCTTTAAACTCGGTTTTAGACGCTAAAACACCCTGTAAAGGTTGTTCTGTGCGCGTTGATTGGGTTGTGGTTAGCATATTAGATTCTAATCCTAGCATTTCATTTAACTCTGGAAAAAGCAATATACATGCCCAACTCCCAAAATCATTACCATTTCAATATTAAAGCGTGGATTCAGCTCTTCTGGAAATAACACCCTGCGTTGCCAACTCATCCAACATGCGCTGTTCTTGCTTATCCAATTTGATTTGAGCCCCTAGCTTCAACTTATCCAACAAGGCTTGCAATGCTTTAACTCTAACGCGCTTTTCCAGCCAGGCCTGACGTGCAAACTCGACTGTTTTAACCAACTCATCAACTTGTGTCGTTTGAGCCACCACCGCCTGCCTAAGCTTTTCACCAAAGACGTGACGTGTTTGTAACTGTATAGGAGAAATTGACACCGATTGATTCGTCGGTACCTGCCCATACTCATGGGCATAATTGGTTAACGCCTCAAGCTGAGCCAAGGCATCGACATGCTGCCCCTGTATAGCGGCAAGGGTTTGCGCAGCTTTATCCAACTCAATGTCCGCCAACTCTACCAGCTTCTGCATTCTGTCAATTCTAGAGGACATAATTCATAGTTACCAATAATGTAAAACAATAATTCAAAGCAATATAAAACAACGAAGTAAAACCTTAAAACAACCTTAGAGCGACCTTAGAAGCTAAGACGTTAAGGCTTTATTAAGGGCAGAGAGAGAGGCTTCAACAGAAAAGTTTTCTGAAATATCCTGAGATAGAAAAACATTTAAATCAGGATGTTTAGCGATAGCAGCATCAATGACAGTGTCGGCACCTTTGCGGTAAGCTCCGACACTTATTAAATCTTTGTTTTGCTGATAGCTGGAATATAATTTCTTAAATTTACGCGCCTGATCCAACTGGTTTTCAGACGCAATATCAACCATCACACGACTCACAGAAGATTCCACATCAATTGCAGGATAACGGCCGCTATCGGCAATTTCTCGTGATAATACAATATGCCCATCCAAGACCCCACGCGCAGAATCTACAACCGGATCCGCTTGATCATCACCTTCAGCCAATACGGTATAAATTGCCGTAATGGAACCCGAACCAGCACTTCCATTGCCAGCCCTTTCTACTAACTGCGGGAGCTTTGCAAATACCGATGGAGGATAACCCTTGCTCGCTGGCGGCTCACCGACCGCTAACGCAATCTCACGTTGCGCTTGTGCAAAACGGGTTAAAGAGTCCATTAAGAGTAAGACATTCAATCCTTGATCACGAAAATATTCGGCAATTGCTGTCGCCAACATCGCACCATGCAAACGCATCAAAGGCGGATCATCTGCTGGAGTCGCTACCACGACAGAACGCTTCAAGCCTTCCTCTCCAAGATTATGACGTACAAATTCATTCACCTCTCGACCACGCTCACCAATCAAGCCAACGACCACAATATCTGCACTGGTATAACGAGTCATCATACCTAGCAAGACACTTTTACCAACACCGGTACCTGCCATCAAACCCACACGCTGACCTTGCCCTAACGTGAGCAGTCCATTAATGGCTTTAACACCGACATCAAGAATTTCAGTAATAGGATGACGGCTAAGAGGGTTAATCCTTTCACCGGCAAGGGAAACATATTTCTCCACTGCAATTGGACCCAAACTGTCTAAAGGCAGTCCAGAACCATTCACCACGCGGCCTAGCATTCCCATACCAACACCCACCTTAACGCCACCTTCCATCGGTAAAACGCGGGCATTGGGTGACAAACCGTGAGTATCTCCAATCGGCATCAAAAACAATCGATCATCATTAAAACCCACCACCTCAGCTTCAATAGATGGTAAATCATGACTTAAAATTTGACACCGAGAACCAATGGGCGCAAAAGTCCCAACCACCTCTAAAGTCATGCCCACCATACGTACTAAACGACCGGCTATCTTCACAGAACCGGGGGTTATCAACGTTTCATTTAAGTGTTTGAGTTGTTCTTGGAGGGAGAGATTTAAAGACTCGGAATAATCCATAAGCTTATTGACCTTCATGATTGATGGCTAAGAAACCTCAGAGTGATTAGTTCGGGACTGCAAATCATTAGAAATTTCATCAAAACGGTCCTGCCAACTATTTAGTACGGAAGAGTTTTGTTGCTTAATTAAACACGTGCCCAATACTAATTCGGCATTGGCTTTAAGTTGCCATTGATCAGTGATTTCCGGCTTGAACTGTATCAGTAATTGTAAATCTTCTGGGTGTAATTCAATCTTAATAGCGGCTGAATCATCCGGCAAGAGCTGAACAGCTTCTTGAACGGCCTTTAGAATCCATTCTTTATCTTGTGCCACTTCCGTTTTAATGACCTGTTTTGTAATATGCAGACCTAACGCAACAAGATCTGACAAGGCTTGTTTTTCAATCTTTTGATATGGCGCTTGTAACATTCCAAGAATTTGTTCCATCTGCATCAACTTGGGGGCAAAAATCTCAACCTGCTCTTCTAATCCTTGAGTGCGACCTTGCTCCAAACCTTCGTCTAAACCTCTCGTAAGACCCGCTTGATAACCTTCTTTATAGGCTGCATCATATGCGTCCTTTTTAAGTAACTCAGCTTGTTTTTGTAGCTCAGGTTGAAGTCGTTGCTCTGCTTTCAGTAATACTTCTTCAGAAAACTCCGGGGAGACTTCATCCATACTTTGATTAAAACTATTCATCTGCCAGGTTTCAATATTTGGCGATTGCACACTGTCGGAAGAGACCAACTTCGTTAGCACAGCTTCTCCTGAAGTCTCGTTCTGTTTCGACGTTGAATCAACCACTTATAAGAACTCCTCACCACCACCAGGCATCATGACTTTATCCTCATCTGCTAAACGGCGTACCGTTTGGATAATGCTACGTTGAGCATCTTCCACTGCACTGAGTTTAACAGGAGGCCCTGTCTCAAGATCATCTCGCATAATATCTGCTTGGCGTTTAGAAAGGTTACCCAAAAACTTCTCTTTAAGGGATGTATCAGCACCTTTAAGTGCAACAATAAGAATGTCGCTTGGCACTTCACCGACAATAGTCTGAATTCCACGATCATCAATACCACTGATATCATCAAAGACAAACATTTTATCTTGAATACCTTTACTGACATCTTCATGTTCAGAAGCGATATCATCCAAAATTCGCGTATCAACACCACTGCCGACCAAGTTCAAAATTTCTGCCGCGCGCTTTTCACCACCAATGGTTGCTAGCTTGCCACCTTCGCCATCACTCGAAGCATTTTCCAAAACACTGTTTAAGTCAAATAACGCTCTTGGCTGAATGGTCGTTAACGTCGCAATACGATAAATAACTTCTGATTGGAAACGCTCAGGAATACCGCGCAACACGGCGGCCGCTTGATCGGAATCAAAATATGAAAGAACAATCGCAACCACCTGTGGATGTTCATTACGCAACATATTTGCAATCGTTGAAGGATGCTGCCATTTAAGTGCCTCTAAGCCTTTGACCTGGTCACCTAGCAATGCAGCATCCATAAGATGTCCACCGCCATCACTTAATGCATCCGCCATTAAGGACTGTGCAAATTCGCTCGGATCCACACCTAACGCATCGTCACCAAGTTCCTCTAAAAAAGACTTCATTACTTTATGAATGTCACCATGAGTCACACCTTCCACTGATGTCATAGCAGAACCGACTTGCTGCACCTCACGGGGATTCAGGTGTTTTAAAACCCTCGCGGCAGAATCCTTACCCAATGAGAGCAGTAAAATCGCCGCTTTATCTAAATTAGAAACCTCTTTCTCATCACCCACTTCTACAATCGCTGAATCTGGCATATTAACTTCCCGTCATCCATTGCTTAATCACATGAGCCGCCACTTTTGGATCTGCGGCAACAATCGCTCTTACTTTTTCTAATAATTCATGTTCCGCTTCTGACGTGCCCTCTGAATCAATCGCGGTTAACTCAACCTCTTCATTCATCTGCTCGAGAGCTTTAGAGATTTCGTCTACATTTTCAAGCTCTTCATTTTCCTCAGGTACATCTTCTGGGTATTCCAAGTAACTTTCTTGCTTTTTCGAAAGGTCTTTTAGAAGAGGACGAATTACACCGAAGACAATTATAAGAACGGCTAGTCCGGCGAGAACCTGTTTAATTAAGTCCCAGAACCAAGATTCTTGCCAAACGGGTGCATCTTCCATCTCTTCGATAGGCGCAACCATAAAGGAGGCATTAACGATACTCAATGTATCGCCACGAGCCTCGTCCAATGCGACGGTATCACTGACTAAACGGCGAAAACGTAATAGTTCATCTTCCGTCAACGGTGTACGCACTAATAAGCCAGTTTCATCTAAACTTGTCTTATCATCCAAGACCACCGCAACCGACAGGCGGTGGATATTGCCGACGGCATTTTTAATATGACTGATGGTCTTATCAAGCTCATAGTTAATCGTTTTCTTTTCACTCGAACTCTTTAAGTTAGGGTCTTTACCATTTGTATAGCCCTCTTCAGGCGCTAAACCCGCACGCGGAGGTTGATTCGTTAAAGCCCCCGGAATACCGGTAGGCCCTTCATTACGGTTAATCTCTTTTAAAGCTTGCTCTGAGCGAATTGCTTCAGGATCGGCCTCATAATTTTCACGCGTTTGCTCTTGCTGCGTAAAGTCCAGTTCAGCCGTGACTTGTGCTCGGACTTTGCTTTGACCGCCAACAATCGGTGACAATAGCGTCACAATCCGTTGTGAAAGCGTTTCTTCAACTGTCCGTGTATAGTCCAGCTGCTTCATACTCATATTCATTCCGGTATTGGCGGAATGACTGGTGAGCAAGTTACCCTTTTGATCGACTACGGTAACCGAAGAGGCTTCCATATTAGGCACGCTGGATGAAACCATATGAATAATAGCACTGACCTGCTCTTCATTAAGGCCTCGTCCGGGGTAGAGCTTTACGACAACAGAAGCTGATGGTTTTTGTACCTTACGTACAAAAACCGAACGCTTCGGCAAACCCAGCATAACGCGGGCAGACTTAACAGAATTTAATGATGCGACAGACTTGGAGAGTTCACCCTCTAAAGCTCGGTGATATTGAGTTGTTTCTTTAAACTGAGAGATTCCAAAACCTTGCTCGACATCCAACAGTTGATAGCCGGATGCGGCTTCCTTAGGATAACCAGCAGCGGCCAGTTTCAGTCTAAGTGAGTGGACTAAATCAGAAGGTACCAAAATCCCACCACTGGAGTGGTCAATTTGATATTCGACACCTTGCTGTTCGAGGGTTTGAACAATTTCTGTGAGATCCTTGGCATCGACGCTGCCAAATAGAAGGGTATACGGTTTACTTTGAGACCACAATAAAATACCAACAACCAACGCTACAGTGGCCGCTAAGGCGATCACTAAGCTAATTTGTTTGGCAACCGTAAGAGAGGTTAAATTATTTAACAGCGTCGAACTCGCGCTCATTGGAGGCTGAGTATTAAGAGTATTATTTATGGAGGCTTGCTGTTCGGCCATTGTTAATCTTCTTCAATTCTAAATAAGGACATTCATCTTTTCAGGAATTTACCAAAGCTATAACGGCATATGGATAACATCTTTGTAAGCTTCTACCAGCTTATTGCGAACTTGCGTCATTGCTTGGAATGATAAACTGGCTTTTTGCACTTGAACCATCACTTCAGATAGATCAACATCAGCTTCGCCTTTTTCAAAAGCAGCTTTCAATTCACCAGACTTATGCTGTTCAGCACTAACAGACTCAACCGACTTTGCTAATAAATCGGCAAAACCCGCCGCCTTCTCTTGACCTGTTTGATCAATACTGGCAACGTTATTAACCGGCATTGTTCCGGCTTGCGCAGCTAACGACCGCATTTGCAACATTAAACTTTGTGTATCAATCTGACTCATGACGCTCCATGACTCCAAAACAAGGGTGAGAATTCTATTCAAGTATTTAGAACTATTGCCATTATCACATAATTCTGTATTCAGAAACAGCAATTGATATGCCAATTTAACTGCCAAATAATTGACCAGGCCTGGTCAATTGCCTAAATATTCTAAAAACCAAGCCGTTAACAATATTTTTTATTCATAAAGACGGACTCAAAAGAGACTGTCTGTTACCGCTCAAACCTTAAGGAACCGCCACACCAAGCTCTTTAAGCTTGGCTATTTTATAGCGTAAAGTTCTAGGGCTGATGTTTAAATCTTCGGCTGTTTTCTGACGATGGCCGCTATTTTGTTTGAGCGTTTCCAGAATCAACTGCGTCTCCCTTGCCTTAAGGTCCAATGGAAACTCTAATGCCTTAAAATCCGTACTCGTTGTATCGTTAACATGATCAACGACAGTTTCCTGGCCCATAGAAGACACATCAGAATGCGTCGCAATGGATTCAGCGTCTGCTTCAACGACCCGCTCGCAATCCATTACATACAAATCATCTAACAAGATATCCTGTTCTTGAATGGTATCGCCTGACATCATCACCAAGGCTCTTTGAATCACATTATCTAACTCTCGGATATTACCTGGCCATTTGTACTGGATTAAACGCTTCATCGCCTGAGCCGACACCATAGGTTCAACTCTTGCAGAGCCGCAATGACGATGTAATAAACGTTCCGCAATCGCGGCGATATCTCTAGGACGGTCTCTTAAAGGCGGTAAACGCATCGGAAAAACATTCAGGCGGTAAAACAGATCCTCCCTGAACTCGCCTGCAGAAATTGCCTTCTTCATATCAATATTAGAAGCACTTAAGACTCGAACATCCAACTGTATCAGTTTCGTGCTACCAATGCGCTCAACCTCTTTTTCTTGCACGACTCTCAATAGCTTCGCTTGCAATTCAGGCTTCATCTCTCCGATTTCATCTAAAAAGATCGTTCCATGTTGAGCCTGCTCAAACTTACCTGGCATCGCTTTGGCAGCGCCGGTAAAGGCGCCTTTTTCGTGCCCAAACAGCATCGCTTCTAACATGCCTTCTGGAATCGCGGCACAGTTAATCGCCACAAAAGGTTGTTTGGCACGACTTGACTGATGATGGATAAAACGAGCCAACACTTCTTTACCCGTTCCACTGTCACCGCTGATTAAAATACTGGCATCACTTAAGGCAACCTTCTGAGCCATGGCTTTAAGTTGCTGAGTGGCTGGGTCGGCGACCACAAAATCATCTTCACTCGACGCATCACGATTGAAATAGACCTTAGCTTTTTCAACCAGAACATTCGCTTCAAAAGGCTTAACAATATAATCCACCGCGCCTGATTTCATAGCGTCAACGGCTTGTTCGACCGTGCCATAAGCGGTCATTAAAACAATCGGTAGATAAGGCTTAATCGCCCTTATACGAGTCATTAAAGTATAGCCGTCCATGCCATCCATGCGAATATCACTAAAGACCATACCAATATCATCGTCCAATGCCACCAGCGCATCTTCTGCATTACTCACACTGATGACATCAAATCCATTCAGTGACAAGGTATCCACCAGCGCTTCTTGCAGTTCTGCATCATCTTCAACCACTAAAATCTTTGCAATACTCATTCTACTTCCTTAATGGCCGACAACGGCAGTCGAATGCCAAATTTAGAACCATAACCGGGAATCGATTTCACCCAAGCCTTGCCACCATGCGCTTCGGCAATTGCTCGAACCACTGCAAGCCCTAGACCAGTGCCTTGTGCCCGTTTAGTGTAGAAAGGCTCAAATATCTTCTCTAACAATTCAGATTCTATACCTGGACCATTATCACTGATGACTAAATCCACTTTCCCATCTGAAATTTTATTGACCGTGACATGAATTTCAGCGTGTTGGCCAATCACGTCAATGGCATTACCGACTAAGTTCTGCAATGCTGTCATTAAAGCATCCTTATCACCGACAACAACCAGGCCTGGCAGGAATGCATCAAACTTAATTTGACTATCAGAAAGCGTTACCTGCGGTTCAACATTTTGTTCGAGTTGCTGCATTAACTCTGTCAGCTCTATACGCTGTTCACTGCCTTTACCACCTCGGGCATACTGCAGCATATCTTTCACTAAACCTTCCAGGTGGTGCAAACTGTTTAAAGCTTTATCAACGAATTTTTCGCGTTTTTCACCATCTAAATTCTCAGAATTCATTTGTGAAACGTAAAGTAAAGCGGACGATAAAGGTGTGCGAATTTGGTGTGCAAGTGAAGCGGCCATCTCACCCATAGAGTGTAATCGCTGGTGGCGACTCACATGTTCTTGCAAATGACGTGCGGCAGTGACGTCTTGAATCAAAAGGATTTTTCCAGACGTTTCGTCAAGTAGCGTTTCAGAAAGTTGATAATAAATTTCATCATGGGTCATTAACTCACCCGCATCATTACTCAGCAAAAAAACATTCATCACCACGATATCCCAATCCCGACCAAGCGCATCTTTACCGAGAATCTCATCCGCACTGGGATTCATTTCAATGACTTTGTTATTGGCGTTAAGGACAATAACAGCCGCCGGTAACAGATCTAACAAACGACTCAATCGATCTGCGACTCGACGCTTCTCCTGATCACTCTGCGCAAGTTGAGTTTGCAGATGTGCCACTTGCGCTTGCAACGAATCATACGCATTAGTTAACTGTAAAGAAGTCGCATTAAATAACTCAAATGCCTGCTCTAACTCTTTTAAGCGGTCTTGTTCAATTTGATTTAACACTATTCAATATCCGAAATTTAAGTTAACTCGTATTTGCGAATTTTCTCGACCAGCGTGGTTCGATTGGTCTGCAGTAATTTGGCGGCCTGCGAAACATTGCCATCCGTCTGCGAAAGTGCTCTTTGAATAAGCTGCACCTCCATCTCGACTAAATAGGACTTAAGATCTAAACCATCATCTAAATTTGGACTACTGTCTAGCGAGACTCGTACCGGTGCATCCGCAGCCAACACATTGACAGAACTCTCCACCTTAGAGGCTTCAACGTTTGGTTGAACGATGGAATCTTTTGCATCAGCAATCTCTTCAGCGCTAACCGTGTCTGGTAACGAATCGCTACCTACGGATACTGCAGAATGAATTAATTTGGCGTCCTCAGGTAAATCAACCTGATATTTTTTAGGCAAGTCAGCGTAATCTACCGACAGCCCAGGGAACAAAATTGACAACCTTTCCACTAAATTTCCAAGTTCACGGACATTACCTGGCCACCTATAATGCTGTAAAGCAATAAGCGCCTTTTCCGTCAAGGTTGGAATTTTACGGCCCGCTTCATGGATTTTATTGAACATGAACTCAAACAATGACTGAATATCTTCTGGACGTTCACGCAAAGAAGGCATTTCGATGGGAAAAACATTTAAACGATAGAACAAATCTTCCCTAAAATCACCCGCCTCAATATTATCTTCCAAATTTCGATGAGTCGCAGCAATCACACGAATATCACACTGGAAACTTTTATTACCGCCGACCCTTTCATACATCCGCTCTTGCAAAACTCGCAACAGCTTAACCTGCATTGGTAGTGGCATATCGCCGATTTCATCCAAAAAGATAGTACCTTTTTCGGCCATTTCAAAACGACCTTTACGGGCTGTAATAGCTCCGGTAAAAGCACCTTTTTCATGACCAAACAGTTCACTTTCTAAAAGTTCACCTGGAATGGCACCACAATTGATTGGAATAAAAGATTTTTGAGAACGACTAGAAACGTTATGCAACGCCTGAGCAACCACTTCTTTACCCGTGCCTGACTCGCCTAGAATCAAAACAGTTGCATCAGTTTCTGCTACTTGTTGAATAAGTTTTTTGACTTTTTGCATCGCTGGACCATCGCCAACGAGAGTAGATAAAATATCTTGAGACATTTAGTCGCCATTTATTTAATTAAAGCATCTAGACACCCTTTATATAGAGGTTTTCATGTGATGTCAAAATAATGGCAATGTTTTTATTGGTTTATTTTAGATATGACTTAATAGATGATGTATTTTTAGTACTTTGCTCTAATTCACGGAGCATTTTTTTCTGCTCTAGCGCAAGGCACTCCTGAATTTGTTGGTTATCTTTTATCAACTCTGAACCAATTGAATTTAAAGCCTCTCCATAGCTTTCAGTAGATGACTGCAATAATGCCATCCATCCACTCTCCAATTCAGAAAATCGAGTCCATTGATTTTGTTGAGCAGCTGTCAGCATGTTTTTAGAATGGGTTAACAACTGTAACCTTCTCATTTCTAGCGACATAATTAATTAAACACTCATTTGGTCCAATTGGGCTTGCGAGACTTTCTTAAAATTATCAGGCATCTCCTTCCAAGCCTGACTAACCGAAACAATATGCTCTAAAACCTCATCTACAAGAGCGGCATCATTCTTAACAGATGCTGTAAAAAGGCGACGGTAACAATAGTCGTATAAATCATACAAATTACTTGCAACCTCACCGCCTTTTTCTATATCGACGGCCGTTCTCAATGCATTAATAATAGAAAGGGCTTTATTAATATGCTCTGATTTTTTTTCTAGATTTTTGTGCTCGATAAAAACCTTTGCTAGATTCATATTTTTAATTGCGCCATCGTACAGCATCTCCACCAACTTATGTGGCGTAGCTTCTGAAACCGCTGTTTCGATATAGTTATTAGCATATTGTTTAACAAACTGCTTTTTAAGTGCTAAATTCATCACTAAATCCTATTAAATCCTAATTATTGTTATTTGAGAAAGTGGCCGTTAAAAAGTCACTGGTAGCTGTTGAACTTGATAACAAAGACTGCAAAGAGGCAAACTGTATTTGGTACTTGAGCAATAACGTCTCATAACGGGCATCTAAGGTGTCACGCTTCTCTTCATAGCCATCCGTTTTAGCATTTAATGAATCAATTCTTTGCGTTACTAAGCCATTCTCGTCTTCAAACAGACGTTGAATGGTTTCATCTAAACGACTCGCAAAGCCTTGTGAGAAAGTAATATTACCACGCGCACCCACTACGCCCCCTAGAACCTCAAATTCTAAGCCTCTCACCGTTGCCGACTCAGTGCCGATGACAGCATAATCTGAAATCTTAATTTTACGCCCATCTTCGCCATCTACATAGGCCCCTAAACTCAATGTGCCAGCAGCGGTGGTAATGGTACCATCCAAGTTTTGTCCCGCATCTGTTAAGTCAGCGGTCAAACCCGCGTTGCCTAAATTTGTAAAGTTTGAAAGGGTAACATCAGAAGCAAACCCAAAACGATCAGAGGTAATACCTAACACTCCTCCTTCAGTTGAAATATTGACTTTAGCGCCTGCGGCAACTACTTCATCCAAACCATTGATATTATTTTGTAACTTTTCTGACAGCTCTTGTAAAGTGTATTTACCCGCCGTAACACTTGTAGATGCCGTGGTTGAAGTATTAATAGAAACATCAAAAGTAGCGTCCGCCGCAGACATATCAATTAGCTGTTCACCGGAGTAACTCCCCGTTGCTGCAAACCCTTGATCACCCATATTAACCATTGAGGTAAGATCAATTGTGCCATCCGCTGTAGTCATTTCATAACGAGACTGTGAAGTATCGTAACCAACCGTAACAGCAGAAGCGCCCCCTAAAGCCGTATTAATATCAGCCTGCATCTGAGCCGCAACCGCATCTTTTGTCGCGTAACTACCTGCCGTTAAATTCACAGTAACATTTGCTGCTCCATTAATAGAGATTTGTAATCCCGCTCCCGTTGCAACATTTAAAGAAGCAAGCGGATCTAAGACTCTATCACCACTAGCCCGATACTCATTAGGTGAGTAAGTGACTGCGCCACCAAGAACCGTCGCTCTTTCAGCCACCTGAGTGACGTCTATTGCATAACTACCCGCTTGTGTTTCATCACTTCCTCCGGTGACATTTATTAAGGGATCATCACTAGACCCACCCTTGGAAAAAACCAATGCCAATGCATCTAAATTATTAGCGGCAAGATTTTCCAATACGGTTTTATCAAGGGACAATTGACCTTCTCTATCAAATGAAACACCTACCGCTGCTAAGGTATTGGGATCCGTTAATTCAGAAACTGCACCACTTAAAGAGTCTCTTACTTGTTCTTTCAAATCTCTTAAAAGGGAACTCCCTGCAAGATCTCCAAAAAAGTCAAAATCAGGTGACTCCTCTTCTTCAGCGCTTAAAGACTTGTAAGACCCTAAATCATCAAAAATCGTATCTAATTGATTATAGACATCTACAAAACTAGAAACTGTATCGACAATCTTTTGAGTATCAGAAGCCACTGTGACACTTTGAGCCACTGGCGAAACCGATTTAAGTTGAATATTTAAACCATCAATCACTTCATCGAAATTATTCGTGCTATTAGACAGATTTAGACCGTTGATACTCATAACGGCATCTTGTGCTTCCGAGGTTGTCGTCAACCCGTCTACGTCAAAATCACTCAGGCCCGATAATGAAATCTCAGAGGCTGCACCGGTATTTTTGGATGAAAACATAATTTGGTATTGACCAGCATTATTTACAATCGCCGCATTTACACCATAGTCACCGTTATTTACAATGTTTTGCAAACCTTCCAAGGTATTGTTTGAAGCATCTATCACAATGTCTTTTGTTTGCCCTCCCACGGAAATACTCAAAGTACCTACCGAGATAGCATCAGATGCGGAACTGTAGCCCTTATTAGCCACCAACGTATGGGATTGAGCGAGCTGTTTAGAAACTATTTGATAGGCCCCTGTGGCTGCAGCACCCTCCGCTTGAATCGATACAATCGACTCATCTGAAGAGCTCACTTCACGGGATTGAAAAATATCAGGTGAAGACAAATCAAGCAAGTAAGACTGAAAGGCTTGCATATTCGATTCTAAATATGTCAAAGCATTTAACTCGGTATTAGTCTTCAGCTCTTTCGCATCTAAAGCGGCAATGGGCCCTGCAACACTCGAATCGGCCAATACTTTTGCCATATTTCCAATATCAAACGTACTATTTGTAAGTGTATTTAATAACGTGGTACCAATTTCATTTGCCATAACGGCGCTCCTGGTCAATAGGAATCTATATTTTATTTTAACATTAATGGTTTAAAGCACCAAAAATGCCAAGTCTATTATATTTCTCTTCTAATAATAATTATCGGCTATTACAGGGCAAACTTTAGAAAAATCGTAGTGTTTAGATCAAGAGGTTATTTCAATTGGAACAGACATAAAAAAAGCGACCAAAAGGCCGCTAAACACACAAGGGAAAGGGGGCCACTTTTAAACAGTCTCGTTGGTAAATATTCCAACGGGTGGCGACATCTTTTCAGACAACTGTTGGCGCATCTCTATATATTGATTAATATTTTTAGAAATGGCTAAAAATTCTTGGGTTGGAATCTGACGAATTAATTCATCAGTTTCACTGTCTTTAACAAAAACCACCATTTTCTGGGAGCCTTCATCTCTTTCAAACTTCAGATAATTTTGAAGCTTTTGTAACTGAGTATTTAGATCCTTCATTAAAGTATCTAACTCGGCTGTTTCTGTCGGGCCATTTAACTGACCAGGTAGTTGGTCAATTACCCCCAGTTGTTTCTGTTGGCTTATATCAGGTTTTTTTTGCTCAATAACTTGAGCAAGATCTTGCTGATTTGCTTTCTGATAACCACTAGGAGTGATCGATTTTGTCACATTGCCAAAAGGTGTTGCTGTCAAGTTATTAGACTGTATGCCGCTTAAATCCGCCATATGCCCTCCTTGTCAAATTAATCACATATAACTATATGATTTCACTGATTAAGGAACCTGTCAAACCTTCTTTATTTGGCATGCCACTTTTCTGTACCGATTCCAGGTAACTTTGAATGTTTTTCATCATTTCAAGTGAGCCGGCATTCGGGAACTGTTTAATCACTTCATCAGTCGTTTTATCAATGACTTTAATCACTGAAGACTGAGTACTTTCATCCACTGAAAAGGCAATTCCTACCCCAAGTTGTTCAAGTTTTGAATTAACTTGCGCCACTTGTTCGGCAGTCACCTCTCGCGTTTCTGGTAAAGCATTCAGACTTGACGCCACGCCTGACGGGTCTATCTGCTGTGGTTTTTGCACTTCTACAGCAGGTTTAACGCCTGACTGTAGATTGCTGTTTCCAATAGCAGGCGTTGAAATAGAATTTATATCCATCTCAATCCCTCCTTATTGAATACAATCTCAACTCAACGGATTAACGTAGTAACGATAATACGTTCTGTGAGTTTGCATTCGCTTGACTAAGCATACTCATACCCGCTTGCTGTAACACCTGATCTCTTGCTAAGTTTGCACTTTCTTTTGCGAAATCAGTATCTTGGATACTTGAACGTGCAGCAGAGATATTTTCACTAACATTTTGTAGGTTAGAAACGGTATGGTCAAGACGGTTTTGAACTGCACCCACCCCTGAACGCTCTAGACTTAAGGTAGAAATAGCCAAATCTAACCCAGCAACGGCCAAGGCTGCATTGGCAGAACTATCCACACCTAAAGCAGTTACATTCACAGCAAGAGCGGCACCACCAATCGTTGTAACCGCAATAATATCAGCTGCGGTAGCTTCCCAACCTACTTGTATGTTAGTTGATGTTGCTGCACTCATCACTTGCACACCATTAAACTTGGTAGTAGTCGCAATACGAGTCAATTCTGCTGAAAGCGCATTAAACTCATCATCCATTGCGGTACGGTTTTCTGCGGTATAAGTTCCGTTTAAAGATTGGACTGCCAATTCACGTTGACGCTGCATCATGCTTGACATCTCATCGGCCGCACCATCAATGGTTTGCGCCATAGAAATACCATCATTTGCATTACGCACCGCTTGGTCTGTACCCATGATTTGTGTAGTCATTGCTGTTGATACAGCTAAACCAGCTGCATCATCTGCTGCACTATTAATACGTAGACCAGAAGTTAAACGCTCCATTGATACAGCTTGGTCACGACTCGAAGATTCAAGCTGACGAGCAGCGTTCAAAGAGCTTACATTTGTGTTAATTACCATTGCCATGATAAATCTCCTTAATTAAAGATCGTTAGTTTGCCCTAGTTGGCGTGCTAACTTTTAAGTTATCCGCCAACTAGGTGGCGAATTCTGTTTGGAACGACTGTTCAGTAAATGATTCAATCATTAACGACCAACCCTTCTCAAATCTTGCTTCTAGCAGACTTACCACGCCTGCTATATTAATCCTGTTTATTGCAGCAGTTGGAGAACGTTTTGCGACGCTTGGTTTGCTTGACTTAACATGCTCATACCCGCTTGCTGCAATACTTGTGTTCTGGCTAAATTTGCACTCTCTTTTGCAAAATCAGTATCTTGAATCGATGAGCGAGAAGCGCTAATGTTTTCACTGACACTTTGTAAGTTTGCAACGGTATGCTCTAAGCGGTTTTGCACAGCACCTACCCCCGAACGCGCTGAACTTAAGGTAGAAATCTGATTATCTAGCACAACTAGCGCAGCTGCCGCACCTGCTGAAGTAGCTAGAGTCTCACCACCTACAGCCGTTGCAATCGCCGCACCACCAATCGCAGTCACTACAATTGAATCTGCAGCATTATCTTCCCAACCTGAATGAATCTCTACTTGTGCAGTAGTATTCATGACTGGAACACCATTAAACTTAGTGGTACTTGCAATACGACTTATCTCATCCGATAAGGCACTATACTCTGCATCCATTGCCGTACGGTTCTCTGCTGTATAAGTTCCGTTTAAGGACTGAATCGCTAACTCACGTTGACGCTGCATCATGCCTGAAATCTCTTCTGCAGCACCATCAATCGTTTGCGCTAATGAAATACCATCATTGGTATTACGAATCGCTTGATCCGTACCCATTATTTGGGTTGTCATTGCGGTTGCAACTGCTAAACCAGCGGCATCATCTGCTGCACTGTTAATTCTTAATCCAGAAGTTAAACGTTCCATCGCAGTCGCTTGATCTCGGCTTGAAAAGTCTAATTGACGAGCAGCGTTTAAAGATCCGATATTTGTATTTATTACCATAGCCATAATATTTCTCCCTGCGTACCATGCTCAGCATGTGTACTTCTTGTGTGTGTGTGTTTTTGTGTTTCTACTTTAGGTTGTGAGGCAGTGTCTCCCGCCTTCAATTAAGTTAACGGACTTAAAACAAAAACCTTTAGGGAAAAATTGAAATTAAATGCTAAATAGATGATAAAAACCCGATCAGCGCGAGTTTACGGGCGTTATAAATGAAAAAACCACTCATGATAGAGTGGCTTGAATATTAGTGAAGAACTCAATATGTAATGCTTTTAAAGACCTAAGCACTGCTCTCTTCGTTAAGAGAGTCTACAAAACCTTGTAATAGCGTTTGATCTATTGTGCCGCTACCATCCGCTTGCTGGAGCAACTGATTAGCCACTTCAACAGCTCCAGTTTGAACTAACAGCTTAAGCAAGTTGATTAGGGCTTCCGTATCTGCATGCAATAAAGGGTAGCTTTGATATACATCAATAGCAGCCGGACTATTGCCTAACAGGGCTAAAGCATCCGCATATTTAGGTAAATACCTAGCATCCATTTGACTGAGAGCGTTCAAGGATTCCAAACCTTTTTCATAGAGTTTCAAAGAAAATGCTAATGGAAAAACCTGCTGTTGAATAATAATTATTTGTCCTTTAGGGTCCACTGCTTGGTAATGCACTAGTGCATTATTGGCGTCCCCTTTGAGCTCCAAAAGCAGCCCGGCTGCAAAAGACTTAACAAGGCGATAAGCTGGCGATTCTATGAGCATTAATTGGCGAATTATGTTTTGTACAGTATAGATTTCATTATCTTCAAATGCTTTTTGTAACCTTAAAATAAAATCTTCAGGCAGGTCTAAACGTTGTTTAAAACTTTTCTCTAAAGCCGTTTCGTCCTGTTTCATCTTCTGAAAATCAATTTCCAACCGCTCTACCGTCTGCGTATAGTGATTTTGATAATATTGATACGGATGTGAGGCATAATGCTCTAGCCACACGTAAAAACGGCCTGGTTCTCTATTCGTTAACCAATGGTTAGCGAGTATTTCAAAATCATTTTTGGAATCAAGCTCTAACTCCCTAAATTCAATTTCTTTTTTTATCTCTTCGAGTTTAAGCAAAAAATCTTTTGCCGCAACGTTTAGGCCCCCAAAAAAACCCATTAAAGAGTTAATCATCTCTTGTTGAGACATGTCAGTTTCACTGTCAACGGGTTTAAGACTCGTCATAAAAGTTTGATAGCCGTAATTCACCATCGTTTGGTAGTCAATATCCACTAATTTTTCTAGTTTATTCTTTAGCTTGAGTACTTCCTTAATTCTGGCGGCTTGTTTTGACGGTTCTGTAAATAAAATGGTGCTTAAGTGAAGTCCTTTTTTGGATTCTTGAATCACTTTAGATAACCACCTGGAATGCGAACTCACTTCACCCTTTAAAAAAGCCTGAAAACCTTTTTCGCTCGCGGCATCAAACTGTAACTCATCTTGAAAAACCTCAACCACCTTAAACTTATCAGAACCCAGTAGCACATTTTCTAGAGGCTGATAATCTATGCCAGCCATCACGGCAGCCCCGTCGTTTAAGTTATGGGCTTGCAGCGTAGGCCACTGTTCTCTTAGACGTAAAAATTGTGCTTCAAAAAGGTTGCGTGCATCATAGAGTTGAATATTCGTACCGACTTGTTCGCCTCTATAATTCGCCGCGGTCGTATCTATGCTATCTCTTTGCTGGTTCTTGGACTCAATACTCCCTGACTCGTGACAAACACCTTCTGGTGTAAAACAAAAATCCACGCCCGCTAGGTAAAAGTTAGTGACGCCAAGATAGGCCGCAACCCCAAACAAAGCATTAGTCACCGTCGGCCCATCAGAGATAAAGTTTTCTTCTGAACCACGCGCCCAAGGAAATCGCCTACGGCTATACATCTTTAAGCCCGACCATTGACGAATAAGCCTTGGATAAGGGTGTTCACCGGTGATTAAAATACTGCTACTTTGGAATTCATACATCTCTTTTGAGTATTCAAAAATTAAGGGCTGCGAATCAAAGACGCCAATGAAGTCGGGCGTAATTCCCTCTTTAAGCAAGCGTTTACAGATGCGACTGGCCGCAAAAATCCACACCTTATGCTGGTTGTCTTTTAGCCATGGAATCACGTGATCTAACGAAGGTCCCCCACCCAACAAAATCCCGGGGACATCCCCTTTAAGTCGCTCTTTAATAACGGATAACGGATGTACCAGGTCACAAATACTCTCTAATTGCTGATCAAACACTTTTTTAAAGTCATGATTATCAACACGATCAATCATAAAACGCTGAAATAGTTCCTTGAAGTCTTTGTAAAGCTCAGCGTAAATACCGGTATCTTCAGTGACCACCAATGAAGCTAATAATATAACTGCATTACGGATGACGTAATCTTGATGCGCCGAATATAGGTCGTCCAGCTCAAAATCATTAATATTATGAAGTTCTAACTTTAACGATTTATTACCTTGTAATAAGCTAGCGCGTGTTTTCTGTACATGCTCAATGACTTCTGGGTAATCAACGCAAATGAAACGCTGACCAGGCGTGGCGATTGTCGCGATGTAATCTAGTAGCAGACCAGAATCTGTGCCTAAGACCACAAACAACTTATCATCCGGTAAGCTTGTACCGACAAATAAGCGATAGATTTCATCCGAACTTTTGTTATTCAGTTGTTCTGGAAAATAACCGTCTAAGACGGTTTCATTTAAAGCGGTTTTTAAAACTTTCATACTGCCTCATGCCCTTTGTAACCCAGAAATTTAAAAGTTTATACTTTTTCCATTAAAAACCAAGTGGTATCGTCTAAAGGGAAATTGGGATCTTTATGGTAGACAAAACCATAATCAACCAGCTTTAAATCAGAATACTTTGCCATCATTTCGCCGGCAAAATCTCTTTTAAAGTAACGCCCAGTATTGCCACGATAGTTCACTTCCACTGGCGTAGGGTTATAAGACTCCGACAAAAGTATCCAACGGCGACTCGATTGATATAACTTTTCATACATTTTCGGCAATTCATTCGGGTTAATATGAATCAACACCCCTAAAATCATCGATAACTCATAAGCACAGGAAGGCTCAAAGTCTAAGGCAGATTGATGAAATATCTCATCACAACCACCCCAGGCTTCAAGTTGAGATTTAGCATATTCATTAATTTCTACTGCAGAAAGAGATACATTCGGTAATAACCGAGACAGGCTTTTTAAGTTCAATCCAATATTCGCACCAAACTCTACCACCGAACCCACCTGCCCTGTGACCTGCAAGACTTTAGAGAACAGCGCTGTTTTACTCATTAATAACTGTTCACCATCGTTTCTTTGGCTATATTCATCCCCAAACGATCCTGCCCAGAATGATTCCTGCTCTGTTTTATAATCCATTTTAATTCCTTCTTAAGATTCTATTGTCATCACGCAATCATATCCATAGTCACTTTATGACCACGGTTTACATTCTGTTTTACGGTTTTTCCCAGTACCTGCTCTAAATACTTTGGTGCCAAGCCAAAACCAGGCCGAATGCTTTTAACATGCTCGGCGGTAATGATTTCACCCGCTTTAATATCTTTTACAAAATAAAGCGACCGACGAAACTTAACATTGCCTTGTTCACTGGCTTTACGGCCGTAATCAACACGCCCTAAAGCGCTCCATGCCGTTTTAGCATTCAGGCACAACGCTTGAAGTTCTGCCTGCTCTAATGAAAAGCTATCATCCGGACCACCTGCATTTCGATCTAGAGTGACATGTTTTTCAATGATACAAGCGCCCAAAGCCACGCTTGCCAGTGCAGTAGTGTTGTCCAAAGTATGGTCAGATAAACCCACAGACAAACCAAATCGTTGTTGCATATCCACCAAGGTTCTTAAATTATAATCTTCGGCAGGTGCCGGATAACCACTGACACAGTGTAAAATGGCTAAGGCTTTACACCCACCTTCTCTAGCGGCATCAATGGCCTCTTGAATTTCTTTAGCATCTGCCATACCAGTAGAGATTATCATCGGTTTTCCGGTTGAAGCGACATATTTTATCAGCGGTAAATCGACCGCTTCGAAAGAGGCTATTTTATATGCAGGTGTATTCAAATCTTCTAATAAATCAACGGCAGTGTTATCAAACGGCGAGCTAAAAATAGTCATCCCTATCTGTAGTGCATAATCGAATAAAGGTTTGTGCCACTCCCAGGGCATATAGGCACTTTCATAAAGCTCATACAAACTTTGCCCATGCCACAAACCGCCTTCAATCATAAATTCTGACGTGCTCACCTCAAGGGTGATGGTATCGGCACGATAAGTTTGCAATTTTACGGCCGAAGCCCCCGCTTTTTTCGCCATATCGATAATTTTATAAGCGTTTTTTATATCGCCATTATGATTGGCTGACATTTCGGCAATCACATACGGCGGATAATCCATGCCGATTTTTTGGCCATTAATTTTAATGAATGGATTCATACCATCTCCTGATTCGCGCGCGTTTTTTGCATACAGATGATCTCTGTGCCATTGACCACCTTTAATGCTGACCTTTCAAAACCCTGTTTTTCATAGGATTTTATCGCACGTTGATTATGGCTATAGACTTCTAACTTTAAGAGTTGCAGTCCCTGTTCTTTGAAAGCATAAAGGGTAGCGGTTTCCAGCAAAATCTGCCCAAGACCTGATAAGGCAGAAAATGGGTTGGCGTACAAACCCAGTTCTGCTGAATGCGCAGCATAATCAATCTGTGTAAAATTCACCGTGCCAATCACCGTTTCCCCACGCTTAACTAAAAAATACTGTTTACTGGTCGTGTTTTTTAAAGTTTCAATGAATGCATCGTGCTCCGATTCTGAAATATCCTTCGGATTATGCATCCATTTTTTTATCTCTGGATGATTACGCATCGCTAAAACAAGTTGACTACTGATTTGTGTTAAATCCGTGTAATTGATTAAGCGAATCACATCTTTAGCCACTCCTTGTTGTTCAGGTTGTCGATTCATTTTTCAACTATTCCAAGCTGATTTAACACTCTATCAACGCCTAGCCCATCACAGACTTGACTCGCTTTATGACTCACCGCTTGCATCCAATCAGGGGCTGAGGCTACCAGGCCTGGTAAGTCGGAAATAGAGTCCAATAATTTAATAACCTGATTCTTGGCAAGCGCTTGCGCACTGGCCTTTTGATTTTCAGCAATCACCATTTGAATGGTCGGCAGCCCTAAACAGCATCGTTCCCAAGTGGTGGCTCCGGCCGCGCCGATAGCCAAATCTGCATTGGCCATTATTTCTGCCATATTGTTCACATTTACCTTAACCTCGGTTGGCACAGGCAGGCTATGCGCCAAGGCTATTACTTGCTCTAAATAAGGTGCAGTGGCGCCCATAATAATCGTGATGGTTAATTTTTTGGGTAGTTTGGCGTTCTTAAGCGTACGTAAAACTTGCCCGGTTACATTGTCCAGGTCTACGCCGCCCAAGGTAATTAGCAGAGTGTTAAACTCTGAATTTTGACGACGTTTTAAGCTAATGGCTCTCCATTGTGCAAATTCGGCTCGTAATAATGCATGGTTTGCCCCAGTCAAAATAATGCAATGTTCTGGCACTAACTCGCGATATTTTTCGGGTGTGCTACCATAATTTTGGTCAAGCAATACATCACATAAATGCGGCCTGTCGCCTAGGTCGTCAATCACCATCAAATTTTCATATGTATTCTTAAGGACTGACTGCCAGCGACAGTCAATCGCGTAGTGATCTACAATCAACCAATCCACAGGATGGTTTTTTAACACTTCTTTACAAGCTAAAGCGTCTTCTTCCTGACTCACTCCTAACCAATCTGCATGAAACAATTTCGGTTCAGTTTCAAACTGACCAGGCCTGGTCATTGTCAAAGTCGGTAACATCGGCAACACAAAGACTTCAAAACCATTCTGTTCAATCGTGTCGATTAAATTCCCTGCGTGTTCTCTGCAGATAAAGCGCACTTGTGCACCTTGGGCTTTTAATCCCTTTGCCAAAGTTAAACAACGCATGACATGGCCTGTGCCTATTTGCAGAGAAGCGTCTGTGCGAATAACAATCTTCATTTTACTGCGGCGTCTTGTTTTGGGACAGCTTTGGCAACACCTGGTAAAACATTTCGGCCAAATGCCAATCGTCCAAAGTATCAATATCGTGTGCTAAAAACTTGGGCAATACATAACCACACGCTTTTGGCGAATGCAGGTTCAACTCTTTTTTAAAGGCTTGCGCATCACAAAAATAAAACTGCCCGACATCAAAATAGGCTTTATCTAAATCTTGCGTACGGGAGAGTCTAAATTCTGGATACATGCTGGACATTCTGCCCTCAGCATTCATATTTAAACCTCTTTGCGGTGCTGAAGGATACTCACTTACCGCAAAACAAAATTCAGCCAGGGTATTTTTCCAATGGGCATAAGCGGCATTGAGTAATTCGGCATTTAAAAAAGGGGTTGATGGATACAAACAACTCATCTCAGACACTTTACTGCCATGCTGCTCCACCCATTCAAGCGCGTGAAGTAACACAGGCACGGTGGCGGTATGGTCGTCCGATAAATGGGCTGGTCGTTTAAAAGGCACGGTTGCGCCATAGGCCAAAGCCACCTCGGCAATTTCATTGTCATCCGTGGACACAATAACTTGGTCAAATAAACCAGAGGCTAAAGCCGCTTCTATGGGATACGCAATAATGGGTTTGCCACAAAACGACTTAATGTTTTTGCGTGGAATACGCTTGCTACCGCCCCGGGCAGGAATCACACAAATTCTGAGAGCTTTCACCTAAAAATATCCTAATTTATCCTATGACCTTTACTGTTAAATCAATACCCTATTAAATCAATATCGGCTAGATAGATACTTACTTGACCTTCATGCGATGAATAATAACTCACGAGCAAATGTCCAGCGTATTCCACCAGGCCTGGGTAACTACAATCACCGCTGCTCGGAAGGGTTAACCAGTCGCTAAACTGTGCCGTTTTTAGATTCAGTTTCTTAAGCACCATACCAGCTGTTTGTTTCTCATAATCGATTTGTCTGAAGCCAGCAACCCACTGCCCAGAGCTCAATTGCAATAGTTTCGGCCCACCCAGCGTTTGATTGGTCTCTTGCCATTGCCACTCTTTAAATGGAGATATCGACTGCCCTAACAAGGCATTGACTCCCCCTTTTTGATCGCGCCGTAATAAACAATAAGCCGTGTTGTCAGCAAAAGCCAAAGAGGCCTCGTTGGAAAGCACCTCAGGGATCACAAAAAAAGGATTTACCCAAGCCAGCCACTGCAAACCATCGCAACTCTGGTATAAACACCCCGCTTTGTCTTTTCCCGCATAACCCACGCTGTATGCCACATCTTGATGCCAAGAGGGTGCCCAGCGCCAAGTGCCCTCACTGCTGGCATCTAAAATAGGCTCAGGGTATTCGTCCTTTTCTAATAACCAACCCACCGAAGAAATAGCGGTATTCAGCGATAAAGCCACCGCCCAACGAATGCCGGCTGTTAACAGAAGTTGATGATCAGGCGTAACGCTTAATTTAGGGTCGCGTAAATCGCCTCCCTGCCAGCTCAGTTGCCATTGCAACCGCCAAGATTGTGCATCCTCTGACACTAAAATAATCAATTGGCCGTCGAATGACATGTGAGTTGAACCACTTCTAAACGCGCAAATCCATTGGTTGTTATAACGAATTAAATCAGTAAACCCTAGGTGTTGGTTGTGCGAGGCCCAAACTTTTGACATCTGCATACCTAAAGACATTAGATGGTTTGCCCTAAAGTTTGCTCCAACATTTCCCCAAAGGCATGCTCTAAACAATCCACCACCGTGTCTTGATCCTGGAGGCTCATCGCTTGATACACTGGAATGCTGATGGCCTTTTGGTAATAAGCCTCGGCATTAGGATAATCGCCTATTTTAAAGCCCAAACGCTGATAGTATGGCTGAGTGTGTACCGGAATATAATGCACGTTCACACCAATGTCGAGCGCTCTCAAAACATCAAACACCTCAGCACGTGTTTTAGCTGTTTGCCGTGCGTCGATTTGTATCGGATACAGATGAAAAGATGAGTCACTCTCTGGGCTTTGATAGGGCAAAATAAGCGGCAGTGCCTGTAAAGCCGTTTGATAACGCTCGGCCAATTGATGGCGGTGTGCTACAAACGCATCCAACCGCGTGATTTGACTCAGCCCCAAAGCCGCTTGCAGTTCGGTCATGCGGTAATTAAACCCCAAATCGACTTGCTGATAACACCAAGCCCCATCCATCGGTAGGTCTGCCGACATTAAATGCTCTTCACGCGTAATGCCGTGACTGCGTAACAGTTGCATTTTTTCGGCCAGGCCTGGTTGGTTGGTCGTGGCAACACCCCCTTCGGCGGTGGTAATAATTTTAACGGGATGAAAACTGAATACCGTAATATCGCTGTATTGACATCCGCCTATGGGCTGATTTAAATACTTGCCGCCAATTGCGTGTGCCGCGTCTTCAATAATCTTAAAGCCGTACTGTAAACTTAACGTATGAATACGAGACATATCGCAGGACTGCCCTGCAAAATGCACAGGAATCACAATTTTAGGCAGTTTACCCAGACGCTCAGCCTTTATTAGCTTCTGCTCAAGCGCATCGGCGCACAAGTTGTAAGTTTGGGGATCAATATCAACAAAATCAACCCGCGCACCGCAATACAAAGCACAATTGGCCGAGGCAACAAAAGTATTAGGACTGGTCCATAGCCAATCGCCTTCCCCTAACCCAAGTGCCAAACAGGCAATATGCAAGGCAGACGTGGCACTGTTGACTGCGACAGCATGCTCTGCACCGCAATAAGTCGCTATAGATTGTTCAAACAGCGGTACTTTAGGGCCTTGAGTCAAAAAATCCGACCGTAAGACATCGACCACGGCGTTTATATCGTCTTGATTGATGTCTTGCTTACCGTAAGGAATCATCCATTATTCCCTTTATACCAAAGTGTTGTAATAGCGAATTTGTTCAATCGTTAAGAAATCCGTATTCTTACCCGAACAATAGGCAAAGCCAGGCTCAACCCACTTACCTGTCTCACCCAAAGCATTAGCCTCATAGCTATTACCACGCTGTGTAAAAGTAATGGTCGGCACGATGACATAGTGATCTGAAAATTCTAAGGTCAACATTGATTCATCTTCGGGGCACATAATTTCATGCAACTTTTCACCAGGGCGAATACCGACAATATTCATTTCGTCATTCGGCAACATGGCTTGCGCTAAATCGGTAATACGAATCGAAGGAATTTTAGGCACAAAAATTTCACCGCCCTGCATACGCTCAAAGTTTTGTAAAACAAAATCAACGCCATGCTGCAGCGTAATCCAAAAACGCGTCATTCTTGGGTCGGTAATCGGTAGTTTGTCAGCACCTTCGTCTATCAGCTTTTTAAAAAATGGTACAACTGATCCACGAGAACCTACCACATTGCCATAGCGGACTACTGAAAATTTGGTGGGCAAACTGCCCGCAATATTATTGGCTGCAACAAACAACTTATCCGAGGCCAGTTTGGTCGCGCCATACAGATTCACGGGATTGGCCGCCTTATCCGTCGACAGTGCAATGACACGTTCTACTCGATTGGCCAGCGCAGCTTGAATGACATTTTCTGCGCCAATAATATTTGTTTTAATACACTCCATCGGATTGTATTCAGCGACAGGGACATGCTTAAGGGCGGCAGCATGAATCACAAAATCTATGCCCGACATCGCTTGTTTTAGACGTTCAGCATCGCGCACATCTCCAATAAAATAACGCATTTTGTCAGAGTTAAACTGTTGCTGCATTTCATATTGTTTAAGTTCATCGCGTGAATAGATCACAATTCTTTTAGGATTAAATCTTTCTAACAACGTCTGAACATATTTATGCCCAAAAGAGCCCGTTCCGCCGGTAATTAAAATACTTTTATCGTCAAACATACTTAATCCTTAATATTTGGAGAACTTAGGAACATACTTTTACACGTTTAAATCTAATAAATCACGATATCGACTTTTGGCTTTCAGGACTTTATCTAAATAAAGCCGAGCCTCATCGGACTGATGTTCATACCGTAAGGTACGATAAACTTGCTTAGGGTGCAACTGATTCACGCGTATTATTGCGACCTCAGGGGTTTTACCAAACAATTTAAGCGTTTTAGAGATGCCACCATTGTAAGAGGAGATGGACAACATCTCTTTATTTTCAAGGTTACGCACCCCTTGCAGATATTCATGCTTTAACATGCCCATATAAGCCGTGCCCATTCTTATATTATTCTGTGGATCAAACAGTTCAGCTCGTCCGGGTTGACCTTGTTTGCCATCCACATACTCATAAACATCTCTACCCGCGGTGTCAGCTTTTAACTGCATTAAACCCAATGCATTTGATTTACTCACCGCTCGAGGATTGAAGGCACTTTCCACTTCCATAATGGCGTAAATCAGATCTTCTGAAACCTTAAAACGCGTCGCGTAATCCTCTACCCAGTTTCTATATTTTTCAACATTAATCGGTAACTTATTCTCAACCAAAGGAATGTGTACCACGATAAATTTAAGCCCTGAATCTACAATCTCATCCGTATGTTTTTTAAGTAAATAATCGGCATAGGCATTAGCCTCAACAGGATAGCGGATTGCACGCCCATACTGGTTTTTTACTCTTTTATAATAGTACGGTTTGTGTTGGCTTCTAATCGGATTAAAGCTTAACAAGTCGCTTTCATCCACTTCAGAGACACTCAGCAAAACCTTGCTGATAGCGCGCTTTAAATTCTCCTTAGACGCTAAGGTCTCTGGAAACTCTAGAATCAATTCATCTGCATATTCAATAAAGGCGGGAAAAGCGAATTGTTCGATACTTTTAGGATGATGTAATATTTCAGAGTGACCAGGCCTAGTCAGAGTTGTAGTTGGCGAAAAATTGACGCTTTCTGGCTCAATTGACAAGGGAGTTGACCCCTTACCAGCTGTTCGATTACTTTCTTCTAAACTCACAAGAGCAACGGCCACCACAGGCACTTGGTTGCTGCTAATAAAACGTATCCCACCTTGCATAACACTCTGATTTAAAACAGAATTATCGTTTGACTGACTAAAAACAAGCCAACTTTGAAAGCTCGACAAATAACTGCCTGCGAGCATCAGCATAAAACTGAATATAAATAGAATTGAGAGTGATAGGGTTTGGGTTTTCACAAAAAAGCCTCCGGTTAGGAGGCTTTCAGCAAAACCAAGGCCAGTTTTAATAGGCTTAACAAAACAGCCTATCAATGGCACTTTTGGTAACGTTATCTTAAGTAGTCAAACAGCGACATCGATTGGACTCTAGTAAAGACTTGCTGAGCCATATCTAACGCGTTTTGGCTTTGAGTAAGGTCAGTGACGCCTTGAACGATATCCATGTCTTCTAGACCCATACGCCGTTCTTCAAGCGCTATTTTAAAAGACTCTCCGGCATCATACTGTGCTTCAATTCGGTTTTGTCTTCCACCAACCTCGGCACGTACTTCAGACAATTGTTCAATCCCACTCATCAAATCATCCAACACACCTGCTGTAGGCTGCGTACCAGCCTCTAAGGATTTTTTAAGCTCAACTAAGGTATTTAGAATATTAGAATCTGGCGTACCCGTTCCCGTCGGATTCGTGAAGACGGTAGTGGTTGGAATTCCAAATACTTTTTCACCGTTATCGGTTATGCGTACACGACTAGAATCCCCTTGATCATCAGCCGCAAGTCGATTATCAGCATCAAAGCCAATTTGCACAAAGCGCGCCCCATAACCTGCTAATTCGTCATAAACTGGCGTAACCCCATCCGACTCAAACTGACCTATGGCATTAGAACTACCAATATAAGCGTAAAAATCGGGATTATTAGGATCCTCTACAAACGCTTGTTCAGCTAAAACGCTGCTACCAGCAAAAACCAACTCCCCTTCCGAATTTCGATAATTCATCATGCTTTTAGTTTGTTGAATAATCTGCTCAATTTCAGCGGCCGTTGCTTGGCGATCACTTGCCGAATAGGTATCACTGGACATTTGTACGGCGAGTTCGCGTGCTCTTTGTAGCTGAGATATCGAGTCTGCAATCGCCGTTTCTTCCATAACTAATTGTGATTTGGCAAAATCACCATTTTTAGCGTACTGATCTATCGTGCTCATAGTACGGTTCAAAGAGTGTATTTGATTGGTCGCAACAGGGTCGTCACTGGCGACATTGACACGTTTACCGGTGCTTAATTGAAGCTGAGTGTCCAACACATCAGACTGATGCTTCTGAATTGAACTAAGACCTTGGCTATGAAATTGATTGGTAGAAACTCGCATATCGACTATCCTCTAACCGTGCTTAATATAGTTTGAAAAAGGGATTGTGAGGTGGCAATAATTTGTGCCGCCGCTTCATAAGCCTGCTGGAATTTAATTAGGTTCGCAGCTTCTTCATCTAAACTGACCCCCGAATACGACTCTCTTTGATCGACAATCTGCTGAAAGACATTGGTCTGCGCAGTTAACTGTATATCGGAAGAACGCACGTACGTCCCAACATTGGTCGCCATTTTAGAGTAACCCCCTAATAAGGTTTCAGAAGGTTGACCACTGTCATTGGATAATAATATTTTGGCTGATTGTAGCCCTGCCATATTCGCCATATTAACGTTATCACCCTCCGCCGCGGCAGCAGGCACTTCATCTGTCAATAAACCATCGCCATTACTATCGATAGGACTTTGTCCACGAGTAGCAATCGCTTCAATATCGGTAACGCTTGTCGCAAAATCAGCCAACATTTCCTGATGAGGTTTCACTAAAAAACTATCGCCAGAACTGGTCGCAGCGACACTACTTAAATCAAAGGTCAAACCATCTAGCTGAAAAACACCCGCTACCGGCTGAGTTGTAGAAGCTGTTAAGTCCTCACCGGTTTGATAGTCGAAAAATGAAAAATTGGCAGGAGTAGCACCATCTGATTTTATCTCATACTCTCGGGCTTCAAATTGTCCAATGGCATCAAATGCATTTTGTAAATACGCTTCTTTATCGCCGTAAGTCGCTGGCTGAGCATTCAAAGCAGGAAGCACTGCAGCATTATCGTACGGCGGCTCTGACACGCCCACATTCGGATTAAAACTGACCAAAATATTAGCACCAGTCTCAACCCCTGAATTGGTTGAATTATTGATGGCGGTCATTTCTAGCGGAGTAAACAAATCACCCCCCGCTTCATCATTAATATCATAGCCCTGGTAGTGCTGCCAGTTCATCGATGCTGTTAATCCGTTTAAGGTAAGACCAAGGTCAATTTGTGCCTTATCAAGCAAGTTCTCTCTAAAATCAAGCACGCCACCTAACTGGCCGCCATTAACCTGATCACTGATAACCTGCTTTTGACCGCCTAAAGTCATATAGAGCTCAATGCGATTTTCATCAGTATAAGGCCCTAAATCAGCTTCTACTCTTGTCAGTGTATTATCACTCAACAAAGGCAACTTACCATTGCCTGTATGGATATCAATGCGACCATTTTCCTGCGCAAAGGTAGTGATATCCATATATTGGCTGAGTTCAAGAATCGCTTGATTTCGCTGATCCAATAAATCGTTTGGTGGTTGACGACCATTATTCGTGGCATTTTCAACCTGGACATTGATGGCTTGAATGGTTTCTAAACGATCATTAATTTCAGCCGTCAAGCCCGATATCTGACCATTTACTTGCGTCTGAGTCTCTTCCAAAACTGACGTTAAGTTACTAATATGGCTTTCTAGATTATTGGCTTCATCAATGACTAATTGTCGACTAGTACTGGAGGTTGGATTGCCCGCAAGGGTTTGCAAAGAGTCAAAATAACTCTGCATGAATTGCTGAATACCCTGGTCGTTACTGGCAATAATACCTTCAACCTGGCTACCAAGCTGTAACTGAGTATCGTAACGCTCCACCAAAGACTGGCTACTCACCAATTGCGTTTGAATGTAATCGGCATAAACACGTTCAATACTGTCGACTCTTGAACCTCCGCCCAAAAACCCTGTACCTGTCACACCTGGCGAATTGCTTGAAATCTCTGCACGCTGGCGTGTATAGCCTTCTGTTGCGACATTCGCGACGTTATGACTGGTCACATTTAACGCCGTTTTAAAGGTGTTCGTTGCAATCGATCCAATGGTTAGCATATCAGCCATAATTAAATTCCTTCTCTCTGGTCATCATCACAAGCGCATGGTTACTTTAAGCTATTATTATTCATTATATTTCTTAAAGCTAACGCATGTTCGGTTGAACCTACCTGCCCTGCCACGACTTGTTGTGGCGTTACGTCCGTAACTGTTTCATTTGCATTGTTGTCTGCAATATTCTCTGCATTACTAGCTTGCACTGTGGGACGAATACTCTTAGCAAGTTGCTCAACTATACTATCGGCAAACCCAAGCGTTCCTTTAGAAGATAAGTTCAATGATAACTGTTTATCGGACCAATCTTTATAAAAATCACCCTGTCCACCATCCAGCCAGCCATCATCAAAACTAACATTTCTAGCCTCTTTCAGTACTTGCTGAACAAAAATGGCTTCAAATTGTTCTGCCACTGGTCTCAAAACGGATTCTTGATCGTCTCGTGCTTGTTTCTTTAAATCACTCAATGCATTTACATCTGCATAGTTGTGATGAGCCTGCACAGATGAAGATTGATTGGGCTGCATACTATTTAAACCAGAGTTTGAATTTGAAAGTTCCATATTATCTCTCCAAGCCGCGACTAAATAATCATCAAGTCGGCTTTTAAAGCACCGGCCTGCTTGAGTGCTTCAAGAATGGCGACTAAATCACCAGGAGCTGCACCTACTTTATTGACGGCTTGCACAATATCATCCAATGAAACGCCTTTTGGAAATTTAAACATATGGCCATCACCACCGGTTTCTATACCAACAACCGAGTTAGGTGTGACAGCCGTATTACCACCTGCGAAAGGATTAGGTTGCGATGCTTCAATAGACTCTGTGATTTTAACGGTTAAACCACCATGCGTGACCGCCGCAGGGCTCACTCGTACATTTTGACCAATCACCACTGTACCGGTTCTGGAATTAACGATGATTCTGGCAGCCTCTTCACCAGGAACGACTTCAATATTCTCTAAGAGGGATAAAAACGCAACACGCTGATTTGTGATTCTTGGCGCCATCACTTCAACCGTATTGCCATCAATTGCACTTGCTGTGCCCGCACCTAATGTCTCGTTAATCGCATTGACTAAATTCGTCGCGGTTGTAAAGTCTGAACTTTTCAAATTTAAACTAATGGTATTCCCCAATTCAAATCCAGTGGTCACCGTTTTTTCAACCATGGCACCATCTGGAATACGGCCGACACTTGGGACATTAATGGTAATTCGCGAACCATCCGCACCACTGGCATCTAGCCCACCGACCACTAAGTTACCCTGCGCTAACGCATAAACATTACCATCAACCCCTTTTAAGGGCGTTAGGATCAAAGTACCACCACGCAAACTTTTAGCATTACCCAGTGAAGAGACGGTGATATCAATTTTTTGTCCGGCTTTTGCAAAAGCCGGTAATTCACCATGTACTGCGACTGCTGCAATATTTTTTGCATTGGTTTTCATGCCTGGTGGCATATGAATTCCAAACTTATTCAACATGCTCAGTAAGCTCTGTTCGGCAAAAGGCGTTTTATCCCCAGAGCCCGTTAAACCGACCACTAAGCCGTAGCCAATCAAGTGGTTGGCTCGCACGCCACCAACATTAGCGATGTCTTTTACGCGTTCAGCGTAGCTATAACTACTCCAAACCATCAACAGTGTCAAAATCATGACGAACTTTCGTGTGAACATTGGAATCCCCTTGGAATCATTACTTTTCTGGTAAGTGTTTGTTTTTTATATTTTTATTATAGACCCTATCTTGAGCCAGGGATAACATAGCATTTGATGTGCCAAAGACTAAAAATTACATTAAAGAAATAGAGAAGATGGCCGTTAATGCCAAAAATGAAAGGTGTAAATAAAAAAATGGGGTGCAAAGCACCCCCAAAGACCAGAAAAAACGGTAAAAAACAAACTTTGAATAGACTGACCAGGCCTGGTCAGTCTGAAAATAGAGTTGTAAAAACCAACTTATTGACATATTCACGACAACAAGAGAGTCTGATTTTAAAATTTATAGATAAGACCTCACTTATACAGAGATCTCAACGTAGCTTACAATAAGCTTACAAGGGCCAGTACTTAGTCAACCACTGTGTGCCGACACCCGTTCTTGCGGTATCACCCGACATTCCCACATCTTTATAGACTAGGCGGACATCTGCGACCTTAACCGACGAAATGGTATTGTCTGGCTGAATATCTTCTGGGCGAATAATGCCTGCAAACTGAACAACCTCGTCGCCTTCGTGAATCGTAATCCACTTTTCGCCGCGAACGACTAAGTTACCGTTCGAAATAACTTCAACCACGGTCACGGCAATCGAGCCTTTTAAACTTGAATTCTGTTTGACGTCACTTTTACCCGAAAACGAGCCTTCCGATCCATAACCGACAGACAACCCCTGCAATGGCGCGGTGACTCCATTAATAAGATTTCCAACAACATTATTCGGGGTGGTCACTCCAAAAGGAGTCGTCACGCCATAATCCTGACTATTAGACTTATCGTACTTGGCTTCATCTTTTTTATTAGCCGACATACTTTCCGACAGATCAATGGTGATGATATCGCCAATTCGATGTGCACGAGAATCATCAAACAACGTCATCGCCCCCATCTGGTACAGGGAACCATTTTTAGGCTGTACGGCTTGCGGAATATTCAGAGGATAACTTGGCGCATAATCCATTTTCTGCATGCGCTCTGGTGGCATACTGCTGCACCCAGTTAAGACAATGGATGCAAGCGCTATAGCGCTCGTTAACTTAACCATTTTTTTAATTTGATAATTCATTTCAGATCCTTGTATCGTGATTTACACGATATCTAACTGACGATTTACGCTCTGCATAATTTACTCAAGCGACTCGTGCTTATTTTAAGAGTGGGCAACCTATTTATGACTGCCTACTCATTTTGTTACGTTAATGGGTTCTTTGATTAGGTATTGTTATTTAAGTACTGCATCATGCCATCCGCAGCAGAAATAGCTTTAGAGTTCATTTCATAGGTTCGCTGAGCTTCAATCATTCCGATTAACTCTTCAACCGTATTCACGTTAGAAGATTCAAGCGCGCCCTGGGTTAAACCACCTGCTTCAGCCGTCTGGGGATTGTTTATATTTGCAGTACCACTGGCGGTGGTCTCTTTATAGAAGTTATGCCCCATCGACTCGAGTCCCGCCGGATTAATAAAAGTCGTCAATTCAATCTGACCGACCTGATTTTGCTCGACGTTACCCGGCTGCGTAATATAAACCGCACCGTCTCGAGTAATCGAAATATTGGTCGCATCTTGCGGAATATTAATATTGGGTTCCAACAAATAACCTGAAGACGTCACCACGTCACCGTTTTGATTCATCTGAAAGGAACCATCACGGGTATACATTAAATTGCCGTCCTGATCTAAGGCTTGAAAAAAACCTTTACCTTCAATGGCAACATCCAACTGATTGTCGGTCACCATCAAGTTACCTTGCGTGTGAATTTTTTGTACACCAATGGCCTTAACACCTGTTCCTAACTGCAAACCAGAAGGCAATGTATTGGTTTCATCCTGGGTCGCTTGCGCACCTGGCTGACGAACGTTTTGATACAGTAAATCATCAAACTCTGCACGCCCTGCTTTATAAGCATAGGTATTGGCGTTGGCTAAGTTGTTAGAAATGGCGGCTAGACGAAACTGCTGGGCTTCTAAACCTGTTTTCGCTATATAAAGTGCTCTATTCATCTTTCTATCTCCTTAGCCTATTTTAACGACAACAATGAATCTGATTTTTGTGCATGGGTTTTAGTGGTCGACATCATTTTGACCTGCATCTCATATTTACGAGATAACTCAATCATATTAACCAGAGCCGTCGCGGTATTAACATTACTGCTTTCTAACGCCCCGCTGACAACCGCAACATTTTCCTGTACCACTGCCCCCCCCCCCTCTTTCAAGCGCGTAAAACCATCCAAGCCTTTTTCTAAATCTTGTATGTTTGGCTTGACTAAACGCAGACGATCCAAAACTACTAACTGATTACTCGGTGACTCGGCTGGCACAATTGAAATCGTGCCATCATCGCCAATGGTAATGCTTTTAGTCGGCGGAATATTGATTTGGATTCCCGTTTCATTCAAGACCGGATTGCCTTTCACATCCACTAAATTACCATTTTCCAACACCTGCAAACTGGCACTGCGAACAAATGCTTCATCGCCATTAGGTGCTTGAATACCTAAAAACCCGTCTTCTTTCGTGACGACATCAAGCTCGCGGCCGGTGACTTTAATCGCCCCCGCTGAAAAATCGGTTGCCGGACGTTCATCCATTGAGTAAGCACGAGATTGCATACCAGGACCTTGCACATGCTGCGCTCTAAACACATTGAAATCTTGTTTAAAACCATCGGTATTTGCGTTCGCCAAGTTATTAGAGTTATTTGCCTGTGAAAGCATGACCTCTTTGGCACCACTCATTGCAATATACAGCATACGATCCATGATCTTTTACTCCGCTAAATCAATCTATGTCTTGTCAAAAATAGGGAGGGATACATCAAATGTGGCCAACGTATCCCAGATTGTGAAACTCTTTATTTGATTGGGTCTAATGCCCGAATGAGTTTCCCTTATGTGTTAGCATTTTGACATGCCTTTTTCTTTTCAAAGGAGTTATAGCAGGGAGCGTGCCAAATTAATAAATAATTTAACTAAAGGTTTTAGAATTCGGTCGATAAACTTATTTGGAGGGGTATTGCCGGGTGGCAAAAAAAACCGGCAAAAGAATTGCCGGCAAGACCAGAAAAATATTGTAAATTAAAGACTTACTAAAGGTTTAGAATTGTTTGCGTTAAGGTTTGTGACGTTGAAATAACTTGAGCAGAGGCCTGGTAAGTTCTTTGAATTTGAATCATATTGACCAATTCAGCCGTAGTATCCACATTGGAATACTCTAATGAACCCTCCACAACAGAACCCATACCATTCGTTTCTGGTGTGCCCAATTGGGCTGGCCCAGAGTTATAAGACTGAGCATAAGCCTGTCCACCTAACTTCTCCATGGCATTTTTATCCGTAAAATTAGCAAGCACCAACTGCGCCACCGCCACTGAACGACCATTTGAATAACGCGCCTCAATAGTACCATTGTCACCCGTTGCCAACCCCACTAGATCGCCAATCGCATAGCCGTTTTGCGTCACACCACGAATGTCATAAGACCCAGAATATTCTGTCATGTCCTCATAGTCGGCCGTCATTGCAATAGGATCAACCGCACCCGTAATTGGGTTATTAATGAACCATTCCATAGCTGGCGCCGTTGTAGAGCTGTCTGTCCAATCTAAATCAGCATCCACAGTAGCCCCTCCTCCAGTCGGCAATCCCGTGATAGCATCTAATACCGGCTCTCGAGTTTCTTGCAAAACCCCTTTATCATCAAACCTTAATTCAACTAGAATAGCACTGTTACCGCCATTGGTCGCAGCAGTCGTCCCATTATCAATACCACTTGGCACCCAAGTTCCTGATATTTCATCGTAGTCCTGAACGGTCGTTTGCACGATCCAACTAGTGTATTTATCCGATGTTCCATCACCATCAAAATCTGACTGTGCTGCTGAAATTATTGGATCCCCACCCACAACCACGCCGCGTTTATAAAAATCTGTGGTCATACGATGCTCCCCCCCCAAAGAATCGTGAATGATTTTATTGGTTGAAAAATCTGGAAATCCTTCATAAGGAGGTGCTGCATTTGCAGGATCAACCAATGCCGCTAAATGAGCAGCCGTCCCCACAGTCCCTACTGCAAGCGCAACGTTATCGGTAGAAACATTATAAGCCTCTTGACCATCGACATTGATATCAAAAGTCATTTCAGACGTCGAGTTCGGTGTTTTATTCAATGCATCTAAATCAATCGACCCTAAGGTTGTTCCAAACACAGGATTAGTATCCGTTGAGAGCGTTGTATTTAACGCATAACCCTGAACCTGATTACCCACCTGATCGGTTAGCAAGCCTCCGGCATCCAGTTTAAATGACCCATTTCGAGTATAAATATTTTCATATTTTCCCGTCTGATCTGCCAATATAAAAAAACCTTCCCCATCCAATGCCATATCTAACTCACGACCAGTCCCGTTAATAGTTCCTTGGGTAAAATCCTGAGTAATAGACTCTACTCTGACGCCGTTTCCTGCTGAATTCTGAGCGCCTGAGAACATATCGGCAAACTCTGCTCGAGAGCTTTTAAAGCCAACAGATTGTGAGTTCGCTAAGTTATTTGAAATAACGGCTAAACCGGTAGATGCCGCATTGATACCACTTAATGCATTTAAATCGAAATTCGCAGCCATAATGACTCTCCTAGGTGTGTTTTTTAATACACCAATAGAATTCTATTGATGTGTTTTATATTTTTAGATGCTGTTTACAGACTTTTCAAAAAGCCTATTTTCTACAACTGTTAACCACTAATTTCTCGTACCGTGTCCATTCCAACTTTTTCGCCTGTGGCCAGGGTTATCGTCATAGAACCATCCGGGTTAATACCAACGGCATTTACACGCGATGCCACCACCGTATTAATGGATTGCAAATTCCCATCAGAATTGGTGCCATAGGCCGTCAAGGAATAAACGCCATCGCCTTGTGTAACATCGGCGTTATTTAAACCATCCCAATCCACGGTTTTATCTCCGGATTGCATGTCCGCAACACTCAACTCCTTCACCACTCCGTTCGCATCACTCACCACAACGGTCACATCCGTCATAGGCGTATCGGTATTTAAAGTAAATTGCGAAACAGAACCTGCTGTATGTGAAAAATCCTCGCCTGACACCTGCACATTTTTACCAATCAACGACGCGCCAGACATGGTCTGCATACTTTGAAAACTAGTCGCCATTGCCAACATTGAAGCATTCATATCATTCGTTGCTTCCAACTGACTCATTTGCGTTAAGTCGGTCACAAAGTTTGTTGGATCCATCGGTTTAGAAGGATCTTGATTTTGCATCTGGGTCGTCAATAACAGTAAAAAATCTGCCTGATCCATACCATCGTCAGGTGCAGAAGAACTCGCTGTCGTACTTTGCTGTAATGCACTTAAATAATCTGTATTACCCGTTGTAATACTTGGTAGATAATCCGCCATTTCCGTTCTCCTTTACCTATTTGCCAAGCTGAATGGTTCTTAATAAAAGTTGTTTTGAAGTATTCATCACTTCGATATTGGTTTCGTAAGATCGAGAAGCTGACATCATATTCGCCATTTCCTCAACCACATTGACGTTTGGTCTAAAGATATACCCCTCCTCATTCGCCATCGGATGGTTAGGGCTGAATTCCATTTTTAAAGGCTCTTGGCTTTCTACAATCTCTTTAACGCGGACACCGCCACGAGGTTCAGACTTACTACCTTCCAGAATAGTCTGAAAAACCGGCTGTTTAGAACGGTATGTATCCTCAGCGTTGGAGCTGATGCTATCGACGTTAGCCATATTGGATGCGATGGTATTTAAACGCACAGTCTGTGCGTGCATACCCGTCGCAGAGATATCTAAAATATTGAACATTGACATATTTACTCTCCTAAGTCGTTAGCCTATTCACCACGAATAGCGCCACGAAGCCCTGTTATTTTGCCATTCAAAAATTCAAGGGTTGCCGTTTGCTGCATACCATTTTCCATGAACTTTGCTTTTTCAATATGCGATTCAACGGTATTGCCATCTAAAGAAGGTTGCGTGGGTTGACGGTACATCAAATAACTTGAGGTACTGGCAAAACTACTCGCATCACCATCTATATGGCGACTATTGGTTTTAGCCATCGATGCGGTTTCCGAGCTACGCGAACCACTGTGCGCATCTTGTAAAGCCGATCTAAAGTCTACGTCTCTAGCTTTAAAATTTGGCGTATCCGCATTGGCTAAGTTATTCGCCAATACCTCAGCACGTTGTTCACGTATTTTTAAGGCGCTTTCATGAATTCCAAATATTGATTCGGCCATAACAATTCCTTTCTGGTCTTTGTAGCTGGATACTGAATTCAGATTAATTTCTGTTCGCATCTCATTTTTAATAAACTCATAGCAACACAAATGCCAAACCTTGTTTTTTTGGGTTTTTTTATTAAAAAAGCGCTAAAGGAATTAAAAATAGAGTGTATTCGGCCGAATATCTAAAAACTTTAGTACAATTTTGAAATAAAAATACGTATCTAACGAAATCAACAATGATGCTTTTAATGCCATATTTGACTTAAAAAATGAAGAAAAACAAATTGACCAGGCCTGGTCAGTTTTTTGACAGCTGTTTTTTTATGATTCAACACAACCTATTAGAAAGGTATAAAAAGGAGATAAATAAAGACATAAGATGAGAGTTAATGAATAACAACCGGACAGATACCCAATGTTATAAACAACAGAAACAAAAAAGCCAACCTATGAAAGGCTGGCTTATAAAAAAGCGATTTATTCGATTCCGATTCTGAATAAAACTAGAGAAGCGGGATTACCAAGTTTTGACTAAATCACCCACTTGAATCGTGCCTTTTTTGGCGGTCACTTCTGCGATGGCAAACTTAGGTAAAATTCGTTTAATTTTTAAGAAAGCCCCAGGCACTTCGTCCGAACCAAGATCAACACCATTGATACGCACTGGCCGACCCGTCTTATGATAAACGGCTAAGTCATCGCCAACTTTCGCTCCCGATTCAGAGTTTAGATAGACAATGTATTCATTATTACGCACATCGATAATTTGGCTTTCAAACGGCTTGCAGTGTAAGAAATCAAGCACATCAGTGGTTTGTTTTTCTAATAACGCATGAAAAGCCATTCCGGTATCGGTCGCAAAAAAGGCATTGCTGCCAAACGGCCTGTCGCGACCAACCGTCACATCTCCTTGTACATCAAAACCCCGTCTCATCTGATGTACCGTTCTGTTTTTCATTAAATCAAGTACATACCAATCCACTTCTAAATGACGACTATCGGGCTTAACCTGTAAATGATAAAAACGCTTGGCACCATTCATGTAACCATCATTTTGATGAGCAGACATTGAACGTATTACGGTTAGTAACAGATACTGCGCCCCCGTTCTATCTCGAATTTCAGACAACAACTCTGGATCTAAATTGGGTTGAACCATCATATTAGGCTGTAAATCTACCGGATCGAGCAAAAGACTGAAGTTACGATATCCCTGATTTTTAATACGGCGCTCTAACTCTTGTTGATAACCCATTAATAGATTAGAAACATCATTTGCTTGATTAGCATGCGCGATAACCACTGGCGCAACCGCTAAACGCGTTTGATATTGATTGCCGGTTAAATCGGTACAAACGCCACGATCTTCCGTCAGACAAACATTCAAAGTCACCTCATAGTTAAGAGGTCCTTTTTTAGTCTGCCCATACATATCATCCGGCTCTTCCAGGCCTTCTTTTAAAACCGTAAAACTTTTAACCTTGCTGCTTGAGGTAAAGCGTGAACTGTCTAACGTGAGTTGGTATTGCTCGACTGATTGGTCTGTTTTAACGCTGACATTATTTTTAATGCTTGCCATTTTCAGAGCATCTCTAATCGCCATCTTACGTGCAAATGCCTCATCAACCCCATCTGTACTGGCAACCCCCCTAACATCCACACACATACTTTCTTCTGGCGTAGAAACCGCTGATCGCGGTTGCATAGGAGGGGCGGGTACATTTGCAATAGGCGGTGCCGTTACACAACTAGCATCGTCCTGAATACAGAAAAGGTCTGTCAAACCTGCCTGGCTATTGACGCTAAACAGCAATACCAGCAAACCGATAACTTTTTGAAAATCTGACATCAAGAAAATTCCTGTTATTCACTTAACTCTATATGAATTACGCAAAAAAGTGTAAAACGCTATACAACCGTACCGTATCTTACCGCTTCAATTCTAGCCACAATCGTTTCGGCTAACTCATCCGAGTGCCATTTTGATAAAAACACGTTAGCCCCGACTTTTTCAGTCAAGGTATCATTAAAGCCACCACTCAATGAAGAGTTCAGAATGACATATAGATCTTTAAGGCGATCGTCTTTACGAATACTTGTGGTTAAGGTGTAGCCATCCATTTCAGGCATTTCGATATCAGAAATAACCATTAAAACGCGATCGCTGACCTTATCAGCAATGCCTTTATCCGCATCATCCGCCCATTTTTTAAGAAGGTCCAAAGCTAATTTACCATTATTAACAATTTTATTCGCAATTCCCAGTCTATCCAACACGCCTTTTAATTGGCTTCTGGCAACGACCGAATCATCCGCACCCAAAACAAAGAAGTCCTGACCATCGGTAACCGATTTATGGCTTGAAATATACTCTTCAGAAAGCTCTTCACGAGTACCGGAAACTTCTACCAAGACCTTTTCAACATCAACAATCTCAACAATCTGATTTTGTGCTCGGGTAATCCCGGTCAAGTAGTTCACCCCCATTAATGAAGCCGGTGGTGCAAGAATATCTTCCCAACGCAGATGCACAATACGATCAACATCTTCAACTAAGAAGCCCTGCACGGAACTATTAAACTCCGTCACAATCGTCAAACTTTTGGAATAATCTTTAGGATCAATCGCTTCCAGATCCAATGCTTTGGCTAAATCAATCATGGGCATGGTCTGTCCACGGATATCCGCTACCCCCACTATTCTGGAGTCTGACTTGGGAACAGGCGAGATATCTGGCGTACGAATCACTTCACGCACTTTAAATACATTAATCCCAAACAGTTGTTTACCCTTAATGGTAAACAACAGTAACTCCATGCGGTTCATTCCTGCTAAGGAAGTTCTTTGATCAACCCCGGTTAGAAAGCTAGACATCTTAACGCCACCTTACTCATTGTTTGTTTAATCATCAGTTCTATTTTCTTAATCATATTTTGAATTCTTTATAACACTGTTTTATCGATTGCTTATTTTTTGACGATAAAGCCCACATAATAGTGCAATACACAGCAATAATAAACTGACTTAATTTAAAGTGACCTTTAAAAGCCATTTCAACTCATGTTAGTATTGCCACATGAATAACCCCATTGCAAAAATCTTTACGCTACTGCTAAGTGCTTGTATGAGTTTGAATATTCAAGCTCAAGAGCCTCCTATCACGACCAGCCATCAATCACTGGATGAGATTCATCATCTTGTGTCTGAACACATAAAGCAAAAAATTGACCAACAAATTTTTGAGCCCACTATTCAGCTCAGAAAACTAAGCCCAACTTTAAAATTACCACAATGCCAACAACCGCTGGAACTTAAGGATAGGAACTCTGAAGAAACCGTTGGACGAATGACATACAGTGTAAGTTGCCACCTACCTAATTGGCGAGTTTTTGTGCCTGCCGTGGTTGATGGCAAACAAACGGCAATAATGACAACTCAAGGAATCCTCAAAGGCGCCGTTATAAAGAGTATCGATCTGAAACAAGTTCTCTTACCTTATAAACAGATACCCAGAGGCAGCCTAATTAATTTAGATACCGCTATCGGCATGAGGACAAAAAAATCGATTGGTGCCAAGAGCATCCTCAAAATTAAAGATTTACAACCACCTTATTGGGTTTTCAAAAAACAACAAGTGACTCTGATTGCGAATATCGGTAGCATTCAAGTTAAGACCAAAGGCATTGCGCTACAAAGTGCCGTTGAGCAGCAACAAGTTGCTGTCAAAAACATTACATCGAATAAGGTCGTAAAAGGCATCGTTATTGCTCCAAATACGGTTTTTATTCCTTAAAAAATATTTTAGCGAGTTAGGCTGAATAATCAAAAAACTTCTAATAACAAAACTTGAATTTAATTTTGAAAAAAACAATATTTTTACTAAAGCTTTCTTAAAGCGGCCGATATAAAAAGTAGAAACTAAAAGTAATGCTGTTAAAATGACAGTCAAAAGGTGTGAGGCCATAAAATGGATATTAAAAATTTAAACAGCGGCGTACTACAGACACGCTCAACTGAGTCGGTTAAAAACCCTGGCAAAGAGACTACTGAAAACAGTTCTGCGCCAGCTTCTCAAGCCAACACAGATAAAGTCACCCTTACCCAGGCATTTTCTCAAGTGAGTAACCTTGAGCAAAAAGCACAGAGTGTGGATATTGATAACTCTGCGCGTATTGCTGAACTTAAAAGTGCGATTCAAGACGGTTCTTATCAAGTAGACGCGGAACGTGTTGCAGATAAATTGATGCAAACCGAAGCCTTATTCGCTAGATTCTAAATCTGCAACAATTGACTGGCGCTAAAGTAAATTATGACTCAAATAGATGATGTTCAAAACAGACAGCAACTAACCTCACTGGTTGCTGAGTTAACACACCTATTTGAAAGTTTTTACAACGCTCTACAGACAGAGTCAGAAGCCTTAAAGAAAAACAATTCAGAGCAACTTACTCTCAGCTCATCAACGAAACAAGAACAATCTGAAGGAATTGCCCACCTTACGGGGCAATTAGAATCAAGCCTTAAAGCCAACAACCTGACGCTTGCAAATCTATTCGACGTCAAAGTTGCTGCAACACTCCCTAAAGCACTCCAGCAAGCTACCCAAAAACTGGTCGCTATTTCTGATCAATGCCAAGACTTAAACCAAGCCAATGGTATGGCAATTCAAATGTTGAGCAATATTAACAAACACGCCCTTAATTTGATTTCAGGAAAAACCCAGTCCAATGTACAACTTTATGGCTCTAGCGGCGTTACTACTGCTTCATCGAATACCAAAACATCTCTTGGCAAAGCTTAAAAATCAACAGCACCACCTCCTACTTGCCAACACTCCACACTCATCTTCGCCTGAATTCTACTTTGAGAACATTTGGCGTATTTTCTGCTTATCATTGTTTATTAAATAATTTTCATTAAAAATGAAGAGTTTTTTATACGCGAATGCGTTTTATACTAAACTAAAGGGTAAGTATTTAGGTTCAAAATACGCTCCTAAAAACACATCCAATCTACCAGAGAGAAGACGAATGCGAAAAGATAAACGTTCCTTTTACCGAATTGATGTCATGATGCCATGCAGTTACCGCATTCTGTCGCACGAAGAAGCCAAGGAAACGGCTCTTCCCATATCGGCTGATGCTAAGTATATTGAAGAGTATTTCATGGAAAACTTAGCGCAACTTGACCTACAAATCAACGAAGTCATCTCCCAGATCAATCAAAAAAGCTCTCTCTTAGCGACGGCACTCACGGCGATGAATAGTAAAATTAATTTTGTTTTGCAAACCATTGATGAAAAACAACTGACCCGAGCAATTCCACAAAAACTTGTTAACTTGAGTGGTGGCGGCATTGCGATTGATATTGAAGAAGATGTTATTATTTCAGATAAGATCGATTTACTGATTAAACCCCTTGCCAATGAACCACCAATTCTAGTGCGTTGTGACATCGTTAACATCACTCCTCTGAATGATCATTCAGAAGGCTCAACTATTGCCCTTACTTATCAAAGCTTAAGTGAAGACGATCGTCGTAAATTGGTTTACTTTATTCAGGCTAAAGAAATTGAGCTCGCTCAAGAAGAGCGCCAGAGTAGAGTGCGAGCTCGGTAACCTTTTTTCAGATTAAACGGAGTCCAATCGATTACTCTGAAAAACAGACACCCAATAAAAAGCCCGGAAAGAAATTTACCGGGCTTTTTATTGGAGTAATGAAATAACAAAGACAACATCAAAAGCTAAGGAAAAGCATAACGCTTATCAGCTCTCCCGACGGCATGTTTACCACCTTCTTTGCTTTTTAACAATTTATTGACCTTCTTTTCAAGCGCCTTCACTTTCGCTAAACTCTTATCGATTTTAGAGTCTTGTGCTTGGCGCAAATTCACTGACTGTTTAATCTTACTATCTTGTTTCGCGATCTTACTCTCAAGCACTCGAACACGCGTACTGATACTTGCAGCATCCGCAACACCCTGCCAAATAAACAGGCTTAAAAATAGTGGAATGAACACTTTATAACGAACCATATAAAACCTCCTCGAATCGCTATTGGAGCTTAAAACCTAAACCAAACATCAAACTGACGATTAATAAGAGGTAACCGAGTAGACGGATTCAGGCTCCATTGCTCTAGACTTACTAGAGGTATAGACAAAAGTTTCTTCAAAGAAGCGTTTATCAACATAAACTTCTAATACGGTTTCATAGTTATTATCAGCCATTGGCGTCACACTCACCATTCGCGCACCACGAACAACGGCATTGACACGCGCTCTAAAACTATCGTTTTTAGCGGTCATTGTCGAAACAGCGGTATTACTGTCAATTTTAATACCATACAGTTGCTCTGCAAGCGCACGATAAGCATCTAACTTAGAAGATCTAATCGCCATTAATCGACGTTGACCAGGTGTGTAAGCACCAAAGGTACTTTCAGCACCATAGCCAATCCCAGAAATCTTCATCAACTCTGGTTTTTGATCAACTGTAGATACTGAAGCTTCAGGCATCATGAGCTTCTGATGAACCACAACAGACTGTGGGTTTTCTTCTGAACAGCAAGATTTACCCTGAACACACCCACCCAACATAACAACACTTGCAAGACTTGCAATTAGAACAGTTTGCTTTTTCATTGCCCTATACTCCATTATTTACTCAATTATTTATTTAAAACTTTTTGGACTTACTCAGTAAGCACATCGATTAACACTGTTTTCACATCGTAGATCTTTGACGTAATAAGTCGTGTCAATTTGATGCTTTTTATCTATTTGTTTGGTTGAATAATAATCAGGAACTGAATACTCAGTGCCTGAAAAGCCTATCCAATCACCCATTTTTTCTGACATATTGCTAACAACATCAATCGGTTTAAATGACGTGCACCCCGTAAGGAGTGCACAATAGACAATCATCATTAAATTTTTAGCAATCATAATGCTGCCCTTATTCCGTTATACGCGTTGTCAAACCACTCAATTCTTATACTCTATGGATAAGAATCTTGTACTGACTGGTCATAAAACATCCCGTCAGGTGCTGTATATTGATAAGGATTAGCATCCGTCGTCGACTTCTCTTTTTCAGCCTTTTCAGCTTTGACTAACTGCTCCATCACAATCTGCTTTTCAACCGTTTTCACGCTTTTTAATAGCACTTGATATTGTGTTTGAATACTTTTAACTCGTCTATTCACTTCATCAATCCGGCGTTGTGCTTTTATCATTTTTGCATTTACAGCCGTGATTTTTTTCAATACGGCAGGGTCAACCGCCTCGACCTTGGCAGGCACTACCGTAGCGCCAACGGGTTTAGGGTGACTATCGGCAACTTTTGTAACTGCACCGTGACCATTATCTATAACACCATGGGTGCCTAGACCTAGTGGATCCAGTATTTCTGGCTTAGGCGCTTCTACTTTATTGATAACAACCGCCGCTAAGTCCGTGGCTAACTGTTCCAACTGAAAGTTAAGAGCATCTAATTTTTTCTCTACCGATTGAACAGACTTTGTATTTTCTGATAAGGATGTTGCACCCTGTTCCGAATTCACTTTAATCGATTCAATCAATGTAATTGTTTCATCATCCATTCCTGCCGATGAAGCCGCTAAAGCGCTCCAAACGCCAATACCGATTCCAGTTAACACAAGCACTATCAATGTTGAGCTGAAAATAATGATCAGTTTTTTTATTGAATCCATATCTTGTGCCGCCATTTGTGGGAGAGGGTTGGTTCGTGCCGCAGCACGTTTAGAAACAAAGTCATCAGTATCATCAACTTCATCCACTCGAGCGCGCTCAGCAACGGGTGGTGAAACAGCCTTCACTTCGGGCTCTCTAACAGGCTCAGCGACTGCAGCAACTTTGGAAGCTGGCGTAGGGACTGCTGGAGCAATTGGTGCATCAATCGAATCCGTGACTTCATCCAATGCATCCAGCAGCCCTTCTGTATCATCAAGATCCGCTTCTAAAGGAATCTCATCTATTACGGACTCAGTGTCAACAGACACATCCTCAGGTAAATCATCTGCTGGATCATCCATAACAGCTTCCAACTCCGCTTCATCGAGCAGAGCATCAATACTGTCTAAGTCATTTGGGTCAAATGTATCGTCGGAGGTTGCCACGCTTTATTTCCTTAAAATATGCCACAACTAGCCTTTAAAAGCTCTAAGACTACTTTGAGAGACCTTTACATGAGAGAGGTCTCTTTGAATGTTATTTGTTTAACGGGGGGGGGACGGTAACGCCCTGAAGGATTATTCAGCGAACGTTTCTGAAAACTCAGTTACACGCTCAACAACACCTTGATCTACCCAGTAAACAACCGGCAACAAGTGAAACTGTCCTACCGTATTTGAGACCAACGCCCCAAACTCAGTATCTACATACAAACCCTGACCATCAGAAACAGCAGGATTTTTGACAATTTCAATTGCTACTTGGCCTAAAGCATAAAATAGGCCATTTCTATCTTGTTGCTGGGAGTTTGACTTATTTAAAGTAAAGTCGGCTTGATTATAAACAGGCAGAATCGCATAGGTTTGCTGCCATGAGGCAAGACTCTTACGAAGAGAATCTAGATTGGGTGCTTGGCTAGGATACCAAATATGGGTAACCTGATTTAATTGATGAAAGTCCAAGATAGGACCTACTTGAATCGCTTTATTTTGTGGTATCAAAGTCACTACGGCTTCAAAATCCTGGCGGGGCCTAGGAGTAAACTCAAGCGTGCTTTCAGTTACCCTCTGTAGCCAGTGGTAGCGCCCCCTAGAGCGTTGGATATTCATTGCGGCCTCAATGGATTGTCCAACCGTGCCTTCTATAGGTTGATGTTGATATTGACCACGTGAATTGGAAGATGACCAGGCCTGGTAGAATTCAGATTCGAGTTTTTTAGACGACTCACTTGGGTCTGTTAACACTAGTACGCTCTGAAACTGGCTATTATTCAAAATAGAGAGAACCTGATCCAATCCCTTTGATTTAGTCAGTGACAAAGCACGTTCGTGCCCAAATAGACGATCCATCGAGTTGAAGTAAAAGATGGGTATACCGGTATTCAGTTCCTGCCACTGTTGTGCAGTCTGTTTTTGCAGTGGGCCAAAAATGAAATCAGGATCGTAGTATTTAACCACTTCCCACAATTCAAACACAGTCTCATAAAGAGCAGTATCAAAGACCGCTAAGGAGCCTTGAAAGGAGATCACTTCTAAGCTCTTGGTTAATCCAGCAAGCACTTTATTACCGGCTTGCTCATAAGGCCCCGTGAGAGGCAATAAAACCACTACAATCGACTTTTCTAAAGCGTCAGGAAATTTTAATGGCTCTATCGACCCAACATACAAGTAGGAATCTGAAGCACTATTCAATGAATGACCAAGGGTTTGAGAAGACGTTTTAGCCGTGGACAAATAAAGCCTTAGAACTGCCAGGCGCTGTTGAAAAATCGGCAATACAACCATGCGACTAAGTTGGTTAATATAGATTTGAACCTGATTGACATCACTGTTTTGTCGAGCCAATTCTGCCCGTAGAAGAATAATTTCTTGATCAATTCGATCAACTTGATTTTCTAAATGATAATTTCGGGCAGGGGCTCTATCTTTACTTGAGGGTTTTTGTGGCCAATTCCCCTGCGTTACTGGCGTACTTCCGATTGATTTTGAAGGCTGAATAGATAATAGGTCCTGCCACTCAGAGGTTTGAGAGGCAAAGCTTGCCATAGGCAAGATACTGCCTATCAACACAATCATCCTTATCCATTGCTTCACTTTCATAACCTTATGAACCGAAAGCCATATTAATCACCCTTACAACACTTGTTGACACTATGATTTTATTGACCCAGAGACTTAGAAACAATTTCATAGACATCTTTAGATAAGTTAGAACTCGCTAAAATCAAATTAAGAGCAGATTGCATCTTCTCTCTTCTTGACTCATCATAACGTTGCCAATGTGTAAACGGCGCGACAATTCTTGCAGCGACCTGAGGGTTTAATTTATCCAATTGAATGACTTGTTCTGCTAAAAATTGATAGCCTAAGCCATCCTTTCTATGAAAACCTAATAAATTTACTCGACCAAACACACCCAAAACACTTCGGACACGATTGGGATTAGAAAGCGTAAAATCGGCATGCTTTACGAGTTCTTGTACATGCTCAAAGGCATGAATATGATGCGAAGCCGCTTGTAAAGTAAACCACTTATCCAGAACCAAACCATCATCCTTCCAGGTCTGGTAAAAGTGTTCTAAACAACTTACCCTATCGGCATGATTTGAATGAGAGATGGTCTCGAGCGCAGCCAAGACATCGGTCATATTCGCCTGCTGGTAATACTGCTCTTTACCCAATACAAACTGCTGTGGTAACAGCATTAAATAACGTAAACAGGCATTTTTTAACTTACGCGATGCAATATCATCTTTATGATATCGGTAAGCTTCTTGAGACTGATTCAAGCGTTTATAAATTGCCAATAAATCCGTTTCAAAATTCTCAGCGAGCGTGGTTCTTAACCATTGATGCGCATGGTACACCGCATCGACATTAACAACCTCAAATTGCTCACCAATATAGGTTAAATCTGGCAGGGTAATGGTCAATGATAACAACCCAGAGTCGACCGACTGATCAAGTAAAACACCTGCAAAAGCTTGTTTCATGGCCGCTGATAACACAAATTCTTGACTGTTTTCATAGCGTGCTACATTCACCTTTAACTCATTCAGAACGAGAACCTGAAAAGACTCCCAGCGTACAAAACTGTCTGAGTCTGCATAGGCTAATAAACTCAACTCTGAATCACTATAGTCATATTCAAGGTGAACCGGAGCAGAAAACCCCCTTAACAGTGAAGGTACCGGCTTAGATGCAATCGATGTAAAAGTGAATGTCTCAACTTGCTGAGTAAACCGCAACACAACCTCTTTACCTTCACCCATGATTTTAGCCGCCGTGTCTGAATCAGGAGCCAACTCGAGTAAATCACCTTGTTCTGAAAGAAGTGCTATTTTAATTGGAATAAGCAGTGGTTCAAAAGCTTCAACGCCATTAGCCAAGCCTTGACGACACGTTAACTGATAGGTCTGTAATACCGCATCATATCGCGTCTCAACCTGTAAGCTCGGCGTACCTGCCTGTACATACCAAGCATGCATTTGCGAGAGATCGACGCCATTTGCATCCGCCATTGCATTTCTAAAATCAAAGACCGTTACCGCTTGACCGTCATGGCGTTCAAAATATAGATCCATGCCTTTTCTAAAACCACTTTCACCCAGCAAGGTATGGTACAAGCGAACAATCTCAGCACCCTTTTCATACACCGTCATCGTATAGAAATTATTCATCTCAATATAAGATTGTGGCTGAATAGGATGTGCCATTGGACCGGCATCCTCGGGAAACTGATTACTTCTTAAACGTTTAACGTCTTCTATACGCTTCACAGCCGGAGACAACATATCGGCCGTGAATTCTTGATCTCTGAATACGGTCAACCCCTCTTTAAGGGTTAGCTGAAACCAGTCTCTGCAAGTCACTCTGTTACCCGTCCAGTTGTGGAAGTACTCATGCCCAATGACCGCTTCAATCCCTTCATAATCGACATCAGTAGCTGTATCTGGTTTGGCTAATACAAACTTAGAGTTAAAAACATTCAAACCTTTGTTTTCCATCGCACCCATATTAAAGTCATCAACCGCGACAATCATATAGATATCTAAATCGTAACTTAATCCAAAACGCGTCTCATCCCACAACATCGATTTCTTCAGGGAGTCCATGGCATGTTCACACTTATCTAGATTTCTTTCTTCAACATAAATCTTCAGTGCGACGGTACGCTTTTCTGCGGTGATAAATTGATCTTCAACACACTCTAAATTGCCCGCAACCAGCGCAAATAGATAACAAGGTTTTTTATACGGGTCTTGCCATATGGCGTAATGTCGATTGCCATCAACATCCCCCGATTCAATTAGATTACCATTGGATAATAGCACTGCGTTATCGGTTTTATCCGCGACAATTTTAGTGGTAAATAACGTTAAAATATCCGGACGATCAAAGAAGTATGTAATCTTTCGAAAACCTTCTGCTTCACACTGTGTGCAGTAATTACCACTGGTACGATACAATCCTTCTAAAGCGGTATTCTTCTCAGGAGAGATGTTCGTCTTAATAACCAATTCAAACTCACTCAAACCGGTAGTTAACGTCAAGCTTTCGGAATCGACAACACACTCATTAATAATCTCTTGTCCATTCAATAATACCGACACCAACCTCAAGTCCTCACCTGTTAAAACCAGGCTTTCATGCGTAGACAAACGCTGAATTTGCATCGTATTAACAACCTGTGTTTCGGTCGGGTGCAAGTCAAACTCGAGAAATACAGAACGAATTTCAAATGTCGGTGCTTGATAATCTTTTAAATAATGAACAACTGGAGATTGAGTGGTCATGAAAACTCTTTTTTTATGATTTGAACAAACAAAAAAGCCTTTCTATCTAAATGATAGAAAGGCTTTTATAAAGATAGCGATGAATCGCAGTGGCTTCAATTAATATGAAAACTCAGCACGACGATTTTTAGTCCAAGCCGACTCATTGTGAGCCTCATCGACGGGGCTATCCTCTCCGTAACTTACGACAGAAATACGCTCAGGACTTACACCTTCAGCAATCAAAGCACTTTTAACAGCTTGTGCACGACGCTCACCCAATGCAAGGTTATATTCGCGGCTACCACGCTCATCTGCATGACCTTTGATACTGACTGACAAAGACTCTTCTAATGCCATATAGTCCGCATTACCTTTGATAATTTGGTAGTCACCTGACGTAACATCAGAACGATCAAAATCAAAATGAACCACTTTACCTTGAATACTGGCTAATAACTCTGCCTTTTGAGCCTCTAGAGCTTGCGCAGCGGCAAGTTGAAGAGCAGCAATGTCTTGCTCAACTTTATCTGTCGCCATCTGCTTAGCTTCAGGATCTGCCTCAGTCGTTTTTGGCGCAGAACTACAGCCTACTAATGCCAAACCTAGAAAACCGACCAGAAATAATTGTTTAATATTTTGAACAGACATTTTTTACACCTTAATTTTATATAAATTTGTATCGCTTTAATATACCTGAAATGACATAAAAGAAAAGCAATTTTAGCCTTCTAAAACCTATTTAATTTGTCAGGATGAAAAGTAACTGAGAATATAGAGTAATGCTACGAATAAAATTAAGTGCTAAAAAATCAAGAATTATAGAATAACTGGATCAATGAGCGACATTTATGAACTGATGGAAAGCATAAAACAATCAATCTCTATGCGTAATTTAAATCAGAATTCTGTTAGATTAATATCTTTATTCAAACCACTCCAACATTCAAGTAATTACACATATAGGATTTAGCTTCAAACAGAGAAGCCAGCCAAATTCTTCAGTGCTTTTTTGTGGTGGATAATCACTTCCTTATTTTTCCAAGTCACTATGTTATCGGTATGCAGCTTAGCCAAAATACGTGAAACCGTTTCGGGTGTAAGCCCCAGATACAAGGCTATATCACGATGGAGAATACTTAATCGAAATTCACAGGAGGCATAACCTCTATGCTCATAACGCTCAGACATATGCCAAATAAATTGTGCTACTCTTTGATCTGCATTTCGTTTCGTCAACAACTCAGAATGCAACCGACCTTCATTGACCTCTTTACTCATTGATGAAAAAATCTGTTGATTGAGACTTGGAATCTGCATAGCTAATTCGGACAGCTCCGTAAATGGCAAACTACAGACACTAACAGTATCAATCGCAACAGCATTCAATGCGTGCACTTTAGACTCCAGTGCCTCGATACCGAGCACATCACCCGGAAGGTAAAATCCATGAATTATTTCTTCACCAATACCAGAGAATGAATACAACTTAATAACACCTGCTTTAACGGCATACAAAGCCGTGAACTTGTCACCTGCCATAAAAAGATGCTGGTTCTTTTTTAAGGGTGCTTTATGTTCAACGATACTGTCCAAACGTTCAATATCGGCTTTCACTAGCCCCGTCGAGAAGCATACTTTTTGCAGACCACAACTTTGACAACCAGTACTGAATCTACTTTTTAATTCATTCATCATTCAACCTATTGACCACAGAGACTATTTTCATCCTTTTTATGGAATTGTAGCGTATTTAACCAAGCCAACCTCCTTTTATACCAATTTTAGACTTTCTTTATTTGATAGACCAATAAAAGTTTTTTAAATACCTGCCTGTGTAAAACTAATTTAATAAAACCTTCATTAAATCCCACTTGATTAATTTTTAAGCAACTTAATATTTATTCGCTACTTTAAAGAACTTAAGCACCTTATTACCTATTTACACACAAAGTTATCCACAGCTTCTGTGGAAAAAAACATATAAACCCTTATGCACCCATAAGGCAATCAACATGTGAACTAACAGTAAAATATCAACAACTTACCTACACAACATAAAGTACATAATAGATTTAAAAATTAAACTCTAGCAAATCACTGTCAAGTCTTTTTTCATGTTATTCACTTTTTATTTGAGATTAGCCAAACTCATCAAGACACACTGCCTATGGTAAAATTATCCCCCATTAAGGATATTGCTGAATAAGCACATTAAACTATCACCCCAGTATTTATAAAAGGTTTCTCATGGCAAAAATTTTAGGTATCGGCAATGCGGTTTTAGACATTATTCTCACCGTTCCTCATTACCCACATGAAGACGAAGAAATTCGTGCAACTAAAAAATCGATCGCTTTAGGTGGTAACGTTAATAATACGCTATATGTATTGAATCAGCTTGGGCACGATACTGCGATCTGCACAACCGTTGCAGCGGACAGTGAAGCCAAACTGTTACTAGCAGGCCTAAAAGAACGCAACATAGACACTAATAACGTACAAAAGTTTATTCAGGGTCGCACCCCCAGTTCGTTTGTTACACTAAATTCACAAAACGGTCACCGTAGTATTGTCCATTACCGCGACTTGCCAGAAGTTACTTTTGATTATTTTGCCAAAATTGAGATTGAAGAATACGACTGGTTACACTTTGAGGGACGCAACCTCGAGAATCTGCCAGGCATGTTGAATATCGCTAAAACATTCTTGACCAATCAACCTATCTCTTTGGAAATTGAAAAACCACGAGAGGGTATTGAAGCGTTGATTCCACATGCGAATCTAGTGATCTTTTCACACCACTATGCCGAGGCAAAAGGCTTTAATAATGGCCATGCTTTACTGTCTGACATTCAGAAAACAACCACACATTCTAATTTAGTCTGTACCTGGGGCAGTCAAGGGGTCTGGTATACCTCTCCAAACGGAGAAGTGCTACACACGCCTGCTGAAGCAATCAACCCCGTAGTGGATACCTTAGGCGCTGGCGACACTTTTAATGCCGGATTGATTCATTATCTTGTAGAGGGTAGCTCTTTAAGTGAAGCCGTCAATCAGGCGAACAAACTGGCGGCCCAGAAATGCCGACAGTTTGGCTTGGACAAACTCTTAGAAGTTAAACATGCTGATAAACCATTAGCCAATATTAAGCAATTGAGTAATGCAAAAACCATGATTGTTAATTCCGGTTCGCGATCCGTTGTACTGATTAAGTATGAAGAGTCGGTAAAAGCCTATATCAATAATTGTCCGCATCAAAACGTGCCGCTTAATGAAGCTTATAAAATTGATGTAAACCCTTTTGAAAAGACCATGAAATGCTCAGTGCATGATGCCTTCTTCAATATCGAAGATGGGGTCTGTATTGAGGGGCCTTGCTGGAATGAAGCATTAGAAACCGTCGACATTCGAATTGATGACAAAGGTGATATCTTTCTTGGGAGCTGATTTCGAGGAGTAGGTTTGAAGAAGTAGATTTGGATAGGTATAAAAATTGATAAATATAAACTGACCAGGCCTGGTCAGTTTATAAAACTGCCTTCTAAAACGTTAAAAAACCCTCAGAAAACAACCAATAAGCGTGGGGTGCTTATTTTGCGATTTTACCTGCAATATAACGCTGTCTGTAAGCTTCGTAAACAGTTACACCAGTGGCAACCGATACATTCAAGCTTTCAACAACACCTACCATTGGAATCGCAGCAAGGTAGTCACAAGACTCTTTCGTCAGGCGTCTTAGGCCAGTGCCCTCTGTGCCCATAACGATACCAATCGAACCTGTTAAATCTTGATCATAAATGGTCTGCTCTGTCTCACCATCTAAACCAACCATCCACATGCCCGCTTGCTGCATCTCTTTAAGAGTACGCGTCAAATTAGAGACAACAATCAATTTAACATTGTCTGCCGCACCTGAAGCCACTTTACGTACTGTCGGATTCATACCCACCGAGTTATGCTTAGGAATAATAACCGCGTCAACCCCAACCGCATCTGCAGTACGCAAGATTGCACCGAGATTATGAGGGTCTTGCACTTCATCCAAAAAGATAAACAGTGGGTTGGTGGTTTTCTCAATCAGCGTCACTAAGTCCGCCTCATTAAGGTCAGGCTGTTTAGCGACTAGAGCCATTACGCCCTGATGATTACCATCGACCTTATTGAAGGCAGATTTTGTCACATATTCTGGCGACAAACCTAAGCTGATTGCATAATCATATAAAGATTGCTGACGATTATTCAAACGGCCTTTAATGAAAGATAGGGTATAAACCAACTGCGGCGCTTGTTTAACAAACTTTTCAACCGCATGTAATCCGTAAATAACTTCTTGTTTCACGGCTATTCCTGCCCTTTAGCAGCAGGTTTTTTACCTTTACGGTAATAACGCTTTTTACGTGGACGTTTATTCTGATTATCACTATCTTCATTAGAAGCATCGCTTTCACCAGGTGCTGAATCGTCCTGTGTAGACTCATCAGCATTCAATTCAGTAGAACCGCCAGAGATAAAACGTAAATCAACCTTACGATCGTCTAGCTTAACTTGCGCAACCTGAACGCGGATTCGATCGCCTAAACGATATACCTTACCTGTACGCTCACCTTTTAGACAATGACGCGCATTGTCATAATGGAAGTAATCTTCACCCAACTCAGTGATGTGCACTAAACCTTCAACATATAGCGGATCCAACTCAACAAACAGACCGAAGTTCGTTGCGGCAGTCACCACAGCATCATACTCTTCACCTAATCGGTGTGATAAGAACTCACACTTCAGGAAGGTTACGGCATCACGCGTAGCTTCATCTGCTCTTCTTTCAGTATCAGAACAGTGTTGACCAAGTTCAGCCATTTTCGCTTCATCATACATGAACCCTTCCGCACCCGCCTTCTTCCAAGCATGCTGAATCGCACGATGTACTAACAGATCAGGATAACGACGAATAGGCGAGGTAAAGTGCGTGTAGTGCTCATAATTCAGGCCAAAGTGACCTTTATTATCAGGGTGATACACCGCTTGATTCATACTTCTTAATAAGACCGTCTGCACTAAATGCTCATGTGGCTCACCGGCAATCTTCTCCATTACAGCAGCATAATCATGCGCCGTTGGCTCATCACCACCTTCAAGTGTCAAACTAAAGTCACCCAAGAAGGTTCTTACGTTCTTCAAACGCTCTTCCAAAGGCTTTTCATGAACACGATAGACAATCGGAATCTTATGCCATTTCAGGTAACGAGCAGTTGCCACATTTGCCATCAACATACACTCTTCAATCAGCTTATGTGCGTCATTACGAGTTACAGGAACAATTTCTTTAATCTTACGATCATCATCAAACACGATGCGTGTTTCTGTGGTATTAAACTCTAAAGCGCCACGCTCTTCACGTGCTTTCTGTAGAACTTTATAAAGCTCATACAAATCTTCTAAATTGCTTAACTGCTCAGAAAACTCTTCGCGATATTCACTTTTTTGATCCGTCAAGATATCGTTAACTTGGTTATAAGTTAAACGTGCCTTCGAGTTCATTACCGCTTCATAATACTGACTGCGCTCTAGCTTACCGTCTTCGGTAATTGCTAAATCCGCCACCATACATAAACGATCGACATGCGGATTTAGTGAGCATAAGCCATCTGATAATTTTGAAGGCAACATTGGTACGACACGCTGAGGGAAGTAAACAGAGTTACCACGCTTAATCGCTTCTTTGTCGAGTGCCGTTCCAGGCTTCACATAATGAGAAACATCTGCAATGGCAACCACTAAACGCCAACCATTCTTACGACGTTTAGCAAATACCGCATCATCGAAATCTTTGGTGTCTGCACCATCAATTGTCACCAGTTGCATACCACGAAGATCTTTACGGCCTTCCATGTCTGCTTCGGTCACTTCATCCGGAATATCTGCAAGTTCAGCAAGTAGTTCTTCAGACCACTCATTCGGAATACCGTAGGCATGAATCGCAGATTCAATTTCCATACCGGCTGCCATATAGTCGCCGACTACTTCAATAATCTTACCAATCGGTCCAGAACGTGCCGAAGGTTGATGCAAAACCTCAACTAAAACGACCTGCTCTTCATTTGCTTCCAGCAAGCCATCTTTAGGTATAAAGATATCTTGTGTTAAACGGTTATTATTCGGGCGAACCCAAGATAGGCCATTTTCATGATTTAGACGCCCTAAAACCTGTTGAGTATTATGCTCAACGATTTCTATAACAGCGCCTTCTTGACGACCGCGTCGGTCTTCACCGACAACTGATGCGATAACAATGTCACCATGTAGAACTTTTTGCATCTCTTTTTCAGATAGGAAAAGGTCTTTACTACCAGCTTCTTCAGGCACTAAAAAACCATAACCATCTGGATGCCCTAAAACACGACCTTTAATAAGGTCCATTTTTTGTAATAATCCAAATGCGCCACGGCGGTTACGAATCAATTGACCGTCACGTACCATCGCTTTTAAGCGTCTTGACATAGCTTCATAACGTTCTTCATCGTCTTCTTCGATGTCTAGCGCTTTAGCGACTTGATACAGTCTTAGAGGCTTTTGTGCTTCTTCCAGCGCCTCAATAATGAATTCACGACTTGGGATTGGATTGTCATATTTGTCAGCTTCACGCTGAGCATGTGGGTCTTGTTGACCGGGTGTGTTTTCTGTAGTCACTCTATTCCATCTAACATTGAAAACGCCCTCTTCGTTTATCACTCATTTCTATTCCACAGAGTGATAATTAGGGCGTTATATTAAAAACAGCGCGTATTATAACAAATAGTTCGCGAACTTAGGGCATTACTGTCAACTCTGAGGCAATCCCTCTCTTTTCATCTGAATACAAGACCTCAAACAGTAGATTAATCGCTGATTGAATCGCCTCTTCTAATACAGGATGATAGAACGGCATCTTAACTAACTCTGCAATTGTCATCTCATTCTCAACCGCCCAGGCCAGCAAATGTGTAAAGTGTTCAGCGTGTGGCATCAGAATTTCACCGCCTATTAACTTCTTGCTTTGTTTATCCGCATAGAGACTAATCACACCATGATCTTCCGCCATCACAATTGCTCGACCATTATTGCGATGTAGATTAAATGAAGCTACTTCGCACTTTGATAGATCAAGAGCATGATAGCTTTCTCCGAAAAACCCAATCTCGGGATCCGAAAAAGCAATGCCAATCGGTGTTTTACGTTTATAAGATTGCACTTCTGGAAAGGCCATCGCGTTTAAAACGGCGATTTTTCCCTCATAACCTGCTTCGTGCAAAATCGTTCTAAAACCATTGACGTCCCCTGCGATAAAGATAGGTAAATCCTGTATTTGCATGGTATTCACATCAAAAGCCGGCATTCCACGTTCATTAACATTAATACCTGCCGCCTGCAAATCAAGATGATCGATATTAGGACGCCTGCCTAATGATGCTAATACCACATCAACTTCGAAACTCAGCCCATCCAATTTAACCTTTACACCCGTTGCGGTATCCTCTAACTCTGCAGCGGCACCCAAGTGAATCGAAAACTCATTACTTAGAATCTTAACCGCTTCATCAATCACTTTTGGACTAGACAAACCGCCCAAAGTTTTTTGCATTTCAAACCCAATAACCTCTACCCCCAATCTTGACAGGGCTTGTCCCAACTCCAAGCCAATAATACCCAAACCAATAACAGCAACTCTCTTTGGCAAAGACTCTAATTCAAAAATCTCATCACTTGTGAGCAACTTATGGTGCAATGCTAGCCATGTTTCAGGAACAACAGGACGAGAGCCCGTGGCAATAATAATGCGCTCCGCCTCAATAATCTCACCATTAACTTCTAATTGGTTAGGCCCTATAAACTTGGCAAACCCCTCTATGAGTTGATGGTCTTGCAGAGTATCGGTTGTACCTGACTGCACACCGCCTGTAAAACGATCTCTAAGCCTTCTAACCCGCTTTAAAACAGCGCTATCATCAACAGATAAAGACTCGGCGCCTTTTAAGCCAAACTCAGAGAAAAGTTTTCGCTTATGAAACTGATTGGCCGATTGAATGAGTGCCTTAGAGGGCATGCAGCCCACGCGTGCACAGGTGGTGCCAAAGTGCCCACCATTAATAATGACAAAACTATCCGTCTCTTCTCTAACCGCACTTAATGCAGACAAACCTGACGTTCCAGCACCAATGATTGCATATTTTACTTTTCTCATTATAAAGCCCCAAATTTTGATGATTAATAACCCCATTCTACCTTTCTAACCATCGCAATCAAGGGCACTCACTGAGAACAGAGTAATAATAAATAAAGTCGATTCAGATAGACGCATCAAGGACCAGAGTACGTAAGGATACCCAGTCATTTAGAATATTTTTCAGCCCATAAATATTTTGTGTTTTATTAACCCTAAAACTCATCTAAAATAGAGTTCCTCTCTAAGTCATAATGGATGTGCTTTGCGCCCTATTAATTACCTTAACGCATTCTTAACGGTGCTTGTTTTTATAGCCTTACCCTTAAAAACATCCCAAGCCCAAACAGGGACTTTCGATAAGACTCGCCTGATTCAAAACTCTATTGAAGAGAGAATAAATGACGTTTTTATTGGTGATCTGACAGAAATCCGTAAACGCCGCATCTTGAGAGTACTTGTCAGTTACAATCAAACCAATTTCTTTCATACCATTAAAGGCCAACGCGGCTTAGAACATGATTTAGTCCAAGCCTACATAAAATACCTAAACCGCGGCCCTCGCCAAGAACGCTACCAAACTCATGTTGTATTTTTAGCACGACCTTTTAATGAGCTGTTTTCAGACCTTAAAGCAGGCAAAGGAGATATGATTGCCTCCGGACTCACCGTCACGCCAGAACGACAAGCATCCGTCAACTTTACGATACCTTACATAAAAAACATACAAGAAATTTTAGTTTCAAACAAAAAACTTCCCCCCGTACAACGCTTAGAAGACCTCTCCGAAAAACAGATTATTGTTGTGGCTAACAGCAGTTATGTCATCCACCTTCAACAAGCTAATCAAGCCCTTGGATTATTGGGTTTACCTGCTATTGAAATCATTCAGGCTGACCCTGTATTAGAAGCCGAAGACTTGCTTGAAATGGTCAATGCTGGGCTGTTTGAATACACCGTAGCCGACAACCACATTGCAGAGATTTACCAATCACGGTTTTCCAACTTAAAAATCCATGATGATTTTATATTTCATTTTGGCGGTAATATCGCCTGGGCCATCAATAAAAACCAACCAGAACTTAAAAAATCCTTAAATGGCTTTATCCAGAGCTATGCTGTTCCAGGCCGCTTATTGGGTAATAGCATCTACAAAAAATATTTCAAAAGCACCTTTTGGGTCGACAAGCCCCTCTCTTTAACAGAGCTAAATACCACGCCATGTCTACAGTATTATTTTGAAAAATACGCAGAGTTTTATGAGTTTGACTGGTTTTTAATCGCTTCTCAGGCTCATCAAGAATCTCGCTTTAAGCAAAACCTAACGAGCTCTGCTGGTGCTTATGGCATTATGCAAATAAAGCACTCTACTGCGAGTTCAAAAGTCGTCGGAATTCCTGACATTACAAATTTAGAAGACAATATTCATGCGGGTGTAAGGTATCTTGCATTCATCAGAGACTTCTATTTTTCAAAACCAGAATACTCTGCTGAAGATACAATAAATTTCTCTTTAGCGGCCTACAATGCAGGTCCTGGACGCATTCGAAAACTGCAAAGAGATGCGGAAGCCCGCGGACTTGATCCATACAAATGGTTTTATAATGTTGAAATATTAGCTCGCCAATCCATTGGCCATGAAACCGTTAACTATGTCACTAAAATTCAGAAAACAATGATAGGGGTTCGCTCATCTTTTGAACTTTCAAAAAACAAACAACGAATTAAAGATGAACACTTTGAAGCCTTTGAAGAGTTAGGTGACATGAATGAGATGGAAGAAAAACCTTAACAGGCGGCATGCATTATCACACCATCATTAAACAGATAGAGACCTTTGCCACTCTTTAAACGAAAACGGCGGGATTCCTCCCCCCCCATTTTCAGCCGACAAACGATTTATGATAAAGCCTCTTATGGTCGATAGACACGCACGTTATCAAAACCCGCATCTCTTAAATACTGAGCATGTAACTGACTCATCACACCCTTTTCACAATATAAAACATAATCCCCAGACGGATCTAAATCCTTAAAACGGCGATTCAGTTCATGAAATGGAATGGTCAAAACATCCGCAAGATCTAGAGCGGATGCGGCGACCTCATCTTCACGGCGAATATCAATCACCACCATACCGGGTTGCAGAGAGTTAACCACTTCGACCGCTTCCGCCTGATTGACATCATCAACAATGGAGTCAACCGAAATGGATTTAGCCTGTTCAATCGCGGCATCCAGCACCGTATAATCAAAACGAGCCGCTTCTATTTCCATTCTTTTAAAAGAACCATTAATCACCGGGTTTTTAGAAATTACACCGCAGTATTCAGGCATGTTTTCAGCAAAATGGCGCGTTCCAATTTGGTTAGCAATCTCAACAATTTCAGGTTTATTCATTGTCGCCAAGGGGCGTAGAACCAACTTAGTGGTGGCTTGATCAATCACCGCAAGATTACGCAAAGTTTGACTACTCACTTGAGCGACACTCTCCCCTGTCACTATCGCGTCAATTCCCATGCCATCCGCAATCTTTTCCGAAGCCTTTAACATTAAGCGCTTTAGAGTGACCCCCATATAGCTTTCATGGGTTGAGCGAAAAATCTCAGAAACAACATCCTCGAAGGGAACCGTTATAAAAGAGACTCGATGCGAAGCACCAAACTGCCCCCACAGATATAAAGCAACCTGCTTCACGCCAATTTCATGGGCCGCGCCGCCTAATTTAAAAAAGATAAAATGGGTTTTAAGGCCGCGCTTCATCGTCAAATAGCTGGCAACCGTAGAATCAAATCCACCTGACATCAAAGAGAGCAACTCACCTTGTGTCCCTAACGGAAAACCACCCAAACCAGGTTTACGCTGGGTAATGACATTCAATGTTTTTTGATGCAGCTCAAATTCAACCTTAACGTCAGGGGTGTGTAAATCCACTCCTGTCGGATTGCCATGCTCATATAGATAACTGCCGACAAAACGTTCCATCTCAAAAGAAGATATTTCATGTGTCCCGGTACGCTTGGCGCGCACAACAAATGTTTTACCTTCAATATTCACTAAAGCATGCACCGCGACTTTTTCAGCGATTAGAGGTAAATTTTCACCCGTTTCGTATTGAACCACTTCCAAAAACTGCTCAACACCAGGCGTTTGACGGAGTATCTTTCTGACGGCATCATTGAAAGCATCATCCGCTTGGACTTCAATCTTATCCCAGAAGCGTTTGACGATAATTTGCTTATCAATACGGTGCAGCAAAGTGCGCAAGTTATCATTAAGCTGGCTAATCATCTTCTTCTTGACGGGCGCGCCTTTAATCATAATCTCTGGAAACAACTTAACGATAAATCTCATTTCATACTCTTCATTTCTGTTATCTGTTTTGAGTTCACAATATAGAACCCACTAAAAGTCAAACTTACCAATCCTCTTAAGATTGGTTCATCTTTAGTTTGTGAGGTGTTACCACTGAGACTCTCTGCACGAGTAAGACGTACTTGTCCAATAGCGACTGTTTAATCGAAATAAACATGCTCTGCGACATTGTACACTGCTTATAAGAGCCTTAAAACCAAACTCCATCCATAACCATTCATTGCACATAAACAATACTTAACAACAACTCTAAAAATATTTGGATTGATAAAAACGCTTAGGGCATGTTAAAATTCGCAGATTCGTTTAACAATTATTTTAATTTAATACAGCAGAGAGACTCTCGATGAAAAGATTAGATCAAGTATTAGCAAGTGACGGCACTTCAGCAGAATTAGAGCTTGTCATCAAAGACGTTATGGTTGCATGTAAGGATATTGCATACAAACTTAGTCAAGGTGAATTAGCGGGAATCTTAGGCGCGACTGAAGATGAAAACATCCAAGGTGAAACTCAAAAGATGTTAGACGTTATCTCTAACGATCTTTTAAAAGACATCCTATGCGCTAACCCGTATGTTAAAGGTGTTGGTTCTGAAGAAGAAGATTACACGATCGCTGGTCACTCTGATGGTAAGTTCCTAGTAACTTTCGATCCTTTAGACGGTTCTTCAAACATCGACGTTAACCTTTCTGTTGGTACAATCTTCTCTATCCTAGAAGCACCTGCTGACAACCGTACCGGAGCAGATCAAGACGTCTTCTTACAAGAAGGTCGTAAGCAAGTTGCTGCCGGTTATGTTCTTTACGGACCATCTTCTTTGTTAGTAATGACAACAGGTAACGGTGTTAACTTATTCACTTTAGATACAAACATCGGTGAGTTCGTATTAACTAAGCCTATGTTACAGATTCCTGAAGATACTGCTGAGTTCGCAATCAACATGTCTAACCAACGTTTCTGGGAACCAGAAATGAAGCAGTATATTGATGACTGTCTACAAGGTGAAGAAGGTCCTCTAGGTAAACGTTACAACATGCGCTGGGTTGCTTCAATGGTTGCTGAAGTTCACCGTATCCTTATCCGTGGTGGTATCTTCATGTACCCTTACGATAGCCGTGACCCATCAAAGGCTGGTAAACTTCGTCTAATGTACGAAGGTAACCCAATGTCTATGATCGTTGAACAAGCTGGTGGTGCTTCTTCTACAGGTCGTATGGACATCATGGACGTTGAGCCTAAAGGTATTCATGACCGTGTTCCAGTTGTACTTGGTTCTAAAAATGAAGTTGCTAAAGTTATTGCTTACCACAAGTAATCCCCTAGTAGACTGAGTTAAAAACACCCGCTTCAGCGGGTGTTTTGCTTTTAAACATCAAATTTAAAAAGGAATTAACCATGGGTTATTCTGCTGTTCCAGCTGGTAAAGACTTACCAAACGACATCAATGTCATCATTGAAATCTCTGCATTCGCAGCGCCAATTAAATATGAAGTCGACAAAGATACAGATTTAGTCTGGGTTGACCGCCTACAAGGCGCAACCATGTCTTACCCTGCTAACTACGGCTACATTAACGACACCTTGTCTGACGACGGTGATCCAGTAGACGTTTTAGTTGTAACCCCACATCCTTTAATGGTTGGTTCGGTTATCCGCTGTCGTCCAATCGGCATCTTTAAGATGACCGATGATGGTGGTGAAGATGCTAAAGTGATCGCAGTTCCAGTAGATAAACTCACGCCAATCTACTCAAAAATTGAAAAAGTAGAAGACATTCCACTGCTTAAAGAGCAAGTCGAACACTTCTTTAGCCACTACAAAGACATTGAACCAGGAAAGTGGGTTAAAGTTGAAGGCTGGGGAGACATCGATGATGCGCGTACAGAAATTCTGAACGGTGCTAAAGCCTACCAAGAAACTAAATAAAATAGTTCAGGCCTAACCTGAGTCTTCAATGAAGGCCTATCCGTTTTATTTCAAGCCCCTTTCTGGGGCTTTTTCATATCCCAGCATCAGATATCCCCAAACACCCTCAAAGACTTTAGTGTTCACAATTAATAAGAATTTTCTGATATAATGCTGGACTAATTTTCATATGATTCAGAGAGTAAAAATGGCTTCAGAAATTCGTGATATGCAACTAAGAGCACGCGTTAAGTTACTAGGCAATGTGCTTGGAAAAGTAATTGAGTCTCAAGAAGGTACTGCTACCTATAACGCCGTAGAAAAACTACGTAAGGGCTACCTACAACTTCAAAAAGAAGCCAACCCTGAACTCCAAGCTGAGCTAAACGATTTTATCGAAGCGCAATCTGCAGAAGAGTTGTCGCCGATTATTCGAGCATTCAACCTTTATTTCAGCCTTGTTAACCTTGCTGAAGAAGAGCACCAATACCATGAAAGACAAGGTCAACTAAAATCTGATGGCCCTCTATGGACTGGTTCTGTTCTAAACACCATTGGCGAATTTAAAGAACAAGGTATGGATGCGCAACAGGTTCAAACCCTGTTAAACAAACTGCACTATATTCCAGTATTCACCGCCCACCCAACGGAATCAAAACGTCGTTCAGTAATGGACAATCTAAGAAGAATATTCTTAGATATTGGCGCGTTGAATGAAGCGGATACCTATAACAACGAATATGTAAAAGAATCTATTTATCAACAAATTGAATCTCAAGTACAAGTCCTTTGGCAAACTGATGAAGTTCGTCGCCAAAAGCCGACGGTTGAAGATGAAATTAGAAATGGTATTTACTATTTCCGTAAATCTCTATTTGATGCTGTGCCTGAAGTGTATCGCTACATGGAACGTGCTCTTGCGAAACATTATCCTGATGATAAAATTCAAACGCCAGATTTCTTAACCTTTGGTTCTTGGATTGGTGGCGATCGTGATGGTAATCCATTCGTTACCCACGACACCACGGTTCATGCACTATTGCTACAATCGCGCGCGGTTATCTATGAATACCAAAAACGCGTTTTTGATTTAAGCTCAAAACTTACGCATTCTCGTTTTATCTGTGATATTTCTCAAGATGTTATCAATCGCTCAACCATTGTTGATACGGACTTAATTGACCAAGTCTTCAAAAAGCGTCCTGAACGATTCAAAGACGAACCTTATCGTCGTTTGCTATACCTTATGCATGGCAAACTCCAGAAAAACATTAATTATTTAGAAGGTCGAATTAATGGCGAGCATAGCGTTAAAAGCCGATTTGCCTATGAATGTGAAACTGAATTTTTAGGAGACCTTGAACTCATTTTCAATTCACTTTGTGGACATGGTGATCAAAATGTTGCCAATGAAGAGCTACAAGATCTGATTCGTCTCGTTAAAACCTTTGGCTTCTACTTAATGCGTTTAGATATCCGCCAGGAATCTAATGTGCATTCGGACGCGGTTGCCGATCTACTTTCCCACCTAGGCGTTGACTACAACAGTCTAAGTGAAAAAGAAAAACTAGATTTACTTGCTAGCCATGTCGCCTCTGCGACCATCATTGATATTCAGCACCTTGATCTTCAAGATATGACCAACGAAGTACTTGAAGTCTTTAAAGTTGTGCGTGAAATGCGCAAAGAAATCAGTGAAAAGGCCTTCAATAACTACGTTATTTCAATGACGCATGAAGCAAGCCATATCATGGAAGTCCTGTTCCTTGCACACCAAGCGGGTCTAGCGGGTTTCAACGGTGGTAAACCTTACTGTGAGATCAAAATTGCGCCGTTGTTTGAAACCATTGAAGATTTGGAACACATCGTTCCGGTCACACAAGCTTTATTTGAAAACTCGATCTACAAAACCCTACTTGAAGCTTCCGGCAACCAGCAAGAAATCATGCTCGGTTATTCGGATTCTGCTAAAGATGGCGGAAACCTTTCTTCGGCATGGAGCCTATATCAAGCCCAGCAACAGATCATGGCTTTAGCGGATGCTCATAAAGTTGACTGTCGCTTATTCCATGGTCGTGGTGGAACAGTTGGCCGTGGTGGCGGACCTACTCACTTTGCAATCCTCTCACAGCCGACAGGTACGGTTCGTGGCTCTATTAAGTTTACAGAGCAAGGTGAAGTACTCTCATACAAATACAGCAACGCAGAAACGGCTATGTATGAACTTTCTCTGGGTGTGACTGGCTTGATGAAAGCCAGTACTGGACTGGTTAAAAACCATGTCAAAGACAACCCAGCTCACTTGGCTGCAATGCAAACCTTAGCCAAAGATGGCGAAGCTTGCTTTAGAGAACTCACGGACGATACTGAAGGCTTCTTTAACTTCTTCTACGAAGCGACACCCGTCACTGAGATTGGTTTATTGAACATTGGTTCACGTCCATCTCACCGTAAGAAAGGCAATCTATCTAAGTCTTCAATCCGTGCGATTCCATGGGTCTTTGGCTGGGCACAAGCCCGCTTAACCTTCCCGGCTTGGCAAGGAACGGGTTATGCTTTAAACAACTGGATTAAACAGCATGGTGACGCCGAACTAAAAGAAATGTATCAAAACTGGCCTTTCTTTAGATCGTTAATCAGCAACATTCAAATGGCTTTATTCAAAACTGATTTAAAAATCGGTGCTCAATACAGCCTACTTGGACAAGATCAAGAGATTGCACAAACTGTTTATACTTTGATTGCAGATGAATACAAACGTTCTGAGCAACGCATTCTTGAAATTAGCGGTAACCCGTCGTTAATGGCTGATACCCCTACAAGTGCACTCTCATTACAGCGTCGCAACCCTTACCTAGTGCCTTTGAACAATATTCAAATCGCACTCTTAAAACGTTATAAATCAGATAAAGTATCAGATGAAGAGAAAGAAATTTGGTTACCTGAACTGTTGAATAGTATTAATGCCATTGCGGCAGGAATGCGTAATACAGGATAGTTTTCACCATTCTATACAGTGATAACCCTAGAAACCCGCTTCAAGCGGGTTTTTTTATAACGTCAAAAACCCCAATAAATTTTGACCAGGCCTGGTCACTATCGAATAAATTCGAACTACAATCGCTTTGACAGTCTATTCATTAAATCCTTTATGATGGAACTGCACTTATTTATGACTCAAATTAGATATTTTTAAAAATAACAGTATAATACTGAGCCAACTTAGAATTTCGTAGTTGAGCGCGCTTAGACGCTGATCGACAAGCAATGGAGACCCCATTCACACGAACGCAAGAGAATATTATGCAAGTCACGTTATTAAAATCAAAACTACATCGTGTTACCACGACTCATGCTGAATTGGATTATGAAGGCTCATGCGCTATAGATGGTCACCTTCTAGATACGGCTGGCATTCGTGAATATGAACAGATTCAAATCTATAACATCACGAATGGTGAACGTTTTACGACTTATGCGATTCGAGCGGAAGACAACAGCGGTATTATTTCAGTGAACGGCGCGGCGGCACATAAAGCCAACCCTCAAGACTTGCTAATCATTGCAACTTTTGCCGCTATGAGCGAAGCTGAAGCAGATGTTTTTAAACCAAAATTAGTCTACTTTGATGCCGATAATCGTATTACGCACACTTGTAATACAATTCCGGTACAGATGAAAGAAGCAAGTTAATTTCAGCATTAACGCTCTTAGAGCGTTAACCTCCTCCTGCTCACTTAAAACCACCTCCTCAATATTTAAATCCTACGGGTGAAATCAGTACCTCAACCCGTCGATTCTTGGCGAAGTCCAATAGCGTCTCCCCTGTTGAGACTGGCAGCGTATCTGCCACACCAGTCGCTTGCGCTTGATCGGGAACGAATACTGCCAGAAGCAACCAGCTGCAACACAACACTTGAAGCTCTGGCACTGGAAAGCTCCCAATTGGAATGAAAACGCCCACCCGTAACAGGTCTCTTATCGGTATGCCCAATCACTTTTATCAAGACAGCTTCATCCTGCAACTCATAGGAGTTTTTAAGTAATTAGGCAAAACGAGGCTTCAACTCCGCACGACCTGGATCAAAAGCAATCTGCTCTGGAAACACCATTTTGATTTGGTTCAAAACCGCATCAAATTCTATATTAATATCTTTTGTATCCCTGTTTTTTGAAAAGGTTTCCAGAAAACTTTCATAAAGAGGGGATAGCGTTTCTTTAGCTTCAATGGGCTCTGGTGGCGGCGGAGGTTCAGCACTCTCTTTGGTCGATTCAATCCGGCTCTTAACGGATTCAAGATAGATAATCTGTTCTGAAGAGAACGCGCCTTCCCCTACCAACGCTTCGGTAAGAGATTCGACCGCTTGAGCGTATTTTGCTTCATCCGTACTCGACATAGCATAAAGCAACACAAATATCGCCATGAGTAGCGACATTAGGTCGGCAAAAGTTGCCAGGCAAGACAACTTTTAACTCTCTTTGACATCCAAGCCTACCTTTTTAGCCCCTTGAAAATAAGGCGCTAACAAGTCTCTCATGACGGCAGGAGTATACCCTTCACCAATACTGTGAATCGCTTCAATAATCAAATTTTGACGATACGCCACAGCCATGGAGGTCCAATCGATGAAGGATCACTTAGATTAGACAGCATTTGAATTAAGCCGACCAAAGTTCCAATCATGCCAAAAGCCGGAGCGGCTTCCCCAATGGCACGAAACACACCAGCACTTGTTTCCGCTTTTTCAATCAGCTATTTATTTTTTTCTTTGAGGGTCTGTGTCACCAATGGCAAGGCATAATCATCTACCAGCATGCGAACACCGTTTGCATAGAAGGTATGATTAATCTCTTCAATTTCTGAGTTGACTTTCATTACACTGAATGACATGCCGAATGCGCTGATAGATTCTTTCTTTGAAAAACGAATCATGGTGGCAGCAATCGTGCCACCGAAGACAATCATGATAGAGGGAACGTTGAAAAACAAACCCAAGGAAGGCCCCATTGCCATGGCAATCAGGACAATATTAATACCTGAAAATCACGACCTAAAGAGCAGGCCACTTAAGAATATGCAGTTAAAACAACACTTTTAACTAAACTTTGCTTACAAATAGACAATACTAACTCAGAAATGGATGCTAAGTTAACTTAGCAAAATATTATCCAACAGACGGGTCTCACCTAAAGAAACAACGGCTAAAATAACAAAATTTGATTGATTCTCTGTGGCAGGCAACAGGGTTAACGGATCGCAGATTTGTATATAATCGACAACATCAAAGCCTTCCAACAGAAGTCTCTGTGTAGCAGATTGCGTTAAAGCATCGAAGTTTCGGTTGCCTGATTCGAGTGCCTGGGCAATCTCTAATAACACTGCATTCAACGTTGGGGCAATCGACCGCTGTTCGGCATTCAAATATTGATTACGTGAACTTAATGCCAAACCATCTTCTGCCCTGGAGATAGGGGCCGCCACCACGGTAACAGGAATTGCCAACTCAGCCACCATCGTTTGGATAACGCGTAACTGCTGATAATCCTTTTGACCAAAGACTGCAAAGTCGGGCTGAACCATATTAAACAATTTGGTAACCACTGTGGATACACCATCAAAATGACCAGGTCGACTTGCGCCTTCCAGTAAAGCCGTAAGACTCTTTGGAACCGATACGACGGTTTGTAAAAGACCATGCGGGTAAATTTGTTCGACCGAAGGTACAAAGATGGCATCCGCATTAACGGAGATCAATTGTTGCTGATCGACTTGGAAAGTACGCGGATAACGATCAAAATCTTCATTAGGGCCAAACTGGGTAGGATTCACAAAAATACTGACAACCACCTTATCGCATTGCGCTTGCAACAAGGTTACCAAACTTAAATGCCCTGCATGCAGATTACCCATAGTTGGCACAAAACCAACGCTAAGACCTTGTATTTTCCAGTTTAAAACTTGCTCTCTAAGCTCAGTAACACTTTCAAAAACTTGCACAACAAATCACCCTACTTCGTGACAAGGTGCAGGAAAATGCCCTGACTTAACGTCTGAGACATAGCTTTGAAGGGCACTTTGTATTGAGTCCGACTGCGCTAAAAAGTTTTTGGAAAACTTCGGAGCCTTACCCACTGTTACACCCAACATATCATGCAACACTAAAACCTGTCCGCTCGTTCCTGAACCTGAACCAATGCCGATAACAGGGATAGAAAGCTGTTGAGTAATCTTTTTCGCCAACGCCGAAGGCACGCACTCTAATACTAGCATTTCAGCACCCGCTGATTGTAATGCCAAAGCGTCCGCTAATAAGACATTCGCCGACTCATCATCACGCCCCTGAACCTTATAACCATGTTTTTCAACGGACTGTGGTAACAAGCCTAGGTGGCCACACACTGGAATACCGAGTTGAGATAAAGTCGACACCATAGGCAGGATACGTTGTCCACCCTCCAGCTTGACCATATTTGCTCCGCCCTCTTTCATTAGGCGCGACGCGCTTTGTAGAGCTTTTTCAAGCGTAGAATCTGACATAAAAGGCATATCAGCAATACACCAGGCCTGGTCATTACCCCTTTGCACCATTTGCGTGTGATAAACCATATCGTCTACCGTCACCGGCAGTGTGGTCGCGCACCCCTGAACAACCATGCCCAACGAGTCACCGACCAGAATCATATCGACACCCGCCTGCCCAATCCAATAAGCATAGGAGGCATCATAAGCCGTTAAACAAGTGATGAGATCACCTGTTTGATACATTTTCTTTATTTGAGAGAGCGATTTACGCATGGGTAATGACCTATGAACCTACAGATTAATCTACATAATATGGACTGTGCCGATGCATAACATGGACAGAGTTTTGAAGTCTCAGCGCTAATTTAAAGACTTAAAGTAAGTGGCTTTAAATAAGAAGCTTCTAAGTTCGAAATTAAGGATTCGACATTGCCTAAACCGGGAATAACCAGGCCTGGTGCAATTTCTGCCAAAGGAATCAAGACGAAATCCCGTAAAGTCATTTCAGCATGCGGAATCGTTAGGTCTGGCGTCTTGATGATTTGATCAGCGTACAAAAGAATATCCAAATCAATTAAGCGCTCACCCCAGTGGCGTTTCTTAATTCGACCCTGCTCAAGCTCAATCTGCTGCAAAGCTGAAAGTAAGGCCAAAGGAGACAATTGTGTCTCAAGCTGACAAACGGCATTCACAAAGTCAGGCTGATCATCCGGCCCCAATGGCTTTGAACCATAAAACTGAGAACAGCTCATTAGGGAAGTTTCGGGCAGTAGCTGTAAAGACTGAGTTGCAACTTGTAATTGGAAAAGCGGGTTATCAAGATTGCTTCCTAACCCGATATAGACATTCGCCATCTAAGACACCTCTATCAAGCCAACTCGCTTATTATTCTGACGCTTGATTACGACTTGATTGACTACGTTTGCGATAGAAATTACGATTTTTGCGCGGCTTTTTCTGACGCTCAGGTCTTTCAACTTCGTTTGCAAAAGCAACCTGTTCAACAGAGTCTTTGGTTTGATACTCTGTCCACCAATCAAATATTTCTTGCAGTTCAGTCTCTCCAGCAGCGGCTCGAATTCCCATAAAGTCATATGCCGCTCTAAAACGAGGATGCTCTCTCAATTTCTGCGCACGGTCTCCTTGACGATTTGGCAGTCGGTATTGGTAACTCCAAATCTCTCTAATCTGCGCTGTAAAACGCTTTGGAATCGCTGTAGATTTTATTTGCGCCCCAATAACATCATCCGCCGCCGCGAACAAAGCATCCTGATGATGCATTCCAGAGTCCAAATGCGCTTTCTTGCGTTGTATCATTGGCTCCCAAAGAAGTGCTGCAAACAAGAATGATGGGTTAACCGTTTTGCCTTCACGAATACGACTATCGGTACTCTTTAGCGCTTCGATGACTAACATTCTCGGAAAACCATCTTGTTCTTCACGTAATATTTGATCTGTTAATGGGAAGAGATGTTCAAACATATGATAGTGGCGAAGCTTCTCGAAAACCTGAACCGCGACACCGCTGTGGAATAGTTTGAGAACCTCTTCAAACATTCTGGCGTGCGAAACATCACGCAGTAAAGGTGCCATCTCAACCATCGGTGCTTCAGTATACTTTTCAATTTTAAAACCAAGCTTGGCGGCAAAGCGAACAGCTCGGATCAATCTAACAGGATCTTCACGGTAACGGGTTTTAGGGTCACCAATGAGACGCATCTGACCGGCGTCCATATCATCCAAACCACCCGTGTAATCCACAATCGTAAAGTCTTTAATATTGTAATACAGCGCATTGACCGTGAAATCACGACGCCAAGCGTCTTCTTCCATCGTGCCATAAACGTTATCACGCACTAAGCGTCCCGTATCATCCACTTCACGTGCGGCACCCGAAAACTTACCATTACGTCCAAAGCGATCTTTTCGTTCGGTGCTGCCTTGACCTTCGCCTTGCCCACGGAAAGTCGCAACTTCGATGACCATTCGTCCAAAGCGAACATGCGCCAATCTAAAACGACGACCTATCAACTGACAGCGCTGTTTAAAAACCTGCTTAACTTCATCCGGCTCCGCATCCGTTACGATGTCGAAATCCTTAGGTTCAAGACCTAACAACAGATCACGGACACAACCGCCAACCAAGTGAGAATCGTAGCCAGTACGTTTGAAACCATATAAAACATCTAAAGCGGCTTTATCCAGATCGCTTCTGGAAATATTATGTTCATCACGCGTTAAGACTAATGGCTCATCACCATAGACAGGTACCGTAGGCTTTTTAGGAGAAATGAAATAGGAGGTGATTTTACGAATAATTCGTCGCATAGAGTAAGTTCAGTTTTTGTCTCATGAGTTAACCTCCCATTTTAGCGATTTTTACTCAGACTTCAACGCATTACCCAAGTTTTACGCCGATTGTTGACCACTAACAACGATAAGCCTCCAATAGAGCCCGTACAGCCCAACATATAACCTTACAAAACATCTAAAGTTTGGTTAAAATGAAAGCCATGAAAAGCACCAAAACAAACTGTTTTAACGGCTAGCAAGCCAGTAAACTTCTTTGTACACTCAGCATTTGACCATCAAAAAGGTTCACGATTTTGTCTCACAAGACCCAATTCAAACACCCACTACTTTCATTCTCACTGGTAACCCTGCAATTTTCTTTAATTGCTTTGCTAATGTGGGTTCTACCATGGAGTATCGCTTGGCAAATTTTACCCCTGCAGCTACTCGCCATTCTCATTGGACTCTGGGCTCTAAAAACTATGCACATTGGTCATTTCAATATTGTGCCTGACCCAATGCCTGAAATAAACTTGGTGACAACGGGGCCATATCAATATATCCGCCACCCTATGTACCTGTCGATACTGCTGTTTTTCATACCATGGGTCATGTTTCAGGCCAGCATTCTGAGCCTACTTTTTATTGGGTTACTGCTATTAACATTGTTGGTCAAGCTGCACTATGAGGAAAGCCTATTAATTGAGCGCTTGCCTGACTACACGTTCTATCAGCAGCAAACTAAAAAACTGATTCCATTTATATTCTAATGTCTTGAGCTTGCCGTACACTCTCATCAAAGACCACAACCTACCCTGCTTATCGTCCTTCTCTCTAGTTATTCCTAGCAGAAAGTGCGAAAATAGCGCCCATCTTAAATACATCAAAAAGAATTCAATATGAGCAAGACTAAACCTACATTATTCAGTGGCATTCAACCTTCTGGCGACCTTATGCTTGGCAACTACATTGGCTCCATTAAAAATTGGGTGACTATGCAGGATGACTATAACTGTCTTTTCTCTTTGGTGAATATGCACGCCATCACGGTTGAACAAGACCCTAAAGATTTAATGAACCGTAGTTTAGATTTTGTCGCGCTGTATTTAGCCGCTGGAATTGATCCAGACAAGAGTACGGTTTTCATTCAATCGCACGTCCCAGAACATTCCGAACTGGCGTGGATTTTAAATTGTTCGACCTATATGGGTGAACTGAACCGTATGACTCAGTTTAAAGATAAGTCTCAAAAGCATTCACAAAATATTAATGTGGGTTTGTATGATTACCCCGTTTTAATGGCAGCAGACATTCTGCTTTATCAAACGGAGATGGTGCCAGTCGGCGCAGATCAAAAACAACATTTAGAGCTGACTCGAGACTTAGCGACACGTTATAACAACCGTTTTGAAAAAGAACTCTTTAAAGTCCCTGAACCATTTATTGCACCCGCCATCTCTGGTGGTCGCATTATGAGCCTGCAAGACCCGCTTTCAAAGATGTCAAAATCAGATGAAAACAAAGGTAACTTTATTGGATTATTAGATGATCCGAAAACGATTTTGAAAAAATTCAAGAAAGCCACGACAGATTCAGGCTCTGAAATCCATTACGATTTAGAAAATAAACCTGGCGTGTCTAACTTATTGACGATTTATTCAGTCATCAGTGGTTTACCGATTGATGAGGTGGTGAAACATTTTGAAGGTAAGATGTATGGCCATCTTAAAGTGGAATTAGGCGAACTGGTGGTGGATTATCTTTCCCCTATGCAAGCCCGTTATCATGAAATTCGTGAAGATGAAACGGCCTTGAAAGCGATTCTAAAACAAGGTGCCGCGACCGCTCGTCAACAAGCTCAGAAAACCTTAAAATCAGTCCACGAAAGCATTGGATTTGTACTGCCCTAATCCCGTTATGAATGACAAAACTTTCACTCTAAAACCCGTTTTTATCAGCGGGTTTATTTGAACCTTTAAAACCCTCCAGGCCTGGTAAGCTTCCAAAAAAATCATTACTCAAAGCCACTTAACCCATTTATCAAAAAAATAAACTCTTTATTTAGCATAGTCAATTCATGTAAGATGAATACTGAACAATCTTTTTCAGAATACTGGAGAATCTCTTATGAAACATGCATTTATGATTAGCTTATTCGGCCTATCTACCTTATTGAGTGGTTGCGGTGGCAGTGAAACCTCTAACACGGGAACCCTTAGCTTAAACCTTACAGACGCCCCAATTGATAATGCTAATAAAGTCGTTGTTGAGTTTACAGGCGTTTCCGTAAAAAAACAGCCTGCGGATGGTGTTGACAGCCCAGATGACACTTCACAATGGCTCTATTTCCCTTTTAAAGATCCGAAAATCATTGACCTGTTACTTTTACAGGGTAGTCAACAAATTGGCTTATTAACCGAACAACCCTTAGAAGTGGGAACCTACTCTGAAGTCCGCTTACATGTAAATGCCCTGCAGGACGGTATCTTCGATTCCTTTATCGAACTAACTGACGGTTCTCAGTTTGAACTGGACATTCCCAGTGGTGCGCAAACTGGCCTAAAGATCAAAGGCGAGATTGTCATTCCTAACAATGGTGAAGCGGCATTCACCATTGACTTTGATGTTCGCAAATCGATTGTAGTACAGGGAAACCAGCAATATAAACTCAAACCCGTATTACATCTGACTCTGGATGCGCTCACCGGACACATTTCCGGCAATGTGGCAACGACACTGTTAACGTCCAATACCAGCCTATGGACCTGCTCAGATGAAGATCCCGACAGCTACAATGCCGTCTATGTTTTTAGTGGCCTAAGTGCCACGCCGATTGACATTAACACTCTTGAAGTCGATCGTGAACCTGTCGCCACCTCTTTAGTGACCTACAATACAACCTCTGCAGCTTATGAGTTTGAAGTGGGTTATTTAGCTGCAGGAGATTACACCCTGGCCTTCACCTGTCATGCAGATGCAGAAAACATCGAAGTCAGCGGCGATGATTTACAATTCATTGGCATGCAAAACGTGACTGCCATTGCAGGTGAAACTGTCACCATACAAATAATCCCGCCAACACCATAAAATAGCCACCTATGCGCCTCAAATGCTCAGTATTTAGCAGTGAGGCCGCTTTCCATCCCCGTCTTATTGATATAGCACTGGCGACTGATCTAAAAACAATCTCTGAGCAACTGCAAAAGCACAATATATAAAAAGCATTCACAATACATCGATATTGGTTTGTATAACTACCCGGTGTTAAAGGCGGCGGACATTCTGCTTTATCAAACGGAGATGGTGCCAGTCGGCGCAGATCAAAAACAACATTTAGAGCTGACTCGAGACTTAGCGACACGTTATAACAACCGTTTTGAAAAAGAACTCTTTAAAGTCCCTGAACCATTTATTGCACCCGCCATCTCTGGTGGTCGCATTATGAGCCTGCAAGACCCGCTTTCAAAGATGTCAAAATCAGATGAAAACAAAGGTAACTTTATTGGATTATTAGATGATCCGAAAACGATTTTGAAAAAATTCAAGAAAGCCACGACAGATTCAGGCTCTGAAATCCATTACGATTTAGAAAATAAACCTGGCGTGTCTAACTTATTGACGATTTATTCAGTCATCAGTGGTTTACCGATTGATGAGGTGGTGAAACATTTTGAAGGTAAGATGTATGGCCATCTTAAAGTGGAATTAGGCGAACTGGTGGTGGATTATCTTTCCCCTATGCAAGCCCGTTATCATGAAATTCGTGAAGATGAAACGGCCTTGAAAGCGATACTAAAGCAAGGCGCAGAAACTGCACCTTAACAAGCTCAGGTCACACTGAAAGCCGTTCATAAAAGCATTGGTTTCGTACTGCCATAAACTGAATTTACTCAGATAAAGCCCACAGCCTTAATGCCGTTATCCATGAAAGGCTAAGCGCCTGAGAATTTACTCTCAGGCTGCCACGACCGCTCTATTACGCCCTTCTGACTTTGCTTTATAGAGCGCTTTATCTGCTCGCTTCAACAAATCATCCATTAATTCATTGCCATTAACCTGGGCAAGACCTAAACTAATCGTCACTTGATTTCCCCCACGATACTGTAAGGCCGAAACCGCTTGACGTACCATTTCTGCCAGCGCAACTGCCTGATCAATTTTACCCGGACAGACAATCAAAAACTCTTCACCTCCCCATCGGCCTATCGCGCATTTTTCTGGCAAAATCTTAAGGATGGTAGCCGTCACAGACATAAGTACCTCATCCCCCGCCTCATGACCATGCATATCATTTATATTCTTGAAGAAATCAACATCAATAAACATGACACAAAAATCCTCTTGCGCCCCTCTAAAACGCTCGAGTTGAGTATGCAGTATTTCGCGCACCCCCAATCGATTAAGCGTTCCCGTTAAGGCATCTTCACGCGAGACCTGTTTAAGGTGCTTATTCTTTTTAATCAGCTTTTCTTGTGTGCGTTTCAATGCTTGCGTTCGAACTTCAACGCGTTGCTCTAAAGTCCCGTTTAGGGCGAGTAATTCATCCGCTAGAGATTGAATTCTACGCCCAACCAACCATGCAATTCCCATACTAATTAAGATAACAAACAATGAAATAATCACCACTTTATGGACCAACTCGTCTAGCAGGACATCCTCTTGGGCTAATTTCTCTTTAAAAATTGCCTCCTGACCGTCTGCATAACTTTTAACATAGACTTCAAATTCACGCGTTAATGGGAACACTCTTTTATGGACTAAACTTGCTGACTTTTCAACATCACCCTCTGACAGAACTTTCAATATTTCGGTTGTTGCTGCATTTACTCTGGTCGTTATAAAATCCAACCCAGTTAACCACTTGACATCATTGGCATTCATCACCTTCATAAAGTCAGCACGGCGCTCATCATATGTTCGCCCAAAATGATAGGCCAACATAATCATTTCATCGCGATCAAATTCATCTTGAGCCAAAATTGCTTGCTGAATATGTAAGGTGTAACTGCGTGCAGGAAACTGCATTTTTAGAATAAGGTTCTGCTTTTCATACTGCTCATTCAAAGCGGTATTAAACGTGTGAGAGGAATCCCGAGCCATCTGATAAGTAATGAATGCAGCTAAAGAGACTAAAAAGATGATTATGCTAAAACCAATAAAGAGTAAGCGTTTGATGTTCATAAAAGGGAATATCTTCTAACAAATTGAATCCTGACCATACTACCTATAACTGATAATAATTCAAGCACAACCGCTGTATATACCAGGGTTTAAGCAGGTTTACGCGGTTTTACGAACGCATTAATACTCGAACAAAAAGCTTGTTTAGAACAACCAGGCCTGGTCATTTTATTCTGAGTCTTTTATAAATAAGCTCTGCGCATTTTGATACGCTAGTTTCTTGGCCACCGGTTCCGGTAAGTCACTCAGCCAAGTCTGAATGTCCTTTACAACCAAAGCAAAGGTCTGCCAACGATTGACACTAAAGGTATCAACTGCCACCAAGAAACGATCTTGATAATCAATAAACAGAGACTTCCACTCATCGCTTAAGCCCGTTTCAGCAAGCAACTGTTTGTCTCGCACAGAGGTATCGATATAAAGCCCTCTAGGATGACGCTGTAATACCGCTCTCAAAAAACCAGGTTCCGGACGCGTTCCCATATGTGCCCATAACACGGTGACATTGGGCGCAATCAGAAATACCTCATCAATCACTTCTGCATCGCCGTGTACTTGTAACATCAAATCATGCTCTACAGCCAGTTCTACGATTCTTTTGAACACTGGGCTTTTTTTATCCTTGGCAAAAATATGAAACTCACCTAAACCACGATAAAAGCCTTTTTTAAGCGCCTCTTCGACCCGAACAATGACGCTCTCATCCAGCATCCAATCGCGCTTATCATTTAATACCTGATAGAGACCCAAAAAAGGGATTATTCGTTGCGGAGCCAGTTTATAGAGCATCTCAGTACCATCATTAGGCGTACTCGATATCAATGCGTGGCTAATGTTATTCCGATCAAAAATATCGAGAACTTGCTGTGGCGTAAAAACTTTAGAATCCTCATCACCATAATGCAGATGGCTATCAAAAATCGGCAGCTCAGCTTTTATCCAGAAAGGCATAATGAGCAGCAATAAGAATATAGCCGACCTCTTACAATACAACATAATTGTTTAACTCCATAACGAATAACAGCTGCAACAAATATACACACTCTTTAAAGAACTGACCAGGCCTGGTTCATTAGAAATCGATCTTCCCCTAAGATATCAAAGATAATAAATGCCAAAATTTAGGCAATAAAAAACCCCGCTTAATCTAATGATTAAACGGGGTTTAGAATATGGTGCGCCCGAAGGGAGTCGAACCCCTAACCGCTCGGTTCGTAGCCGAGTACTCTATCCAATTGAGCTACGGGCGCTTTGTTGCGTGGCGTATTATATAGACTTCACAGTAAATTTGTTGGATATTTTAAATTTAACTTAAAGCCTGTTTGAGCGGCTCATCACTAAAATTTAGCACTGAAAGACAGACAATAAAAAACCCCGTTTAATCTTAGATTAAACGGGGTTTAGAATATGGTGCGCCCGAAGGGAGTCGAACCCCTAACCGCTCGGTTCGTAGCCGAGTACTCTATCCAATTGAGCTACGGGCGCAATATAGTGTGGCGTATTATATAGACCCTTAAAGGATTGTCAATAATAGTTAACACGACAAACATCTAACAAATGGTGGAGACGGAGAGATTCGAACTCTCGATAGGATTTAAAGCCTATACTCCCTTAGCAGGGGAGCGCCTTCAGCCGCTCGGCCACGTCTCCTAAGTTAGGCGCGTATAATACAAGTTAAATAGGGTCTTGTAAACCAACAGAGGTCACTTTTTTCAATTTAAATGCATGTTTTTGCGAAGCCACTCATTCAAGGATTATTTGGCACAAAAAAACCACTTAACGTGGTTCTTTGTTTCTCTTACTGCCTAGAAAAGGTAACCCTATATTATACGCTCTGTTTTTCTTCTTTTAAAGAAACTCGCCCGTCCAACAGTAACTCTTCACGATGAATAGAAACATCCTGTGGCGCTTCAATGCCGATTCGAACTTGACTGCCTTTAATGGACAAAATTGTTAATTTTATATTGCCATCAATCACCAGTGATTCATCTTCTTTTCTTGTTAAAACTAACATATAAAAGTTTCTCCAATACAATGTGTTCAGTATAAAAGAGATTCAAGCATATACAATTCATTGTTTTTTATAACCATCTATAAACAAACTCTTATATGAATTCTGTCGAAATAATACGCCACTTAATTTATGACATAAAAACCCCGCTCTTAAGCGGGGTTTTTATACTAAACTTCAATGAAAACATTCTACCTATCTCAGTAGCGCCAAGCCCCCAGCGCCATCTGCGACATAAGCCCGACCATTGACGACGGTTACATCCAATGCCGCGCCTACGGTATTGACGTGTTGTAGCAATACTGGGGCAGCAGGGATAGTCCAGTCAATTTTAATTACACCAGCATCACCATACGCCACATAGAACAGAGTTCGACCGTCAATCTGAACTATATCCAAACCAGTCGCACCACCATCCCATCCTACGAGTTCAGCACTACCAAACATGGTCGGATCTTGCAGCTTAAAACGTGCAACGAAAATTGGTCGTTGATCAAGCCCACCCTGCTCCCAAATTTTGGTCGGAAGCGTTCCTTCAATCAGTGGTGCGATTAAATCAGTAGCACTATAAGCGACGATACCAAAACTGTCATAGGTGAAATAGGCATGATTACCCACCACCTTGACGGCAACACTTCGTCCATCAGCCTTACCAACATGGTCATCTTCCATTTTGATTGGCTCAAACACTTTCACCAAAACCATATTCACAGGATCGGTAACATCAACCACACCAATGCCGGCATGGCCTGCTGCAACAAATGCATAGGTTTTACCTGTGGCCGCATTCTCCCAAAGCGCTACACCTGTAGCGTGCCCAAGATCTGGCTGAGAGTTGGTGTCACCACCGATATTACTGACGATATAACCACTTGTAGGATTAGTCGGGTCTTTGCTCAAGTCATAGACCGTCAAACCATTACTACCATCCGCAGTAAATGCTAACGATCCCTTCAGCACAGTCCCATAAGTGTGATCTTGCATCTTCAGAAATTCGACCACATTACCGGAATCAATATTATGTTCGAAAATATCCGTGTTTTTTGGATAGAGTAACGCAGGTCCACCAACTTCGCCATCTGCTATACTCGAAATACGACGCAAACCGCGACTTTGAGACATAACCAGAGCCGACTGGTTGGCAACATCCAACACCACATCATAGGCATGTGGTGCAGGATTAATCACCGTACCATCAACTGTAACCGGATACTCACTTTGCAGCGTGTTCGCTACCAGATGAACATCATCCGTCGGAATACAGTTCTCATCGGCGATTTTCCAGACTGACATACCATGCGGTCCGTCCCCTAGGAACAATGCACTTCCGTAAGCTGCTACCCCTTCAGAATGACCGATATTGATCTCCTGTGTTGCCGAGCCATCTGCGGCAGCACCTATCTCATCGGTGGTCGCGAAATGCACAGGTACAGTAAACTTAGGATCGGCTTCCATATTGACATCAACAAAGTTAAGACCCCCTGCACCTGAGGCAAAGACGACATCAACCGTGTCAGGTGTCGCTGGATCAAAACCACCAGTCAAAGCCAACACATTACCGTGGCCATTGACCTCTCCTGTTGCGAGCAGTATCGGTGATTCATAGATAAACGCCGGTACTGTTTCTTCTGAAGGAGGCACTAGAATTGGTGTCATATCGTATGAGGTCACGAACTCATAATCCGGCCAATGCAGCTCAGCTGGCATCGTATCATTGTTATAAGGAGCTGAATCGCCATGCCATTTCGACTGATCATCAGCAGAATCCAGCACCATCAGACCGGTAAAATGATCGGTATAGTAAACTTTATTGTTGGCGGTATCGACTTTAACATCCACCACACCCGCTTCTTTCAGCATGCCTACCCCAAAATATGGGAACAGACTCTGCGACTCTTCGCCAGTCGGAGCATCCGGACCATGTGCGGGCGCCGCTGGCACATAGCCAAGATATTTTGCTTCAAGGAAAGCAGTCTCTCCTGCACCTAGATCAGGAGCAATCAGAGCACAAGTTACTGGCTCACGCGCAATCGCGGTATCGTAATCAGTAACATCCACGGCAATCATCCCACCCAATCCAGAGGCGATATAGGCCATAGTAGTATCACCGAAAGTGACGACATCGACTTTACGGGCACCGTAATAGTGCTTGCCGTAGCGATCGAAATCAGCCCAGGGTACTGGCGCTACAGTATCTCCATGCCAAACTTCTTTAATTTCAAAGCTTGCTTGATTATAGTCCGGCATACCCGTACAAGAATCTAGAAAACCAGCTTGAACCTCTGTATTCACGTTCATATCAAGGAACCAATCTTCACCACCGTTATCACCAGTTACATCGGTATAGAGGTTGTAACGACCGACTTGTGCCAGCGTCACAGGGTCAAAGACCCCCATCCCTAAGAAACCTTGAGCGACAAACAACCTCGCGCTACTTCCTTCACCATGTAAGGTCAGGCTTTTCGGACCACCCCATGGATTTTCACCCGCATATTGTAATGTGTAGGTTTCTGAATCAATCTTAAGGGTGCCGTCCTCTTCTCGGCCGGCAGTCGCATCAAACAGATTACTTAGAGCCGTCTTATGCAGTCCATAACCTTCATCACCAATCAATAGCTGTAAAGAAGGCTCTTCAACAGTGCCTTCATTATAGACGGCAAGCGAGCTGATTGGCGCGCGGGTAGTTTCGATGATGTTATCAGGAACGACATCTCCGCCCCCTTCAGTCCAGGCAATGCCCTCTTGATGGTAATTAACCTTGACGTTAGCGACAATCGCCATACTGGCAGGCGTGGTGACGTCCACGGCGGTAATGCCGTCTGTTCCCATCGCCAATAGTGCATATTGCTTATCACCTACTGTAACGATTTCAATATTATGAATATAACCCTCAACTTCCAACTTGAAATCGACCCCCTTTGTTAATCCGACTGGCGTGGCATGCAGTTCGTTGGCAGTATTAAATAGTGACCACTCACTGCCATCACTGCTAAAGAGTGCCACGGAAGTTGTCGCTCCCCCAATTCGCTCTACCGAACTTAAAGAAGCTTCCAAGGGGACATTACACAAACTACTATCTCCTACCCCTGAACCTGTACTACAACCGGTATTGTATAAAAGACTCGCGACAACTATCCCACCACTGACCGCTGTCAATACCTTTACGGGTTTACTAAATATCTTCTTCATCAGACCTCTCCCAATAAACATTACACGAATGAAACTAGATTAACTCTTTTTATAATGACTGTAATATTATCACTCCCATTCACCTTGGCAAGACAAATGGATAAGATTAAAACCCTTACTTACATAAGTATTGATTCAAAATAACAATCAAACAGAGGCTTTTCATTTATTTTTATTATTTTCATTAAGTTAGACAACCTTAGCAATCAATTAATACAGCACAAACCCACAAAAAAACCATCACCTTTAAGGATAAGTTTCACTACCTCCTCCCAAATAACACACTTATATTTAATGATTCAACAGACACAAAAAAACCCGCAATAGCGGGCTTTTAGAATCCTGAAAATCAGGCTAATATTTCATGATGGATTTATTTATCTAAATCAAAGACTTCATGTAAAGACTGAACAGCAAGCTCAAGGTAGGCTTCATCAATTACCACAGATATTTTGATTTCGGTTGTACCGATCATCTGAATATTGATTTCATTATCCGCTAGTGTTTTAAACATGGTGCTAGCAATGCCTGCATGAGACTTCATGCCTACACCGACCATAGAAACCTTGACGATAGAGTCATCCATCGTAACTTCACGAGCCCCTAAATGATTCGCTGTTCTTTGCAATATTTCGAGTGCTGACTCAGCATCTAAACGACTCATTGTGAAGGTAAAATCTGTAGTTTCGTCTTGGCCTTGGTTTTGTATAATCATATCGATTTCGATATTCGCATCAGCAATCGGGCCTAAAATTTGATAAGCCACACCCGGTTTGTCTGGCACACCTAAAATCATTAATTTAGCTTCATCGCGACTAAACGCAATCCCTGAGATTAGTGGTTGTTCCATCTCGTTATCCTTAAAATTTTCTTCAGAGGTAATCAATGTTCCACCGCCCTCTTTAAGGGAGGATAAAACACGCAACGGTACTTTATATTTACTGGCAAATTCAACTGAACGAATCTGCAACACTTTGGCACCTAAACTGGCCAACTCAAGCATTTCATCATAGGTTATTTCATCAAGACGCTTCGCCTCGGGAACCACTCGAGGATCCGTGGTATAAACACCATCCACATCGGTATAAACTTGGCATTCATCAGCATTCAAAGCAGCTGCTATAGCCACCGCAGTCGTGTCTGAGCCACCACGACCAAGCGTCGTAATGTCACCACCAATCGTAATCCCCTGGAAGCCAGCAACGACCACGACCTTGCCTAACGCCAATTGATCGAGCATCTTCTGGCTCTCAATTTTCTCAATACGAGCCTTAGAATAGGACTCATCGGTCACGATAGGAACCTGCCAACCCGTATAGGAGATTGCTGGACAACCTTTCTGCTGCAACGCCATGCTTAACAAAGAAATCGTAACCTGCTCACCGGTCGTTAACAGAACATCCATTTCACGTTTATCAGGACGTGTTTGCATCTCTTTTGCCATCATCGTCAGACGATTGGTCTCACCACTCATTGCAGACAACACCACCACGACTTGATGACCGTCATCTACAAACTGTGCGACCTTTTTGGCTACGTTTTGAATACGCTCAACATTGCCGACTGAGGTACCACCATATTTTTGAACTATTAATGCCATGCGTATATTACTTTTATTAAATTAATTTACTGCCCGCCTTATTCACAAATAAAGCAGTATTGATTACTTAGACTCTACCCAAGCTTGAACAGAAGCTAATGCTTCCGCCAACTGACTCGGATTATTACCGCCAGCTTGCGCTAAATCAGGACGTCCGCCGCCCTTTCCTCCTACTTGCTGAGCAACGTGATTGACTAACTCACCGGCTTTATACTGCTTGATCAGTGACTTACTCACCCCAGCCACAATACTTACCTTGTCACCATCGACAGCAGATAACACGATAATCGCTGGATCTAACTTGTCTTTTAAGCTGTCCATGGTGTCACGTAACACAGTGCTATCTGCACCTTCCATTTTGGCGGCCAAGACATTAATCTCACCAAACTTAACGGCTTGACTAGCGATATCATCACCTTGAGAAGCGGCCAATTTTGACTGCAGCTGCTTCAATTCTTTTTCTAAGGCTTTATAGTCGCTCATCACTTGGGAGATTTTGCTTTCGACTTGGTTTTTATCGGTTTTAATGACTTCTGCCACAAAGTTAATGACATCTTCTTCTGCATAGATTGCATTCCAGGCAGCGTCACCGGTAATCGCTTCAATACGACGCACACCAGAAGCAATTCCGCTTTCAGAGACTAAACGAAACGGCCCGATATCGCCGGCTGAATTAACATGCGTTCCACCACAAAGTTCAACCGAGAAATCACCCATATCAACCACACGAACCACGTCACCGTACTTTTCACCAAACAGCGCCATCGCACCTTTAGATTTTGCCGATTCGATATCCATCTCGTTCATACCGACAGCGGCATTGCCCATAATATTCTGGTTTACCAATTGCTCAACTTGGCGTAACTGCTCGGCTGAAATCGGTTCAAAATGTGAGAAATCGAAACGCAGACGATCCGCTGTCACCTGAGAACCTTTTTGCCCAACATGAGTGCCTAAAACTGTACGTAAAGCTGCATGCAACAGATGTGTTGCAGAGTGATTACGCTCACAAGCACGACGGTCTGCAATATTAATCTTTGCGGTAATAATCTTATCGACCGTTACGGTTCCTGCTGAAACGACACCAACATGCAGAAATAACTTACCTTGCTTCTGAGTATCGTTGACATGGAAACTGTTCATACCTTCCGTCAAGCTACCACTGTCACCTGCTTGTCCACCCGATTCAGCATAGAAAGGCGTACGCCCTAATATGACAATCGCCTCAGTACCTTCAGAAACGGACTGTACAGACTTGCCGTCTACAAAGATGCCTAGGATTTTAGCTTCAGCTTCATCAGAGGCGTAACCAATAAATTGAGTTTCACCTTCAAACTGAATTCGAGTCGTACTGGCGGCACCAAAACTGCTGGCAGAACGTGCGCGCTCTCTTTGAGCTTCCATTGCAACAGCGAAACCAGCTTCATCGACCGTTAAATCTTTTTCACGCGCCACATCGGCCGTTAAATCGAATGGGAAGCCGTAAGTATCATAAAGTTTAAACGCGACCTCTCCTGCGATGACCGTTCCGTCCATCTGCGAGATATGATCTTCTAGTAACTTCATGCCGTTTTCTAAGGTTTCAGCAAAACGCTCTTCTTCAAGCTTAAGGACACGCTCAACATTCGCTTGCTCTGCTTTCAGTTCTGGATAAGCTTCACCCATCTGCTCGACTAAAGTCTTAACTAAAGCGTAGAAAAATGGTTGGGTTTGACCTAGCTTATAACCATGACGAATAGCACGACGAATAATTCGACGCAGAACATAACCACGACCTTCATTCGAAGGCATAACACCATCGACAATCGTAAAAGCACATGAACGGATATGATCAGAGATAACGCGCAGTGAGTTATTCGACAGATCACGTTCGCCAGTTAATTTGGCCGCACGTTTTACCAATGCTTGGAACAGATCAATATCGTAGTTGTTATGCACACCTTGCATAACAGCCGCTAAACGCTCAAGCCCCATGCCTGTATCCACCGAAGGTTTTGGCAGTGGCGTTAAAGTGCCGTCCGCTGTGCGGTCGAACTGCATAAACACCAAGTTCCAAATTTCAATATAACGATCGCCATCTTCGTCTGGCGAACCAGGCGGGCCACCGGCCACATTATGACCGTGGTCAAAGAAAATTTCAGTACATGGCCCACAAGGCCCTGTATCCCCCATTGACCAGAAGTTATCTTTAGCACCGCAACGCGAAAAACGCTCTGGACTCACGCCCATCTCGTTTAACCAGATACCGGCGGTTTCATCATCTTCTTCAAAGACCGTAATCCACAGTTTCTCTTCAGGCAGATTCAACTCTTGAGTCAAAAACTCCCAAGCAAATTGAATGGCTTCTTTTTTGAAGTAATCTCCAAAACTGAAGTTCCCCAGCATTTCAAAGAAGGTATGGTGACGTGCCGTATAACCGACATTCTCTAAATCGTTATGTTTACCACCGGCACGAATACAACGTTGCACACTAGTTGCACGCGAATATTCACGAACTTCCTGACCCAAAAAAGTCTCTTTAAACTGCACCATCCCTGCGTTGGTAAACAACAGGGTTGGATCGTCTATAGGCACTACAGGACTGGAGTGAACAACGGTATGTTGGCGCTTTACATAAAAATCTAGAAAAGCTTTTCTGAGTTCTGAACTCGTCATAATGAAACAACCTTAAAAACGTTAATCTATTCTGTTTGAACTGCCCACCCATGCTTTTTAAGCATACGCAGACAATACTATTTGTTTGTTGATTTGTATAAAAGCTTAGTTAACGATTGCTAACCAAAAGCCTGCCAAATCACGTGCGGAGAAAACCCTCTACTTTGTAGAAAGCGCATCCGTTTTGCTTGTTCGTTACGCGCTTCAGGTTTACACGTATCACCGTACTTCTTAATCAAAACCTGCTTGGCTATCTCTAGCCATTCAGACTCATCCCAATCTAAATACATGCTTATCAAATCATCACGATAAGAAGCTTGTTGTAATTTTTGGCGTATTTTTACTGGACCACTGCCTTTGGCCGCCCAGTTACGCACCGCTTGTTCAATATAACGTTCATCACTCTGCCAATTATTGTCTTGGCACTTCTTTAAAACGTCATCGACCAAGCTTTTAACCAGGCCTGGTAACTCTTTACAAGCGGCTAACAGTTCAGGTGTTTCAGGAAACTTAATGACCAACTTGGTCTTAAGCTCCTTAGCACCATGTTCACGCATTGCCAAAAGGTAAACCGCGCGCGATTCAATCTGCTGAGACAAGGCCTGAACTTCTGCAAACCCATCATCAACGGATTCTAGCGAAGTGGTTGGGTTAATCCCTAACTGTTGCAGAAAATCTTCTGCTGTTTTCACAACGACTCCAGAGTCTTTGCTGTTGGTAAAAGCTTATTCAGCTTCTAGGGCTTCTACAGCTTCTTCAATTTCGGCACCCTTTTTAGGCATCAATACCGCTTTAATTTTATCCATCACTTCTGCTGCCACTTCAGGATTATCAATCAAATACTGACGGACATTATCTTTACCTTGACCGATTTTTTTACCACCGTAGGCATACCAAGAACCAGACTTTTCAATAAAGCCTTCCTTCACACCTAGGTCAATAATTTCACCTTCACGGGAAATCCCTTGGCCATAAAGAATATCAAACTGTACTTGTTTGAAAGGCGGCGCTACTTTGTTTTTAACAACCTTAACGCGCGTCTCATTTCCAAGGATTTCATCACCCTTTTTAATCGCACCAATACGACGAATATCTAAACGTACCGAAGCGTAGAACTTCAATGCGTTACCACCGGTGGTGGTTTCAGGGTTACCAAACATAACACCGATTTTCATACGTAACTGGTTGATGAAGATAACCAAAGTATTGGTACGCTTAATATTCGAAGTCAGTTTACGCAACGCTTGAGACATCAAACGCGCTTGCAGACCCATATGAGAATCTCCCATATCGCCTTCAATTTCCGCTTTAGGCGTTAAGGCCGCAACCGAATCGACCACCACAACATCTACGGCACCTGAGCGTACCAATGAATCGGTAATTTCTAAAGCTTGCTCACCGTTATCTGGCTGAGAAACTAAAAGGTTATCGATATCGACACCCAACTTTTCAGCATAACTAGGATCTAATGCATGCTCAGCATCGATAAAAGCAGCGGTGCCGCCCAATTTTTGCATTTCCGCAATCACGTGTAATGTCAACGTCGTTTTACCAGAAGACTCAGGGCCGTAAATTTCAACAACACGTCCCTTTGGTAAACCGCCTATGCCTAACGCTAAATCTAAACCTAAAGAACCTGTAGAAACCGCTTCAATATCACGTGAGACAGAGCTGTCCCCCATGCGCATAATCGAACCTTTACCAAATTGTTTCTCAATTTGACCTAAAGCAGCCGTTAAAGCCTTTTGCTTATTATCATCCATTTACGCGATTCCTTTTGTTTCTACAAGTTCCAAAGCGACTATCGCATCTGGAGGTAACTGTCTTTTCATACTAACGACAATAGAGCTGACTTTTAATATTTTATATAAAAGAATATTGCCAATCTATTGAATCTATTTAACAAATTGAGCGCACTATTCTTCAGCCGATTTACGAGTTGATTTTACAATTAATCGACGCTCAATAAAAAACCCTTGTTTCAGTAGCAGCCATAGCGTCTTTATATCTCCAAAAACGCTCTAAATTGCCGATTAAAACAAAGGTTTATCTAATTTTTTCTAATTTAGAATCAGAAGCGAAATTATCCCATAATTTCCATTTAAATCCTAGAGACTACGTGAATAATTAATCCTCGCAAAGCTTCACATCAAACTCTAATCCAAAACATCCGTGATTAATGCCATGTTAATGCATTATTACGCCAATAATTTCATGACCCCCAACAACGCCGCTTCGGTGGTTTTTTCACGCACCCTCTGGCGATCACCTTCAAACAAAAACCGTTGCGAGACAACTTCTTCTTGGCCTTGAACCGCCCACGCCAACCAGACTGTGCCAACTGGCTTATCCGGCGAACCACCACCAGGCCCGGCAATCCCGCTACACGCGACACTGACTTTAGCGTGTGACTGTTGCAACGCGCCCAACGCCATCTCTTCGACACATTCCTGACTGACGGCACCTTTGTTTTGAATGGTGATTTCACTCACCCCCAACATCTCTTTTTTGGATTCGTAGCTATAGGTAATATATGCACGATCAAACCAAGCTGTACTGCCAGCAACCTCTGTCAAGGCTTCGGCAATCATGCCACCAGTGCAAGATTCAGCCGTCACGATCATACAATCATTATCGACTAAGACTTTACCTACTTGAGATACGAGTATTGCAAACGACATGAAAACCACTCCTTTTAATCGTGCATTATTAATTATAAAGACCCATTATTTGATATATAGGTGATTATGCCCTAGCATACTACTTTTCAAATCCAATGCAAAAACATTCAAGTAGACCATGGCAACCAAAACCACTAAGACTCCTTCTCCACACACTCCGATGATGCAGCAATATCTCGCCATTAAAGCGGAGCATCCAGACCACCTACTGTTTTATCGAATGGGCGACTTTTACGAATTGTTTCATGATGATGCCCGCAAAGCATCGGAACTGTTGGAGATCACTCTGACCGCTCGCGGTAAAGCCGGAGGCAATGCGATTCCGATGGCGGGTATTCCACATCATTCAGCAGACGGGTATTTAGCCAAGTTAGTCAAACTGGGCGTATCGGTTGCGATTTGCGAGCAAGTCGGCGATCCTGCGACCAGCAAAGGCCCTGTGGAACGTAAAGTTGTCCGAGTGATTACCCCTGGGACACTGGTGGAAGACTCTTTATTAGAAGGTAAGTCTGAGAACCTATTAGCCGCTATCTCTCGACAAGGTGAGCTGTATGGCCTGGCTTATCTAGATGTTGCCAGCGGCCGTTTTGAAACCGCAGAACTCGACTCTTTGACGCATTTGACGGCTGAAATTGAACGCATCAAGCCATCTGAGCTGTTATTGCCAGATGATGACCACTTAAGACAATCCTTGCCGGACTCTATTTTAAAACGACCAGGCCTGGTCAGATATCCAAGCTGGCATTTTGAAGCTGTCAGCTGTAAAAAACGCCTGACCGATCATTTTGCGACCAAAGATTTAGTAGCGTTTGGCTGTAACACAAAGCCGGCGGCAATCAGTGCTGCCGGTAGCATTTTGCACTATGCACAGGCAATGTTACAGAGCACTCTGCAACATATCCATAGCTTACACACCTACTCAACCGATGACAGTTTAGTGCTCGATGCCATCAGCCGACGTAACCTGGAAATTGATACCAATTTAAGCGGCGGCACAAACAATACGCTGGCGGCCATTCTCGATCATACTGCCACAGCCATGGGTGGACGTCTACTTAAGCGTTGGTTGAATCAACCGTTACGCAATCAAGACATTATCAATGGTCGTTTAGATGCCATTGAAACCATTATCCAACAACAATCGGATGATTCGTTTCGTCAAGAACTCAAGCAAATTGGCGATTTAGAGCGCATCTTAAGCCGTATTGCTCTGATGTCTGCGCGTCCACGTGATTTATTGCATCTCGGCCGCTCTCTAAACACGCTACCGCAACTACAAACTTTATTAGCTTCACATCCAGTGGCTAAACTGTCTGACCTTGCGAAAAAAATGAGCACCTTTCCGGAGTTGGCCGAACTACTGAATCGCGCCATTATTGATAATCCACCGATGTTAATGCGCGATGGAGGTGTGATTGCCGAAGGTTATGATGCCGATTTAGATGAGTTACGTAATCTTAAAAATGAAGCTGGTGGTTACCTATTAGATTTAGAACAACGTGAACGCGAACGTACCGGCATCAATACGCTTAAGGTTGGTTACAACCGTGTGCATGGTTACTATATAGAGATCAGTAAACTGCATATTAACCAAGTGCCCGCAGAATACATTCGTCGTCAAACTCTGAAAGCCCAAGAGCGTTATATTATTCCGGAGCTGAAAACCTTTGAAGATAAGGTCTTGAGCGCCGGAGAAAAATCTCTGTCACGAGAAAAGTGGTTGTATCAGCAGTTGCTTGAAACCCTTAATGAGCCATTACAAGCGTTGCAGACCTGTGCAGCCGCCTTATCAGAATTAGATGTTTTGGTGAATTTAGCGCAACAAGCCACCGCTCTAAACCTAACGCGCCCGATTTTAACCAACCAACCAGGCCTGGTCATTACTCAAGGTCGCCATTTAACCGTTGAAGCGGTCTCTAGCGAACCGTTCATTCCCAATGACACCATTTTCCAAGCTGATAGGCAGTTACAGATCATTACTGGGCCGAACATGGGTGGTAAATCGACCTATATGCGTCAAACTGCATTAATCACGCTTATGGCTTTTATGGGCAGTTTTGTCCCTGCTGAATCGGCAGAGATTGGTCCAATTGACCGCATATTCACCCGTATTGGCGCATCAGATGACTTAACATCAGGGCGTTCGACCTTTATGGTGGAGATGACCGAAACGGCAAATATTCTGCATCACGCCACCGAGCAATCCCTGATTCTAATGGATGAAGTCGGTCGCGGCACTTCGACTTTCGATGGCCTGGCATTGGCTTGGGCGATTGCTGAGCACATGGCCTTAAAAACTAAAGGCCTGTGCCTGTTTGCCACGCACTACTTTGAGTTGACGACCTTAGCCGATCAATTTACCAATACCGTGAATGTACATTTAGATGCCATTGAACATCAAGACAGCATTGTGTTTTTACATCAAGTCCAGGAAGGCCCTGCTTCACAGAGTTACGGTTTACAGGTCGCCTCGCTTGCGGGCGTTCCACAGGCGGTGATTCAAAAAGCCAAGGAAGTCTTATATACCCTTGAGAATCAGAGTGTACAAAATCCAAACTTATCGGTTAACACCTCGACCTGTACCTCCTCCTCAGTTTCTGCGCCTGCTTCTAACAATGTTTCTCAGAATGAAAGCCGTGTTGCCGAACCAATTCAACAGTTTGATATGTTTGCCAGCATAGACCCTAAGCTCGAAAAAATACAAAACCTGTTGAAAGAGATAGACCCAAATGAACTGACGCCGCGTATGGCGTTAGATGCGATTTATCAACTGAAAGCACTACAAAAATAGAAAATAAAAAACTGATTAAGTCGCCAATAAAATACAACTTTTAACCGCGATAAACCGCTCAAATTAAAAAGAGATACAATCTATGTCACAAGCCATGATCGTTGATGTTACCGTCAACAATGTTCAAGAGATGGTCATTCAAAACTCGAGCCGCCTACCGGTTTTGATTAACTTTTGGTCGCACTCTAATGAGCAAAGTAAGCTGGCCAATACCATCTTAGAAAAACTCGCGACCGAGATGGCGGGGAAATTCATTTTGGCCAAAATCAACTTTGATAAAGAAAAAGTCATTGTCGAAAAGTTTGGTGTCACCGACATGCCTTTCTACAAGGTCGTTAAAAATGGTGAAATCGCCACCGAAGGCCCGGGGTTATTACCTGAAGCGGCTTATCGCTCATTGTTAAATGCCAATATCACTGAAGAGCCTTCAGAAGTGTTACGTAAGCAAGCCGCACAAGCTTTTTCAGAAGGTCATTATGAGCAAGCGGTCGCTTTATTAGGTGAGGCCGCTCAGGCGAATCCTAACAACTTTAAAATTCACTTGGATTTAGTACAGCTCTATCTGCATACCGACCAGCTTGAACAAGCCAAAGAGCTCTTCTCGAAACTGCCTGAAGATGCGCAGAAAGACAAACAAGGGCTCTATATCAACGGTATTTTATACTTCACTGAAATCATATTATCGGCACCCGAAGTGCCTGTTATCCAGGCTAACTTGGCAGAAAATCCAGCCGACTGTGACGCCCTGTTCCATCTTGCAGGTTATTTAGTGTTAAACGGTAGGTTTGAGAGTGCCTTGCAAACGCTGTTTAAACTCTTTACCACCGACAGAAGTTATCAGGAAGGTACGCCGCAAAAGGCGATTATTAAAGTCTTCGATATGCTCACAGGCTCACAACCAGAATTGGTTACAATGTATCGTAGAAAATTTCAGAGTTTGTTATATTAGTCGATTATATCAATTCAATTAAACGCTCTTGCCACATGATTTAAAGCAATAAATAACAATAGGAATACCCCATGTCACTTAAAAATTCTGACCTCAATTACGGCATCGTCTCTCGCGCGAACCATTGGTTATCCGCTTTTATTTTTATTGGCCTGATTGCCATCGGTCTTTATATGACGGGACTTGAAAAAGGCGATGATAAATCTGCAATGTACGCTCTGCATAAGTCGATGGGAATTGCGATTTTTGGCTTAATGATCTTGCGTTTGGCTTGGTTAAAAATCAGCCCTAACCCAGAACAAATCTCAAATAACAAACTAGAACACATTATGGGGCACGCCGTGAAAGGCTTGTTGTATCTAGCGATGTTAGGCATGCCGATTTCAGGTTGGATCATGTCAAACTCAGGCGGACACGAAGTGGCTTTCTTTAATATGTTTGTGTTACCAAACATCATTGGCGAACACGAGCTGATCCATGAGATTTCAGAATTCATGCACAGCACGTTCGGCTATCTGTTAATTGTCATTGTATTGCTGCATATCGCCGGCGCATTAAAACATCACCTTGTTTATAAAGATGTGACGTTGCTACGCATGGTTGGTAAAAACAAAGCAACTGACAATGAGACTGCAGATAAATAATGAGTAAATATCCACAAAGCCCACTCTCTCTTGTTAATTTAAATAACGTCCTTTGTTTAGGGGTTGCTGGCAACTTTGCCGGCCACCTAGAACAAGCGGGGGAAACCCCTGATTTCGTCAATGTGAAAACCGCCGAGGCCAAAGCGCCTAAAGGCTTGTTTCCATATTACATCCCCAAACAACCGGGTTTGATTGGCGGTTTCCCACTCTCTTCTACTGAAATTTGCTATCCAAAAACCTTGGCTGAAAATGCCCACCTACAAGCCGAACCTGAAATCTGCATTCTGTTTGATGTGCTTTATGAGGATGGTTTGGTGAGTGATTTACAGCCGAAGGCATTTGCCGTCTTTAACGACTGTTCAATTCGCAAACCGGGTGCTAAAAAAATCAGTGAAAAGAAAAACTGGGGACCGGCAACCAAAGGGGTTTCAGATACCTTTATCCCGCTGAGTGGATTTGAAATGGGCTGTGAATTAGATACTTTTCATATCGCCTCCTTTCTAAAACGCGACAGTAAAATTCACGCCTATGGCAAAGACAGTTCGGTACTCACCTACTCTTATTTTCACAACCAATTAAAAAACTGGATGATTGAACAACTCAATTTTCAAGCTGATTTTGGGCCTTTAGAAAATTTAAAACAGATTATTCAAGACTGTGATTATCCAGCACAAATCATGGTAAGCCTGGGCGCTACCGCCTATACAGCGTTTGGAGAAAGCGTCTTTTTAGAGGTAGGTGATGAACTCTTCTTCTATGCCTACGATGCATCATTAAACAGTGCTGACGATGTTTATCAGCATATAACGGGTGACACTAAAAAATTAATGAACAGTTCTATCCTGCATCAAAAAATCGTTTAAATGACACTGCCCTCTCAACTTATTCAACCCTAAGGAACTGCCATGTCAGACAACATTGTACTCACCAATGATCATATTGAAGCGCAAGTTCGCCACTGGTTAGAAGATGTGGTGATTGGCTTAAACCTGTGTCCGTTTGCATCGAAACACTACCAAGCCCAACAGGTTCGTTTTTCAATCAGCCGTTGCCGTGATGAAGCGTGCTTGCTGACAGAACTTGAATCCGAACTGTCACTGCTAATGCTCAAGCCCGCTGAGGAAATTGAAACCACGCTGCTCATTATTCCTGACATGCTAGAGTCGTTCGATGATTACAATCAGTGTTTAGATATGGTTGATGCCTTGCTGGAACAAAACCATTGGGAAGGTATTTTTCAGGTCGCAACCTTTCATCCTGATTATCAATTTGGTGGCACCTTACCAGAAGATGATGAAAACCTAACCAACCGAGCGCCCTTTCCTATTTTGCATCTATTGCGCGAAGAGAGTCTAGAGCGAGTGCTTAAGCACTACCCAAATCCTGAATTGATTCCTGAACATAATATTGAGACGGTGTGTAATCTGACGTTAGAACAAAAGATTGCTTTGTTTCCACACTTATTTCAAAAGTAACCAGGCCTGGTGGGTTTGATTTGTCTTGTTTTAATAATGAATCCTGATGACTATTGAGAAGCCTTTCAGAACTTGGTATTTCTAAATTTTTTCTCTTAAAGGCTTCCCCTCACTATTTTGCTTGTCCAAAATAGTAAGCACAAAAAGACACCCCGCTCAATCAATCGGCATTCCCTAAACTCATTCACTGAAATCCCAGAACTCGCTAGCGCTCAGACACCTGGGATTTTTAAACGTTCACTTCGTTAAGGGAATTGCTCGATTGCTTTCAAAGGGGACTTCGGTGTAGACTTTTTACTCTCAGATAAACTTGATATTCAAACTAACCAGGCCTGGTCAAATTAAAGCGCTAAAATTGCCCTAAGTAAAAGCCTAAACTCACGTAGAAAGTCACCCCTCTTGTAAGCAATCGTCATTTCACTTTGCGAAGGACGCGTTTAAACATTCCCTATGTCTGAGTACCCCAGGGGCATTTGCTACGCGTGCACGAGCGAGTTTAGGGAATGTCAGCGGACAAGCTTAGTGAAATAGAGGGCGTCAGCAGGGTTTACCCCAAGGGCACTTCCTTCGGGGCGCGTATTTGGTTACATTTTGTCGAACAAGAAAAAATCACGTGAAGCCTATAGGTAATGAGAAAGATTTAGAGGAATTAAAAAGGCTTCTCAACAACACCTGAAAATAAGCTTATCAAAGCTACCAGGCCTGGTAATAACGAAACAACAGACTTCTGAACCCAAAACACCAATAAACCTGAGAATTAACGTTCAGCAGGACGTGTAATTAGGTAGCCACCGAATACAATCGGTAACACCGCCAATAATTGCCAAAAACTGGGAACTTCATTAAGTATCCAATAGGCTAAGACCAAGGTGAGTAACGGTGAAAGCGCATACAAAGCATTCACTTTGGTAATGGAGAGTCGGTGCAATGATTCCATCCATAAAACCTTGGCGACCACAAAAATCATCAGACCCGAAAACAGTAACCAAGGCCATTGCGACTGAATCAATTGCCAGCTCGGAGCAACTTCAAAAACCGACGCCACTAAATACACAACGGGTATCCCAATAAGACTTCGAACCAATAGAATAGTGGTACTGGCGACCTTCTGCCTGGCCTGCTTTTGATAATAGTTACCAATCGGAGCCAACATCGCCGCCAATAGCACCAAGCCATCACCAAAATTTATCCGCCAGGCTTCATCCATCGGAAACAGGATAACAATCGCACCCAACCCCATTAGAATCGCACCCAATAAATGCTGGCGATCAAGCCGTTCTTCTACTGTTCTCTGAAAATAGAGGTAGGCAAATAACAACTGTAAAAAGATAATCAATGCCACATGACTTGCCGTCGTGTATTGCGCGCCGACAAAGACCAACATAAATAGAGTCGATATCAAAAGACTGGTTTTGAGAAGTGCAGGATAAGCAGACGTATCACTCAACTGTTTATACTGTCCGCTCCAAAGCGCATGCCCTCCTAAGAAACAGCCCGCAATTACTAAGCTATAAAAAAGAGCATGAATGCCGCCTAACGCATGCGCTAAATAAAATATGGCAATAGGAAACCAGGCTTCAATAAAGGATGCGGACAAGACATATAACTCGCCTTGTTTTTGCCGGTTTAATCCAACTGTTTTCACTGAAGCTGTTCTCTTTTTATAAATACGGATTCGATAGTCATCGTTAGATGCTGGTTTGTTATGATAAAGTGTCTTGCGCCCTTTCAAGGAGAAGTAAATGAGAATCCTCAAATTAGTTACTTTAAGTCTCGCCTGCTTAATGAGCTTAGCGAGCAGTGCTGAATCTTCCACTGCTTACAAAGACCCATTGCCGATTGCGACCAACTTGCAAACCTTAGGGAAACAAGCACTCAAACAGAACATTCCCATTGCTATATTATTTAGCGGTAAAGGCTTGAAGTCGACTGAAAAAATAAAAGATTTGGCACTCTACCCTGCATTGCTATCCGGAGAGTTAGACGGCCACGTTTTATTTACCGAGATTGAGGTGAATATTGATTCTGAAACAGTGGATTTTTACGGGGAATCCATGGCAAACAAAGAGTACAAAGCGTTGTATAACCTAAGCAGTTTACCGGTGGTTATTTTTATCAATGGTGAAGGCGATGTGATTACCGAGCAACTACTCTCTGGTGCTTATGACTACTATTATTTCTATCTGAAACAATCCATCAATAATGCACTTAAAGCGTTAAATAATCCAAACCTAATTCCTGAGTAGAACTTCGTCAAAACGACTCAATTAAAAGCTACCAGGCCTTTATACCCCCTTGCGGGGTGTGGTCGTTCCTTATTTATTACGCGCTAATCCAACATATCCTGCAAGAATGGAAACTGCTTACGCACCTGTTGAACCAGTAAAGGGTCAATCTCTGTCATGATAACGTCATCCGCCTCTTGGCCGTAAGAGAGTACGTCGCCCAGCGGGTCAACCACCATTGAGCCGCCAATATAATTCAAATCGTTGCCATCTTTACCAAGACGATTCACCCCCACTATAAAACATTGATTCTCAATGGCACGGGCTTTAAGTAAGGTTTCCCAATGCGATTGCCGTGATTCTGGCCAATTGGCAATCACAAAAATAACCTCGACTTGTTTAGCGACTTTACGAAACAATTCAGGAAAGCGTAAGTCATAGCAGATAAACACACTACAAGACACACCCTCTAGCTCAAAAGCCACCGATTGATTGCCCGCTTGATAGTAATCCCCTTCTTCTGCATAAGTGAAAGTGTAATTCTTTACATAACAGGCAATCTCTTTGCCTGCCCTATCAAACACCACAGCGGTATTTAACGCCTTAGCCCCTAAAATCTTAATATCAGATTCAAGACCCGATGTTTTTTGCGCCACGCCGGCAATAATATAAATCGCATGGTTTTTCGCCAATTGGCTCAAGGCTTGATAAATGACGCCTTGCTGCGGCTCGGCAACCAAATCAACTGCCATCGAAAAACCCGCATGAAATAACTCCGGTAACACCAAAACATCACAGTCAGATAGGTTCGTCTCTTTAATCAGCGAATTTAACTGCTGCAAATTTGCCGCAGTATCTTGCCACTTTGAGTCTAGTTGAACGCTCGCAATTTTTAAATTCATCTGGATTACCTTTTAATTCTAGGCATTTACGATAGCGCATACCGCGAAGGAAAAAAACTAAAACTTGTTTGAAATCAATTTCCATACCTTTAAAAGGGAATACCACCCTTTTAGGTTATGTTACTTCTTACACCCGTGTAATTTAGTACTAAATGTATATAAATACTTAGTTAACTACAGTTAGTTGGAGAAGATAAATGAAACAATTAAATAAACGGCCGGTCGCTTTTGCGATTGCGCTAGCCATGGGCACTACACTTGCCGGCTGCTCTAATAATAATTCAACAACAGCTGAGACGGGGACGTTTGTCGATTCTGCTGTTGACGGTTTAACCTATAAAAGTAATCACTTTAGCGGTACAACAGAAAATGGCGGACACTATCAATTTGCGCAAGGTGACAATGTGTCATTCTACCTTGGCGATAAAATCAAATTGGGTCAGTTACTCGGTAGCGTTGAAGAGGTTTCTCCAACGGATTTCTTTGGTCCTGATGCGACACTTGATCAAAGCGTTATCAATATTTTAGTATTACTACAATCTTTGGACAGTGATGGGGATGCTTCTAACGGTATTACTATTACGCTTGACGCGATTGCGGCTTTAGAAGAGGCTTGGCTTGTGGCTTATCCTGATGTAGATCTTGCAACCATCGATTTATCAAGCCTAACGGAAGCCGAAGCCTTAGAGCTTGCAACTAATTTAGGTGCTATTCTTGCCGATGTTGTCGCAGCAACGCCAGACCCTGATGAAGTCGTTACAGAAGAAGAAGCCACTGACCACTTTACCGAAGTGATGAGTGGTGATATTACCATTCACAAAAATATCTCAAGAACACCTGGTACAGGTAGTGGCGGTCAGAGCATCTCAAGCATGATGCTTAAAACTGCATCATGGTCAACCAGTGGCGAACTAGATGAAACGGTTGAAGTACGTCCTTTATTAGTGGGTTATACCGATATTGTGGCGGGTGATTTCTTAATGGGAACAGGTAGTTCTGAAATACCTGATATTGATCATGTTGCGGATGTTTTTGTGTCACTCTCTCTCGACAAAGGCGAAAGCTGGAAATCAATCAATGTATCTAATACCGCAGATAACTCGTCTATTGACGTCGATTTTTGGGGAACTGGAGAAAAACTACCATACTATGGACATACTTTTAAACCCGTTGTTAAAACCGAAGGCAACAAGGTGTTAGTTGCCTGGAATGATAAATTCTGTCCAAGTGGTAATCCTTCAGAACTTACAGATCCTTTGACACAAGATTTATATTTGGTGAACGGGCCACAAGGCACCATCACTTACAGTGGCCTAGAGACTTTCGAAAGTGAAATTGTACCAGCTCATGAAGTGCCTTTTAGTTGTGTTTGGACAGCTCGAGGTGTGCTCAATGAAATCGACCATAAGATTGATTGGTATGCACCAGAGCAGTTAACGTCTGGACGTCGTGATTCTAATAAACTCGTCATCGCTTCCGATACAGCAGGCTTCGTTTTGGCTTGGCAGGAAGATCCTGTTGGTCTACGCCCTGGTAGTGGTTCAGGTCCCGGTGAAGGCTGGAGTGGTGCATCGACCAACCATAGAACCGATATGTGGTACAGCCATATCGCGATGGCAGAATTTGAAGCCATCGATCCCGACGCCGTTATCGGTGGTGATCCAACGACAGAAGGAGATTTAAAACCGAAAGCCTTAAACAAACTCTCTTATCCTGTACCGATTAGTGATAACGCCGTTTGTTTAGCAGACAATGTAGCAACGGGTGCGCTTTATTGTGAAACGCTTTGTGCAGCTGACGGTGGCGTGTTCACAGATCCTGATGATGAATTGAATAAAGACAATGGTAAATGTTATAGCAACGATTTTGATCCAATTAGAGCGATATATAACGATACACCACTGGTAGATGAGCGACAATTGTTGAATGGTGACACAGGAGCTTCACGTCCGATTTTAGGACTATTTGGTAGCCAAGTTATCTTAGGTTATGAAGAAACCAAGGGCGAAGCAACTAGTCTACCGGGGGTTCCAAACTCAGAAACCTTGGATACGATTCCTGTAGAGGATCAAGGGAAAATCGCTTATGTGCATTCATTTGAAATGACGACACCTACACCGATTTCTGCGGGAACGATTGTCAATGAACTCAAACTGCCAGATCCTGATCGTGTACGTCCTGTTCCGGATACCAATCCTGATGATTTACCGGTACTTGAAAACGTTCGTCGTGTAACCTTAGTGAGTCAAGTCGATGTTGCTGATGCAACCGTTGACAATCACTTGTGGGGCGTTCTGTATAAATCAGGTATTGCAACACAGGGTGAATCTTCAGACATGTATTTACGTTTGGCAAAAGGTGGTTACGATGTGGGAAATCTGAACACTGCAGTAGACATGGCAACTATTATGGGGGACGAAACTTGGAGCTCTAATAGCTGGAATCTAAGTTCACGTGTTGCAGATGCTGATGAAACGGTTAGAGGTGTATGGACCGCTGATAATCTAAGTGACGCTACTTGGGAAAACAATTGGGAGAATACGTTCTCTCCACGTGGTTACTTAAGTGGTGACACCATCTTTATTGGTTATGAGTACACGCCTTCTTGGAGAGTTGCTCAAGTAGGTCACTTGTCCAATAACTTCAATGTCATCCGTTCTGATGATAATGGAACAACTTGGGTAGATCCTATTGATGTGACACACATTAGCAATAACATTATTTCAACAGTCGATCCACGTTTAATTCCAACCTCAGAGGCGATTCCAGGTGCTGAAACCAGAGATGCCAATACAACGTTTATCACTTACGGAACATTGATTATGGGCAGTGGATTAGAGCTTGATCTGTATGTCACTCGCACCACTGATGGCGGTGATACTTGGGAGAAAGTACCAGCGACCATTGATGGAGAACCCGTTAATGAAGCGATTGTAAGTTCGGTAGCAGAAGAAAAAGAGATACAAGGCATTGCCTCTCCTGATGGTAAATCATTGTACTCACTTTGGTTACAAGAGCTTGATCCTGCTGAAGCTCCAGAAGGTACCGCTGATTATCTATTAGGAAGTGATATCTGGGCACAGCGCAAAGATTACACTGATGAGATTGTCGCACCAGAGTAACGACTAAAGAGATGCTTCTCATGCAAGCATCTTAAAATTCAACCTTTAAAAGGTGTTTCACTTAGGTGGAGCGCCTTTTTTTTATGCCTATTGAAAAGGAAATGGTTCATATATATACCTTAAAAAACTAAACAACAGGGTTTTAAAACGCCTGTTGTTCACATAAAACCAGCGAGTTAACACCTATTTGTGCAAAATATTATTATTTATAAATAGTCTCTACCCATTCTCACAACCTCCTCAAAAACGCCATTTTAAATGGCTATATGTACTTCTCTCTCATACTTAATGACCTCCAAACAACCATAAAAGCATAGAGTTTGATTGAAAATACATTTGACATGTAAAATTATTACATTTAGTATAGACACCAGAGATTAAGGCAACCTTCTAAATAACTGGTTACAAATGGATGGCTGGATCGAGTATCAATACCCTCTGATACAAGAGACACACCACCAGTTTTTAAAAATGCTTTTATCTTTAACTCGTGATACTCAGATATTTAAATCTCGATTTAAAAACTGGACATCACATTTCTTTTAACATTTAACCTAATTAACTTATTGTCATTCTTAGAATGCAATTCCATAAGGAAAAATATGAAAAAGATATTATTAGCAGCACTCTTAACGGTTGGCGTATCTACGGCAGCTTCTGCACATCACCTGTCATCAAATGACGATGCGGGCGCAATGATTCCTGACTGGTCACCTCATTTATTGATGGTGTTTTAATTAAACCAGTTATAAATAGATCGACGTGAATTGAGGACCTAAGCAATGCCCTCTTCACGAAAAATATTTAAAAAGGAAAGACACATGAAAAAGATATTATTAGCAGCACTATTAACGGTTGGCGTATCTACGGCAGCTTCGGCACATCACCTGTCATCAAATGACGATGCTGGTGCAATGATTCCTGACTGGTCACCTCATTTATTGATGGTGTTTTAATTAAACCAGTTATAAATAGATCGACGTGAATTGAGGACCTAAGCAATGCCCTCTTCACGAAAAATATTTAAAAAGGAAAGACACATGAAAAAGATATTATTAGCAGCACTATTAACGGTTGGCGTATCTACGGCAGCTTCAGCTCATCACCTGTCATCAAATGACGATGCCGGTATTATGATTCCTGATTCGTCTCCACATTTATTGATGGTGTTTTAATTAAAACCATCAACAAGCTAGACGATCATGAAGAATGAGATAACATTAAATTCATTCTTCACTCAAAATATCAAAAGGATATACACATGAAAAAGTTACTATTAGCAGCACTTTTAACGGTTGGCGTATCTACGGCAGCTTCAGCTCATCACCTATCATCAAATGACGATGCCGGTGCGATGATTCCAGATTCATCTCCTCATTTATTGATGGTGTTTTAATTAAATCCAGTTACCCAGTAAATAATTGTGAATAGAGGACCCACTTTGCGCCCTCTTCACAGAAAATATTGAAAAAGGATATACACATGAAAAAGGATATACACATGAAAAAGATACTATTAGCAGCACTTTTAACGGTTGGCGTATCTACGGCAGCTTCAGCTCATCA
>CBFCZK010000011.1:0-111412 GCA_965602805.1 uncultured Thiomicrorhabdus sp. | reverse complement strand
GATTTACAGGCTAAATTACTCTAAAGATGTGGCCACTTTTACTTGACCACTACATACCTTGCTAAGTTTTATTCGCACGTAAAACTACACCAATTTAACGATGGTAACCCCGCCCAAACAAAGCAACACACATTTACTGGCTAAATACCCCAAAGATATAACTTATTTTACTTCTTGAATCCAAGTTCTCACGCCACTTCTATGTGGACGTCTACCCCTGCAACATAACTTTCATAAAACTGACCCTTGACAGACATTTGACCCCTTTAAACTTCTCAACAGTTTTAGATGTCTAGACAAGTTAAGTGAGTATTTGTGTGATTGATCGTTATAGCCCTGAAAAAATTTATACGCAAATTGCAAAAGCGATTGAGTCCGATCTTCAAGATGGATTTGAAGCGGGAGACCTGTACCTTTCTGAAAAGACCTTAACTGAAAAATTTGGAGTCAACCGCCACACCGTCAGAAGAGCGATTGAAGAGTTAGTGAAACAAGGCGTTTTAGAAAAACGTCATGGTTTTGGTACTTTTGTCGCGGAAAAAAGACTGGCTTATCGCATTAAAGGCCATCAACGCCTTACCGATGCTGTCGAGGCCAATGAACTGGCGGTTGAGACGACTGTTTTAAGTAAGACCATCATTTTGGCTCGTGGCAGTGTTGCTGAAAACTTGCAGCTTAAAAATGGCGAAGAGGTCATTCAAATTGACACTCTCAGAAAGATTGAAGGTAAGGAAGTGGCGTTAATTAGCCATTTTTTACCTAAAGAATTATGTCCTGCCATCTTAGAAAGGTATGAATCCGGTTCCTTAGGTTCATTTTTAACGAATGTATGCAGCATTAAAGCAAAGCGTATTTCTAGCCTAGTGTCTTCCGCTATGCCGAATGCATCAGACAACTTTCAACTGGGCATGATCGGCAGTCAGCCCATATTAAAAGTTAAAACACTGAATAGAGATGACGTTACTGGAAAAATTATCGAATATTCAGTGACGCGTTTTCGTTCAGACATGATTCAACTAGAGATCTTAATCAATTCTTAAAAACACTTTATAAAGACCTTTACGCAATCCGTCTAATCACTTATTTGGCTGGATTGTTTAAACGTTTTACTTAATTTTTTAACTTTACTTTTAATTTTAATATTTTCGGAGAAACACCCATGAAACTTAAGAACTTGTTCTTATCTGCTGTTGCAGTTGCAACTTTAGCACCTTTAGCGGCATTCGCTCTTCCTGATGGTTCAAAAGAGCAACCATTACGCGTATTGATGGTCCCTGCTGATACAGGCACTAACGATATCACTAAAGATTACGGCCCAGTTTTCCAAGGCATCACTGATAACTACGGTATTCACTTTGACATTAAAGCAGGCGCAAGTTATGCAGCAGTCGTTGAAGGCATGTGTAACGATAAAGCGGATATTGCATGGTTTGGTGCGGTTACTTATGGTGAAGCCAATGATAAATGTGGTGTAGATCTTTTAGCGGTTGATGTTAAAAAAGGTAACGCTTCTTATTATTCAGGCATTTTTGTCCGTAAAGACAGTGGTATTAAAACAATCGAAGATCTTAAAGGTAAGAGCATGGCATTTGGTAGCCCAAGTTCAACATCGTCATTCAACTTTCCAGTTGCCATGATCATTGCTGCAGACGTTGATCCTGTTAAAGACCTTGGTAAAGTTATTATCGCGGGTTCTCACTCAGCATCTTTAGCTGCACTTTCAGAAGGTAAAGTTGATGCAGCAGCCGCTTCATACAACTCTTTTGGTAAAGCCGCTAAAAAAGGCGCTATTGATCCTGCCGAGTTTATGCCTTTAGCTAAATCACAGCCAATCCCTAACCCTCCTCTAGCGATGAACAAGGGTTTAACACCTGAGTTAAAAGCAGAACTTCGTAAAGCATTTGGCTCGATTCATACCAAAATTGACCCTTCAAAAATACGTGGTTACGGCGGTAAAAAAGTAGATCGTTACGACACTGACTTTGACGAGCAAAAAATCTTTGATGCTTTGAAAAAACTAAGTGCCGTGACCAAAACGCTTAAAGGTGAAATGCTTGAAAAAGCAGGTCAGCGTTAATTATTAATTAACCTATCTTGATGGCATCTCGGAATGTCTGAGGTGCTTTTTAAGAGACCTTTGCAAAACCCGCTTTACCAGGCATATTTGCAAAGGTCTTTATTTTTGGAGAAAAAATCATGTTAGTTTTTGACAATGTCAGCCGTATATACCCAGATGGTACACAGGCCGTGAAGAATGTTTCTGTCCACCTTAAAAAAGGCGAGTTCTGTGTGCTTCTTGGGCCTTCTGGCGCAGGAAAGTCTACCTTAATGAATATGGTGAACGGTTTGGTTGAGCCGACCTCTGGCAAAATCATTTTGGATGGTGAGTTACTTAATAAGAAGAATCTACAGATGATTCAACGTAGCGTCAGCATGATTCACCAACAACTGTATTTAATTCCACGCTTATCAGTTTTACACAATGTCTTAACGGGCATTTTGCCAACGGCGGGATTTTGGAAAAGCTTGGTTAAATCCTTCCCCATTAAAGATCAACAACGTGCGTTTGAGCTACTAAGTGAGGTGGGTTTACAAGAGAAACACCTTATGCGCCGAGCGTCAGAACTCTCTGGAGGCCAACAACAGCGTGTCGCCATTGCCCGCGCTTTTATGGCCAGCCCTAAAGTGGTTTTAGCCGACGAGCCAGTGGCCAGTTTAGACCCAGCCATGAGTCGCAGTGTTTTAAACAGTTTAAAACACGCTGCCCAAACCAATGGGGCAACTGTTTTATGCACCCTGCATCAAATGGACTATGCGCTGGAATTTGCAGACCGAATAATAGCTTTACGAGATGGCGAGGTTTTTTTCGATGGACCGCCTTCTCAAATGGATGAAGAAGTGCAAAGAAAACTCTACGAAATTGAGAGTGAAAACCTGGCAAATATTCAGAATAATAGTTCGGACATTTGGGCCGAAAACCAACCACTTGAACTTAAAACAGAGGCCGCAGCATGAATAAGCCAGTAGAAAATGTCATTAAACGCGACTGGCGTGAATGGCAAACTTATCAAGCGATTACGCCAAAAACCATTTTTGCGTTATTTATCGCTTTTGTTTTACTGTCTTGGTCGGCACACAATACTGAGTTGGACAAAGCCGCTGTAGAAACGGGCAAAGCCGTATTATCGGCGGTGGGAATTGGCGATTCAGATGTATTAAATGGCGTCTCTAAATTTGGAAGCCAGGCCTTTCCTATTCAATTTTCAACAAGTACCGAATTAACCCGCCTGGAAGGCGTCGACTTAGATTATCTACCGTGGTTATCTTACGTTGAGGAAGGTGTCTCTAGAGAGTATGACGTTGAGACAGATACTTGGACGGAAGAGAAAGCTGAATACCTCATTGAGCCTGTTGGTTACTTGAAAAAAGTACTTAAGATGATGTGGGAAACCATTGAGATGGGATTTTGGGGAACGGTTATTTCAATCATGATTTCGTTACCTTTAGGAATTTTAGCCGCCCGTAATTTTTCACCGCACCCTGTGGTTTATCAAATTGCACGTGGTTGGCTAAGTTTTCACCGCTCTATGCCCGAACTAATTGTTGCACTGTTCTTAGTATTAATCTATGGATTTGGTCCTATTGCGGGGGTTCTAGCGCTTGCAATTCATACATCTGGTGTCCTCGGCAAGTTCTTTGCCGATGAGATTGAAAACGCCCCTAAAGGCCCGCAAATGGCACTAAGTTCGGCAGGTGCAAATTCTTTAAAAGTCTTACGTTATGCCGTTTTCCCACATATTTTACCCGCTTGGATAGCTTACATTCAATATATTTTTGAACGTAATATTCGTACCGCAACCGTACTGGGTATTGTTGGTGCAGGTGGAATTGGAATGGAGTTAAAAGGTCGTTGGGATCTATTTGATTACGACCATGTTGCGACCATTTTATTAATCATTTTTATCACTGTCGTATTGCTGGAAGCCTTCTCGCAAAAATTACGCAACAAAACACTTTAAAAGGAATCAAAAAAATGAACAACACTTGTTGCACAGTGCCACGCAGCCTATGGGTTCGCGCACTAAAACTGGTTCCTGTAAATGAAATTAAAGTAGTCGTCGATTCAGTGATGAATGAATACGCAGTCTCTTATAAGTCCATTCCTCAATCGGGATTGGGCGTATTACAGACCAAAGATACCGCAATGCACGAACCTTACTTTTTAGGGGAATTCCCAATTGCGACTAGTTGGGTAGTCTTAACGGATAAGCAAGGCAAAACCTTTGAAGGTGCTGCACAGTTAATGGATGACGATGAAAACTTAGCCTCTTTATTTGCCGTCTGTGATGCCATTTTGGCAAACGACTTAATGGCTTGTTGCAAACTTGCCGACTTAGTTGAACTGGGGGAGTTTAAATTTGAGCAAGAAGCGAGAACACGCAAAGCCATGTTAGGTTCAACGACCGTCAACTTCTCCCTATTAGGTGCAACGGATCAAGACGAAAAGAAGGAAGATAAACGTGCTTAAACAAGACTTACTCGGTGCACATATAGATTCAATTTGGTTAGCCGACACACAACAACTTTTATTTAACAGCTTGATGCAAACTCTATCACGACCAGGCCGCATTGATAGCTGGTCAGAATGGCTAGAAAACAGCCCAGCCTATTTAGCCGTCTTAGCCACCCTTTTAGATGGTGAAGTATCTTTAGCGGATGTAAACGATTTACTGACAGAGGCAAACTGGCCGCTATTACAGGCGCAAAATTCAACGGTTGAACAAGCAAATTACATTTTGTGTGATGCAACCAAAGCACCAACCTTTTACCCTAACTTAGGCACGTTATCTTCTCCTGATTTTGCCGCGACGTTGATTTTAAAGGTCGCTCAATTAGACAGCAATATAGGCGATATCCGCCTGAAATTGACTGGACCCGGCGTCAATGGTGAAACTGAAATCTGTGTTTCTGGAATTGACCAGGCCTGGTTAGAACAGCGTAACGAATGGTGTTCGGCTTTTCCATTGGGCATCGACTGTATTTTGGTGGATAACAGCCAAGTTATGGGGCTACCTCGCACCACCAAGGTCGAAATTCTTGAAGTCAACGATAATGAAGGGCTTAACTAATGGGTTATGTTGCGATTAAAGGTGGCGGTCAAGCCATTGCCGGTGCTGAAAAGCTATTAGAAGTCGTGCGTACTCGTCAAGGCGAGTCGGCAGAACCGTTAGATTTGGAGACCATTGAAAACCAGCTGTATTTTTTACACAGCCGTATTATGTCCGAAGGCGGGCTGTTTCATCCAAAGCTAGCTTCTTTAGCCATTAAACAGAGTTTGGGTGATACGTTAGAAGCCGCATTTGCGTTACGTGCCTATCGTTCAACTAAGCCGCGTTTAATAGAAACTCCGGTTATGGATACCAGTAGCATGCGCGTCATTCGCCGTATTTCCGCTTCGTTTAAGGATATTCCTGGCGGGCAAATGCTCGGTGCCAGTACCGATTATGCCTTGCGCCTAATGCGTACCGAGCTACTAGACGAATCGCCAGAAGCCTTTAAAGCGGTTGCGTCTAAATGGTTAGATGAAAATCGTCATGATGATATTCCAGGTACCTTTCCAAAAGTTTTAGACGCCTTACGTGAGGAAGGTTTATTGCCGCCCGTTGATGAAGCTGCGGCAGAAAAGAAGCCGTTTGATATTACGCGTGAACCGTTGGTTTTTCCGGTGCCTCGTTCAGCCGCTTTATCTACGATGGCGCGTGCTGAAACAGGGTCAATCTTAGCCATCGCCTATTCAAACATGCGAGGTTATGGCGATGTTCACCCAACCGTTGCAGAGTTGCGGGTGGGATATTTACCCGTGATGTTACCGCACCCTATTACGGGCGAACTCATTGAAGTCGGAGAAGTTTTAATGACTGAATGTGAAGTGGTTGCCATGTATGAAGACGATGAAGAAGGTAGTAAGCCGACTTTCAGCTTAGGTTATGGCGCCTGTTTTGGGCATAACGAAGTCAAAGCCATTTCTATGTCTATCTTAGATCGCTCCCTACAATTAGGCATGCAAAATGGACCAACCAATCCATCGGAAGATCCTGAATTTGTTTTATTGCACATAGATGGAATTGACTCCATGGGCTTCTGTACGCACTACAAAATGCCGCACTATGTGACGTTCCAATCCGATATGGATCGTTTAAGAACCACACAAGATAAGCATGACACACAAGACGATAACGCCAACCAAGGAGCTGAAAATGTCTAATACAGCCCAAACAACAGACAGTCAGTTCAGACAAGCTTCGGCCGAATACAATTTTGGTTTCTTAGATGAATATGCCAAAAAAGAGGTCCGCCGTACCGTCCTCAAAGCGATTTCCATTCCAGGTTATCAAGTACCTTACTCTAGCCGTGAAATGCCTATGGGACGTGGATTTGGAACCGGCGGTTTGCAATTGACGTTGGCACTGATTGGTAAACAAGACACACTAAAGGTGATTGACCAAGGCTCCGATGACTCGGTTAACGCAGTGAATCTTCGTAGCTTTATTGAAATGACCTGCCCTGGCATTGATACCACGACTAAAGTCACAGAAGCTAACTTGATTCAATCACGTCACCGTATCCCCGAACAAGAATTACGTGAAGACCAAGTTGTTATATTACAAGTGCCCTACCCTGATGCTTTAGTGGTGGTTGAACCTTCTGAAGACAAACGCAAAATCATGCACGGTGAAGCGGATTATTCACGTTTATTGGTCAAGTTGTACGAAGACATTGTTAAGTTCAATGAAATCACCATTGCGCACCGTTACCCAACGCGTATCAATGGACATTATGTGATTGACCCCTCCCCGATTCCACGCTGGGACGTTCCTAAAATGCACCAATCCAAAGCGCTTATTTTATTGGGAGCGGGTAGAGAAAAGAAAATTTATGCCGTCCCGCCATACACTCTTGCAGAACCTTTGGAGTTTGATGACGTGCCTTTTAGGGTCGAAAACTTTAATGACGAAAATGACAAGCGAAGAGTCTGTCACCGTTGTGGCTGCGACCATAGTTTCTTAGATGAATTTATCGATGCAAAAAGCAGTCAAAAACTCTATCAATGTTCCGATTCTGATTATTGTGATGAACAGTTGATTCTTAAAACCAGCGTTTCAAACCAGAATTTGGAGGGATAAAATGTCTAATGAAAAAGTATTAGAAGTCCGAAACCTCTCAAAAGTTTACGGCAAAGGTTGCTCTAAATGTTTTGAGTCTACCGGCCCAGAACACAATACCAATATCTGCCCGCACTGCGGGTCGGTGGTGGCCGCTCATGACATCAGCTTTGATCTGTATAAAGGTGAAATTTTAGGCATTATGGGCGAATCAGGATCCGGTAAATCCACCTCGGTTAAAAACCTGTTTTTTGATGAAGTACCAACCTCTGGTCAAGCGACCTTTTTCGATGACGGAAAACAGTACGATTTGTTTAGCTTAAACGCGCAACAAAAACGTCACTTACGTAATCATCGCTTCGGCATGGTCTATCAAAACCCTGTATTGGGTTTGAACTTTAATGTCTCTGCGGGTGGCAATATTGCCGAGCGTCTATTAATGAGCAACATAACCCATTATGGCGATATTCGCGACAGAGCGATTGAGTTACTGCGCCGTACCGAAGTGCTGACAGAACGTATGGATGAACTGCCAAAGAACTTCTCTGGTGGCATGCAACAACGTGTGCAAATCGCCAAAGCCTTAGCGACAAATCCGCCTTTATTGTTTTTGGACGAAGTCACTACCGGACTAGATTTATCCGTACAGGCCGCTATTTTAGATTTAATTATGGAAATTCAGCGTGAGAGTGGCACCGCCATGATTGCTGTTACCCATGATTTAGGTGTGATTCGCTTGTTAGCAGGTCGTACTCTGGTGATGAAATACGGACGCATCATTGAAACAGGATTAACGGATCAAATTTTAGAAGACCCACAAGATGCGTACACCCAGCGCCTTGTTGCATCAGCATTATAAAAGAGAATTTACTATGAGTATTCAACCTATTTTAGAAGTAGAAGACTTTTCAAAAACCTTTGTGTTGCATGAACAAGGTAAAGAACTGCCTTCGTCACACAGTGTATTTTTAAAGGCCTACCCAGGGCGTTTAACAGCGCTAATTGGACCAACGGGTGCGGGAAAATCGACGGTTTTAAAAGGTATTTACCGTACCTACCTGCCAACCAGTGGACGGATGATGTTCACCACTGAAAATAATCAAACTGTTGACTTAGCCACCGCGGATGAACACCAGATTTTAGAGTTACGTAAGGAAGAGATTGGTTTTGTAACCCAGTTTTTACACACCTTGCCGCGGCAGTCTACCGAAGAAGTCGTCGCGATGCCGTTAATTAAAAAAGGTGTACCACGTTTGCTTGCCCTTGAAAAAGCTCGTGAAATTCTCGGTCAACTTAACTTACCTGAAAGATTGTGGGCGGTTTCGCCAGCGACTTTTTCGGGTGGTGAAAAGCAACGTGTTAACTTAGCTCGCGGCCTACTAGCACAACCACGCTTATTGCTATTAGATGAACCCACAGCCAGCTTAGACCCCAAAACGACAGATCGAGTAGTGGAACTCATCGACAATTTAAAACAAACTGGCACAGCCATGATTGCGATTTTTCATGATATGGATTTGGTTAAACGACTCGCTGACGATGTGGTCGAGCTAGAACCGCCTGTTGGCACCGAAAACTTTTTTAATTCTGATACTGATGAGGTTGCATAACGATGAACTCTTTACCTTTATATATTACAAATTCCAACCTCGTTTTGGCGGATGAAGTACTCTCGAATGCGAGTTTATTGGTTGAAAACGGTAAAATTTCAGCGATTAACCCTGAAACCGTTCCAGAGCAAACCCAAACAATAGATGCTAAGGGCAAAACCGTCATGCCTGGCATGATTGACTTACATTGTGACTCTTTAGAAAAAGAAGTAGAGCCACGCCCTAATGTTCATTTCCCGTTAGACTTTGCCTGCGCCCAAGCGGATAAACGCAATGCCGGTGCTGGGATTACGACGGTATTTCATGCGTTGTCTTTTGCGAATGAAGAATTAGGCGTGCGTAACAACCAATTTGCCAAAGAAATCGCCGAATCGGTGCATAAATTCCAACCTCACGCCTTAGTCGATAACCGTGTACATTGTCGCTATGAAATCACGGACCCAACAGGTCTGCCGATTTTAATGGATCTGATGGAAAAGCAGTCGATGCATTTAGTTTCGTTAATGGATCACACGCCAGGGCAAGGCCAGTTTAAAGATTTAGCATCTTATAAAGCCTATTTTGGGAAAAGCTATCAGAAATCGGACGAAGAGTTGGATGAGATGATTGCCCAAAAGCAACAGCAAGCAGAAGGCGCCATGGAGCGTGTTGAACTGTTAGTTAAAACGGCTCATGCGCAAGGCATTGCCGTCGCATCACATGATGATGATTGCAAGGAGCGAGTGGACACTATGACGGCGCTGGGCGTAGATATTTCTGAGTTCCCAATCAATATGGAAACCGCTGAGTATGCGCGTGCCAAAGGCATGAAGACGATTATGGGTGCGCCCAATATTCTTCGTGGCAAGAGCCAGTCAGGTTCTATGCGTGCCTTAGATGCGGTGAATGCGGGCGTCTGCGATTGTCTATGTGCGGATTACGCCCCTGCTGCATTGATTGTGGCGGTGTTTAAACTGCCTGAAATTTCAGATTTAACCTTAGCGCAAGCGGTACAGTTGGTGACTAAAAACCCAGCCGAAGCGGCAAAACTGCATGACCGTGGCGTCATTGAAGTCGGCAAACGTGCGGACATTATTATGGTTGCGAATTTAGACGGTTTGGTCCAAGTTTCAGACGTATTTGTGGCTGGCGTTTCAGCCTTTAAGGCCAGTTATGACCATGCCTAATACTCAAGTGAAAGGTACATTGTTTTATGTCATTGGCGCATCAGGCGTTGGTAAAGATTCTTTACTACACTATGCTCGCCAGCAGCTTGCCAATGACTCGGTGGTGTTTGCACATCGTTACATAACCCGTCCTGTTGAGTTGAATGGTGAAAACCACGTTCAGCTCTCTACGGCGGAATTCGCTAACCGATTAAAACACCATTGTTTTAAGTTTCACTGGCACTCACATGATTTAGATTATGGTATAGGCACTGAAATCGACACCTGGTTAAATCTAGGTTTAAATGTGGTTATGAATGGCTCGCGAGGTTATTTAGAAGTCGCCATCCAAAAACAACCAGGCCTGGTACCCGTGTTAATTCAAGTGGATACCAATTTATTGCGTGAACGCCTTATTAACCGTGGTCGTGAAACGCTTGAGCAAATCGAAAAACGCATCCAGCGTGCAGAAGCATTTGCCAATTTAAGTGCTCCCAATTTACAACTCATCGAAAACAACGCTGAACTGCATCTTGCCGGAGAGCAGTTGATCAACCTATTAAAAACAAAGGTTTGAACCCCGCATGACTTCAAACATCACATCAGATATGACATTTACTTTTTTAGGCACGGGCTCAGTCAAAGCTGCGCCTGTTTATGGTTGTGAATGCATTGTTTGCCAACGCGCTTTGGCCAATACCGACTATCGTCGTCATCCCGCTTGTGGTGTATTGGAAGTCAACGGGATTCGTTTATTGATTGATGCCGGTTACCACTGTCTTGAACAGAAATTCCCGCCGGGCACTTTAGATGCGGTTCTACTGACCCACTTTCACATGGATCATGTGCAAGGGTTGTTTCCAATGCGCTGGGGTATGAGTGAAACTATTCCTGTGTTTTCGCCCGATGATCCAGATGGTTGTGATGACCTGTTTAAATATCCTGGTTTTTTTGATTTTTCAAAGAAAATGCAACCCTTTGAAACCTTCGAATTCAAAGGTATTCAAATCACGCCAGTACCTTTAGTGCATTCAAAATTGACGATGGGTTATATCATTGAGTTTAACCGCAAGCGTTTAGCGTATCTCTGTGACTCTGGTATTTTACGTCGTGATGTAGAAAGTTATCTACAAACCCATCCAGTCGATTTAATGATTTTGGATTGCGACCAACCACCGTTAGCAAACGCACCTCGAAATCACAATGATTTAACCCGTGCTTTAGAAGTCTTTAAAGCGACTCAACCCAAACAACTTCTACTTACCCATATTAGTCATAATCTAGACGAATACTTTATGAACCATCCTGATTGTCTACCTAACGGCGTTGCCATTGGTTACGACAATCAAGTATGGTCGCTTTAATGCTTGAAAACCTATCCGATTTTAACCAGGCCTGGTTGTTTATCATTCTATCTGTGTTGATGCATGTCAGCTGGAACTTAATGGCACGCCACGTTAATCAGGAAACCGATTTCTTATGGTGGGGATTACTCGGGCATATTGTCTTATTAGGCGGCTATGGCTTGTATCACCTAACATTAGTTGACTGGTCGTGGACATTAGCAGGCCTGGTTACCATTACCGCTTTTGCCAATAGCTTGTACTTTCTAGCACTACGCCAAGCTTATGGACTTGCGCCCGTTGCCTTTGTCTATCCCATTGCCCGAAGTTCCCCGATATTAGTGGCCATTTGGGCTTGGTGGATATTTGATGAATCCCTTTCGAGTTTTGCATGGCTGGGTATTTTGATAAGTATTCTAGGCCTTTGGATTTTGGGCAATACGGTCAAGCATAATCCAAACCAAAAAGTCTTAATTTGGACTTTATCCGCTGCATTTTTTACCAGTATCTATTCGCTATCAGACAAATTAATCAGCTTGCTGGTCAATGACTTTTCAGCATTATTGGGCGTAGTGACGATTGGTTATTTTTCTGCTTGGCTGACACTAAGCCTCTACCGAAAACGTCATTGCAACAGCATTATCCCGCAAAGCAGACCCCACTTAGGCGTATGGTTAGCAGGAAGTCTGTTTATAGGGACGGCGTACGCGCTTGTCATGCTAGCGATGCAAACCCTACCGACCGCTTATGTGGTTTCCATGACCAACTTAGGAATATTATTAGCTGTTGTGTTATCCATAGTGTTTTTTAAAGACAGAGATCATCTAAAACAAAAAACAATCGCTACCCTATTCATTTTGTGTGGTTTGCTGATGTTAGGAATATTTGGATAACCAAAAGTGATTAAACTGAGCGCTAGGCTTAATAATCAACAAAAGTAAGATTATTTATGTTGGTAATATTTTATGGCTGAATCGACCACAATCTTCGCTATCTTAATTACTTAACGGCTTATTTGGTGTTTTTTTTAACATAGAGCCTGACTAAATAACATATGTGCATCAAACAAAAAGTCCATTACTTGTAAATCAGGGAATTCGTGATAACCTTTCAATCACTGTATTTACCTAAAACAAACTCCATAAAAACAACTGAAAGCCAAAGCGTAACCGCAAAACCAATAAGCCCTAAAAACGACCTTACAAACGTTCCTATGGAAATATAAGGTATAGCGTAAATAATCAACAGCAGAACGCTCAGGAGCATCACAAATAAATGCATTCTTTTCATGGCATTCATCCCTTTCTAAAAATTAATCTACGTGGCGAAAAAACCTATCGCCACCGATGTTGTTTATAAAAAAACAGTACAAAAATGGCATAAGTGCTTAACAACTGATTGAAACTATGACACTAACTCAATCGATTTACATAATGGCTCTGCTGACCAATTTTGAGCACTGAAAAATTGTAATAATCGGGCTTACCCTCAAAAGCCTTTCTTCGTATTGAAGTGCTGGTACTTAATTGGTCTGCGAGTTTGATGACATTGCCCCCTACATAGCGGCAAAACCCCATTTTATGGTTCCACATTAAAAGATACTGTAATGTTTCCGCACCTTTTGGCCAATATTGAGTCAATTGATTCAAGGGTTCAGCCAATACCAAGAGTGTTAACTGCTCATGATCGAGCAATCTGCCTATAGATGTATGTTGGTCGCTCCCTAATGTTTGAGTTTTACCTATGTCATGCAATAAGGCCGCGACCGCTGTGACCTCTTTTTCTGTTTTTAAAATATCCTGTATCGCATCTAAGTTCTGTGCGGCGATAAAAGCACACTCTAAAGAATGGGCTAACAAGCCTCCGGGAAAAGAGTGATGATGTCGCTTACTTGCTGGGATTGACACAAGGCTTCTCATTAATCGTAAATCACTCAATACTGCTCGACCAAACATCCTCAATGGAATGGTTTGTAGAGATTCCACCAAATTAAATAATTGATACAGTGATTCAAAGTGATAAGTCGACTGGTAAATCGGATAAAGCTGTTGAAGATCCAATGTGGATTTAAAGAGTCGCCAGTTTTCAATCTGCCCAAAGGCATCTTCTTCTACCACTACAACCCGAGGTACCTGCTAGATACTGCTTAACCCTCTGCTTTTAACATCGGTTAAAAATGGGGGGATTACAGGAGCAAATAAGAGAAGAAGCTAAGTTAGAAAAGGATTTAAAAGATGCAGAACTAAAAGAGGAAAAGTATAAAAAACTCTTAGACAAGGCAAAGAAAGAGGTCGGAACTGCTACAGGAGAAAAGTTACTTAAACTGCAAGAACAGCTCAAATTATTAGAAGAAGAACTAGCTGAAGCGCATGAAAAAAACCAAAGAGCAAAATCTATGGCTGAGCAAACTAAAGCTGGCCATGTTTATGTAATATCAAACATTGGTGCTTTTGGTGAGAGTGTCTATAAAATAGGTATGACGAGAAGACTAGAACCATTAGACAGGGTGAAGGAGCTAGGAGATGCGAGCGTACCCTTTACCTTTGATGTTCATGCAATGATTTATTCAGATAATGCACCCTCCCTAGAAAACTTTTTACACAAGCGATTCGATAGAAAAAGACTAAACCTAGTTAATGCCAGAAAAGAGTTTTTTAAAGTAAGTCTCGATGATATAGAGAAAGAAGCTTTGATGCATAACTCCGAAGCCGTGTTTATAAAACTCGCAGAGGCTAAAGACTTTAGGGAAACATTGGCCATAAGGCTTCAAGTTGAAAATAAAAAACAATTAGAATCACAAAGCGCATTTCCTGATGAGATATAAGTCCAGAAAATCATAACTATACCTGAGTAATAACTCAATTAACCCCAGTAGAAATAGCACGCAGTTATTTTTTGGGGGATTACAGGTAAATTTCCCTACTATAAAAGGCGGTTAGTTTCTGAACGCTATAAAAGAGTTTAGTTTTCGGACACCCTAAAGCAGATTGTAATTTTCTGACACCTGAGGAAATGAACAAAGGCAACTTGATTGCGATTGTTTAATTTAAGACAAACGTAAAGGGAGTATTGATTTATTAGCCATTCAATAATGGCATGAACAATTTACGCGCTGGAATTTCGTATAACCATAAAAGGATAATAAGGCAGGTAGTAAAGAAGGGTATGAAAGCAGTTTAGGGTATTTTCTAGGGTATCGCTTTATTTCAGACATAAAAAAAGCCAGCGATTAAGCTGACTTCAGTCGTTAACAAGCAATTGTCTTACTAACTAATTGGTGCGGAAGGAGAGACTCGAACTCTCACACCAAAGGCACCAGAACCTAAATCTGGCGTGTCTACCAATTCCACCACTCCCGCGAATAACCTGTTTAAACTAAGTCTAAACAACTTACTAAAATATGGTGGCCTGACCTGGAATCGAACCAGGGACACAGGGATTTTCAATCCCTTGCTCTACCGACTGAGCTATCAGGCCAAAATAGAATGTGCGTATTGTATAGACGGGCTTAGGGGCTGTCAAATGTTATTTTGAAATTAGTGGATTTATTTGCGGTGCCCAAATGGTGCCCATCTTGTGCCCAGCAATTTAGACAAACAAAGAAAACGACATAAAGACTCATTAATCCTACTTTATCCTTCTCTATCGACCATTTGTTGAAACTGTTCGTCGGAAATATATTCAACAAGATCAGAAATTTCGCAATTGAAAAAGTTACATAGCTTATTAAGCGTATCAGTAGATGTGCTATATCCAATTTTGGTATTGATTTTGGTCAAGGTCATTCTATTAATACCCGTAACCTCAGCAATCTGTTTCAGGGTGATTCGCTTCCCGTCATAAAACTCCTTTTTTGAGATTAGCTCTTTTAGCTTAAATCTAATCATGATTACCTCGATTCAATAAAGATACATATTTATATCTTTTAATGCTTGACATGATACATTAGGTCAATATAATGGAAGTCAAAAGATACATATATATATCTTTTTAATAGTTTTAATTATCTTAATAGAGGAATAATAACATGAGCATGACTTATTTAACTACTGAAGAATTGTCTGAGCGTATTAAATACAACGCAAGAACAATTCGAAATGAACTGAAGGATAGCGTCTTGATTGAAGGTCGGCATTACATAAGACCTTTTGGCCAGCGTAAGATTTTGTTTCTTTGGGAAAATATTGAAGTAGATATGTATGAATCTTCAAATGCTTCAGATTTTGCTATTCCAATGGCTAATGGCGGTTTTTGCCATAGCGCGAGTCATTAACTTTAATTCTGGAGACGGGTATGGGAAGTATAAGAATGAGAAAAGGGACGTTGTTTTTTGATTTTCGCTTTTATGGAGAACGTTGTCGTGAGCAAACCACTTTGCCAGATACCAAACCTAATCGCAAAAAACTGGAAACCATTCTTCAGCGCATCGAGGCTGAGATTACTTTGGGAGCATTTGAATACGGCAAGTACTTTCCTAATAGTGCGATGGTGAAAAAAATTGCTGAAATCGAGACAAAACAAAAGCCTGGTTATACCAAAACACCCTTATTTAAGGATTTTGCTAAGGAGTGGTTTTCAGAGATGGAACCGACGTGGCGCGTATCTACGGCTGAATCGTATTTACGATATGTGGATAAACGACTTATCCCACATTTTGGAGAGATGGAAGTCAGCCAAATCACCAAAGCTCACATTTTAAAGTACCGTTCTAACGTCGCCAAACAATCGGTCGGTAAGTTAAAGCCTAAGACCATTAATAAATTTATTAAGTGTCTAAATATGATTATGAATGAAGCAGCTGACCGATACAATTTTACGCCACCGCATCTAAATATAAAACCACTTAAAGAAGAAAAGGTGCATATTCAGCCACTTTCAATCCAAGATGTGAATCTTATTCTGGCCAATGTTCGTCCAGATTGGCGAGATTATCTCTTGGTACGATTCTTTACAGGGATGCGCACAGGAGAGATTGATGGCCTCAAGTGGGAAAACATTGATTTTGAACGACGAGAAATTCTCGTTCGAGAAACTTTTTCGATGGGGCGTTGGGAGTACACCAAAAACGATGGTTCTCAAAGAGAGATTGAAATGTCTACATTGGTCTATAACGCACTTTTAGAGCGCTATCAAAACAGCGATAAAAGTTGTGAGATGGTCTTTCACTCTAATAGCGGTTCGCCTGTGCATACGCCTAACTTTTTGAGAAGAGTTTGGACTCCCTTATTGGCTTACCTAAAGCTCAAGTATCGCAAGCCCTATCAAACTCGTCACACAGCTGCAACCTTATGGTTAGCGGCAGGGGAGAACCCCAACTGGATTGCCAAGCAGATGGGTCATAGCACCACGACCATGTTGTTCAGTGTCTATGCTCGCTATGTTCCCAATCTAACGCGTAAAGACGGCTCTGCAATGGAAAGGCTACTCGCTTCAAGCATTGATGGTTTTCATGTTCAGGGTGATTCGGAAGAGCGACACATTAATGACAATGTAGAGCTTACCCAACATTCTAATGAACAGAATGAAGTGGCTTTTTGGGAGCAGATTTTACACAACCCACAAACGTTTCATGCAGGAGGTGGAAAATGAATATTGTTGAACCTAGCATTAAGATTAAGAATCAACTTGAAGACCTTAGGGTCGTCATGCGTCTGGTCAATAATCTGAAGTATCTCTTTAACATCCAGTCAGGCGACTGCCTTACTTTTGTTCTTGGGTACGGAGAGTGTAAGTCGAATGATGAGGCGCTTAAATATTGGGTAATGAATCAATTAAATCAACATCTTGTAGGGCATAATGAAGTATTAGATTTTTTGACAGATTCTTTAAAAGAAGAATTGATAACGGAGGCCTGCTCATAAATGTTTTAACTTTTTTTAAACCTATGTTGGCCAAAAAATCATGAGCGCTTGTCTTGGCTATAAACTAGAATCAAAAGGTGGGAGTGAACCAATATATTTACCGCCATGTACATAAAAGGACATTCAAATGAAAACACTCGAAGACTTAACTAAAGGTACTTTAATTGGTCATTACGCCGTGATGGCCTATTCCATCATTCTCCTAATGCTTGGAATTGTTCTACTTACAATAAGCCTATTAACGCCGAAGCCAGATGTTTCAATTACCCCTAAAAAGATTGCTCAGCTTTACAATATCCCGCTTAATGGAGCAGAGAAGGTGGTATGTCATCAAGGTATATTGCACTATCCCAATCAAGGACTTTTTTCAGGACTATTAGCTTATCAACCGAGCACTCCATGTACAGAACAGGAATTAAGCGCATTAAAAGAAAAACCCACACAAACACCCATAAAACTTGCATTACTGTTAATTGGTGCCGGGTTGATTCTGCTTTGGGCATGGCATTCTGAATCAAAAAAAACGAGTACGGCAGAACTTAACTGAACGATGGCGATACGTTGGGCCCTATATATCCATTACACCTCTGTTTTAAAGAGGTATTACGAGCAAAATTAAGGCAGGTAACTATGAAAAATGATAGCAGTCATACCATATGTTTTGAGACGTATAGAAAAGAGCGAGCACCACTCGCCTCTCAAGAGGGACTTACCCAAAAAGAAAGACGGCAACTCATTCTTGGTCGCCATCGTTCACTTATGGGGCTTTTCAGTTACCATGAAAAACTAGAGCCAATTAGCTCAGATGAAAGCCTTAATTTACTTAAGCAAGAAAACACTCTAAATAAAAATCTATCCGCCTTGTTATACAGGGGTGCCGTGGGTGAAGATTCGGCATTGAGTGATTTAAAACAACTTGATTTGGAGAGCTTAGGTATAGATGGTCCAAGCTTATTTCAGGAAATTGTTATATTGGATGAGGGAGCTGAAAAAATCCAAGCGATTATGCGCAGGGTTTCACTGTATAGCAGAAACTTTAAGACAGCTGAAGCGAATGAAATACGCCAGTCTTTACGTGATTATAAGATTGGAGATCAGTTTTTGGTTCAGACGATAGAAGAATTGAACCTTGAGAAAAACGTAGTTAAAGCAGAATTTTCTTAGTAACCATTCTTTACTATTTGAGATGAAATTACCCGTTATCTAATATTAACCCATTGATTTTATATAACTGTGTTGCAAATCGATTTGCAAAGAGTGTGGAGGACAATATGACAACAGAAATAATCCCTCGTGGAACCCCGAGTGCGTTTTATGTTAATCGAGCAGACTATTTACAAGTGACTAAACGACCTGAGTCATTTCGTAGTCACCATAAGTTTTTAATGGCTCTTAACCGGTTTGTGTGGGTAATTGGAACAGGGCAAGAAAACAGGCTGGTACGAAGAAGTGAGAAAGCGCATGGCATTAAAACTTTTTTATCCGATGACGAGTGGGATTCTATTGATGCACACGAGTTCTCTATGGACGCGCCGGAATGAGTGTGGCTCTCATATTCCGCTTTGAATGAATCGCCAGTAATTTGCTTAAAGCCAAAATCAATATCCTGAACCCATAGCCGAACCACCTCGGCAATCCGTAGGCCACGTGCATAACACAACTTGGTAATTAGCCCCGCCATACCCTCCATAACCGATAAAATCTGCGCCACTTCCTCTTTGGTTAAGACCACCGGAGTTCGCAGATCCTTGCGCAACGACTTGCTGTAACAATACATTTAACGCATTTAACGCATTTAATGCTTGGTTTTTCGTTGATGGGGTCACATTGTTCTCAACAACCAAATACGTTAAAACTCTCCCAGCTTTTGAGGCGACTCAATCAACATAGCATCACGATCCACCAAGCCATAAAGTTTCACAAATCGTATTACCCACTCACAATAGCTATTCTCAGTAGAAAAGTAGCACTGCTGATACCGTGTTCGCGGCATAGGTCGGGAACCTTAATCCCAGCTTCATTTTGTTTCAAAATCGCCATGATTTGGCTGTCTGTAAATTTTGATGTTTTACCCTCAAAGGGCACCTAGTCATGCATAATCTCCTGCGTTTAGTTTACGAGAAAATTCTACTTTTGACTTCGATTATTTTAAGGGGTGGTTACACTCCCTAATTTCTCTCGCTTGCTCTTTTTCCTCCTGCTTTTTTTGCTCATATTCATAAGTTAAATGTAACTCATTAATTTTTAGACTTAAATAACCTGTAGAAATAGAAACTTGGTTAGATTTATTTAGCTTATTAACGGCATCAAACGACCTTTTAATTCTTTCCATCATCTGGGATATGTTATTCCATCTTACAGCTGACATCATCGCATCACATTCACCATTGAAAGCTCTCAGAGCGAGTTTCATAGCTTGATTGCTCATCGCTCGCCCTTTAGCCTTACTCCCTTCCACTGTCCACTCTATGCTTACAGTCGCAGCCTCTTTATTTTTCACTAAATCTTTTTGTTTCTTCTTGATTTCTAATAACGTTTCTTTGTATTTTTCAGATACATCAAAATCAAATGCAGGCTCATATATTCCATAGTCCATCAAATCCAATGTATTTTCATATAAAGCAATTACATCTGAGAGCTGTCTATAAATTTCTTTTTTTTCCATGTATGAATTTTGCAATCTAAGCATTTCTTTTTCCATGCGACTTTTAATAGCTTCTTTTTCATGGACAGCGTCATCAATGCTTATAATATCTCTATACCTTTCAAGCACACCTTTATACTTTTTCTTGAGCCCTGCCCACTTCCAAATAGTCAAAACCAGTAATAAACTAAGAAGTGCTGTGATACCAGGTAAAATCAATTCATTCATATTATTCCTATCGTGGTAAGTAATTTACTTTAGCTGACTAGCAGGGTATCAAAAGTAATTGAAGACCGTTAGTTAAATTTACTTTTTCTCTTTATTAACCATACAAACTCGCACCAAATCCATAGCTAACAGCCATGGGTATCACGCATATAAAAGGCAATTTTAGGCCTGATTGACATACGTACTATAACTACCTTATGATGTAGGATTATAGTTAGCAGTACAAGTTGAGGAATCATGTTCAAATTATTAAAATACTTTCCTTTTTTCATAGCGATATTCGGTTGCTCGTTGATGTTTAGCACGGTGCAGGCTGAAACCGTAGAGGGAGCAACCTACTCAATAATTTCCGATAACAATTCTGGAGGTGTGAAACGTAGCATTGAAGTGAGGTTGGATAAGAAGGTTTCAGCAGACAGACTGAGAATGATAGCTCTAAAATTAAAAAACATGGAGCGTAAGAAGTATGAGAGGATTTTTATTAGTTACTATTTACCAAATATGGAAATTGGTGCTGGTGGATGGGCAACTTCGCATTTCACTCCTGAATTAGAAGTGATCATTCTTGGGCTTACTGCTGAGAAAGAAGAGAAGATGACCCAGGCGGCAAAAAGCACATCGCGTGATGTGGTAGGAATCTGGATGGATGAGAGGCCATACATAGGCGCAACGATAACAATATATCGTGAGAACAAAAAACTGTATTTGAAATCGAAATATAAGGATGGCAGTGGTTCCACCGAAGAGATGACCGAAACTCAATCCACAATTGGTACAAAGCTCGTGGAAAAAGGTGGTAATCCCCATGGAGAATATTTTGTTCTTGATAAAAAGGGAAATCTGCAAGCCGGTGGCAGTCACGGGATATTTTTTAAATACAAAAAAATCCGATGAATAAATATACTGCTGTTACCAATCACATGTACTCGGACGTCACTAAGCGCAAGCATGATTTAATGCTAGTAATTGCTAGTAATTAAAATATGAATAGATGCTGATAGGGTATGAGAATTTATTCGCCCTTAGGTGGCGTGGTTGTATGGGAGTGAGGTTTAGCAAGGTTGTTAATGATTAGTTGCACATTATTTATCTACCTAGCACATGGTGATTGCCTATACCTTGAGTCTTCTTGATCCTCTGATTCAATAGTACCTCTTCTTCACTAATCGCATCTTGCTTATCCCACTCAGTAAATAGTTGAGCTTGTCGCTTGCTGTATGTCACTCCATAGATATCTTGCATGTAAAAGGCAACACGGGCAATGTCACCGCAAATTGATATGTCAGGGATAACCACACGACTCGACACCTTGAACACTTTACCGTTTCCACGATATGTCATTGGCTTTGAGCCAGTCAGACTGCCTGAGAAAGGTTTATTTGAACGATTGGCATTTATTTGACCAACGGCAGGGCGTAGATTTACAAGGTCGTTGTGTGCGCTTCTAAAGTCTTCATCATGTGCCTGGCAATACTTCCTAGGGCTGTACTTATTGGATTTTGATGTAGCGACACACGGACGCTCGACTTTATTCTTCTTGAGCATCCAGCTTGCAGGAATGATATGTTCTGCTTCGGTGCGACTGGCTCTGTTCATGTGCTTTTTAGGGAAAGAGTTTTCCAATCCACAACTAGCTAGATTGACCTTTTTCTTTGACCATTCGCAATTCGTGTAAAAGGTCTGACCTGAGTTTGGATAGACCAGCTTGTACATCTTCACTTTTGCACTGTTGAAGCTTGTTGCTATCTGCGATTGAGCGGTAAGCGGTACGGCTATTAATAAAGCCGACAATGTAAGGTACGATATAGTTTTCATGGGCTTTAATTTTGGCATGCCTGAGTCTTATTTGTTTCTTGGTTATCACTATCAATTATAAAGTTAGCTTTTCCTGAAACTGTACTGGCACAGCGTCTATAGTCGAGAAAGTTAATAGCTTTCTTGGTTAAGTGATTTTCTAACCATACCAATTAATGACAGGTTTTGACAGGTTCAACCTTAACAATCCTTAACAATCCTTAACAGGCAATTAAAAATAAGGCATTTGCGATATTAGGTTTTATTAGGTTCTAATGTTGGGATTTGCTAGTATCTAAATAGTGGCTCAATTCTGATGGGGTACAAGGCGTTATCTATTTATTGTCTAAGGTAGGCGCGGTATTGGTTGCTTTGGGTGATGTGCCGAATATTAGGCCGATTGATTGGATTTTCTGAACGACTAATAAACCAAGGATCTGTTTTAGGGAGTCCGAAAACTTATAGGGATGTCTGTCAGGTCTTTACCCTCATTTAAAGGATGCAACAAGGTAAAGATAAATCCAAGATGAACGCCCAAAGATTGACGGCAACAGGCATACTTAGACATATGGAGTTGATGCTAGCGTACAGAAACCGAGCAAAGCGCAACGGATGGGAGTTATCACCAATGGAAACCTATCATGTATCGTCACATTCCCTCCAAACACTCACCAATATGGCCTTATGTATCTACTTCGATAGAAACTAGGCGCTTCTTAAGTCATCCATACGGCCTTCAATTTCAGACAATACAACATAAGCATCCTTCATAACCTTATCTGCTTGCTTGCGCTGTGAAATATTAGACAACGTTATTAACAGCCAAAGTACTACCCAACCACCCAAAGTGACTAATGAGAGTAATAGGTGAAGAATATGATTAGTCTTGTTTTTACCGTATATTCTTTCAGCTTGCGCTAGCTCCGATTCAACCTGCACTTTATAAGTTCTCAATTCTTTAAGATTCATTTAATTCGTAATCCTTATATGTTTAAGCACAAATACTACCACTACCACTACTATTATATCAACACCCTTTAACCCTCTTTTTGAAATTGCTTTGAGGGTAAGCTTAGGGTGATGCGCTTTCTTGTTTTGGTCGGTCTTTACGGTTGCACGAAATTATAGCCCGTAAAGTTTTTATGCCGTCCACTATAGTTCCCGTCTATTAATACTCCCTAGTTTTCGGGAGCGTTCTCTAACCAATCGTTATTTTCAGCACTGAATAACTCCCATTCAATCCGCAGATACTCTGGCAGATACCCCAGCTCAAATACTTGCTTTCTGAAATAACAAAGCTTACACATTCTGCGATATAGCCCACCAGGTGTGATGCGTCTGGCGTTCATCTTAGACTTATCTTTACCTTGCTGCGTCCTTGCCCCGGTTGATTGTTTCCAAGGTTTCCATGTATGAATCATTGCTGACTGCTTGGCTTTGCGTTCATCCGTCCAGCCGTTGTTATTTGTTGTCATAAAGTACGCGCCCAATAGTTCGTTATGAATTATATTCGTTAATGGAAGTTTTACCCTGTGACGCTATGTAAGCCTTACCACGGCATTTATATGCAGAATCTAGCTAGTAGGCCACCTCTCGCGTATATGTGTACGAAAACTCTATTTAATAGGCTTTTATAGTCGCAAGAAATTATTCAATATCAGCCAACTTAAAAGCGCACATTACCAAGCATTAAAAAACCCCAATTCAGGGGCTTTGATTAACGAGATTAATACTTTCACTTTCTATAGGTAGTGGCTATTTCGGCTATTTGGCTATTTACTACCCTCATAGAATAGCCGTTTAGCCAGTTTAGCCACCCCCTAGAACTTTATGATTATGGTTCACAATGATGTAAGACTTTATAAACATCCTTACGATTAACGTTATCCAATACAAGTTCGCTAAGGGGTTCTACATATCCATATTCAGTAAGTACCTGCATAGCTTTCTCATAGTCTGCTTTTTTACGAACCGCCCTTGGTCTTGATGAGGCTTGCAAACCGCCATACACATTTATAAAACGGTTTTGAGCTATCCAGTTAAGTAGTAACCTAGCGTTTTCCTCACTGGCTGTTATCTGTGACTTTTCAATCATATTCAAAAGCTGATTAAGTGAATATCTAGCCAACTCAATGCCTGCCTTTATTTCAGTATCAGCAACATATTTGGCTTTATTACCATCCTTTATCACAGTCAAAACACCCGCTATTCTTAACGCCTGCTCTGCAATCTTTGAAGCAGTACCACTTGCATGACGATATTCACCCTCCTTATTTAGTCTGGCCTCTACCTCATCGTGAAACTTAATCCAATGATCCTTTGCGCTCCTAACTAATGTAATCGCGACAAGGTCAAGCCCACCATCTTTCCCAACATGTAAGCCATCATCAAGCATTGATTTTAAACGGGCAAAATAGCGTTTATAGCCTGCTCTGTGGGTTATGTTTGCATCACTGTAAGTTCGTGTCCCCATGGTTGAATCAGGATTACAGATTAAAAACCTCGGAATAAAACCTTGCTGAACTAATAACGGGTCATTGAAAACACCTTTAGCCACAATAGGTTGAATCATCAAGTGCATTGAAACTCTACGGTTATAAAGCCTAAAAGCCCCAACCTCACTATCTGAACGCATCATATCCAACTCTGAACCGTCCCAGGCCTTTGAGTATTGCGTTATGGTTTTAAGTGCTTTCTCTTGAGCCATGCTATGCCCACCAAAGAAAACGCCCCCTTCATCTGTAAATATTCCCATTGTCGGTTGAGCGTATCTTAAATGTTTAATTAACCCCTCAATGGTTACATCCTGCCCTGTCATAGTTGGTTTTAATGGTGGGATTGGCTTATCTCCCATTTTTGCCATTTCCTTTTTAATGGCTTCTGGGTCTGTTTTTTTATCACTTTTCAGTTGAGTTTTTAAGTTTGACTCTGCTTGTTTATAGGCCTCTATACTGCCTTTATACTCTGCAACATCCTCTGAATATTTTTCCCCTGCCTCTTTTTCAAAAGCCTTAATGGGGTGCATTACAAACTTATCAACGGCTGTTTTTCGTTCGCCTGACTCCCCTATGGTTAAGCCAAATAAACTAAGTGGGTAAGTTCTCCCGTCCATCTCTACATTCTTAATACCTTGAGCCACTAAAGCCCCCGCCATTAAGACGGATTGACCACACAACCCCATAGGGGCTTTTATAACTTCATGTAAGTCTATTGCTATTGCGCTTAATACATCGCCTAAAGCCTCTAATGGATAATCTGAACCATCAATATAAAGCTTTTGTCCTAATCTCTCAGGTGGTGGGGCGGTTATCTTCTCAGCTGATTGTATAAAATCATTACTAGGAATATCCCTCTTAACAAGTTGAATAGTATTATTACTTGCAAGGGCTGTTGTTGGCTCTGTCATTTCAAAATGGTTGAAATCAACTTCCATTACGCTAGGATCAAATTCAAAACTCACTTCATCAATTTCTGTATAAGGTATTTTATTTGCGCTAATTTGCTGGCTCATAACACACCCCCTAACAAGCCGTCTAATAAGGCTCGGTCGTTCCAGTCACTACCTTGCTCATCACTGGTAAATCTAGGGTATGACACTTCACCGCCTATCAAACTAGCAACCTGCATTGCTTTATTTAAGCCAGTGTTAATGCTGTTTTGATGGTCATTGTCCGCGCCTATTATTATCCTCTGTTCTGGATAGGCCTCACGCATCACCCTTGCGACTGGCAATAAGTTACCGCTATTAAACGCACATATCACACTAAAATAAGGCGTGTAAACCTGCTTTAAGGTTGCCCCCGTTGCTAAGCCCTCGCATATTACTATTGGTGCATCTTGAACCCATTGAACGGGATAGTAACCGCCTTTAAGCCTACCTCCCGAATGGAACTTCTTAAACCCATCCTTGCCAATGGTTTGTAATGTCTGAATTACATCCTTGAATGGCTCTCCTGTGCCTACCACGGGTATTATTAGGTTCATGGCCTTATCAGTACGCAAACCATCGGAACTAATGCCTTTACGGGCTAAATACGGATGATTATCATCGGCTGGCTGTGTGGCTTCAAACAGTTGATTACATAAGGCAGAGGCCTGCTTATATTGCTTGTCCAATTCAATATCACGCTTCTGTTTTTCGGCTTCAATTTGACGCTTCATTTCTGCGCTTTGACTTGCTGTTAATCCACCATCGGGGGTTACGGTTATTACCTCACCACTCCCCCAGTTACCGAACTGACACACACCTATATCAAACCAATTAAGCCATGCTGACTTATTACTTTTTGGCTTACCGGGTGCATTGAAACGTATAAAGCCCGAACCTTGAACCACTCCCTCCGGCATAGAGTAACCATGCTCGAGAAGTGATTGCTCTATCTGTGAATAACTCATCATGACTTTATCCCCCTCAAAAAATAACGTGCGACCTTGCGATGGCTTACACCAATATGATCTAAAACGTCTTCTAAGATTGTTTCTATTAAATAGCCCTTTTCTTTTAACTCCTTAATTCTAGGAGCTGGAGCCATTATTCCTAGGTTTCTAAAATCGAATGTTGTCCCGCTACCATGTTCATTTAGATAATTTAATACAAAGGTGCGTTGGTTGGCTGTGTCTGTGAGGATGCAGTTTTTCATGTTATGCCGCTCCCAATTCATCACGCTGTTTTATACGTTCATCAATCCACGTTAAAACCTCGCCTTCAATCCATGCGACTGATCGTTCAGATAGTTTTACTGGTTTTGGGAATTGGGCTTTTTTTGCTAGAAAATAAACGTAAGAACGGCTAAGTCCTGTAATTAACATAACTTCGCGTAAACGGATTAAACGATCTGCGTCTTGATTGACTTTGACCTGTAGTAAATTTTGCATAGAACCTCCTAAGCGGTTTCAATTGTTATACGACCTAGTGGCCGCTTAGGATTAATTATGAATAGTTAGGCCTTGGAATTTAATGAGGCCATTAAGGCCTTATAGCTTCGGCAGAGTATGTGGGAGGCTTTCGGTTTCTTTTCTCGTTCGTAATACGCACGATTTTTCTTAATGTAAGAATGGATCGTTCGATCGCTTAATTCATATTTTTCAGCAAGCACGCCAATGGTTTTACTCTCTGAAACCCCATCTACTGCAACAATAAATGCCAATTCAGACAGCAATTTCTCTTCAGCTTCTTGCTGGTGTAAGGTGCGTTTAATACCGCGCTTTTTGCTTATTTGGGGGTCTATGGCTTCGGCTATTAACTCTCTATCTATAGCAGAAAGCGTTATATCCGTTTTTGATTCACGCAGCCATTTAGCTAATTCTCTGTAATCCCCATACTTAGCGGATTTATGTGCTTCATAACTCTTGGTAATTTCGTCTATATCCACTATATTTATCTACCTTTTCGGGGGTTTTTTTTTTTGGGGGGGGGGGTGTTAATTCACGTTTATTTAAGATTAAGCTTTTCGGTTTATCGGTATAACATTAATTCCAGTCTTTAAGGTATCTAGCCAATCCGCCCATGCTTGCATCATCTTTTCACGCTCTGGCATTAATTCGGCTTTGTTATAGGTTGCTCTTATCCTATCTGTGCTTGCGTGTGCTAATTGCAATTCTATGGCATCGGCACTAAAGCCCATTTCATTTAAAAAGGTGCTGGCAGTGTGTCTAAAGCCGTGACTAGTCATAACCCCACGCCCTAACAGCTCTCCTGTTACAGGGTCTTTAATGCGGATAACAGCTTGATTCAAAGTGTTTTCACTCATTGCCTTATCATTTCGACTTCTTGCCGTAATAAATACAAGGTCTTTGATTCCTGTAAGAGGCTTCATATCATTAAGAATAGCTAAAGCTTGTTCAGATAATGGCACTCTATGGGGGCGGTTCATTTTCATTTCATCGCCTGGAATGGTGATTAGCTTTTCTGATAGGTCGATATAGTCCCATTTTAAAAAGCGGATATTGTGCGGGCGTAAAAAAACCAAAGACATAAACTGCAATGCCTTCGTTACAACAAACTCCCCTTTTAACTGATCTATACCTTTTAACAGGTTAGAAAACTCTTGAGGGTTATCAATATGTGCAAAGTTTTTGGATTGCTTAGGCTTGGGTAATAGCCTGCTAATTGATTCGGCTGGATTGCTTTGAATAAGTTGCATAGAAAGAAGTGTGTCGAATGTTTGGCGGCAATAGGTCGCTAATACTTGAGCGGTTTCCCTAGTTCCACTTTCTGCTATTGGCTTTAAGAGATTCAATAAATCAATAGCGGTAATTTCTGTAATTAGCTTCTTGTCTAGTACAGGGAATAAGTGGCGTTTCATACGGCTAACGCGCTTATCTTGAGTGCTAGGTCTTAACTCTAGGGTTTGCATAGCTTCTAATGCGTAATAGCTAAAAGGACGCTCTAACAGGCTTGCTTCTTTTTTAGCCACTCGAGGGTCAATTCCTTTTGCAAGTTCCCCTCTGGTCTTTCCGTGCATCTCTCTAGCTTCGGCTAATGTAATTTCGGGATATAGGCCAAAAGCAATAGTCCCCCATTTATCATTTAGCTTGAAATCGTAACGCCACGACTTCCCGCCTGCCTTTGTGGTGTACAGATAAAGCCCGCCCCCATCGGCTGTTTTATAAGCTTTATCTTTTGGTTTTAAGTTTTTTACTTTGTTATCTGTAAGGGTGCGTTTCATTAAGGTCGTCCCATAGTATCTAATACCCTAAACGATACCCTAAAAACGAAAGGCTTGCAATATACTTAACAGACCTCTTAAGACTTTGTTCATAATAAATTCAATAAGTTACGGATTTTATTAGATACCTTAAAACCCCTGTTCGACATTCTCCTTCCGCACCAATTAGTTAGTAAGACAATTGCTTATTAACGACTAAAGTCAGCTTAATCGCTGGCTTTTTTTATGCCTGAAATTTATGATTTTCACTCGTAGCCTCCCTAATTACCGCTTTAATTAACTTGCCAGATAAACCCTTAGTCCGCTCTAAATTCTTTGCACTTACAGATATTCCCTTTGATTCATTGCTGGCGTTTCAAGACCCAAATTTACCAGGCCTGGTCAATTGTGATATGCTCTGCTTTTAAGATTCGCTTTACTTAAAAGGATATTTATTCATGCGCCAGGCTTTATCGATTGTTACTTTAATCGCAACACTATTTTTAGCGGGTTGCCTAGGCATCACTCAGCCTTCTGATTCCGATATTCATGATATGACTGAACAGCATTTTAATCAGCAATTCGCGGGGCTTTTCAGCGCTATAGAAGTGACTAAAAAGAATGGTTATAAAGACAACGATACGCATTATATTGCTGAGATGCATATTCTCGGTACGGCACAACAATCTTTAGATGAGTATGCGGCGAAACTGATGCAGGATAAATCTCTTTCGGCTATGGAAAAACTCACCAACGGCATGGCATTAGGGCTTTTAAAAATGACACTGCCTGAATTTTCAGCTGGTGATCAACTCGAATTTGAACGTAATTACCTTTTTATCAAAACCGACAATGGCTGGCTGCTTAAGAAAGAGCTTTCAGCAGAAGATTTATCGAACTAATCCATTTATATTCATCATCCCCATACATTAAAAACAGGAATCCAAACATGCCTTTATTAGACAGTTTCACCGTTGACCACACTATTATGAACGCGCCTGCGGTGCGTGTTGCTAAGACAATGCAATCACCTTCTGGCGACACCATCACCGTATTTGATTTACGTTTTAACAAGCCAAATGAAGAGATGATGAGCGAGAAAGGCATTCATACTCTAGAGCATTTGTTTGCAGGCTTTATGCGTAATCATTTGAATGGTGACGGCGTAGAAATCATTGATATCTCTCCGATGGGTTGTCGTACAGGTTTCTATATGAGTCTATTAGGCACGCCAAGTGAAGAACGCGTTAGCAAGGCTTGGTTGGCGGCGATGCATGATGTTTTAAATGTGCAGCGCATGGAAGACATTCCTGAACTTAATGAATATCAGTGTGGAACGTTTGTCATGCACTCTTTAGAGGAAGCGAAAGCCATCTCCCAAGAGATTATTGATCACGGTATCGGCGTGAATAAAAATGATGAAATCGCACTCAGCGAAGCGACCCTTAAATCTCTTGGCAACGAAGTATAGGTAACCCACGATGAAAATAGCGATTATTGGCGCGATGGAAGAAGAGGTTGCATTACTGAGAAGTAAGTTGACCGATTTAACCACCACCACGCATGCCGGATTTGAGTATTATTCGGGGAAAATTGGCCAAATCGATGTTGCGTTGCTACGCTCTGGAATTGGCAAGGTCAATGCCGCGATTAGCACAACCTTATTGATTGAACTGTATCAGCCTGACTATGTGATCAACACCGGTTCGGCGGGTGGATTTCATACAGACTTAAATGTTGGGGATATTGTCATCAGCAGTTCCGTTTGCCATCACGATGTGGATGTCACGCCATTTGGTTATGACTTGGGGCAAATTCCAGGCATGCCATCCTGCTTTTTGCCGGATGCCAAACTGGTTCAAGCGGCGCAAGAAAGCATTGAAGCACTGCAAGAAGTGGTACATATGCACGGTTTAATCGCCACGGCCGATCGCTTTATGCATCAGCCTGAAGATGTTGCTAGTACCCGTAAAAACTTCCCTGAGATGATTGCTTGCGAGATGGAAGCGGCTGCCGTAGCGCAAGTCTGTCACAGCTTTGACATGCCTTTTGTCATTATCCGCTCGTTATCGGATATTGCAGGCAAAGAGAATGCGGTTACCTTTGAAAAGTACCTAGAGCAAGCGGCAACGCACTCTGCTAAAGTCATTTTAGGCATGCTTACTAAGTTAGAAACTGCTTAGAAACTGCTTAGAAACGATTTTCTCTATTTTCGACATTAAAAAGCCCGCAATGCGGGCTTTTTAATGTCCAGGATTCGTTAAATTTAAACTTACCAGGCCTGGTCGTAATCTAAATCTAGATTCTACGAATCAATGGACCTTTGGCTTTCAATATCAGATTGTTCATCTTTATTTCTTAATACCAGCGTACCGGCGAGTTTGTCATGCCAGCCTTGTTTACGCTTATCAAATGCCACCCAAATAAGACCCGCAAACAAAGGAACAATGGAGACAAAATAGCCTAAATAACGCACAATAAATTGGCCTACCGAAGGTTTACCGCCGGTCTTGGCATCGACAATAGTCACCTTTGTAAACAATTTTCCGGGGGTTGCCGATTTATAAACCCAAAAAGCAATGACCGCTAAGGCCGGAAAAAGGTAGTTAATCACAAAATCCCAGCCACCTAACAGATAGGTGTAGCCATCCTTAGGTACTTCACCATAAATGGCGGTGGTAATCGGCAACGTGATAATCATCACAATAACACTATCAATCAGTGCCGCGACCACTCTTATCCAAAAACCAGCGTATTCGACGGGTTCTTGGCGTTCGAGATGTTCAGGATGTTCAACCTCGATGGCTATTTTTGCTTCTTGCATAGGACCTCTTCACTTGCTCACTGTTTTATCGTATGCTCATGATACTTGGTTATGTTGAAGAATGGCTAACGAATACAGAATTACGATGCAGTTGTGAACCAATGTCAGTCAAACCCTGCTTAAGCAACAATACCGTCTTTAACCTGCTTTCTAAGAGTTCAATTCAGCCAGTTGAGCATCGTGCATTTTTCTCAATAGAAGCAAGGCCAATACCGCACCGATGAGCGCATACATCATATCGGACTGAGTATCCCAAACATAACCCTGCGTACCCAAAAAGGCTTCTGCCGCCTCTTCAGACAATAGCGCTGTCCACCACTCCAATATTTCATAAAAAGCACTTAACGCTAAGCAGAATGTGACAATAAAAAAGTTCTGCCAGGCCACGCCTTTCACAATCTGTTTGCGCAAAATAAGTTCTCTAGTAATCATGGCTGGTACAAAGCCTTGTGCTAAATGCCCTAACTTATCGTAGTTGTTACGCGACCAATCAAACAGTTCTGTCAGCCAATCAAACAGCGGCACTTCGGCATAGGTATAGTGCCCGCCGACCATTAGGATAATGCTATGCAGCAAAATCAAGAAGTAGAGCAAGGGCGTTAAGCGAAAACGGTGATAAGTCCAAGCTAACACCCCCAAACCGATTAGCGCAGGGAAGACCTCTAAAAACCAGGTGAGTTGGTCTTTAGGCTGAAAGCCTGACCAGATTAAGACCGAAGCAAAAATAAGTATCCACAATATTTTGATAACAACTCCCTTGTCTTGACCTTAAAGACTTTTCCATAAAGAATTGAGTAATAAGCCAAGATAACTGTAATTGATTGTACAAAACAAATGCCAAAACCGTGAAAAATAAAATGACCCTACGCTCACATGGTTTTGTAAAGCCGCAGGACATGCCAGGCCTGGTCATTTCTTAAAACGCTCTGTTTTTAGACACTCAATAACAAAAAAGCCCAGCTTTAAACTGGGCAATTTAACGTTACTGAATTAAAACAGCTTTTCGAAGTCTCTTCTAATGCATAACCGGTAACTGTGCCGTAATCGCCTGATAATACAAGTTTGAATCCAAAGGCTGAGCCCACGTTACACCCTGCCCCATCAGGCATCCCATGTCATGCAGCACTCTTGCTTGTGTTAGATTCTCAATGCCGGTGGCAATCACGCAGACATCTAATGTTTTCGCCATTTGAACCACCGCTTTTACCCACTTCTGACCACTTTCTGTCTGTAGAGCATCTTGCAGCCAAACACGGTCAAGTTTGATTTCTTGTACATTCAGATTCATCAACTGCGCAATATCCAATGGCACTTTACCGACTTCCGTCAACGTAATTTGGTAACCAGCTTCACTCAACTTTTGTAATGTGTTTTGCAAACCGGCTTCGGTAATCGCTTGCAATGAAAACTCTAACTGCACTTGTGATGTTTTAACATTGAAATTCGCTAAACGATGATTCATGAATTCAACCATGTTTTCAGTTTGCCAAATGCTTTCCATGACCGGTACAGAAATCACCAATTCATCATTCACTTGCTGCCACTGCTGTAGATAAAACAGACCACTATCAATCAACCATGTGCCGACCGAACTTGCCCAACCACTTTGATCAAGCAACTCCATCCAACCTGATAGGTAAGGGTTTTCAACTGACTCATGGTGCCAAAGCGCGCTGACACTTGCGCCGACAATTTTTTGACTCGCTAAATCGATTTGTGGTTCAAAACACGCCTCTATCTCGCCTGCCGCAATCGCTGCTTTAAGTGCTAAACTTGCATCAACCTGTTGGTGTTCAGCTTGCTCAACCACATCCGCATAAAAACTGAATGTACTACGGCCACTGGCTTTAGATACATAAAGCGCTTTATCTGAATTTTCAACTAATTCAGCAGAACTTTTCGCATCTTCAGGGTAACGTGCCACACCAATACTGGTCGAGATGGCCACATCATTTTTATCAATCCAATAAGGGCGACTGACCTCAAAAACAATACGGTTACAGATTTTTTCAGTCATTTCACGGTCAGACAGCCCTGCCAATAAAATAACAAACTCATCTCCGCCCAAACGGCTGACAATATCGCCTTCACGCACCGCTGAAATCAAACGTGCACTGACGTTTCTCAATAGTTCGTCACCGGCATGATGCCCTAAAGTATCGTTGATGTTTTTAAAACCGTCTAAATCTAAAAATAGCAGGGTAAATTCAGTACTTGTATCTTTTGAATTTTTCACCAACTCATCAAGCGTACTGTGAAAGTAAGCTCGGTTTGGCAAATGAGTTAAGCCATCATAGTTTGCTTGACGAAATAACTCACGAGTACGCAGTTGCACTTGAGCTTCCACCATCTCTTCAATCGCTTGCGGAATATCGCCAGTATGAGAGAAGCGGTCTTGCAGTACACGGAGTATTTTTTTAACACTGAAACCAGCCGCTAGAGGTGATCTGTCAATCATCTGCTGCGTTCTAGAACGATCCGTCTGCAAAAAACGTGTTACTTCAGGCGAAGTAACCGTTTGTGTCGCTGGCTCTTTAACAGTGTCTCTTAACTCTAACATGATGCTAACCTCTTACCTTACGAAAGGGGCTTAACGGGATGAAGGCGATTAATGACTGAAATGGCGTATAATATTTGGCAATTTCAGCGAGTCTTCAGGTTAAGCCCTGTTCATTAATGTCTTTTAAACATGAATGACTCAAGTTCTTATTTAAGCGGCCGATAAATTGGCTCTTTAAATTTCTTAACTAGCTATAAGCAAAGGAGATGCCATGTTTAGCATCGGTACACCATTTTCACCAACGGCGGTTCGAGTATTACTCTGTGGAGCGGGTGAATTAGGCAAAGAAGTGGCCATTGAACTGCAACGTTTAGGGGTAGAAGTCATCGCTGTAGATCGTTACCCAAATGCGCCAGCCATGCAGGTTGCAGACCGTAGTCATGTCGTAGATATGTTAGATGGCGTCGCTTTAAGAAAAATAATTGAACTCGAAAAGCCGCACATGGTCGTACCAGAAATTGAGGCGATTGCCACCGACACTTTAGCGGAGCTCGAAAACGAAGGTGTCAAAATAATACCAACCGCTCGCGCCACGCAATTGACAATGAATCGTGAAGGGATTCGCTGTTTAGCCGCAGAAGAACTCGGCATTCCGACTTCGCCTTATGAATTCGTAGACACCAAGGCGGATTTTGAAGCTGCGATTGGGCGTATCGGCATACCTTGTGTCGTTAAACCGATTATGAGCTCGTCAGGTAAAGGTCAGAGCCTGATTAAAAGCTCTGAGGATATTGACCAGGCCTGGTCATATGCGCAAGAAGGTGGTCGCGCCGGTAAAGGTCGTGTCATTATTGAAGGTTTTGTCGACTTTGATTATGAGATCACCTTATTAACGGTACGCCACGAACAAGGCATTAGTTTCTGTGAGCCGATTGGTCATCACCAAGAAGATGGCGATTATCGTCAATCATGGCAACCACATGCCATGAGTGCGGCGGCGATAGTAACCTCTCAAGAGATTGCTCGTAAAGTCACTGATAATTTATGCGGTGAAACGGGACGCGGTCTTTTTGGGGTTGAACTCTTCATTAAAGGTGACAACGTTTACTTTAGTGAAGTCTCGCCTCGACCACATGACACTGGCCTGGTGACTTTAATATCTCAAGACCTTTCCGAGTTTGCTTTGCATGCGCGTGCCATCTTAGGTTTGCCGATTCCAAACATTAGACAACACGGCCCAGCCGCATCGAGTGTTATTTTACCAACCGGAAAATCTAGCCAGACTGCATTCTCAAATCTAACCGAGGCACTGTCTTTACCAGACACGCAAATCCGCTTGTTTGGTAAACCAGAAATTGACGGTCGCCGCCGCATGGGGGTTGCCATTGCAAAAGCAGACAGCATTGAAGAAGCCATAACCAAAGCGAATCAAGTCGCGGCTGCCGTAAAAGTGACATTTTAAGTAAACACTACTTTTATGGCAGTCACGGTGTAAATAACCGGCCTTAAAACACTTTTTCAGCAGTTTCCAATGCTATTTTCAAGCTGACCAGGCCTGGTCGGTTTGAAAAACTCGCGAACAAAACACACTTAAAACCGCTCTACAGAACCCGTTAACACTCTGTTTTTCAAACAGTTATTATCAATACCGTCACCCTCACCACTGTCCTCCTACATACCCCGTCAAAATATCCTCTATAAAAATTGGCACGGCTTATGCTCTACGTCTAGCAAAGGAAAAACTTTAATTTTTTATGAACCAGCTTCAACACTCATATAGGTTCAAAAATTTTAAAGCACGCTAAACACACAAATATAATTTGCTAAACGCACAAGGGAACCACACATGACTGTAAACAATACGACATCAGCAGAAGTAAAAGCTCCGATTCTTCAAGAGTACAAAAGAAACCAAGAAGCTGAAGACAGCCTAAAAGAGAACCCTCGTAAAACCATCCTACTGTTATTACAGGGTGCAGTAGACAAGGGTAATATGGCTAAAGTTTGCCACCAAAGCCACGCTTTAGTAGAGAAAGGTTTTCACCTAGGACGTATGACAACGATTTTAGATGCATTACGTGACCGTTTATCAATGACAAAAGAGACGCCTCTTGCCTTTGATTTAGAAGAACTTTACCGTTATGCAGATCAGAGCATTCAAGAAGCGGTCTTTGAAAAAGATGCCTTCTACCTAGACAGCGCGATTGAAATCTTAACGGAACTTCGTGATGCTTGGATGGAAATGATGCAGCAAACGGGTCAATTACAAGATAACCAGTAATGGTTGCACATGGATTGATGTGGAATTTTAAGCCTATTGCAATCCCCTACAAAAAAGCCGAGAAATATCTCGGCTTTTTTGTAGATATTTTGGCGGTTTTTTGACTTAACTTATTCTGTAATTAGAGGATAAGTAGTAAGTACCATCTATCGACAAATCTCATTATCTAATAAATTCACCTGGTGTAAAAATTGATTTGGATAGATTAAATTATTCTGCTTATCGCGAATACGGCACAAGGCTTCCAAGCCAACCACCTGGTTTATTTTGACATCTATTTGCGGTTGATAATGAACCTCTATACGATCTTTATCAAAGGCTTTACGAAAATCGTCTGAACTCATCTTTTTATGAGACTATGGTTGATTGACCTGCTTAAGACTGGCTTTTGTAACGTCCTCAAAGATTGCTTGGAAAGATGCATTAAATCGTTAAGCTGATGGGCTTAGACAAGTTCATGCGCGGTGTTTAAAGCCGACTTGTCGAAACCACTCATTAAGGCTAATGCGGAATTTATTTTTTTCTGTGCGAATAAGCGCATGACTTGAATACCATCTAAAAAAGCATTCTTAAGTCCAAAAAGATTAAATCAAATCGGGGGGGGGGATAATAACGCATTCACCAGCCTAGAGTCGTTAACAACCGCTACCTGGTGGCCAGAACGACTGGCGAGCTCCTGCAACAGATCACTAATCTCAGTATCATCGTCTATCACTAAAATATTTAAAGACACACATCACCTTTGACAATTCTATTCGTCCGTAACTCAACCGCTTTAAACTCAATCTATGTCATATAAACTAAGCTAGCCACGACTATCCGATTATACTTTTATTTTAAATATTACAGATAGTTAGCGTTATTAAAATTAATCATAGATACATCAAGTGGTCTTATATTTAATTAGCGGAATCTACAACCCTCTATAGCATTACCTAATACCCCCGCAGAGAATAGCCACGCGACAAGTGCATTCTTGAGCATGAAATTAGCCTATTAAGGCAATCCTTAACAAATCATGACTTCTTTAGCACTCTCTTTGAAAGAGTGCTAAAATGAACGTATAGAAATAAAGTTTTAAGAGGTATTTAACAATGCAACATTTATTGACAAATACAAACACTGCGGCAAATCTACCGGCTTTATCACTGGTTGCGAATCAACTCATACCGGGTCAAAACCTAGAGACCTATCTGCAGACGGTAAAGAATATTCAGAAATTAACTGCTGAAGAAGAACGTGTTCTCGCTGAAAAACTTTATTATCAAGAAGATGTGGAAGCAGCTCGCCAGTTAATTCTTTCTTCTTTACGTTATGTCGTACCCGTTGCACGTACTTTCAATGGTTACGGCTTGCCGTTAGGCGATATTATCCAAGAGGGTAATATCGGTTTGATGAAAGCCGTTAAACGCTTTAACCCAGAAGAAAACGTGCGCTTAATGACCTTTGCGATCCATTGGATTCGTGCGGAAATTAACGAATACGTTATTAAAAACTGGCGTATTGTTAAAACCGCAACCACCAAAGCACAACGTAAACTGTTTTTTAAATTGCGTAGCTCTAAAAAAACATTGGAGTGGTTTAGTGATAAGGATGCGGATAGAGTTGCCGAAGAGTTGGGCGTGACGCGTAAAGACGTTCTAGAGATGGAGATGCGTTTATACGGTAAAGATTTGCCCGTGGACATGTCTGATGATGACGATGAGAACACAACTTTCCCGATTTTAATCAGCCAAGAAGCCGATCCAGAAACTGCATTGGTTCAACAAAACCAAGCGGAATATGAGTTGAAGCGCATGCAAAATGCCTTAGCCACTTTAGATGCTCGTAGCCGAGATATTCTGCAAAAACGCTGGTTAACGGAAGATAAAGTGGGTCTTAAAGCCCTTTCAGAAGAGTACGGAGTTTCTATGGAACGTATACGCCAAGTTGAACAACAAGCCTTGAAAAAATTACAAGGCCAGTTAATGGCATAAGTTAGAGTCACACAACTTTAGCGCTTCAAAACCACTTAAAGCCTGCTTCGAATACCCAGTATTCAAGCAGGCTTTTTTATTGACCTTAAGAACACGTTTTCTCTGCAAAAGGTCGTAAAAAACTCGCGACAAGCTATAAGTCGTACTGAGCCAACTTGTTTACCCGAATCATCTTCGCTAACTCTGTGATATACGCTTGCTTACGTGCCGAGTATTTTTCTAAGCCTACCACTAGATCCAAGCCACTAACCGACTGATTCAACAGCCCTTTCTGATAACGTATTTCACGCAACATGGTATAAGAAGGCTGCGCATTTAAATGGTGTATATAACTTTTCACGGATTCATACGCTGAATTAAATTTACGCACCTCATGCACCTTACCTACCTGACGTTGACGTGGTACTAAACCGCACCCCTTGCTCAAACACCATTGACCAAAATAGTTAGACGCTTCTCTCGCAAAACGAGAGGTTCCCCAAGCCGATTCATTCGCAGCTTGAGCCAAGGCTAAAGAAGGCGGAATCACATCAATTTTTTTGAGCAAGTCGCTATGCACTCGTGCCAGAGACTGGTTTTTATAGTCCACTCGATAGTAACGTGCCATCGCGATTAAGCTCTTTTGTTGCTTATCAAGCTCGCTCGGCGCTATTTGCAGTAAATCAGCCCGCTTTTTTTGAATCTCTAAATTCGACTGTTTGATGTATGGCAATAGAAATGCAAAGAAGGCGGTTTTTTTCTTTTTTATATCTTTATACTGGCGAAAATCAGGCACGACAGTTTCGGCAGAACTCAGTACAGGAAAAGCTAAGAAACTGCTTATCAAGCAAATAAAAATAAGGTTATTCATAGCAAGGAGTCTTTTAATTAGCATCACAACTGATTATGGAATTTTGGAACTCAAATCAGAATTGCTTGCATAGAAAGTTTAGAAATAGAAAGTGGTACAGCCACCAGGACTCGAACCCGGAATAGCCCCTTAGGAGGGGGCAGTTATATCCTGTTTAACTATGGCCGCATAATATTGAGAAACGATTTAAAACATCGTTTCTAATTGAATAGGCATATTATCCACAATTTAGGGCTTAAGAGAAGAAAGGCACTGTTTTATCTGAAGTAAGCCGAACTCGATTTGCTCTCTGCTTAAAACATGGCGTCATGCTTATCTCAAATGAGATAAGCATTCTACCAATGCGCACCAGCCCCATCAGACGGATCCCAAATCGACACTCTCGCCCTGGAGATACAAATTACTCAGCCCTATAGCTCCGATAGCTTAGGCGATTAATCAGAAGGAACACCTAATCTATAATGACTTTTTTAGCTGGTATCCGTTGTACTCGTGTACGCTAAATATTGATTTTTTAAGCAATAGGAGTTTTATATCTCATCAAAAAATTGATAAGTATTTTTGCCATCCTTTTTTGCATGATACATTGCTTGGTCGGCATGTCGTAATAAGGTTTTGCAGTCGTCACCATCTTGTGGATAGAGAGCAATTCCAATACTTGCCGTAACTCGGTAGCTTTGAGTAGCAGAGGGTATCGTTATAGAAACAGCTTTAAGAATGCGTTCAACTAACAATACCATATCTGACTTTCCAGATTGTTCATTGAGGATAATCGCAAATTCATCACCCCCTAAGCGTGCGACCGTATCATCCTCTCTCACACACTGATTAAGTTTATGGCTTATGGTGATTAATAATTCATCGCCTTTTTGATGCCCAAGATTATCATTTACTTGTTTAAAGCCGTCTAGATCGATATAAAGCACTGCCATATGGTTACTGTTACGATGCGCGCGACTTAAAGCGCTGCGCAAACGGTCACCGAAAAGGAAACGATTGGCCAAGCCGGTTAGTTGGTCAAAATGCGCCATTTTTTCGAGTCGTTGTTGATCTTGTTTAATCGAACTAATATCCAATAAAACCATAACATAATGGGTGATTCTGCCCCCAAAATCTTTAACCGAACTCATAGAAGCCATACAAGGATAGAGCTCGCCATCTTTACGACGATTCCAAATCTCCCCTTGCCAGAATTCATTTTGAAAAACGACCTCTTCAATATCCTTAAGACTGTGGTCAGTATGGCGACCAAAACTTAACATAAATGGATTTTGACCAAGAAGCTCTTTACGCCCATAACCGGTCAGAGCGTTAAAAGCAGAGTTGCAATCGACCACTTTAATATTTACATCTAAAATCAGAATGGCTTCTAACGTATTATCAAATACTTTTTTAGCTAATTGAAGTTGCGCTTCGACTGACTTTCGCTCAGTGATATCCTGTACCGTTCCCACCATGCGTACCGGCTCACCCATGTCATCCCGATAGATTTCAGCCTCTTCCAAAACCACCTTCTCTTCGCCATCTGGAGTGATAATTCTATGTTCAATTTTATAGGGTTGATTACCAACAAGTGTCTTTTCAACCATTGCTTGCAAAAGGGTTCGGTCATCTGGATGTACGCGCTCCAAAAAGCCCTCATAGGTCGCTGTAAATTGTTGTGGCACTAATCCAAAAATACGGAAGATTTCATCTGACCAAAACAAGTTATTCTCTTGAATATGCCAATCCCAGCTACCAATCTGGGACATTTCCTGGGCTTTATTCAACATGCTCATACTATTTTGCAATGCTTTTTCCGCTTGACGCTTTTTTGCAATATCTCGTATGGAGGTAATCGCAATCTTCTTACCCGACTGCATCATAAAACTCAAACTGATTTCCGCAGGCAGTTCTCTGCCATCATGAGTTAGGATGGTAAATTTCGCTTTAGATTTCATAGGGCGGGAACTAGGCTGTGCAAATCCTGATTTTCGTATACCAATATGGCCATCGCGCAGCCTCACCGGCATCAGATCTTCTACCGTCATCCCTAAAAACTCATCATTGCTATAGCCAAAAAGCCTAACGGCTTCGTGATTGGAACGGATAATATGGCCTTCTTCATCGACAAAGAGCATTGCATCAGGTGTCGCGTTAATCAAAAAATCTAAATTCGTATGGGCTTTTCTGAGCTGCTGGTTAATCACATTGGAATTTCTTGAGGTGTAAATAAGCCAACCCGCAATCAGAATAATGAGCGGAATAAGTATCAGTCCCCAGGAAGCAATGAGCATAATTTGTGATATTTTTTCAATTGTTTGTCTTTCAATGTCGCTTTGATGCTCTACAACATGCATTGCTAGCGCGGCGAGAGGATCGAGTATTTCCTTATCATCGACCTCAACTTGTCGGCCAATAATCGATGACGGGGTGCCGACTGCAACTAGCCTCTGTGCAAGCTCAAATTTTTCGGCGTAACGATTGATACCGAAACGTAATTGTTGAATTGATAATTGTTGATCAGGCGAGGCGTCTAAATTGCTAAATTGGTCAAGCGCGTGATAGATTTTATTCAAATCATTCTGAATGACAGGGATAAGTGCTGCATCTTGATATAGCACATAGCTTTTGAAATGATCAATAAAACCACCATAACCCAGCTGCCTTTGAATTTGGCCAAGCTGATTACTGTTAGTGACTTCGTGGGTACTGTAAGAAATCCATAGGTTTTCTATCTGCATAATTCGTTGTTTGATGGAGGATCCGAACCAATACAGTACGAACGACATTAGTAGTGCAAATAGAGCAATACCAAATGCTTTGGCTCTAAAACCATTTAGGGGTTTGAGTAATTTTTTCATGCGCTGGTTAAATAACCTTGTAAATTATCAGTGTAAATTATTATATGGGTACTAAACAGTTAATGAAACCTGTTCATAATGATTTATTTGAACTTTTCAATATGGGACACGCTAGCTTTTTTAAGGGGATACAGAATGACCGTTTATCTTTTAGTAAAATTAACTCAAATATAAAACGGCTAAAATTAATATCGATAAACCCTACCAGGCCTGGTAAGTTTCCAATTCGCATTACCAATCCATTAAGATAAATGCATCTAAAGTCAAAGTTTGACTGTTTTTTCATTATCAAAATGCATGGGGATTTTATTGGCACGACTAATCTAGAACAGTTAAAAGAAAATATCGCTCCAGTCGACGTCATATTAATATGTCGGAAGTGTTACAGCAGATTGAAGCCATTCACTGCCAATATCCGATTCCTCGCTAAATCCCTATTAAAATCAGGCTGCTTTGCTTATGATGGTACACAAAGTTATTTATGTTGGTGTCACCTAACTTAAGGACTCGGAATGCCATACCCTATTAGAGAGAGCGCTGAATCTCTTAATCAAAACCAAATTATCAAGGTTTATACCATTGCGGGCTTAATGGCTCTGATTGCCGGCTATATTAATAGTGCCATGTTGATTGAATTTAGTATACCGGTGAGTCAAATGTCCGGCGTGGCATCACATGTCAGCAAACACTTAGTTGAGTTCGACTGGTCTTTGCTCAGCATCTCATTTTTGATTTTAATGAGCTTTATTTTAGGGGCTTTTATTTCTGGTCTATTGATTGGTCAACAACGTTACAACGAAACCCCAAACTATGGCTATGGTTTAATTCTGAATTGTATTTTATTGACCCTTGCAGCCTTATTAAGCTTCCAACACTCGATTTTTTCAGTACTCCTCAGTGCGATGGCTTGCGGCATTCAAAACGCCTTAGTCGCGAGCTATCGTGGCCTGCAGTTGCGCACGACTCATATGACGGGAAATGCGACCGATATAGGTGTGCATTTTGCCGAGAAGATAAAGTCTCAGACCCCGTGGGCTTGGCAAAGTAATGTTTTAGTCGTACTATTGATGACTTATATTCTAGGAGGGATTATTGGCATCTACGCCTATATTGCAATCCCGCATTGGTCACTGATTTTTCCTGGCGTATTAACAGGGATATTGGGCGTGATGTATTTGAGGAATTATTCACAGAAAGCAGCCCGTAAAACAGACCAACTATAGAAAGCACCCATTGACGGTGCTTTCAAAATGGCCGCGAAATAACTGACCAGGCCTGGTCAGTTTGGAATTTTAAGAATTCTGAGTCGATAAAATCATCGTCATGGTATGTTTATCACCACTGGCAATCATGACCGCATTATCAAATATATTACCGGCTTCGACACAGACAAATTCTGGCCATAAATCGTCAGGTACATCGGCAAAACCTTTGACGGTTTCAGGGCCTGGATTCCAAACCACCGCAGAATCTGCATGCTGTTTTTCAATTATGATACTGCGTTGATGACCAGTATCTTCAATCGAAACGTCCCCTGCCTGGTCTAAATACACTGAATCCATTGGCGGAACTAAGGTTAAGGTTTCCACTTGGCGTTCAGCGGGCGCATTACTCAGTTTATCTAAATGGATACTGTCTTCTAAACCGCTAATCACCAAGTTTCTTGCATCCGCCACATTAAAATAGGTGTGGAAGGCTTCGGTGATTTGAATATCGTGCTCACTTAGATTGGTGGTGATTAAAGACATCGCGAGTTTCTCACCCACTTCAATCTTCAACGCCAGATGAAAACTGTGCGGCCAGATTGCTAGGGTTTCTGCATCAGAATCAAATGTTAAAACGATTTCGGTCACGCCTGAGTCTAAGTTAGCAACATGATCTAAATGCCAAACTGCATTACGCACAAAACCATGTGCTGGCGCTGAAGCATCTTGTGTATTGGCACCAAACCAAGGCCAACAAACTGGCACGCCACCACGTACGGGTTTTTTGCCGTTATAAAGCGCTGTCGGACTGACCCATAATAGATCTTGGCCATTCTTAGGCGTATAACTTAAAACACTGCCACCGTGCGTGGTGATTTGAGCGGATGCAAAGGCATTTTCAACATGAATCATCATGATGTTTTCTTGCATTGAAAAATGCACACCTTCTGCAGAAAATTGTTGTGTATAGCTACTTGGCATACCGCCCCCTAGAGTTAGGATGAATTAAAGAGACCACTGCATAACTCGTGAACGGGTAAAAATGGCTATAAGTTTCTCATCTTTCAGCCAAAAAAACGCGCAATAGCTGGCTATTACGCTTGTTTTTTTGACTAAAATCTAAAAAATTCTATCTCATTTTTCTCTCGACCAGAGTTATGCAGTGACCTCTTAAGATAAATACAACTGACGTTTTAATCACGCCAGTCCGTTAAGGTTTGTTCGAGTAATTCTTGTGGATAGTCGCCAGTGACATAAGCTTCACCAATCGACTTTAATAACACTAATCGAATCTGCCCCGCTTTGGCTTTTTTATCACCGGCCATTAAACCGAGGAACTTTTGATTGTCCATTTCAGAGACTTTTGGTGGGTAGATTGGCAAATTGACTCGCTCAAAAATCTCTATGACTCGTTCAAAATCACCGTCATCAATATCGCCTAATAAACGCGATAAAAATACGGCTTGCATGGTACCGGCACTGACGCCTTCGCCATGCAACCAATTACCGTAGCCCATGCCTGCTTCAATGGCGTGACCAAAAGTGTGGCCAAGATTAAATAAAGCGCGTAGACCGGCTTCTTTTTCATCTTTAGCCACAATATGCGCTTTATCTTCGCAAGAACGTTCGATGGCGTAGGACAGAGCATCAGGTTCACGCGCCGCAAGCTTTTCGATATTGACTTCTAACCAGTCAAAAAACTCAGGATCTTGAATTAAGCCATATTTAATGACTTCCGCCAGGCCGGATGAGAGTTGACGATCTTCTAAGGTATTTAGGGTTTCAGTATCAATCACCACACACTCTGGCTGGTGGAATGCACCAATCATATTTTTGCCAAGAGGATGATTCACACCGGTTTTGCCACCCACCGAAGAGTCAACTTGCGACAGTAAAGTGGTCGGCATTTGAATGAAATTTACACCACGTTGAAAAGACGCCGCCGCAAAGCCGGTCATATCGCCAATCACGCCGCCGCCAAGGGCAATCAAAGTACAACTACGATCAAAACGTTGACCGATTAGTTCATCAAACACCAAGTTAAGTGTTTCCAGCGTTTTATATTCTTCACCGTCTGGTAAGACCACGGACTTGACTTCAAAATCCGCAAAGGCTTTTTCACAGGCTTCCAAATACAGAGGCGCGACGGTGGTATTGGTGACAATCAACACCTGCTTACCTTTAACGTAAGGCTTAACCAACTCGGCATTGCCCATCAACCCTTGGCCAATAAAAATAGGATAACTTCTGTCGCCTAACTCAACACGTAATGTCTTCACTGCTCTGTCTCTTTTTAATACTGTTTCTGGAGATAACGATTTAATAAGGGTTTTAAGCGACTTTAAAGCCGCCTTAAATCTTAAACAATCTGTTCTTCTTCTAATCGGTCAAGGATTTGTTTGACCACGCGATGCACCGGAACCTGCTGGGTTTCAATGACTAAATCTGCCATCTCTAAATACCAAGGCTCACGCTTTTCCATCAGATCGGCGAGGACTTTTTCTGGGTTATCGGTCTGCAAAAGCGGTCGATTACGATCATGTTTGGTACGTTGGATTAACGCCTCTACCGGCGACTTTAGATACACCACAAAACCTCGGGTACGCAAGTGTTGACGATTTTTTTCGCGCTCGACCACGCCGCCACCGGTCGCTAACACGACTTCCGTACGCTCGCTAAGCTCATCAATCATCAACTCTTCACGTTCACGAAACCCAGCCTCACCTTCGAAGTCGAAAATCATCGGAATAGTGGCACCCGTGCGCTCTTCAATTTCATGGTCACTGTCGACAAATTGGTAGTGTAGCTTTTCAGCTATCAATCGACCAACCGTGGACTTTCCAGCCCCCATAGGGCCTACTAAAAATATACTTTCTTTATGCATAAAGGCATTGTAATGGATTTATGAATGCGCCTCCATTTAAGATTTAATAAAACCATCATTTTTTATTAACCTGAATCAAGTTAACCTCCATAGAATAAGGCTTTACATTGCCTTTACAGCCAGTCTGTTATTTAATGATAAATCAAAGGCCTAACAAAACTTAAACCAGGCTTAAACCCGGAAGGAATGAGTATGAATATTGTCGAAGCCATGCAACTCACCAAATCATATAGCGCGGGTGGCGAAATTGTTCATGCCATTCACGAAGTCGACTTTAAAATTGAAACGGGGGCTTTCGTCTCGTTTGTGGGCCCTTCCGGCAGTGGTAAAAGCACACTATTGAATATGATTGGTTGCTTAGACAAACCCTCTTCAGGTTTATTGACCGTCGATGGCATTGATGTCAGCACCCTAAACCGCCAACAGGCCGCCAAGTTTCGCGGTGAAACCATCGGCTTTATCTTCCAAGACTTCAACCTGATTCCGGTACTGACGGTGGCCGAAAACATCGAATACCCGCTGTTAATGGTACAGAATTGGCCAATCCATGAACGTAAAAAACGCGTGGCAACCTTATTAGAAGCGGTTGGCATTAGCGACCAGGCCAATAAACTACCCTCGCAGTTGTCTGGTGGTCAAAAACAGCGTGTCGCCGTCGCCCGTGCTTTAGCCTCGAATGCCAAATTGATTTTGGCGGATGAGCCAACGGCTAATTTAGATCACGCCACCGCTTATCGCATTATTGATTTAATGAAACAGATGCGTGATGAATTTGATACCACCTTTATCTTTTCCACTCATGACCCCAAAATCATGGACGCGGCCGAAAGCCTATTCACTTTAGAAGACGGCAAATTATCCCAGCAGATTCATACGCCAGGGCAGCCAGCTGGACAACCTTTACTTCAGCAAGGAGTGAGAACATGAAAATACTTCGCATTGCTGCTCGTAATCTATTACGTTACCAACGCCGTACTCTACTCACCACCCTACTCATCACGTTAGGCGTGGTCGCCATGCTGTTATTCGTCAGCACTTCTGGTTCGTTTAAAAACATGATGGTTGGCCAGATTACCGATTCGATGATGGGGCACTTACAATTGCATAAAAAAGGCTATGTCTCTTCAATTGATAGCCTACCTTTAACCTTAAACATGCAACCAGACATGGTCAAAAAAATCGAAACACAGCTTGATGAAATGCCCCAAGTAGAAGCTTGGTCGCCACGTATTCGACTGGGGGCAATGTTCAGTAACTTTGCAGAAACCACCAGCATTCGTCTAAATGGTATTCATCCAGAACAAGAGGTTGCCACCTGTCCTGATCTGCCAAAACGCTTAATCACCCCTGAAGGCCAGTCGAATCCTGAGCAATTTATCGAACGCGGCAAACTGGTGATTCCCGAACTCATCGCCAAAGGCCTAAAAGTTAAAATCGGCGATGCCGTGGTTTTAGTCGCCACCAATAAAGATGGCTCGGTCAATGGCATTAACTTTACCGTGCATGGTATTTTAGAAGGCCTGTCTGGCCCTGGAGGTCGTGATTCCTATATTCATATTGATGATGCCCGCGAACTGTTGCGTTTAGAAGGCAATGAAATCAGCGAAATCGCGGTACGCTTAAAGTCTCCTGACTTTGAAAAGCCGGTTTTACAGGCTTTGAATAACAGCCTTGGTCAGCTCATGAATAAACAAGATAAACCCGCTTTGGAGATTCATAGTTGGGATAAACTTTCACCATTTTCCAGCATTGCCAAAATGATTGATTTAATGACTTTTTTTATCAATATCATGTTGGTCGCGATTGTGTTGATTAGTGTGATGAATGTCATGATTATGGCCGTTTACGAACGCGTTCGTGAAATTGGTACTTTAGCGGCGATGGGCACGCAACCAAATGCCATTTTGCGCCTGTTTATTACCGAAGGACTGCTACTCGGTCTGGTCGGCGCGATTCTCGGGGTGATTATCAGTCTATTGATTATCTTTGGATTGCAGCACGCTGAAATCAGCTTCTCATTTGGACGTCAGAGTGGCTTGATATTAGACCCTCAGATTTCCATCAGTCAAATTTTATGGGCTTCATTCATGGTCATAATCGCGGCGATTTTGGCGAGTTTACAACCGGCTTGGAAAGCTTCCAAGCTCAACCCGGTTGATGCGTTAAGACAAGTTTAAAGGAATCCTTATGAAAACCACTCAAAGAAGCACAAAAGCAAACAGGCTTAAAAGCACATTCATGGCGCTTTTAATGAGCTTTGGTTTACTCTTTTCTCAGCAAGCTTTCGCGGAACTGCCGGATGCCAATGTCTTATTAAAAGAGATTGATCAACGCCTGCAACCCGAGTCTTATGAAATGTATCGTAAACTCATCAATATTGAGCCTGATGGCGATCGTAAAGAGTTTGTCTTATATACCGTTAAAAAAGGCAAAGAAAGCGTAGTCGCACTGTTTCTAGACCCCGCCAGTGAACGCGGTCGCAGCAGTTTACGTATTGGCGACAATATGTGGCTGTATATCCCCAATGTCGGCAAACCGCTACGCATTACCAGCTTGCAGTCTGTGGTCGGAGGGGTTTTTAATAACTCCGATATTTTGCAACTTGAATACAGTGCCGAATACGATGCGACAGCGATTGAAGAACTCGAAGATCACTACCTACTGAGCCTAAAAGCCAAAAACAGAACCGTGGCGTATGACAGCTTGAAAATGACGGTCGATAAAGTCCATAAAACGCCCATCAAAATCGAAGCCTTTTCGGCCAGCACGATGTTGATTAAAACCCTGCATTACAGCCAAATGAAAGACTTTGGCAACGGTTATATTCGTCCCGCAAAACTAGAGACCGACAGTCCTTTATATAAAGGCTATACCTCAATCATGCTGTTTGATGGCATTAAAGCCCGCGAGCTAAATGACGAAGTCTTCTCTTTAGGCTATATGTCTAAAGTCGGTGATTTACGTCAATGAAACTTTCAAGGGCGGCTTTCTCTCTTAGTTTACTCGGGGTTATGAGTCTAAATCCGGCATTCAACACCGCGCTGGCCGAAGAATTCAGCTTCAGTGCGGCGCAGTATGAAAAAAAGCCCTATGAATTTAAAGGCCACCTTGATGTCATGAGCTCTCAGCTTAATGTCGACCCGAATGCTGCTTTTACCAATCTGACGTTTCAACCGATTGAATCCGCCAAAGACTTAACCCGTTATTACAGTGAACTCGAATTAGAAGGACTCTACCGATTCGATAACAGCACGCTGAATTTTCGCAGCCTCTCTAACTGGCAAAACGATGACTTTAGCGAAACCACGCAGCATACCCTGCAAGAAGCCTTTTGGAGTGTTCAACCATCCGATCAATGGTCTTTAGAAATTGGTAAACGGGCGATTAAATGGGGTAAAGGTTACGCTTGGAATCCGGTCGGTTTTATTGAACGCACCAAGAATCCGGACGATCCAGAAGTGAATCGTGAAGGCTTTATTTTAGCCAGTGCCGAATACACCAGAATCTTACCAGGCCTGGTCAAAACCCTTTCCGCTTCAGGTTTTATCGTGCCGGTAAGCGATTCAGTGAATGACGATTTTAATATCGATTCGAGTAACTCTTCTGCCGACAATCTCGTTTGGGCGGGTAAACTCTACCTGCTGATTGGCGAAACCGATTTAGATTTCTATCTGCGTTATTCCACCGAAACCAACACCGATTTTGGCGTAAGTTTTTCCAGTAATCTTGCGAGTAATTTTGAAGTTCACGGTGACTTTGCTTACCGTAGCCAACAAACTCAAACGCTACTGACGGCCGACAACCAGCTCGTCAGCCAAACCTCTGACAGTTTTCAAGGCCTGCTCGGATTGCGTTATCTAACAGAATCGGAATTAACCTGGATAGCCGAATGGTATGTCAATCCGCAGGGTTATAGCGTGACTGAGTTCGACACCTTTTATGATTTGGCGCACTCTGACCCTCTGACTTCACCAAGCGACTATCAACTGGTGCAACAAGCAAAACAAGCTGGCTATGCGGCAACTAATCCTGGACAGCAATATCTCTATCTACGTGCCAGCCAAAAAGATTTTGCCGATATTGTCTATCTCAGCGCCGCATTGACGGGCATTATGAATTTGGAAGATTCAAGTTACGTGCTCACCCCCGAACTCATTTATACAGGCCTTAAAAACCATGAATTTAGGTTACGAGTTAGCGCATTACAAGGTGACACGCAAACCGAGTTTGGTGAGAAACTCAATGACCTAAAATGGGAAGCGCGCGCACGTTTTTATTTTTAAACGTAAGACCTCTGGCGGAGGCTTTATCAAAGACCTTTTCAAGCGACACATTCATAGCTTCCCCCGTCCGTAAATTCTCTGTTAAAATAGCCTACTAGCAAAAAAACCAGTCACTTGGAGTAGTCTTATGCGTGGTTCACTTTATATTGTTTCAGCCCCTTCTGGCGCGGGTAAAACCTCATTAGTCGGCAAGTTAATTGAATTAGATAGCCGAATCAAAGTCTCTGTTTCGAGCACCACTCGCGACAAACGTCCTGGCGAAGAAAATGGTGTTAACTATCATTTCTTGAAAATTGAAGAATTTCAAACCAAGATCTCTCAAGGTGATTTTTTAGAGCACGCCCAGGTCTTTGATAACTTTTACGGCACCTCACAAAGTAGCGTAGAAGAGCAACTGAATTCCGGTAAAGATGTCATTTTAGAAATTGATTGGCAAGGTGCGCAACAGGTCAGAGCATTAATGCCGCATGCGACCTCTATCTTTATTCTGCCTCCGTCCTTAGAAGAGCTCAAAAAACGCTTAACAGGTCGTGGTACCGACAGTGATGATATTATTGAACGCCGTATGGCCGATGCCGTCAGTGAGCTATCGCACTACCCTGAATTTGATTACATTGTGATTAACAATAATTTTGATATCGCTTTAAAAGAATTACACAGTATTTTCTGTTCTGGGCGACTGACGCAAGCCAAACAAGTAGAAGCCCATACCAGCTTAATTCAAGCGATGGTTAGCTAAGTTTAAACCAACACACAAATTTTACATTTCGCATATTCATATTTAGGAGCGACGAATGCCTGGTTTTGAGATTTTTGATGAATCTGAAAAAGAACAAATTAATGAAGTTATGGACAAAGGTTTTACCTTTCGCTACAACTTTGACGGCATGCGTAATGACGTATGGAAAGCACGTGAACTAGAAGGCATGATTTGCGAAACCACAGGTGCGAAACATTCTCACCTAGTCTCTAGTGGTACCACGGCTTTGACCACGGCCTTAATGGCAGCGGGCATTGGCGCGGGGGATGAAGTCATCGTACCGCCGTTTACTTTTGTGGCGAGTGTTGAAGCGATTGTCTTTGCCGGTGCGATTCCGATTTTTGCAGAAATTGATGAAACCTTAACCTTGTCTCCAGAAGGCATTGAAGCCGTGATTACGCCGCGCACTAAAGCCATCAACTTTGTACATATGTGTGGTTCGATGGGTAAGATGGATGAAATCAAAGCGATTTGTGACAAACACAATATTGTCTTACTAGAAGATGCCTGCCAGGCGACGGGCGCAAGCTATAAAGGTCAAGCGCTCGGCACCATCGGTCAAATCGGTTGTTTCTCGTTTGATTCCGTTAAAACCATCTCTTGTGGAGAAGGCGGCGCAATTCTAACCAACGACACCAATATCTATAACAACGCCCACATGTTTGCCGATCACGGTCATGACCATATCGGTTTAGATCGCGGTGCAGAAAGCCACCCAATTATGGGTAACAACTTCCGTATTTCAGAGATGAATGCCGCAGTCGGTGTGGCGCAATGGCGCAAACTGCCGCGTATCTTAGAGACGCAGCGCAAAAACAAAAAAGCCCTAAAAGACGCTTTAAAACAGTATCCAGAAATTACCTTCCGTGAACTTCCGGATGAAGCCGGCGATAACGCAGGTTTCTTAAGTATATTCCTACCAACTGAAGAACGTGCACGTGAAGTCGTTGCTGGCCTAACCGAGCAAAAAGTTCCAGCGGTATTCTATTGGTATGGCAACAACTGGCATTACCTAAAGAACTGGACGCATATTCATAATATTACTGCATCGGCCAAACTGCCGATTGAGTTGATTGCCGATCGTCCAGATTACACCCAAATTAAAACGCCAAAATCAGATGCGATTATCAGCCGTACCGTTTCAATGTTGATTCAACTGTCTTGGACAGAAGAAGACATTCAAATGCGTATTGATGCATTCGCAAACGTTTTTAACCAATAAGACCAAGGATTCTATTCAATGAAGTTTCGTAATTTTAAAACTGTCCCTAAAATGATTTTTGGTCGTGGTTCGTTTGATCAATTGGATGATGTACTCGCAGATGAACGCCAAAAAATGGGCGATTTCGTGGTTTTCTTGGTCGATGAAGTCCATAAAGATAAGCCGTTAGCAGAACGCATTCCTGCCACCGATAAAGATATGGTGATTTGGTTAGACGTCACTGACGAGCCTAAAACCACTTACGTCGATGCCTTAACAGTTGAAGTTCAGCAGTTCGCGACAGAAAACAACAATGGCCGCAACCCTGTCAGCGTCGTTGGTTTAGGTGGTGGTTCGGCTTTAGATTTAGGTAAAGCCGTTGCTTTAATGCTAACCAATGAAGGCGGTTCAGCTTCTTACCAAGGCTGGGATTTAATCAAAAATCCAGCGGTTCACCATGTCGGCATTCCAACGATTTCTGGAACCGGTGCAGAAGCGTCACGCACTACCGTATTAACCGGGCCTGATAAGAAACTAGGCATGAACTCAGATTACACCGTTTATGACCAAATTATTATGGATCCAGACTTACTTCAAGGCGTGCCTGCGAACCAGTGGTTCTATACCGGAATGGATTGCTATATTCACAATATTGAAGCGCTTAACGGCACTTACATCAATGAATTCGCGCGTGCTTTTGGTGAGAAATCTTTAGACCTGTGCAACCAAGTCTTTTTACAGGATCATCCTGATTCTGATGAGAAGTTGATGATGGCCTCTTACATGGGCGGTCAAAGTATCGCTTATAGTCAAGTTGGCGCGTGTCATGCCCTATCATACGGTTTGTCATACGTAATGGGTTACCATCACGGTATTGGTAACTGCATCGCGTTTGATGTGTTAGATGATTTCTATCCAGAAGGCGTTAAAGTCTTCCGTGAAATGATGAAAAAACACAATATCGTGTTACCAAAAGGCATTACTAAAGACCTTTCTGAAGCCGATATGGAAAAGATGATTCGTACCGCGTCTGGTTTAGCTCCGCTATGGGAAAATGTATACGGACCAAACTGGAAAGAGAAAGTGACGCCGGAGCTGTTACGCTCCCTCTACTCTAAAATGTAGTTTTCACCTCTCTTTGTCCCGCTAGCTACGTTATCGGCTTCGTCGTTTAGTACACTAAACTTCCTAGCCTCTGCCTTGCTAGCGAAACAAATAGAGGCTACAAACATCTTTTCCTTGTTTAATTAAAACACCCTTTTCAACCCATCTTTCTAAAGTGATCCTTATGAATACTTATGTCTTTATCCCTGCTCGTTATGGTTCTTCACGTTTACCGGGTAAACCGCTTAAATTGATTGATGGCAAGCCGATGATTCAGCATGTTTATGAACGTATCTCTAAAGCTCAAGGTTTGGCAGGCGTTTATATTGCGACCGATGATGATCGTATTAAAGACGTGGTAGAAGCCTTTGGCGGCAAGGTGGTAATGACACCCGTTGAAGCGGCCTCAGGCACCGATCGTATTGCGTCGGCAGCGAATGCTTTAGGTTTAAAAGACGATGATTTGATTGTCAACGTACAGGGCGACCAACCGTTGGTGCATCCTCAGTCGATTGAAGATGTGATTTCACCATTTATGGCGGATGATTACGATGGCAGTTTTGAGATGAGTACTCTGTCTTTTAAAATCGTTAATGAAGCGGAAATCACCAATCCAAAAGATGTCAAAATGGTGATGGATGTTAATGGCTTTGCGCTGTATTTCTCGCGCGCGACTATTCCACATGGCCGTGATTATTGGGATCATGACAGCTTTAAGCATTTAGGCATTTACGCCTACACCAAAGGCTTTGTCGACACCTTCAATGCCTTACCAATGGGCAGGCTAGAAGACATTGAAAAGCTTGAACAGCTGCGTGCTTTGGAATACGGTCACAAAATCAAGGTGGTCGAAAGCAAGTGGGATTCACCCGAAGTCGATCTGCCAGGTGACATCGCCATAATGGAAGCCTTACTGCAAGCTGGCCACTAATTTCAATGCAGTTTGAAAACAACCTGGCCTTTATACCCCCTTGCGGGGTGTGGTTACTTTGAAAACTCGGTTTTAATGAGACTTTAATGACACTATTTTAATGAAACTATATCAACTGTTAATTAGGCTGCTAAGCCCGCTCATCGTCCTAATCATTCTAATAGAGACCGTTAAACGCAAAACGGGGTCTGCTTTTTTCTTGCAGCGCCTGGGCTTATCTTACCCTCCCCTTGCAAAATCCACGACAAAACGCATTTGGTTGCACTGCGCATCAGTAGGCGAAGTCAAAGCGGCAGAACCTCTTATTCGCGCGATACAACCTCAATTTGATATATTGATTACCACCAATACACCAACAGGAAAGACGGTAGTCGAAACGCTTTTTTCAGACTCCGTAGAGCATCGCTATCTACCGATGGACTGGCCCTTTGCAATCCGCCGCTTTTTAAAGGCTAGCCAACCGACGGAATGCTGGATTTTAGAAACTGAAATTTGGCCTAACCTCTATCGACTCAGCCAACAACAGCAAATCCCCGTTAGCATAATCAATGCACGTTTATCACATAAAACCCTCAATGCACCGCAATGGCTTAAAGAGGCTTATCAACAAAGCTTGCAAAATATCGTTCGGGTTTTAGCACGCTCGCAAATTGAAGCAGACCGTTTTATAGCCATGGGAACAAATCCAAACAGGGTTATCATCATGGGCAACTTAAAATATGCCCAACAAGAGACGATTATCCACAATCCAAATCCGCTTAATCGTGACTATGTATTATTAGCTTCAAGTCATGCCGATGAAGAATTGCAAATTAGTCAGGCCTGGTTAAAACAAAACAGACCTGAACTATTAGTCATTGTGCCACGCCACCCTAAACGCAGTGCCGCCATTCAAAAACAGTTGTTAACGCTCTCGAAAAGCATAAAGGTTGCCAGCAAAGGTGAATCTCCAGACGCAGAAAGCAAGTTGTTTTTGGATGATCGTTTGGGAAAACTCATGCCCCTATTTGAGCATGCCAAACTGGTGATTATGGGGGGCAGCTTCGTGCCGAAAGGCGGCCATAACGTACTCGAACCTGCCGGTTATCAGAAAGCCATTATCACCGGGCCAGACATGTCTGATTTTACAGACGAAACCACCCTGCTTTTAAAACACCAAGGTTTGTTACAGTGCGCAAGTATCATTGATTTAAACAGCACAATACTGTCTTTAGTTGACGATGAAAAACAGCGCCTCATGCTTGGACAAAACGCTTTAAGCGCTGCACAATCTCAAAAAGGCATACTTGAAAGCTACTTAAAAGCCCTGCTTGGCGAAACAACAAAGGCGTAATAAAGCTTGATTCGCCACAAGATTTTGAAAATAAATAAAAATTTCGTGTAAAATAACTCTTTATCTTTAAATTTAAGTGGAAGCTCAATATGGCACGTGTCACAGTAGAAGATTGTTTAGATCAAGTAGAAAACCGTTTTGAACTTGTTATTTTGAGTGCTAAACGCGCACGTCAAATTGCAAATGGTGCTGAGCCGACTGTCGATTGGGACAATGATAAGCCGACAGTTGTTGCATTGCGCGAACTTGCCGCAGGGACGATTGATGCAGAAGTTGTTTTAGCCGATCCTAATACACCTCCATTTTTCAGCTAAAACCAACCTCTTATGCCTACTCCAAACTCGACTAACGGTCTACTCGAGAAAGCCTCGAAATACTTAACCGCAGAACAAGTTGCTGGCATTCAAGCAGCTTATGAGTTTGGCGCTTTAGCGCATCAAGGTCAAACCCGTAAATCGGGTGAAGACTATATTTGGCATCCCGTCGCGGTTGCTGAAATCCTCGCAGAAATTCAACTCGATCAAGAAAGCCTGATAGCCGCTATCCTGCATGATGTTGTTGAAGACACCCCCTACACCAAACAAGATATCGTTAATCGTTTTGGCGAAAGTGTCGCTGAAATTGTCGATGGCGTAACGAAACTCGGTAAACTCGAGTTTGATAATCCGCAAGAAGCCCAAGCTGAAAACTTCCGTAAAATGATTTTAGCGATGGCGCGCGATATTCGCGTCATTCTGATCAAGTTGGCCGACCGTCTTCACAATATGCGTACTCTGGGCGTAATGCGTCCAGATAAACAACGTCGTATTGCGCATGAAACCTTAGATATCTTTGCCCCAATTGCCGGCCGATTAGGCATCAATGCCATTCGACTAGAGCTAGAAGACCTTGGCTTTAAAGCCATGCACCCGCGACGTTTTGCTGTACTCGAACATGCCGTTAAAAAGGCGCGTGGTAACCGTAATGAAGTCATTGAGCAAATCACCGACACCATTCAAAACCGTCTAAACCAAGAGAATATTTCCGGTAAAGTCTTTGGACGTGAAAAACATCTTTATAGCTTGTATAAAAAGATGAAGAATAAACGCCAGAGTTTTGCCGACATTTTGGATATCTTTGCTTTTCGCATCGTCGTCGACACCGCCGATGAATGTTATCGCACTTTAGGTTCTGTTCACTCTCTATACAAACCGCTGCCACAACGCTTTAAAGACTACATCGCCATCCCCAAAAGCAATGGCTATCAATCTCTGCATACCTCTCTGTTTGGCCCTTATGGCGTACATTTAGAAGTCCAGATACGCGATAAAATCATGAATGAAGTCTCCGAACACGGTATCGCAGCGCACTGGCAGTATAAACAAAATGAATTGCAGGCAGGTAAACACAGTTCGCAGGTTGATGTACGTGCGCAAGAGTGGGTCAAGAACCTGCTGGAAATCCAGCAAAGTGCCGGTAACTCGCTGGACTTCTTAGAGAACGTCAAAATCGATCTGTTCCCAGATGTTATCTACGTCTTCACCCCTAAAGGCGACATCATCACACTGCCAACCGGCTCAACCCCGGTTGATTTTGCCTATGCTGTGCACACCAATATTGGCCACGCTACAGTTGGCTGTCGTATTGATAAGAAACTTGTGCCGTTGCGTACAAAACTGCAAAGCGGTAAAACCATTCACATCATTAAGAGTAAGGATGCACAGCCCAATCCAGCTTGGCTCAACTTTGTCAGCACTGCAAAAGCCCGTTCTCAAATTCGTCACTTTATGAAAAGCCAACAAGTCGGCGATGCCATTAACCTGGGTCACAAAATGCTGTCGAAATCATTACGCAAATTCAATATGTCCTATGAAGGACTGACGAATGAGATCCGCGCGGAGTTGATTGACGTACTTAAACTCTCTAGTTGGGATTTATTATTGGCAGATTTAGGTTCTGGTAATCGTATGTCGCCGTTAGTCGCCAAGCAAATTCACGATACGGTCTTAGGCACGGATGACAAAATCATACCGAAAAACATTGGCTTAGAAGCAGGCCTACCTATTTCTGGAACGGAAGGGATGGCATTGCAATTTGCCAACTGTTGCCACCCAATACCGGGCGATGATATTCTTGGATTTATAAGCACTGAGAAGGGGTTGGTGATTCATAGAAGCACTTGTCACAATGTAAAAAACATTAAAAATAATCCCGAAAAATACCTGGATGTACATTGGGATGAAAACTCGACAGGCACTTATTTAGTAGAGATTCAACTCGAAGCTAAAAACGAGCGCGGTACATTAGCGAAAGTTGCTAATGAGATTGCCAAAATCAACACCGATATTGAACGCGTTCGCTCAGAAGACAAAGATGAATCTTATAGTCTAATGCATTTTGTGATTAACGTCCGTGACCGCAAACATTTGGCTGAAGTCATGCGCCACTTAAAACGCATGCCAATTGTCGAAAAAATCCATCGCCTGTAAAACATTCTAACCAGGCCTTTATACCCCCTTGCGGGGTGTGGTCGCTTTATGAATCAATCAAATTCCACATCTCAAAACCCTTCACAAGTCGAAGCGGCTACGTCGGGTTAAAAATATAGGACTACCCCTGCTTCTTTTATTAACTCGATATTTCAATTTACTGACTTAAGACCTCATCACCCACGACCGTTAGCCCTAAGGCACTCCAAGCTTGCATACCACCACGATAATATTTTAGTTTTTCGGGTGGATAGCCTATATTAATTAACGAGAACGCCTCTCGCTTAAAAGCACTTGGGGTTTGTCCACAAAAATGGCCATTGCAATAACCGATAATGGTTTTAGCTTGGCTAAAGTCTAATTGACCTTTATTGTCAAAACGAACATTGAAGAACTTTTCGAGCGCTTCCAAAGCGCTCAGCTCATCCTTAAATAAACTATAAGGCACATTGAGACTGCCAGGAATGCGCATACGTGAGAACCAAAATGCGGTACGTGTATCGACGAGAATGATGTTCGAATCGGTTTGCGCTTGTTGCAGATAACCAATAACATCCAATTCTGCAATGGTCTCAATACCTGGTGCTAAAGTCATCGGCTGGATAGAACCCACAGTGGTACTGGCATAAAGATCTGTTATGGTATTGCCAGGAGTTTGATTACGCTGAATGGTAAAGGACTCACCGTTCAAGGTAATATCGACGGACTTCAGGCCTGTGCTTAACAACACCTCACCCAAACTTTCTGACGATCTGCCTCCTTCCGCTAAGAGAGTTGAGCTGAAGCAGACACTCATACTAAGCGCTATCCAGAAAGACTTAGACATAAAACTACTGACGCTTGGCATTTTTAGCAGTATACATATTGTTATCAGCGCCCTTAAACATCTCTTCAACCGTACCTGAAACTTTGAGTTGACTGATACCGGTACTGATTCCTACCGTTAAGGTTAACGCATTAATCGCCATCGGTTTGATGACTTCAGACTCAATTCGATAATTCACTGTGTGATGGCCGAAACGCTGAGGATAGAAAACAGAATAATACCGAATAAAATCGACGGAATGCAACTCTGATGTACTTCAGCTCGATCCATGTGGCGCAACGATGGTAAAGGGTTGTTTACAGACATAAAATTACGTTAATTTTCTATGAAAAATTAGTTTTTAGAATACTCCTCGCAACCACCAAAGTCCAAGAAAAACCTGAGGGTTTCAATTTAAATACTGCTTCGGAATAAGTTTATCGCCTTAAAACTTTTGCTAAAATATCTGCAAACAATCTATTAGAGCTAAGACTTAAGGAATACACATGAAAACCATCATTTCTACCCCAAATGCACCCCAAGCGATTGGCACCTACTCTCAAGCGGTTCGTGTTGATAATACTGTCTATCTTTCAGGTCAAATTGCACTGATTCCAGAAACAATGGAAATGAAAGAAGGGGATATTGCAGAACGCATTCACCAGGTTTTTAAGAACCTAACGGCGGTTTGTGAAGCGGCAGACGGTTCTTTGCAAGATATCGTTAAACTAAATATATTCTTAACGGATATGAGTCACTTTGCGACCGTTAATGAGATTATGGCGCAATACTTTGTAGAGCCTTACCCTGCACGAGCTGCTGTTGCAGTGAAACAATTGCCTAAAGATACCGATGTCGAAATGGATGGCGTCATGGTTTTATCGTCTTACTAGAATAGCTATTGGATAACAAAAGACTGACCAGGCCTGGTCAAACTAAAAAGCCCTCAAATTTGAGGGCTTTTTAGTGTAAAAATATTTTATGTGTAATCTCAAAAAACTATGCAGAGGCTTTCATACTCAACCTCTCCCGTAACTGTTTGGCTGCCGCCACCATATTGCGCAATGCCGGCTCCGTTTCCTGCCAACCACGAGTTTTTAAACCACAGTCGGGGTTGACCCATAGACGTCCCGCAGGAATATTTTCTGCTGCTTTCTCGATCAACCCGACCATTTGCGTCACTTCTGGGATATTCGGTGAATGGATATCATATACACCTGGTCCAATCTGGTTAGGGTATTCAAAATCGACAAAAGCTTGCAGGAGCTTCATCTGCGATTTCGAAGTTTCAATGGTAATCACATCCGCATCCATCTTTGCAACCGCTTCAATGATATCGTTAAACTCTGAATAACACATATGAGTATGAATCTGCGTCTTATCCGCCACCCCTGATGTGGTTAAACGAAATGCATCCACCGCCCAGCTCAAGTAATCCTGCCAGTCTGATTGTTTCAGCGGTAAGCCTTCCCGTAAAGCCGCCTCATCAATTTGAATCATGTGGATACCTGCCGCTTCCAAGCCCAACACCTCATCACGCAACGCAAGCGCGATTTGCTTACAGGTTTCACTACGCGGTTGATCATCACGCACAAACGACCACTGCAACATAGTCACTGGTCCACTGAGCATACCTTTCATGATTTTATCCGTCAAACTTTGCGCGTAAGCAGACCAAGCAACGGTCATCGGAGCTTCACGTGAAACATCACCATAAATAATGGGTGGCTTGACACAACGAGAGCCATAAGACTGAACCCAGCCAAACTGTGTAAAAGCGTAACCATTAAGTTGTTCACCAAAGTACTCCACCATATCATTGCGCTCTGGCTCACCATGCACCAAGACATCCATATCCAATGACTCTTGCTTACGAACCGCAAACTCAATTTCGGCTTGCATGCGTCGCTTATATTCAGAGGCACTCAAGCGACCCTGCTTAAAATCACGACGTGTTTCGCGAATATCGCTGGTTTGTGGAAACGAACCAATACTGGAGGTAGGAAACAGCGGTAATTTAAACTGCGCCTCTTGCAATTTAATGCGGTTTTCAAACTTGTGATGACGATTTAAATCGATCTCCGCCAACCTGTTTAAGCGTTGTTGTACCTTGCTATTATGAATAGCTGTCGATTCTCTTCTAGATTGAATGCTTTGCGCATTAATAGCTAAGACCGTATCGGCATCCTTAGCGCCTAGGAGTATTTTTGCCAAGTCCGCGACTTCATCCAGCTTTTGCCGTGCAAACGCCAAATAGGACTTGAGCTCCGCATCTAAATTTTTCTCAACATTTAAATCTACTGGCACATGCAACAGAGAACAAGAAGTCGTTAACCAAAGATTTTCTGCAAATTTTTCATGCGCTGGTAAGGCTTGTAGCAAGGCTTGTTGATAGTCTGTGCGCCACACATTGCGGCCATCTACCAATCCTAATGAGAGCACTTTCTCAGCAGGCCAACTCTCTATTACTTGATTCACTTGCGAAGCACCACGTAGGCCATCAATATGCAGCCCCTGCACCGCTAAATCTTTAACGATATCTAGGTTGTTCCCCAATGACTCAAAATAAGTGGTTAATAGGCAGTTCACCCCAGCAGAGGATAATTTTTCATATACTTTCGCGAAGGCTTGTTGCCAGGTCTGCTCTAACTCTAATACCAAAATCGGTTCATCAATCTGCACCCACTCCACTCCCTGTTGGGCAAGACGTTGCAACACCTCTATATAGGTGTCCACAAGCTCATCCAGCAGATCTAACCTACTTCCACCACGATTTTTATTTTGCCCCAAATATAGATAGGTTAAGGGGCCAACCAGCACTGGTTTGACTCCGACATCAATCCCATCTTTGGCAACAATCAATGCCTCAGTCACTTCAGAAAATAAGCGTGTGTCAGTGATGGTAAATTTGGTATCCGCTTCAAACTCAGGCACGATATAGTGATAGTTGGTATCGAACCACTTTTTCATATCACAAGCATAATCGGCTTTCGAAGCTGCACTTTGTGAATGGCCGCCACAACATGGTAGATCGTCACTTGGCGCTCGCCCTCGCGCCATCCTGAAAGCCACATCCAGTTCATAGTTTTCCTGTCTAAATCTTCTAGGAATGACTCCTAATAAAGTACTCATATTCAACATTTGATCATACAATGCGAAATCATTCACTGGCAACCACTGCACCCCCGCGGCGATTTGAGTTTGGTAATTCTGATAACGGATTTCAGTCGCTTGTGTTTGCAGGTCTTCTAAGCTTTTACTGCCTGACCAATACGATTCCAATGCAAATTTTAGCTCGCGTTGCCCACCTATACGTGGATACCCTAAATTATGGATTTTCATAATACTTTCCCTTCCCGATTTCTTTATATACAGTTCGAGAAAGCATGATAGAATCCATTCCACATGAAAACAAACGATTATATTTCAGATAAACATGAATAATACTCATCTTAAAACATAAGCAAACCCCATGATAGAAATCAAACACCTACAAACTATCGCCACTCTCGCAGAAACCCATTCGGTCAACTTAACGGCTGAACGTCTATGCATGACACAATCAGCACTCTCCCACCAAATTAAACAACTAGAAGAGCAGCTCGAACTCAAACTGTTTGAACGTAAAACCAATCCCATTCAATTCAGCCCTGCGGGAAAGACCCTTTTAAAGACCGCTCAAGAAGTATTGCCCAAATTACAGCAAACTCAGCGCACCCTACAGGCTTTAGCACAAGGCGAACAGGGGCGTCTTTACATCGGTGTGGATTGTCATACCTGCTTTGAATGGCTGTTGCCTTTATTGCGCCATTATCAAGAAAAATGGCCAAATGTGGATTTGGACATCTTAAATTCATTTGGTGCAAAACCTTTGAAAAATTTACAAACCAAACAACTCGATTTAGTGATTACCTCTGACCCTGAACCATTGAGTGCTTTGCAATATGATGCATTATTCAGCTATGAGCAAGTGTGTGTGCTACCGCTACAGCACCCATTAAATAACAAGCAATGGTTGGAGCCGAAAGACTTCCAGAAGGAAACACTAATCGCTTACCCTGTGGACCAACAGAAACTTGATGTCTTTCAGCGCTTTTTAACTCCAGCCGAAGTTCAACCACAACAACTGCGACACTCTGAGCTCACACTAATGATGTTGCAACTGGTCGATTCCAACCGCGGGCTCTGCGTATTGCCTAAATGGCTCATCGAAACCCAATCTGAATTTAGCCATCTGCCGACTCGCCGACTGGGAAAAGATGGACTGTGGTCAACGCTATACGCTGCTACCGTGCGGGAATTGCATCATCAACCCTATATTCAGGACTTTATTCAACAAGTCGCTGATAAGATGGGGTCATAGATCTGATACTCCCTACTTTTCACGAGGGTTCGTCAAACTAAAAAGCCCTCAAATTTGAGGGCTTTTTTATGCGTGTTACTTGGTAAAATCGGCTACAAACAAGCTGTACAAGGTTTGGCCACTACTCTGTGGATGACTCTGAATCTAGCGCGAGCATAAAGGCTAACAGCCCTTCCGCAGCTTGCTTACCTTGCGCCATCACCCCCGTGAGTAGATAACCGCCCGTAGGCGCTTCCCAATCGAGCATCTCTCCTGCACAAAACACCCCTGGCATAGCCGTTAACATCAAATCTTCATTTAAACTTTCAAAAGCAACGCCACCGGCGGTACTAATCGCCTCTTCAATCGGCCGCACGCCCATTAGCTTGAGCGGCAAATGCTTCAATGTCGAAGCTACCAGGCCTGGTTGGTTTAATTCTGCCTTATTCAGCATTTCTCTTAACAAGGAAGCCTTGACCCCTGTCAGTCCCAAACGTTTCCAAAAAGAACTTAAGCTCTGCTTACCTTGCGGCGCACTCAACTGCTCGCTTAACTGTGCCAAAGTACGATGCGGAAACAGATCCAAATAAATCACAAAAGGACTTTTATGCACTAACTGCTCTCTGAGCAATTTTGAAAAGGTATAGATTAGACTGCCCTCTACGCCTTTTTCAGTCATCATTAGCTCGCCTAATTGATTCTGCTCTTCACCATTCGCAGTGGTAAAACTTAACTCAACATTCTTTAAAGGCGTGCCAGCAAATTTTGCTTTAAAGACATCACTCCACAACACATCAAATCCCATATTAGCCGGTTGTAACGGAGTCACACTAACCCCCTTTGCAGAGAGTGGAGCCACCCAACTTCCGGTCGAGCCTAAATGCGGCCAAGATGCCCCCCCTAAAGCGAGAATCACGGCATCAAACTCGAATGTTTTTAGACCATCAGGCGTTTCAAACAGCCACGCTTGAGTTTGCCTATTGGCCGTGGTTTGAACCTGAGTTTCTGCCGAGTTTTGGAAAACCTGCCAGTCAATCCAGCGATGTTTCATGTGAAACACAGTATTCTGGCTTTTAAGCTGGTGTAACCAGGCTCTTAATAAAGGCGCGGCTTTTTTATCTAAAGGGTAGACTTTGCCCGAAGAGCCGACAAAGGTTTCAAAACCAAAGCTTTCCGCCCAGTTCCGTAAGTCCGTCGGGGTAAATTTTTCTAAAGCAGGCGTAATAAAATTTTGCGCTTCAAAATAACGTCCTTTAAAAACCTCAAAATCCTCGCCATGCGTCAGATTCAAGCCGCCGCGTCCCGCTTGTAAAAACTTCCGAGCTGCCGAAGGCATCGCATCAAACACTACTGGAGGATAACCAGCTTCCGCTAGAACTTGAGCCGCCATTAGGCCTGCTGGCCCGGCGCCAATGATGGCAATGCTAGGCGATGTTTTAAGCAACGATTTAGGCAAAATAAGCCCATCCTTTTTAATTTAAGCGTACAGAAGAATTGAATTGGAACAATCTACCATAAAAGATAAGACACATATTAAAGTCTTTCGCTAAAGAACGTTCAACGTCAACATAGTATTTTTAAACAAGTCAGCCCAAGCTTTGCTAAAATTTAGGCTTTCCGTAAAAGTCGCATCTATGTTGGCACAACAGCAACTCACCGCTTTAAAAGGCGTTGGCCCAAAACAAGTTGAAAAGCTCCATAAATTGGGGCTTTTTGTCGTCCAGGATATGCTGTTTCATCTACCGTTGCGCTATCAGGATAAAACCCGCCTGACCGATTTAGATCGTGTACTCATCGGCACGGAGGTTCTGGTAGAGGGTGAGGTCTTTGCCCAAACCCTAAGCCGTGGTCGTCGCAGTAGCCTACTGGTTAAAGTCCAATCGCCTTCGGGCACCTTTTTAACCCTGCGTTTTTTCCATTTTCATCATCGCCAAGCACAGCAGTTTACCCGCGGTAAAACGCTCCGCGTGTTTGGAGAAGTGCGCTCAGGCCCAAGTGGTTTGGAGATGGTACATCCGACTTATGAATTTATCACGCCTGATGCACCCCCAGCTTTAGAGGACAGTCTTACCCCCATTTACCCAACCACCGAAGGTTTGGGACAGGCCTCTATTTTAAAGTTGATTAAACAAGCGATTGTTCTACTCAAACAATATCCACTGACAGAGCTATTGCCGGATGAGTTATTAGACAGCTTACAGCTCCCCCTACTCAATCAGGCCTTGTTAACCCTACACCAACCGTTAGCCAGTGATGATTTACAACAAATCAAACAGTTTGCCCATCCGGCACAGCAACGGTTGATTATTGAGGAGTTGATTAATCAACAGGCCACCATGCAGATGATGCGTGAGCACGAGCAAGCGCGTAACGCCCCCGCTTTTGCAACGAGCCAAGCTTGTGAAAGACTACTTGAGAACCTGCCGTTTAGCTTAACAGCCGCCCAGAAACGTGTCTTGCACGAAATCCAACAGGACTTAAAACAACCACACCCGATGCAACGTTTAGTGCAAGGTGATGTGGGTTCGGGTAAAACAGTTATTGCCGCACTGGCCGCCATTCAAGCCGCCGAGGCGGGCTATCAAGTCGCTGTCATGGCACCGACAGAAATTTTGGCAGAGCAACATCTGCAAGCCTTTAGTGAATGGTTAGAACCTTTAAACATTCCCACCGCATTTCTAAATGGTCGCATGAAAGCCGCTGAAAAACGCTTTATGTTGGCGCAAATCGAAACCGGTGCCGCGCAAGTTATTATCGGTACACATGCCCTGTTTCAAGAGGCCGTGACCTTTCACAAACTCGGTTTGGTGGTGATTGATGAACAACACCGCTTTGGGGTACATCAACGCCTCTCTTTACATGAAAAAAACAATGAGAAAGATGTACATACCCATCAGTTGATTATGACCGCCACGCCTATTCCGCGTACGCTGGCCATGACCGCTTATGGCGATTTAGATCTTTCGGTAATTGATGAGTTACCGCCTGGGCGTAAACCGATTGAAACCGCCGTTTTAAGCAATGAAAAGCGCTTTGAAGTCATGCAACATCTGTACGCCAAATGCAAAGAGGGTATGCAGGCCTATTGGGTCTGTCCGTTAATTGAAGAATCCGAATTGCTACACGCCCAAGCCGCTGAAGTCACCGCTAATCAATTCAGCGAACAGTGGCCAGATTTGCGAGTCGGCCTGATTCATGGGCGCTTAAAAGGTGAGCAAAAAGCCTTGGTGATGAACGCCTTTAAAACCCATCAACTTGATCTACTGGTCGCGACCACTGTGATTGAAGTGGGTGTGAATGTACCCAATTCCAGCCTGATGATTATTGAAAATGCCGAACGCCTTGGCCTGGCACAATTGCATCAGTTACGTGGTCGTGTCGGTCGTGGTGATAAACAGAGTCATTGTGTCTTGCTCTATCAATCCCCTTTATCGGAAACCGGCAAAGCCCGCTTGAATATTATGCGAGAAACCACGGACGGTTTTAGAATCGCCGAAGAGGATTTAAGAATCCGCGGGCCGGGTGAAATTCTCGGCACCAAACAGACCGGTGGTTTACAATTCAGAATTGCCGATTTAAAACGCGACAGCGCCTGGATCCCCGTGGCCAAACAGTGGGCAAATATTTTAGTACACAATTATCCACAGCTGCTCGAAGGCCTGCAAATGCGCTGGGTAGGTCATAAAATCGATTATCAGCATGCTTAAATTTGAGAACTTTGTACAAGTATCGGTCTCATTTAGTAAGTTTAAATTTTCAATATCACTTTAAGAAAGAGCTCCTTTATGTCAGCAGCAGATAGATTATCTAAAATCAGAGGCTTACTCAAAGAAAAAGCCCAACACAGCGTAAAAGCCCGCCCTCTTTTCTGGAAACCCGCAGGCCTAATTCGACGGATTACTCCCTCTAGAAAAATACAGTCTTGGTTAAGCACCAAAGAATCATTAACCGTACGCTTGCGCCTGCTATGCCCTGATTTGCAGGTTATTATTCTCTCCGAAAAACTAGAACTCCCTCTTGCCAACGAAAGTCAGTCGCTTAATTTATCAAGTAATGAAAAAGCATGGGTACGTTGCGTCGTATTAAAAGGCCATAATGCTAACTGGGTATATGCTCGAACAGTCATCCCTAACTTCACCGATGAAAACCCCTGGTCACATCTGCAAAAGCTGGGTAATAAGCCGTTAGGAGAGGTGTTGTTTGACGACAAAAGTATCAAACGTACTCCCTTTACGTTTGCTAGCCAAAGCTTGGATACTTGGCCATACTTAACAGCGTTTTTAGGGGCTGACAGCCAAAACAGCAAAGGCTATGCAAGACGTTCTGTTTTCACCCAAAAGGAGGCTCCTTTACTTTTGACTGAGGTGTTTCTACCAGGCCTGGTCAATCTGTGAGTTTGATTTAACTCGGACTGCAAATCATTAAGAATAATGGCTTTCTCTAATCCTAAAAGCCATTTAGGCATCGTCTTTAAGAGACGCATCAACCCGCAAACCAAAATGGATGTAAATCATGATTATCGACAAATTAGAAAATTGGCCACTTTACCCTTTTGGTCCAGCCTGGCAAAAAGCCTTCGAGTTTTTAGCAACATTGACACCTGAATCGGAAGAGAAGAAATACACCATACAGGGCGATGACATATTTGCCATGGTCATGGCTTATGAAACCCAAGCACCCGAAACAGCGATTCTTGAGTCTCACCAAAAATACGTCGATATTCAGGCTGTCTTAGTGGGCGGAGAACGATTTGAGTGTGCGCCAATCGAGGGGCTGGAGATTGAAACCCCCTATGATGCGAAGAAGGATGTTGTGTTTTACGAACCCAGTTCGCCTCGCCCAATGAAGGTGAATATCTTTCCTGGTACCTTTATCATGCTTTATCCGCAAGATGCCCACATGCCAACTTTGATGACTAAAGATCAGCCGGAACTGATTAAAAAAGTGGTGATTAAGATAAAGTTAGAACTTCTAAAATAACTAACAACTATAAAAGACAGAGTTGCTAAATTCACGATTTAAACGGCTTGGTAAATAATAACCAAAGCAAACACGGTATCTAGTTAACTTATGACCCCTCATAAAATATTATGAATTGTGAGCCACTCCCTGTTGGCGTAGTATCACTTACTCAGTACGAATCCACTAAATAAAACCTTAGAAGCACTGGCTTTAGATTACTGCAACTAATCGGCAATGCTTGGCTTCCCAACTCGTCGTATTGCTAAGCCTCTGTATAAATAATGTACGACAATCCAATGGAGAATGACGATGAGTAAAGTAGTTGATGAAGTAATGTCAGCAAATGCTGATTATGTGGCTAACTTCGATGATAAAGGCAATCTGCCAATGCCTCCTGGCCGACAGTTTGCAATTCTTACCTGTATGGATGCTCGCTTAGACCCTGCTAAATATGCAGGCCTCGCAGAAGGTGACGCTCATGTCATTCGTAATGCTGGTGGCAGAGCAAGTGATGATGCCATTCGCTCCTTGGTAATTTCATATAAATTACTCGGCACGAAAGAATGGTTTGTAATCCATCATACGGATTGTGGGATGGAGACATTCAACAATGAAATTATGGGGGATTTGTTATCGGGTAGCCTTAAAACCGCAAGTGTTGATTCGTCAGGTTGGCATGATAGCAATGCGGGAGGTGGAACAACAGATGGAAAATTTATTGAATGGCTTACCATTAGCGATCAAAACAAAAGCATTGTAGCTGATGTTCAACGCATTCGAAATAACTCAATGGTTCCAAGTGATATTCCAATTTACGGTTACATTTATGACTGTAAATCTGGAAGCCTGGTAGAAATTCCTGAGGCAACAGAAGCCGGTAAAGCGCGTTAAAAAAATTAACGATTACATCCTCCAGCAGACACCAAAGTCGGTACTCTTCGATTTTTGTTACTCTGCTTTTTGCAATTGTTGATACGAGACTCTAGAACAGCCCTATTTTCAGCATTTAAAATCCACCAAAATAAAACTGACCAGGCCTGGTCAGTTTAGAAAAAGCCATTTTTTTTGTAAATTACGCACTCTTCTTTAAAATCAATATTGAACTTAAACACTAATAAACATTAGAACTATCGGCTTACAACGACCGCAAGCCTTCTATTGGGTAAGCCTAACTTGTCATTCAAATCGGGTTGCGGTTTAGTGTGGAAATCAGAAACTAATTACATCTCGGTGTGTCATCTACGACCCTGCGGGTAGTTTCTATGCTTTATTATCCTTGCATCCCAGCGTCAATTTCTCTTTTACGACGGACTAAGAATATGCTGTATACCAGGACATTAATGACAATCACCACAACCCCCATTGCAATCGCCATTTCATCAGTGAAGTCCGCTGGGTAAATTAGCGGGGCAAAGTAACGATCAATAAAACCGCTGGGATAAGCTACGCCAGCTCCACCTTGCCGCAACATATTTTCAATTGGGGTGAGCGGACAAATCCAACCCACCATTACAATTAGCGCACCCCATATGGCTGCAGGTATATGCAACCATAAAATCCAATGCCACTTAAATACCAGCAACCCGCCTGCAAGTACAAACACAATAAAAGCAAAGTGGATCAATACAATAAGATCAGCAACCAGTTGATATAGCACGCATCTTCTCGTTGTTTGAAACTAAAAACACTAGCCGGAGATGCACCGCACATTCTATTAAAATCACTCTGCGTCCTATCGTCTTATGGCAAAACGCGCTTGCATTCATTTATTTATTTTTATTAAAAACAGTATCAACCAGATCCATGGGCAAGGGAAAGACAATCGTATTCGTTCGCTCACTGGCTATTTCTGTGAGGGTTTGTAAATATCGTAACTGCAATGCCTGTGGTTGTTGGGAAAGAATTTGTGCCGCTTCCAACAATTTTGTCGCCGCCTGCATTTCACCTTCCGCATGAATCACCTTGGCCCGTCGAGTACGTTCGGCTTCTGCTTGCTTGGCGATTGCACGGATCATGCTCTCATCCAGGTCGACGTGTTTTATTTCCACATTACTGACCTTTATACCCCAGGCATCCGTTTGTTGATCAAGCACACTTTGAATATCGGTATTGAGACGTTCGCGTTCTGCCAGCATCTCATCCAACTCATGTTGCCCCAATACTGATCTAAGCGTTGTTTGCGCCAGTTGACTGGTTGCTTCATAAAAGTCTTCCACCTGAATAATGGCTTTATCAGGTTGGATGACACGGAAATAAACCACGGCATTCACATGCACGGAAACATTATCCCGTGAAATCACATCCTGACTGGGCACATCCATCACGATGGTGCGCAAATCAACCCTTTCCATTTGCTGGATAATCGGTATGACGATAATAAATCCAGGGCCTTTTACTTTCCAGAAACGTCCGAGCTGAAAAATCACCCCACGTTCATATTCACGCAGTATTCTTATTGCACTGGCAAAAAACAAAATAACCAATGTTATGACAATGTAAAGTGTATATGCAGTCATGCTTTATCCTCCGGTGTTATTGAATCAAATGGCTCTACTATTAGAGTCAAACCTTGTATTCCCGTGATTTTAACCTGTTGGTTTTGATGTAATGGTCTATCACTCAATGCCTGCCAATGCTCACTATGAACCGTCACGGTACCTTTATGATCAAAATCATTCACCACCGTCGCCTTACCACCGATGAGTTCTTCCATGCCACTCACGACGGGACGACGACGCGATTTCAACGCCAAGCCAACCACCACAATAAAAATCAATACACTGGTAAAGGCAAAGGTAATAATGATTGAAAGATCGATACCATATCCAGGTGCTTCCGTATCCATGAGAATGATGGAACCAATCACAAATGCAATAACCCCCCCAATGCCAAGCACGCCAAAACTCGGTTCGAAAGCCTCACCAATCATAAGAGCGATGCCCAGGAGTATGAGTGCCATACCAGCGTAATTAATGGGTAATAATTGAAATGCGTACAAAGCCAGCAATAATGAAATGGCGCCGATGGTTCCCGGAAAAATGCCCCCGGGATTGTAGAATTCTAATAGCAGGCCGTAAACGCCAATGATCATTAAGATGTAGGCGACATTGGGATTGGTGATGACACTGAGCAAACGACTGCGCCAATCCGGAACGATTTCTATAATCGGTGCGTCTGCGGTATTCAGTGTGCGCTTTTGCCCATAAATAACCACTTCACGACCATCAAGTTGATTGAGCAGATCGTCCGTACTGGTGGCGATCATATCAATGACATTCAATTTCAAGGCTTCATTGGCAGGCAGACTGACCGCTGCTCTGACCGCTTCTTCTGCCCATTGCTGATTTCGACCACGCAGTTGCGCCAAACCTTGAATATAGGCAACAGCGTCGTTAATCATTTTCTTCTTCAAGGCATCCTCACTGGCATCGCCTCCGGATTGATCGCTGGGCTGATCATTATCTTTTTTAATCTTTTTTGGGGGGGGAGGAGAAATGCCACCTATCTGTACCGGAGTAGCTGCGCCCACATTAGTACCAGGGGCCATAGCGGCAATATGGCTTGCATAGAGGATATAGGTGCCAGCGCTGGCAGCTCTTGCACCAGTGGGTGCAACATACGTTGCAATCGGCACGCTTGAATTGGCGATATTTTTAATAATGCCACGCATAGCCGAATCCAGTCCACCCGGCGTATCCATTTGAATGATGACAAGCTCTGCTTTACTTTCTCCAGCCGTTTCCAAGGCGCGCTCAATATAATCGTCAGTTGCAGGCCCGATAGCACCTTCAATGGAGAGCTGAATAACAGCAGAATTTGTGCTATTTGCGGAAATGCTATTCAGCAATAAACCCGCGACAATGAGCACAGGTATGAATAAATATAGTTTTGCAATTCGCTTCATCACTGACAATTCCTTAACCACACTAAATAGAACCGTTTAATTAATAATAATGAACAACCTTATAAATCTACTTATATCTCTACTCTACTCGAAATTTGCCAACAATATCAAAGGGAATCAAACTTGATTGATCCCCCCTAAAAATCCATTGGGGTTTCAAGACAGTATCTACCCTAACTTTATTCTATTTAATAAAAAGGACAAAATATTAATCCTGCTTACAAAAATAGCCGTGGCGTAACCCTTTCATAAGTGTCTGAAACTGCTCGCCACTGACACCGATAAGTTGTTCATGGTCACCTGCTTCAAAGTACACTTTAGCCAGAGAGAGTAGATCTTGATCAACAACCGTCTCAATACCATAAACCACCCCAAAAGGCGGGATTGCGCCAGACTGACAATCGGCAAACAACGAATCCATTTCATACTCTTGCACCAGCTGTAATTCTCGATTTAACTCACTTCCTAAACGCTTCAAATCCAGCCATTCATTGGCTGGAGCAACGGCCAATAGATAGCCCGTTTTGTCCTTGAGTACGACCCCTTTGGCGACATGGTCAGAACGCACATGGGCAGCATCTGCTGTTTCGTGGCTTGAAAAAGTTTTAGGATGAGCAACCAGCTCATACAAAGTATTGGTTTGAGTTAAATACGCTAGTAACTTGGGGGCAATTGCCATAACAACTCCTTCTTTTGATTCCACTACAATGTCTTAATGACACTTATTTCATGTCCCGCTTTCATTCTTCTGGTCTTTTATATTTTTTCTGTTGCTCTATTTTTAAGGTCGATATTCAACCAATCCCTGATTCTATTTAAACTAAATAACACTAAAAAGACCACAAACATTTTATTGATTCTAATATTGCCAATCACTTTCTGTAAAAATCCCAACCTAATCGCCACTTGGCTCTCTTCTAATCAACATTAAGTACGAGCGCTCCAAAAAAGAGTGTACCAGTTTAAATCGTCTAACCGTCTGCCCATCGATAAAGGGATGACCCAACGCTTTATCCTCAATAATTGTGGCGCCATGATTGCGAGCAATCATAACCAATTCTTTAGAATCTTCAGGCGATACAATCGTATCTTTAGCCCCTACAATCACCATTGTATGGGAAGCCTCCTTAGGAAAATTATTGACCGGATCATGCTCTAGAGGACAACCATAACCTGACAAGCGACTGGGGGAAGAATCTACGACTAAGGTTTTAGCTTGCGAATCATCACGCAAGGCATCTAACAACAGAATGCCACCAAATGACATGCCATAAAAAGCTCTTGAAGGGTAATCTAAAGAATCTAAATAACGAATGATTTCACGGTAATCACTCAGCATCGCCTTAAAACGGCGTTTGCCCTCTGAGCGCCCGTAACCACGATAATCGATAGCATAGACATCATAACCAGCCTCAGCAAAACTATGAAAACTGCTAATAATTTGATCGGCCAGCATTGCATTCCCCTGCGCGATTAACAGATAGCCCTTAGCTTGGGAGTGAACAGTTTTGTGTTTATACCCCCTTAAGTGGCGTCCATCTTGAGTCTGTAATGAAACTTCTTCGATCAGGGGTAAATCAGCCACGCGAGAGGCATCTGCTGGACCGGCGGTTAGGTTCCACAACCAAAAAGACAATGGTTCTTTAAAACCACAGACAGCTTGTTCTAATGGGTGACCTGATGTCACTGCAAACGCGGATGTACAAAATAGCCCGAACACTGTTTGAATCAACATTCGTGAAAGCGATTTAATTTTATTGCGTAATGAAGCCATTAGAATATTACCTTTTTTCGACTTTTGTTCATCGTAGTCGCTAGACCTTAATGGGTCAATTAAACGCCCATAAAATGGAAATCAATAATCAATCGAGTTTGACTCGATTGATTATGACTCCATTGTTTGATGACAATATCTAAAAAACGGTTGCTGCTGGTGCTACACTTTCAAGGGCGGTACAGAAAACCTCTTGGGGCAGAGATTCTGGCTACTTCAAGACCTTGACGGCAACTTATGGGAAGTTGTTTACAATCCCTTCTTCTGAATAGGTTCTAAAAATGAAAATACCTAATAAGAAAAAAACCGTCATGGATGCATTAAAAGAGCTTCAAAAAATTCCGGGAATTGGGTCAAGTTTGAGCCAAGATTTAGTGGATTTAGGATACCGAAAAGTAAATGATCTAAAAGGGGAAGATCCCGAGGCCATTTACCAAAGCCTAATGGCTTTGAGGGGGCTGCACATTGATCGCTGTGTATTATACGTTTTCAGATGTGCGGTTTATTACGCTAGTCATTCTGTTCATAATCCAGAGTTATTAAAATGGTGGAACTGGAAAGATGGAAATCAAAATGTATAACAATCGCTTGCACTCGTACAAAAAAATAAAAGTCACTAAATGAACACTCAAACGCGTGGCCTAGCCATTTCCATCACCAGCGGCCTCATTCTTTTTGGAATTTTAAGTCAGCTACTGACAACGCAGCAAGCGGCTTTAATGGGCCTGATTACCAGCATGGTTATTTTATGGACCAATCAAGCCCTGCCTTTGGGTATCGTCTCACTACTGCCGATCGTGCTTTTTCCCATGTTCGATATCGCGGCGACCAATGAGGTTGCGCCCAACTATGCCTCCTCCATAATTTTCCTGTTCTTAGGGGGATTTATGCTGGCGATTGCGGTCGAAAAAACCGGCTTGCACAAGGTCATTTCCGACAAGATGTTGCAGGTGTTTCCCAATACCGTTCGGGGCATGATTTTTGCCTTGGCGATTACCTCTGGGCTGTTAAGTGCCTTTTTATCCAATACCACCACCGCCCTATTATTGATGCCACTGGCACTGTTTCTGTCTGAAGATAATCGCTTGAAAATGCGTTTTGCCCTGGCAATTGCCTATGGCGCCAGTATTGGCGGCATCATCACCCCCATCGGCACCCCGCCCAATCTGATTTTATTTGGGTTTTTAGACAATATGCATCTCCCAGAGATTGCCTTTATGCAATGGGTCTCATTGACGCTCCCCTTAGCGCTGGTGATGCTGGTTATCGTGGCCTGGGTACTCTCTATCGGCACCGATCAAGACCCCGTTCAATCAGGGAGACTGCCTGGCAAACTGACGACGGATCAAAAGAAAGTCAGCTTTGTATTGGTGGCTCTGCTGCTATTACTGTTCGCCAACTCTTCTATTCAGCCTTACTATGCTGGCCTAGGTCTCAATGAAAAAGGGATTTTACTGAGTTTTGGGTTGTTAATGTTCATGCCCCCTTTCAATATTCTCCAGTGGCCGGACACCAAAAAAATTCCTTATGAAATTATCTTTTTATTCGGCGCTGGTTTCTCCATCGCCATGGCCTTTACCGCCACCGGGCTGGCAGGTGAAGTGGCGAGTAGCCTGCAAAACATCACCCACCTGCCACCGATCGTACTACTAGTAATCATCGCGTCACTGGTGACCTTTACCACCGAAATCACCAGTAATACCGCACTCATCTCCATTATCTTGCCCGTCATTTATGCGGTCACCGAACAAGCTGGATTGGATACGCGTTTATTTATGATGGTGGCCACCATTTGCGCCAGTTATGCCTTTATGCTGCCCATTGCCACCCCGCCGAATGCCATTGCCATTGCCATGAGCAGTGGCGCCGTCAATGTCAAAAGCATGGCCAAATATGGGCTGTTCTTCAACTTGATCGGCATTGGCTTAATTTCACTGATGGCGATGTTTTACTGGCAAGCCTTTCTATAAAAAGCCCCCTACAACCTACCAGGCCTGGTAGGTTTATGAAGACAGTTTAAATTCAATGGGTTTACGGGTTGCTCTGCACACTTTCTAAACAATGAGATAAAACGTCAAATTAAACTTCAACTGACTACTTAATACGTATATATTAGGATGTCTAATAATAGTTAGCTCTTTATACCGAGAGAGAATATGCAGTCAGGAAAAATACTAGTAAATAACTACATCCTCCTAATTGGATTTCTTGTTATACAGATTTCCATGTTTGGATGTAGTACTACAAATGCATCTGATTTGAATCGACAACAACGCATAGAAGAAAGCCCACAATGGAATGGTGAAACATTCCAAAACCTGGAACCCGTTCCAGCTACTCAATGGGGTAAAAGCCTGACGACCTTCTGGGATTATTTCTTCAATAAACCAAAAACATATACACCTAACCCCCCACTGCCTGCAGAACCATTTGATATTTCCCAGTGGAATGAACAGCGTGATTTACAATTCTCCTGGCTGGGTCACACAACCTTCCTTATTAAGATTGATGACAAAGTGATCTTGACTGATCCCATGTTCTCGCAACAAGCAGGCAGCTATGGACCGTTTAGTCCAATACGGTATTCTAAAACGCTTGCATCAACGGATAGCCTGCCCGTGGTCGATGTGGTATTGATTACTCATAATCATTCCGATCACCTGGACGAAGATTCGATTAAGATGCTTATTCCTAAGACCAGTCATTTCATTGCACCACTGGCCGTGGGCGAATTACTGGAGGAGTGGGGTGTATCTCATAAAAAGATAACCGAACTTGACTGGTGGCAGACAAAATCCATTGATGGTTTAACAATTACAGCCGCTCCGGCCAGGCACACTTCAGAGAGAGGTATTTTTGACAAAAACAAAATGCTTTGGGCCTCCTATGGAATTCGAGGAAAGAAACAGAATCTATACCTTAGCGGAGACTCTGGTTGGTTTAAGGGACTCTACGAGATTGGTCAACGACTAGGACCTTTCGATGTGACCTTTTTTGAGATTGGTGCCTATGGTGAAATAAGAGGTTGGAAGGAGGTCCATTACACTCCCGAACAAGCAGTCAAAGCACATCAGGCCGTAAGGGGTAAATTGATGGTACCCAGTGGCTGGGCGACCTTTGATCTTGGTATGTTCCCCTGGTACGAACCAGTCGAGCGGCTTTTGATTGCAGCTAAACAAAGTCGTGTCGATTATCTTACTCCAAAAATTGGGGAGGTCGTCATTCCTGGGAATGTAGGTGGCCGTGAGACATGGTGGAAACCATCTATCAAAAATTAGCCGTAAACTAGTAATAATACATGATTGAACAACCTAAAAGAGAGCTAACAATCGATTGCACTCGGACAAAAAAAGCTGCGTTCGTTCCTCACTACACTTTTTTTGCCGGTGAAGCGAGTCGTTATGTTGAAAAACAGGGATCACATATAAGTGGAAATTGAATCTTTAATAGAACAGATAAACGAACTTGAAGAGATAGTGCGTAAACACATCAACACACACCGTTATCAAGTCAATTTTCTTAAAGACTCATCAAACTGGAATCAAATATGTAGTTCTCTCGATATTATAGGAGATACGCTCTATGCAATTAGGTCATATCACACATCTGAATTTCCTCGTGAATCAGGCCTTCAGTACCTATACACGTATGGATTATTGCAATCTCTCTTCTTACAGCAAGATGGTATTCGCCACCTAAGCGAAGCATTTGATATCACTTACAATGCATCTCAAACCCTCTTGGATATTCGAGGTATTCGTAATGCGTCCATAGGTCATCCAACGAAACAAAATCAAAAAGGAACTCGTTTCTATAACTATATTTCTAGGATATCAATGTCTAAACATGGGTTTGACTTGCTACGTCACTCCGAGCCTAGAGAGTTTGATATGGTGAATGTCGACATTCCTACTATTACACGCGACCAATTATCGGAGGTTGTTAAAGGTTATAAGGAAATTGCAGAGAAGCTTGGGGAGGCTGATAGAGTGCATAAAGAAAAATTTAAAGAAACATGCATGCAAGATATTTTTCTATCAGGAATGGGATATTTTTTCGAAAAAATAGGCCAAGGAATATGGGCTCATTCACCTGGTGACAGGGAATTTGGGCAATCAAATCTTAGAATGTTAAAAGAGACATATGAAAAATATAAAAAAGCTCTGAGAGAAAGAAATGAACTTAATGAATATACAGAGTTTGATCTAGGTGAATATTTCCATGCACTAAAACGAATAGAGGAATATTTGTCTGGAGAAAATGGTTCTATGGTGGAACTAGATGCTCGTATTTATTGGTCATATATTCGTAATGAACATTTAAGCTTCGTACAAATAGCTAAAGAAATCGATGAACAATATCAAGCATAAACATAACAAGGCAAATTAATATGAACTGTAAAAATCTGTGTCGCTTTGCTCTGCAACTTTTTGTACCCAGTTATTTGCGGCGTTAGTGCTGCCAGAGTTGTAAAAGGCTTTCTGGAATTGAGTTCAGAATAAACTACCAGGCCTGGTCACAGTTTCTACAGTGACTTTTATGGAGAGGCTTGCCAGTCAATCCATGGATATGACAGCAAAGATGAGAAGAAGAAACCCATGAATCTGAAGATCATAATCAGGAGCGAAACCGATGCCGATGTGAGCGCAATAACTGAGGTGACTGTCGCCGCATTTAAGACCTTGGAGATCAGCAATCACACTGAGCAATTTATCATAGCGGCACTACGCGTTGCCAAGGCCCTCACGATATCGCTCGTCGCAGAAGTGGATGGCCGTGTGATTGGACATATTGCCTTCTCTCCTCTGACGATTTCAGATGGTACGCAAAACTGGTACGGTCTCGGGCCTGTTTCGGTGTTACCGGAGTACCAGCGGCAGGGCATTGGCAATGCTTTGATAAAGGCAGGATTGTCACGGCTGAAAGATATGAATGCGGGAGGATGTTGTCTTGTTGGACATCCGGATTACTACAGGAAATTCGGATTCAAAAATGTGTCGGAACTTGTGTGCGAGGGAGTGCCTCAGGAGGTCTTCTTTGCCCTGTCTTTTGACGGGAATATTCCTCGGGGTACAGTTACTTTTCACGAGGGATTCAAGGCGAATGGCTAACAAAAGGCTGCAGGCGATGCTTTACAGCGCGCCTGACCCTCAACGTTAGAGCCTCCAGAGTTATAAAAAGGATTCTGGAATTGAGTTCAGAATAAACGACCAGGCCTGGTTAGTTTAAATAACACATTCTTATAAATTAGAGTCTATTCTTAACGGACTCTAAAACTCACTCAATGAATCACGTAACGTAAGGCCATCAAGTTTTAAACTGGCCAATCAATTTGCATAATTGATTAGACAAGTCGCCTACCTGAGAACATGAGTTATACGTTTTAGAAGCGCCACTGGCCACATTTTCCGCGACTGCGCTGATTTGTTCTATATTATGATTAACCAATTCAGCCTGCTGTCGTTGGTGTCCAGAAGCGGCCTCAATCTGAGTATTCATTTTATTAATATTACTCACCGCGGATTCAATGGCAAGGAGCGATATTCCTGCATCACTGGCTTGCTCTACACTTTCACGGGCTTTTTTGCTGCCCGTATTCATCACTTCCACCGCTTCGGTTGAGGCTGTTTGCAGATGCTCAATCGTCACTTCAATTTCTTTTGCTGACGCCTGCGTTCGACTTGCCAGAATACGTACTTCATCGGCAACTACCGCAAAACCTCGACCATGTTCACCGGCACGCGCGGCTTCAATCGCGGCATTTAAGGCTAATAAATTTGTCTGTTCGGCAATATCTTTAATCACATCCAGTACATTGCCAATGGTTTCGCTGTCTTTCTCCAATCGCTTAATCACCACGGCCGCATTTTTGACCTGTTCCGCCAACTCTCCAATGGTCGATACTGCACTGTTTACAACCCGCGTGCCTTTTGCGGTTGCGGTATTGGCTTCACCTACAGAGTCAAGTGCGGCTTGTGTATGTTGCGACATGTCTAAGACGGTGTCATTCATGCTCTGCATCGCGATAGCAACGTTTTGCGTATCCTGCCTTTGCTGTACAACCCCTGATTGTGCGGATTGTGTTTGCGACATCATGTCCGCTGAAGCATTACCCAGTTGATTTGAAACATCTGCTATACGATGAATCATGTCGCGCAAGTTTTGTGACATTAAATTGAAACTATCCGCCATCGCGCCAATAAAGTCATGACTCTGCAGACTGCATTTCTGCGAGATATCATTGTTACTGATGGAATTTGCCACCTCACCAATACGCTGCAGACGCTGTAATAACATTTTATTAAGCAACCAGAAGTTAAACAGGCCAATACTCAGTCCGGCGGCAATACAAGAGAGAATAAACCACACCAACATGCCATCCTTCCACTCTACAAACAAGTTAGCGAAGATTGGGAACACAACGCCCATAACAAAGCCAAAAGACATAAAGGCGAGAAACATATTTCTTAATATACTTGGCTTACTGAAATCGAATGAAATCATAATTCTACTATCCTACTCATCAAATAAATGATTGATACTTTTATTGAAACCGATTAAAGCAAATTTCTAGCCAAGTCAAACCATTCATACTGACCGTATTCAATTCATTGCATTTAAATTGGCAAGTATCAGACGAATCTGTACAATCGATATCCATTACTTGCCGCCTTATCATCCACTTATCTGTAGGAAAAAAAATGCACCCATCATACAGCTCTGCTATTACATTCTGCGTCGCGCTTTTTGCATTATCTGCATTCGGCTCTCAGGCTTTAGCTGCGACTCCATTCACTGCAAAATTGAACGGTGCTAATTGGGATGGAAAACACATTCCAGTAGGACAACAGTGCTTAAAGTTTGGCGGCAATCAGCCTGCCACCCCCGCTCTGAAAATCTCTGGCATTCCTGAGCAAGCTAATTTATTAACTTTAGAATACAGCGATCGCAGTTATGAACCCATGAATAATGGTGGGCACGGCCGTATGGCTTATGCCATATCAAGTCCGATCAAAAGTGTACAACTCCCAGCCATTGCCGGACACAGTTTTGAATTACCCAGTGGCTTTATGACACTTGAAGCGCATCGCAATCCTAAATGGGATAAAGCGGGCGCCTATATGCCGCCTTGCTCTGGCGGTAAAGGCAATTCGTATTACGTGACCATTCAAGCCGTACATTATGATGGCCATAAGACAGAAGTTTTAGCAAAAACCATTTTAGAAATGGGTAAGTTTTAAGTCGATGAAATCTGCAAGCCCTCTGATTACTGAACCAGAAGTCACTTGTGCTACTTGCCAGGCCTGTTGTTGTCGGCTAGAAGTGATGTTGATTACGGATACGGGGGTACCAGAACGCTATATTGTGGAGGATGCGTGGGGAAGCCGGGTTTTGGCTCGCTTGGACGATGGTTGGTGTGCAGCACTCGATCGCGATACTATGCTGTGTAGCATCTATGAAAATCGCCCGTTAATTTGTCGAGAATTTGAGATGGGTGAGTTTGAATGTCGGACGGAACGCAAAGCTTGCCTGTGAAACATCAGACTGTTTTTCTCAGCCTATAGTTTGATTCAGAAGGTCATTTAAAAGCGATTGTGAATTTCAAAATCATCCCCCTTATTCCTGTTTTTTATAGCGTCTTGTTTATAACAGTTCTAGTTTTAAACAGCCTTTGAGTATAAACTACTTAGCCAACTAAGCTTTAAACGAATATAAAGTAAACCATATGCGCCAAGTAACTAAAATTGATGGAAAGCAACTACTTAACCAACTGGAATCGTTGCTAACAGAAGTACAGCTTTATTCCCAAACAGTGGATAAATATGTCATTACTTCAACAACGGACTTATTTGGAACCATTACCAGCGCGAGCCAAGCTTTTTGTGACATTTCCGGCTACTCCAATACTGAATTAATCGGTAGAAATCACAATTTAATTCGTCACCCAGAGATGCCAAGTACTTTATTTCAAGAGCTATGGCAAACCATTCAATCAGGTCAAGTCTGGCAAGGGGAAATTAAAAGCTTAAAGAAAAACGGTGATTTTTATTGGGTCGATGCCAGCATAGAACCCATGCGAGATTCAAATGGTGACGTTACTGGTTATATGGCGGTTCGACAAGACATTACCGATAAGAAACATGTCGAAAATCTCACCATCACCGATGAGTTAACCGGTGCCTATAATCGACGCTATTACAACCAAGTGTTATCCATCGAAATTGACCGCGCCAAACGCGATGGCTATTATTTGGCCTTTTTAATGATTGATGCAGATAACTTCAAAAAGTATAACGATACCTATGGCCACCAAGCCGGAGATGAAGTTCTCAAATCCATTGTCGAAACAATGAACGATTGCTTTAAAAGGGCTGGTGATTTTGTCTTTAGACTGGGTGGGGAAGAGTTTGCAGTGCTCTATCATGTACATGATGCCGTGCACGCTGAATCTGTTGCCGAAAAATCTAGGCAAGCCATGGTTGACTTGAATATAGAGCACTCCGGCAACCCACCCTATCACTGCGTGACTTTATCAATGGGTTTGATGGTTTTGGAACCCGACAAAGAGTACATTACAGAAGAAATCTACAAGTATGCCGATGAAGCGCTCTACAAAGCCAAGCAGAATGGCCGTAATCGCGTTGAATTGTGTAGCACTGAAGATGATATTGAGCTGTTCTAAGTCCTGTCTTCGTTCAACTCTTTAAAACCACAAGCTTCATCGCGTTCAATCCATCTCTCATATTTTAATCAGCTTAAGTATCAATCGCATCTAAAGAGTGACCTATTCCGCTTTGTCATCAAACCTTTCTGAGGGTGCTAATGGACTCTACCAACGATTGGTAATCCAGACCGATTGATAAGGTCCTAGAATGAATTCTCCGTATAAATCATCGATCATCTCTCCGCTTAAAAGCTCTTTCCACTCGTCCATATCAATCAAGTTTAACTGCCCTAAACTCAATACCTGAGGCTGATCAGTAACATTATTGACGACAAAAATACTTTGATCACGCCTTAAACTTTGTCGCCAAAAACCAAACAATTCATCCGGTAAATGCAGCGTAAACTGGGTGGCATTCGGGTGAAAAGCCGGCTGTTTTTTACGAACACCGATTAAATCTTGTAATTTAGTTAACACTTTGTGATTCAAAGAGTCGCTATCATTAAGCACGCTTTTTAAGGATTCACTCTGCCATTGATGACGATTAATATCGCGGTTATGTTGAGTTTGTTCCAGCTTCTCATAGTCGTTTTCAGTGCCTAAAAATGAGTGTATATACAGTGCTGGCACGCCTTCTAATGCAATCGCAATCGCATGGGCACATAACATCCGCTCAACCTGGTATTCATCCTCTCCCTGACAAGTGCCTTTAAAGGCGTCAATCAGCGCGATATTGATTTCGTACGGATGTTTCTCACCATTTGCACCGTTACGCCAAGAGACTCGCGCACCAAAGGACTGCAAAGCATGAATCATGTTTTGCAACTCTTCTGGATCCAGCATACCTTCGGCAGGTCGTACGCCAATACCATCATGGCTGGCGATAAAGTTAAGGTAAGTCGTCCCCATTTGCGCAGGTGGCATCGACATCAACCAAGATTTTAGATGTTTAGCAGAACTTGTCAACATGGCATTAATGACCAAAGGGGGCAGTGAGAAGTTATAGACCATATGTGCTTCATTGGCGTTACCAAAGTAGGTTAGGTTCTCTTTTTTAGGCACATTGGTTTCTGTAATGACAATCGCATCTGGTAAACGATATTCGATTAAAGCGCGCATTAACTGAACCGCTTGATGCGTTTCAGGCAGATGAATACAGCTTGTGCCAATAATTTTCCAGAGAAAACCAATCGCATCTAAACGGAAAATACTCGCGCCCTTATCGATATAGAGTGAGATTAACTGCATCACTTCTAATAAGACTTTAGGGTTGGCAAAGTTTAAATCGATTTGATCATGACTGAAAGTACACCAAACATACTTTTCACCGTCAGTCGTCATGGTCGGTCTGAGCAAGGGTGTTGTTCTCGGACGTACCACATCTGACCAATCCGTTCCTGAGTCCACCGCCACAAAATAATCTGCGTAATTCGGGTCTCCGGCAATGAATGCTTGAAACCATTTATGCTCACTTGAGCAGTGATTAATGACCAAATCCGCCATGATTTTATAGTCTTGACTGAGGGTAATTACATCGTCCCAAGTGCCTAAATCCGGATTGATGATTTCATAATCACTGACTGCAAAACCGCCGTCTGATGTGTGAGGGTAGTATGGCAAGATATGCACCATCGAAACGGTGTCTTTAAGGTATTCATCTAAAACTTTTTTGAGGGTCTGTAAAGGCACTTCAGCGGCATTTTTGATGGTATCGCCGTAGGTAATGACCATAATATCGGATTCGTCCCAGTGCGATTCATGCGAATGTGGTAATTCACAGTCATTCGCCTGAATGCCTGTGGCGGCCACTAATTGTTGCGCTAGGGCATGAGTATCTTCTGCGGGATAAAGCGAGTGAATCAGTGGCGTTAGCCTTTCAAACAAAGCTTCATAGGCGTATTGACCGCGGGGAGTTGTGTTCATAGTGCAGAACCCTCTTAATGCGACCATTGCATGCGTGGTGCATGCAATAGTCCTTAGTATTTTTAGAATTACTTCGCTTGGTATTGCGCCATGTCCGCTTCAACTGCCGCCGTAATCTCATCTAAAATCTCAGGAAATGCAGAAGAGACTCGGTTCCAGGATGGGATAAAAGGAGTTTCCATCGGCGCGTTCAAAAAGTGACTGCCGGCATTAATAATATTTTCGGCAAACAGTTCTACCGCCGTCTCTTCCTTATGCACATCCAACGTTAAACCATTCATAATGGCGTCATTACGGTAAGACTCAATCAAATCTAACGCAATGCGAAAGTAAGAGGCTTTGACAGTACGGAAACTCTCTTGTGAGAACACCACGCCTTCTGCAGCGAGCTTACGAAAGAAAGCCTTGCTGATATCAATCGACATTTTCGACAGACCTGTCTGTGCATCGTCGGCCGACAACTCCTGATGTTTATGGTCATAGATATCTGCGATATCCACTTGGCAGATGCGGTTAGAGCTGACATTACGTTTCATTTCAGACAGAACACCAATCTCTAAACCCCAATCCGATGGAATGCGTAAGTCCGAAATTACGCCGGTGCGGAAAGCGAACTCACCTGCCAACGGGTAACGGTAAGAGTCCATGTGATTTAAAAACTCGGCAGCCTTTTCATTATCAATCCCGACAGTGGTCTTTAAGGCACGAATCAAGGGTGTAACTAATAACCGAGTAACGCGACCATTCATCGTGTTATTTGAAATTCGTGTATAAAAGCCTTTAGCGAAGGCATAGTTGAATTGCGGATTGGCAACTGGATAAATCAATTTAGCTAACAACGAGCGGTCATACGTGGTGATATCACAATCATGCAAAGCGACAGACTCAACCTTATTCGAGCCCAATACATAGCCAATCATATACCAGACATTACGCCCTTTACCGGGTGCTTCCGGAGCAATGCCTTCTGCGACCAGTTTATTGTGAATCGCTTTCATTCTTGGGCCATCATTCCAGATGACTTTAATGTTTTGCGGTAAAACACTGAAAAATTCCAGAGCATGACGATACTCTGCTTCACTGGCTCTATCCAAACCAATGACAATCTCTTCTAAATAAGGAACATGCTTTAACTCTTCAACAATTTTAGTCAACGCAGGCATTTGCAGTTCAGAGTAAAGGCTTGGCAAAATCAGCCCCATTGGGCGTTTTTTACTAAATTTAAGCAGATCCGCCTCCATATCTTCAACCGGGCGATCCATTAAATTATGTAAGGTGGTAATGATGCCATTTTGATAAAAATCCATAAAACTCCTGCCCTGCTTTGGGTCTTTTTATTACATTTTCAAGCTTATGCTAATGTGCTTCAAGCCAATTTAAAACGGCTTTATTCCACCCTAAAGGGCCGTACTCTTGCGTCACGATAACGTTGGGATGATTTACTTTTGGTGGTGGATTCACTGGTGATCGAATAATCACTGGCCAATCACTGGCTTCTAATAATGGGATATCGTTATTGCCATCACCTAACGCCATAGTCTGTATCGGTTTTGACCAGGCCTGGTGATAATAATGAGCGAGCCATTGCAACGCCAAACCCTTGTTACTTAAGCCCATTAAATGTACAAAACGCCCACCCTTAATAAGTTGCAAGCCATGGGGCTCTAGCGCTTGCTGAAACTTTAGAAGGTTATCTTCTGTGTCCTGCCACAGTAAAGGTTCTGAAAAATGGCGTTGTTTGGCTTTGGCCGCTTTACTCAAGCTCAATCCGGTGTTGTCGGCTACTTGTTGAGCATTCATATTTGAAAAGCCGATAAATTTTAGGTCGAGCTGTTTCTTATAAGAGTCTGCCAGTTGCAACATATCAGACAGCAGTACTGCATTCAAGCTGAGATATTCAAAGTTCTCACCCCACGGTTGTATCACGACGCTTTCGGGTAAAAACTGTGCTGATATAAAACCTGTTGGCCAAAAAACACCTGCACCATTTTCGACAATAAAGGGGTGCTGGTTATCTAACTCTGCTCGTAGTTCAATGACTTCTGCAGCCGTTTTACTAGTGGTTAATATCCAGGGAATTTCTTGCGCTTTTAATGCTTCTATTGCTGGTAACGCTGCTGAATAATCATAGTCATAATGATCCAACAAAGAACCGTCTAAATCCGTAAATAACATTTTTTTCAAGTCAGACATTTTTTCCCTATGCGTTTATAACGTCCGGACTACACTGCAAAGAGCGTGCCAATCGAATATTTACGTATTTCAGATGGGTTTACCGCATGGATACAACGCACAATTAATGGGTATAAGCATTATGTTTCAATAAGTTACAGGGATTAAACTATAAGTATTAAGATTACAAAGAGTAGAAATGGAAGCCTGTAACAATCTCTAAAACAATACAGATAAAAACTAAAATGTCCAAAATAGAGCATGCATCACAACTGACAACACTTGTTGTGCACTTTAAAAAAGCATTAATCTAATGCCTAATATTGGCTTTGAATTCTGGTCTTAAATCAGACCTCACATCATCTATTAGGAAATTCCAGAATATTTAAAGGAGAGTTATTTTGGTGGGTAAAATCGCATTTCTAACTGTAGCATGACACTCAATTCAGCTGTTTTAAAATTGTTGTCTTCACGCCAGATTGCTCTCGGCTCGATTTCCCCGAAGAGCCAGTCTTTATAGAGTTTTTCACGCCAGTTCATACCGAGCGAGATATCATTAAAAGCCGTTGACTCATTATCAATCTGCCAATTACCACTGACATAATAGGCATGTACTCTATGTTGATTGATGGTTTGATACCAAATACCTTTTTGATTAAGTAGATAATCGCCTCTTTCGTGCCACCAGATACCTGTAGTTTGACTTCTGAGCAGCGCCTTTGGCTGCCATTGATAATCAAATACTTGCTGAGTTTCTATCGCACCGCCACGACTTCGCTCGACATAGACATCGTTTGTGGTTCGACTTAATAACTTTTCGGATAATGTTTTTTTATAACGAGTTCGCAAGCGTGCATAGGGATTGGGATCAATAAAATCTGTAAATTTCAAACCAAAATCTAAATGACTAAACGTGTTTTCTTTTGCAAACAATAGATAACGAGCAGCGAGCGTCGTGCTCTTATCCTCTTCTCCGCTGATAGCATTTGACGCTGTATTGGGATTCGTTGGAGCCGTCTTTCCAGATTGATCATCGTATAAAGAGTCTTCAAAAGATGTCAGTACGATTTTCCATCGATTGTTCGTTCTCGGCAAATCCATTTGTGCACGAAAACTTAAACCCGTTGTTAGCTTGCCATTGTCATACAAAGTAGTCGGTAACAAGATATCTAACCGGCTGCCTTTACGCGTCACATCAAACTCGTCATCGCCGAAAAAACGATCAAGTCGTTCTCCTGAATCATCGACATACTGCCCCATCGTAGCCTGCCAGGCTTCCAACTTGTTTAATGCCGATTTAAGCGTTGAGTTTTCCGTGTTTTCAAACAGGTATTCAGAAGGTTTTTCTGGCGTGATAACTTGTTCAGATGATGTTATCTGCGGAGTACCCATTGCAGAAGGCAGCACTTGAGCAAGCGCTGGTTTTGAAAAGATTCCTAAACCACAAAGCACGGTACAAGCTATAATTAGAGCTTGGGATTTACCCACTCTTTTTACAAACCTTGTCGGTACCCTTTGACTATGTCGCATCAAATTAATCAAATTCAAGCCTCCTATAATGCCTCTGAAGATAGAATACTCCTAAAAATCAAAACACTCAATGAACAGGTGTTTTTAGCTTGGATGACAAGACGTTTTGTAAGTTTGTTGCTGCCCTTACTACACGGTAAACACCCTACGACAGGTGAAGCGCTTTTTGATGAAAAGACAACGATGGTGCACCAGGCAGAGAAACAGCAGACTCAGCAGGACGGTGATTTTGGAACCGCTTATGAAACACCGGAAAATCCTGAGTTCCCCTTGGGTGAACTACCAATATTACTGGCTAAGATGACTTTCAAGAATCTTGATCAGCTTTCACCCGATGAACCAGCGCAGTTACTACTGGAACCTGAACAAGGTGCGGGGATTGTACTGCCGTTTAATCCTGAATTGATGGGCGCTTTATTAAAAATATTAGCGCAGGTAATAGAACAATCCGATTGGGCATTGCAGGTTGCTCCCATTATCGAAATGCCTGCAGAATCGCGTTTACAATAACCTATTGCAATCGGCTAAATTCAACTTACCAGGCCTGGTAAGTTTATAAAAACCTTTATTCGAATCGTTTAGAACAGACTGTTATTGGGCTTATAAGGCGTGATCAGCAGCAATACCGATTAAGACAATAAAGCCTATCCAATGGTTCTGTAAAAAGACTTTAAAAGCAATATCTGCATCGTTTTGTGCCAGTCGTTTTAAGTCATAGCCAAACCAGACCGCAACCATTACAAGGCTAATCCAGTAAGCCATTCCCATCGAAAACAACAATCCTATCCAAGCTAATAAGCCCAGCATCAGCAGTTGAAAAAAGGCTATCCATGGGACGAGCTTGTCAGCAAACAAAATCGCCGTCGATTTAACACCAATTTTAAGGTCGTCCTGCATATCACCGACCGCATAGGCCGTATCGTAAATCAGCGACCAAATCATTGTGACCGCAAAAATTGGCCAAACCTGCCAAGGCACTTCATTAAGTACTGCGGCGAATGCCATGGGAATTGCCCAAGCGAAAGCGGCCCCTAAAAAGGCTTGTGGCCAGTGGGTGTGGCGTTTCATAAAGGGGTACAATGAGGCGAGAAAGAGTGCGCCAAAAGAGAGCCAAACTGTTAGGCTGTTGAGTGTTAACACCAAGCTAAATGCAATAAGAGATAAAATAGCAAAGAAGCCCAACGCTTCTTTGGAGGATAAAACCCCTGTGGCCAATGGACGATTACAGGTACGTTCCACGTGGCCATCAAGCTTGCGATCGGCGTAATCATTAATCACACAGCCAGCAGAGCGCATTAAAATCGCACCGAAGACAAATATAAATAGGATGTAAAGCTCTGGAAGACCTCCTGAAGCTAACCACAAAGCCCATAGCGCCGGCCAAAGCACTAAATAGATACCGATAGGTCGATCGATACGCGTGAGACTGACATAGGCTCGTAATTTATCCATCAAAGAACTCACAAGGGCTTCACTAGACTTTTCATTTCAGCAACAACCCCATCCGTCATTTCCAATACCGCACTTGCTTGCCCCTGTTTATCGGAATAACGCAGTGTGACTTTGTCTTCGGCTTTACACCAAGTTATTTCATAACCCCAACCGACCAGATGCGTTTGCCCCGCATCTTGGTGTGTAATGTGCCAACCACTCATTTGCATCTGCTTCTTGAAGGATTCTGCATTAGAAGGGTTAAATTCGAAACATTTCATAAGAATGACCAGGCCTGGTTACTTTTTGGTTGGTTTTGACCAATCTTTAAGCGTCAACTGTTTAGAGCGACTTAAGGTTAGTTCATCCGCACTGGCATCCTTGGTGATGGTCGAACCGGCACCAATTGTAGCACCCGAGCCAATCGTTATAGGGGCAACAAGTTGCGTATCTGAACCGATAAACACATTATCACCGATAATAGTTTGATGTTTATTAACACCATCATAGTTACAAGTAATCGTGCCGGCACCGATGTTAACGCCTGCTCCCATAACGGTATCGCCAACGTAACTGAGGTGATTGATTTTAGAACCTTTACCAATTTTGGATTTTTTGGTTTCTACAAAATTACCAATTTTAGCCTCGGATGCCAACTCTGTTCCAGGACGTAAGCGAGCATAAGGCCCTACGATACAATCGGTGGCAATTACACACTCTTCTATGTGACTGAAGGGATGAATAATGGTGTTGTCTGCAATCGTGACATTTTTAAGAATACAGTTAGCGCCAATCGTTACATTTTCACCTAAAGAGACCACGCCTTCAAATATTACATTAGCATCTATTAGAACATCTTGGCCTACGGTAACGCTGCCGCGTATATCCAAACGATTGGCATCTACTAAAGTAGCCCCTTGAACCATTAGAGCATCGGCCAAAAGTAACTGATACTGACGCTCTAAACTTTGCAGTTGGCGTTTATCATTAACCCCTAGCACTTCAAGTTCGTTGGCAGGCTGAGTGGTTTGTACTGTGAAACCATCCCTAACGGCCATAGCAATAATATCTGTCAGGTAATATTCACCTTGAGCATTACTGTTGCCTAGAGCGGACAACCATTTTCTAAGCTGAAGACCTTCAACGGCCATAATTCCGGTATTAACTTCTTTGATTTGTAGCTGCTCTGGAGAAGCATCCTTCTGCTCAACAATCGCTTGCACAGAACTATGCTGATCACGGACAATTCTGCCATAGCCCGAGGAGTCATCCAGAGTGATGGTCAATAAAGCTAAAGGATGCTCATCATCAACCAATGACAGCAGATCATCCAATGTATTTTTAGCCGTTAAAGGTACGTCACCATACAGAATTAAAACCGTATCTTCATCGGCGTAGAAATCATTAGCCATGACAACGGCATGGCCAGTACCTAATTGTTGTTCTTGCATGGTGAAAAGAAGATTGTCACCAATGACTTGAGACTTTACCGATTCCGCACCATGGCCTATTACGGTGATAACCTCATCACAATGCAACTGTTGGGCAGTATCAATCACATGTTGTAACAGCGGTTTCTGAGCCAAAGGTTGTAACACCTTAGGCAATTTAGACCGCATACGTGTACCTTTACCGGCAGCAAGAATAACAACTTTTAAAGCCATAATAATTTCCTAAAGAAATAACAATTAGTAAATAGATAGATTCTGAATAGAAGCCATTTATTTAATAACTAGTCTTAATAGTATAACGCCTATCGAGTTTGTTGAGATTGATTGAGAATCAAGGTCAAGGCGGCATAAATGAGTGTAGTTTACTACACGACAATTTGCCAACGAAGAGATTGAGAGCAAGCAACTCAACAAAACGATAGGCGAAAAAAAAGCGCCCGTAGGCGCTTTTTATATGAGGATAACGTTTAAGCCATCCCAGTCTTATGCAAACGATCACGTAATTTTGTAATCGCTTGAATTTGAGCAACAGCTTCGGCAAGTTCAACTTGCGCTCTAGCAATATCTGTATCAGATTTTGCATTATCCATTGCTTCTACAGCACGTTGTTTCGCTGCATTTGCTTCAGCTTCATCGAGATCCCCTGCACGAATAGCTGAATCAGCTAATACAGTTACCATACTTGGTTGGATTTCGATAATACCACCGCTGATGTAGAAGTGATCTTCTTCATCGCCGCTAACAACACGTACTGTGCCAGGCTTTAGTTGGCTTAAAAACTGGGTATGATGAGGAAGGATACCTACCTCACCATCGGCAGCCTGTGCAAAAAGCATCTCTGCTTTACCAGAAAAGATTTCTCCTTCTGCACTAACAATATCTACTTGCATTGAGACTGCCATAATAAATTACCCTTTATACTTTTTAGAGTTCTCTAAAACTTCATCAATGTCACCAGCATACATAAATGCTTGCTCTGCAACATCATCAAGTTCACCAGAGATGATCATTTTGAAACCACGAATAGTTTCTTTTAATGGAACGTAACGACCATCTTCACCAGTGAATACCTTAGCTACGAAATAAGGCTGAGAGAAGAAACGTTGCATCTTACGTGCACGAGACACAAGATTACGATCTTCTTCTGAAAGCTCATCCATACCTAGGATAGCAATGATATCTTTAAGCTCTTTATAACGCTGAAGAGTTTTCTGAACACCACGTGCAACATCATAATGCTCTTGACCAACAACGAGTGGATCAAGCTGACGTGAAGTTGAATCTAGTGGGTCGATTGCAGGATAAATACCTGTTTCAGCGATCGCACGGTTCAATACAACAGTCGCGTCTAAGTGAGCAAATGTAGTTGCAGGAGCTGGATCTGTTAAATCATCCGCAGGTACGTATACCGCTTGGATAGATGTGATAGAACCGGTCTTAGTAGACGTGATACGCTCTTGTACCTGACCCATCTCTTGTGTAAGAGTTGGCTGGTAACCTACCGCAGATGGCAAACGACCTAACAATGCAGATACTTCAGTACCAGCAAGTGTATAACGGTAGATGTTATCTACGAAGAACAAGATATCACGACCTTCGTCACGGAAGTATTCAGCCATTGTCAAACCAGTCAAGGCAACACGTAAACGGTTTCCTGGAGGCTCGTTCATCTGACCATAAACTAGAGCAACTTTATCAAGTACTCCAGACTCTTCCATTTCATAATAGAAATCGTTACCTTCACGAGTACGCTCACCTACACCAGCAAAAACTGAGTAACCGGCATGTTCCATCGCGATGTTACGGATTAATTCCATCATGTTAACTGTTTTACCAACACCAGCACCACCGAACAAACCTACTTTACCACCCTTAGCGAATGGGCAAATTAGATCGATAACTTTAACACCAGTTTCTAGTAACTCTTCCGAAGCAGCTAGCTCATCAAAAGCGGGTGCTGCACGGTGAATTTTCATCTTAACTTCAGACTCAACAGGACCCGCATTATCAATTGGGTTACCTAGAACGTCGAAGATACGACCTAGCGTTGCTTTACCTACCGGTACTTCAATAGCCGTACCAGTATTTGTAACAGCCATGCCACGCTTTAACCCATCAGATGAACCCATTGCGATTGTACGCACTTTGTGGTCACCGATTTGTTGTTGTACTTCAAGAGTTAAATCTTGTCCATCAACAGTTAACGCGTCATAGATATTTGGTAAAGCAGCACCTTTAAACTCGACGTCAATAACAGCGCCGATAATTTGTACTATTTGTCCACTCATAATCTTTAACCTTTTATTGAAACATTCAAACTTTAAACAGCTGCTGAACCAGCAACGATTTCAGAAATTTCAGCAGTGATCGCCGCTTGACGTGCCTTGTTATAAGACAACTTCAATTCATTGATCATATCACCAGCATTGTCTGTAGCAGATTTCATTGCAACCATACGAGCGCCTTGCTCACATGATGAATTTTCTACAACAGCACCAAATACTGTGGCTTCAATATAACGACGCATTAATAAGTTTAATGCAGTAGGTGCATCTGGTTCATATAAATAATCCCAGTGACCCTCGTTCGTATTTTCTTCAGCCTGCAAAGGCACTAGCATTTGTACAGTAGGTTTTTGTGTCATTGTGTTAACGAATTCGTTAGAAGCTAAATGCACTTCATCAATGTCACCCTCATCAAACTTGTCTAGGACAACTTTGATTGTACCCACTAGGTCCTCGATGTGAGGTGTGTCACCTAAATCAGAAACAGTCGCAACAACATTTCCACCGTAACTACGGAAGAAAGTTTGTGACTTATTACCAACTAGGGCAAGCTCAACCACAACACCTTGCTCTTGCCAGGCTTTAAGCCTAGGAAGAATTGCACGGAATAAGTTTGAGTTTAAACCACCACAAAGTCCTCGATCAGAAGAGATAACCACTAAACCAACACGTTTAACAGTTGCACGTGGCTGAGTATAAGGATGCTTATACTCAGGGTGTGCACCAGCAACGTGGGCAATGACTCTCTTCACTTTTTCGACGTATGGTTTCGTCGCTTCCATGCGGGCTGTAGCCTTACGCATTTTAGACGCCGCAACCATTTCCATGGCTTTAGTGATTTTTTTGGTATTTGTAACGGAGCTAATTTTAGCTCGTATTTCTTTACTACCGCCTGCCATGGCTTACTCCTTAATTAGTAAACGCCGTTAGCCTTGAATGACTCAACACAAGCTTTTACAGCTGCGATGATGTCGCCATTCCAGTCGCCCTTCTCATTGATTTGGGCAGCTAAGTCAGCATTTGCAGAATTTAAGTGAGAATGTAGAGCTGCTTCAAAGTCTAATAACTTATCAACTTCTACATCATCTAAGTACCCTTCATTCGCAGAATACAAAGAAATAGCCATCTCAGCAATCGTTAGCGGAGAGTATTGCTTTTGCTTCATAAGTTCAGTCACGCGTTTACCACGCTCTAACTGTGCTTTAGTTGCAGAATCAAGATCCGATGCAAACTGAGCAAATGCCGCTAATTCACGGTACTGTGCTAAGTCTAAACGGATACTACCACCTAACTTCTTGATTGCTTTAGTTTGAGCAGCACCACCAACACGTGATACAGACAAACCAGCGTTTACAGCAGGACGGATACCTTGAGAGAATAAACCTGTCTCAAGGAAGATCTGACCATCTGTAATCGAGATAACGTTAGTTGGAACGAAAGCAGATACATCACCAGCTTGAGTTTCAATAATAGGAAGAGCAGTCAAAGAACCAGTCTTACCTTTTACTTCTCCATTTGTGAACTTCTCAACATAATCTGCACTTACACGAGCAGCACGCTCAAGCAAACGGGAATGAAGATAGAAGATATCACCAGGGAATGCTTCACGACCAGGTGGACGACGAAGAAGTAATGAAATCTGACGGTATGACTGAGCTTGCTTTGTTAAATCATCATAGATGATCAACGCATCTTCACCACGGTCACGGTAGTATTCACCCATAGCACAACCAGCAAACGCTGCTAGATACTGTAGAGCCGCTGGATCAGAAGCGTTTGCTGCAACGATAACAGTGTTATCCATTGCGCCGTACTCTTCTAATTTACGCGCTACGTTAGCAACTGTAGAAGCTTTCTGCCCCATTGCTACGTAGATACATTTAACGCCGGTATTTTTCTGAGAGATAATGGCATCGATTGCAATTGCAGTCTTACCAGTCTGACGATCTCCAATGATTAACTCACGCTGACCACGGCCAACTGGAATCATAGAATCGATAGACTTAATACCTGTCATCATAGGCTCGTCAACTGATTGACGGTCGATAACACCAGGAGCAATACGCTCGATAGGTGAAGTCAACTTAGTTTCAATAGGGCCTTTACCATCGACTGGACGACCTAAACCGTCAACAACACGACCGTTCATTTCTGGACCTACTGGTACTTCTAATATGCGACCTGTACAAGTGACTTTGTCACCTTCAGAAATGTGCTCATATTCACCAAGTACAACAACACCAACAGAATCTGACTCTAAGTTAAGAGCCATACCGAATGTGTTCTCGTCGAACTGAACCATTTCACCGTACATTACGTCTGAAACACCGTGAACAAGAGCGATACCGTCAGCGATGCTAACGACAGTCCCTTCACTGCCAGACTCAGCTGCACCGTCAAAACCGCTAATGCGACTTTTGATTAGGTTGCTGATTTCAGAGGCATTCAATTTCATGTTTGTTCCTCTCCATTATTGGGCGATTGCTGCGCCAAGTTTGTTAAGTTGTGCAAGTGCTGAACCATCAATAGCCCAGTCACCTACTTTAATCTTAATGCCGCCGACCAATGAAGAATCTTCTTCATAGGTGATTTCTACCTCGGCGTCAAACTTAGCATTTAAAGCAGCACTTAATATTTTCTTCTGCTCAACCGTAGTTTTGCGTGCTGAAATAACAGTCGCTCTTACACGCTTTTCTGCTTCTGCTTTCAAGGTTTCAAAAACCTCAGAAACATCAGCTAAAGCGCCTAAACGTTTGTTATCAGCCATAGCCATAAGAAGGTTTTTACCTTCAGCAGTCAGACTTTCACCCATGACTTCCGTAAATACTGAAACGATTTGATCGCCAGAATACGAGGGGTTCTTAATCATAGCTTCCATAGCGGAATCTTTAGAGATTGTCGCTAGGTTGGCTAATTCATCTGACCATACGGCTAGGTTTTTCGCTTCCGTAGAAAGCGCAAAAACTGCTTCTGCATAAGGTCGTGCAATTGTCATTAATTGTGCCATAGAGTCTTCCTTAGATTGATTTAACCAAGGTTTCAAGCATGTCGTTATGTGCTGCAGCGTCTACTTCTTTTCCAAGAATCTTCTCTGCACCAGATATCGCGATTGAAGCTACTTCTTTACGAAGACCTTCACGCGCTCGACTAACTTCTTGCTCTATTTCGGCTTGGGCTGAAGCTTTAATACGGCCAGCTTCTTCTGTAGCTTTTACTTTCGCATCTTCTACGATTTCAGAACCACGCTTTTCAGCTTGACCTAGTATATTTTGAGCTTGTGTTTTAGCGTCTTTAAGCACATCTTTCGCTTTTTGTTCCGCTAATTCAAGTTCATGCTTACCTTTCTCTGCAGCAGAAAGTCCGTCAGCAATTTTCTTCTGACGGTCTTCCATTAGCTTAGATAGGGGTGCCCACAGCACTTTGTTCACAAGCCAGATTAATAGCATGAATGCGATCATCTGGATGAGAAGCGTTGCGTTAATACTCACAGTGGTTACCTCGCCATTTCGTTAGTTAATAATACTTGATTTACAGTCGGGTGGGATTAAGCACCAAGAGCTGCAGTCATTGCACCAACGAATGGGTTAGCAAATAAGAACCACATTGCGAAAGCTAGGATGATGAATGGGAAAGACTCCATCAGACCAGCGAAGATGAACATGTTAGTCATTAATGCTGGACGCATTTCTGGCTGACGTGCAATACCTTCAAGAGTTTTAGAACAGATAAGTCCCCAACCAATAGCTGAACCCAGTCCAGCAGCAGCCAAAATTACACCTACACCAATAGCAGTTGCAGCGTAGATATCAGCAATCATAGTAGCAGTTACTTCCATCGATTTTCTCCAAAGTTTAAAGTTAAAAAAACATAGTTAATAAAAAAGCTTTTTACCTAAGTAGTGAAACTAAAGTAGGTGCGCTTAAACCCTTTTGGTGACTTTAGACTAGTGTTACTAGTCTGCAGTCGCCTATTCCGTTAATTGCCATCTTAGATGGATTAGTGACCCATTTCGGCATCATCTTCATGAGCCATTCCAAGATAAACAATTGTGAGTACCATAAAGATAAAGGCTTGAAGAGTGATAACCAACAAGTGGAAAATCAACCAACCAAGATCCAGAATTATCTGTAATGGAGCCCAGAATAGAGCAGCGGCACCCACTGCTAAAGTTCCACCGATCAAAGCGATCAGTAGGAATACAAGTTCCCCTGCGAACATGTTACCGAACAGTCGCAAAGCAAGAGAAAGTGGTTTTGAAACTTCTTCGATGAATGTCATTACGATATTCACTGGAACGAAGAACTTTCCAAAAGGATGGAATAGGAACATCTTAGTGAAGCCCCAAACACCTTTAATCTTAATGCTATAGTAAATAATCAGTACAAAAACTGTTAAAGACATAGCCAAAGCAGTATTCAAATCTGTTGTCGGTACAATCTTCAAGAATGCATGAGAATCACCGGTAATTAACTGGAACAAATACGGTATTAAATCTACTGGAATTAAATCCATGAAGTTCATTAACCATACCCAGATAAAAATCGTCAATGCTAATGGTGCAATCAGAGGATTATGGCCAGGAAAAGCGTCTCTAACATTCGTTGCCACGAAGTCTAGAATTGACTCTACAAAGTTCTGAAATCCTCCAGGCTCGCCTGTTGAAAGCTGTCTACCTAGACGAGCTGATACAAATACGATCAGTGCACCCAGTAAAAAACTCACCACAATGGTGTCTAGGTTAAAGGTCCAAAAACCCTCACCAACGCTATTATTTGTCAAGTGATGTTGAATATACTCGACAGTTCCCATCTTTTCAGCACTCAATGGTCTACTCCTTAATCAGTCAAACGTCTTTTACCCTTCAGATTGAAAAGCTGTCCTAGTTGCATTAACACAAACGTTAACACTACTGGGAAAGCTTGACTTGCATCGAGGAAAGACAGCCCTAAAACAAACAACACAGCTAATAGAACAAATCTAATCACTGCACTCATATATAAAATTAGTATTCCGGTTTTTGGATCGTCTTCTGCACGTGAATTCGCTTTACTAAACGTAAAACTCAACATCAATACATTCATGATTCCTACAAAAAAACCGTAGCCAGCACCCATGGCCTGGCCTTGGGTTGCAAAAATTGCAACCATTATTAATCCAATCAAGCCCTGGATTTTAAAAGCTTTATCAAGATTTTTGATCATCTTCGCTCTCTTTTGCAGGTGGTGGATCTAAGCGTTTGCTTAGTTGGTGTACTTTTTGTATACCACCAATAAAGCCTAATACCGCACAACCCAAGAAAAACAGTGGTGTGGTATCAAATATTTGATCCAACATGTAGCCTACAACAAAACCTGCTATTAGCATCGATGTAAAAATCGAACCTGCGCTGATCAGCAAATAGTTTGCTGCGGCACCTGGTGGTTTTGTTTGCCCCGTATCCGGTTTAGATTTATTTGACTCACTCATACGATGGCAAACTCCGCTAATGATACTTATTAGTTAAACCAAGTTCAAGCTAAATGGGCGGCCATGATAATGTTTTATGACCCTAAAAGCCAGTTTATTGACTGGAAATTTGTGGTTTTTCATTTAATTCTTGAATGGACAACTAGATACTGTGACCATCCTGAACTTAAGCACAACATCTATACTCTTAAATCGAATATAACTGTTCTATTAAATATTTTAAGGTCGCAGACTATGTCAAAACAGATTTAATAAACGATTTAGCTCGTCCATGTCTTGATAACTGATTTCAATTTTGCCACGACCATTCTCTCTATGGTTTATCTTAACGGGTGCTGAAATCTTTTCAGCTAAGGCCACTTGTCTCGACAGCACTTCATCAAAACCAGGTACGGCTTTTTTCTTTGCCGTACTAATCAGCTTCTTAGGCACAAGAAAATGCTGAGCAGCCTCTTCTATTTCACGGACTGACCAGCCCTTATCAATTGCCTTATCAGCAAGATCCTTCTGCGCAGCTTCTGGCAAACTGACAATCGCTCTGGCATGCCCCATACTCAGAAGACCATCATGCAAGTTCCTTTGAATATCTTCAGGTAACTTTAACAATCTTAATAAGTTGGAAACGGCTGCTCGGGAACGCCCCACCGCATCCGCTACAGATTGCTGTGTTAAATCAAATTCTTTTAACAATCGTTTCAGACCGATGGCCGTTTCAATGGGATTAAGATCTTCACGCTGAATATTTTCAATCAGCGCCATTGCTAGGGTTGCCTGACTGTCTGCTTGACGAATAACCACAGGTACTTTATCAAGCCCTGCTAACTTTGAAGCTCTCCAACGGCGTTCACCAGCGATAATTTCATACTTATCAGCGCCGATAGGACGCACAATAATAGGCTGAACAACCCCTTGAACTTTAATCGAATCTGCTAGCTCTTGCAGTGATTCATCATTAAATTGCTGTCTAGGCTGGTACTGGCCCGGCTGTAGCTGAGAAAGTGCCACTTTTTCAATGCGCAAATCTGCACTATTATTATCGGCTTTTTGCTTTGCACCAATCATGGCGTGAATACCGAGTTTTCCCATTCCTGAACGTTTTTTAGCCACGTAAACCCTACCCCTATTACTGTCTGTTTTTTTATAGCTGTGTTTTACGAGTTAACTCGTTTGCCAGTGCCAAATACGCAATTGCGCCGTTGGAAGCGACATCATAATCTAAAATTGATTCGCCATGACTGGGCGCTTCAGCCAAACGAACATTTCGTGGCACAATAGTCTGTAGTACTTTCATTCCAAAATGACTCACCAACTCATTTGAGACATCATTTGCTAAATTATTGCGGCGATCATGCATGGTTCTTAATAAACCATCTATATGTAAATCTGGATTCAACTCACTCTGGATTGTTGCAATCGTACTCATTAACGAAGACAAACCTTCTAATGCGAAGAACTCACACTGTACTGGAACCACAATACCATCTGCAGCCGTTAAGGCGTTCAAGGTCAGCATATTTAGAGTTGGTGGACAATCAATGACAATAGCATCATATTGATCCCGAACTTTCTTCAGAGCCTTACGCAGCCGCTTTGGCCCCATATTTTCTTCTAGCAAGACGACTTCAGCAGCGGTTAAATCGCCATTAGCGGGTAGCAAATCAATGCCCGTTTGCTCGACATGCACAATGGCCGCTCTGGCTTTGCACTCTCCGACCAAAACCTCAAACACCGAAGCATTAAGCTGATCCTTATCTACACCGACGGAAACCGTTGCGTTACCTTGAGGATCTAAGTCAATCAACAGAACCTTTTTACCCAAACGTGCTAAGGCTGCCGCCAAATTTACGCTTGAGGTCGTTTTCCCCACGCCGCCTTTTTGGTTGGCAATTGCAATCACTCTTCCCACGTACTGTCCTTAATTGTTGCTACTGTTGATTGATAGAACGATCTTCTTTAAACGGTTACTGCTTTTGCTTTAAAGCCTTAATGAGCATACGTTCTGCACCCAAACCAGGTACTTTCAATTGAATTGTTTCTTCAATTATTACCAGGCCTGGTAGGCTTGTCAAATCCTCAAACTCTTGCTGCGCTTTCATCGCCCACCAAGCCCCATTCTCGGTTAACAGGTGGTCTGTCCAGTGCAGCATATCCTGCATTGAAGCGAAAGCACGTGAAATAACGGCATCATAGCCTAATGCAGGTTGATAGTTTTCAACTCGGTCATGAATTACCTGAGTATTGACCAACCCCAACTCCGCTTTAGCCTGAATTAAAAAACGGGTTTTTTTGCTATTACTGTCTAACAAATCGACGGTTTTATCGGGAAAGCAGATGGCCAATGGAATACCTGGCAAACCACCTCCCGTTCCAACATCAATTATACGCTGGCCTGTAATGTGCGACACCACAGCTAAACTGTCTAACAGGTGCTTAACCAACATCTCTTTAGGATCTCGAATCGCGGTTAGGTTGTAAACCTTATTCCACTTTTCTAATAAGGTCAAATACTCAATAAGCTTATTAACCTGATCCTCAGTTAATGACAATTTAAGTTCTGCCAGGCCGGCTTCTAATTGAGGTTTTAATGCTGTAAGCGTCATAGTTTACCTAAAAATTTAGTTTGTACAAAACACCTGATTAAAGGCGCTTATTTTAAGCGTCTTTAACAACGGGTTCAGACTGAGAAACTTCAATTCCTTGACCGCCATTTGCACGAGCTTTTTTAATCGCAATCAACAAAATAGAAATCGCGGCTGGCGTAATCCCTTGAATACGGCTCGCCATACCCAAATTAGCCGGCTTATGGTCGCGTATCTTTTGCTTCACTTCATTTGACAGCCCTGAAATAACGTCCAAATCTAAGCCAGCAGGAATTTCCACCGATTCAGAACGGTTCATTTTTTCAATCTGCTGCATTTGACGATCAATATAACCTGAATACTTTGCTTGTATCTCGATTTGATCAACGACCGCCACATCAACCACAGCGTCACCAAACATTTCTAATTCGGACAAGGCATTGTATGCGACATTAGGGCGTTTTAATAAATCAAACAAGTTCTGCTCTTTACTCAGTGGTAATTCCATTAACACTTCAGCTTGTTTCGCCTCAGGATGCGATGGATAAATCCAGGTCTCTTTTAAACGCATCACCTCTTTCTCTAGCGACTCTAACTTACCCTGATAAGCGGCCCAGCGCTCATCATCAATTAAGCCCATTTCGTGTGCAATGGCCGTTAAACGCTGATCGGCATTGTCTTCACGTAACATTAAGCGATACTCTGCACGAGAGGTAAACATGCGGTAAGGCTCTTTGGTGCCCATGGTGACCAAATCATCTACCAAAACCCCCAAATAGGCTTCATCACGGCGCGGAAACCACTGATCTTTTAACTGCACGCGACGTGCGGCGTTAATACCAGCCAAAAGACCTTGTGCTGCGGCTTCTTCATAACCGGTCGTGCCGTTAATCTGGCCTGCAAAAAACAGACCATGAATCGCTTCTGTTTCTAATGTTGGTTTCAAACCACGCGGGTCAAAATAATCATATTCAATCGCATAACCGGGACGCATGATTTTAGCGTTTTCCAGGCCTTTCATCGATTGAACGATTTTCACCTGTGTTTCATACGGCAAGCTGGTTGAAATCCCATTTGGATACAACTCATTGGTGGTCAAACCTTCTGGCTCGATAAAGACTTGATGCTGATCTTTATCGGCAAAACGCATGACCTTATCTTCAATTGACGGGCAATATCTCGGCCCAACACTGTCAATTTCACCTTGGTCGGAATACATTGGCGACTGATCTAACGAGGCCATAATAGCAGCGTGGGTTTGTGGATTCGTGTAAGTGATATAACATGGCACTTGCTGGGGATGCATTGACGCTTTACCCATATACGAAAACACCGGAACCGGATCATCTCCATGCTGAACCTGCATCGCACTAAAATCGACTGTGCGCGCATCAATACGCGGAGGTGTGCCGGTTTTCAGGCGACCAACGGGTAGCGCTAACTCTCGTAAACGTGCCGCAAGACGATTGGCTGGTTCATCACCGGCACGACCGCCCTCATAGCTTTGCAGACCGATATGAATGCGACCGGCCAGGAATGTCCCCACTGTCAAAACTACTTGATTGGCGTAGAACTTAAGCCCCATCTTGGTTACAACACCGCGAATGTTATCGCCGTCTAAAATAACATCTTCAACCGCTTGCTGGAAAATACTCAGATTTTCTTGATTTTCTAAACGCATGCGAATCGCTTGGCGATATAAAACACGGTCAGCCTGTGCTCGCGTTGCTCGCACCGCAGGGCCTTTGGAAGCGTTCAAAATTCGAAACTGAATACCTGCTTCATCAATCGCCATCGCCATTGCGCCACCCAAGGCATCAATTTCTTTAACTAAGTGACCCTTACCAATACCACCAATCGCAGGGTTACAGGACATCTGCCCAAGACTATCAATATTATGTGTCAGTAGAATGGTCTTTAAACCCATACGCGCAGACGCTAATGCCGCTTCTGTGCCCGCATGACCGCCACCGACGACAATCACATCATATGTTGAATCTTGTACACTCATTGAAAGCCCTTTAGCATTTGATCGAATACTGACCTACACGACTAATTTCGTAGGGCCAATCAGCTTCGCCATTAGGGTTTTTCTATGGCGCTTTCGCTTTATCCGCACAGCATGTAATTATAATAAAATAGCCCAGTATTTTACCATAAGCAATCTATTGTTGCCTAAGTTCACTTTTTACCAGACGACAAGGCAATCAAGAATTTAAAGTGACCAGGCCTGCTTACTGCTGTAAGGCTAAAATACCTAATTAAAAAACACTTAATCTAACTAAACCTGATGACAGAATCTTCTTTAGTTCACACTTCATTTACCCCTCAAAAACAATGATAGATGCGTAGCAATCTTCTCACCTATACTTTTACTAACCATCACTTGCCAGACGTATTCTCTGACATTTTCACCAGCTACTTCTTGATGAGTAGAAATTCTTTTGACCACACTTCGTACTAAAAACCCTAATAAAAACAGGTAACTTCCTCTTGACCCAACCAGAAATCCAATTTATCCTGCATAATAAATAAGTACAAATGAAACATATAGACACTAAAGTTATCAAGCACTCTAGGGACGAAAAAATGCACTTACTTAAACTGAACACTCTTAAAGCTCGATTCACATTAATGCTTGCCATTGTGGTACTGAGTTTAGGCAGCCTGATGTTTGCGATGAATTCGTCACTCCAGCAACTTAAAACACTGGAAGAAACTGTTGCAGACACTACGAAGATAAAAATACATATATTGACATTACGCAAGCATGAAAAAGATTTTCTCATGCGCAACAACATCAAATACATCGACCAATTTCAGAAAACTTACACGCAAACCGAACAGCTCCTCAACCAACTTTCCAGCGACTTTATTGACCTGGGTCAAAATAACGAAAACCTTAAGTCTATGGCGGTATTATTGAATCAATACCAGGGAAGCTTTCTCAAATTGACTGAAGTACAAAAATCCACTGGCCTTAATCCGAAAGACGGTCTTTATGGCGAGCTTAGAGGTGCTGTACACAAAGCCGAATCACTACTCAAAGAGTCTAATCAAATTCAACTAACGGCTGATATGCTCATGCTGCGTCGTAATGAAAAAGACTTTATGCTGCGCTCTGCCGAAAAATATCGTGGCAAATTCCTCAAAAACTTTACTAAATTCGAGCAGAGCTTAAGCCAAAGCACCTTGGATGAAAACCAACAAAATTCCATCAGTACCGCTATGAAGCAGTACAAAAAAGGATTCCTTGCCTTGTATGATGCCGAACAGGAGAAAGGTCTAAATGAAAAGTCCGGATTACAAGGGCAAATGCGCACGACGGTTCATTCAATAAAAGAACCGCTAGAGCAACTGCAACTAGACGTTAGTGAGATTGTGCTGCAGAAAAATAATCATATCCTATCTCTATTATGGTCTATCGCAGGGATTTCACTCGCAGTCATTCTCTTTATACTGATACAAACCATTCGTAAAGTGCTAACCGGTGTTTCCACCTTAACCATCGGCATGAAAAACACCCAAAACACCGGTGACTTCAGTCAGCCCATCCAACATAAAATGCACGATGAATTTGGGGATGTCGCCAATACCTACAATAGCTTACTGACAAGCATTTCTGATAATATGAATCATATTAATCACGTCATAAATGCCATTGCACAAGGCGATTTTAAACAACGCCTCAACCAACAATACAAGGGTGACTTTGAACAACTCAGGATTAATCTCAATGAATCCGTTTCCAGTGTTGATAATACGATGACTGCGCTGGAGACAATTATGACTGCGTTGGAAAGCGGCCAATTTAATATCCGAATGGACGAAAAGGTTAAAGGCTCATTAAAAGCTAAAGTAGATCACTCAATGAGTTTCTTAGAATCTGCTCTGAGTGAAATCCAAGATGTAATGGGCGCCATCTCACAAGGCCAATTTGATAAACGTGTTGAAACCCAACTGCCAGGTCAACTCGATGAACTCAAAGAGAGCGTTAATAGCTCCATCAGCGAGGTTGATCGGGCTTTTGTTGAAATTGGTGAATATGCCAATGCAATTGCATCCAACAATCTGACTCATTCAATGGAAGGTGAATTCAAGGGTACCGTACAAAAAGTTCAGAATGATTTAAATAGCGCACTACAAAACCTCTCAGACACCGTTTTAGAAGTAGAGAACACTGCGACTGAAGTAGAAAGCAGTGCTAACAAAATCTCAGAGACTAACAACAGCCTAAGCCAGCGCATTCAGGAGGAAGCGGCTTCATTAGAACAAACTGCCGCAGCCATAGAACAAATGACAGCCAGCGTCAGACAGTCGACAGACAGTTCGCATCAGGCCAGCCAGCTAAGCCATTCAACCAAAGAAGAGGCTATAAAAGGTGAAGAGGTCATGCAATCAACTATCCTTTCCATGCATGAAATACAAGATTCCAGCAATAAAATTGAAGAAATTGTCACCCTAATTGACAGCATTGCTTTTCAGACAAACTTACTTGCTTTAAATGCAGCCGTTGAAGCCGCGCGCGCAGGTGAACAAGGCAGAGGTTTTGCCGTGGTCGCAGGCGAGGTTCGCTCACTTGCTGGAAAATCCTCTGATGCCGCTAAAGACATTAAGTTATTAATCGACGAAATATCTCATAAGGTCGGTAGAGGCTCCCAACTAGCAGAGCAGTCAGGACAAGCCTTTTCAGTCATTACCGGTTCCATTAACAAGGTGGTCGAAATCGTTGACGAAATTTCATCCTCGAGTGAAGAGCAAGCCAAAGGTATCAGTGAAGTCAATCAAGCAATGTCTAGCCTGGATGCCCTCGCACAAAAAAATTCCCACATGGTCGAATCATCAGCAGAAAACTCAGCTGAACTAAAAAATGATGCCGAACTTTTAAAGCGCTTGGTGGATAAATTCACAACCTCAAAATCTAAAGTTTTAATTTCAGCGTAAAGTTTTATAAAACTAGCAAGCCATATAAAACCGGGCTTTTAGCTAAGCCTGAAATCTTATATTTGCTACTATAAAAAAACGCAAGTTGAGACTCTGTCAGAGCTTTAAGTTTAATGCGATTAACCTATTACACGGACTCTTTAATAGAGTTCCTTATACTTCTAATCTTATTGAATTTTTCCCCATCAGTAATTTCTTATTGCCTAAGTTCATTCTTAGGCAGATGATAGTGTTTTATCGTTTAAGAATAACCAGGCCTGGTCACATTTCTGACCACCCTTTTTGGTCATTTTAGGAGCAAGTAAATGAAGTCTAGAAACAAAGGTTTAGCTTTTATCACTCTGATAAGCGCTTTCACCCTCTCAGCCTGTTCTATTCAACCTCCAAAGTCTTTAATGGATATTCAAGCAGGGGAGGTTTTTGTGTTGCAAACCCCGATTACAATCAGACCCAATCAAAGCAGAAGTTTCATTCAATTTGGTGAGTTAACCGGCGGCTCATTTGATCACAGCGAACCCCACTGTCGTATTGAAGTCCGCAATTTAAGCGAACTGCCGCAAACCATTCAACCAGAACGTTTTATCATCACGCATGTGAATATCGACGAAGAGATGATTGCTCTCCGAAACCAACCCATACAACTGGTCATGAATGATTCAACCAACCCATCCACAATGACCGATATTCCGACAAACATATTAGTACTTGGAGGAGGTTATGAACGTCCTGAAACGATGGACATGGTTCATCTCTATCTACACTCAAAACGACAACCTAATGTCTATCGACTCACCTGCTCCGGTTCTTTAAGTGATGGCGCTCTAGCCGATGCACCGAGAAGCCATCGACCACAACGCCAACAGATTCAAAAAATTCTTGGAAAAATTGGCCACATAGAAAGCCAATCATGACAATCTTGGTAAAAATACGGTAATTTTGCTAAAAAGCACTCTATTTACAAATGTCCATAATTCAATTTTCGCAATGTCATTTGACATGCTACAAGTTAGATTTGAAAAATTGTTGCTGCATAGAAAGGAAAAGCCATGCAATTTTTTTATACTGCGTCTTTACATTTCGTTAGAGCGTGTGGGGTCTGCGCACTAAGTCTCCTCTACCACTTTGGCAGCTACAGCATTAGAATCGGTTGACATAGAATCTACCCTTAAGCTCACTCTACAAAACAAAAGCACTCTACTCTAGATACTTACACCTCTGAAATCAATTTAACCATCGAAGAGCTTCAAGGTACTGCCGAAAGCCAAGGCGCCCCTCTCAAGGCAATTACCTCTTTGCCCGGTATTGTGAACGCAACTTCAGGCGCTGGATTAAGCAACGGATTTTATATTCATGGTAGCAATACCAATGATAATTAATTATGGATTGATGACCTACCAGTGGGTTATGTCTTTAATTTAGGCGGGCTCTACTCGATCCGTCACACTGATTTAATTACAAATTTTGATACCTACCTATGCGGCTTCAGCGTTACTTTAGGAGATCGCCTGGGCGGCGTAATTAATGTCAAAACCAAGATACCGAAACAGGATGAAACTCAACAGAATCTACAGGTTGTATTTTATGAAAGCTCCTATCGAGTGGAAGGCTCTTTAACTAAAAATAGCAGTGGTTACTTTGCCATAAGAAGCAGTTACTTAGCCCTATTGATGCCAGCGACAGGTGAACTTGGCGACAGCCGTATCAACTATAAGAAATTTCCAAAATTCTGGGATCTGCAAGTCAAGTTGCATACTAAACTTAAAGATGGCTTTTTGGATTTCACGTTATTTGCAGAACAAGATAACCTCACGCTCAACATTGAGAATGAAGGCGACATACTACAAGTATCCTGCACTAGAAGGACTGGTGGGTGGCGAATAATCCTTTCAAACAATGGGAACTCGCTGGCATAAAAAACTGACGCCTAATCTAGAGCAAAAGCTTCGATTCGGTTTATTACAAACACAATCTGATCGCTTTATAGGGACTCAACTTGACGGCGATCCTCAGCCTGGCCAACCTTCAATCAAAGTATCAGCAGTGCCAACTGGTTCTTCTTGCCACAATGGAACTATCAAACCGATAATAACGCCTGGCTTTTTGGCATGGATAGTTACAACTATCAGTACGACATTAACGGCTACTTTTACCAGGCATGCCAAGAGGGCCATCCCGATTGTAACCTGACTCATCTCCCTAAAGCGTTATTAGATGAACAGGTAAAAGGCTGGGAACTGGCGCCCTATATCGAATATCAACATCAACGTTAACCTTGGAATCCGTCATACCAATATTACATTAGGGAATCTGCAGCGCAGTAACCCCTCTCCTCGTCTAGGCCTGGAATACCAACTATCAGACACGGTCGTACTGACTGCCAACTGGGGTAAGTATTTACAATGCCCACAAATTTCTGAGTTGACGCCAACCCTGGGCAATCCATAGTTGGCACTCACTGAAGCAGAACACCGAATTATTGGCGCTAAAATAGAGTTATCACCGACCTCGTCGGCTCAAATAGAGGCCTATCACAAGCCTATGGTTTCGATTATTGCACCCAAAGATGCACCTGACTATTATTCTAATTAGATTAGCGGAGAAGTGAGTGGCTTGGATCTATTTCTGAAACGTAAGTGGCAAGATGGTCGCTTTGGTTGGATCAGCTATAGCTATGAAACCTCAGGACGTACCGATGGTGATGGCAGCCCTAGCCGTCCATTTGATGGCGATCAACCACACACCCTAAGTCTTGACTGGAACCAGCCCATGACAGGGAGTTGGCCACACTGGAGCAGGGGTGAAAAATTTAATGCGCATACAGGACAGCCTTATACACCCATGGTTGATCGCGAAGGTTTAGTCGTGCTTGAGATCAGGCCAACAGAGTTGGGCTGTAGCAGTAATGGTGGTCTTACTGCCTGTTGTTGGAAGCCTATCTATGGGTATGTTAATAGTGACAGACTGCTACTTTATTTCAAAATGGATTTGGCCATGGAGCGAGATTGGCATTATCGTGACTTAAAACTCACAACTCGATTTGAAATGCTTAATATCAATGCGCTATTCCGTCCAAATGTCATTGGTTACACTTACAATTCAGATTACAGCGGACTCGATGAAGTTTATGAGCTACTGTAATCCCCCCTTTTTTTAGTGTACGTGGCACCTTTTAAACGTTTCGTTTTATAGTGACCAGGCCTGGTCACTTTGATGAAGCGCTACAGTCGTGATTCAATGATATTAACGTGAGCTAAATCAGCGTCTGATGGTTTTGTAATAACTTGTAGCAACCCCTTCCTAGAACGCCTGAAAGTATTACTAGAGAAAACCTTTACTAATAACAACATCTCATAGGAAACTAGGAATGCTGCATCTGACTGACTTGGCGAATGCGTTCAGCAGGATGAAAAAGCTGAGCTATAAGGTAATCCTGCAAAGATTGAGGATAATCCAATTCAGCCAAGGCAACTTTCATACAGCCTAACCAAGCATCTCTGTCAGATTCATCTATTAATATATGCGCATGAGCCTGCGGAATATTAATACCACCAAACTTCTCGGCATAAATCTGCGGACCACCCATCCAACCTGAAAGAAAATAGACAAGTTTAAGGCGTGATTCCGTTAAATCAGAACGATGCATTGCACGGATTTTTTCGGCCTCTGGCAAAGAGTCCATCGCATCATAGAAACGATCTACTAATTTAACCAGGCCTGCATATTCACCTACTGCCTTATAGGTCGTATCAGCATGACCATATGATTGATCCTTTGTGAATAGTTGCATATTTCCCCTTAGTTATTATGGATGGGACAGTCAATATATAGGACGTCTAATTTACTGCCTGATTGTACGGGCAATATCAAACTCATCTTCAAAGTTTGAACGGTATGGATTAATATCCAATCCGCCACGGCGAACGTAGCGTGCATATACCGTCAGTTTTTTAGGCTTACAGTTCTGCATGATATCTGTGAAAATACGTTCGACACACTGCTCATGAAATTCATTATGCTCACGAAAAGAGATTAAATACTTCAATAGGCTTTCATGATTAATCGGTGTACCTTCATATCTAATAACAACCGAACCCCAGTCAGGCTGTCCAGTGACCAAACAGTTAGACTTGAGTAAATGACTGTTCAAGGTTTCTGTTATCTGTTCAGAAGCATCATCCGTTATTAATAGACTTGAATTAACTTGATAGTCTGTCACTTCAATATCTAAATCATCAAGATTTTCACCGGGAAGCGCACCCACTAATGTTTCTTCAAAGTCCAGTGAACGAATTTGTACATCGACTGGTTCGCCACAAGCCTGACTTAGGTCTTTAATGAATAAAGCCTCGACCTCCTCCTGACTCGCAAAACGAGAACCATTAAATGAGTTCAAATAGAGTTTAAATGACTTTGATTCAATTAAATTAGGTGAGTCCGCAGGAAAAGCAAACTCTGTAATGACGGCGTTAGGCTTGCCCTTTAAGTTTAACCATGACACTTCAAAAGAAGTCCAGATATCCAATCCTAGAAAAGGCATAGATTCTAAATCAAAACCCAGTTCCTCACGTTTTTCCTGGCGTGGAATTGGAAACAGAAGATCAGGGTTATACTGAGTACAGTAAGGCGTGTCCTGACCCAACAGGCTGTTTGCAGCCGTGCCGGTATTTACAAGTGATTGAGACATAATCTATTCCTAACCTGGCACATCAAAATTACGCAAAGCTGTTCTGAATGCATTAAATGGGTTTAATAGCCCATCGGCAACAATAATCGCAAAACCGATCCAATGGTAAAAAGTCGGCTCCTTGCCCTCTACAAACCAAAGATAAGTAAGTAAAGCGGTGGCAAGGATGACCGTTAATATCGCCCAGAACTGATCCATTAAGAATGCAATGGAACTGACATCACCAGATTTAAACATTTCAATAAAAAGAACTATGACAGCCAGAGTGATAAAGCTATAACCTACAGGACCATCGAGTGATAACTGCATGTACTCTGAGGCGATTAAAAAAAGAATGATAAATAACATCCATGGAACTTTGCTCAAGCTATTTAAAACTCCACCAGATGACACACTGACATTTGAACTCATTACGATTTCCTTAAGGTTGATTATTTAATGATAGATGCATTATAACGAAGCAATTCAACTGACATGAAATAACATTCAATGAGATCAGCATAGATTAAAGCAAATCTACTATAACTAAAGCCTAGAAAAGGTTTAAACCACTAAGAGTCATTTATTAAACCCCAGGCAAAAAAAAACCCGCTGTGCCAAAAGGCATAACGGGTTTT
>CBFCZK010000010.1:0-114143 GCA_965602805.1 uncultured Thiomicrorhabdus sp. | reverse complement strand
GATTTACAGGCTAAATTACTCTAAAGATGTGGCCACTTTTACTTGACCACTACATCCACTAAAAACTAAGATAGTTTTTGGTGGAGATTCATTCTGTATTTGCGCCAATAGTACTTAAAGGGGTATATTTAGTAATTACTGGGTTTCACTCACTAAGTCGATATAGGTTTATATGAATAACGTGCACGAAATTAGAATGGAAAGGGTTAGGCTTCTTTATCAACAGTCCCCAGGATTGTTAGGGGGATCATTTTTTAGTGGAACAGCCATTTTTCTATTTGTATTACTACAGGAACTGGCTTCCAATATAGTCGTTTTGTATACCTGGTATTTATGCTTAATGGTCTTAATAGCGGTTAGAATAGGGCTATTAATTCGCTTTAACAAAATATCAGCCACTGATTTTGATGTAAATAAATGGATAGCGTACTTCACGGTTGCCGTCATTGGTTCTGGTTTAATTGTTGGGTTATCCCCTTTTCTATTTGTTGATTTGTTAGACCCTATTTCGATTGCCTTTTTATCATTTGTAATCTTCGGAACTTTGTCGGGTAGTTTGGCTGCTCTATCTAACTTTAAATTTATCTATTATTTATTTGGCATACTTTCGATTAGTCCTTTAGCGATCTTGTTTTATAATGAGGGGGGTGCGTTGGTTTATATGTCCTTTCTGTTAGTGGTATTTATGGCCGCCCATCTGTTTTTCGCAAATAATCTTTATAAAAGTATAGTGCTCTCTATTGAACAGCGGTTCATTAACTTAGACTTGGTTAAAAAATTGGAAGCCCAAACCATCCTTGCAGAGCAAGCTAGCATTGATAAGTCTCGATTTTTGGCTGCAACGAGTCACGATCTTAGACAGCCATTGCATTCGTTAGGGCTTTTTCTAACGGTACTTAAGTCTCGTCTTCATACCGAAGAACATCTTGGGATTCTTATCAAAGCGCAACGTTCACAGGACGTTTTGGCAGGGCAGTTAAACTCTATAATTGAAATGACTCAGATGGATGCTGGAGAGATCTATATTAATCCTGAAAATTTTTGGCTTAATGACTTTGTAGAAGAAATAGTTGAAGATTTTAAGCTTTTAGCAGAGCAAAAAAATATCATTATTAAAACAAGACTTGCTGATTGTTATGTGAATTATGATCCAATTCTGCTCGGTAGAATTATTCGTAACTTGATGTCAAATGCGATTCAGCATTGCCCTAGATCAAAGCTACTAATTGCCTTACGGTGTAGGAACTCAGTTGTCGAGTTAAGTTTTATCGACAGTGGTCCGGGGATTTCGTTGAAAAACCAAGAAAGGGTTTTTTCCGAATTTTTTCAGCTGAGTAACCCTGAGAGGGATCGTAATAAAGGAATGGGGTTAGGATTAGCTATTGTTAAACGGCTTTCTGATCTGTTGGATATACCCATCCAGTTAAGCAGTAGAGAAGGTAAAGGAAGTTGTTTTAAGCTGACCTTAAATCCTGCTGTGCCAGATGTTAAGCATGAAGCAAGTGAGATAGATGCCACTCTCAATAATGATTTTAGTGCCAGTAATTTGTCTGGTCGTTTTATTGTGGTCGTTGACGATGATTCGACTATTCTTGGTGCGATGCGTGATGTTCTTTTGCTGTGGGGTTGTGAGGTGCTTTTAGCGGCAAGTCAGCAAGAATTATTGGAGGTGTTAGTTAGGGATAATTATCCTAAACCAGATTTGTTAATTGTAGATTATCGATTAGGCGAGGATGCGACGGGAATTGATGCTATTAAAGCAGTCAGAACCTTTTTTAACAAGTCTATTTCAGCTGTTATTATTTCAGGGGATACAACCTTAGGCATTGAGTCTAAAATCGATATCGATAAAACGAGGGTCTTCTATAAACCTCTTTCAGGAAGTTTATTTAAGGCCGTTTTGCTTGAATCTCTAGAGTAGATAGCGTTTATGATATGAATCAATTTGAATTTATGTATGAGTACAAGGTACTAACTTTAGTGAATGTTAGTAGTCAATGATACTCTGTAGAATAAACCTTTTATTTTGGAGATGGTATCAGTGAAACTATTGATTTGTGATGATCATGAACTTTATAGAGAGGGTTTAAAGTTTCTTTTGACAGATTACTTTTCTTTAAAGGAGGATCAGGCCTACGAGGCAACTGATATGGAACAAGTATATAAAAATATTAGTAATAATGTTTTTACCGTTATTCTTTTAGATCTTTCTATGCCTGGCTCAAAGGGTATTCAGGAAATATCACCTCTTAGAGCGAAAACCTCGTCATCCATCATTGTTATATCTGCTGACAATAGGTCTGATACCATACAAGCCGCGATGGAGTTGGGTGCTGCGGGATATATTTCGAAGAATACCTCTTCTGAAGTGATGCTGCTTGGTATTGAGGAAGTTATTGCAGGAAGAACCTCTTTTCCTGTCGGATTTTTATCCCCCTCTAAAAAAGCAGACGGCTTGCTCTCTAAGCGCCAGTTAAGCATTATTCAATGTTTGATTGATGGGTGTAGTAATCGCCAAATTGCAGACAAACTCAAATTAAGTGAAGGCACTGTAAAGCAATATGTGAGTACGGTTTTAAGCATTCTTGGAGTGGATAACCGAACCCAAGCCGCCATAAAAGGGGTTGAGTTTTTAAGAGGGGGAAATGCAAAACGCAGAAAGTAGTTGTTTTAACCTTTTCCACCTTTTCCTCTTAAGTTTGCCTTTTTTCACTTGGGCGTATTCTGTAGTATTCATATTCTATAAATTTATATTTTTCTCTGAGTTGAAACTCAATACAGAGCACTTTACTTTGTCTATCGACAAGTCTTTATTATGGCGATTTAATTAAAAGCCAAGCAATCCTTTCACCTTCTTTTTCCCTGATGTAAAAATACATTTAAGTGCTCTATAGCCCAAGTAATATCAGGGTTTTCTTATATTCAGGAATGACTCTTTAGGTTAACTTTAGTTAGTGTTTATTTGACGAATTGTCTTATATGATTATTCATGTGCAAAATCTTATGGCTTGGTATAAGTGAAGCTTTACTAGTTTATTTGGATGTTCTGGTCGTAATGTTGTGTTGGTTATACTTTAAAGCGGTCTTGCTTTAAATTTTTGGTTTTTAAATACACTATTTTCTCAAAGAGTGGAATAGTTATAATTCGAGGTTAGTCATGGGTCTTTCAGCAGCAAGTTTTTTGAGTCGTGAGTACTTATGTATTTTAAGACGTTGTGCTTGGTATAACGCTTTCAATTACTTTGTTGCTGTTTCATCTGCATTCTATGGTGTTTCTGCTATGGCAGACCAGATAACGATTGATGGCCGAACGCAAACCGAACTTTCCATATCTGGCTCCATTACTGATATAACAACCCAAACTATTCAAGGTGTTAACGCCCTTAACTCGTTTCATCGCTTTAATATTGGTGGTGGCCAAACCGTCAATCTATACCTACCAACTGGTACGGCAAACCTTTTAAACCTAGTACACGATGAACGTAGTCAGCTTGATGGCGTTATGAATGCCTATAAAGATGGCAGTATCGGCGGTAATGTCTTTTTCTTAAATCCCCACGGTATTGTCGTTGGGGCGGAAGGTTCAATTAATGTCGGTAGCCTGACAATGGCAACTCCAACGCCTCAATTCATGGATTCACTGGTTGCTGCGACAGGCCAAGTTAATGAGAATGTCGTAGACAATGTGCTTTCTGGAAAAATCCCATTGACCGAGAGTGGGTTGATTCGAGTGAAAGGCCGAATTAATGCGGTAGACCAAATTAATTTGAGTGCTGGTCAGGTTGCTGTAGACGCAGGAGCTCATCTGATTGCAGGCATGCAAGCACAAGTCGCGTTTGGTGATCTTGTGAATGTCGAAGGCATTGAAGTCGGGTCTGAAGTCAAAATTGAAAATGGTGTAATCAGTATCTTGGCAGCTGGCGATGTGGATATCGCCGGTCAAATTGCGGCCGATGGCATCGAAGGGCAGAATGCAGGCCTGGTCAATATTCAGGCAGGCAAAGATATTCACCTTACAACAGGTGCCGATGTTAGCGCCAGTGGTCAAGGCTTAGATTCTTCTGGCGGAGTGGTTATTAGCTATGCTCAGGGGGATGCGACGCTTGACTCCGGTGCGGTGGTTGCCGCTAACAGTGGTGTCAGTGGTGATGGTGGTTTTGTTGAGTTTAGTGCAAAAAAGACTGTTCATATTAATGGCGGAAAGTTAGAGGCTCATGCCAATGACGGTCTGGGCGGCGAAATACTTATAGACCCTGAGAATGTTACTTGGACAGGGGCTGGTCAGGATGTTTTTTCCGATGGAGCGGATATTACAATCGTAGCTGACGAAAGTATTATTTTTGATGATGTCACCCTTTCATCAAGAGATGTCGCTGCATCGGATAATAATCGAACAAATATTGAAACAGCCGTGTCAGAAGGCGATTCAGGGAATATCTCTTTAACAGCAAAGCATATAGAGTTGTTAAATGACAGTAAGCTGGTTGCTCATGCTGATGGAGCTTACCAATCTGGGGCTGTTAATCTCGCCGCCTATGAATTAGATATGCTTGGAACTGATCGCACAGCGAATGCATCTGTTTTATTAAGAAATGCATTTATTAGCGGGGGGCGTATTGAGATATCTTCTATTGCTAAAACGTCGATGATGACTAGTTTGTTAGAAGGGAATTCATCGCTTACGGCAGAAGATTTACAGTCTCAATTGAATACCGAGCTAGATGATCCCGTTGATGGTATTGGCGGTGTTTTTTTAGAAGTTAAGACATCTGCAAATGCTAAAACAGAAATTTTAGGTTCTAGCATTCATGCAAGTGATGATATTGTGATTGAGTCATCTGCCGGAGCGAGAACAGGTTTTGAAAAAACAGCTGTGGCAGAAGTCTTTATCGGTGATGCTGGATCAGCTATTCCAGGTCAGCCAGGTCGTGAAACGAATCTCGTGGCTGATAATGTTGTCATTAATAGTAGCAGTAACACATCGCTTAACTTTTTAGGTTCAACATTGAGTTTGTTAGATCAAAGTTGGTTACCTGATCCGGAAAGTGGTGGGGTTGAAATACTGGACGATAGCCTTTTTGATATGAACGGGGTTCCTTTAGTTTCTCTTTCTACATCAAAGGCTAAAACAACGATAACCGATAATACTTATATTGAGGCCACTAATGACATAAATGTGGGTTCAAACAGTGAATCTGTTGCTAAACCTAGTTTTTCTAGCCCACTTCTTTTTGCAATGGCGTGGGGTGAGTCTGAAGCCGAAGCGTTAACGAGTGTTGCAGGGGGTTCTGATCTTCTTGCTGGAAATAAAGTGTCTGTTACAGCTGATACGAGTGTTGAAATTGAAGTTATCGCTGAGGTTAATTCAGTCAATAAACCGATAGATGCTACTTTTGTGATGACTAAAAACCAGGTAACGACCAGTGCCGTCGTTGGAGAAAACACAAGTATTGAGTCAGGTGAAATTGATATATTAGCCTCTACAGCTCAAGAAGTCTCAGCGGCTGCTATTTCTAAAAACACGGGAGGCAGTGGCGTAGGTATTGCTGTGGCAATCAATGAGTCAACGAGCACAACCATAGCTACTTTAGGCGGGGATGTTACTGCAAGGTCTGGTGATATTAACGTTTCTACGATAGTTGATGTTGAAAAAAATGATGCTTCTGCAAGTGCTGCTACACTTGGTAACTCGACGTCATATTCTACACAAATAACGAATTTTCAAAGTGGTATAAAGCGAAATGTAGCGGGGTCAATTCTTTCGGCTATAGGGGGCTCAGCAGGTGCGAATGCGGATAGTATTACGAGCTTTCTATTTCCAGGTATTAAAGAGGGTAAATTTAATCTTTCTGGTGCAGTAGCGTACACAGACTCAAATAATACCGCAATGGCCAGTATTGCTCCTAATGCAATTATAAAAGCGGAAGGAGCGCTTAATGTTGTGTCAAAAATTACAGATCGCCCAAGCGCAAGTGTCGCGGCAAAAAGTAGTTCTACAGGCACTGCGATTGGTGGGTCGGCTGTAATAGCGAGTTTTACAAATAATAGTAATGCTTATATTGGTGACCAAGCAACGGTTGATGTTAAAAAATCCATCAATATTGATGCTCAAACTTATGTGCCATACCCGTGGCAAATTGACTGGCAATCGCCAAAAGAAATTTATGACCATTTAACGGGGGATATTTTAGATCTTGCTTTAACATCTTATGCCATTAACTCTGCGAGTGGTAAGGATGGAGTCGGCCTTGCCGCGGCAGTTAGTTTATTTAATATTGATAATAATTCAAATGCCTATATAGGTAACGGCGCTCAAATTAACTCAAATTATGACCAGGCCTCGTTACCGCTGGATGATTTAAGTCAGCAATCTGTAAATATTTATGCAAAAAATGATGTGAATATGGTGAATGCCGTAGGCATCCTTTCTAAAAAGTTTTTAGCTTCATCGGGTGGCAAAGCTGGTATTGGTGGTGCGGCGAGTATTATTGGTATTTCTGGAGAGGCGATAGCAGGCATTCATGACGATGCTTCCGTGCAAGCCGCTGAGTCTGTTAGCGTGAAGGCTGAGACAATTAACCAAACAGTTAGTGTGACCGAGGCGGGCGGTAAATCAGATCAAATTGGTATTCAAGGGGCGTTTACGATGAATACCGTTTCTAGTCGCACTGAAGCTTATATTGATGATAAAGCAGATGTGAGTACAGGAAAAAATATTGATATTGAAGCGAACAGTATATTAGAGAATATTTCTGTAGCAGGGGGAGTTGTTGCAACTAAAGGGCCTGTCGGGATTGGTATGTCCGTTTCTCTTAATAATGTAAGCAGTGATGTCAAAGCCTATATTGGAAACCATGATTCCGTTGGTGATACAGCGCCTTCCAGTGGTGTGATTAATGCAGGTCAAAATCTAAATATTACAGCGGTTGCAGAGACAGAATTTGGTTCTTATTCTATTGTGGGCGCACTGGCAACTGAAAGTAGCGCTCAGACGGATGTTCCGGCAGATGCGAGTGAAACCCAAGATGGTTCCAGCAGTGCTGTGGGTGCAACAGATGCCGGTAAAGGTAAATTTGGTATTGCTGTTTCTGGCGATGTCTCTTTAAATAATGTAGAAGCGAATACGCTAGCCTATCTTTCTGATGGTGTAACGGTTGCACATGCTGATGATGTAACTCTGAATGCGACAAATGACTTGGCTCTAAATGCATTATCTGGTGCGGTGACGGTTTCAACTCAGTCAAAAGGAAATGGCCTTTCTGGTTCTTATGCCCAAAATAACCTATCAGGTAATACATCTTCTTATATTAGTGACGCAAGCATTGATATGACGGGTGAATTATCTGTTGTTGCAGGCGTTACAGGAAATATTAAAACATTATCTGCTAGCGTGGCAGCTACCAAAGGTAAGGTTGGTGTTGCAGGCTCAGTTTCAATTAATGACATCACAAATAAAACTCTAGCTTATGTTCAGAATTCATCGGTTTTAGGTGGCAGTAACGCCTATATTTATGCACATGATCATTCTGGTATTCAGTCTGTAGCCGGGGCTGTTGCATTTGGTGGAAAAGCAGGGCTAGGGTTATCTTTTGCCTTGAATACGCAAAATAATTCAACACTTGCTTATGCAGACGATTCGGATTTAGAGTTTTCTAATCTAGTAAATGTGAGTGCAGAAACGGACAGTGATACAGATACTATTTCAGCTGCTATAGGTGCTTCTAAAGAAGGCATGGCGGGTGCTGCGTCTGTATCAATAAATAAAATTGAAAATGAAACACGTAGTTATATTTCAGGTAAAAAGACTATTCTAGGTGTGGATGCGGGTAGTGATATTTCAGTCAGAGCTCAAGATGATTCACATATATTTTCCATTTCTGGAAGTGTGGGGGCTGGTGAGGTGGGCGTAGGCGCTTCGGTTGCATTGAGCCAAGTTAGTAATACGGTTGAGTCAAATATCAGTAATGGCGCGGTTGTAGATAATATCGCTGGTAATATCAATATTAATTCAATTTCAAATTCAGACATACAAGCAATCGCAGCGGCTGGTGGACTGGCTAATAAAGTCGGTATTTCAGGGTCTTTTTCTGCAGTAGAAACCAGTAATAAATTATTATCGCATGTGAGCAGTCTTGCCGAGGTAAATTCAGCTGAAAATATCACTGTTTCGGCAGAGGATAATTCAAATATAGAGAATATTTCAGGCAGTATTGCTTTATCAACGGGACAAGCGGCTTTGGGAGCTGCCGCCGCATATAATGTTATTCAAAATCGTGTAGAAGCCAAATTAGATAACGCACAACTGACAGCCAATAATGTGTCTATTAATGCGATAGAAGCTGCAAGCATTCAAGGCTTAGCCGCTGCTGGTGGAGTTGCCAATAATGGTGCTGTATCGGGCTCTTTAGTCATTAATGATATCGATAATATGACGGTGGCTAGTATTGAAAACAGTGCGGGCGTTTATACGCTCGAAGACGTGAGTGTGAGTTCGGAAGATATTTCAGAGATTTCATCACTTTCAGGTTCAGCCTCTGGCTCAGGAACCGTCGCGTTAGGTATTGCTGGAGCATATAACAATATTGGTGGAACAACTTCTTCAAGTATTTCAGGTGGGGATGTTACTGCTCGAAGCGTGTTGGTTAATTCTAAACGAGATGCCGATATCGAAACTATTGCAGTAGCGGGTGCCGTTTCTGGACAAGCGGGTATTGCAGGTAGCGTGGCGATTAACTCCCTTGGTGGTATCACTCAATCCTATATTAATAATGGCTCTAGTGTCGTTGCTCAAAATAACGTGGGAGTATTGGCTGACAGTAATGACCAACTTACCTTGGCAGCGGGTTCTATCGGTGTGGGTATTTCAGGTGCGGGTATTGGTGCTTCCTTTGCAATTAACAATTTAAAGGGTTCTACAGAGGCTTATATTGTTGGTTCTCTTACAGAAGTAACCGCTTTAGCGAAAGACAGTAGTGATGCCTTAAATGTGTATTCTGGAGCATTGTCATCTGCTGTTGATTTAGGCACTCAAATTGATCTTGCAAGCTATAACAAATTAGAACTGCAGAATTTAAAAGAAACTGAAAATGTGAATGGCTTGGCAATTCATGCTTCCTCAAGTGAGCATATTGAAAATATCACTGCTAATGTCAGCGGTGGGGGCTATCTCGGTATTGGTAGTGTTAATAGTATTAATGTGATTGCTGGTGAAACCAATGCATACCTGGAAGATGCATCAATTAATACGGATAACACTGGCGCGGGGAGTAATCAAAATGTTTCCATTAATGCTAGCAACGTCTCTTATGCGAATAGTTTTGTGGGGGGGATTGTTGTAGGGGGGGGGGCTGGAGGTCAAGGTGCTGATATACATACCCTCTCAAGAACTACTAGCGCCTATGCAAACGATGGTACTTTAAATACGCTTAATGATTTCACCGTGAAAGCACTTTCTACTCAAGGCGTATCATCAATTGCTGTTGGTGGAGCGCTAGGAGGTCTTGCCGCTGCAGGTACCTTATCCATGGCGACATTCAAAAATACAACATCTGCTGGTGTTGACGGCACAAAAATATTAGCAACAGACTTAGCCGTGAATGCCGATAACCAAAATAATATGTATCTGACAGCAGGTGCGATTACTGTTGGTGGTAATGCTGCTGGAGGTGCTTTCGCAGTTGGATCAAGTGAATCAGTGACAACGGCAACAATTGAGAATTTATCAGGAACGAACCGAACTGATGTCTCTGGTAGTATTAATGTTGAAGCAAATAATGAAACTGACATTCATCATATTGTTGTGAGTGGTGCAGGCGGCGGCGGTGTTGGTGTCGCTGGTATGGCTGATATAAATTTGGTCACTGACACCACACAAGCAAGGGTGTTAAATTCTGATATTGGTAGCCTATCTGATAAAGCAGGCAGTTTACATGTGGTCGCAAGCCACACCATAGATATTGACAGTAAAGCTGGCGCATTAGGCGTTGGTGTGACTGGAGCGGGAATAGGCTCTGGAGCGAGTGTTAATATTGTTAAAGCCAATACAACTGCTGCAATAACGGATAGTAATGTTTATACCTCAAATGAAACAATGGTTTCGGCTAAAAGTACTAAACATGTTGATGCAACGGCTTTAACAGCTGGAGTAGGCGGCACCTTTGGAATTGGCGGTAGTGCTGTTGTGACTCTTATTGGCGATGATTTGTCAGCAGAGGCAGAGGGTGAAGTTAATAAAGATGGAACAGGCACGCTGTCATCTGTAGATGTATTTACCTCGAGTGATCATTTTACGGGCTTAGATAATACTGGTAATGAAAGTTTACTGAGTACAGCCGATAAAAACGATCTTAATGCTACGACTAATAAAAGTACAACGGATGTGACGGGCAGTGCGGGCGGTTATGTCTTTAAAACCGCCGCAGAAATTAATGGTACAAATACCATTAATTCAGGTAGTTTGGATGTTATTGCAATGGATAAAACTGATACCAAAACCTTGGTAGGTGGTTTCGGTGCCAGCTTTGGTGTTGGTGCTGGTGTTGGTGGTGGTGTTGCAGTAACAAATGTTAAAGCCAATGTTGCCGCGAATGTGTCAGGAACAGATTTGTCCACGAACGGCAATATTAATGTGCAAGCCACGGCTGATAATGATGTTGGTAAAACGATAGAAGTCTTAGCCTTAGCGGGTGGAGCAGGCCTGGTAGGACTGGGTGCAGCTGTTAGTTATGTCGATATTACCAATCATGTTGATGCTAATTTGGCGAGTGGTGCAAATGCTGGTTCAGGAGCCGTAACGGTCAGTGCAGAAGACAAGACGGATATTGAATCGGATGCCAAGGGTGCTGCGGTGGGAGCTGCAGCTGCAGGTGTTGTCATTTCTAATGCTGAAAAAAATAGCACAATTAATGCGAGTGTAGGAGGCGTTATTACTGCTGGTTCAGCAACGATATTCGCAGCAGACGAAGGGCTCGTTAAAGCGATTGGTCAAAGTGCGGTGGGTGGTTTAGGCATTGGTATTGGGGGCGCAATCGTTGACGCTTCTGATGTTTCTAACGTTAACGCCTTAACGGCTGATAATACGACATTTAATTTGTCGGGAGGCACTTTAAACCTGACCGCAACGGGTACGCCGCAAACCTCAGCCAGGGCTGATGGGGTTGCAGTCTCCGCAGGATTAGGGATTGGTGCTTCTATGGCGCATGCAGACTCCAGCGCAACGATAAAAGCTACAATGGGCAGCAACAATACCGTGACTGCATCAGAACTTAATATTAAAGCAATACGTGCTTTAAATATCAGTGGTGCACCTTCATCGTTTGCAAAAGCGTTTGGTGCGTCAGGTGGATTGTTGTTAGGCGCTAATGCCACGGTCGCTGAAGCCTTCAGTGGTGGTTCTACTATGGCCTCTGTAGGTTCGGATAGCACATTGTCAGTCAGCGGAACAACCACCGTTAAAGGCGAAAGTGAAAGCCAACAAACCTCTTCAGGCCTAGGGTTTTCAGGAGGGATTGTTGCGATTGGCTCTGATTATTCAGAAGCTAAGTCTAGCACTTATACCAGTGCCGTTCTGGGCAGTAATGTCAAAGTAACGGGTGCTCGTCTAGATGTACTTGCCTCTAGTGAAGATACTAATTATGCCTATGGCGTTGCTGGTAGTGGTGGAGCTATCTCTGCGCCTTTCTCAGAAGCCAAAACAATCAATGAAAGTCAGACTTATGCAAGTACTGGAAGCGGAAATAATACGCCAGGTAATGAGCGTAAAATTGATGTCACCTCATTGAATATAGCCGCTAAACATGATGCGCATTTTGATAGCTGGATGGAAAGCACGAATGCTTCTTTATTGGGAGCAAGTGGCGCAAAAGCAACGAATACCGTTGTAACAACTTCTGGCGCTTATATTGGTTCTGGTGGATATGTTGAAGCGGATAATATTACCTTAGATGCAACCAATATTGTTTTAAAAGCCGGTCCTGCAAGCATTCCTGGATTAAGTGATTCTGTACCAACTTGGAATGTAAATTCTAGTTCTGGTGGTTTGGCCGATGTACCTGCTGCAGGCAGTAACACAACTATTGCAACACATGCTTTGGTTCAGGTGGGGGATGATGCGCATCTTGAGCAAACAGGTTTGCAGTCAGCACCGGGTGTTTTTACTCTGAATGCCTTAAATAATGTGACGGCAACGGACAAAGTTAAAATGAGTTCTGGTGGACTTGTTTCCGCGGCCAGTGGCGAGTCTAGTATTTTAGCTGACATTAATGAAGCTACTGTACATGTAGGCGATAACTCAGTCACAACGGGTACGGGGGATATTGCAATGGGAGCCCGCTCCAATGCAGATATTTCTACACAGACAGCGGTTGATGTTTATGGTCTTGTTGGGGTTGCTCCAGCGGGCGATAGTGTTTCAAGTTTCCATTCAAACAATACGATTAATATTGGTGCGGCAAGCATTGAGTCTTTGAATGATATAAAACTATCAGCAGGTGCAAATACCGCCGGGCAAACAAACGATATGAGAACAACGGCCCGTTCAGATGTCTATAACAATACGGTTATTCCGGCCAATCGTGATCCTATTGCGGATGCCATTATAGGTTCGCATAGCCAGATAAATATTGCATCAGGTGCCGATTTAGGTGCTGTTAGACATATTGCATTATTTGCGGAAGAAGGTTCTGCGACAGCTTCAGGAATCGGCATTGGTAAGGATATCTATCGCGAAGCATTGGCCAAGGTTGCCAGTGCGGTCAGTAATGCCTTTGGGGGCGGAGATGTTTCTTTTGAAACCAAAACAGGTAACTCAATTACAAGCCAAACGTCTGATGTTACGGTTAACGGAGAAGTCCATGTTGGCATTCATCGTAAACAACTTCTTGAAATTGGCTTTGATGGTCTTGCAACCTCGCAGACCGATGGAATTTCAATTACCAATACAGATTTTAAAGCTGTCGCCGAAGATATTTTAAATAGAATCGAGACGCTTAATGAATTGATTCGTAAGTACACAGTGGAAGATGCGGATGCGGATGCCAGTATCGCCGTAGCGGCATATGAATCTGAAATCAAGTTTTTAGAGCGAAAGCTTCAAGACATTAACCCTTCAGCTGATGTAGGCGGTGGGTTTTCAGGGGTTGCTGATATCAGTGCCATGCAGGCTGCTGAGAGTTCTGTTGTCGGTATGACGCAGACTCGAGATGCTTATGTGGTCACTAAAAACCAACTAACTTCTGATAACACAACGTTAACTACTGATAACACAACGTTAACTACTACCAATGGCACATTGCAAGCTCAGATAGCTGCATTGGATCCTACTGATGATGCGGCTGCTATAGCGGTTAAACAGGCGACTATTGATAGTAATGCATTAACCATCTCGAGTAATACCTCAACAATCAATACGAATGATGGTTTGATTTCAGATTTAAATGCAAAAATTACACCGCTTGAAACGACTATTTTAGCCACTCAGACTGACATCGATAATAACGTCTATAGCACGACTATTATCGGTGGCCCTATAGCGAAAATATTAACGGTTAGTGATGCCGTTGCACAGCTTGGGAATATATATGTTCGAGCAGATGAGTTGCAGGGTAATGGTAGTTTAGATGCCCCTGGTGATGCTGAAATTAAAATTGTGAATAACGGTTCGAGCTTCTTGAAGCTGAATGATCTAATCATACCGCCTGATGAAGGTGGGAAAATTTACCTTAATAGTATTGATGTAAATGACAATACAGAAATAAATGGTGTCAATGGAACCGCAGGTGCTGACTTTACAATCTTTACAGCGGATAGTCAGATTGACTCAGCGGGTAATGCCGTTACGCCAGGCAAACCACAAATTTTAATTGAAAGTAAATATGATCCATTAAATCCCTTTTATATTGCGCTAACACCTGCCGGTACACCGACTCTAGCGCCCGATATTATTATGCAAGGCGAAATCAGTAATCTTCGTGGTTTGGTGAAAGTGGACAGCGCGGCGGGGAGTATTCGAGTAGAAGAAACCGCGAATATTCGAGCGGGTACCGTGGATATTAAAACCAAAAATGGAGACTTCGTTCAAAGTTATGCAGAAACTATTTTTCATGTAAATGGTGCACCTCTAACCACTACTCCTGGCGACCCTCTGTTAGCCTTTCCAGGGAATGTTGATAGTATTGTTCGAACTCCAGAACTCGCCGGCGGTGGTATCGTTGCGAACGGCAGTGTTTTAATCTCGGCACGTTATTTAAATGTAAACGGCAATATTCAAAGTGGTATCCCTGAGTGGGGTGTGAAAATCCCAGGTGCGGCAACGGTTAAAATTGGAACAACGAGCGGTACTTTTGCACAAGCGCAAACAACTTATAATGCATTGACCGTTGCTCAAAAAGAAGTATTAGGTTCTGAGTTTTACGCTGTAGATGGCGCAACAGTTGCAGGCCTGGCAGGAAGTCAACAAGGTGACTGGGAAAAAATTGATGTTTATTATAATGCGAAAGAAAATCGTCTTGAATTAGGCGGTGTTCAGGTACAAGGCGGTTATATTGAGCTATTTGGAGAAATCTTTAATACCAATAGTTCGAGCAGTACGGATATCGCACAGAATATTGGTGGCAAACTTCGTGTATTGGATGGTTATGGGCAAATCAATGTCGATAATCAGACAAACTTAGCACTATGGGTTAATTTACTGGATACCGGACGTGGTGTTCAAGGTGAAATTAATATTTCCAATATCACTGGACTCGATGCAAATAATGCCCCCATTATTACGACTCAAACCTTTACACGTAATTCTGGCGATGCTCGTACAGGACAAACCTACAGCCCAACAGCCGGATTAAGTTATTCGATGATGGTTGGTTATGACTCAATGATAACGGATTATTATCGTTATTCTCAAAACGGTTGGTTTGGTATAACTGAGGCGCCTGTTTTAGATCAGTATAAAATTGATTCGATTACCACTGACAATGACCCATTGTCACGTGCTGAATTTTTGCAAAATACACCAGGTCTTGATGTCACAAACGAGGTAACGGAAACTACAAACACTTCAGCGGCACCAGCGGTTGCCGGTGACAGCTGGAAAGACTGTAACTGGTGGACGGCTTGTGCCAATGCGACTTATTATCAGGAATATACCGTTGCGCGTGGTGATAAAACTACTAAAACCCAAAGTGTTAAAGGGGATAACCCGATTAATATTGAGTTTATAGGGTTTGATAATGGCACCGTCAATGTAGCCTCTACTGGCAGTGTTGTATTCAACTCTGCCGTTAATAATCGCGATGGTGATATTAACGTCAACTCTGGTGGTTCAATTACTCAAAATGGTGATTTAGCCATTATGAATGGTAATAATATTTCACTTACGAGTGTGACGGGCATGGGTGAGGCTTCTCAGTCTTTATTATTGAACGTTAACAGTGGTGGTAAGTTGGATGCCACTTCAACATCCGGTGAATTGCACCTAACTCAGGTAGTAGGCGACTTACAAGTAGGTTCTATTGGTGGAGTGGGTGTTTCAAAAGTGATTTTGGAAGCCGAGCGTAGCCTATTAGGCGTGGATGCGAATTCTAAAGTGCAAGCCCAGCGTGTTGAATTATTAGCTCGTAATGGTGGCATTGGAGAGTTAAGTAGCTCAGTAGACAGTCAATTTAAAGTCATAACGGGTTATACAACGGATCAAAGCCAATGGTCAGACAAAGGATTAATAGCGACTGCGAGAGATAATGTTAATGTTATCAACACTGAAGATGCTAGCAATGCTTCCATTTATTCAGGAAATTTACTATTGATTTCTGCTGAATCACTGGCAGGAGATGTTCATATCGAGACGACGGGCAAAGCGATTGATAATAATCCTTTTGCGACAACAGATACTCGAACTCAAACAGAATTAGCCAATTTATGGGACTCAATGGCATTAAGAGGGACATTAGCTGAAGATAAAGCAGATGAAGCGGTTGCTTCTTATGCAAGAGGTCAAGAGAACAACTATAAACTATATTGGCAGCTCAGAAGCCTACAGGCAGATGGGGGTGCAAGTTATGATGCAACCTTCGAGTACCAACTTTCTCAACCTCAGACGGACGCAATGATAGCGTCAGGAATGACGACAGCTCAAATAGAAGAGTTTGCTGACAGTCGTACGACTCAATATCGTCAACTTAATGAACAAGTGGGTGGCTTCACGACCGTCTTTGATGATGGTTATAGCTATGATGTAGCGAGCATTGAAAGTAATATTCGTGAAGGTTCTTCATGGACAGATGCTCAATTACAATTGTCGGTTGGTTCAGGATTATTGAAAAACATTACGGATACCGTTACAACGATTAAAACGCCTAATGTTAAAGGGAATAATATTTCATTGATTGCAGGGACTGATATTGGATCGTTTGATGATGCTTTAACAATCGATTTAACGGCGCCTTTAACCTCATTAACCATCGAGCAAAAAGCAGCTCTTGCAGCCGCCGAAAGAGACGATGTTACCGTTAGTGGCAACATTCTCTCCATTATACAAGCCCGCCCTGTGAATGTGACAACAGGTTCTGGCTCACTAAATGCAGATGCTAATGGTTTAATGTTAATTGGTTCTGAAGAGGACTTAAGAATTAATCAAGTGACAACAACAGGTGATATTCGTATTAAAACAGCGGGAGCATTAATTAATGCCGCATCAGCTGGTGTGGTGAATGTAGAAGGTCTTAATATGATTTTGGAAGCAGCCAATGGAGGCATCGGTTCTGATACGGCACCTCTATTGGTAGATGCTGAATTTGGTTCTGGTGTGACGGCTCGTGCCAAAAATGATATTTGGCTGAAATCCCTCTACGATTTCAATATCGATACGATGTATTCACCGAATAACATCAATATTGATGCACAAGGTTCTATTTTTGATTTCCAAACGACCGAAGTATTGAATAATGAAGACCTAAATATCCGTGGCAACTATGTGATGTTAACCGCACAAAACGGATCTATCGGCACCGCTGTTAATGCATTAGATGTCAGTGTAAATAAAAACGGTTTGATTAGCGCAGATGCTTCAACCCCAGGTCAAGGCGTGTACTTGAACGGAACCCATAATGAGAATTTCAGAGTGGGTTCTGTTACTTCTGGTAACGAAGTGATTCTAACGAGTGCGGATGATGTTGTCTTGGCTGAAGGCACTGTAACCTCTGTCAATAAGATTAAACTTGAGGCAGGAACCGATGGTACTGGTTCAGTAGATATTAAAAAGGAATATAATGACGGATATGTGATTGATGCACCGACGACATTGGAGGTTATTGCTGCAAGTGACATCGCCGTAAGTGGTCGTATTTATGCCCAAGATAATGTAAATTTTGATGCAGGGGATGATATTACGTTTGCAGGTGGCAGTATCACTAGCACTGGAAACGTCAACTTGGAGTCTGGTTCCGATGGTTCAGGCTCTATTAATATTGAATTTTCGAATCCAGATCTGAACACAATTGAAACCACTGAAACACTTGTTTTAACAGCGGCTGACGATATTAATGTAAACGGTAATATACAAGCGGACAGTGGTTTGGAGTTCAATGCCGGTCATGCAACGAATCTAACGGGTGGCTCTATTAGCACGGATAAAGTGGTTACGATTGCTTCTAACGATACGTTGACTATTGGCGGAGCAGTTTTTGGTGGCGCAGGTGTTGCTATCACAACGCCAAATAACGTCGAGTTTTCAGGAGGAAGTTTGACAAGTGATAACGGTATTAATATTGAGGCAGGTACCGACGGTTCAGGCAGTATTCTAGGAAGTTCAACAGGCGGAACGGATATTGTTGCGCTGGGGACTTTGGATTTACAGGCTGTAAATCGTATTGGGGGTGAGAATGCTTTGGTTACTGAAGTGAGTAATCAAGCAAACTTCCGTTCAGCGGATATTAATGTTGAAGTTTCAAGTAGACCATTAGATAACCCTCTTTTATTGTCGGTTTCAGACATTGGTGGCGGTCCTTCTAATAATGTCGAGATGAAGGTCAACTCGAATAGTAGTGTTACTTTTGATACCTTTAATGTTGGGGTTGCTCATGTCACAGCGGACACTCCAAGTTTACAGGTGCCGAATGGTGAAATTACCAATTATGCCGTGTTCAATATGCCACTGTATAACACTCGATTCGATACTTTAAATCAAGATGATCATCCAGGTTATGATGTCAATGCCTATACCTTGAGTGGCGATTTTAGTTTGAATGCCTTAGCTGACTCAGTCACGGTAGGAGCTTTTGTTTTACAACAGAATCCAGACCTAGAGTGGATAGGTAAAAAGCCTGAGAATGTTGAAGATAAAGTTCAAACGATTCTGCAACCCACTCAAGCAGGAACAGGTTCTGAAACGAATAATCCACAAGGAATTAATATGCAATCTTCTGGTTATAGTATGTTTCAAAAGCCTTATATTGATGGGTCACTAGTGGATGTGAGTCTAAACTGGTTTAGTCCAAAAAGTTCATCTACTCAGCAAGACTCTGAAGACAAAAAAGAGATTGAAAATTAATGAAAAATTTTAAAAAAATACTTTTAGTCTCATTATTAGGCGCGAGTTTTAACCTGTATGCAGCAACTGTACCGGATGCCGCAGCCGTTCAAAGTCTCGATAAAGAACTTTTAGAGCGTTATCTAGAAGAAGAAAAACTCAAGAAGTTGGCGCCTGACAAACCAGTCATTACCTTGCCTAAACAAGGTAAGGCAATGAGTGGTGCTTCTGATGTTAAAAACATTGAGGTGAATCGCTTTGAAGTTAATCCCTCAGAAATTTTGAGTTCTGCTGAGATTAAGGGGGTTCTGATGGCTTATGAAAACAAAAAGGTAAGTCTTAAGGATTTATTTGATGCGGTTAATGCTTTAAATACACTGTATGAAACCAAAGGGGCTAAAACGGCTCGGGCGATTTTGCCACCGCAGGATGTTAAAGAGGGTATTGTCAAAATTCGCTTGATTGAAGCTAGAGTGGGTGAGGTAAAAGTGTTGGGCACAAGCTCTCTTAATAAAGGTTTTGTGAATGACAGAATTAAACAAAAACCGGGTAATTTAGTTTCGGTGGCGCAATTGGAAGCCGATTTGATTCGTTATAACGCACTGTATGAATCTAAATTAAGTGCCAGTATCGCAGCAGGTGCAAAGGTGGGTACGACCGATATTTCGATTGCCGTAGAGGAACCTAAGCGTTTTCAATTTGTCACGTTTGCTGATAATGCAGGTCGAGAGACGGTTGGTTTAGGGCGTATTGGCGCAATCTTTACAGGTAAAAATCTTGTTGGAGATAATGATTATTTACAATTTGTCGTGACGGGCTCGGAGGGTTCGAAAAGTCTTGGAATGACCTATTCGATTCCTATCACGGATGATGACATGAGACTTGAAACATCATTTAACGGCGGGGCGATTGAAATCGTTGAAGGCCCTTTTGTGCCTTTGGACATTACGGGTAGTTCTCGAGATGTAACCTTTGGGGTCGTGCAGCCATTCTCGGTGAACACTAATCGTCAGTGGGCAGCTTATGGGCGTTTATCGGCGCGTAATTCGGTGAGTGAATTCAGTGGGTTTGTACAGCAGGATACAGATTTAAAAGTAATCTCTCTGGGGGTTAGCGGGGAAGCCCATTATGACGATTATGCTTGGTCAGTGGATAATAGTCTCAATTTTGGTACCAAAGAATTGGGGGGCGAAGAAGCCTTTACCTACTATCGTGCAAATGCCTCTTTTATGGAAAAAACATCGGACAAAACGACCATGTTAGTGCGTGCCGGATTGCAGTATTCTGCTTCGGAAATTATACCTTCTGGTGAACAGTTTCAGATTGGTGGATTGAATACTGTGAGAGGCTTTTCAGAAGGTTTGCTATCGGGGCGTAATGGTTATTTTACAAGCCTAGAAATGCGTCATGTATTGATTAATTCATCCCCAACCGAAGAGACTAATAATCTTAGTCATACAGTACAAGGTATTGTATTTTTCGATCATGGTGGCGCTTTTCCTTATATTCCAGGGCAAAGCATCACTAAGGATGATTTCCTGACCAGTATGGGTGTAGGCTTAATAATAGATGTAGGCAGACGTTTTAACGCACGAGTCTCTGTAGGGTATCCAATGGAAGATAATCCGGTTGAAGCAAATCAAAGTACCCCTATGATTCATGCTGGCATAAATATTTCTTGGCTGTAAGTGATTTGTTTAAAAATGCTAGAATTCAACGGGTATGAACTGATTTTCTAAAGCGGTTATATATTGGCCGTTTAAATGCCTTTGCACTGAATTTTTAAATTCAAGAGGCCTTGTTTTGGTTGATATTTGAAATCACCAGGCCTGGTAAAACAGGCGTCTTATGATCATCTTTGGTTGCTAATGGACAAAACTTTTAACAGAAAATTCCCCTTTTTTCAGCCACGCTTAAAGTGGGGTTTTGTTTTTTTCGGACGGAATTAGAGATTCATCTTCTATCAAACAATCTAAAAGACGTTGTACTTGACGTTTGCAACACCCATTGCCATCGAACGCATAGGTTTTTACGCGCACCTTTTCAAGCGTGTCTGCGCCATCTACGATTGCTTGGATGACATCAATTCTGAGTACATCATTACAGACACACAAGTTTCGATCTAAATCCCTTGTCAGAATCTCAGGTAGTTTATTTAAAGCATCTTCTATCATACGTTTGCTGTCATTTTATGAGTATGGCATTAAGCCTATTGAGTCGATTACACTTGAATGTTTTGTACTTTCTACAATCTAGCAGGCCTGGTAGGTTTGTTTTTATTGGCTTTTAGCCATGAATAAAGCACTTTCTAAACTTAAACAAACAGACATAAAGCCAGACTTATGGCAAAAGATGGTGTCTGTTAATCCAGTGACTTCATTGAGCTCAACATCTCTCAAGCCTCGGAATCTTTCAGGGAGATGATTCTCTTTACCGTTACAGAAAACCCCAAATTGCTCCGCACTTCTTGGATAGACGACGCGGGTGATTTCTGGGTGTGAACGGATAAAGTCTTTGAAAGGCAGATTCTTGTCTAATGTGAGAATGCCTGCTTCAACATTTTTGGCACAGGCTTCAAGCTCAACCACCACTTCAGCTTCTTTCATGGCGGCTTTAATAAAGTTATTCAAAATACCCGAGGTAAAATCAATCGCTTGTTGAAAAGCCAATGCTTGTCGCTCAGGCTCTTCAGTTGATGATGTATTCATCATGCCTACAAGCATTGAAACCGAAGGGCGCGGATCTTCGGTGAACAACCCATTATCAACAGCATCGATATCACTGATGAGTTTGTCATCGACCCATTGCAAAGCAAACTGCTTTTCATAATCGCCTTCAAGGCCTTTTTTAGCCAAAATGCGTTCACCAAAATGTTCCCATACCAACCCTGCTGTCGCGTAGGGCGTGCCGTCTTCTCTGGCCTTGATAAAACTATTTTGATGGTGGTCGAAGCGTAATGTTTCAGGATTATATTCAGCGCCTACATCCAATACAATATCGGCTTTTTGAATGATTTCTTCATCTCTTGTACGTGTGATTTCTCGGTCTTCAATCATTAAAATCATGGCGATTGCAAAGACTTCATCGGCGTGAAAACGACCTGAATGGGTGACAAGCATGCTACTTTCCTTCTGTGTATTGGGGATGTCTAGAGTGATTTTTACGAATTATAGCTATGTTAGCGTATTTTGGAATTATTATCCGAAACTAAGGGCTTTTCGAAGCGCTTTATAGACTCGTGTTGAAGGTGTTTTGTGAAGTGGTTATGAAAGGGAATGAATTGGTATTAAACAGAATGAGACTCCAAAGCGAGTGAGCTGCCTTGGAGAATTCTTCGAACTTTAGGAGCCTGGATTAAGCTTCAGATTCTTGCTTAGCTTGTGCCGCGGCTAAGTCTTTATGTACTTGCTCCATATCCAACTCAACTAACTGCTTAATACCTTCTTCTAATGCGTTACCAGGAATAGCACCCGGATTAGAGAAAACAACAATGCCTTGGCGCATGAAAGTAATGGTTGGAATTGAACGAACCTGGAACATGCCTGCCAAATCCTGCTCTTCTTCTACATTGACTTTACAAAATGCAATTTCAGGATATTTCTCTGAAATTTCTTCAAATACAGGGCCGAATTGTTTACATGGACCACACCATTCCGCCCAGAAATCTAAAATAACGATTTCATTGTTTTTAATGGTTTCTTCAAATTGATCCGTTTTTAAGTTGATAACTGCCATATTAATTCCTTTAGTCTTTCATTAAGTTTAAATGTTAATAAATAGGGGGGGTTAAATTGTAGGGTTGCCACCTTCGGTTAGCAAAGCGGGGTTTAAGTATTGCTTTAAGGTCGCTTCATCCAAATCCGTCATCTCTAAAGCAACGTCTAATACCGGCTTACCTGTTCGATAGGCCTCTTTAGCAATCGCCGCGCCTTTCTCATAACCGACCACGGTATTTAATGCGGTCACCAGAATAGGGTTTACATCGAGTGCTTTCTGAAGATTTGCTTGATTAACGGTAAAGCCTTTAATCGCTAGATCCGCTAGTTGCACAGAGGCATTTGCGGCAATCTCAATGCTTTGTAGGAGATTGAGGGCAATCATAGGTAGCATGACATTTAACTGAAAGGTTCCAGATTGAGCGCCAATTGTAATGGCGGTATGGTTCCCCATGATTTGCGCCGCAACCATGGCAACAGCTTCTGGAATAACGGGATTAACCTTACCTGGCATAATTGAACTACCAGGTTGTAAGGCCGGCAATTGAATTTCACCCAGACCGGCTAAAGGCCCAGAGTTCATCCAGCGTAAATCATTGGCGATTTTCATTAAACTCGCGGCCAATACATTCAACTGACCACTCAATTCTAAGGCCGTATCTTGAGAGCTTAAACCGACAAATAAGTTTTCCATTGGTTCAAATTCAACCGCGGTAATCGTTGCCAAATTGGCAGAGACTAAACGCCCAAACTCTGGATCTGCGTTAATGCCGGTACCAACCGCTGTTCCACCTTGTGGAAGTTTTTGAATACGTTTTTGGGTCTCTTTTAAACGACTGATATTGTCAGTAATTTGAACACGCCAGCTTGAAAGTTCTTGGCTCATTTTGACTGGCATGGCATCCATGAGGTGTGTGCGACCGGTTTTAATAACGTGTGCAAGTTCTTTTTCGCGATCTTTAATGGTGTCAGACAAGTGAACGAGTGCTGGTAATAATGCTTCCTCTAACGCGATGGCCGCGGCAACGTGAATCGCCGTAGGGATGACATCATTTGAACTCTGACTCATATTGATGTCATCGTTCGGGTGTACCTCTACGTCTGTCAGCTGTTTGGCGAGTGTGGCTAGCACTTCATTGGCATTCATATTGGTACTGGTACCCGAACCCGTTTGAAACACATCAATAGGGAATTGATCTGTAAAGCCACCTTGAATCACTTCCTTTGCAGCCGTTTGAATGGCATCGGCCTTTTTTTCACTTAAGAGCCCAAGTTCATGGTTACTGCTCGAACAGGCGAACTTAACGTAACATAGTGCGTGGATAAAGGCTTTTGGCATTGGGATGCCACTGATAGGGAAATTATTGATGGCACGCTGGGTTTGTGCGCCATAAAGTGCATCGATTGGAACTTCTAAGCTCCCCATGCTGTCTTTTTCAATTCGGGTTTGCGCTGTTTTAGTATTTTCTGACATAGTCTTTAGAAGGGTCTTTTAATATAAGTGGTTGAAGGTTATTCGTGGTTTAATAACCGATAAATAAGATTGAATGGGGCTCATTTTACGCCTGTTTAATGCAAAAATACAGTAACAACATAAGTAAGGTTTTTGAATGAGTTTTGATAACAGTGCCTTTGCCAATGAAATGTTGGATCAGGCTTTATGGTGGCGCTATTCGGTTGAGGGTGATAATCAACTCCTTGAGTTGTCTGACGCTTTGCAGGTTTTGTTTATAAACCCTGTTCGCCAACTTGATAATTTGACGGGTCAATATGCGACTCCGCTGATGATGATCAAAATTCAAGAAATATTGGATAACCCTTCAAAAAATGTACGCTTTGTTGCTTCTTTTGACACGCGCTTGGGTAAGAAATCCTTTCAGCAACGTTTAAGAGTCTTTGAAAATAGCGGGATTCGTTATGTGTGGGCCATCTGTATCGATGTCACCGAAATGGTGGAGTTGGAACGTGAAATGGTGGACTCTCAAGGGCGTCTCTCCCTTAATGAAGTGGTTTCAAGGGAAGCGAATTTAGTCGAACAGAATAAGTTTATTGTCGACTCCTATCAAAAACAGTCCCGTTTTCTAGCAATGCTAAGTCATGAATTACGTTCGCCACTGCTAGGAATCAGTAGCTTAGTGGATCGCTTGCAAGAACAGCTCATGGTGGAACCTGTCAGTGATGAGACGTTTACCGCTTTAAAGACGATTCACATGACCGCTGAACAATCGATTTTTTTAGTGAATGATATCTTGACCTATTCGCAAACGGAATATGACGTAATTACTCTGCATCCTATGAGCTTTTCCTTAAAGGAGGTGTTGGAGAATGTGAAGCAATTGACGAAGTCCATCGCCACTGATAAAAACTTAATTGTCTCCATGGTCTATTTAGGAGAGCGCGATCTAGTGGTTGGCGACAGTGTCCGACTGTCGCAGATTTTAATAAATTTGATTGTAAATAGTCTTAAATTTACTCAGTTTGGTGGCGTATCGGTTGAGGTCAGTGAAAAAGCAGACAATCACTTTTTGTTTAAAGTAACCGATTCAGGTGAGGGGATTTCGGCAGAACAACAAGCGCGTATTTTCGAACCTTTCGAACAATTAGAAAGTCGAGGTAGTGGTCTTAATATTGGCTCAGGTTTAGGTTTGTTTGTCGTTAAAAAATTGGTTCTGTTGATGGGGGGAGAGATATCTGTTAAATCAAATGTAGGTGTAAGCACCTCTTTTTATGTTAATTTAGTTCTGTCTCCTGCGGATGAAAATAGGCTTGATAAAGGTAAATCTAATCTGCCCAGTCATACTGCGACAACCAAGGCAGAGACCGCGCGCGCGAAGCAAGTCAAATTAAAATCACATGAATCACAGAGCTCTGACAATGCATCAATGAATGAGGCTTTTCAATCCAAAAGTGCAGAACAACCAAATGTCGTTAATAAAAAGAGTAAAGCTGATAAATCCACAAAACACTACAAGATCTTAGTGGCGGATGATTCTAAAATTAATAGAATGGTTTTGGCGGGATATTTAGAAGAAGAAAATTGCACGGTCACTGAGGCAAAGGATGGTCTCCAGGCCTGGAATATGTATCAAGAAGGTGAGTTTGATTTTGTCTTTTTGGATATTCAAATGCCTTTTTTAGATGGTCTTGAAGTGAGTAAAAAAATTCAGCAGAGTGTCAAAGAAAATCCTGTGCATGCCAAGCAGTTAAAAGGGGTTTTTGCTATTACGGCGGGTGGAGAAGAGTCTGGATTTATTCCGCCTGGGGAATCTTTGGAGTCAATTGGTTTTGATGGTTGGTTTGTAAAGCCCGTTACTCAGACACAAATAGTAGGCTTATTACAAGAGAGCTACTCTTCAAAGTCGGCTAGAATTCCTGCGCCACAAGCTATATCATCAAAACCACAGCCATCCAAAAAAACGGTGCCGGTGGACGTAGAAAGTGATTTAGATACCTTTGATAAAGTCCCGGCACAGTTTCACGCTTTAATGGATTCGTTTCTATCAGAAGTGACTGAAGGCCTGGCTGAAATGGTCTCTTTGAATAAAGTCAATAACGGTTTTGCGTTAGCGGCTAAAGCACATTATCTAAAAGGCAACTGCATGTTGTTTCAGTTAGATAATATGGTGGATCTATTTAGAACGGTTGAAGAAATCGTTAAAAATGAGAAAATTTCAGACGTTAAACAGCAAAAGTTGGATTTAGTGTTAGAAAAACTACAGTTTTCCTTGAAATACCTTGAGAAGTCATTAATGATTAGTCATAATGAGAAATAATTAAATGAGTTTACCTTTGAATAAGTTTTTAACTTAATAACTTTCAAGTTGAGTAATGTATATGTCTGAAAAAATTAGTATTTTATTGGCGGAAGATCATGCTTTAGTAAGAGCTGGATTCAAATCAATTCTTCAAGCAGAATCAGACTTTGTTGTCGTTGGTGAAGCGGAAGATGGTTTAGAGTGTTTAGAGTTGGTTAGAACGAAATCTCCTCAAGTTGTACTTTTGGATTTATCGATGCCAAAGTTAAGTGGTTTAAATGCCATTAGTCATATTAAAAAGCGTTATGCAGAAACGAAAGTGATTGTTCTAACAGCGGCAGAAACGACCAATGTTTGGAATGAAGTTCTTGAGTTAGGTGTGAGTGGTATTGCCATGAAATCAATCTCGCCAAAAGAGTTGATTCAGGGTGTTCATCAAGTGATGAAAGATGAGTTGTTTATTCATTCTGAAATCCAGCCTATTTTGGAAGAAGCGGCAGGCTTAACCAATAAGCGTTTGTCGGTTCGTGAAAAGCAAGTTGTTAAGTTAGTTGCGGAAGGTTATAAGACTAAAGAGATTGCAGAGATGTTAGAAATCAGTGATCGTACGGTTTCTAAACACCGTGAGAACTTGATGACCAAAATGAGTGCGACTTCAACGGCAGAGTTAACCAACTATGCAAATGAGACGGGTCTAACAAAAGTAAGATTGGAAGAGATTGAATAATCAGTCGTTCGAATCGCTTTGACGATAGAATGGTTTAATATCGAACTCAATAAAAAAGGGCCTAATGGCCCTTTTTTATTGTCTGTCATTTAGTTGACGCAACAGCAAAACAGCCTTAAAAGAATTTAAGCGTTGTCGCTGTTTGTGATATCAATTTCAGCTTCAGGCGTTTCGGTAGACGTTTCAGCCATCGGCACAGCCGTTTCCGTTGTAATACCTAAATATTGATTACGAAAGTTTTGTAATCCATCTTGTACTAATTTAAAGGTTGATTCGATATTGTCTGCAATGTCGCCTTTAAGCACGTCTAGGTCGCCCAGCAGTCCTTTCGCCTCATCGAAGCCTTGAGCAATTCCACCACCGACCACTTCCATAAAACGATCAATTAAAGCTTCGCCTTCAAGCTCTGGGTTGGCGGCTTGAAAACCAGCAAGGAAAGCCGTGCTACCATCGACAATGCGTTTCGCGGTATTTTCTGGTGTCCAATACTCCATGCCTCCTTGTGCTTTTAAGGCTTCTTCACTAATGGGCGCAGCGCCATCTTCGGTAATGCCAAATTCAGCACTCAGCACTTCATTGATTTTTTCCATGGCTGCCTGAAAAGTCAATTTCAAGGAGTCTGCAGAAGCAGAGGCGCCATCTCCAAATAAGTGTGCGACCAAACTAGCTTGACGTTCAGTACGAATCGTTGCTTGAGTGGCTTGCATGGAGGCTTGCTCAGGTAAGTCAGGTTGATTTGCCTGATTGGTTTGGCGCGTTTGATTCGCTTGTTCTGGTTGGCCAAGGGCACGTCTACCCTGGTTGTCAGGGTTTGCATTCTCGAGCCCAGCAGATTTTTGATAGGCTTGGATGGAGCTTAAATTATTCATTTCAACAGCCATGATAGAACCTCTTTTCTAGTCGAATATTTTATGATCGAATACGTTTATCTTAACGCTTATTTGTAATATTGGGAAATGTCTCTTATAGACAAATTCTTATACAATTTGTATCGGCCGATAAAACTAAAGCCTAAGTTTTTTTAAATTTTTGGAAAAATGTAATGACTTAAATAGGCAAAATAGTTGAGGGCGTAAGATTCAAAAAATACGCTATTAAAAACTTAGAATCGCTCATAATTTCAGCAGGATAGGGCGAATACTGGTATCATGCGTGCATATTTTGACAGTGATTTGGAAGTGGAAGAAAATGGAACTTAATCCTATTTATACTCGTATTGAAGATTACCAGGCACGAACGCAAGTGCTTAGGGGGTATCTTTGACTATGAAGCCCGTACAGAACGTTTAGACGAAGTCACGCGAGAGCTTGAAGATCCTAATGTTTGGAATGATCCCGAAAAAGCGCAGGCTTTAGGCAAAGAGAAGTCTCAGTTGGATTTGATTGTCTCCACCATCGATGAGATGGAGTCCGGTACCGAGTCGTTCAAGGAATTGCTTGAAATGGCTGAGATGGAAAACGATCAGGAAATGGTCGATGAAGTGGTTGTCGATTTGGATACTTTGGGTGCGAAGTTAGAGAAGCTTGAATTTCAGCGTATGTTCTCGGGTGAGATGGATCCCAATAATGCCTATTTAGAAATTCAGTCGGGTTCGGGTGGCACGGAAGCACAAGACTGGGCCAATATGATTTTAAGAATGTATCTGCGCTGGGCGGACAGTCGCGGCTTCAAAGCAGAAATCATCGAAATTACCGCCGGAGATGTCGCCGGGATTAAAGGTGCGACCATTCATGTGCAGGGCGATTATGCGTTTGGTTGGTTGCGCACTGAAACGGGTGTACATCGTTTAGTGCGTAAATCGCCATTTGATTCAAGTAATCGCCGCCATACTTCCTTTGCATCGGTTTTTATATCGCCTGAAATTGATGATAGTTTTGAAGTGGATATAAACCCTGCGGATCTGCGTATCGATGTTTATCGTGCCAGTGGAGCGGGTGGACAGCACGTCAACAAAACGGAATCAGCGGTACGTATTACCCATCTGCCGACCAATACGGTGACTCAGTGTCAGAATGGGCGTTCACAGCATCAGAACAAAGCCGAAGCGATGAAACAGCTACGTGCTAAGTTATATGAATTAGAGATGTTAAGTCGTAATGCCGATAAGCAAGAGTTAGAAGATTCTAAATCGGATATCGGTTGGGGCAGTCAAATCCGTTCGTATGTATTGGATTCAGGGCGTATCAAAGATTTAAGAACCAATGTCGAAACCGGTAATACAGGGGCTGTCCTGGACGGCGATTTAGACCAGTTTATTGTCGCCAGTTTAAAAGCGGGTATTTAAGATTGTGTTAAAGAGTCTCTTTCACTAAGTTAAGTGCTGTTTAACTAGTTTTTAATGGCTTAAAGCCTTAAAATAGTGCTCATATTCCAATCTATTAAGTTACCAGGCCTGGTCGTTTTTAAAACCACCAGGCCTGGTCGTTTTACCAATTAAAGTTAAGAGAGTTATCCCATGTCCGAAACACAAAATACAATGCCTGAAGTTGATGAGAATAAAATCATTGCAGAACGCCGCGCAAAACTTCATGCATTAAAAGAAGACGGGCATTCATACCCAAATACGTTTCGCCGTGCGGATCATGCGGCAGAGTTAACGCTGCAGCACGATGCTAAAAGCAAAGAAGAGTTAGCAGAAGCTGAGCCTGTGCGCGTTAAGATCGCTGGACGTATGATGTTACGTCGCATTATGGGCAAAGCCAGTTTTGCGACGTTGCAGGATCCTACCGGACGCATTCAGATTTATGTGACCCGTGATGAATTGCCAGAAGGTTTTTATAACACTCAGTTTAAGAAGTGGGATTTAGGCGATATTGTCGGTGCGGAAGGTTATTTGTTTAAAACCAATACGGGCGAGCTTTCGATTCACGTTGAGCATATCGAGTTAATCACTAAGTCGATTCGTCCATTACCGGATAAGTTTCATGGCCTGCAAGATCAAGAAGTCCGTTACCGTCAGCGTTATGTGGATTTGATCGTCAATCAAGAAACGCGTGAAACCTTCATGCTACGTTCAAAAATCGTCCAGCACGTGCGTAACTTCCTAATCCGCCATGATTTCATGGAAGTTGAAACGCCAATGATGCACGTTATTCCGGGTGGCGCAACGGCCAAGCCTTTTAACACGCATCACAATGCGTTGGATATGCCGCTTTACCTACGTATCGCACCGGAGCTTTATCTTAAGCGTTTAGTGGTCGGTGGGTTTGAGCGTGTTTTCGAAATTAACCGCAGCTTCCGTAATGAAGGCCTTTCAACGCGTCACAATCCAGAATTTACCATGGTTGAGTTCTATGCGTCTTACACGGACTATAACGAGTTGATGGATTACACTGAAGAGTTGCTGAAAGAGTTGGCGGAATTAGCGGTTGGCTCGACTAAAGTGCCTTATCAAGGGCAAGAATTTGATTTTGGTAAGCCGTTTGCACGTTTAAGCATGAAAGATTCGATTGTACAGTATAACGAAGGTATTGAACTTTCTCAGTTAGAGACGATTGAGTCGGCAACAGAATTGGCGAACAGCCTAAAGATTCATGTTAAAGAAGGTTATGGTTTAGGTAAAATCATTACTGAAATTTTTGAAGAAACCGTTGAAGAAAAGCTAATGGATCCAACGTTCATTACCGAGTATCCCGCAGAAGTTTCTCCACTGGCACGTCGTAATGATCAAGACTCATTTATTACCGATCGTTTTGAGTTGTTCATCGGTGGTCGTGAGTTGGCTAACGGCTTTAACGAGTTAAATGATGCCGAAGACCAAGCGGAGCGCTTTAAGTCACAAGTAGCAGCCAAAGATGCCGGTGATGATGAAGCGATGCATTATGATGAAGACTACATTACTGCTTTAGAGCACGGTATGCCACCAACCGCAGGTGAAGGTATCGGTATTGACCGTTTGGTGATGTTGTTCACTGATTCGGCTTCCATTCGTGATGTCTTGTTGTTTCCGCATATGCGCAAGCAGTAAAATCTTGTAGCAATCCTTCTAGCTCTAAACCTCCTACCTAGAAATCTACTAGAAGGGTTGTTTAGAAATTAGACAATAAAAAAGCCCGTTAAATTGACCAGGCCTGGTCAATTTAACGGGCTTTTTTATTGAGCTTTATTTGAACGTTGTTAAGATTCAGTTTACTCGTCGTCCGTTACCGAATAAGGCAGTGGCTCAAGTATGGCAGGCGCACCAGATTCGGTTAGTAAATCGCCTTCAACCGCTTCTAACGATTTTAACGTGCCTATGGCTAAACACAAGGTGCCATTGTAGATGTTTGGGTTCTCACTGATGACCGTCAGCTTATGGTTCTTATCGTTTGAGTCTTTTAAAACCAGTGCTTCGCCAGCTTTTAAGTTTAGGCTCTCTTCAAAACGAATGCGGAACATACGTTTGGTGACTTTTCCACGATAATGCATGCGTGCAATGATTTCTTGCCCAGGAAAACAGCCTTTTTTGAAATTAATCGCATCCAACTTATCTAAGTTTAAGAACTGGGCGACAAATTGAGCGGTGGTGTCAGCATTGACTTCAGGTACGCCAGCGGCAATATTCAGTAGGTTCCAGTCATAGGAGTTGGTTAGGTCGGCATTGCTGCGTAGACTTTTCCAGGTCTCTTGCATTTGCGCGGCTGGGCCAAACAAAGCATAGCGATGGTAAGGTCCGGGAACTTTAACGACACAGACGTCACGCATGCCATCAATATCGATATAACCTGTTTCGTAAACGTCTTTTACTTTCGTGCTTAAACGACGTTGAATATCCAAGTCACCAAACTCGCCAGCAAAACCTATCTGGATGAGCGTGTCAGAAACATCGGTGAATTGCACATCGGCACGCATTACAAACATTTGTAAACGTTTGAGAATAGATTCTTTTAAAGAACCATCAAAATTTAAGTAGAAGTCACCTTGGTACTTAAAAATTAAGAATAAAACCAATACCTGGCCTTGTGGGTCACAATAGGCAGAAAGTTGTGCTTTGCTGTCTGTAACGTCTTTAAGGTCATTGCTTAACTGGCCTTGTAAAAAAGTCTCGGCTTCGCTACCCGTGACTTTAAGCAGAGCTTGGTGCGTTAGACTGGTTAAAACAGGGCCGTTTTTGATTAAAAAACGTTCTAATTCGGCTTGTCCGAAGGTTGTGATTTTTCCTGCTTCGTCAAATTTAGCATTTTGTGCTGCTAGAAAGTCTAGCCATTGTGGGTCTAAAGTGGCGCTGGAACTCATTGGCTTTATCCTTCATTCTTAAACTGTGTGCAGATGATACCGCAGGACTTTAAAATCACAAAATATCTTGGCTTATTTATTGGCCGTTGCACTTACTCGATATTATGGCTTTAAGCCGTCACAAACACTGTTAAAAGCAGTTGAATTCCTTCTCAAGTATAGTAATATGTAAACATTCTTTTTATAAGGAATTCACTTTGATGGGCCCAGAGGCTTTTTGAAGTCAAGTTAACCAGTGTGTGACGGAGTTAAGACGTGTCGGAATCAAACAAAGAGTTTTTAACCTTTATTATCGGTAGCGAAGAGTATGCGGTTGAGATACTCCGTGTTCAGGAAATTCGCGGTTGGACAGAGCCAAGCCCTTTGCCAAATGTTCCTAGTTTTGTAAAAGGTGTGGTGGATTTACGCGGGACTGTTGTACCGATCATTGATTTACGTGAAAAATTTAGATTAAATTCCAGTTTTGATGGCACGACAGTGGTCATTGTCGTTCACGTGATTACGTCTCAAGGCGAGCGTGTTGTAGGTTTAGTCGTTGATGCGGTTTCTGATGTGCATGTATTTGACCTTAATAAGCTGCAACCAGCACCGGATATTTCAACGTCTGTAAAGGATCAATTCGTTCTAGGTTTGGCAACAATAGAAAATACGCCTGCAGAGCAAGCGCTTGCTCAAGAAAATGCGGTGGAAGGGCGTAATAAATCAACCGGTAGAATGGTGATTTTAATTGATATCGATAAACTGGCGGCAGAAGGGTTGATTGAATCTATTGTGGCTGACGGCGTGAATGAGAATATGCCAACAGGCAATGGCTAGTCTGGTAGGTTTTAGTTAGAATCTAATTTGGAGGCAAAAAAAGCGCTTAATGCGCTTTTTTTTATGGCTAGGATAGTGAAAAGACGCTTTTACTTTGGTTTTAAAATAGTAGGCTTAGCTTTTTTATGGGTATGAGGGTAATCCAAATTAAAATGTAGGCCACGGCTCTCTTTACGACGCTGTGCACTCATCACCATTAATTCTGCCACCATGACGAGATTTCTTAATTCTAAGATATCACTTGTCACCGTGTGTTGATGATAGTATTCATCAATCTCTTTATGTAGATTTCGTAAGCGTTGACGGGCACGTTTGAGACGTTCGTTAGTGCGTACGATGCCTACATAATCCCACATGACTCGACGCAGTTCATCCCAATCGTGACTCACGAGAATCTTTTCAGCGGGATCGGTAATGCCAGTGCAATCCCAAGGTCTGGTTTCATGCTCTGTTTCTTCAAGCAGTGGAAAGGCTTTTTCAATGCTTTGAGAGGCCATTTTGGCAAAGACCAAACCTTCAGCCAGAGAGTTACTGGCAAGACGATTGGCGCCATGTAAACCGGTATAAGCGGTTTCACCAATTGCATAAAGCCCATCTAAAGACGTGCGGCCTTCTAAGTCGGTGATCACGCCACCACAAGTATAGTGCGCAGCAGGGACGACAGGAATCGGCTCTCGAGTGATATCAATACCAACTTTAAGGCAACGTTCGTAAATGGTTGGAAAGTGGCCTTTAATATAGTCACTTGATTTGTGTGAAATATCCAAAAAGACGCAGTCAATACCGTGCTTTTTCATCTCGTGATCAATTGCGCGGGCCACGATGTCTCTCGGCGCAAGGTCAGCACGAGCATCATAGTTCGCCATAAACGCACTGCCATCTGGCAATTTCAGAATGCCACCTTCACCGCGAATCGCTTCACTGATTAGGAATGAACGATCCTTAGGGTGGTGTAAGCAGGTCGGGTGGAATTGATTGAACTCCATGTTGCCAATAGTACAGCCAGCACGCCAGGCCATGGCGATGCCATCTCCGGTAGATGTGTCAGGGTTGCTGGTGTAGAGATAGGCTTTACTTGCGCCGCCAGTGGCAAGTATGGTGAAACCAGCGGCGATACCATAAATCTTTTTCTCTGCTTTATTGAGGGCATAAGCGCCTAAACAACGATTACGCTTTTTATTTAAAATCAGATCAATTGAAATGTGTTCAGGTAAAAGCGTGATGTTTGGGTGTGTTTTAACGCAGGAAATCAACGTGTCGATGACTGATTGGCCAGTATGATCCGCGGCGTGAATCACGCGGCGGTGACTGTGACCACCTTCTTGAGTCAAGTGAAACGGGAAAGGGGATTCACTATTGGACTGTTTACTAAAGGGTACGCCTAAATCAATCAGTTCCTGAATCGCTTCAGCGGCATGGGTTGCGACAACGGCAACCGCTTTAGGGTCACACAAGCCTGCGCCAGCATCCAGAGTATCTGTAATGTGCGCTTCAATGCTGTCAAAAGGGTCGAGAACTCCCGCAATGCCACCTTGTGCATAATTCGTGCTACCTTCATTTAAGGAGGATTTAGCAAGTAACATGACAGAGTGCTTAGTTGCCAGTTTAAGAGCTGCAGAAAGTCCTGCGATACCACTACCAATGACTAATATATCCGTTTTTAAACTGTAATTATGAGTTGAAGCGGCCAAGCAGGAACCTTTTAATTTCTAGGGATTGAATACGCATTTAGTTTGTAAATGCTCAACTAAACTTGAATAATTTATTTAATGGTAGCATATTATATTTGAATACCAAGTAGGGACATTTTATTTAAATGCCGATGTTTTTGCAAAACACTAAGTTTAGTAGCTCGGATAAATGCCACAAAGTTAGTAAGAAGGGTGAAGTTAAACGATGAATGAAAATGAGTTTAAGCGTGTTCAACAGGCAGAACTTGCCTCAGGCAAAACAGTACTGGACTTAAGTGTGGGGGTTGATTTAGATAATAGTACTGCTGGAGATGAATCACATCTGTTACGTGAATCAGGCATTGTCTCCTCTCTTGAAGGTGACTTTGCCTATGTGGATGCTCAACGTCAATCGGGTTGCAGTGGTTGTGCTTCGTCATCGGGTTGCGGTACGTCTGCGCTGGCGACTTTGTTTACCAGTACATCGCAAAGTGCCATTAAAGTGAGAAACACGCTCAATGTTCAAGTCGGTGATCACGTTATATTAACCTTGGATGAGTCACGATTGATTAAGCATTCCTTTATGGCCTACGGTGTACCATTAATTGGCCTGTTTTTATTTGCCGTGCTGTTTAGTGTGTTTAGTGTACGGGTTTTAGATGCCAGCGAGTCTGCTGCGGATATCGCTGCGATTATTGGCGGTTTTATGGGCGTAGCACTGGGTTGGTGGTTGACGCATAAGATTTATCAACCGGTCTTGCCTGAGATGAGCTTGCCTTAGCAAGTAGAGTAGGTTGTAGATATAAGCCACTTAACAAATGATTAAATTTTCTATAGAAACGGTTGAAAACAAGAGTTTAAGGCTTAGTCATTAGGTCAGATTTTAACCATATTTGTTTAAATGTGTTTTCGAACAAATCTAAAGTTTTTAAAGTATAAGGGGACTCTGTTGTGAAAAAAATATCAGTTTTAACATCTTTAGTATTTGCTGTATGGCTAGGATTTCAGCCTTTAATGGCTACGACGGCAATGGCGGCTACGGTTAATAGTTACGGTTTACCGGACTTTACCGAATTGGTTGAACAAAACAATAAGGTGGTGGTGAATATCAGTACCACCAAAAAGGTGGTTCGAAGTCCGTCTCAGTCACACTCCCCGTTGCAAGGGATGCCAGAAGAGTTGTTGCGGTATTTTTTCGGAATTCCAGGCACTGATTTAGATCAGTTTAGAGATCGATTTGGCGGTAAAACGCCTGAAAAACAACCTGAAATTCCGCAAAATAAGCAGCAATCTCATTCATTGGGGTCAGGTTTTGTGATTAGTGCAGATGGCTATATCTTAACGAATCATCATGTCATTGATGGTGCTGATGAAATTATTGTCCGCATGCGTAACCGTAAAGAGTTGAAAGCCAAAGTCATAGGCTCAGATCCTAGAACGGATGTGGCGCTATTGAAGATTTCAGCTACAGATTTGCCTTTTGCTAAAATCGGTTCTTTAAATAACCTAAAAGTAGGCCAGTGGGTCTTAGCCATTGGCCAGCCATTTGGTTTGGATAACACGGTCACGCACGGCATTATTTCCGCTCTAGGGAGAGCTTTGCCGGAGGATACGTATGTGCCCTTTATCCAAACGGATATTGCGATTAACCCAGGAAACTCCGGTGGGCCACTGTTTAATTTAGACGGCGAAGTCGTGGGTATTAACTCGATGATTTATAGCAAAAGTGGTGGGGCGATGGGTTTATCCTTCTCAATACCCATCGATATTGCAATGAATGTGGTTAATCAGTTACAAGACAATGGCAAGGTTGTGAGGGGTTACTTAGGCGTTCAAGTCCAAGAGGTCACCAGCGAACTGTCAGAGTCATTCGGCTTGGCTAAGCCTATGGGAGCATTAGTAGGGGAAGTCTATCCTGATACGCCAGCGGAAAAATCCGGCATTCAACCTGGTGATATTATTTTAGAGTTTGATGGCAAAAAGATTGCCCAGTCTTCTGATTTACCACCCATCGTAGGGGTGACTCCGATCAATAAAAAGGTAAACGTTAAACTACTGCGCCAAGGTAAGGAGAAGACCGTAAAGATTAAGTTGGCTTCTTTGGATAAAGCAGAAACCCTGGCTACAGAACAAGCCAGTCGTCAGAAGCACAATCTTTTAGGCGCAGAAGTCGCTGTGATGGATGAAAATGAGTTACGCCAATTGAAAATTCCATTTGGAGTGAAGGTAACCAATGTCTTTAAAAATCCAGCTTTAAGTGCCGGTTTACGTCCTGGTGATGTCATTGTTACCATTGATTTCAAACCCGTCAAAAGTATCAAAACATTAGATAACTTATTAAAAGATTTGCCAAAAAACCGCTCAGTGGCGGTGCGCGTCTTGAGAGAAGGCCGCTCACTGTTCTTACCGTTGATTATGCAGAAGTAAGGTTTTTAAGGGAGTCCTGCTTTTCTGAGGGTTGGTGTTGTTGATTCTGAAACTCAAACAATTTTACATTGCGTTTAATATGGCGATTAATCCATGCGAATCGCCATAAATTAGCGTAAAATACGCGCAATTAAATTTAAACCAAACCTTATTCCGTTATTGAATATGCAGGCGTCTTTTTTGAAAGGCTAACCCATTGAAAATAATTGTAAAAACATCTGTTTTAAAGAATAAGCTGAAAGGGGGACGATAGTCCCCTTTTTTTATAGACCGTATTGGCTGTTTTTTGAATTGGCTTAGATTTACTTAAGCCACATTCAAGCAGGCTTTACCTGGAGCATCAATGTCAGACGATTTAAAACACATTCGTAACTTTTCGATTATTGCCCATATCGATCACGGTAAATCAACCATTGCCGATCGATTCATTCACCTGTGTGGCGGCTTAACAGATCGCGAGATGCAAGCTCAAGTGCTTGATTCAATGGATATTGAAAAAGAGCGCGGTATCACCATTAAAGCACAGAGTGTGACACTGAATTACAAAGCGGATGATGGTGAAACCTATCAGCTTAACTTTATCGATACCCCGGGACACGTAGATTTCTCCTATGAAGTTTCGCGTTCATTGGCCGCTTGTGAAGGTGCTTTATTAGTTGTGGATGCCTCTCAAGGGGTTGAAGCGCAAACTGTGGCGAACTGTTACACGGCGATTGAGCAAGGTTTAGAAGTTTTAGTCGTATTGAATAAAATCGATCTGCCTTCTGCTGATCCTGATCGTGTAATTGAAGAAGTCGAAGAGATTATTGGTGTTGAAGCCTCTGATGCCGTACGCGCGAGTGCTAAAGCGGGCATCGGTATTAAAGAAACATTAGAAGACATTGTGCTTAAAATCCCACCGCCAACGGGGGATTTAGATGCGCCCTTAAAAGCGTTGATTATTGATTCTTGGTTTGATAACTACTTGGGTGTGGTTTCATTGGTACGTGTGATTGACGGACGCATCGCTAAAAAAACCAAAATGAAAATCATGTCGACTAAAGAGATATATCAAGTCGATGATGTTGGTATCTTTACACCAAAGCGTACGCCTACTGCCTATTTAAGTGCGGGAGAGGTGGGTTACGTGGTTTCAGGTATTAAAGACATTGATGGTGCGCCCGTTGGGGATACTATCGTCGATGCTTCTAAACCTGATGTAGAAGCATTGCCAGGATTTGCAGCCGCACAACCTCGCGTTTTTGCTGGGATTTTTCCAGTCTCATCTGAACAGTATGAAGACCTGCGTGAATCATTACGTAAATTGCGTTTGAATGATGCCGCTTTACACTTTGAACCAGAAAGTTCTGAAGCCTTAGGCTTTGGTTTCCGTTGTGGTTTCTTGGGCATGTTACATATGGAAATCGTTCAAGAACGTTTAGAGCGTGAATATAATATTGATTTAATTGTCACCGCGCCAACGGTTATCTACGAAGTAGAACTGAAAAACGGCGAAGTCATTACAATTGATAATCCATCAGAACTGCCTGATATGAGTTTGGTTGAAGCGATTCGTGAACCGATTATTCAAGCCAATATTTTGGTACCACATGAACATGTGGGGGCGGTTATGAAGTTGTGTATCGAAAAACGTGGCGTCCAGAAAGAGATGCTCTATTCGGGTGGACAGGTTTCTATCAATTATGAACTGCCGTTGAATGAAGTGGTATTGGATTTCTTTGATCGTCTTAAGTCGTGTAGTCGTGGTTATGCCTCGATGGATTACGAGTTTAAGCGTTTTCAACAAGATGACTTAGTTCGAATGGACTTCCTTATCAATGGTGAGAAAGTCGATGCCTTAGGTGTGATTGTGCATCGCGCCTTCGCTGCACAGCGCGGTAAAATTATTGTTGATAAATTAAAGGATGTTATTCCTCGTCAGATGTTTGATGTCGCTATTCAAGCCTCCATTGGCGCTAAAATCATCGGTCGCGCTAACGTTAAAGCGTTACGTAAGAATGTAACTGCCAAATGTTATGGGGGTGATGTGTCCCGTAAGAAGAAATTATTACAGAAACAGAAAGATGGTAAGAAGCGCATGAAATCGGTCGGTAATGTCGAACTGCCGCAAGAAGCGTTCTTAGCCATTTTGAGCACAGGAGAATCTTAATGAGTTTCGAACTTATTCTTGTAATTATTACCGCTATTACCGGGGTAATCACTTATGTAGATCGCGTTGTTTGGCGTCCAAAACGTCTCAGTGCGATGATGACGGTCAAAGAACCTATTCTAGTAGAATACGCACGTTCATTGTTTCCAGTATTTCTGGTGGTATTGGTCTTAAGATCCTTTATTATTGAACCCTTTAGAATTCCATCGGGTTCAATGTATCCGACATTGCAGATTGGTGATTTCATTGCCGTTAATAAATTTGCATATGGCGTTAAGCTGCCGGTTTTGCAAACCACAATCATTCCTGTCAGCGATCCAGAACGTGGTGATGTTGTGGTCTTTAAATATCCAAATGATCCTGCCGTTGATTACATCAAACGTGTCGTCGGTCTACCAGGCGATGAAATCACCTATATTGGTCGTACCATTTTTATTAATGGCGATGCGGTTAAAGGCGAGTTTATCGGTAAGTATCACGGCATGGATTCTGGCTCGATTATGAACGGTGCTTCGATTGTCAAAGAGACTTTTCCAAATGGTTCGACCCATGAAGTGTTGTTGGACATGGATAAATCAAGTCTAGATATTCAGACCGTCAAGGTTCCGGAAGGGCATTATTTCATGATGGGTGATAACCGTGATCACAGTAATGACAGCCGTTTTTGGGGCTTTGTACCTGAGAAAAACCTAAAAGGTAAGGCGTTCGGCATCTGGATGAACTGGGATAACGGCATGCATTTAAATCGTTTAGGTCAGGGGATTGACTAAGATGGTTACGAAAAAAACCGAAAAACTCTCAATCGAACGCTTGGCAAAGTTAAATCAACTGGCCAAAAAATTAGGTTATGAATATAAAGATATTTCATTTTTGCAGCATGCACTGACGCATTGCAGTGTTGGCTCTAAAAACAATGAACGTCTGGAGTTTTTAGGCGATAGTTTAGTCAACTTTATGATTGCAGATATTCTATTCCATCAGTTTACGAACTTAGCGGAAGGCGATATGAGTCGCGTCAGAGCACATTTAGTCAAAGGTGATACTTTGGCGGTGATTGGGCGTGAATATAATCTAAGCGACTATCTGGTTTTAGGGCCCGGTGAACTTAAGAGTGGCGGCTTTAGACGTGACTCAATTATCGCCGATGCGGTAGAGGCCATAATTGCCTCTGTTTATGAAGATGGCGGTTTGGATGTTTGTCGTGAATTGGTCGGGCATTTGTACGATGGCCGTTTGCAAGTGCTAGACCCGAAAAAAGTCGGTAAAGATGCCAAGACTCGTTTGCAAGAGTGGTTACAGTCTAATAGCCAACCGTTACCAGAATATAGCATTATCAGTGTGAATGGCGCAGCGCATGCCCAGCAGTTTACTGTGTCATGTTATGTAGTAAAATTGAATACAAAATTTGAAGCAACTGCTTCAAATCGACGTAAAGCAGAGCAGAAAGCGGCCGAATGTGCCCTTGAAGCTCTGGATAACCTGTAAAAAAGACCTTCATGTAAAGGTCTCTATAAAAGAGAAGAATAAAATGACTGATGAAAAACGTACGCTTGATCTAGAGGCTATTTTAGCCGGTGGCGATGACTCTGGTTCTAATGAACCGACCGATTATCAAACGGGCTTTGCCGCGGTAATCGGACGCCCAAATGTGGGTAAATCGACCATTATGAACGAGCTACTCGGTCAAAAGTTGAGTATCACATCACATAAACCACAAACCACTCGCCACCGTATTCACGGCATTTACACCACGGATAAACACCAGATTATCTACGTTGATACGCCGGGTATGCATTTGGGTGGTGAAAAATCGATTAATGAATATATGAATCGTACCGCCAACAGTGCATTTGCCGATGTAGATGTGATTCTATTTGTGGTCGAAGCCGGACGTTGGACCAAAGAAGATGAAGCGGTTGCTCAAAAGTTAGAAGGCATTAAAACGCCAGTCGTTGTCTTGATGAATAAAATTGATAACTACAAAAACAAAGATGAGTTATTCCCTTTTATGCAGATTGTTGGCGAAAACGTCAAAATGGATACCCTTATTCCAATCTCAGCCTACAAGAAAAGCGGTTTGGATTTAATCAAGAAAGAAGTGCTTAAGTATCTGCCTAAGCAAGCCAAAATCTTTCCAGAAGAGTATGTGACAGATCGCTCGCAACGTTTTTTAGCCGCTGAGATTATCCGTGAAAAGCTGATGCGTACGTTGGGTGAAGAAGTGCCTTATGGTTCAACCGTAGAAATTGAACAATTCAAGTTTGATCAAGAGGAAGACCGTTGGATTATTAACGCACTGATTCTGGTTGAACGCAAAGGTCAAAAGAAGATTGTCATCGGTAAAAAAGGTGAAATGATTAAAACCATGGGTATTCAGGCTCGTCGTGATTTAATCACCTTGTTAGATGCCCGTGTCCATTTAGAACTTTGGGTTAAGGTCAAAGAGAACTGGTCGGATGATGCGCGTGCTTTAGCCAGTTTAGGTTATGACGACAACTACAGCAGTTAAGTTGGTTTTGCAGTTGGCTATCTAAGCTGACTCTTTAAAGAGGATTAGGGATTAAAATGGAGATTGAACAGTCTGTTTTTGTCCTGCACTCTCGCCCTTACCGTGAAACCAGCGCTTTGGTGACGTTTCTCTCGCCCGACTATGGCAAATTTAATGGTGTAGTCCGTGGCGTGAGAGGAGGGCGTAAAACAGCGTCTCAAAAAACCGCTCTGTTGCAGCCTTTCCAGCAATTGACTGTGTTATGGCGTGAACGAGCTCAAAAACCTTCTGATTTAGTCTCCATTCAACAAGTCGAGCTTAACACTTTACGTTTTCCATTGTCTGGCGATGCCAGTATCTGTGGTCTCTATCTCAATGAGTTGTTATATCGTCTGTTGTTTGCACAAGTTCCGGTAGAGCTTCTCTATGAGCATTACCAACAAGCTTTATATCAACTGCTGGCGGCCAAAAATAGAAGTGACCAGGCCTGGTCACTTCGTCAATTTGAATATCATCTACTCAATGAATTAGGTCAAGGTTTAGTCTGTGATTTAGATATGCAGCAACAGCCTGTTGAAGCGGATGTATTGTATCATTTTTACCCAGAAAATGGCGCGATTAGAGCGGATATGGATGGTATTGGCAATGGAATCCCCATTCAGGGAAATTGTCTGTTAGCGTTAGCAGAAGCTACTTTTTGTGAAAGTTGCTTAGGGCAGTGGAAACAGTTGTTTCGAGCGATTCTTAATCAATATTTAGGTGATAAGCCATTGATGACGCGTCAACTTTTTAGATAAAATATAAACATAAACAATAAACTCCATTGAACGTTAACTCTGCGAGAGTTTACTTTCATAATTACCAAGGAAAAATAATGAATCCAATTTTTTTAGGTTTGAATATCGATCACGTTGCGACTTTAAGACAAGCGCGCGGCACTACTTATCCTGACCCTATTAAAGCCGCGTTAGATGCTGAAATGGCTGGCGCAGATAGTATTACGCTGCATTTGCGTGAAGATCGCCGCCATATTCAAGATGAAGATGTTGCACTGATCTCTGCAATGCGCCAAACCAAAGTTAATTTGGAGATGGCCGCCACGGAAGAGATGGTCAAGATTGCTTGTAAATATGAGCCTGAAGATATCTGTTTAGTGCCTGAAAAACGCGAAGAATTGACTACCGAAGGCGGTTTGGATGTGGCTGGCCAAATGCCTTGGTTGACAGAAGTTTGTGAGCGTTTAGCGCATGTAGGCTGTCGTGTTTCACTGTTTATCGATCCTGATGAAATTCAGATTGAGGCGGCGAAAGAGTGTGGCGCGCCAGTGATTGAATTGCATACTGGAACCTATGCGGAATTGACCAATCCGATTGATATCGAAGACGAGCTTGAACGTATTCGCCATGCGACAGAATATGCCGTGCGTTTAGGGCTGGTGGTTAATGCCGGGCACGGTTTGCATTATCACAATGTGCAAGCAATCGCTGCCATTAAAGAGATTGAAGAGTTGAATATTGGACATGCCATTATCGCGCAGTCCGTATTCTCTGGTTTGCCAGAAGCCGTGCGTGAAATGAAACGTATTATGGTCGAAGCCCGTCAACAAGCGTATTTGAAATAAATCGTTTTCTGGATAGGTTAATTTGGATAGATTCGTGTATAGGCTAGTAGATAAGTTAATGACAAAGGGATTGTTGTGATTGTTGGCGTTGGAACAGATATTGTTGATGTTGAGCGTATTGCTAAGGTTTACAACAAACAGGGCGAAGCCTTTTCTAAGCGACTGCTTTCTGCGGATGAACTCCTTGAGTTAGAATCGCAATATTACCCTGAACGTTTTCTAGCAAAACGTTGGGCGCTCAAAGAAGCCGTTTCTAAAGCCTTAGGCACTGGGATTGCTCAAGGGGTCTGTTTTAAAGATATGACGATTGGTCATAAGCCTTCTGGACAACCGATTCTTTTGTTAGCCGGCAGAACATTGGCCAAAGCGGACTCATTGGGGATTACCGATTGGTCCATTAGTGTCAGCGATGAAAAGCATCACACGGTGGCTTTTGTGGTGGCTGAACAGCGCGAGTAATTTCATTAAAAAAGCAACCAGGCCTGGTTGTCCTGCTTCTAATCCTATTTTTAATCATTTCCTAATTTTTTGTAAGGGTTGATATGCAACTACAGCTTAAACTTGTCAATAATGAAGGCTTTACAGCCGATAAAAATCAGTGTGATCTGCTTGCTGAATTTTTCACAGCACAGCTGCCTAATATTCATCTTAAATTGGTCAGAGACCTCAGCTTTATCAGTCAGCTTGCGCACTATAAAGACGGTATGCAGATATCTCATGTCAGCCATCTACAAGATAATCGTTATCAAGTACATTTTGTCTATACCTGGCATATTTTCCAAGGCTGTATGGGCATGGAAGAAACCGGAGAAATGAAAGATAAAGCCAATTTTACGGCATCGGACTCTGGTGAAATCAGCGTCGATTTAAGCGCGTTTCAAGCCCAATCCACCGCGGATGAGTTATAAACCAATCGCCGAGTCTGTAATTTCTAAGAAAAAGTATTAACACCCATTAAGTCTAATTTAAGAGAGTACAAAATGAATAAGAGTGTTTTGACGAATGTTTTCGCTGCAGCCATTTTAGGCGCGGGTTGGTTTTTAAACGATTCCATCGTGATGATGGTTGGCTTATTTGCCTTGTCAGGCGCCTTAACCAATTGGTTAGCGGTTTATATGTTATTTGAAAAGGTACCAGGCCTGGTCGGTTCTGGCGTGATTCCTAACCGTTTTGAAGCCTTTAAATCGGCTATTAAAAGCTTAATGATGGAGCAGTTTTTCAGTCAAGAGAACATTGATCGTTTTGCTGCCAGCAGCGCGCAAACCTCTAAGTTCGATTTACAACCCGTGATTGCTAAGGTGGATTTAACGCCTTCGTTTGAAAAACTGGTTGAAGTGATTATGAACTCCTCTTTTGGCAGCATGCTGGGCATGTTTGGTGGTGCGGATGCATTAACGCCATTAAAAGAACCGTTTATTGAAAACATGAAAACCTCTCTGATTGAAATGACACAAAGCGAGTCGTTTCATCAACTCTTACAAGAAGAGATGGATCAGCCCGAAGTGATGTCGGATATTCGCGCTAAAGTCGCTGAAATTATTGATTCCCGTCTCGAAGAGTTGACTCCACAACTGGTGAAGGAGATGGTTCAGCAGATGATTCACGAACATTTAGGTTGGTTAGTGGTTTGGGGTGGCGTGTTTGGCGGCCTAATCGGTTTAGCTTCGGCTCTGATTGTTCTATAACCCCGTGTTGAATAACCCTAAATTCAGAGTGACCAGGCCTGGTCATTCTAAAAATCAGACAGAACTGTACTTATGTTATTAATGGCATTTCCTTTCTGGGCACTGGTTATCAGTGCTTTTGCACTATTTTATCCGCAATTCTTTGTTGATCTAAAGTCATGGATTGTTCCGTTATTGATGGCGGTCATGATTGGCATGGGGTTAACCTTAAGTTGGCAAGACTTTAAACAGGTTTGGCAGAATCGTTTAGTGGTCGGATTAGGCATTGGTATTCAGTTTTTAATCATGCCGTTTGCCGCATGGTCTTTGTCAGGCTTGATGGACTTGTCATTAGAACTGACCATCGGCATGATGTTAGTCGGTGCAACCGCAGGGGGCACGGCCTCTAATGTCATGGCGTATCTAGCCAAAGGCGATGTCGCTTTGTCGGTGAGCATGACACTGGTCTCCACCTTAGCGGCAGTGGTCATGTTGCCTTTTTTAACGTGGTTCTATCTCGGACAATCGGTTGATGTGCCGGTTGCATCTATGTTGTGGATGTTACTGAAAATGATTGTCTTGCCGTTGCTTCTAGGAATGGCTTTAAATAAGCTCTTGCACGATAAACTCTCAAAAATAATGCCAATTTTCCCACTGTTTTCAATGGGCGTGATTCTGTTGATTATCGCCATTGTTGTGGCACTCAATCAGGCTAATCTGCAAACGTTGGCTTGGACGGTATTACTCGCCGTAGTGTTGCATAATATCATCGGTTTGGTCAGTGGTTACTGGCTGACTCGAAAACTCGGCTACGACAGTGTTATTGCGCGAACCGTAGCCATAGAAGTCGGTATGCAAAATTCAGGGCTTAGCGTGGCGCTCGCTCTGCAATATTTCAGCGCTGCCAGTGCCTTACCGGGTGCTTTGTTCAGTATCTGGCACAATTTATCAGGCTCAATGTTTGCCAGTTATTGGCAGGGCAAAGACAAATAGCGGGCTGTGCAGTTTTAAACCTCAAACTAAACAAAATATAAGATGATTAAAACCATGTCTGAAATCATGCCCAGCTTCCCCGTGTTTATTGTTCCCGATACGCTCGATGCGCAACGTCTGTTTCACGGCCGTGGACACGCCTATCCGGGGTTTGAACATGTCTCTATTGATTGGCTGAATCCAGTGGTGCTCATCACTTTATATAAAGCCATGCCTGAAGCCACTTTATTGGTTTTAGCAGAGACACTATTGGCCACGGTGACGGCAAGTCGCTCAGTGCAGGTTCAATACCGGTATCAAGAACGAGCACCGATAGAATTGCTATTGGGCGAACCTGTCACACAAACCGTAGTAGAAGAGTCGGGGCTGAAATACCATATTACTTTGGGACGTGCGCAAAACACCGGACTGTTTCTGGATATGTTGAATGGCCGTAATTGGGTTAAAGCGCACTCTCATGAAAAAGCGGTGCTTAATCTGTTTGCTTATACCTGTGGATTTTCGGTAGCGGCCATTGCGGGCGGTGCGTCCAAGGTGGTGAATATGGATATGAGTAGGGCTTCACTCTCTATGGGACGTGAGAATCATCGCCTCAATCAGCAGGATACGTCTAAGGTGTTGTTTGAAGGGATTGATATCTTTAAGTCTTTCGGGCGTATTAAAAAACATGGCCCTTATGACGTATTGGTCTGCGATCCGCCTTCCTTCCAAAAAGGCAGTGTGGATATTAAACGTGATTACAAAAAAATAATCCGCCGTATTCCAGAGTTTATGAAGCCTGACAGTGTATTGATGCTGTGTTTAAACTCCCCAGATTTAGATGAACAATTTTTATTGGATACCGTTGCAAAAGAGTGCCCGGAATGTGGCTATGTTGAAGCGCTTTCACCGCCAGAGGTTTTTATTGAGACGATGCAGGGTAAGGGGTTGAAAGTATTAATCTTTCGTTTTTCAGCGAAAATAAATAATCCTCAATAATCAACATTTAACTCTGAAATCTTAATATAAGCCCAGCAGTATCACTATTTAATGCAACTGTAACGGTGTCCAAAATAGGGTGGACCTATAGGGTTTTCTATTGTATTCAGTGGTTGAGTTTAAGTTAATTCTTTAGGTTCGGTAATGAAAGGCTTAATAGAAGTGTTTCTAATATATAGATAAGTATTGTTGTATACTTTGTTCCAGTTTTTACCTCTGTATTTTTTTGTTTTAAGCCAAGAGTAATGTATGCCTTCTTCGACTCAACCTTTTAATCTTTCTGTGTGGCAATCTGTCTTAAATACACTGCCAAATCCTGTTACGTTGAATAAACGTTCGCTGGATGAAGATGGTGAGTATCAAGATTGCATTGTGTTTGTAAATGATGCTTTTAAGGATGCGATAGGTTATAGCCCCGAGGAAATTCCTACTGTGGCTCGTTGGTTTAAAATAGCTTACCCGGATCCTGCTTATCAAGAGTTTATTAGTCAATCCTGGTTCAAAGCCGTTGAGAATGCTAAGGGGGGAAAATCTACTCTATTGGGTTTTCCTGCCAGAGTAGCCTGTAAAGATGGCAGTGAGCGCTGGTTTCAGATTACCAGTCACCTTGACTATACGATTGAAGATGAATATCACATTATTGTATTCGTAGAGGTGGATGACCCAGGAATGGCTATCTTAAATCTTCAGGACACCACGGCAGATCTTATTCGTAATCATCGTCAGCTACAAGCCAGTGAGTTACTGCTGAAAGAAATTCAGAGTATTGCGCAAATTGGTAGTTGGGAAATAGATATTGAATCCCAGGTAGCCGAATGGTCTGATGAGATGTTTAATATTTTTGGCCAAGATCCAGCTTCTTATCAGCCAACCATGGAGGCGTTTTTTGAGAAGTTATCATTTGAAGAGGACAGAATTAACACTCAGTTTGCCATAGAACAGGCGATAGCAACGGGCGAAAAACAAGAAGTGATTGTACGAGTTGTTCGACCTGATGGCGTCACTGTACACCTGCAAATTTATGGGCAAGCGGAGTTTGATGAAGCCGGAAAAGCCGTTAGAATTTTAGGGTCCTGTTTGGATATCTCTGACTCTGTACAGAGTCAAATATCGTTAAAAAACCAGTATCAACTGTTAGAAAAAATCATTGACTCAGTGCCCGTACGTGTTTTTTGGGTCGATGCGGACAGCGTTTATCTTGGAGCAAATAATCTGTTTTTACAAGATGCGCAATTAGCTTCGAAAGAAGAGCTGATTGGCAAAACAGATCTAGATCTCATCTGGTCTAAAGAGGATACGACCAGCTATCGGGAAGATGATCTGATTATCATGCAATCAGGGCTGCCTAAACTGCATTATGAATATACCCAGATGACAGATGATGGCCAGGAGATTATTTGGTTGTCATCTCGAGTGCCAATAAAAGATGTAACGGGAATCGTCATCGGTATGGTGTGTATTTATGAAGATATTACTGAGCGTAGAAGCACTGAAGTAGCCCTTGAGAAACAGAAGGACTCGCTTCATCATCAAGCGCATCATGATGCATTAACCAGCTTACCCAACCGCATCTCATTCAATAATCATTTAAATGAAGCCATCCGACAGGGCCAGCATAATGGACGACAATTTGCCTTGTTGTTCATTGATTTGGACCAGTTTAAACAGGTGAATGATTCCTTGGGTCATGATGTGGGCGATAGAGTTTTACAAACAGTTGCTGATAAGCTGAAAGCAATGATGTCACCAGAGGATAGTTTGGCCCGACTTGGTGGTGATGAGTTTACGATTCTTTTGCAGTCGTTGAGTAGTCCACGAGATATATCGTCATTTGCACAGAAAGTACTTGAGGAAGTCATACAAGCCATTATCATTGATGAGCACACTTTTTATCTGTCATGCAGTGTCGGAATTAGCTTATATCCAGACGATTCAGTATCGGCAGATGAGCTTCTTAAATTTGCAGATACCGCTATGTATCGTGCAAAAGACCAAGGTCGCAATAACTTCCAATTTTATACTGCTGATATGACTCTTGCAGCATTTGAACATATCGCTATGCAATCGAGTTTACATCAAGCCATTAAAAATCATGAATTCGTTGTCTATTATCAACCTCAGGTAAATGCTTTGACTAATGAAGTGACCGGCATGGAGGCGTTAGTCAGATGGCAGCATCCTAGTTTAGGTTTAGTCGGCCCTAATCGATTTATTCCGATTGCGGAAGAAACGGGGCTCATTGTGGCCTTAGATCGTTTGGTGATGAAGGCCGCGATGCGACAAATGTCGGAATGGGTTGGTCAAGGTTATCAAGCAGGCGTACTTTCTATAAATCTGGCGGTAAAGCAGATTCAACAACCTGATTTTATGCCCTTTGTCATCTCCACGCTTGCTGAAACGAAGTGCTTACCACAATGGATTAGTTTTGAAGTGACTGAAAGTGATGTCATGAAAAACTTGGATGAGATAAATGCCAAGCTTAAAGAAATTCAGTCATTAGGGATTAAAATCAGTATCGATGATTTTGGTACAGGTTACTCTTCGCTTGCATATTTAAAAAGGCTGCCAATCAATAAATTAAAAATAGATCGGTCTTTTATTAAAGACCTACCTATTGATGAGGAAGATGTCACCATTACAAAAATCATTATTATGATGGCAAAAAACTTAGGCTTGGAAGTCATTGCTGAAGGGGTAGAAAACACAGAACAACGAGATTTCTTAATAGAGAATGGCTGTCCACATATTCAAGGTTTTTTGTATGGAAAACCTATGCCAAGTGATGAAGTAATCAAGTTCTTATCAGAGTTTTATCAATAGCGTGTTATAGAGCTGTTCATAGCTTGTTTTAATGTTATCAATACGTTGATAAGGCTACTTAAAGTATATTCAATGCTTACCAGGCCTGGTAGCTCTTGAAAAACAGAAATTTATACTGATTCAAGTTGACTATTTAACGGCGGTATACAGCGGTAGTTGTTTGTTGAGTCTTGCAAATTTAATCAAAGGGATATGTGGCAAACCATTCTTAAATGGCGCATGACGTTCGCCTTGAATCAAAGGGCGCAAATACTCTAAAGCGGCCTCGGTGACATCCATACCATCTTCTGTCAGAAAATTATCGGGCACGGTCTTTTCCAAATTCGCCACCGCGTCTAATTCAACGGTTTTAAAGCGCCATGCAAAGGGTTTCGTACCTGTCACCTCAATAATCGGTAAGATGCCGTGTAGCCCGTCTAATGCCGCTTCAACCGCTGCTTTACCCGCACCATACGCCATTTGCCAATCGGTCTCGGATACCATATGGCTGGCGGAGCGCTGTAGATAGTCTGGAATAGCGCAATGCGTTTTGCTATTAAAGTGTTGGCTAACGATATGCGACAGGCTTGTGCCAGCACCGCCTAATTGAATGTAATCACGTTCATGAGTGTGTTCGATACTGGCAATACTGATGTATTCGCCATTTTCTCGCTGTAAACCTTCTGATACAGCACAGACACAGTAGCCTTTTTCAGCAATCAGTTTTTCGACTTTTTGAAGAAAAGCAGCTTCATTAAAAAGCCGTTCTGCAGGCAATATGATTAAGGGAACATCAGGAATAATGTCTTTAATGAGGGCGGCAGAGAGCGTTAACCAACCGGTATTTCGGCCCATCGTCTCCATAATAAAGAATTTAGAAGAGGTCTCGTGCATGGAGATAATATCCAGCGTGGCTTCCAGGAAGCTGGTGGCGAGGTATTTGGCTGCACTGCCAAAGCCTGGGCTACAGTGCGATAGATCCAAATCATTATCGATGGTTTTAGCGACGCCGACGCAGATAACCGGGTGGCCACGTTCACAGCAATAGTCGGCGACTTTTTGCGCCGTGACCATAGAGCCATTACCACCATTGTAAAAAAAATAACCAATCTCGTAAGTTTTAAAGACCTCTAAAACCCGTTCGTATTGTCCCGGGTTATGATCAAGTGGATCCAAATCAAAACGACAGGCTTTAAAAGCGGCACCTGGTTGATATTTCAAATGCTCTAAAGTGGCTTGAGATATATCACTTAAATCCACAAAATCTTCTTCTAAAACGCCTTTAATACCGTTCAGTGCTGCATAGGTTTTACCAAAAAAATCGCCATGTTGTTGCACCGTTTCAATAACGGCCGCCGCACTGGCATTGATGACTGCAGTAACGCCACCAGCTTGTGCATAGAGCACATTTTTAGCAGGTTGCATTCTTGGCTTCTCTGGCAGATCTTGAGAAGACGGCTCGTTGCGGTTGTTTGCGTTCACTTTGGGATTCCTTAGTTTGTCATTCAGTGTATCACTTGAGTAAAAGGTGTTTTTGTGCGTTTCAAGTTTCGATAAACTTGGAATTCTTACGTCATAAATTCCAGATTAGAACGATTTTATCTAATTCAATCTTGATCGAGACTCTACCAGAGTTTATCAGGTTTAAATCTTTACCAATCAGTTGGTTACGCCAGCCTTTTAACACAGGTTTTTCATCGGTTTTGAGACGTAAGATAGCCAGAATATCATTCCGATTCGCGACAGAAGGTAGGTTCAATTTGTACTCAATCGCAACCTGCTGAACATACGCCATACATAACTGTATTAAGGCTTCTTCCTGTAATGTGGCTGTCGGTACTTTAGGGGGTGGTTGTGGCCATTCCTCTGGCGACTGCTGAAAGACTTCATCAATCAACTCAATCCATTGTGCACCGTAGAGTTTTACGGAAGAGGATTTTATATGCGGTACTTTGTAAAGTGCCTCAACGGTAATCGGTGGGCGCTTGGCAATATTGGTAATGACATCATCATCCATAACCCATTTTTTAGGTTGGTTTTGAGTCACTGCGAACTGCTCACGCCAGCTTGCTAAGGTATTTACAATGGCTAACTGTTTGGCTTTAAAGGCCTTGATGCCTTTGACTTTAGCACCGGCATTTTTAGGGGCTGGCGTATACAGTATTTTATCTAACATCGCTGAACATTCTTGCGTAACGGCGGCAATTTCATCTGCTGTAAGTTTCTTTAAGCATTGTTCATACAGCGGAGAGAGATAACGTACATCGTCTAACGCGTATTCAATCTGTTCAGGCGTTAAAGGTCGATGATGCCAGTTGGTGCGCGTCTGGCTTTTGTCGATACTGACATGTAACTCTGCTTTAATGACACGTGCGAAACCGGCCATTTCACCATGTTTTAAAAACAGCGCAGCGATTTGCGTATCGAAAATAGAGACCGGCATTTTATCTTCAAGTTGGTACAATACTTCGATGTCTTGGCGTGCGGAATGAAACACTTTCAGCGTGTTTGCATCGGTCAATAATGCCGTCAAAGCATGCAGTGGATGAGTGGTACTGTCGACAACGGCAGATTGAGTGATCAATATCGGATCAATAATCGCGGTTTGTCCCAGGCAGTCTTGAATTTGGACTAAACTAAGTTCAGCAAAATAGGTATCCACTCTCACAAATTCAGTATCGATGGCCACCCATGAAATATCAGGGTTATCGATGATTTGTTGGCAATAGTGGTTCAGTTGGGATTCGGTTTCTACCGATATATAAGCATTCTCTGTCATAGTAGAGAGTGTAAGAGAGTGACGTAAGTTGAGCAAGGATAATTGCGTGAAAGTAGAGAAAATTCATATATTAGGCATCGCCGGTACTTTTATGGGCGGAATTGCTCAAATTGCCAAAGCGATGGGGCATCAAGTATCCGGTTCTGATAAAGCGATTTATCCGCCGATGAGTACTCAGTTAGAGCAGGCGGGTATCGCAGTCACCGATGATAATGATATCGACTTTCTAAAATCTGAACCCGATTCAGTGGTGATTGGCAACGCTAAAAGCCGTGGGCATGTGGCAGTCGAAGCCACTTTAAATACCTTACAAGTTTATACCTCTGGGCCACAATGGTTGGCCGAGAATGTACTGCATGATCGTTGGGTGGTTGCTGTAGCAGGTACACACGGTAAAACCTCTACCGCATCGATGGTGGCTTGGGTTTTAGAATTTGCGGGTTTGAATCCAGGGTTTTTAATTGGTGGCGTACCCGAGAACTTTGGTGTGTCAGCCAGGCTCGGGGATTCGCCTTTTTTCGTGGTCGAAGCCGATGAATATGACACCGCTTTCTTTGATAAACGTTCTAAATTTGTTCACTATCACCCAAGAACCTGTGTGTTAAATAATCTAGAGTTTGATCACGCCGATATTTTTGATTCGGTTAAAGACATTCAAAAACAGTTTCATCACCTAGTCCGCACCGTGCCAGGCAATGGTTTGATTGTCATGCCAACCGATGAGCCTTATTTGGATGAAGTGATAGAGCAGGGTTGTTGGACACCCATTGAAAAGCAAGGTTCTAACGGCGCTTGGAGTTATAAACTGTATGAGCAAGACGGTTCTGAGTTTGAAGTCATGTTTCAAGGCCATTGTTTAGGGCGTGTTACATGGAGTTTAACCGGCCTACATAACGTGCGTAATGCCTTAAGTGCCATAGCCGCAGGCGTGCATTGTGGCGTACCAGCCCGTATTGCCGTAGAAAGCCTGTCTGACTTTAAAGGTATTTTGCGCCGTATGACGCTGATTGGTGAAGTTAACGACATTCTTATCTACGATGATTTCGCCCATCACCCAACCGCCATTCAAACCACCTTACAGGGTGCTAAAAAACAGCAGCTAAAAATCTCAGCAAAAACCGGACAAACAGGGCGTTTAATCGCCGTGTTTGAACCGCGTTCAAATACCATGCGAATGGGCATTCATAAAGCCAGCTTACCTTTAGCGTTCAAAGAAGCCGATGTGGTGTATGCCTTTATCGATAACGATTGGAACTGGCAGTTACCAATTGAAGAATTCACGCAACCTGTGACGGTTAAACACAGCTATGAAGCGTTACTAGAACAGCTAGTAAATGATTTACAGCCAGGTGATACCGTCGTAATGATGAGTAACGGCAGTTTTGGCGGTATTCATCAACAACTCTTCAAAGCCTTACAAGAGACTTAAACCAAATGGGTTGGGTGTTTTTAGAAGTTTTGATTTTAGTGGTCATCGTGGGGTGGATTGTATGGATGATTCGCCCACCTAAGTCTAAGTAGGGTCAGAGGAAATTAATTCTACGTCGGCCTTTTTTCTTATGAATAAATGCACTTGTGATGTGAATTCAAAAGAGATAAGAAATATGAATTTTGAGAATTATGAATTGGTTTCTTTAAGTCCAATTGGTCAAGTAGGTACAAAAGGCTTCTGGGACAGTTATAGCTATAAAATGTGGTTGCCAAATGTTGACCGGAATCTATGGTATGAAGAACTAAAAGAACTATTAAAATTTGATGATGAAGATATAATGATTGCGCTACAGAAATGTTTTCGTTGGGGTGAAACAACAGAATATGGTGAGTGTTGGTCTATAGTTGCTAGAAAATTTGATTCTGAACCACAGAAATTTATAGAAATTGAAGCTTTGTCAAATAATGTACTTCAGTTTAATTCCGAAGTTATAGAAGGTTCAGTACTTAGAATAAAAGGTGTTAAAACAGTTGATTTTCTTAAAGAGTATTTTGAAATTAATTTAATAGATTTGGCTTTTTAAGTATAGGGGAAAGCTATTTTTCGTGGATAAGTTTGATGGGAAATGGTTTGGAGTCAGAGCCAAAATAAACTGACCAGGCAATCAGTAACAATAAAGCACTTTTCTTTGTCATCATTCGAGAATGAACTCACTAATCTCTAACGGTTGATTAGGGCGGTAATGGCTGACTAAACAATCTGACCAGGCCTGGGCGTCTTTCGGTAGGCCTTTCTCTAAATAGTCTTGTAGCTGCTTAAATACGGCTTGTTTAAAGCTTTCAGAAGGACCGGCATCGCCGTTTAGATTATCTGCACTAAAGTGAAAGGTAAAGTCGGCTGAACGTGAAAATATCCACTCTAAAGCCTGCGGTTTCACTTCGACCATTTCAAATTCAGACTGCTGCTCAGCACTTCGACCATCGGGTTGATACCAATAACCAAAATCTTCCAATAAACGCCTCTTTTTGCCTGCAACACACCAATGACTAATCTCATGTAAAGCACTGGCAAAGAAGCCGTGTGCAAAAATAATGCGATGGTGAGAGTGTAGGATATCCGCAGGGCGATAGATAGGTTCTTCTTCACAACAGATAAGTTGGGTATTGTGCGAGGGTATAAACTGTGCGTTAAACAGTTTAACAAGTCTGGCTGGCGTGTGAGATGAAGTATGTGACATAACTGATCGCAGAAATAAGGGTTCGCAAAATTTAAAACGGCTATTTTAGCGTTAAAATGACTTAAATAGCATTATCCGAGTTAATTTTTACTGTTTTGGTTGAGTAGTTCATTGTGCGGTTTACCAAAAAAGTAGCCCTGTGAATAATGTATACCAAGTGCTTGTATTTCGTCTTGAATGGCTTCATCGGCGACAAATTCAGCAATACTCTTTATCCCCAATTCATCACAGAAAGCTTTGATGTTTTTAACAACACGGTAAGAGGTGGCATCCTGAGTGATGTTTTTCACCAGTGAGCCGTCAATTTTAATGTAATCAATATACAGGCTGAGCTTAAGAATGTGCTCAAAGTTCGAATAACCTGAACCAAAATCATCAATCGCCACTTTACAGCCTATAAATTTAATCGTTTTAACAAATTCATAAATGGATTCGTAATTACCTAAACTCTCAGACTCTACAATTTCTACCACCAGTTTATGGCAGACCTTATACTTTTTAATGGTTTGGGTTAAGAAGTCTAAAAAATCGGGTTGCTCAATATCTTGTCGTGATACATTTATCGAAAATTCATACTCTTGCTTACTTAGAAATTCGAAAGATTGTTCAATCATCGCACGCGTTAAACGATGATAATACTTTGAGGATTTAGCAATCTCCAGGAATACGTGTGGTGGATAGAGAATGTCATTTTCATCGCTGATTCTCATTAAGACTTCATACTTTTCTATTTGCTGCGTGATATTGTTATAAATTGGTTGGTAAAAACACTGTATATGGTTGTTTTGAATAGCATTGCGAATCACTTTGAGGATTTCAATATTGTGTTTGTATTGCGATTCCAAATCGTTGTTCTGCTCTAGAATATAGAAGTCTTGCTTATGATCTAGTGCCGTTCTTAAGCCGATTTCGGCGTCAATCAATGCTTGATTAATGGGTTTGATTCGCTCAGGATTACTGGCTCCTAAGGTGATATTGATGTTAAAGGCATGTTCATCAGAGATGGTAAAAATCTCACACGCAATCTTGTTGTGAATTTTATGCAAGGTATTTGATAAATCAAATTTGTCTTTATCGTGGGTAAATGCAAATAGGTTAGAAGGCAGTTTGTAGACCTTAAAATCATACTCTTTCGCAAGTATTTTTAAACGATTTGCAAGTGCCTTTATAAGCTCATCTGCCAATAAATAACCATAGACATTGTTGAATTGCCTGAAGTCATCTATCTTCATTAAAACGACTATTTTGCTGGTGTTGTCTTGCATATCTTCAAATAAACTAGCTCGGTTAGGCAGTTGCGTCAGTTCGTCAATATGTGCTTGATTATCTAATTTTTTGATTAAGGCATCTGGTGCACGTGACAACCAAACAGCGACTGGCAACATGAGTAAAATGGTTAATAGCATCAACCACAACATTAAATTGGTGTTGTTTTTAGCAAGCTCAGAAAGTTCTTTATGCTTGAGTTGTAAAACAAGTTTAAGTTTCTGTTTGCTGTTTAAGCTGTCAATAACGCTGCCAATGGCTATGCTATAGAGCTTAGTGGATAGATACTCATCATTGCTTAGAATGTTATTTGCATGCTCAAGGCCAAATTCATCAATAACAGAGTAATTGTCAAAATTATTGCCAGTTATGCCGTTATTGACATCATGATGAAGTATGAATTTGCCTTGGTTGTCTATGAGTTCAATATTGTAAAGTGTGCTTTTGCCAAGCTGTTTAAAGAAGGTTTTTAGACAAACATTAATAATTAAAAGGCCATTAGGTTGGTCATCCTGAAAGACGGGGAGAGCAAATCTCACGACAGGTTGTTTTGGTTGGAAAGTTTTACCGTGTTCTTTATTGAGTTCAAGAAAAGATACGCCGATTTCTCCTTCCTGTAATTCAATAAATTCTTGAAAATAAGGATGCGTAAATTTGTTTTGTAAATTTTCACTAGGCGTGATGCGGTGTGTTTGAGGCGAGTTAGCAAGGCCCGTAGCTGTTCCGTCAACACGGATGATTTCATTGCCCTGCATATCAAGGTAGCGAATCTGCATTGAACAGGCTACTGACTTTTTAATGACTAAAAACAGTTCTTCTACCGCTAATCTATTTTCTCCACCAGCCACAAATAACTGAAATTCAGAGTTGTCGGCAATCGCATGTAATGTTGACGGGTAACGTTGCATAAAGCTTTGGATAAACTGCAAGCGCTCTTCAGATTTTGATTTGAAATATTTGGAGGAAATGTTACTGACATTACTTTTATCCTGAAAGTAATTTGAAACATTATAGAAGCCAACAAACAACAGGCCATAGATAAGCATAATGAGTATGAAAAGTGAGCGGTATGAAATGCGCATTGTGAAAAAAACTTATCCTTTCTATATGTAGGGCAATTAGTAAGGATAAACACTTTTATTATGAGATACAAACGGATTGTAAAATTAATAAAGTTTATTTAAAGGTTGATAGGATGTAGTGCTTATTGATAGTGTGATTATGCCTAGAACATAAGGGGGAAGCATAAATATCAACAAAAAAAGGACTGAAAAGTCCTTTTTGATGATAGGAATATCGAACGGTTTTTTAGAGTTTTTCCATCACTCTGCGTGCCGCAGCAATGGTATTGTCAATATCAGCATCAGTATGTTGTGAAGAGACAAAACCGGCTTCGTAAGCAGAGGGCGCAAGATAAACGCCTTCTTCCAACATGCCATGATAGAAGGCTTTGAAGTGCTCCAGATTGCCTTTTGCCACTTGCGCAAAACGGCTAATGTTTTTCTCTTCTGAGAAGAAGAAGCCAAACATTCCACCCACCTGATTGGTGGTGAAGGGAATGCCCAGCTCATCTGCGACCGCTTGCATGCCTACTGTTAAACGTTTGGCTTTAGTGTCCAGGTTCTCAAAGAATCCTGGCTGACTGATAAGCTCTAAGGTTTTTAAACCAGCGGCCATTGCGATAGGGTTACCTGATAAGGTTCCCGCTTGGTAGACAGGGCCTAAAGGCGCGATGTGATGCATAATCTCACGCTTGCCGCCAAAAGAACCGACCGGCATACCGCCACCGATGACTTTACCAAAGGTCGTTAGGTCTGGCGTAATATTGTAAAGTCCTTGTGCACCTTGAAGGCCGGCACGGAAACCACACATAACCTCATCAAATATGAGTACAGCACCCGACTGGTCACAGACTTCACGTAAGGTCTGTAAGAAACCTTCTTCTGGTGGAATGCAGTTCATATTACCCGCAATCGGTTCAACAATGATGCAGGCAATTTGATCACCAATTTCAGCAAACACTTTACGGACTTCATCCGCGTCATTGTGCGTTAAGGTCAGGGTTAGTTCAGCAAGGCTTTCTGGTACACCGGGAGAAGAAGGCACACCTAGGGTAAGTGCACCAGAACCGGCTTTGACTAATAAAGAGTCAGAGTGGCCATGATAACAACCTTCAAACTTAACAATCTTGTCACGCCCTGTATAACCACGCGCTAAACGAATCGCCGTCATCGTGGCTTCAGTACCTGAGCTCACCATACGGACCATGTCCATTGAAGGAATAAGGTCACAAACCAGATCCGCCATTTCGGTTTCAAGCGCGGTTGGCGCTCCAAAACTCAGACCTTTTTCAGCTTGTTGTTGCACGGCGTTAACCACATCAGGATGGGCATGGCCTAAGATAGCAGGCCCCCAAGAAGCTACATAATCGATGTATTCTTTATCATCTGCATCGGTTAAGTAAGCACCTTTTGCTGATTTGAAGAAAACAGGATCGCCACCGACACCTTTAAAAGCTCTAACAGGGGAGTTTACGCCACCCGGAATGTGTTGTTGTGCCGCTTCAAATAGGTCGTGAGATTTGCTCATGGGAGTTCCTTTTAATCTGCAAGTATTTCTGAGGGTTGAATTGATTGAGCCGAATTATACCGTGAATTGGTTCGCAATTCATTGTCAAATCATGGCCATTTAATGTGTGAATAGAGTAAGTTGTTTTGCTGAAAAAGTCTGGCGGAGTTATCGTTAAAATTGTTGGCTTATTAAGAGTGCCGCCGCTTCAATATCTGCTTGACCAAAAACCCCTTGAATGACCGCTAATGAATCGACCCCTGTTTGAATGAGTTGTCTCGCATTAGTATGATTAATTCCGCCAATAGCGACGACGGGAATTCGCAGAGTTTGCTTGGCCGTGATTAAGGTTTGTAGCTCCGCACTCGGCGCATCGGGTTTAGTTTTGGAGGGAAAAAAACGTCCAAAGGCGACATAATCAGCCCCTAAACGTTGCATATGTTCGGCACGCTGCAAATCGTTATAGCACGTCACACCAATAATGGCATCTTCGCCGAGAAGAGTACGAGCGGTTTCGATATCGCCATCGTTTTTACCGATGTGCAGACCATGTGCTTGTGATTGTAGGGCGAGTTGCATGTTGTCATTAATAATCAACCAGGCCTGGTAGCTTTCACAGAGGGTTTTAAGTTGCTTTGCTAACGGCAGTTGAATCGCATAAGGAGAACTTTTATCACGAAACTGAACGATTCTGGCACCGCCTTTTAAAGCCAGTGTGACATCGGTTATCAGTGTTTCAGACGTTGAGCAGCTCGGATCGGTAATGACATATAAACCTTGAATGATTTTATTGTCTAGGGGGGAGGTGTGATTCATGGGTTTGACGAAATCTTGATATTGAAGTGAGGGAGGGGGTTGGTGGCCACTCTGTCGAGCGAACACCATCGTCATGGACGATTGAGTTAAAGCTGTGGACTCAGTTGTTTAATGCGTTCAGCCACTAAATCGAAATGGACTTCACCAATCTGTTTGTAAACAATTTTGCCATTTGGCGCAATTAAAAAGCTGGTCGGTGTCAGTAAAACATCGCCAAAGGCTTTCGCAATTTCACCGTCGGTATCCATTTTAAAGATAAATGGGTAGGGGTTGTTTTTCACAAAGTTTTGTACCTGCTCAGCAGGGTCATAGTTCATTGAAACCGCAAGTAACTCAAAACGATCTCCTAAAGCTAATTTCATTTTCGCCAAATCAGGCATCTCTTTAATGCAACCAGGACAAGAGGTTGCCCAGAAATTGACTAAAATCGGTTTCATGGGTTTGCTCAGGTTAATGCTTTCACCTTGCGCGGTTTTAATGGTGATATCAGGGCCTTTTCCTAAGCCATCCGAGAACACGGTAAAATAAAGTAATGTCGCCAATAGGCCAACGACTAAAACGCCGAAAATTTTTCCGCCAATATTTTGCATGATTTTAGATTCTTATTTTAATGAGGGAAATAAAAAAGGGTCATTATAGATGACCCTTAAAGACGCTAACAGAACTGCTTTTCAGTTGAGCTTACTTAGCGGTTAGTGTTTCAACACCATTAGCCGTTCCACATAGGAAAATGTCCGCAGGGCGAGCCGCAAACAGACCATTCGTGACAACACCGACAATACTGTTCAACTCATTCTCCATCGCCACAGGATCAACAATCTCTAAACCGTGAATGTCTAGGATTAGGTTGCCGTTATCCGTTGTGAAGCCTTCACGTAGAACCGGCTCACCACGAAAACGCTTCACAATTTCACGCGCGACATAACTACGCGCCATTGGAATGACTTCGACCGGTAATGGAAACTTTCCTAACACAGCCACTTTCTTGCTGTCATCGGCGATGCAGACGAATTTTTTGGCGACGGCTAAAACAATCTTTTCACGGGTTAGAGCACCACCGCCACCTTTAATCAGGTTAAGACCAGCATCGGCTTCATCTGCACCATCAATGTAGACAGACATTTCAGAAACTGAGTTTAAATCCAGTACCGGAATACCATGACCTCTTAGGCGATCAGCAGTGGCTTCAGAACTGGCAACCGCACCTTCGATTGAGCCCTTGATTTTAGCAAGTTCATCAATGAAAAAGTTTGCTGTAGAGCCCGTTCCAACACCAATGATTGTATCTGGAACAACATATTCAATCGCTGCTTGAGCTACTTTTTGCTTTAGTTCATCTTGTGTCATGTTGAGACTCTCTCGTAGTTTGTTTAATTTAATCAATAACCGCCAATTTTAATCAAAAAACGTTCGATTGTATAGCGACAACTGCGTAATAGCAGAAAACCAGCCTAAGGGTCTTTTGAAGTAATGACCAGGCCTGGTTAGATTTTACGGTTGATTCAACAGATGACTCAAAGGCATTCAAACTGTCTGAATGGCTTTCGTCTAATGCTTTAACCTGCTATTTCAGTCTTAAGTTGCTGATTATTTAGGTGCGACAGGGGGCGCCTGAACTTTTGGTTTTTCAGGAACCAGTGCAGGAGGCATTTCACCTTCTTTACGCTCATGGACGGCAGTAATCATCCCTGATTGAGTCGTGATATATAAATCTTCATAGACGTGAACCGTTTTAAAGGTCAAAGGGCGGATTTGACGCGACTTTTCGGCTAATGGCTTACCCTTAGACATATACATGCCGCACATGGTCATGCTGTTAGAGATTTTATGCAAAGGTGCTAACTTGTGATCTTGCTCACTCAGCTGTGAACGTAGGTCCAACTCTTTTAGATAGGCTTCGCGCTCTTTTTGAGTTTTTAAACCGTGGTAATCGACACAAAGTTTTAAAGTCCCAACTTTTGATAGATCACCTTCACGCGCGATAATTCTTTCGCCGGCAGGGGTGCTGTTTGCCCCAGGAGGCATTGAGTAACTTGGTGTTGAGATCAATGTCCCAAAAATTAAGCTGAATGCAATGGTTGTTTTTTTCATGTTTCAATCTCTATTTTCAATCGTGTGAGGCATTCTAGCGCATTTGCACAAAAAATACTGCCACACCTTTTTATGAGACCTTTACACGAGAGGTATATCAGATAAAAGGGTTAAAATTCGCCTGAACTTCGTTCAAAAACTTACGAATAGCTAACTATTCCCTGCGTTATTGGCCTTATTCAATCAAATTTTTCCTCATTTTTCTTTCGCCCAACTCTCATGCAAGTGTCTCTATATGCCTAAAAGCGTTTTATTCAAGTGCCAAAGTCTTAATGCATGTGGCCGTGGTCTTGCGTGTCGTGATTCATTTTGTTCATGTTCATACCGCCCATCATCTTTTTGAAAGATTTTACAGGCATTTCGACTTGTTTCGTGCTGCCATCTTCAAACTGAAGTTTAACCGTGACGGTTTGCCCTGTTTTAAGCAGAGTGACTGGGTTAATCAACATAATGTGTAAACCGCCTGGCTTTAAAACAGTCTGCCCATTGGCTGGAATTTCAATGAATTCAACTTTACGCATACGCATCACACCATTGTCATTGGTATGAGTGTGTAGCTCAACGATTTTAGCGACCTCTGAATCGGCAAGCACCAGTTTAATTGGATCGTCACTCATATTATCCAATGTCATAAAACTTGCGCTGGCAGGTGCGCCAGGAGGAACTTCACGTGCAAATGGGTCGCTCACGCTAATGTCATCTGCTTGGCTTGCCATGGCTTGAAAGCTACTGATTGAAGTTAATAAACCTAGAGAAAAAGCGGTCAGTGTTTTTTTCATGTTGTTGTCCTTTTATATGAGCCTGTTATGGGGGCTTCATTTGAGTAATGATTTTTAGAGTTTTAGGCGTTCAGATAATCAATGATTATGAACGACTCAGATACTCTTTAATGGTTTTAATAAACTGCTCTGGGCTTGTTGCGTGCGGCAGTTGGGTTTGTAATTGACCCGTTTGATCGACAACATAAGTAAAGGCAGAGTGATCAACGGCATAATTAGTGCCGTTATCTGGATTATCCACCTTTGCATAAACCACGCCATAGCGTTTAGAGATTTCAGCAATTGTTTGCGCTTCACCGGTCATTCCAACGATATTTGCCTCAAAGTAATCTGCATACTGTTGTAAGCGGGCTGGCGTATCGCGTGCAGGATCAACTGAAACAAATAAAATTTGTAAATTTGCTCTTTCAGCAGGGGTCAGTTGTTGATAAGCCATCGACAAATTTCCAAGATTCGTTGGGCAAATATCAGGACAGAAGGTGTAACCAAAATAGATTAACACCAGCTTACCTTTATAATCACTTAGGCTGCGCAGGCCTTCGGTCGCGGTCAGCTTAAAGTCTCCACCAACCGGTTTTTCAGAGGTGATGAGTTGAGCCTGTGCTGAACTTTCTTGGTTACTAAATGGATTATTACTAGGAGGTATTAATACAAATGTTGTTCCTAAGATAATACCCAGTGTCAAAATCAAAATAATACTTTTTGAATTCATTGTTATCTCATTCGTTAAAGGATTCTGTGCGAGTATAAAAACCTAACTTGGCGTAGTCTACGGCAAGTTAGGGTGACAATACTTGAGAAAGTTTTGATGTTTAGTTTGTAGGAATTTAATGCTTAACTCTTAATTGTTAAAATTTCGCGTTTAACTTCGCCCAAACTGTACGGCCTGGCTCGTAAACTTTATAGGTCGAACCAGAATCATTATCTACTCGGTTTAGATAAGTTTCGTAAGCGTGATCCGCTAGGTTGTCGACACCCGCAGAGAGTTTGATGCTTTTGTTAACTTGGTAATCGCCATAAACATCTAAAGTGCTCCAAGCTGCTGTTTCTAATTCTCCAAATTCTGCATTAACATCGGTTTGTGCCGTTGCAAAGTTAAAGCGAGCGCCGGTTTTCCAATCGGTGGCAGCGTATTCAGCAAAGGCCGCTCCAGAGAGTGGTGCGATATTGCTTAGATTACGATGATCCGTTTCATTAGTGCCTTTGGTTAAACTTAGGCTAGAGCCGACTGTAACGTGTTGCGAGGTTTTCCAGCTACCAGACATGTCTAAACCATAGATGGTGGCGTCTTTATTGATGTACACACTGCGTAAATCAGTAACGCCGGGGGCTGTTGCCGTTACGCCTGAATCTGTTTGATTGATGGCTAAATCTCGAAGAATATAGTTATTCACCACATCATAATAGGCTGAGACCGTCCAACTAGATTTGTCTGAAGCTTGTGATAGTCCAATATCAAGCTGATTATGTTGCTCTGGTTTTAAATCGGGATTACCAACCCAAGATTGGTCAACACCACTCATTAAAGCGTTACGTGCCATATATTGTTCAGTCGCATCTGCATAGCGATGAGTACGGCTTAAGCCTGAAAAAACAGTTAAATTGTTTTGGTAACCACGCTCGTAACGTAGCAAACCATTCAAATTACCTTCCTCTGTTTTTATCTTACCGGAGTAATCCGTATAGGTTGAGGTATAAAGTGGTTCGGAAACTTTTGTGCCTTTGTCAGGGAGGGTGTAAGCATCATTCGCTTCTGTCGAAACGATATCGTAACGAAGGCCAAGAATAACTTTTTGTTGGTCTTTAAAGAAAGAAGTCGATTCAGCAAAAACACTTTTGGTTTGGCTGATAACGTCAGGCCACATGTACTGAACGATTTTATCATCATCGTTTACGTCAATCGCTGTTGCCAATTTATCAACGGATTCGAATTGCACACCATAGTCTAATTGCGTGTGGCCAAGCATGCTGGAGAGTTTGAGTTTTGCGCCTTTGCTTTCAACATGGCTAACGGTTTCAGCGGGTGTTATAAATGGACGCAACTCATAGTTGTTCATGACATGGTCAACAGTTGATTTATAAAGATCGACTTCAATGTCTTGAATCGCGTCATTTATTTTGGAGCCTTTATAAGACAAGCGGGTGGTGGTGCCGTCTGACAAAGGTGCATCCATCCTAGCGCCTTGGAATAAGGCATCTTCAACTAAGGTGTTTTCATAGGATAAACGCAACTCATTATTTTCATTCGGCGTCCAACCCAAGTCAACATGGCCTTGCTGGCTTTCATAACTTGAATTGACTTCATTGCCATTACCATCTAAATAGTTGTCGGCTGATTTTTTAGAACCCTGTAATACGATATAACCTTCTTCACCACCAGCCGCTACAGTGGCATTCATATCACGTGTAGGGCCGTTTGAAGTTGTACCTATATTGATTTGACCTTGTACGGGTTTGCCGTCTTCAAATGTTGGTGCGTTACGTTCAAATAAAACCGTTCCACCACTGCCGCCAACACCGTAAGTGACCGAGTTAATACCTTTAATGACGGTGACTTGATCAAAACTGCTTATTTCTGCATAAGCCGTGGGTGGATCCATGCGATTAGGACAACCGCCTTCGATTTTAGCGCCATCAATCAAGACATTAAGTTGAGAGGCTGATTGACCACGAATCACCAAATCTACGCCGTGCCCACCCATTCTTGACGCATCGACACCACTGATAGTGCGCAATGCAGAACCGGTTTCAGAGTTACTGTTTTGTAACAGTTCTGTCACGGAAGTAGTTTGCGTTTGTGGCGCTTCTTGAGTGGTCGTTACCGACACTGCATTGAGTTGTGTGCTGGAACTCTCTTCAGCGTAAGCGCTATAAGGGGTTGCAAGGATGGCTAAGATGGCAAGTGTCAGTTTTTTTTGTGGAAACACGGTCATGTGGGTTCTCTTATTATTTTTATTGATGGGGATATATCTGAAAGTCTGCCGCTATTGTAGAAGGTTTGCGTATAAATACCATTAATAAAGATAGGGAAATAATGACGTATTTATGAATAAAGGCCTAAGCAACCGTTAAGGAACCCTTAAATAAGAAGATTTAAACCAATTTTTAGATTGTTAATCGCTCGGTTGAGTAAGTAAATATCAGTTCGAACTTGAGTGTTATAATGTGGCCAAATGAATCGACAGCTCAATTGTTCAAGCAGTCATGATAATAGGACTTAGTAATGCCCCAAGAAATATTGCGCAGAGTATTAACCGTACCAGTGTATGACGTCGCCGTTGAAAGTCCGTTGGAACTTGCACCGCTCATCTCTAAAAGAGTACACAATAAAGTTTGGCTTAAACGTGAAGATCTTCAGCCTGTGTTTTCGTTTAAATTAAGGGGTGCGTACAATCGCATGATTAATTTAACGGCAGAACAGCGTGCCGCGGGAGTGATTGCGGCTTCGGCAGGAAATCATGCGCAGGGCGTTGCTTTGTCGGCGGATAAGTTAGGGGTTGAGGCGACAATTGTTATGCCGAGAACCACTCCGCCTATTAAAGTCAATGCGGTTCGCAATCTTGGTGGGCATGTGATACTGGAGGGCGACTCTTATGATGAGGCGTATCGTTTTGCTAAGGTGCTTGAAAAAGAGAAGCGCTTGACCTTTATCCATCCTTATGATGATTTGGATGTAATTGCTGGCCAGGGCACGATTGCATTAGAAATGTTACGTCAGCAGAGTAAGCCGTTTGATGTGATTTTTGTAGCGGTCGGTGGTGGTGGCTTGATTTCAGGGATTGCCTCGGTGATTAAACAAGTTACACCAACGACCCGTATTATTGGGGTTGAGCCGGAAGATGCCGCCTGTATGACAGAGGCCTTAAAAGCCGGAAAACGTGTGGTGCTGGATCAGGTCGGTATCTTTGCCGATGGGGTGGCGGTTGCTCAAGTAGGCGAAATCCCATTTAGAATTGCACAAGCCTGTGTGGATGAAATGATTACGGTGAAAACCGATGAAATTTGTGCCGCAGTTAAAGATATTTTTGAAGACACGCGCGCGATTGCTGAGCCTGCTGGTGCTGTCGCCTTTGCGGGTATGAAAAAATTTGTCGAGAAATACAGTGTTTCTGGTTTGGAGATGGCTTGTATTGTCAGTGGTGCGAATATGAACTTCGATCGTTTGCGACATATTTCAGAACGTACCGAAATCGGTGAAAAGCGTGAAGCCATTTTTGCAGTGACGATTGATGAAACCCCTGGGAGTTTTAAACAGTTTTGTGAGTTACTAGGCGATCGACGCGCCATTACTGAATTTAACTATCGTTATTCTGATAACAAACAGGCTGTGGTGTTTGTCGGTGTGCGAACGGAAGGCGGGCAAGCGGAAAAGCAAGCGATTCTGAACAGCCTGCATGAACATGACTATCCCGTTCAGGATATGAGCGATAACGAGATGGCTAAGTTACATCTACGTTTTATGGTGGGTGGTCATGCTAAGGGTGTCAAAAACGAGTTATTGTATCGTTTTCAATTCCCAGAGCGTCCGGGTGCTTTATTAAAGTTTTTAATTAATATGAGTGAAGAGTGGAATATCAGTCTATTTCACTACCGTAACCACGGTGCCGCCTATGGCCGTGTCTTAGTGGGTGTTCAAGTTCCCCCAGAGCAACAAGAAGATTTTGAAATTTATCTTAAAAACCTGGGATATCCGTTTGTGAATGAACAGGATAATCCAGGTTATCAACTGTTTTTAAGACCCACTAATTAGAGATCTCGGTTTAACTGTATGCCATCTGATTCAATATCTCTGCTTGGGCCGATGCTGAAATGGATTGTTATCTGGAGTGTTTCATCTAGCGTTTTACTGTGGCGAGTCATCGACTTTATCGATGAAGCGTTGCATGAAGGGTTTCATGCTACGCGTGCCGGTCTGGCTATTTTTAATGATCAAGCGGCCGTGCTGCAATTGTTGGTCATCATTATTTGTCTAGCGCTTTTCTGGAGTGCGACTCATAAAATAATCCACCTCATTAAAATACAACCACCATCCCCTTAGTGGGTCACTTTATTTTAAAAAGTCGATTCGCTTCTAAGGGATTGTGGGATAAGGCTATTTCAATATGTTGAAAATCACCCAAAATGTTTCGATTGCAGATGATGAGATTGAACTGACAGCCATTCGTGCTCAGGGGGCGGGTGGTCAGAATGTCAATAAGGTCTCTTCGGCGATTCATTTACGCTTTGATATTGCTGCTTCATCTTTACCAGAAGTCTACAAAGAACGTCTGCTGGCCTTAAATGATAAACGGATTACCAAAGAGGGTATTCTGATTATCAAAGCTCAACAGCACCGCACGCAAGAGAAGAATCGCAGCGATGCACTGGCACGATTACAGGAGTTTGTGCAGTCGATTACGGTTGTGCAGAAGGTTAGAAGGCCGACAAAACCGACCAGAGGGTCACAAAAAAGACGCATGGATAGTAAGTCTAAACATAGTAAAACCAAAGCGTTACGCAGTAAAGTATTTGATTAACTTAATGTGAATTAGGAGAGCGTGTAGTCATAGCATTGGTTTGGTGTTGCAGGTTTTTGATGTTGGTATTTTGCTTAGGATTTACATTGTTACCAGGCCTGGTAACAATGTACGTTTTTTGAAATTTAGCTTTGTTAAAAGACTGATTCTTTTAACAGTTTTTTAAGCAGGCGAGTTGCTGTCTTTTGTATCTTGTTTTTCTTTGTGTTTTCTTGCGATCTCATCCCAGTCGATATTATTACAATCGTGACACTCTTCTTTGATAATCCCCATCCAAACCAGTAAAGCATGTACTTTACAACCGACGCAATACCCAAAAATAGCCTCTAGCCACATAAAAGCAATGCAGACCCAAACCATATTGACGGGAATCCAATAGGGAATAAAGTTTTCGGTTTCTGACAATAGCTGACTGCCCCAAATATTATTCACCCAAGAGGCAACAGTATCTGGGTTAAAGAACATCAAACAGATGACCATTAAGGTTGCACCAATACTCCATGCGAAGCGTTTTGGGGTAAGTGGCTTCCATACTGGCGGCGTGTTTCTCGCTAAATACGTACACAGCAAAATCGTTGGAGAAAAACGCGAGGAAAATATAAACATACCTGCCAGCATTTCGAACAGGCCATACAATAGTAAAGCCGTTTGTACGGGATATTCATAGGTTCGCTTAATGGCCTCAACCGCATAAATGATATTTTCATCCCAATCGGTATCGTAAGTATCTACCGCTGTATTACCATCAACAATCCAATTCGATGTATAAACGACATCAAATAGCGTTAAGCCCATATAGAGTGGAATGAATAACAAAATTCCGGCACGCATTCGCATGGCGACTTCATTAATGTAGGTGACGGGTTCTTTGGGGTCACGGAACCATAAGTTTTTGAAAATATCTGACATAAGCTTTTCCTCGTTGAATTCGCTATGAGACCTTTGCTTATAAATACTCTAGTCAATACATACGTAAATTGTTGCGTGCAAAACGTCTCTTATATAAGAGAACGCTAAAGTGTGTATTTTATTTCAAAAGTAGACGGAAACAACATGAACCTTTTAGACCTGGTATTAGTTTGTTTAATGAAATGTGTAAGGCGTCGTAAAGAAGAGGGTGTTTTGCGAAGGGTTGTTTAAGGTTTAGTCATTACATCACAGATATTTTGTTTGGATAAAATATCAGAGGTTTGTCCCATTAATGGCATGGTCGGCATTAAACCCCGCATCGGCTGACTACAACGTTTTATTTGAGTTAAGGTCTCAGACTCCTGAAGAAGTTTAGAAAATCGTATGGCTTCCTGCTGTGCTAAGACCTGTTGATGCGTTTGGCAAAACGTAGAGATTTCAGCGTGGGCTTGATACATTGCCTGTTCTGCCTGGTGATATTTTTCCGGATCGATATCTGATAGACAGTCCTGCATCTGATTCATTTTAATCATCATATTCTGCATATATACCCCATCCATTGGCGGCATCACCACTTCGGCTTTTAGCGGAGGACTGATAAATATGCTCAATAGTAGTGCCGCTAAAGTCGTTAAACTTAGATAATGGGTTGAATTCAAGTAAGTGTTCTGAAGTTGCATGGACGAGCCTTTTATTAAGTTTTAATTTTTAAAATTATGGCTTGAAACTTTTCGAGTACTATTTTCTAATTTTTCTCTTAAGTTTCTTAGTGTATAAAAGGGCATATCAATCACCATTGAATTGGCTAACCAGCTCGGTATCTCACCACCGGGTTCTGCCGCTACCATAAACTCAACATGCGTACTGCTCGTTGAAGTGGGGGTTATTCGCCAATAGCCGCTTAACTTTGGAATACGAATTAAATTTTCTTGCAAAGGGTATTCATCGGGACGGCCTTCTAATGTGATGGTTATCGTGCCATCCTCGGAAAAGGTTTTAGTGCCGAGTACCACTGAATCTCGATCCGTTACTGGCCAAGGGGTTTTGGTGATGGCATATTTTAATGATTGGTTGGGTCCCATAGACTGCAAACGTTTCGCTGAAACGGTATTGTAGTACCACTCCGGTAGCTGTTCAGTATCTTGGATTAAGTTGACAACGGCATCGATTGGCGCATTGATTTGAACAGCCCCCTTAAACTGTTTAAATTTAGAGCCTTTAACCTTTGCCGTCCAAACTTGAATGGCTTCATCATCCAGCTGCATTACCCATTCCGTTGTGGATTTCGCTTGTAGTGCTTCGGCATCACTGGCTGCAAATGCTGGTAGGTTTAATAGACTGATAAGTCCAACGGCACTGACAATGAGGGTCATAAAGGATCTGTTCATGGCAAAGTTCCATATTGAGACCTTTGCACGAGTGGCTGCACAAATAAAAATTGTTAAAAATCGCCTAAATTTCGTTCTAAAACTTGCCAATAGCCAGCTATTACCTACGTTTTACGCCTTATTTAGACAATTTTTACCTCATTTCTCTCTCGCGCCCCACTCGTGCAAAGGTCTCATATTGATTCAATGTGAGTTACTAGGATACAAAAAAACCACCGGGTAGGGTGGTTTTATTTGGTGTGGCCTCTGAATCGCTAGCTTCTATTTAAGTAAATCAAGCTGACGTTCTTGGTGCGAGGTGTCTTCATTAATACGACTTGAGGTCGGGCCAGTTTGGTTTTTATATTTGGCGTCGGCACGTTTGTTATAAGGCTTTTCAGCAGGGCTCGAAAGCGTTTCGAAGTTGATGGCGCAAATATCCATACCGGGACGTAAAGCCAGTGGCAATTTACCGCTGTTGAAAACTTCTAATACAATTTGACCATGCCAGCCGGGATCGATTCTGTGAGCAGTCACATGCACCATTAAACCTAAACGTGCCAGGCTTGAACGACCATCTAACCAACCCACCAAATCATCAGGAATGGTTACGGATTCCATTGTGGCCGCCAGAGCGAGTTCACCTGGGTGCAAAAAGAAGGCTTGATCGTCAGCTATCAGGATTTCATCGCCCATGACCGTGTCCATAATTTTTTGAACTTCGTCTTTAGGGCCGCTTAAATCGATATAAGGTGCGGTATGGTCGTTAAATACACGAAAGCGGTTATCGAGTCTCAAATCGACACTGATGCCTTTAATCTTGTCTGCACTGGGCTGTGGCTCAATGGCAATTTTTCCAACTTTAAGGTGTTGAACAATATCTCTATCACTTAGCTTCATAGTATTTTCTGTAGTTCCGCAAGGTTAAGCGTAATCGCTCGGTCATCTTTTTTGTGTGTGACGCGTATTTTACCTGGAAAATAGTGGTGATTTGGCAATAACCACAACTCTATTTTAGAATTGTGGCTATCGAAGGTATAACGCACTGTGTCCATCCAGTTTTCAGAAAATTCAAACTCTAACTGTTCGGCTTTATCAGCGGATTTTAGCGTCAATTTATCCTGAAAGTTATTATCCTGAACAAAGAAATCGGTTAACGGGCGATTGTTTAATTTATTGTATTGAATGGCATAAGCAATCGACATTAAATCATAAACATTTGTCTGAATCGGCCAGGCCTTATTTTTTTCACGGTGCCAAATCTGCTGAAGGTTTTCATCCAAGGTCAGAGTGGTATGTTTTTGAGTTTGTTTGCCATCTTTCTCGGAAATGCCAAGTTTGTGATAACTCAACCACTTTAGACTATTTTCGGTCTGTACCAATTTAATGGTCTCTATAGAGGAGTCTTTAAAGAACATCGCGGCTAAACCAGAGGGTTTGGCTGTGCTGATTAAGGTGCAATCACTGTTTTGGCAGTTGAAATTCTGCTTTGCTTTACCTAAATCGATGCCAAAGGCGTTGACAGCATAAACCGCTGAAAAATTAGGTAGGGTGGCGGCAGAACTATTGGCCGGAAGAAGTACAAAAAGGGCGGCGGAGAGTAGTCCTACAAAGCTTTTTGAGAATGCGCAGTCTTTTAGGCGGGTTGGCGTGTTTGGGAGAGTTGAGATATTTGGTGGATTGAATCGTAAATGAAACATTCTATTTCCTTCCGCGAATAAAGCGTGCCATGAAAAACAATACTTCGATTATATTCAATAGGCTAAGAGATTGCTTTACTCAATACTTGAGGTTGTTTTAAGATTTTATGATCCAACCAGGCCTGGTTGTTTTTAAACCCTAATCTGCCTAAAGCAAACCATTCAATGACTAATGGATAAGCGATGTGTTCTTGCTTATGAACCTTCTCTCTTAAGCTGGTTTCCGTCTCATTTGGTTCAATCTCGACCACTGCTTGTAATATGACTGGACCTCCGTCCAATTCGGGCGTCACAAAATGAATGCTCAAACCGTGTTCTTTATCGCCAGCTTGTAAAGCGCGTTGGTGGGTATGCAATCCAGTGTATTTAGGCAGTAAAGAAGGGTGGATATTAATCATCTTACCTAAGAAATGTTGCGTGAAACTGTTGCTTAAAATGCGCATAAAACCCGCTAGGACGATAAAGTCAATTTCAGCGCTTTCCAGTGCCCGTTGTAACTGGGCATCAAATGCTTCACGACCATCATACAAAGTGTGGTCAATCACTTGAGTTGGAATATTGGCCGTTTCAGCACGCACTAAGCCATAAGCATCGGCTTTGTTTGAAATCACCAAAGCGATTTCATATAAATTAGGGTGCAGTTTTTGATGGTCAATAATGGCTTGCAGATTAGAGCCGCTACCAGAAATAAGAACGCCGATACGGGGAATGGAGTGAGATGATTGCATAGGACTTATCTAGAGACTTATTGTAAAGTGAAAAATAAAGGGGGGGGTAAAGCAAGAAATAAAAAAGTTAATAGGTCAGGAAGAGATAGATACCACCCCTTGAAACCTTAGATAAGGTTTCGAGAGATGTCGAGTTTCGAATGAAACCTAGTTTTGTACCAGTTTAACGGAAGGCTCAGATTGTTCTGATGCTTCAATTTGGCCAATCACAGAAACCGTTTCACCGGCCGCTGTTAATAAGTCAATCGCTTGCTGCTGATTTGCTTCATCGATGACGATAACAAGTCCAATACCGCAGTTTAGGGTACGGTGCATCTCTTCAAATTCAACATTACCGTTAGCTTGAATCCAATCAAATACGGCAGGGCGGTTCCAGCTGTTGGTATCAATATTTGCCATCGTGTTGTTTGGCATAACGCGTGGAAGGTTTTCTAACAGACCACCACCCGTAATATGAGAGATCGCATGGATTTCAACCGACTTCATTAACTCTAATAAAGACTTAACGTAAATACGAGTCGGCGCCATTAACGCGTCAATCAAGGGTTGACCGTCCATATCCATATTCAGATCCGCACCGCTGACTTCAATGATTTTACGAATTAATGAGTAACCGTTTGAATGTGGGCCCGTTGAAGCAAGACCTAGCATGACATCACCGGCTTTTACCTTAGTACCATCGATTAAGTCTGCTTTTTCAACGATTCCAACACAGAAACCGGCTAAATCGTAGTCACCCTTAGGGTACATACCTGGCATTTCAGCGGTTTCGCCACCGATTAATGCACAACCAGATTGTAAACAACCTTCGCCGATACCTTTAACAACATCGACTGCAACATCTAGGTCTAGCTTGCCAGTTGCATAATAATCTAAGAAGAATAAAGGCTCAGCACCTTGAACAATCAAATCGTTGACGCACATTGCAACCAGATCAATTCCGACCTGGTCATGCTTACCGCTGTCGATTGCCAAACGTAATTTTGTACCAACGCCATCAGTACCGGATACTAAAATTGGATTTTTGTATTTTGTCATATCCAATTCAAACAGAGCCCCAAAACCGCCTAAAGAAGAAGGTACTTCTGGACGTGTCGTTGCTTTTGCAATGGGTTTAATGGCTTCAACTAAAGCATTTCCTGCGTCAATATCCACACCAGCGTCTTTGTAACTAATTGATTGTTTATTTGTTGTCATAGTCTCTATCTAACTTATTGGGGCCTTTACGTATGCAAAGACCTCTTATGGTTTAAACTTTGGGTTTAAAGTCGTGCAAAACCTTGAAAAAGGCTGACATTACAGTCAAAAGTCTGTACCGACCTAATTAAAAAACATTATGATATTGTAACGAAATTTTAAGGGTCAGATATGAGAAGTTTTCGCCTATTCATACTAATGTTGTTGATGAGTGTCATACAAGCGGGTCAAGCGGCTGAAAACCTAGGTAAAAAAACCTCTGGAATTCATAGCAGTGATGTCTCTTTCTTTACGATTGTTTTACCATATGATCATTCGATTGACCGCTCTAGTCCTATATCGGACAAAAATGGCTCATTGGTTCTTGTTAAAACACCAACTTCGCAGAAGGCATTGACAGCCAAGGGTGTAAAAAAGAGTCAACAAGCATTAGATGGGGCCATTGCTTTAGGGATGGAAACGTTATTAGTTAAAATTACGGGTCAAAAAAGCTTTTTAGGCAGTGCCGTCGCTCAGGGTTATCTTAAAAATCCAAAGTCTTGGTTAGATCGTTATGATCTTAAGCCGAGAACCGAAGAGGGTGTTCAGGTAGGCCAGGATATTGTGCTGCAGTTTTCTGCGGCACGCTTAAATGTAGCGTTTAAACAGCATCGAGTCTCAATTTGGCCTTTAGAGAAACGCCCTACGACATTGGTTATGGGGAGCTATCTACAGCAAGGTGAATTATTAAAACTCACGCAAGATAAAATGTATTATCGCGTTGATATTGAATTTCGTGACTATCCTCAGAAAATGGCTCTGCCGGTTAACTTGCCCGAATCGAGTGAGCTTTGGGTCTATCCGGTGAGCCCCGAACGTTCTAATTCGACTATTTCGGAAGTGTTATTAACAACCAATCATGATTATCTTTTAAGCTTTAAATTGCAGGTGTTAGACGGTTCAAAATATACGTTGTCATGGTATCTGTTTGCACCATCGGGTGTCGTCTTCGCGAAAGGAGAAAGATCTGGAACGAATCAACACCAGTTACTAGAAACGATGTTTGGACAGGTCATGCAGCGTTATGCTTTATTTAGCCAGAAAAATTCCAGTGAGACGCAAAACCTTACTTTAAACGTTTCTAATATAACCAAAGCCGGTCAGATTCTGATGGTTGAGGCACAGTTAAAAGCGAACCATCTAATGATTAAATCGGCCAGATTATTGTCGATTCAGTCGGGATTGGCGCAATATGAAATTGAGTATCATGGCGATTATCAAAAGGTTGTTAATTGGATTCGTCAATGGCAATTGACGGACTTTGTCAGCCAATCAAAGAATTTACATCAAGTGGATGTTACCTTAAATCCAAAATTTTATGATCAGTCAGGCTCGAAAAAATCGACCGCTGACAAAAACCTTCAAGGGGTTCAATAGTGTTTGTACAAATGCCGTTAAAAATCGGCTTAAGAGATGATGCCTGCTTCGAGACCTTTGTGACAGAACAAGAGTCACAAGCCGTCGCATTAAATGGTCTACAAAGTGCATTACAGCAGACCAACGGCAATGCTTTTTATTTATATGGTGAAAGCGGCGCAGGTAAAACCCATCTACTGCAAGCGTCTTGTCGTTATGTGACTGAAAAGGGTCAAGCCAGTGTTTATTTACCGTTTGGTGACCATTCATTGCCTTTAATTCCGGATGTATTAATCGGATTAGAACAGACTCCGTTAGTCTGTTTGGATGATATGGCTGAAATTATTGGCGACTCTAAGTGGGAGCTTGCTTTGGCTAACTTGATTACTAAATCAAGCGTCCAAGGGCATACCGTGATACTTGCAGGACAGCTTAATATTAATGATTGGTCGATTAAAACCAACGAGTTGGCGAAAGCCTTAATGATGGTGCTACCGATAGAATTACATCCAGTGCTCGAGAAGGAAGAGGTTATTATTGCGCTACAACGCCATAGTTTACGTTTAGGCTTTGAGCTACCAAATGATGTCGGCAATTATTTAGTGAAACAGTTTTCAGTAGATCTACAAGAGTTATTAGCGGTTTTAAAATTATTAGAACAAGCCTCCTTGGTCGAAAAAAGACGCCTAACGCTACCCTTTGTTAAGCAAGTATTGCAACAAAGCTAACGATTAAACGGCTTACAAAAAAAGAATAATTAGGAAAGATATATGAAATTTTCAGCTTTAAAAATCCCTTTTGCCATCGCTTTATTAACTGTTTTAAGTTGGAGTCCTGCGACTTATGCTGAACCGCCTAAAGAGGATATTAAGTTTATCGATTTAGACGGTAAAGAATCTAAACTCTCTGACTATAAAGGCAAGTGGGTCATCATTAACCTCTGGGCAACCTGGTGTCCGCCATGTTTAGTCGAAATTCCAGACTTAGTGATGTTTCATGAAGAGCATAAAGATAAAGATGCGATTGTAATTGGTGTTAACTACGAAACCATTGATCTTGAAAAGGTTAAAGTTTTTGCTGAATCACAAATGATTAATTTCCCAGTTGCCCGCTTTGAAACTAAAGCAGACGGTAGAACGACCCCTTTTGGGCCTTTACAAGGCTTACCAACGACCTATATGGTTGCTCCGGATGGTTCGGTGGTTGCCGCGAGAACCGGGATGGTCGATCAAAAAATGTTAGAAAGCTTTATGCAAACCTATACTGAGATGAATCCAGTAAAAAAATAGCAGGTATTTAGGCGGTACTACTGCGTAGTAGTGTTCTGCTCATTGAAGTTGAGGAATATTAAAATGAGAATAGAAAAAATTAAAAATTTTTTAAGAGTGGCTTTATTGTCATCTCTTTTGCCTGCTTTAATGAGCCTGAGTCCGCAGGCGTGGTCGGCTAAGGATCTATTTTTTGATGAGTCTTTTGGCAACTACCAAGAAGAGTTGGAGGTCGCTAAAGAGGCTGGAAAAAAAGGCATTTTTGTGTTCTTTCATATGGAAGAGTGCCCGTTTTGTCACCGTATGCGTACGACCATTATGGCCGAGCCTGATGTCATCTCCTTGTATAAAGATAACTTTCTGACCTTTATGTTTGATATAGAGGGCAGTCATTCGGTGGTTGATTTTGACGGCACTGAAAGCACAGGCCAGGTTTTGGCAGAGAAAAAATACCGTGTTCGCGCTACGCCGGTTATGATGATTTTTGATACGGATGGTAAACCATTAGTGAAATACACAGGGCCAACGCGTACTAAAGAAGAGTTTAAGTGGCTTGCAGAGTATGTGATTGACGGCAGTTATCAGAAACAATCATTTACCGCCTATAAACGCGCTCGTAAATCAGCCGCTAGAGAGTAATTCATTATTATGAGAGCAGTAGTAATTAAAACAGGAATTAAAAAGTTATTTATTTCTGAAAAATGGCTGTCGGCGACTTTAGTCAGTTTGGCGGTTATCTCAGGCGTGCAGAGTGCATCTGCATTGGCGCAAGCGATTGACTCAACCGAAAAGTCAGCCTCGACTCATATCGCTTTGGAGGGGCTCGGAAATGCCTTACCGAATCCCTTAACCTTAGAATACTTATTGGGTGAAACTTACCCATTGCAATCTCCGCAAATGCGACTGCAAAATGCGCGCTTGCAGCAAGCCAAAAGTCTCATTCTCACGAATCAAGTGACAACGGATTGGCAAGCCAATATCGACGGGCGTTTAGGCTGGAGAGAATTCGCTCAAGAGACACAAGATAATCATCTCTTAGCCTTACATCTTGGTAAGGTCTTATACGATTTTAACCAAAGTGACTTATCCATTAAAGCGGCCCAGCAAAACCTGGCTGCAGAACAGCGCTTAATCGAATCTGTACTGAACCAACATAGATTGAGCGTTATGCAGGCGTTTTTTAATGTTCTACTGTCTGACTTTCAATTTCGAGTTGATGACGAAGCCATGGCCGTAGAGTATGTCGGTTTTGACAAGGTAAAAGACCTGCATGCCGTAGGCCAGCGTTCAGATGTTGAGTTGTTGGCAGCGGAACTCAGTTACCAACAAATACTTGTTAACAGATCACGCTCTGAATCACGTCAATTGCAGACTCGTGTTCAGTTAGCCAATGTCTTACATCAGCCAGATGCCAGGCCTGGTGAATTTACTTTCCCCAATCTAAAGCGCTTTTCCAAACGTTCGATTAAGGGGCACAGTTTGCAGGGTTTGCAAGAACAAGTCTTACAAGGCAGCCCTAAATTACAAGCAATGTCGCAACGTTTACAGAGTCATAGATTCGCTTTAGAAAGCGCACTTGCCGTGGGCAGCCCAACACTCAGAGCGGACGCCTGGGCTGGAAAGCTTTCTAGTTACCCTGATGTTCGTGAAGGCAGCTGGCGTGCAGAGGTTTCTGTGAATATTCCTCTGTATGATGGGGGTTCTGAGAACGCCGCCATCGCGACTGCAAAGGCGAATCTTGCGGTGACGGAAGCCGAATACCAACAGTTGTCACAAACAGTGCGAGAAGAGGTGACGGAGCTGTATTTTCAAATTAAACTGTTGCAGGCCGAAAAGAAACAGCACCAAGCCTTTGGGGATTATGCGGATCTCTATTTAGATTACAGTCGTGCTCTATATGAGAATGAATCGGCGACGGATTTAGGCGATGCCATGGTGCGTTTGTCTCAAGCCAATTACGATTTGGTAGCGTGGCAGTTTAAGCAGGCTTTGTTATGGTCACAAATAGATTATTTGATGGGTAAAAAAGTAGGCTTGGATAACTTGGATACTCTAACTCAAGCAAACAACCATTCGCTCGGTAATACACTCAAACAGAGTCTAAATCAACAGGAAAAACAATCATGAAATTGCAGCAAAAACTTAGCAAGTTATCAATGGTTACGGCAGTTTTAACGGTCGGATTATTTAGTACAACGCTGTTTGCCGAGACGGTTAAAATGGGTGCTTTAGTTGCTGGACAGGTTTCTAAAGTCTATGTGCAAGAAGGTCAGGTCGTTAAGAAGGGCGATCGCCTGCTGAATTTGGACGCCAGTCGTTTTCAAGCAAAATTAAACAGCTTACAAGCGATGCAGCGTCTGCAACAAGCCAAGTTAGCGGATGCGCAAATAGAGTTGGATCAAGCTTTGGATTTATACGAGCGTACCGTGACGTCTAAACGTACACGTGATGCTGCACAATTAGCTTATGACGTTGCCAGTGCCGCTTATCAGCAAGCCAAGGCTGAGGTTGCATTGCACCAGGCCTGGTCAAAATATATTTATATTACCGCGCCTGTGAATGGCAAGGTGGTTAAGATTCATGCACCTTTAGGAACAACGGTTTACAAAGAAAATAGCCCGTTGATTGAGCTCGAAAAATAAACGAATAAACCAATCAAACAATAGATTTTACGCGTGCAATGCCGAAAGCATTAAAACGCATCTTTGGAGAAAGTAATGTTATCAACCAGAATAGAGTATGGCTTGAAGTATTGGCGTTTAGCCATTCATCTTGTCTTTAAAACCAAGCATTTTGGCGTGAATAACCTTTGGTGGTCATCGCAGCCCTCTGCGATTGGTTGGCATTGGTATCAAATTATCTGGGGTACGCTTACCGTGATGCCGATTGTGCGCAATTACCAATCGCTTAAGGTCAGAAGTTGTCTGGGGTGGTTGCCAGAAGCAGAGTGTTTGGCATTGGGCTTCAAAGCGCCTTAGTTTCAAATACTCTTAATCGTCTTTTCAGAATAAACGCTTAGTTGGGAGCTTGATATGATTCAAATGGATCTTGAACAGCGACAATCATCACGATTTTCGCGACCTTTTATGGTCACCGATTATGAAGATGAGGGGTTTTCTGCGCCTTTTGAAGGCTTTGATGTCAATCTAACTGGGTTAAGTTTTTGGTTGGATGATGCCGATCTGTTTCTACCTGGCCAGCAAGTCAGTTTACGCGTTAAAAACACCGAAACCGATGAAGTCTACTGCCTAGAAAGTGTTGAGGTCGTGCATCAACGAGAAGCAGATGATCGCCTATTGTGTGGTTGTCATATCGCCCAAGTCACCAGTGCACAGTTGTTGGCACATCACCGCACGGTGATGACCGATGCCAAAAGTGCCTTGGTTTCGATGCGCGATTCAGAAGTTGCTGAATTTGATTTCATTGAAGACGGTTCGGACTTGTCGACCGACGAAGGCGATTTTCAGGAAGCCAGTATGGCGTTGAACCTAGCGGTTTCTCAACTTCAGTCTAGCCGTCAATGGGGGGCGACACTTCTGCAAGATCTAGAAGATAGCATTCATCTTGCACAAGCTGCAAAGCACGGCAATAGCGATATTGATACGCTGAATGACGTCTTTCAGCAGTTTTCTAGCTACTACAATCACATGAGCGACACCACTCTCGCGTTAGGCATGTTGGCGAAATTATTAGCACATACGCCTGGCGACTCTAATGATCGTCAAGCTTGGAAAACCTTGATAGCTGATTTTGAAAATCGTTTCTTAACCGAACAGCAACAAGTGGCTTATGACTTTATGCACCAAGGCCTGAGTGCCGATGAAGCCTTAAAAATCGCGGCAGAATATTTAAAAGATCAATAAGCAGGAGCAGCCTGCATATTAATCTATGTATTGCATTCTTAATCCCTTCATAAACTTCAATTGAAATCTCATCATCTATCAATATTCATTATGATTGGTTCGTCAGGCCGTTAGATATTTAAGAAACCACTCTCGTGCTGCCTCAGCGGCCGATTTTAACGTCCCCAGCTCTTCAAATAGGTGGGTTGCACCTTCGATGGTGATTAATTCACATTCACATTGCATAGCCTGTCTAGCGAGTTGATTAAGGTGTAAAACGTCTATATCTCGGCTGCCGATGATCAACAACGTTGGCGTAATGACCTTTGGTAAAACAGGCATTGCCAAATCAGGACGGCCGCCACGTGAGACGACACATGATATTTCATTGGGTCGGGCTTTGGCGGCTATTAGAGCGGCGGCGGCACCCGTACTGGCACCAAACAAGCCAATAGGCAATTTTTCCAGGGGAGTATAATCCTCTATCCAATCGACTGTTGCGATGGCTCTTTGACTGAGTAATTCAATATCAAAACGATGCTCACGTGTCAGGACATCGACTGCGTTCTCTTCTGCAGTCAGTAAATCAAATAGCAAGGTCGCCAGGCCTGCTTGGTTGAATAACTCAGCAACATATTGGTTACGTTTGCTGAAACGGCTACTGCCACTGCCGTGGACAAAGACCACCAAACCTATTGCCGATTCTGGTAGGGTTAAAAACCCCTCAAGCTCAACTTCACCAGTTTGAACCTTCACAGCTTGCATTGGCCATTTAGGAATATTATTTTGTTCTGTCAAATTCATTGGATTAATGCTCCTTTGACCAGGCTTGGTTAAGCAAATCGATCACGGTTGTATCACTCACTTGAGAAAAGTCCTCATACCACTGACCAATCGATGAAAGCTGATTAGGTTGCAGTGGGCAGATAACTGTATCGACCATTTGGCGTAAGGTTTTAACACTGTCTGGCGCTGCTACAGGAATTGCCACGATGATTTTCAATGGGCTTTGTTGATTGACGGCATCAATCGCGGCATGCATTGTCGCACCAGTGGCTAAACCATCATCGACTAGAATGACTATTTTATGGTTGAGGTTAGGGTAAGGACGCTGACCACGATAGAGTTCAGAACGCCGATTAAGCTCCAAGCGCTCCTTTTGTTCAACTTCATCCAGTTCAGATTGCCTAACGCCATAGCTACTGAGTATCCGTTCGTTTAGGACTCTAATGCCGCCACTAGCGATGGCGCCCATCGCCAATTCGGTATAACCAGGGGTGCCTAACTTTCTAACCAGTAATAAATCCAGAGGGGCATGTAGCTTTTTGGAAACCTCAAAAGCAACTGGAACACCGCCTCTTGGTAAGGCCAGAACAATGAGATTGTTGTCTTGCAGGCTTATATTTGCTTTTAACAAATAGGCTTGTAACAACGAAGCGAGTTCAGCACCGGCTGAAATTCGATTGGCAATTGGAGGAGGATTAAATGGTTGCATAATAAATGCCTGATTACCTTAACAAGTCGTGTCGTTAAAGCTTAAAAAAGGAGGCTAATTTTGTCAATGAAATGTAGGCACAGCCTTAAGGAATTGATTTGATTATTATTTTAAATCAATATTAAGGCCTGTATGTTTAGCTAGGCTCTATTTTAAGACATCTATTTTTCAGGAGAAAATGGCAGCTAGAGCTGTAAATGTAATATATTGACATTTTATCTGCGTTCATATAAGATAACTCTGATATTTAAAAAAAGGATTATTAACTATGAAAAACTTATTAAAAACAACTTTTGCATTTACCCTATTATTCGCATCATTTGGTGCAATGGCCGTTAACTCTGAAATTTCTTGGGAGTTTGAATCGTTAGCGGTACTTGAAGTGCCTGCTGAAGGTTGGTCTTTTGAATAATAGAACGTCATCTTAATCTACGCCGCCAACTCATGGCGGCGTTTCTTTATCTAAATGTCCTTAAGCCTACCTTGGTTACTAAAACAATCTAAATTCAGAACGCCTTACACCTTTCAAAAGACCTTCCAAAACTCCTTTCGACTCCATTTAATTCGGCCATGTTTCCGAGTCTATCGCCTATAAGGTAAAGCCTTACAGTGTATATTTTTCACAGAGAAGTTCTAGCTTCTAGCTGCTTAACTTATTGCAATTGTGGATTGTCGTATGAGAATGATTAAGCGTTATTCATGACGCAGGGCAACAATCGGGTCGAGGCGGGCGGCTTTGCGGGCGGGGAAATAACCAAAAACGACCCCAATGAACGCGGAGAACACAAAGGAGAACAATATTACCCAGATATTAAAGGCCAATGGAATCGCCATGAACAGAGCCAAACCATAAGAGGCCGCCAAGGCAAGTAATATTCCAAATAATCCCCCAAAAGTCGACAGCACAATCGCTTCAACTAGAAACTGCAGTAACACCTCTTTTTCCAAGGCACCAATCGCTAAACGAATGCCGATTTCACGGGTACGTTCGGTGACAGAAACCAGCATGATATTCATAATACCAATGCCACCCACCAATAGACTGACGGCTGCGACTGAACCTAATAGCATGGTGAGTACTTCGGTGATATTACTCAACATACTGGCAATTTCTTTCATATCCATAACGCTAAAATTATTATCTTCATTGTCGGACAGATTGCGGCGTTCACGCACGAATCTTTCAATTTTGCTTTTATAAAGAGTCGTATCAAAACCTTTCTGAATCGCGATATCAATCTGGCGAATGTCTTTATTACCGCTCACTCGGCGTTGAAAAGTTTTAAGAGGCATCAGTATCAGATCGTCTTGATCCAAACCGAAAGTACTCTGACCTTTGGATTGCAAAACCCCAATGATTTGACAAGCCACTTTATTGAAACGTATTTTTAACCCCAATGGATTACTCGAACCGAAGAGCTGTTTTCTAACCGTCTCACCAATGACACAAACCGCTCTTCCCGAACGTTCTTCCGATGAGGTAAATTCTCTACCCAATTGCATTTTCCATTCGCGTACCGTGAAGTAATTTTCTGTTGTACCAATAATGCTGGTTGACCAGTTTGCATTGCCATGCACGACCTTAGAGGTTGCACTGGACAGTGGGGCGACCGCCTTGATGCCACGAATCTCTCGTTCAATCGCTTCGGCATCGGCTTGTTTGAAAGCGGGTGCTGTACTTCTCGAACCCATTTGTCCAGGTCTAACGCTGATTAAATTGGAACCTAAACTGGCAACGTTCTGGGTGACTTGTAGGGTCGCGCCACTGCCTAAGGTCACCATCGTGATGACCGAAGCGACACCGATAACGACCCCCAAAACGGTTAAGAATGAACGCATTAAATTGCGTCGAATTTCGCGTAGGGCAAGAATAAATGCATTCGAAATCATGATTGAGATTCCTCTGATTTGATAATTTGCCCATCTTTAAAGATGATTCGACGCTGAGCATAACAGGCCATATCTTCCTCATGGGTGACCATAATAATAGTAATACCTTGCTGCTGGTTCAGATCTAACAGAATCTGCATAATTTCTTGAGAGCGTGCGGTGTCTAAGTTGCCTGTCGGTTCGTCAGCCAATAAGACTTTGGGTTGCGTAACGATAGCACGGGCGATGGCGACGCGTTGTTGTTGGCCGCCAGAGAGTTCGCTGGGAGTATGGTCGGCATAGTCTTCTAACCCAACGGTTTTAAGGGCTTGTAGCGCCAACGCATGGCGTTGTTTATGGGCAATGCCACGATAAACAAGCGGTAGTTCGACATTTTCCAGCGCGGAGGTTCGGTTGAGTAAATTAAAGCCTTGGAACACGAAGCCTAAGTAATAGCGGCGTAATAGGGCGCGTTGCTGAGTACTCATGGTTTCGACAGGTGTGCCATCAAAAAGATAACGCCCAGCAGTGGGCGTATCCAGACAGCCCAAAATATTCAGAGAAGTTGATTTTCCCGACCCCGAATGTCCCATGATTGCGACAAATTCGCCCGATTGTATGGTTAGGTCAATGCCCTTGAGCACCGTAGATTGCCCATCTCCCTTACCATAGGTTTTATAAACACCTTGCACCTCAATCAACGGCATACTCATGGGCTTGTGCCACCTGTAACATCAATAATCACGCTCTGAGAGTCGGTTAGACCACTTAATATTTGAGTATGCATGCCGTCACTTAGACCCGTGGTAACTTCGACTAATTTTGGCTGCTGATTTTCTAAAATCCAAACTTGAGGGGCATTGATATTTGAGGTGCTTTTCTTGGTTGGACGCGGTCTGCTGGGCAACAGTTTGTCTACAAAACTAGTTGATGCTTTTTGACTGGTTGTCGGAGGCTCAAACCTTAATGCAGAATTAGGCACCAATAACGCGTCAGTCACGCTGGCCACCGTAATGTCTGCTGTCGAGGTCATGCCCGGACGCAGAAGGCCTTGAGGGTTGTCAACGCTTAAACGAGCCTGGTAGGTGACGACACCTTCAATGGTTTGCGAGGCTAGATGCACTTTGGTGATGTTGGCGTCAAAGGCGTCATTCGGAAAGGCATCCACTGTAAATGTGGCTGATTGTCCTGCTTTAACAGAACCGATATCCGCTTCATCAATATCTAACAGCAATTCCATTTGCGTTAAGTTTCTGGCCAAAGTAAACAAAACTGGGGCTTGCAATGAGGCGACGACCGTTTGACCAGGGTCAATCTCGCGTGACAAAACTACACCATCAAACGGCGATAAAATGGTGGCTTTACTGAGTTTGTCGAGCTGCAAAGCAAGGCTGGCTTCTAACTGTAATAAGTTGGCTTGACTGGACTGCAAATCTGCCTTGGCGCGTAGATAAGCGGATCTTACGGTATTCAGCTCTTCGTCAGAAATAAGGCGTTTAGGTTGCAACTCAACATTTCGATTATATGAGAGCTTTTTTTCCGCCTGTGTAATCTCTGATTGGCGTATTTGAGCATGTCCGATCTTAACATTGGCCTGTGCTTGCTGCACTTGGGCTTGTAATGTTTTGGTATCCAGTTCTAACAACACTTGGCCGGCCTTAACTAAATCATTCTCTTCCACCAAAACTATTTTGACCGTACCAGAGGTTTCAGAACTCATCTCCACCTTGTCTAACGGCTGTAAAGTACCGGTTGCGGTCACCTGGATGGTCAAATTACCTTCGCTGACGGGCGTTGTTTGGTACTTAGAAGTCTTGGCGTTGGAAGCAGGGTTTTGCCAGAAAAACCAAATGACGAGTAATGTGATGACGATCATCAGCAGTACAATTAACCAGCGTTTACCATGGGCCTTTTGAGGAGCCGTATTTGAAATGAGATTCTTTAAGTCGCTATCTGATGAAGAAAGAGTATCCACGATATTTTCCTTAAGCTAAGAAGTTACTTCAGAATCATCATAGCACGCTTAAAATGGATAACTAGACAACCAGGAAAATGTGAATCAAAACTTGATTTAAATCAAAAGTGACCAGGCCTGGTCTAGGGGATTACTGGAAGAGTGCGGCTTCGAACTGCGTAACTTCAGGGTGACTAAAAAAGCAAAACGGCGCTAACAAAATGATAGCGCCGTATGGAATTATGGTGTGGAATTTTTTGGACTATTTTTTATTACGTTTGTGACGGGCGCGTCTTACCTTTTTATCTTCTTCTTTTGCTTTGATTTTTTCGGCCTTACGCATTCGTTGAATTTCAACCTGAGCAAGTTCTATTTTCATCATCGCAGGTGTTTCTAAGGTGATATTCCCTAAGATTTTGTCGCGGTATTCAACAATCAAAATACGTGAAACCTTGTCCAAATCTACCATTCCCCCAGAACGCAGGCAGCCACGCTGGCGACCAATAGCTTCTAAAAGTTCAAGATCCGTTGAAGGTAGCTCCGTTAAATTAAAGCGTTCTTTTAAAAGATCAGGATACGCTTCCAGTAGATATTCACACGCATAAGAGGCTATGTCGGGTAACTCAAACGCCGTCTCTTTAATACCGCCGGTAATCGCTAAACGATAACCGCTGTTTTCATTTTCGATATTCGGCCACAACATGCCTGGAGTATCAATTAGAGTGATGCCTTCTTCCAACTTAATACGCTGCTGGTTTTTAGTCACCGCCGGCTCATTGCCCGTTTTAGCAATGGTACGGCCAGTAATATTGTTAATCAAGGTCGACTTACCGACATTGGGAATACCTATGATTAAAGCGTGAATGGTTTTAACCGAATCGGTTTTTTCAGGCACCAGCTTTTTAATCATGCTGATAATCTGTTCACGTTTATCACCTACTTGCGAGTTAAACGTTAAGGTTTTAACACTGGTTTCCAGTTCAAAATAATCCTGCCAGGCCTGGGTCTTTTCAGGATCGGCTAAATCGGTTTTATTGAGGATTTTAATGGTCGGTTTATCACCACGAATCTCTTCAATCATTGGGTTCTGGCTACTGAAAGGAATACGCGCATCCAACACTTCGATAAAAACATCGATCTGGCTAAAGATTTCGCGAACTTCTTTTTGAGCCTTATGCATGTGACCCGGATACCATTGAATGGCCATAATGTTTTCCTAACAGATTTGAGTAAAAAGAATTATAGCCTTTGTCGCAATGAAAGACCTGAAATGATGAGGGGGGAGGAGGGGGGAATTGAAAATAAAGGATGAAACCAGGCCTGGTAGTTTATCAATTACGAATAAGGATTGAAAAACGGCAGGCCGAAATATTACAGAAGAGGTTATCTGTAAGGAACGATTAAAACTCGTAGATGACGTCGACTAACGGACCGACAGCAACATCAGACACTTTAGGCTGAGCGGTTAACCAAGCTTCAATTTTTAAGCGATCTTCTTCACTAACCGAACCATAGCGTTGATCAGAGCAGACAAATGCATCAAACACAGCTTCACCACCGCCACCTAATAATAGGTTATTGCTTTCCACAACCGCCAACAAAGCATCGATAAAAGTATCGTATTCTTCGCTGTCTTGAATGTCGATGTTACAAGTCATCTCAAAGCCTTTAATAGCGAATTCGCCTAAATAAAGCTTCTTTCTCATTCTTTTGTTTTTGTTATCGATACGTGCTGTGTTCATTGGCTATTTCCTTAGAGTGGAGTAATGTGTGGAATGATGGCTTGTATAAAAAGAGTGATTGGATTCATTTTGAAGCCATTATTCTAATGATCACAATTTTGTAGGGGATTTTACCGACTAATAAAATATTTACAATACGGAATATTGATTGCTTTTTAAACTGACCAGGCCTGGTATGGGCATTGTTGACGGTTTGTTAGTTGCCCTTTGTTGGATAAGGTAAAATAGTGGCCTAATTTTATATAGGTGAGTAGAAAATCATGGCAGGTTCCTTATTTGATCAGCTGAAAAAGGCCGGTTTAGTGGATGATAAAAAAGCCCAAAAAGCTAAGAAAGAGAAGTATCAGCAAACCAAACAGAATAAAGGCAAGAAGGGTCAACAGCCAGTTTTGAATGAAACCGCCAAGCTAGCCGCAGAAGCTGCAAAACAGAAAGCTGAGCGTGATCTTCAACTTAACTTAGAGCGTAAGCAACAGCAGGAAAAGAAAGCGGCTTTAGCCGAATTGCGTCAGATTATCGAATCTAATCGCATGAGTGGTTTTGAAGGTGATGTGGATTATAACTTTGCCGATGATACCACCGTGAAAACATTGAACGTCAATAAAAAGATACAGCGCGCACTGATTGCTGGCACGATTCGCTTAGCCCGTTTTGAGGGCGGTTATGCTTTGATTTCAGCAGAAGCGGCTGAAAAAGTTGAGCAACGTGATCGTTCAGTATTGATACCATTGGCGGGTGTCGATGAATCCATCTCTCAAGAAGATCAAGACTACTACGCCCAGTTTGAAGTACCTGATGATCTAATCTGGTAAGGTTAAGCTTTAATTTCAGTTTAGTTTTAAGACTTAGATTGGATAGAGTTTATCTATAGCCCCCAGCTCAGCTGTCGCTATACAGAGTAGCGTTTTACGAGGTTTGGTTATTGTGTTCCATAGTGATGACGACTTTTCCTTTGGCGTGCCTCTCTCCATAATACCGCATCGCTTCAGCAGCCTCGCTTAAGGGGTAACACCTATCTATAACAGGCACTACTTTGCCGGATTCAAGCAGCTCTTTCATCAAGTTCATATCCTTGTTTGATTTATGCAATAGGAGGCTCATTTTCTGACTCCCGGCCATTGATATCAAGGGTCCCAAGAACATAACTTGGTTTATTGTAGCATTGGAACCTCCGTGCATGACATAAACGCCCTTTGGACTTAATGCACGCTTGTAGTCGAAAATTGAATGATGTGCCTGAGCATCAATAATCAGATCATAATGCTGCCCATTTTTGGTGAAATCTTCTTGCGTGTAATCAATGATGTGATCTGCACCCAGACTACGAACCAAGTCCATTTTCCGCGTGCTACACACTCCGGTCACTTCAGCCCGGAACGATTTGGCAATCTGCACTGCAAAGGTACCCGAGCCACCCGAAGCACCATTAATCAAAACTTTTTGTCCTGGCTGGATATGCCCTTTAAGAAGCCCCTGTAGGGCGAGAAGTCCCGCTTGAGGTACGGCCGCTGCTGCTTTGAATGTTAAACAGGCCGGTTTCAACGTTAATTCATTTTCACTCGTACATGTATACTCGGCAAAACCGCCCCAACTCCCACTGCTTAAGTCACCGAATACCTCATCGCCTACTTGAAATTGCTTGACGTTTGAGCCAACCGCTTCAACCCGTCCCGCTATGTCACAACCGAGTATATTGATCTTTTTGGGTTTTAGAATCCCAAACATCAGGCGATTCACGAACGGGACACCTCTGAGAAGCTCCCAGTCCCATGAGTTTATGGATGCCGCATGAACTTTTACCAGTACTTCATTCTCCTTTGGAGTCGGTTTCTCTACCTCTTCGAGATGAAGAACATCCGCCTGTCCATATTGTGAAAATACAATCGCTTTCATGATTATCCTCCAAATTTACTTTGATTCGGCAGAGCTCCGCATATCTCGTCGGGCGTTGTCTCGAAAATGAACGTCCTATCCATTGGGCACAGATTATATTCAGGCAGATTCAACAACACGTTTTTTCCACTGCTCAACATTAACCCCTTTAATTAAAAGCCATAAGGCAAGTAACAACTCCCCCCAAAACGTATAAAGGACAATCGGTTCGAAACTAGGGAAAAAGAAGAATGTTACAAAATCTATCAAATAGCCAAAACAGCCAATGAACAACAAGATGCCCAAAATTTTGGGAAGGAAACCCGACTTGAAAACTAAATAACCCATAGGAAACAACCAAAGCCCCCAAAACAGACTGGAGATATAAATACCATGTTCATGCAGATCAAGAAATAACATCACCTGAGCGTGTAGCAGATCTACCTCCACTATGCTCAGGTAGTCAGTACCGCTCAACAGTAGCAAGGCAGCAAACTGGTTAAGTTCGTTAAGCATCGTGATAGGGACACTGACCAGAAAAAGTATCACCATAAGAACAGCATAGTTTTTGCTGACGGGTTTGAGTAATTTGTATAAAACCAGCACCAGCAATATATTAACTATCTGAACGATTAGAGCGCTCATAATACTAAGACGAAATAGCGATGCGGAAGCCATAATATTATGAACTGTGGCTGCGGCATCTCCAGGCACATAAAGCATGGAGTGTCCATATATGCCGAAGAAACCGAGTGGCACCATCGTTAAATACAAGAATCCTGCAATTCTTGCATACATCATTGGTGATGTCTTGATGGTATGGATGATCATTTTAATTTATCCTTTTTTGCTAGGTTTTATTCATCATGCTACACAGTAATGACGACATTGCTTACTTTTTGTCCTTTTTCGACATACCTGTACGCCTCGACAATTTGCTCCAGCGGAAACGCTCTATCTATCACGGCTTTGAATTTGCCTTGTTCTATGAGACTTTTGATTAAGCGTAAACTTCCGCTGATATCTGTAGGCGTGGGAAATATGGTTTTTTTGTTACCAAGCATGGGTTTTATAATGGGTGTTATAAGCGGTAATAAAATATTTTGAGCCATATAGCCTAAGTCTGAAGAGATATAAACTCCTCCTGGTTGCAGTAAATGTTTGCACTTAAAAAATGAACTTTTACCTACCGTATCAAAAACAAAATCGTATGTTTGGTCGCTTTTTGTAAAATCTTCTTTGGTATAGTCGATGACTTTATTGGCGCCCAGCGACTTGACTAAATCCATGCTTCTCGTGGCACACACAGCAATCACATTTACCTCGAAGTATTTTAAAAGTTGAACTGCGGCCGAACCAATAGCCCCCGTTGCACCGTTGACGGGAACATGCTGTCCTTTTTTAAAGTCAACTTTGTTGATAAAGTTATACGCATAATGTGCGCCTTCCAAACTGGCTGCCGCCTGCTGATACGAGAGGTTGTTTGGCATTGTCAGAACGTTATCTTCTTTGATTGTCATGTATTGAGCATGCACCCCTGCACCATAGTCATCAAAACCAAAAAACCTATCTCCTGTTTTTAGAGACCGTACGTTTTTACCAACCACTTCAATTTCACCGGCAAACTCCGTTCCAGGAATTTGTTTTTTGAGTTTAAATAGCCCTGAAACGATTCTCATAAAGAATGGCTTTGCTCTAATCGTCGCGCAGTCTGTTCGATTAACAGTGGTCGCATGCACTCTTATCAGTACTTCATTATCCTTAGGGGTCGGTTTTTCGGCCTCTTTAAGATGAAGAATATCCGGTGATCCGTATTCTGTGAAGACAATCGCTTGCATGAGGCTTCTTCATCATGAATTTGGAAAGTTTGATAGGTTTGATTAAGCCACGTGTCACTAATATGGTGCCTTGCAATACGTTCAATTCATTTATCTCTCTTTCAAATAAAGGGCAGTATTGATTTGACGTCTTTTTGTCGATGCCTTTGAAACTTTGGTTTATATTCTTAATTATGAGCGTAGATAGGGTTAATCGCCTACTAATAGGCGTTTTCCAGCTTGCGGCATCTTGTGGTTAAAGCGATAGTCGACTCTATAGTCGTCTGGCCACAGAATCGAGAATGAGTGAAATCCCTTGTTGGCTTAATTTACGATAACACCAGCACCATCCTGATGGATGTTGTAATTTAAATGAATTGCCTCACGAGTTAAAGCTTTACAGCATACTCAATAAAGAGGGGATTGAAAACGCAATGACAATCATTGCAATAAAAGCCATTACTATGTAGCTTGCAAAAAATACTAGCTGTTTGTTATCTGAACCGACTTTAATGCCTTCATGCCGAAAACTTAGGTTCTTAACCGCCTCTCTACCTGCTGTATCTAAATATATTGCAGCGCCCATTAGGGACATAATTGGCCACCAACGATGATCTATCACCATTAGAACTCCAGCGATTGGTAACCAGCCCAATGTTAAAAGATCCCAGTAAGCGGTATAACGCTCAGACCTTTGTAGTAGGGCATCCGAAGTATCAGATTTCTCCTGAATCCAAAGGCGCTGTGCGAGCGGAAAGTTTATGGATGAAATGATCTGAGCGAGATAAAGCGTCCCACCAAAAATAATTAGAATCCATCCTATAAGGGCTTGCACGATGATACCTCAACTTTCAACAGAACATTAGAATTAAGCGGCTGAGCTTTAGCGCAGTCGGCTTGAGTGATTTATTAGACAAACCCTACAGAACAATTGCGGTCATTTTTCGACCAAAGTTCGATGTTTTATTGCTGTGAATTGAATATTAATTGTACAGAGAAGTGCGTAACTTGCAAAGCGGGCGTTTTCTAAACCGACCAGGCCTGGTGGTTATTGGTTCGGTGTATAGGTATAAAAAAAGCGACATTAAAATTGATTTAATGTCGCTTTTTATTTTAGGCTATTTAACAGTCTTATTCGTCAAATTCTGTTTTGCTTAAGAAACAATATCAAGTAACTCTACATCAAATATTAGAGCTGAAAAAGGTGCAATCTTTGCGCCTGAACCCTGTGAACCGTAAGCAAGCTCTTGAGGAACATACAAACGCCATTTAGACCCTTGAGGCATCATTTGTAATGCTTCCGTCCAACCAGCGATAACACGATTAACAGGGAATTCAGCAGGTTGACCACGTTCAACAGAACTATCAAATACAGTCCCATCAATTAATGTACCGTGGTAATGCGTTGAAACAACCGATTCAGCTGTTGGTAACACACCGTTACCCTCGGTGATGATTTCATACTGTAGACCTGTATCCGTAACAAAAACCCCGTCCTTCTGAGCATTTGCCGCTAAAAACGTTTCGCCTTCAACGCCCGCTACCTTAGCCAACTCAGCTTGTTTTGCTTGCATAATAGTATTGATTTCTTCAAACGCTTGAGCAAAGGCTTCTTGGCTAATTGGGCTAGCAGTGCCTTCCAAAGAATCAATGACACCAGCAGCAACCGCTTGAGGGCTAATCCCTTCAAAAGGGTCAGAAGCCAATTGCTCACCCATTTGGCGACCAATACCGTAACTTACAATTTCAGGGGTAGTAGTAAAGTTGTTAGACATAATAAGGATTCCAGTAGATAAAAAAGGGGATTTTAGCATAAAATCTAGACGGGGATAAGCGTAAGGTAGGGCTTCTTTATAAGAAGCCAAGTTCACGTTAGTCGTGATTGTATACTGACCTTGATGACATTTAGTCTCTTAATGAATCTTTACAAAATAGTAGGCATGGTAAGTCTGAGATAAAAGGATTGCATCCAGTTTTGTAGCTTATTTACGCTCAATTTTTTGACCTTGGCACCAAGCTAAATATGTCAATATAAGATATTTTAGCTATTTTTAACGGCGTACATCGCCTGGTCTGCTTTTTGAATCAATTCCTGAATACCCATACCATCTTTTGGGTAAAAACTAACCCCTATACTAGCCCCCGTTTTTATTCGTATATTGTCAATTAAATACGGATTAGAAACTTCTTGAATGAGCATCTTTACCGTAGCATTAACCTCTTCGAGGTTTGTGATGTTTTGCTTTAATATGATAAATTCATCGCCACCGAATCGAGCAAGAAATTCCTCGTTGTGTAAGCTTGCTTCCATCCTATTTGCAATTTGTTGTAACAGCTTATCTCCAACTTCGTGCCCATAATTGTCATTTACGGCTTTGAAACCATTAATATCAATAAATAACAGGGCAAACTCTTTCTTGCTCTCTTTAGCTGTTTCAAGTGCTTCTTGAGTGGCGTCAAAAAACAAACGGCGATTAGCCAGCTTTGTTAGAGGGTCATGGTGGGCTAGGTATGAAAGACGTTCTTCATTGTTTTGATGCTGAGCGACTTCTTGCTCTAAAAGTAGCGATTTGTATCTTAATAGATAAGAGAATAAAAAAGCTTCAATCACAATTCCAACACCCGAAGCATGAAGGGTATAGCTATTAAAAGTTATAAAGCCATGAAAACTTAACAGAGTGATTAAAATTCCAATAATGTATATCGTGTAGGCTGAGATGAATATGTTAATGAGAGGGTGCTTCTGCTGATAATACTTTACGGATATGAAAATAAGAACCGCAAAAGAGAAGAAAAAGATCAGTGCGGATAATTGTAGCGCTAGGGTCAAATCAAAAGTGATGGCAATCAGGGCGTCTAATGCTGAAAGTATGATGACTGAATTTAACAGTTGGTTAGATAGCGGGTGAAAACGTTTTGTTTGTAAAATATATTTAACATAAAACGCCAGAAAGAGCGGGACAAGAATGGATGTAATGTTTAACCAGTGTACTTGTAAGCTGTGAACATTAAAGTTTTGTGCAAAGCCGCCATACAGATAAAACAATCCAAGTGCAGCATTCGCTAAGTATAGGGTGTAAATCAAAAAGCCAACGGGTTCGCCAAACAGGTACAGAACTAGGCTGTATAAAGCTAATGTTAAGAGCATCATGACAATAATATTAGAGCCAAAGTTTTTATTAGTTAAAGCCTGCTGGCTGGCATTTTCTGAATATAGCACAAAACTATAAAGATTCGAAAAAACCGATTGGTTTTGAATATAGATGGTTTGAACTTCATGGGGTTCAAGGCTGATTTTATAGAGTAAGCTACTGCCAACTAACAATTTTGAATTTTTTGGATCATCTAAATTAACCGAAACGGTTTCTAGATTTTTATCATTAGAATAGGTATACATATCTATCTTTTGATATAAATAGGCTAAATTATTGTGCAATATACGCTGTTGAGTGGTGTTTGAATGGTTTGTGATGGTGAGTTGAATCAAAGACTGTTGTGTAAAAGTATCCAAGCTAAATTGATTATCGGTTTTAGAAAACGTTTGCGTGTTGATAATTTTTTCAACAGAAAGTTCAGGTGTCGTACCAACCCAAAAATAGGTATCCAAAGTAACAGAGTTATCATTCTTTTCAGATGTAGCTATGTGTGTTGTGCTACTAATGACTGCGATTACAACAACAGTGATGAAAGCAGTAAAAAGAAAAAAGGTTTTAGAGAGTGATTGAAACATAAATGAAATCCATTTCTTTATGCGCTAATCATACACCAAATTGGCTTATGGAGCGGTTACCTTTTTGACTCGTTTTCATGCTTAGTGTGGGAATGAGTATAGAAATATAAGGTTTAGATGGTTTGAAAAGGTTAAATTTGATCTGCATTCCCACGCTAAGCATGGGAACGAGAAAAAATATAAGCGCTACAGGTTTCAATGCTACTTGAATAGAGCCCAATGTCATTATTGTGTTCATTGACGATATAACCAGCACCATTCAGACTGATGTTTTAATTCAGGTAACTTGCCTCTTGAGGCTAGGGGGTAGCTTTTATTGCGGCATTTGTAGGACTGTCAGTGGGTCTATATATTCGAGACTCAGGCTTTCAGAGACTTTTCGACAAGTGAGGTGACCTTTTATGATATTTAATCCTTGTAGAAAGTTCTCATCGTCTAGTAAAGCTTGCTGGTAACCCTTGTTGGCTAAAGTGAGGATATAAGGCAGCGTGGCGTTATTGAGTGCAAACGCAGACGTCCGTGGCACGGCGCCAGGCATATTGGTGACACAGTAATGGATAATCCCATCAATGACATAAGTGGGGTCTTGGTGGGTGGTCGGGCGAGAGGTTTCAACGCAACCGCCTTGGTCGATGGCCACGTCAACGATGACTGCGCCGGGCTTCATATTTCGAACATGTGCTTTGGTCACCAACTTGGGGGCGCTGGCGCCTGGAATGAGTACGGCACCTATCACTAGATCGGCTTCAAGCACCTGCTTTTGGATGGAGTCAGGAGTCGATAAAATGGCTTGGATGTCATCACCAAATTGCGTCTTAATCTTGCCGATTGTGTCCAAACTGCGATTCAAAATCACTACTTCGGCTCCGAGGCCTACGGCCATTTGTGTCGCATTGCGGCCAACGGTACCGCCACCGATAATGACCACTTTGGCGGGTTTTACGCCAGTTACGCCGCCGAGTAGTATGCCCCTACCGCCATTGGTTTTTTCCAAGAAGTGCGCCCCCACTTGAATGGACATACGGCCTGCGACTTCTGACATGGGGACCAACAGCGGTAAACCTCCTAGGGCATCCTTAACGGTTTCGTAGGCAATGCAAACCGCTTTGCTTTTAATGAGCGCTTGCGTTTGAGAAAGGTCAGCAGCCAGGTGCAGATAGGTAAATAGAATTTGTGCTTCGCGCAACATGGCGCATTCAATTGGTTGTGGTTCTTTAACTTTGACGATCATTTCCGCTTGAGCAAATATCTCTGCTGGATTCGTCATGATTGCGGCGCCAGCCTGGCGGTAATCGCTATCGGCAAAACCAATCCCGATGCCAGCTTCGGTTTCTACTAAGAGTTGATGTCCATGCTGAACTAGGAGTTGCACACTCGAAGGAATCAGACCGACCCGGTATTCATTGTCTTTGATCTCTTTAGGTACGCCAATAATCATCGTCTATTCATCCATAGTCAAAAAACCATCCCAATACTATTTACTATAACAGTATTCAAATAAAAAACGGATGGTGTGTGTTGAATAGCTAAAGCTATTTTTTTGGTTGAGGATGTCTGGAAGCAGGGTGGTTTTTTTAGAAAATAACAGGGGGCTGGATGAGTATGTTATGTTGGAGTTATGAACCATCTAGCTTAGGTTGATTTGATATCAAAAGATAACCTTTAGAATGAAAAATACCAAGAACATATTTTATAAAGTGGCCAGGCCTGGCCACTTTTGTTTTTTTTGGCTCATTCGATTTTGCCAATCGTGTCAGAGCCGTTCAAGCAGAGAGGAATTTTATTTAGAGATGATGTACTTAAGAATCTCAACGACTTGTTCAGGTGTGGTTGCCCAGGCTAAAGCCGCGGCATCAACTTCTTTTAGTGGATGAATAATTGATTCATCATGCAGGGTAATATACGGCGTATCCATTGCGGCGCAGTAACCGGCATCGAACGCGGCGTTCCATTGCTTATATTTGTCTCCAAAACGCACCACGGCGACATCACATTGCTCTATCAATGTTTGGGTTCTGATGGCATTCACTTTGGCTGATTTATGATCACGCCAAAAGGCTTTGTCTTCTGCACCGAGTAGGTCGCCTGCGGCATCGCTGGCATCGTGATCGGTGACGGCCGAAGTAAAGGTAACGGTTAGGTTATGCGCAGCACATCCGTCTGTAATTTTCTCGCGCCAGTCGGTGTGAATCTCACCTGATAGATAAACATTTAATTCCATGTTTTTGTCCTCTGTTTTGATAATGTCATTTTACTAAAATGGGCTAAAAGGGCAGACCCTCTACCTATTATGTGCTGAACCTGTAAACAAAACAGCCTGAAAAAATCCAGGCTGAGTGTTAAAAACTTAAGTCCACATTAGGCGATTATTTACTGAGTTCTATTTACCCAGTTTTTCCATCAAGAATGCCATAAAGCCTTCTTGTGGAATGTCTTGTGACTTTTCGTCACGACGGTACTTATATTCCAACATGCCGTTGTCTAATCCACGCTCACCGATAACGATGCGGTGTGGAATACCAATCAAATCCATATCGGAGAACATGACACCAGGGCGTTCGCTACGGTCGTCAAATAAGACCTCGATACCGGCTGCGGTTAGTTCTTGGTAGATAGACTCGGCGATTTCTGCAACACGCGGTGACTTGTGCATTTGCATTGGTACGATGCTGACTTGGAAAGGTGCGATGCTTTCTGGCCAGATAATCCCTTTGTCATCGTAGTTCTGCTCGATGGCGGCCGCAACCACACGAGTTACGCCAATACCGTAACAACCCATCTCTAAGATTTGTGAGCGGCTGCTTTCGTTTTGTACATTGGCATTCAAAGCCGTTGAATATTTGTTACCGAGTTGGAAGATATGCCCAACTTCGATACCACGACGGATTTGGATTTTACCTTTACCACATGGGCTCGGGTCGCCTTTGATGACGTTACGAATATCGGCAATCAAAGTAGGGGTAGCATCTCTGTCCCAGTTACAACCCGTAAAGTGGAAACCATCTTCATTGGCACCGGTAACAAAGTCCGCCATGTTTGCCGCCGTACGATCGACAATCACTGGAATGGTTAAACCAGAAGCGCCGATTGAACCGGCGTTACAACCTGCGGCCGCTAGGATTTCTTCGTCCGCTGCCATTTCAAACGGTTCTGCAACCAATTCTAAATTTTGCGCTTTGATTTCATTTAATTCCTGATCACCGCGAACTACTAAAGCCACTACTGGCGAAGCTTCTGTCGCACCTTTAACCAATAAGGTTTTAACAGCTTTCTTTTTCTTAATCTGTAGGAAGTCACAAACTTCTTCAATGCTGTGTTTGTTTGGCGTAGCCACTTTAGTCAATTCTTGAGTTGCTTCGGCACGTTGACCACGTGGGGCGATCGCTTCTGCAAGTTCAACATTGGCGGCAAAGTCGGATTCTGTTGAGAAAGCGATATCGTCTTCACCTGAGTCAGCTAATACGTGGAACTCGTGTGAACCTTCGCCGCCGATAGATCCGGTATCAGCTTGTACTGGACGGAAGTCTAGGCCGATTCGGCTAAAGATGCGGTTGTAAGCCTCGTACATTTCAGCGTAAGTTTTTTCAAGGCTTTCACGGTCCATATGGAAAGAGTAGGCGTCTTTCATAATGAATTCACGAGAACGCATAACACCGAAACGTGGACGAATCTCATCACGGAATTTAGTTTGAACTTGATAGAACGTGACCGGTAATTGCTTGTAGCTACGAATCTCTTTACGCACTAAATCGGTAATGATCTCTTCGTGCGTTGGGCCAAGCGCAAAACCACGACCGTGACGATCGTTAAAACGTAGCAACTCTGGGCCGTAATCCTGTAAACGTCCTGACTCTTCCCATAACTCTAGCGGTTGAACCACTGGCATCAACACTTCTTGTGCATTGGCGTGGTTCATCTCTTCACGAATAATGGCTTCTACTTTTCTTAAAACACGAACCCCCAACGGCAACCAGTTATAAAGTCCGCCAGCCAAAGGGCGAACAATGCCTGCTCTGAGCATCAATTGATGGCTGATAACAACTGCATCAGCAGGGGTTTCACGAGTCGTGGCGAGTAGTAAGTTGGAAGTTCTCATTATGGCGTTTTACCTTAGGTATACAGTTTGGGAAAGCGTTTGGGAAAGAGGCACGCTTAAATCATTAAAATTGGACGTATTTTAGCATGTCGTCAGGTTTTAATGCTTGATAAATTGCATACATTAACTGCACTAAACGAATGGCATAAGCGATGAATAGACGGTAAATAAAATTGACCAGGCCTGGTCACGAATAAAAGGCTTAAGCCGCCAGTTGTATGAGTAAAAAATTGACTTATCTATTCGTATTTGAGAACTGCTTAACCTCTGCTCAAGCTTCAGAAAAAATACATTTAATGTTTTTCGTCATCTATTGAATATCATTTTTTACAAATCATATTTTTATTTCCAATACCGCTTTTATTATATGGTAATTACTATATTACTATATTAGTATATTGGTATATAAGTATTTATATGGTGTTCAGTAGGTATTTATTGCTCATGGGCTGGTGTTGTTAATAATAATATCGTATCGTAGTTGAACTGGTAATTATTAAGCTATCTCGTTTATCGATGCTTATTGTTATGCGAATTCCAATAACACATTTTTGATTCATTTTGGATATAAATTATGGAATAGGTTGAATTTACATCATTCAGATGTATCCATTTTTAGAAAAACTGAAAAATATTTTATTTAAGGATTAGGGCTCTATGAAAAATAACCAACCTATTACAAGTTCTGAATACGACGTCCCAAAAGGATTGGTGCTCGTGTCTAAAACAGATTTACACGGAACCATCCTGGAGTGTAATGATGCGTTTGAAGCTGCAAGTGGTTACTCTCGTGCTGAGTTAATCGGGCAACCACATAATATGATTCGACATCCTGATGTACCTGAAGCCGTGTTTGCAGATATGTGGGGAGATCTAAAGAATGGAATTCCGTGGTCTCAGCTCGTTAAAAACAGACGTAAAGATGGTGGTTTTTACTGGGTGAAAGCAAATACTTCGCCCATTTTTGATAACAATGCTATTGTTGGCTACATGTCTGTGCGAAACAAAATAACAGAGCCGGAAAAAGAAGGTGCTACTGTTGCTTATCAGAGGATTAAGGATGGAAAAGCTAAGATAAAGCATGGTGTGGTTAGAGAAGGAGTCCATTTTAAAAACCCTTTTGCCAAGTTTTCGGCAGGGTTTAATATTTCATTATTAATTATTTTATTGGCGCCAGTTCCTGCCATTGCCATAAACTATATGCATCTACCAACAAGCTATCACGCAGTAACCGTAGGTTTATTACTGATTTTGGGATTTGCTATCTTTAATTATTTAAAACAAACAGAATTAAAGCACATTAACAGCCTTCGTACCCTCTCAGGTGGCGATCAACTTAAAATTAAGTCCTACAATCCTAACTCTTCTTATGGGAAAGTACATAATGCGATTATTGCAGCGGGTCAGTCATTTTTAGAAAAAAAGGAAGAAAATAATTATCAATTAGATAAAGCCAGACAATTACAATTGGCGCTTGATAAGGTTCATAGCAATATCATGATGGCAGATGCTGATTACAACATCACCTATATGAATGAAGCTTTGCTAGCATTTTTGACAGAGCGCAAAGAGGGCTTACAAAAAGCGCTACCTAACTTTGATATCAATAACATCATCGGTTCAAATATTGATGTTTTTCATCAATCCCCGGCGCATAACCGTCATATTTTAGATAATTTAACGGAACCCATGAAGGCCAAAATTCAAGTGGCTGGCTATCACTTTACATTACAAATAATGCCCCTTATAAATCGAGCAGGAATTGCTTCAGGCATGCTAGTCGAATGGGAGGATTTAACACAAGAAGTACAGTTATTTGAAAATGTAGATGCTGCAATTAAAAATGCCCAGCAAGGACACCTTGGTAACAGGATTGATTTATCTAAAGTAGATGGCACCGCAAAACAATTAAGTATGTCCATCAATGAATTAATGGACTCCATTCAAACTGCAACCAATGATGTTCTCACAGTCACTAAAGGCATGTCATCTGGAGATTTAACACACTCCATTCAGAGTCATTATGAAGGTGAATTGGGCGAACTGAAGCAATCTGTTAATAGCTCAATTTCAAGACTGAGTTCAATTGTCACTAATGCCATCGATTCATCTGATATGGTTTATAGAATATCTGGGGAAGTGGCTCAAGGAGCGTTGGATCTTAGTGACCGTGTTCAGCAACAAGCTGCAGCCGTTGAAGAAACATCTGCCACAATGGAACAAATGAACTCTACTGTTCACCAGAATGCACAAAATGTATCCAGAGTTAAGGATATGTCATTATCTATACAAAACAGTGCTCTTGAGAGCTCTAACTCGATGAATAATACACTTGATGCGATGGGGAATATTCAAGAGTCTAGCCTTAAAATATCGGAAATAGTTGCGTTAATTGATGGGGTCGCTTTTCAGACGAATCTCTTGGCGCTTAATGCCGCTGTTGAAGCCGCTAGAGCAGGGGAGCACGGTCGTGGATTTGCAGTTGTTGCTGGTGAAGTTAGAAACCTTGCACAGAAATCAGCCGATGCAGCTAAAGATATAACAACTCTCATTAATGAAACGGTTGCCCGCGTAGATAATGGAATGGCGCTCGCAAAAGAGTCTGGAGAAAAAATAAATGTGATTTCATTAGAAATTAACAATATTTCTGAAATGATCAGCGAAATTGATCAAGCAACACAGGAACAGTCACAGGGTATCGATCAAGTTAATGTGGCGATTGTGAATATTGACACTACGACGCAACAAAATGCTGCCTTAGTCGAGGAAACGACTGCTGCGACAGAGTCTTTACGTGATCAAGCTAAAAACTTACAACAGGAGCTATCCTTTTTTAGTCCGGTAAAAAAATCATAACCATGATTTGCTATCGAGATAGATTGGGATTCGCTTTGAAAACGGGCTGGCTCGTCGCTAAATATATTTAGGGGGAATTGATTCAGCAGAATAGATAAAGCCAAAACACTTTCTGGGGTTTGTGATTAATCGGTAAGTATTTCTGGTTGTATACCTGATGGTGTATCGGCGTGATTATCATTCTGAACCTGTCGCCATAATCCTTAAAAACGGGTTTTAATTTCGTTATCGAGAGTCAACCATTGTGGTTGAATGTCTGCTCTGCAGAAAACCAAAACTAAGAATGTCATTTTTCGACATGCGCGTTGTAGAGGGTATGGAGGCTTTATGGTTTGAATAAGGTGTTAAATAGAGCATAAAAACTTCGTTAATATTTAGCCCCTAGCGTGCTTGAACGCATGATTAAATAAAGCGGGGCTTAGTTTCTTCTTAAAATGGTGTTGGTAAGGTTGGTAATGTACGACCAATGGAAGTAACCAATAATGAGATAGGTCACGGACCCAAAAAGGGTACCCAATAAAATATTCCCTAAGAAGAAAGGTTTCCAAATCAGCGGAAAGACTTCATCAAACCAAAGTTGTGAACCAATCATAATGTGCTCAGAGGCTTCAAACAGATCGGGCGTACCCAAAAACCAAGTACCAAACAGATAACCACCATACCAAATCGGCCACATGGTCAAAGGATTGGTAATCCAAGCCAAAGCGGTTGCTAGAGGGATATTGGCGCGTAAATAATAGGCTATAGCTGAACCAAGCACCATTTGAAAAGGAATCGGTAGCATCATGCAGAATGTACCGATAAATCCGGCTTTTGCAAAAGAGTGTCTGTCGCCCGCCCAATAGACTCGATCTCTAAACTTGGGGAAATATTTGTTTAGAAACACTGAGCGTTTAGTGGCGCGTCCAATCTGGTGGACTTTTAGTCTTAAGTATCGAATCATGACAATCATCATATCAGAGAACACTTAAATCTTTGCCCAAAAAAAATTAGGGCTAAATGTTTATCGAAATAAATTCGATTTGAAGATTCTGTAGAAACTAAGTTCGCTAGGTAAAAATGAGGAAAAATTCTGCTGATTGAGGCATTTAAAATGCAGGCTATAGTAGTGCACTATAGCCAAGTTTTAATAACGAAAAGCAGCGGAATTTTAACCATTTTTAGCGGTAATCGGTCCACCAGGGGCTTGTTGCACCGGCATAATCTCAACGCGGTTGATATTGACGTGGCCAGGTTGATTTAAAATCCAGCTGACACTCTCAGCAATGTCGGAGGATTTAAGCGGTTCTAAATCAGCATAAACCTGATCCGCTTTGCTCTCATCGCCTTTAAAGCGCACTAGAGAAAACTCACTCTCATTCAACATGCCGGGTTCGATATTGGTCACGCGTATTGCCGTGCCTAATAGGTCACTGCGTAAATTGATGGAGAATTGTTCGACAAACGCTTTGGTGGCGCCGTATACATTTGCACCTTTGTAGTGGTAAGTCCCGGCAATCGAGCCGATATTAATAATGTGACCGTGATTACGTTTGACCAGGCCTGGTAAGGTTTGACGGGTTAAAAATGCCAAAGACATACAGTTGGTATTAATCATGGTCTGCCAATCAATCCAGTCCGCTTCATGTGCGGGACTTAAACCCAACGCTAGACCAGCATTATTCACCAGAATGTCGATGTTTTGAAAGGCTATAGGTAGGTTGTTTAGTTCGTTTTCTAGGGTGGCATGGTCATTAATATCGCAGGCGATAATATGGCACTCTGTCTGCGGCGAGAGTTGGTTTTTTAGGGCTTCAAGCAACTCGACTCTGCGGGCAAGTAGAATTAATTTAATGCCTTGTTTGGCAAGGTTTTCGGCGATGGCCTTGCCGATTCCGCTGGAAGCGCCGGTCACCAGTGCAACTTGATAGTTCATCTGTAATTTTCCAAAAAGTGATTCTGATTAGGTCTCTATTCTAGAGGAGGCGAAGGGCTAGTAAGCAGTTATTTTAAGAATAATTTAGTGATTTCTAATATCACAAAAGCAGAACTGACCAGAAAAGCCGACAAGGAAATCCAACTGGGTAAGTTAATATTGCCGTCATTATGTGGCTGATCTTGCTTGATTCGCCACAGCGATAGATTCACCAGAGAGAAGACGATTAACATGATAATCGAGGTCAATTCAGCTAATGAACTGAGTCGTCCAACGATGGCTAAAATCAACACTCCGCTAATGGTCAAGCCGGTCGCGTAGAGTGGCGTCTGTGTTTTGGAATTAACGAGGCTCAGTAAAGCCGGCAGTTGCCCTCTTGAACTCAGACCATAAAGTACTCTGGATGCCATAATCATTTGCACTAAAACCCCATCGATAATGGCAAATAAGCCGATGATGCTAATCAGGCTAGAATCCTCCCCTGTATGGTGTTGATACAGTTGGGCCAGGGGCGCTGAACTTTGTGCGAGTTCTGCGGGTGGCATGGACAAAACGGCAATGGTCATAATCAACATATAGAGTAGCGTGGTGATGCCCAGTGTCAAGAGAATCGCCAATGGAAGGTTACGTTTAACGTCTTTGACTTCTTCGGCAACGACCACCATATCCTCGAAACCGATAAAGGCATAAAACGCCAATAAGGTGCCTGCGAAAATAAAGCCCCAGCTACTGAAGTCAGAGGAGGGTATCAGTTTTGGCCATTCGGTCGATAGGTTCGCTAAAGCGCCATGGCCGACATAAATAATAACGATTAAACCAGCAATTCCTAGCAGGGTCATGCTTGCGGTGATGAGGATAGATTGCATGATGCCCCAGGCGGCAAATAGACCTAACATTAGTGTGGCCAGAATGACAATGGTCAGGCGATCTAAATGAATCAATCGGTCAAGTAGTGGCATTAAGTAACCGGCAAATGCATTGACTAAAGCGGCCGAAGAGACCAGGCCTGCTGAAACCACCAATAAGCCCACTAAGGTTGAAAAGCGTTCAGAGCCAAATCCTTCTCGGGTATAGAGTGCTGCACCGGCTGCCCAAGGATAACGGCTAGAAAGCTCTGCAAAGGACAAGGCGGTGATACCTGCTAACAGGGAAGCCATTAAGAAGGCAGCGGGCGCAAGGTAACCAGAAACGCCCGCGAGTTCTCCCACCAAAGCATAAATGCCAGCACCAATCGTCGTGCCTAAGCCATATAATACCAACATAGGCAGAGAGATAGCACGTTTTAAAGGAGTAGGTTGGGGCATATTGATTGAGACTCTTCTATTAACGCTTGGTGACTATTGAGTATACAAATTTAACGTTCAAATGAACACGCATATCGACATTAAAGGGTTTCAAAATTGGCATAGAAAGAGGGGTAACTCCAGCGTGGATGATTTCATTAAGGGCATAAAAAAGCCTATCTAATCGAAATGATTAAATAGGCTTGAATGGTGATTTTAATGTTGATTTAAACCGTTTCACCAGGCCTAGTTTTAAAGTTTGAATTCTTAAATGTGACGTTTTAGAACTTTAACTAGAACTTAAAGCCTTTAAATAAAGTGTCTTTAAGCTGTTCTTCAACTTTCTTTTTAGTCTTTTCGATGACTTCGTCTTTTTTCTTCTCAATTTCAGCGGTGGCTTTCTGTTCTAGCAAAGAGTTCAGATCCAGTGAAACACTTGGGCTAGTCCAGTCGCCTTTTAGTTTGACGGGAATGGTTAGGCCATTCAGCTCTTTAAGATCTTCACCGCCTTGGCCTTTGTCAGAACCGACTATTTTTGTTTTCACCAGGTAGTTTAAAGATTTTTTAGGCAGATCAACCGTACCAGAGCCAGTGATGCGCATGTAAGGTGCTTGCGCAAGCAGTTTGGTGGTGGTGACAATACCTTTTTTAATGCTAACTTTGGCAATCAATGAGCTAAAGTCAGTTTGTAAATCACCTTCGGCAGCAGGCGCGGTCGTGCCACTCATTTTAGCTTTGGCTTCACGAATCGATTGCGCCAAGTTAAAGCCTTTGATTGCGCCATCTTCTAAGTTAACAGCCGCCGTACCGTTCAAGTTTTGCTTGAAGTGTGAAATGCGACTACCGGCGGTTGTGATATTGGCATTCACAGCACCTGTACCGCTCATCTGGTCTTTCCCAGTAAAGGCCATCAATACATCGCCAACCGGGACTTTTTTAGCATCAGTTTTAAAGCTGTATTTTGGTGTTTTACCACGGACATCTAAACTAGCCTGAGCATTAATGCGGGTTTTGAAAATATCAGCACGAATTGGATTGGCATTGATTTTACCTTTACTGCCTTTAACCGTTAAGACGATATTTTTAGGCAGAAGTTTATCAAAAGTGACCGCACCTGCTTTGAAAGTCCCGTTAATGGTCAGTTTTCGCAATAACTCTGTCGGTAGTGGGATATCAGTTTCGGCAACCGGTGTCGTGCTTTCAGGCTCTACAACCTCTTTTTTCGGTGGCAAATAACGATTTAAGTCAATTTTAGTTAAGGCCAAATCATAACGAATATTGGGCGCGTCAAATTGACTGACCGAGGCATTACCGCTTAATAGAGTGTCATCTAATGTGACTTTAAGTTGTTTCACGCTCACGGCTTGTGTTTTGGCGTTAAAGTGAACGCCTAAAGAGGCCGCGAACTTGGTTAAGGTTTTTGCATCCGCCATTTCAGGTAGAGCAATTTCCAACTGTTTTAAAAGGGCGCGTAGGTTCGTTTCCGCAATATCCAGCTTGGCATCGACCAGAGCATCGGTCGTAATTTGCGTGGCTTTAACAGAGCCTTTAGCGACAACATCCATTGCACTTAAAGACAGCTTTTCTAGATTGGCTGTTTGCGCAGTCAGATCGATGGTTGGTTGAGTCGATAGGTTGATTTGCGCTTTACCACCGGGTAACGAATCACCGGTTAATGCGGTCTTGACCGAAAGCTGTTGGGCTTTGAATTGTTGCGCGCTTAAGTCACCGCTAAAGTCTTTGAGCATCAACTCGCCTTGGATGGTCTGCATCGGGAATTCTTTGCCGCCAATCACATCGTAAGAGAGGCTTAGAGTAGGCAGTGACAGCTGGCCATTTTCCATGGCTAACGCTAGCGTAGGAATAGAGAGTTCAGCGGTTGCTTTGTCAACTGGGATACCCGCACCTTGCGTAGTGCTTTTCAGTGCTAGATTACGCAGCGCATAAGAACCGTTTTTTTCAAGCTTGGCTTCAATGCTTAACACTAACTGTGATTGAAGTTCGGGCTTGGCAACGGTGGTTTCTGCGGATAAAGCGATATTAAAAAACTCACCAAAAGTAATCGCACCAGTTGAGAGTTCAGTGATTTTCAGGTCAACCGTCTGTTGGGCTTGTTGATCGTTCCAATGCACCTGACCATTTTGAATATCAATCCCGCCAAAGTTAAGCGCGGCCAATTTATCCATAGGGTTGGCCGCATCTTCTGCTTTTTCTTCGGTTTTGACTTCACCGTCTTTTTTAATTAAGTCGTCCCAGTTACTCATGCCCTCTGCATTTTTTTCGAGATTTAGATTTAGGCCGTGTAACGTCAGAGTATCGATTTCTAGGTTTTGGCTAAGCAAAGGCAAAATGGCCGCGCCGACTTGTACCTTATCAATCTTTAAGAAGGCTTGCTCACTGAATCCAGCGGCATTACTTATAGACGTGTTTTCTAAGCTAAGACCTAGATGCGGGAAGAAGGAGAGGCTCATCGTTTCAATTTGTAAGTCACGTCCGGTCTCTTTTTTGACCACATCCGTGATTTCATCACGATAATCATTTGGATCGACAGTGACGGCAATGACTCCGATAGCAATCACAATGACAGCCACCAGACCGGCGACAATTTTTAAGATTAACGTTAAGGCTTTCATGCTTGCTCTCCAGCGTATTTTTACTAGGTACTAATGGAATGGTAACAGATGCGTTAGAGGATTCAATACAGATTTTAAAAAGAGGTAAACCTTTACACAGAAGCGTAAAGGCTTATACAGAAGTTTATAACAGAAATAGTTATTTTTTGACCCAGCGACCATTTACTTGTATGTAGTGACCGGAATGGGTTTTTGCTAGAGCCTTTTTGCCCGCCAAGGCTTCAATCTCTTGAATGGAGATTTTATTGGCATTGGCCATTTTTTGGTATTGAGCCTTTCTGGCGTTATTAATCAGTTGTACCAGTTGGCTGGCCTCATTTTGATTTTTAACGGTACCGAGATAACCATTTGGTTGTTCCCCGACTAAACCTTGAGACTTATAGCTGCCGAGTTGCCCCATTGCCTGTTGTAGCGTCATGGCATAAGCATTCACCGAAAAGGCAAAAATCAAAATAAAGAAAAAAGGCTGGAGTATTTTTTTAAAAGTCATTGTTTTAATCCTTATCGTCAATTTTTAGAATAAGCCGCTAGATTCGCTGAACATAGCATCAAGTTGTTTATCAACTTTAATTAAAATTTCATGCTGAATTTTAACGTTTAGATTGATATTGATCGGTTCATTGGGCAAGGCAACTTGAACGGAGGGCGTACAGGCCGAAATGGCACCGAGCAAGCCCACCAAAAGCACTGCTTTGCTGAAGGTGTTTAATAAAACCATATTTCAAACTCCTATGGTAAAACGCGCTTGGGTGTTTAAGTAAACAAGGGCATTTAAGTAAATTTGGAAAACATTCAAAGAGACCACTACACGCGTCATAAGTTTAGTGTAGCAGAAACTTAAAGCGGTTTAGCGATTGGGAAGTGTTTAAGTCGTGCTTAATAGGTGATTTCAAGCAATCAATCACATAGAGCCATGATTGCTTAAGGTTTGATTCAATATCGATTTAATTTTGATGCAAACCTTTGGCAAACTTTCGGTAAGCACAGAGCCTCCCGTTGTTTATTGTCATGGCGCTGTCTGCTGTTGAACTTTTTCCTGAACGCGTCTTTTAATGGTTTCACTGACCTGATTGGTAATTTGCATACTGGTAATCAAAGAGGGTAAATCCTCCTCAAGATTGATATTTAAATTAACAGCTCGGCCTTTTTCTACCTTTGGATTTCGACCATTTAGCTTTAATCCAAGAATGAGTTTTTTATCTTCGCCAATGCTGACACTGCTTTGTAATAACGTGTAGTGAAAATCATCTAATACATCCAAAACCAGTTGCATGCTTTGGTTGCTTTTGCCGATCCCCGATTTGGCAGCGGGTTGGTATTTTAATAAGCCACCACTCGCCTGAGAGGAGACTTGGCCTTGTTGAATCAAAAAGATGGCTGGCTCGGTGGTTAAATAAATTTCCAGCGGCAAGGTGCCATCTACTAATCCTCTGCCTGTTAAATCGCTCGTGGGATGTTGCTTTAACAACTCTTCAATTTCAGCATCTTTTAGGTACAGTTGGGTTTTAAATCCTTTAGACAGATCAATGGTTTGCGGTTTTAACCAGGCCTGGCCATTAAAAAGTCCACTTTGTAGCCTTTCAATATTGAGTAATCCTTGTTTAGGATTGTCGATTGCGCCTTGATATTGAGCGGATATTTCAATCGGGCCGGCAATGAGACCATGAGTTACCTGGGTGATCTTTAAGGTAGGCAACGTTATCTTAAACTGCTTATTGCTTAAATTCAGAGCTGTTACCGTGCTTATTTGGCTGAAAGCGGTTTGTTGATAAAGACCACTGACTTGTTTCATCTCGGCATTGATTGTGCCAGACAAGGCCGAAAGTGGATCTTTTAAAGCCTTGGTATTGAATTTAACTTGCCCTTTTAACGCCAGCTGGCCACTGGCTAACGTGAGTTCAGTAGGCCACAAGGTGAAGGTTTTTTTCAGTGGATTACTGGCCAGAAAAAACAGGGGGTCTAGTGTCCAATCGCTAGAAAGCACCTGGTTTTTCCAACGACTATTGTGTTGAATATTGAATTCAGCAGCATTGCTGACGCGCCCTGAAAAGGTAAGGTTGTTCAGGTTTCCTGAAGCAGAACCCTTTGCCGCCCAAAATTGTGGCAAGAGTTGAGATTGTTCTAAGCGTGGCGTGGTCACACTGTAGTTAGCTTTGATTTGTAGAGGAGTAGAGGTTTTTGCATTATTGGAACCGCTGATTTGCAGACCGTTTAGGCTGACCTGCAAGTTTTTAGCCTTTAACTGAGGGCTACTCAGTTGAGTTTTAAGGGTCGCTTGCTTGCTAGAGAGTGACCATGTGATTGGCGTAGTGAGTTGTATTGAATCATCGTGTTTTAAGTTAAAGCTAAGTGACTTTAATTGCAGGCTAGATTGGTTGAGTTTTGCCATTGGGTTACTTGGCTTGCCTGGTTCAAGCACTTGTAAATTGCCTTTAATAACCGCCTTGGCGGTCATGACTTTTAAGGATTTATTACGGTAGTCCGCTGTAAAAGGAATGTCTGCTTTAAGGTTGCTGAAGCGATATTGGATTTTATCGGCATTGGGCTGAATTCTTAACAAGGGTTGTTGCAAGCTCAATAAACCGTTGTGCAAAACAAGCGTAGGCTTTTCTTCAAAATCCAGTTCACCTTGGGCAAACAATCGGAATTTCCTCTTATTCGTTGAGGGCGAAACCGAGTTTAAGGTCAGTTCAAAGGGGATGTTGGCTAAGGTAGCAGAGGTGGCAGAAGTAGTTTCCTTAGAGTCACTCTGACTGTTCAATTCGAAGCCAATTTCAGCAATCTCAAGGCCTTTAATAGACTTAATCGCCTGTAGCTTTTCAGTGGTAGAGTGTTTGGAGAGGGTTCCGCTTGTTTGCAGTTGATAATCCTGTAATTTCCCTTGTTGCAGTTCTAGCTTGGCTTTGAGTAGACCTTGTAGCAAACCGACTGCAGGAACCGGCGTGGGTTTCGGCAATTCAATCGTCAGCTCTAATTGCGTGGATATTTTTGAGAGGAGTTCAGTCGGAATAGTGATGGGCGACTGTTCTTCTTCTTGGAGAAGCTCTGTTTTAGAAGGGAGCGCCATTAACTGTTGAATGAGTAGGTCTACGGAAGCCAAAGGCATATTATTGCTGGCCTCTATTTTAACGGGCGTTAAGGCCTGTTGTTGCAGTTGTAACAACGCGGCCTCAGATAAACTGAATCCAGACCAGGCTTCAAGGGTTTTGAACCAAATTGGATTAGGCGCTATGCCCGATAACGATAGTTTGCTAGAGAGTTGGTTGTCAGCCGTGAGATGATTATTCAGTGTTAAATTGAGACTCTTGTCTAAGGATGCTTGTAGCTGTAGGCTCGGTAAATTCTCTGGGGTTAAAGCGGCTTTCAATTGAATCGACAGTTCACTTTCAGGTAAGTCAGGATTCGCTAAAGAACCCTTAATGCTTAGATGTAATGGCGTGGTTTGCGAGCTGTTTTCGATTGATGCGCTGAGTTGTCCACTCAATGTACATAAACCTGCGGGACAATCACGGCTTACTGTTAAATGTTTAATCTCTGCGGTTTTAGGCAGTAAGGCTAGCCATGCAAATCGCTCACTTAAAAATGTATCGGTTTGCCAGGCTTCTGCCGTTTTAGGCCAAGAAAAATCTGCGGAAGTCTCTACGATAGGTGTTTGATCCTCAATGAGCGTCTGAGAACTCAATTGCAGGTGTACGTTTTCAATGGTTAATGTTGTGATTTGAAAAGCGGGATCAAACCAAGTATCGACCTCTGTCCAGTGGATTTTCAGCTTCTCTAATTTAATATGCTGTTGTTGCTGGTAAGTTGCACTAAGCTTTTCTAATTCGAGAGAGGTTAAATCCAGGTGACTAAATGACCCGCTAAGATTGGTGATCTCAGCTTGTTTAAGTTTTTGAGACAGGGTGAAAGAAACACCCGCTATGAGAAGTAGCAATGTGACTAGGAAAATAAGGCTAAGTCTTTTTATCCAACGCATCGTTTGTTTCTCAGGTTATGGGAGGGAGTTTCCTAGAGAAGCGATTTCCCTAGGATTTATATAGGAGGTTTTATACTAAAATTTATACTAAAACTAATAGGCAGGTTAGATTGGCATTACTCTTTCTGTTTTTCATTGCACAACTTAACCGCATCCCAGTAGGGTTTGTTATCGGCTTTGGTCACGGCTTTGGTATTCCAAAGTGAACTCTTTTCTTCAATGCAAACTTCAGCAGGAGAGGGGCCGCAGCCTGAAAGCAATAACATGGATGCCGTGATCATCAACAAAAAAGACCCGCTTGTCCGAGTAACAACGTATTTAACTGTATTCATTATTCAACCTCATGTTTTTATGGTCGTTTATAAAACTTGAATGCACATATTCAGCGTAAAGCTACTTGTTTAGAATAACGCCAAAAACAGATTTCGTCTAGATATCCAGGCTTATCTACTTGGAGAATAGTTACTAATCGTCTAAGTGAAAGTAAAACCACTCAAAATCATCGTTTTTTAGTATCATGTCAGCAATCACACAACTTTGAATGAGCAAAGACCTATGGACTCTCTTGAGACACCTAATTGGACACAACGCTATACCGATTATCTAAATGATTTGCCTGCACGTCCAGCGCGGATTGTATATCAAAGAGATCGAGCTCGAGTGATTCACTCCGCCTCCTTTAGAAGACTGCAAGCTAAGACGCAAATTTTTGGCTTAAGCGAGTCCGATTTTTATCGCACACGACTCACGCACTCAATGGAAGTCGCTCAAATTGGGTCTGGACTAGTAGAACAGCTGATTACAGTCGGCACAGATGAGAGTGATAAAGAGGCCGATTATATAGCGTGGTTACCGTCTTTCTATTTGATTGAAGCGATTTGTTTAGCACATGACTTAGGCCATCCGCCGTTTGGGCATGGCGGTGAAGTCGCCCTAAACTATATGATGCGTCATTACGGTGGGTTTGAAGGCAATGCTCAGACCTTAAGGATTCTGTCGAAGCTGGGTGAATATACCCCAGAGAATGGCTTAGATCTGTCACGCAGAACGGCATTAGGTGTGATGAAATATCCTGCCATCTACAATGATGTGACCGCATCCAATACCAATTACCTAGCGCAACTACAAGAACAGCAAGTCGATGATTTTAGAACGCTGCAAATGAACCGATGGTCACCACCGAAAAGCATCTATTTAGAAGAGAAGGTCTTATTTGACTGGGTGCTAGAACCTTTCTCTTTGGCGGATAGAGCCAAATTCACTCAGTTAGCAGAGTGCGATGGTTGTCATAAACAAACCAAATATAAAGCCTTAGATACCACCATTATGGAGCTGGCCGATGATATTGCTTACGGTATTCATGATTTAGAAGATGCGGTGGCGATGAAAATGGTCGCGCGTGAGCTTTGGCAAAAAGAAGTCATGGAAGATCCACTGTTTCAAGAATATGCCTTGTGGGATGATGAAATGACCACACGTCTGTTTAGTCACTCATCTCGTGGCCGTAAACATGCCATCAGTAAGATGGTCGGCATTATGGTTGAGAGTATTTACATTGACGAGAACACTGATTTTGAACACCCTCTGTTGCGTTATCAAGCGAAGTTAAAACCAGAGCATGCTGCGGTTTTAGAGCTATTAAAAACATTTGTGTATAAGAACGTCATTACCATTCCAGAAGTAAAACAGATGGAATATAAAGGTCAGTTGATTGTATTGGAGTTGTTCAAGTCTTTACGCGCCAATCCGAGTGCTTTATTGACCACGACCGCTTATGAAAAATATAAACAAGCTCCAACTGAGCAAGCCCAACAACGCGTTATTTCAGACTATATCGCGGGGATGACCAATACCTATGCCGCTAGGCTTTACGCCAAGCTGTTTACCCCTGCGCATGGCTCCATCTTTGATAGGCTTTAAGCCACCAGGCCTGGTGGGTTTATTAATCTGATTTCTGATGTGGTTGAGAAGCCTTTTTACCTTCGTAATTCTTAATCATTTTTCTTATTCGGCTTCACGTGACTTTTTGCGGTTCGGCAAAAAGTAACCAAAAAACGAACCCTGCTGACGCCCTCTATTTCACTAAGCTTGTCCGCTGACATTCCCTAAACTCGCGTTCCGCTCAGACACAGGGAATGTTTAAACGCGTCCTTCACTAACTGAAATGACGATTGCTTACAAAAGGGTGGCTGCTCTACGTGATCTTATGTTTTCACGTTTGATTGTTTATCGCGCTTTACTCTTTGACCAGGCCTGGTGAGTTCTCAGTTTGTTTATTGAAGCTAAATATAAACGCCAGAAGTCCCCTTTGAAAGCAATAGTGCAATTCCCTTAACGAAATGAACAATTAAAAATCCCAGGTGTTTGAGTGAAACGAGTTCTGGGATTTCAGTGAGTGAGTTTAGGGAATGCCGATTGATTGAGCGGGGTGTGAGTGATACAGATACATAGGTAACAGATTATTACAGATACATGGGTTAC
>CBFCZK010000009.1:0-114877 GCA_965602805.1 uncultured Thiomicrorhabdus sp. | reverse complement strand
TACAGGTTTATTTGAGTTGTTTTATTAAGTGACCAGGCCTGGTCAACTTAAATAACGCTCTTTTAATGCTTAGCTAAAGGACTCTTTATATAGAGCATCTAACTCGAAAATATACGAGTAGTCATTCAAGCTTGGAACACACCCAACATAGATCACCACCGGCCTTGACTTGTAAGGGTGGCTAAGGTGGGTGTCTTTTGCACCATCAACAAAGCCCAATCCGGCATCTTCTTAGCGGAATCGCCTTTTACCGAAAGTGTTATGTCATAAGTGTGATTTGCTCTTATACCAATACGGCCTTTCAACTGCCAACCTTTATCTTGAGCACTTAAAGTTAATAGAATGGTTTTTGCTTCCATGCTCGGCACGGCAGTCACAATGGGAAAATTCATTCCTAAAGTTGAAAGTGCGTGTATCTCAAAGCGCCCACTTACTTTCTGTGGCCACAAGGTAACAGAATCTAGAACCACATCGACATCATTCGCTATAACTTGTCCTGCTGCTGTTAGGGTATTGAATCCTGCTGCTGACAGTCGATGAATCAGTCGTTCAATATCAACACTACCCTGCAGGCCATATAAAAGAAGTGGCGCTTCTTTTGTGAATAAATCTTTTTCGATGTAAAAATCGACTTGACTCTTTTCAGCCAAAAGCCATTTCTGCTGACTACCGAGTATACCCTTTAATAAGGGTATCGAATCAATATCCCATTGCAAGGCACCTAAATTCAATACGGCTCCAGGATTTTTGTTTAAATTCGTAGAAATGGTCATTTCACCATCCCAAACGGTGCCTTGCACAGAATCCATTACCCACTGTTTAGGAATCTGCTTCTGAAGCGATGGTTGCGCAATCAACCAACTTGCTGGCAGGTTGTAGAGAATAGAAAATACCAATGTAATAGTGAAGAGTAGCACCACCCAAAAACAGTTCAACCGAATACTGTCACACTGCTTACTCTTTGCTAACCCTTTTAACATAGACATTATTTGGTAACCTCAAACTCTACTTGAGCTTGCGTAAACCCAACCTTAATCGGCGTTAACTGCATGTTTTTGGCAATCAGACCTTGCGACTCTAAGCTGGATAACCAGCGAAAAAATCGGGGGGCATTTACTTCATTAAAGCTGACTTTCACGCCCTTAGCCGTCAATTGAAGTTCTTGCATTTGATGCATTAAGTTTTCAGACTTTAGTGCATCTTGTACGAAACGCATTAATCCCGTTTTTGACTGAAGATCTAACTGTGGATTTTTTGTCGTCCCTTGAGAGACTAGAGGTGCCTGTTGATTTAGCCAAACCCACTCTTTTTGAGCCTTTTCGAAAGCCTGCTGCGTGCTTGCATTGGTGGTATGAATCGGTGACCATATCAAGCTATAGAATAATACGACGGTTAAAAATAGCATCAACAGTGTCACTAACAGTCTTTCGCGTTGCGCCAAGTTTGACCAGGCCTGGTTAATTTGCATCCACATAAAAAACTCCTTCCACTAACGTTGGGGTCACATTCTTAACTTGTAATGAAATTTTTCCAGAAACCTTATCCGACTGTAAACGTGTATTCAAACCTTCCAATTCTTGTGTTTTTAGAGATTCTACAAAAATCGTTAGCCGTCCAGACTGACTCCCTTTATCACTTGAATTCTTTTTATTCCATTGCATTTTTTGAATCTTAACTGCGGGAAACAATTTGAATCCATTTTCAAGTTCATGCATCAACTGACTCGGTCCAATCGTGACAGAGTGGTCTGTTTGATTGATTCTATTTTTGGTTTGCACACGAATATTAATGATTTTTTTAACGTCAGGGAATAGGCGTTTAAAGAGCGTTTCTGTTTCCGCTTGATAGCTACTTACTTGATTTTGTAAACGCTGTGTTTCTATAGACGTATGCGCTAGAAAGCTTAACAGGATTAAAAGCAGAATCGTGACGTGCCACTTCCAGCGCTGCAAAATAGAATAGCCCTCGGACACAGAGACATAATCATCTGTTCGCAGGTTATGGGCTGACAACATTTTGAGAGTTTGGATTGAACTATCAAGCTGCTGAGTGATTTCATGTAACTCGGGCAACTGGCTCTCTTTGCCTTGCCCAGTTAAACCCCGAACCTCCTCCAACCACTCTGTAGCACCTGCAAAACCCGAATATGCGTCCGTTCTAACAAGTCGTAAATTGTCACAGGCATAGACATTCCAAACAGCTTTATCTTGTAAAGTGCCTTTATCCGCAAGCGGTATACTAAAGCAGTCCGCCATCAGAGCGGCATGCTCCAAGCCATGTTCTTCTAGCACTTGAATCCATTTCTGCATTAAAGCGTGTTCAACCAGGCCTGCTGAAACACTTCCTTGTGCAGAACGGTTTAAAGCAACGATGTGAAAATCCTCAACGGGCTGAGAAAGGGACTCCTCCAAACTAAAAGGCAGCGCAGCGAACCAGTCTGCTCGGCGCTTTCCGGGCACAAACACCGCCGTCAACAATACGAGCTGGGTAGGCACCCAAACCACGGCAATCGTCTGGCTTAATATCCCCTTGCTTTTAAGGGATTGAATAAGTGAATCTGTATCAAAAGTCTGACCATCCTCTGAAGACAAAATTAGTGCGCCGTGCAAATCTATCTTTGCGACAATCTTATTATTCATGTTATCCATGCTCTCATTCTGACGCACTTAACCACCTTTGCAATAAACTCACTTTTGCATCACTTCCACGATAAAAAATAGCTGAAAATCCTTGATTAGAATCACCATAATGAATCTGACCCTTTAATAAAAAGAACTGACTTTGTATCGCAACCATCCAATCCGGCACATCTCGGTTAATCTCTTCAGGCGTAAACCCAGTTTGCTCGGTTAAAAACACTTTAAACTCCTCAACACCCTTAGCAGGCTCTAGCTTACGCTGCTGAAGCCAAGCATTGGCTATTTCCAAATTCATCCAATCAGCCAAGGATAACAATACTGTATCTGAAGCGGTATTGACGTTGATTGCCGTTACCATCGGTAAAGTTGTAATACTCTGTTGAAACAGCTCCGATTGCTTGGTGGGTAAGGCATTCAACCCCTGTACATTTTTCAATTCGCTTAATGTGACAACGGCTTGGTTTGCCGTTCGGTAGGCTGGCTCCATGAGTAGATAAGTCTCACTTTCCGCACCAAAGGGCAAAGGTTCATCATCACTATCCATCCAATCGATTAAGCTATCCATGAAGCTAGGCTCTAGCTCTATATTAATGACATATCGTTCAATTAATGCGCGCCATAGTTTGTGCTTTTCAACATCGGCTTCTAACAAATTATTAACATTAATATTGGCAGACAGATCTTCCAGCTGCCCAGTAACTTCACCGCCTTCAAATGGAATCGCTACTAAAGGTTGAGCCCAACGCTCATCTAAAGTATCCAGTTTGTTATTTTCTGCATCAAGCCTTAACCCCGTTTTAACCCATGATTCAAGACCATACAACACGGAGAGTGACTGCGCCTGATGCAACATATAGGTACTTCTTTTGAGTGACAGATGCTCTTTATAGAGGATATTACTCCCCAACACTGACACCACTGCAACCACCAATAATACCGTCAACAACGCGAAGCCTTTTTCAGCTGGCTTAGCACCGCTTACTTGCTTAGTATAGATTCCAAAGCCTTTCACTATTGAAAAGCCCCCTCTGTCACAGGCTCAGACCCCACATCCTCGCCATCAGCCTCTACTGTATCTACCGCCAGCGCAAAAGCTGCACTATCAACGCCTTTAATCAATTTGGTTAAGAACCCTTTATCTTTTAGCTCAATGACAACTTCGACAAGATTGGGTAAGCTGGTGAGTGAATCCGTCGTGCTCGGCCAATTTTCAATCCATTGATTCTGTTGATTAAGCATTCGTACTGAAAACTGACTTACTGAATCCAGCAATAATAACTTTACAGGCTCACTGTCCGCAGCACGATCGACAACCGGCCAAACTTTCCGGTAGAGCTGCTCACCATCCAAATAATAACCAACACGCATTAAACCAGCGTTGGCAAAAGGGGTTGGAAACTCGGCTAACCGCGTTAACTCCAAGCCTAAATCTTCTCGGTATTGAAAAGCTGGCAACCGCCCCCCTAACTCATCTTGAACAGAACGTGGTGCCATCTGCACCACATCCTGCTCTAACCACCACACCGCGCGTTGTATTGCAGTCATTCGGTCATTGTGCTCAAAAAAACTACTCTGCACTCTAACCACACTGTCTATTGATTGATAGGAGAGTACCGCAATGACTGCTGAAATACTTAAGGCCACTAATAATTCAATTAACGTAAAGCCACGTTGCAAGCCATCTTTCGAACTTTCTGCCTGCTGAAACGGCTTCATTTCTCACCTACAATGGTGACTAATCGTGCAGAAATTTCTGTTTGTTTGGCTCTACGTACTTGTATTTCAGTTTTGTAGATTCCAGGTATCAGTGTTTGCTCTTTTGACAGTTCGGTTTCCCACTCTAAATTCATAAACGAAATCGTCTGTTTGGCTTCTCGAGTCGCATCCGTGGCTAATTGCAGTTTTATGAGCTCATTTTCAGCAATCATGGTTGCCATAATGCGCTCTTCCAATTCTGACTGGTTGACAATAGACAAACCAAGCGAGCGACTTAATGCGGCCAAGGCAATTGCAATAATGGTGAGCGCAATCATGACTTCGATTAAAGTAAAACCGCGTTGAGTTCGAGATTTCATTTTATGAATCGCTCTCTTCAAACTGTAAAAACACATTCCATTGAATCACCTGCGGCTCAATCGCTTCTTGTTGTTGGATTTTCTGACTCAAGGTCATAAGCGTGATAGAACCCGGAGTGACTTCGCCACTCGGCCAAAACACCCAACCTGGCCTGGGAAGTTGGTAGCGTTGTACGGCCGATGGTTCGGCCTGCCACTCTGCCTCAACCACCCAACTCATCGCATTGACTTTAGTGGAAGACTCCCAAGCACCTTTGACTGATCGATAAACGGTTAAACCGGTTGTTTCGGGCACCACTAGATACATTTTTTGATCTAAAGCGGATAAGTCGCTGACAAATTTGAGCAAACCTTTAACTTTAATGGTCTGAGCTCTAAGCTGACTTTGCTCATTTTGGCTTAAAGACAGCATTCCCACACTCAAAACAATTGAAATAATAACCACCACAACCATTACTTCAATCAGCGTAAATCCGCTTTCTAAAGAAGGCCTACGCAGGTTTCTTTTCAATAAACTTGAATGCACTGAATTCATCCCTGAGATGACCTTACTGAATCAACCAGTTACCAATGGTCGCATTAGCACCTTCACCGCCCTCTTCATTATCCGCCCCATAGGTAAACAGATCAAATTCACCATGTTCACCCGGCATCAAATAAAGGTAAGGATTACCCCATGGGTCGACAGGCATTCTATCCAACACTTGCTTCCAATTTTTAGGCTCAGGATCTTCAGTAGGCTTTACCGATAACGCTTCTAAACCCTGATCCGTGGTTGGATACACATAGTTATCCAATCTATAAAGCTGTAATGCTGAACCAATCGAACTAATATCTTGCTTGGCTTTTACAATTCTGGCTTCATCAGGTCTTTCCATTAATTTAGGTACAACTAAACCCGCGAGCACTGCCAGTATCACCACAACCACCATCAATTCAATTAAGGTAAAACCTTTTTGCAGTTGGGCTTTTATTTGGTTTTGTGTAACTGTTTGTTGTTGCATATCTAATCCTTCGTTGTTATTTTTTAAACAGGCTCGCTGCTCGAATTCACTCATTATTAGGTTTATCACTATATTCTTTGCTAAATTAACCACTAATCATCTGATTCATTTCAAATATAGGCATCATAATCGCCAAGACAATTAATAAGACCACCCCCCCCATGATGATAATCATCACTGGCTCTAAAATACTCACCAATGTTTCTGCCGCATTTTCTACTGACGACTCATAATGCTTGGCACCTCGTAACAACATGTTATCGAGCTGACCCTTGCCCTCGCCTGTTTTAACTAAATTGAGCAACAAGGGTGGAAATACTTTCTCTTCTTCCATGGATAGATAGACGCTTTTACCTTCGCGTACCTTTGTGACCATATTCAATACAGATTTCTTTAGGGGATCCAACGTCATGACTTCGACTGAAATCGTTAGAGCCTCTTTAACATTGACACCACTGGACAATAAAACCCCTAAGGTTCTCGCCCAGCGTGCAGTTTCTGAATAGATTAAAAAACGCTTAATACCCGGGGTTTTTAAAAGCATGCTGTGTATTTTAAAACGCCACTTAGGCTGGCGTAACATCCACTTCACACCCAAGACCAAACCGATCAAAAACGCCACTAAGAATTCAGCATAGTTTTGCATAAAGCCACTAATATCGAGTAAACCTTGCGTCAGAGAGGGTAAAGCTTGATCCATATTATCAAACACGCTCACCACTTTAGGGACGACATACACCATTAAAAATATAACGATGGCAATCGCGACCACGACCATTAGCGTCGGATAAATCAGAGCCGTTTTAAGTTTTTTATTTAACTGATCACGCTGTTCAATGGCATCTGCTAAACGAGATAAAACCTTGTCCAAATAACCACTCTCTTCACCTGCTTGAATGATCGCGATATATTCTTTACTGACACTATAAGGAGAACGTTGCATCGCCATCGCCAAAGAGTAACCCTCGGTAACATTGGTATGTAAACCGGTCACAAAACGTGACATGAGCTTAGAGTCAGATTGATTAGAGAGGGATTTTAAGGCTTGATTGAGCGGGATACTCGCATCTAGCAAAGTATACAATTCACGAGTAAAGAGGGCTAAATCACTCACTTGAATATGCTGTGTCAGTAAACTACTCAAGAAATTTTTATCGCTGTTTTTTTGAGTTGCAACCGACTTAATGGCAACAGGGCTCAAGCCATCATCACGCAACATTTGGCGAATTTGACGTTCAGAATCCCCCTCAAGCAAACCTTTTTTGGTTTGTCCCGCTGCCGTCAATGCCTTGTATTCAAATACTGCCACAATGCTATCCCGCCTTAAATCTGAGTGACTCTCAGAACTTCTTGTAAACTCGTATGACCATCGAGTACTGCTTTATAGCCACTCTCTTGCAGAGGACGTGACTGTTCTCTAAGGACTTTTTCAATATCCATTTCTGCGGCTTCATCATTAATCATGCTACGGACTTGATCATCAATCAGAATCAGCTCATACAGACCCATTCGCCCTTGATAACCAGTTTGTTTGCACTGCGGACAACCTACCGGTCGATATATCTCAGCTTGAGTGACATTAAGCACTTTACACTCTGCCGCATCTGCTGCATAAGCTTCGCGACAATTCGGGCACAAACTACGCACTAAACGCTGTGACAACACGCCTACCAAACTGGAGGAAAGTAAAAATGGCTCAACCCCCATATCTCTTAATCGAGTGATAGCGCCGACAGCCGTATTGGTGTGTAAGGTTGATAAAACCAAATGCCCTGTTAATGAAGCCTGAACCGCAATATTGGCAGTCTCTTGATCACGAATTTCTCCAATCATGACAACATCAGGATCCTGTCGCAGAATGGCACGCAGGCCTCTTGCAAAACTCATATCCGCTTTCATATTAACCTGAGTCTGATTGATGCCGTCGATGTTATATTCGACAGGATCTTCAATCGTCATGATATTACGTTGCGTATCATTCAACAGGCCTAAACCCGCATATAAAGTTGTGGTTTTACCGGAACCTGTCGGCCCCGTCACCAGGAAAATACCATGTGATTTAGAAAGCGCTTTCTGTACACCTGCTTCCATGCTGGCTGGCATTCCTAAATCAGATAACATCAGTCGGTCTGCGCCCTTATCTAAGATACGTAACACCACTCTTTCACCAAAACTGGATGGAATGGTCGAGACCCTTAAGTCAATCGCTCGCCCTCCCAGCTTTAAGGCCATACGCCCATCTTGTGGCAAGCGTTTCTCAGCAATATCCAAACGTGCCATAACCTTAATACGCGAAACCAGCATGGGCGCTAACCCCTGCTTGGGTGATAAAACGGTATGTAAAACACCATCGACTCGAAAGCGGATGCGTAACTGGTTCTCGAAAGGTTCGATATGAATATCAGAAGCATTTTCTCGAATGGCCTCCGTTAAAACCGCATTTAAAAGTTTAATGATAGGCGCTTCGTCAGAGCTATCCAATAAATCCTCTGGCTCACCCAGCTCTGTAAAGACGGTCTCTAAATCATTGGTTTCAATTGACTGAATGGATTCCATTGACGAGTTTGAACGGTTGGCAAAGCTGACTTGAATTTTATCTTCAAACGCCTCTTGAGAAATCTTATGAAAAGAGACCTCTTCCTCCAACAAACGACGCTGCATTTCCAACAATGCCGAGACAGGCGTTCGATCTGTATAAAACAGTGAAATCCCACTGTTCTCCGCAATCGCTAAAACCACTTGGTTTTTGCGGGCAAAGCTAAAAGAGAGTTCGATACTCATAAGCCTAACAATTCATCCGTGCTCATAGGGACAATTAACGATTGAGATTTTTCATCATTCGTCACTTTTGGCGCTGTTTTAACGGGTTCATTCAGAACTTTCTCTTCTTGCCAGACTTGCAATGCAGGTAAACGTGGCACCTCTCCCGATAAACGGTTCGTATTCATTCGCTCTAAAACGCCATCTTCTTCTACGACCATTTTGTTATATTTCTTCTGACTATAGAAATTGCTCATCGCGTTATCTTTAATGATAACTGGACGTAAAAACACCATCAAATTGACCTTTTCACGCTTATTTTCAGATGAACTGAACAATTGCCCCAGGCCTGGTAAATCGCCTAAGCCAGGGATTTTGGATTCTACTTCGGTCTCTTTTTCGGTAATTAATCCCCCTAAGACAATCATATTGCCATCCCCAACGATGACCTGTGTTTTGATTTGGCGCTTAGTGGTTTGAATATCGACCGCTTCCCCTTTCGGCAGAACATCAGAGACTTCTTGATCAATTTGTAAATAGACTTCATTGCCTTGATTCAAAATCTGTGGAGTGACCTTTAACTTCAGTCCGACATTTTTACGTTCAATGGTACTGAATGGATTGGTCACACTGGTTGCCGTACTGGTATAGGTTCCTGTTTGGAATGGCACTTCTCTACCGACGACAATCTCAGCCTCTTCATTGTCCAGTGTGACAATAGAAGGTGTCGCTAAAATATTCGAACCCGAATCGCTATTCAAAGCTCGAAGTAACCCGCCCCAACCGGATGTCCCATCCGCACTCACCTCACCAAAGCCCATCGAAATACCACGACCAATCGCTGAAGATTGTGCAAGCGGATTGCCTACATTCCCAAGTATCGAAGGGATAGCACCTGTAAAATTAATCAAACCCGCACCATTTTCACCCAACACACCCCATTCAACCCCTAACTCACGAGATTTATCTTCAGAAACCTCTACAAAAATAGCTTCAATCAATACTTGGGCACGACGAATATCCAATTGTGTGATGACGCTTTTCAGGGCGCTAACAATACTGACTGGCGCACTTAAAATTATGGCATTCATCCGTTCATCGGCTTCAATGCTAATATCTTCTTTAACATTTCGATTAATCGACACTGAAGCAGCTCCTTCTGCACCGGGCGCCTCTGCCGATTCAGCCGCACTTAATAACGCTCTGTTTTTAGCGATCTTTTGTAATACTGGAACGATTTCAGCGGCTTTCGCATAGCGTAGATAGATAACTTGAACTCGACCCTCTCTATCCACTTTAATATCTAAATCCGCAATTAAAGCGCGTAACATCATGCGTTTATGCTCTTCACCCGTTAAGACAATGCGATTAGAACGCTCATCAAAACTGACTTTTACATCTAGGCCGCCCTTACCTTTTTGCATTACACCCTTAATGGTTTTAACCAACTCTTCAGCAGATGCATTTTTAACTTCAATGACTTCATAGGCACCATTCGAATCAATATCGACTCGCGATAACACACCTTTGATTCGTTTAATATTGGCAACCGTATCCGTAATGATTAACTTATTACTTTCCGCAAGCGCAACCAAATGCCCTTCTTTGGCGACCAATGGACGTAAAACTGCCACTAACTTTGTCGACGCGACATTATGAACGGAAATAACTTCAGTCACCCAGTCTTCATTACTCTCTTTCCAGTTACGGTAAGGCAGTTGATCTCTTGCCAGGTTTGCCGGCACTATTTTAATGACGCCACCACCAGGAATGGCGACATAACCATGTACATTCAAAACGGCTAATAAGGTTTGATAAAGTGTCTCTGGTGCCATTCCCTCTTCGGCCAACAAGGTAACCTTGCCTTTAACACGAGGATCAATAATGAAATTACGGCCCGTTATTTTTGCAACAGACTCAATGACAGTAGAAATATCCACTTGCTTGAAACTTTGCTTCATCTCTCCTTCAGCCTGCACACTGCCGACATAAGTCAAAGGCATCAGCAAAGCAACGGCGATTAAAGCCGCCCATGCGCTAGGTCGTTTTAGGGTGTATTCAAACAGCTTAACGTCACTGAATCGTTTCATTTTTAAACCTTTTAATCATTTTAATCACGAGGAGACCATTGCACGAGCCAAGGGCTCTCTATCCAAAAACCATAACCAATCTTTTAGCTAGGGCATTTCTACGCTTAAATTTTGTTCAACGCCTTTTCGATCCACCACTACTGACAAACTAGTTTCTGTCAGAAGCGCTTGCCATAAGGCGGGGTTGCTCGACAGCTCATCAACCGTGTGACCATTGACCACTTTCAACAGATCTCCAGACTGGAAACCCAACGCCATAAAAAGCGCTTTTTCTTGCTTCGGCCAAACCTTAATTTTGGCAGGCTCGCCCTTTTTATTAATAAATTCATAGCGAACATAACCCAAAATAGAAAACGGTGAACGCTTGACCCGCTCTTTTATTTGATTCAGTTTATTAGATTGCGCTTCAGTCATATCCGCAGAGTATTCTTCAGCGCTCGAGTTTTTCAAAATATTAGGTGCTGCCTTGAGTTCTAATTTTTCGTGCTTACCTCGATTGGAGATTACGACGAAATTAGAACCTACTTCAATCAACTCCACATCACGCTGTATTTCATCTCCTACCGCGAATACCTGAGCTTTACCTTTTACCTCAATCACAGCGATGCTTTTTACAGGGTGCTTCAAAAGCCCCATTAATTTCAAATTTAATCGTGACTTATGAATCAACTCTGGAGACTCTATTCTCTTAGGAGTTGCAAGCCCTTCTGGACGGCCGAGTAAATAGATAGGTGGTATGATTAATGCATTGTTGGCAGCAGACGGGGAAGAATTTGCAGCAATCATTTCAGGTTGAATCACTTGAGCAGGTGTTTCAAGAAATGCGACAACTAGTTTACCTAAACTCCATGCGAGAATGCATAAAATCGTTATATAGAGAAAAGTTGATAAATTGAATTTTTTGGTCAGCATTTTTATCTTTATATTTTGCAATCTTGATAAAGGCTTAATCTAGCTTAGATACGTTTATAAAGCTAAATATTTAAATGTATTTAAATGTACTTAAATGCCCATCTTTAACGGCTTATTTAGTAAAGTTAAGTATATATCAATTACAAAAAAAAAGGAGGCAACAGCCTCCTTAATTGGTTTTTTTAAAACAAAATGAATCAAAACTTATTTCAGATTACCTGTTTCCATTGGAGAGTTAATAACCGCATCAAATTCTTCTTGTGAAATATACAGTGGCGTATAAGTAAATCCATTTTTAACTAACACCTTCCAAAATGATCTCAAGTGATTACGCGAGCCTTTTAATAACTCCTCGTAAACCATCACAATATCATCATTGCCTTCAATCACTTCGATTGATTCAACGATATCTCTCATATCTAAATCTTCAATTTGCGTACCTACCTGCAACGCACCTTCCAAGCTTTCGCTACCTTTTGCAACCAGCGCTTCAAACACTTCTGTAAAGTGATAATCGGTGAAGGCACCAACACTTTCATCCAAAACGGGATCTGCAATTTGATACTTATCCAATAGCATTTTCAGTGCATCCATATGAGCCTGCTCTGATTTTGCAACGTTATTGAAAACGTCTAATCCCCAAACCTCATACAAAGAAAGATAAACATCTCGAGCTAACTTTTCCTCTTCTCGCATAAAAATAAGACCCGCTTCTTCATCAGAAGAAATAGCTTCAACTGGCGAGGTCTCAATATAAGACTCAACCGTTGTCACCGAAGTGACTGTACTTTCGACAGAAACATCCTCAGCGCTTACATTCAAAGCGACCGTCATTAAACTCACTACCAAAATAGGTTTCATAAAATTTTTCATAAATTTTCCTTTTTTATCTATTGCCTTATGTCGAAACCTATATTAAATGTAATTATATTACATGTACAGCTGTAATTTTCTATCATTAACCATAAGCAATACCTTATATGAAAGTTTTTCCTTTAGACATTCCCACACAACTCTGTGCGAAAAAATGAGATGGAAACTTTCAACTTTTAGTCAAAAAAAAAGCGCCCTCTAAAAATTAGAGGGCGCTTTAATGGTTAATAAATTGATTGAACTACATTCAAATCAACAATTTATTTTTTTGCTTTGCGTAGTCCTAAGAAACCAACAAAACCAATTCCAATACCAACTAGCAGAGGCAACAACACACCTTCAAAGATACTTGCACTACCGCCACTGGTTGATGTGGTTGCATCAGTTACTTCTGAAGAAATAGTTGCCAATACACTTTCATAAGGATCTTCACCCGTTATTGGACCACTAGTCCCGACAGCAAACATCGATTCTGTTCCCGTTGCTGATTCTTCATTCCAAGCTGAATAAACCGTTTGCCCATCTGGAGTCAGGCGTAACTGTGATTCATAACGTGGATTTGCATCAGGGTTCGCGATTTTCACTACTGGTTCATAGGTCGCACCATTATCAAAAGTACGCGTATAGAAAACATCTAAATCCTGCGCATCTTCAACATGCGAAGCCACATTGGTTTGACTACCCCACGCCACGATAAACGCATTCGGATTATAGTTTGCAGCCGGATCCGCTGAAAAAGCTGCTTTAACCACACGAGGCTCACGCACAGAAATCAACGTTGATGGCAAGTTAGACAAGTTTTTAGCGCCCGCCCAAGTATTGGTGACTGCATCATAAGTACGCATGTAAAAATCGTAATTCACTAAATTAGTATAGGTCGACAATGCCCAATCTTCTGAATAACTAAAACCAATGAAAAGATTATCACCAGCAGCTCCGCCACGGTGCGCATTAGCCGTTTCAATGTTATTCGTTTCAGTGGTATCTGCTAACGTATTCGTTCCAGCTTTAGTATTGCTACTCAAGTTAAAGGCGGGGGTATTATTAACCGCTTGAGCTAACTCAAGATCCGCTTCCGTACAATTGACATCCACAGCTGGGCTCATATCAGTCGGTGCAAAACCACCTTTAGCAATACGTGCCACAATATCAGATGGTCCACCTTGATCATACTGACCTTCCTTCCAGAAAATACCCATTGTTAGACCCGTTTCTGGCCCTGGCACACTATTAAGTACAAAACGTACTCTACGCGCATTTTCGGTTGGATTACTAATTAAACAACCTGCCTGCCCTGACTGTGTTGTTGGATCAGTAGGATAGGTAAAAGTATGATAACGAACGTATTTACCGATATCTAACCCTGATGTCCCTTTGGTCTCTTCATACGCAAAAATCAAATTGGGTCCAACCATACCGCTATTAGCACGGGTTGAAGCAGTACTTCCACCTTCAATACTGGCATCATCAACCAAAACACCAGCAGCATCTCTAATCACGCCATGTAGACCTGACGCTTGTCCCGTGACATTATCGGTTAAGCGAGCAAGCGAATTAAATCCGGTAGTCTTACCTGCTACCGGCAGACCAGAATCCGGATCAGTCTTAGTCACCTCATTGGTTGAAGTCGTGTACCAAACATCCGTACCATGTGATGCAGTTGCACCCGAAGCACCGTCACCAGGTCCATCAGCAGAACCTAATTGCAACCCTAGAGGATCTTCTTGCCAAGAAACAACCGCCTTACCCAATGCATTTACCTTACCCACATCTTGCTTGGCATCACGCGAACCATCAGATAACTGAATAGGGACTGACCATGTCTTACCACTATCAGCAGAATGCGCTGCATAAGTACAACTAAACGGAATTTCTCGATTATCGCGCGTTAAATAAGTAACTGAACGCTGATTCGTTCCATCCAGATCGTCTGGTAAAGCCTCACAAAATTTATCCGTCCACGTCAACATCAAGTTAGTACCAGAATTGACGATATTCGGCTTATCAGAATCCCCTGGATAAGGGACACGCCCAGTTCCTTCACCCTGCCATTCAGTTGACATACTCGACTTGTTTACGGTATTAGAGATATTCTGAGCAGCTGTCCAATTCGCTTCTACACTACAATCTACCGCGGTGCTAGCACAAGTACGCACAAAAAGATCTTGAGCTGGAATTTCTGCATCGCCTTTAAGGTTATAAGCTAACCTACTGGCATCAACCCCCTCACCAAACGCCATGACCAATGTACCATTACCTAAGCGAAGTAATTTGGTTTTGGAAGCCTGACCTAAATCTGGCACTTGACCATTTGACATGCTATTTTGCTGAGTAAACTGTAACTGTGTTTCTTCTGCTATGACTGCAGACGCTGCGCTTATAGCCATCGCTGATGCCATTGCCATAATGATATATTTCTTTTGCATTTTCATCTATCTATTCTCCTACCGTTAAACAACTCTGGCTTTGTTTGAAATTAACAACCGTTAAACTCAAGATTTAGCCTTTTCTCAATATTTATATTACAGTAAACTACTTAATTTTTCATAACCCCACCCCACATTTACCTAGAAACATAGACAAAACTTATTCCAGAACAAGAAACCAGAAAACAACATACATAACCAATTGTTCTACCTAGCCTTATTACCTAACCCGAAAGGGTGATGAAAGATAATAAACACCAGAAAACTATAATATAATTTAATAAAAACTCATAAAATAACGACCACCCGAACGGATTAATAAGACAACATAAATAACACTTATTGAGCTCAATTCATGCAATACGTAATCTCTACATATAGACACACCTTCAACCATCAAACCACTCCATAAACCCAACATGGATTAGCGAATGAAAAGCAAGAAAGATGATTTTAGAGCACGCAGATACAATTTAAAAAAATCATTGAATCAATAGGGACTCGATTCTCATATAATCCTTAATTAGACACCTCTTTTAAGGCAACCATTAACACTTTAGAGAATGATTACCTCAAAGCATCAAACGACTCTTAAAACCCACCTTACTTATACTCTTTTTTATCAAGAATCCCTCGCCCACACCCTCTGTTTTCCTCTACAATAATCGCAACGCATTATTTAACGTTTCTGGAGAAAGGCTTTGCTATATAAAGGGATTGAAAACTATCAACACGGTGCTGATAGCGCAACCGGTATTCTAATTACCAATTTAGGCACACCAGATGCTCCCACTAAAGAAGCCTTAAAACCCTATTTAAAAGAATTTCTAATGGATCCGCGCGTAGTTGAACCACCGCCATCCCGATGGTTATGGCGTTTAATTTTGAATGGCATTATTCTAAATACCCGCCCGGCAAAATCCGCGGCGGCCTATGCCACCGTTTGGAATAGTGAGGGGCCTGGCGCTCCATTATTAAATATCGCACAACGCCAGCTGGATGCGATTGCAGAAAAAGTTCGACCTCTTTTTCAAGGTCGAGTCGAGCTTGCTTTAGGCATGCGTTACGGCAATCCATCCATTGCCAGCGCACTGCAAGAACTGCAAGACAGAGGCTGCCAGCGAATTGTGGTCTTACCTTTATATCCGCAATATGCCGCCGCAACGACGGCATCAACGTTTGATGCAGTGACAGCCGAATTACAAACTTGGCGCTGGTTACCTGAACTGCGTTTTATCAACCACTATCACCGTCACCCTGGCTATATCAAAGCTCTGGCCAATAGCATTCGTGACTATCAGGCTGAAAACGGAAAACCTCAACTTTTGGTCATGTCTTATCACGGTGTGCCGCAACGTTATTTAGACAATGGCGACCCTTATCACTGTGAATGCCACGTGACGTCACGTTTGGTCGCTGAAGAACTGGGCTTATCTAAAGAGGAATACAAAGTCACTTTCCAGTCCATTTTCGGTAAAGAAGAGTGGATTAAACCTTACACGGATGCGACCATGAAAGCCTTACCAGGTCTGGGCATTAAAGACATTCAAGTAATTTGCCCTGGTTTTTCGGCGGATTGCTTGGAAACGATTGAAGAGATTGGCGAAGAGAATCGTGAATACTTTGAAGAAGCAGGCGGTGAGAAGTTTGGATTTATTAAATGCTTAAATGACCGAGCTGACCACACAGAAGCCTTAGCCGATATTTTATTGCAACACACCCAGGGCTGGGTAGAACGTGATGGTTTTGATGCTGAGATAGATTTAAAAGAACGCCAGGCTAGTAAAGACAATGCCAAAGCAATGGGCTGTCCTTTCAAAGACGCAAGATCTAAACCTTTACAGATAAAAAATCCCTTGTTAAAAAGGGATTATTTTTGGTTTTGGTAGCTTGATTTTATCAAAAAAATTAAGTTAGAGCAAACTACGCCCGCCCTCTAATGGCAAAACCATACCGGTTGTATAAGCGCTATTCATTAAGTATTGCACAGCTTGCCAAACCACCATCGGCCCAGGTTCAATCCCCAAAACCGATTGCGCTAAACGTTTTTGTTTGTAGCTTTCACTATCGCCCTCATTGAACATAATCAGTGCTGGGGCAATGTCATTCACCTTAATGAGCGGCGCAAACTTTTTAGCAAATCCTTTACACATATTTTGTACAGCCGCCTTACTTGCCAGATAAGCAATATGTTCACTTGAAGCACGTTCAACGCTGTAATCTGAAATCGAGATAATATCCTTAAGAGGGCTACTCGACTTTTCCAGCAAAGGCTGCAATGCATTGTTTAAAAAATAGGGTGTTTTGACGTGAATCTGAAATAGACTTTCAAAACAGTCACTCTCAGACTCTTGCAACTCGTTTACATCCACGGCATCAGGCAACCACAAAGAAGCATTATGAATCACCCCGCGTAAACTGCCGACTCGCGATTGAATCGACTTGACCAGGCCTGGTAAAACCTCTTTATCCATAAAATCCACTTGAATAGCGACCGCACCCAACGCAACCAACTCATCCACTTGAATACGCGGCGTGCGATAAGTAAATACGACCGGATAATTCGTTTCCACCAAAAACTGTTTGACTAAAAACGCACCTATACGCTGACCACCACCGGTGATGAAAATAACATCTTGTAATAACTTCACGACTACACACACCTTTTTAAAACCAAAGAATAAGCAACTCTACCTATGCACCAATCAGTTTTTTGAATATCCTTCTATAAAATTAATTGTTAATATAGCGCTTAGCAAATATTCATCCTAAAACACTGCAATGACACAAAAACATTTAATTAACATTTAAATAAAGCTTTGTGGGCATTCAATTAACATTAAGCGCATTGTAACGACTTTAACGACACCTAGACACTATTGTAACGTCATAAAATAAAGACTGCGAAAAAGCCATGCCTGAAAACCTCTACATACTAAATTACATCATTATTGGCAGCTTGCTTGGTGCAACTCTGAACTATTTTCAGTTTGGATTTAGCAGTAGCTTTCGCAGCTTAATTGTCGATAACAATACACTAGGGTTTCGCGCGCTAATATGGATGCTCGGCTTGGCCATCCTGCTTTTTGCGCCGTTACTTGCCATCGAGTCCTGGCAGGAGCAGACATTTCAGGGGTTTATTCGCCCGCTTAGTTTAGCAATTCCCATCGGTGCTTTTATGTTTGGCATCGGCATGCAGATTGGTTGCGGCTGCACATCGGGAACACTCAATCGAGTCGGCCAACTACAACCCCTATCTATTATAACCCTAGGATTTATGATTATCGGCGGCACCGTGGCGGCCGCTACATTTGATGATTGGCAATCACTGCCGACCAGCCCCTCTATTTCCTTTCAACACAGCTTTGGTTGGTTGCCTGGGTTGTCAATTCAACTACTCATTTTACTGGTTCTTTATAAATTTTTAACGTGGCATGAAAAAAAGTACCGCGGTAAAATCGACCCACTATTCAACGCCAGTAATCGCAAGTTTCATCCCTTTTTACTCGCAGGATTATTACTCGCGATTCTCAATGCGACATTACTTTTAGAAACCGGATCTCCCTGGTCAATTGCCTCAGCCTTTCCATTCTGGGGAACTAAATTAATTGATTTAATCGGCCTGCCGATTGAATGGTCTTTTTGGGATTATGCACAACAACACAGCAATGCAATCAATCAAGGTATTGCGGAAAACCCCGTTAGCCTAACCACCTTTGGCGTTATCTTTGGGGCACTGATTGTTTCAATGATTCACCCACGCAAAAAAATCAAGATCAGCCCACAGGGCTTAATGATGAGCATGTCAGGTGGATTGATTATGGGGTTTGGTGCTGTCATGGCGTCAGGCTGTAATATTGGAGCATTCTTTAGCGGCATCGCTTCTGGAAGTTTGCATGGCTGGATATGGTTGGTGTTTGCGCTATTAGGCAATATCCTGGGACTGAGAGTTCGAGCTAAATTAATGAAGTGACCAGGCCTGGTCATCTCAGGGCAAACTCTAAAACCATTTTCACCACGAAGGCACGAAGACTCGAAGAAAACCAAACACAATAAACGAATAGAATTGCTAGCTTAGATTTAACAGCACGCATTCGCCAATAACCTTCGTGCCTCTGTGTCTTCGTGGTGAATCTTTAATTTTGTTAAACGGGCAGACCGACTCATCTCCGGGCAACCCCTAAAACCATTCTTACCACGAAGGCACGAAGAAAAGCCTAAGACAATAAACAAACAAGCCTGATGATTTAGATTTAACACCACCTATTATTCTATAACCTTCGTGTCTCTGAGTCTTCGTGGTGAATCTTTAATTTCGTAAAACGAACAGCTAAAGTGATGAGATGGTTTTATTTTCAGATGTAATTCTTCCTGCTAAGGCGCCTGCGACAATCACAAATGCTGCGGCGATAAATAGACAAGCCTCCATGCCGGCGACTTGATAAACATAGCCAGATAAGACGGTACCCGTTAAACGACCACCCGCATTCGCCATGTAGTAAAAACCGATATCTTTCGAACTGCCATCTTCATCCGCATAGGAGACAATTAAATAAGAGTGTACCGCCGAGTTAATGGCAAATAAAATGCCAAACAATCCCAAGCCAATCATAATGATCCATTGTGGTTCATAGGCCAATGTTAAGCCCATCATTACGGGAATAATGGCTAACGAAAACGCCAATAACATCGCCGTGTTTGCACTGGGTAATTTACCTTTTTTGATCCCGGTGATTTTGGGTGCCATAGCTTGCACAAAACCATAACCAATAATCCATACGGCCAAATACAGACCTACCTGAGTATGTTCCCAGCCCAAGACGCCAATAAGATAGAGCGGAAGCGCGACCACAAACCAAACATCACGCGCGCCGAATAGAAAAAAACGTGCCGCAGAGAGTTTATTAATGGAGGGTGTTTTAGAAAAAAGCTCTGAGAACTTAGATTTGTTTTTGGCTTTGCCCATCTCTCCATCCAAAAACAATCGAGAAACAGTCAATGCAATCGCAAGCATACCAGCCATTAAGTACAGTGCATTCTCAAAACCCACCGTTGCCAATAAAAAAGCACCTAGAAAAAAACCGACGCCTTTTAATGCGTTTTTTGAACCCGTCAATAACGAGACCCAATGATAGAGTTTACCTTCGGGATCTTCAGCCTGCTGCACCAAACTTTTAAGACTGCTTTTGGCGCTCATTTTATTCAGATCTTTAGCGATACCCGACAAAGCCTGGGCAAGCATCACAAACCATACCGTCAGCCAATCAGGATTTACCGCCAACATTAACAGTGCGACTATCTGTAAAAATAGCCCAAAATCCATGGTGACTTTAAGACCAAACTTAGCGCCAATCCAGCCGCCAAACAGATTGGTAACGATTCCGAAAAACTCATAGAACAAAAACAACATAGCGATTTCTAACGGGCTATAACCTAAGCCGTAAAAAAACAGCAACACCAACATGCGTAAAGCGCCGTCCGTTAAGGTAAAGGCCCAATAGTTGGCGGTCACAATTCCATATTGCTGTACTGCAGTCATTGCTTTACCTCTGTCTTAAATACTTTTAAAAAACACACCACGAAGGCACGAAGACGCGAAGGAAAAAATAAGAGTACGTCCAACCTGGCCGGTAACCTCGGTATGCTGTTGATATGAAGTTTTAATTGCTAAATTTAAAATTAACCATTCATTCTTCGCGTCTTCGTGGTTAAAATCGCTTTAAAAACGTCCAGCACCACTTGGCAGACGATTAAGCTGATTGATTCAGCTTGCCTACTTTAAGCACAAGCTCCATCATTCTAGCCACATAACCTATCTCATTATCATACCAAGCAAGCACTTTCAGCTGTGTGCCGCCGACGACCATTGTGGAGAGTGCATCAATGACAGAAGAGTGTAAATCCCCTTCATAATCCACTGAAACCAATGGGCGTGTTTCATAGCCCAAAACATCCTTTAGATAGGTTTCTGAAGCCTGTTTAAACAGTTCATTAACCTCTTCGACCGTTACCTCACGCTGCATTTCCAGCACTAAATCCGTTAAAGACGCATTCATAAGAGGTACTCGTACCGCCAAACCATTTAAGCGGCCATTCAGTTCTGGAAAAATCGAACCGATGGCTTTCGCGGAACCGGTTGTCGTAGGAATAAGAGATTCAAATCCCGCACGCGCTCGGCGTAAATCTTTGTGTCCATGATCCACCACTTTTTGAGTATTGGTACGATCATGCATCGAAGTAATCATGCCATGTTTAATACCGATTTTCTCATGTAGAACCTTAATCACTGGCGCAATGCAGTTAGTGGTACAAGAGGCCGCCGTAATAATCGAATCTAAACCAGGCTCAAAAATATCGTCATTAATCCCCATGACAATGTTTTTAATACCTTCATTCATCGGCGCCGCAACAATAACCTGCTTAATGCCTTGATCTAAATAGGCTTGAAGCGTTTCACGGCTGCGAAATTTTCCAGTTGCCTCAATGACCACATCCACTTCTAATGCGGCCCAATCCACTGCTGAAATATCGGCATATTGTGAATAACTAATCGCGTGGTCATCAATAACAATCTGATCCGCATCTTCCTGCGCTTCATGATGCCAACGGCCATGCGCCGAATCAAAATTCAATAGGTGGGCAGAACCGTATGCATCTGTGGCGATTTCATTAATATGCACAAATTCAACTCCAGGCCAGTCATAGGCAACTCTTAGTGCCAAACGTCCCATACGGCCAAACCCATTAATCGCGACTTTAATCATGCTGCCTTCCTTTCTTTCTTTTATAATGAGACCTTTGCACGAGTGGCTGCACAAATAAAAATGGTTAAAAATCGCCTAAATTTCGTTCTAAAACTTGCCAATAGCCAGCTATTACCTACGTTTTACGCCTTATTTAGACAATTTTTACCTCATTTTTCTCTCGCGCCCCACTCGTGCAAAGGTCTCATAATGATTGTATCTATTAATTTGTCTAGGCAAATATTATAACGCCTGTATATTACAACGATATGACAAAAAACAGTTTTGTAAACGCCTGTGGTCACAGCAAAAAACTATGCTAACAACAGCTTTTACCCGCCTGTTTAAGTAAATCTTCAGCGAGGATTGAATTGCTGACCGAATGGTCTTTCAAGGCTTGTAAAACAGAATGTGGCAGAGCATTTAAAGCCGGAGTGATTGAATAATGCATCCAAACCCCCTCTCGACGTGCATTCACTAAGTTCGCTTTACGTAAATAAGCAAGATGCCGAGAGATAACGCTTTGTGGCACTTCCAAAACGACCATTAAATCACACACACAAATTTCATGTTCTGCGTGAATTAACAGGCTCAATATTCGCAACCGAACTGGTTCCGAAAGGGATTTAAAGAATAGTGCGGTATTTTCTAACTGATTCATAATTAAAAGAAAACTCTATTTTATCGTGTCTTTATTGCTAAACTAGGTAAAAATAACAAGCGAGCCCATTCAATATAAGAATTTGCTTAACTGTTGACTGCTTTTCTATATAATACATGGTTTTGCAAAACTGCATTCATTAGAGTGAAACTCAGGGCCCTTTAAATAAATGAAAAATCGTATGTTTGATGTTGTGATTGTTGGTGGCGGAATTTCAGGCTGCGCCTTAACGTATTTATTGTCTAAATACACCGATGTTAAGTCAATTGCAGTCCTAGAAAAATATGGTTCACTGGCCCCACTAAACTCAAATGCACGCGCCAATAGTCAAACTTTGCACTGTGGTGACATTGAAACCAACTACAAGCTTGAAAAAGCTAAATCGGTAAAGCAGCAAGCTAATATGTTGGTGCATTACGCCGACATGGTTGATAAAAACGACTTTATCTTTAAATTCCCGAAAATGATTCTGGCCGTCGGCGATGATGAGTGTGAACGCCTCAAAAAACGTCATGAAGAGTTCGCTGAAGACTTTCCATATATGGAACTGTGGGATGCAGAACGTATTGCCGAAGTTGAACCAGCCGTTGCGCTAATCGATGGCAAACCCCGCCCAGAAAAGATTCTTGCTTGTGGCTGCACCGATGAATACTCTGCGGTGAACTTTGGCAATCTTTCAAAATCGTTTATTAACAGCGCACGTAATACCAATACGGAATTAAATGTCTCTTTAAGTTCTGAAGTCGAAAAAATCACTCAGTTTGATGACCACTACGAACTGCAAACACCACAAGGTACCTTTATGGCGCGTTTCGTGGTCGTCTCTGCGGGCGCACACAGTTTACTACTTGCCAACCAACTCGGGCATGGTTTAGACATGTCGATTTTACCGATGGCCGGCAGCTTCTACTATGTGCCTAAAATGCTGAACGGTAAAGTCTATACCATGCAAAATGACAAGCTCCCATTTGCTGCATTGCACGGCGATCCTGACTTAATCGAAATGAATAAAACTCGTCTAGGGCCAACCGCGTTGGTACTGCCAAAACTTGAGCGTTATACCGGAGGCACCTATTGGGATTTCTGGAAAAGCTTAAAGTTAGATGGCAAAGTGATTCGTGTCTTTTGGGATTTAATGAAAGACAGCACCATTCGTAACTACATATTTAGAAACTTCGCTTTTGAAATCCCATGGATTCGTCAGAAGTTGTTTGCCAAGGATGCACAAAAAATCATCCCAGGACTTAAGCCAGAAGATTTAGAGTACGCCGCAGGTATTGGTGGATTACGTCCTCAGGTCATCAATAAAACTGAAATGGTCTTACAATTGGGCGAAGCCAGCATTGTCCCTGAAGGTGAAAACCTCATCTTTAATATGACACCTTCACCAGGTGCTACGACTTGTTTGGGTAATGCTTACCGAGATGCTCAAATAGTCTGCGAGCGCCTGGGCATTAACATTGATAATGAGTTGCTCTCCAAAGAACTGCTCGACGGCCAAGCTTGCCGTTAAACGGTTAGCAGCCGCTTAGCAAAAGCACTCTCACTAATGCCTCAAGTAATTTCCCTTCCCACCCACCTTATAACAGGTCTATTGGGGAGCGGAAAAACCACAACACTCAGACAACTCCTCCAGCAAAAACCCGCGCATGAAAGATGGGGCATCATCATTAATGAATTTGGTGAAGTCGACATTGATGCGGCGACCTTGCAAAGCCAAGACTCTAACGATGCCGTTCTTTCAGTTACCGGTGGTTGCGTTTGTTGCAGTGCTCAACATGGTTTAACTCAAGCCATTAATCAACTACTCGTAGAGTCCAAAGAAAACCCCATCAGCCGTCTGTTTATCGAGCCAACCGGCTTAGGCCACCCTGCCAAGATTATTGATACACTCAGACAATCGCCGTTTGTACCCCCCCTCACTCTGCAACCCATTATTTGTGTGATTACACCACAACAATTGACGCCTTTACGCTGGCAAAAATCTGCAGTGATGCGCGATTTAGTGACGCTTGCAGACATTATTTTGCTCAATAAAACCGATTTGAGCAGTTTCGATGAACATAATGCCGCATTCGAACTTCTGCAGAACTGCTATCCCCCCAAAACAGAGATTAAACCAACCCAACAAGGCAGGGTTGCGTTAGCAGAAACCCTCGCTTTAAAACAAAATAACAACGCTAAACATCAGAATAATTTTACCATTTTAAGCGCTATGCAAGGCTTTATCAGCCACCAAAAGCAAACGGAACAGAATTCAAAAGCTGTTGAATCAACACTGCCAGGTGTTAGTCAGTGTTTAATTCAACTTGCGTCGGACACGACTGAATTATCGTCCATCGGTTGGATTTTTCACCCAAAAACTCAGTTTAATCGCGTTAAACTCAAAGCTTTTTTTACCACCATGTCCCCCTATTTAGCCCGTGCTAAAGGCATCCTAAAAACCGGTAATGAGTGGCAATTGATTAACTGGAGTGATAAAAACCTTAGCTTTGAAGACATCGCCTGGCGCCAGGATAGTCGACTGGAATTACTCTTCAGCGACAGCATTAACCCCCATCCAGACTCCCTTAAACATCATAAGGATATTGAAAATCAACTACTTAGCTGTATTAGCAAAACTGAGTAATCAGACCGGCTAAAGCAATAATAGTGAATAATAACCAACCTTTTAGGTCAATTATTTGCTAAAATCCTGCGTTACTTTTTTATCTACTGTGTGTAGTCTTAAATTAGGCACTTTTGCTCAATTTAAATTTTATTAAACTCACACCTATCCGAAGGAAATTGCATGACCAAGCACATGCCCGACATCGCGTGCCAACCGCACCAAGCCCCTCAAGGAAAACTCAACTGGGTAGGAATGAGTGGAATTGAACTGCCAATTCTAGTTCAACAAGGTTCAGATCCTAAAAATAGTGTAAGCCTGTCTTCTAAAGCCCAAGCCTACGTCAGTTTAGATGACCCTTTAAGCAAAGGCATTCACATGTCTCGCTTGTATCTGATTTTGGATCAGATGGGCACAGAAGAGAACTTAACCCCCAATCGTGTTAAAGCGGTGCTTGGAGCCTTTCTGGAATCACATAAAGGCCTGAGCAATCAAGCGTTTGTTGAATTCAAGTTTGATTATTATGAACGTCGTCAGTCTCTTAAAAGTGACAACAGTGGCTGGAAACACTATCCAACGACTGTCCGTGGTGAGATTCGCCAAGGAAAATTTGAATGCGAAGTCTCCATTGAGATCCCTTACTCATCAACCTGCCCATGCTCTGCCGCTCTGTCGCGCCAACTGATTCAGGAAGCGTTTGAGAAGCAGTTTAATGGACAAGCGGATAAAGGCCTGGATTACCAAACGGTAATCGATTGGCTAGGCACGCCAGAAGGCATTAATGCAACGCCGCATAGCCAACGCTCTTACGCTCAGGTTAAAGTAAAGGTCGTTGAGTCTGATACGTTAGAAATTTCAACTTTGATTAATCAACTTGAAGACGCGGTGCAAACTCCGGTTCAAGCCGTGGTTAAGCGTGAAGATGAGCAAGAGTTTGCACGTTTAAATGCCTCTAACTTAATGTTCTGCGAAGATGCGAGCCGTCGTCTACAAAGCAAACTTAACGAGTGTTCAGAGTACAGCGATTATTGGGTACGTGTGAACCACTTAGAAAGCCTGCACCCACATGACGCCGTTGCCATTGTCACCAAAGGCATCGAAAATGGTTATATTGATGAGCCAAATATGATGGATCCAATGTAAAATTTTCAGTATCATAACCCATAAAAAGCCGATTTAAGCCTGTCTTAAATCGGTTTTTTTGTCTCTAAATTTTAAACCCACCAGACCTGATTATCTCATTGTAAACCCTAAATTCAAAAGCGTTCACCACGAAGACACGAAGGAAAACCTAAGACAAAAACATACCAGGCCTGATGAAACTCAGCCCAAAAAAAACTTCGTGTCTTCGTGCCTTCGTGGTTCATTCTTTAATCTCACAAATAACCTTGGCCTGGTCAAAAACAAAAAACCGCCTAAAGGCGGTTAGAGTATCCAAAAAGAAAGGCTAAATCACGGCCAATACACCATCAGCCCCAAATCAGCTTGTTAATTTAGATGCTAATTTGAGATGAGTTAGCTGCCAACGCAGAAATCGCTCAAATAAGCTCTAAATTAAAAGGCACCGTTTTGGATTTCTTTGTATACATGTTTTGCGTTATTGCTTGCTGCTTGAGCGAAAACAGGGCGATCCTTATACATCGACTGATCGATATTTATGGCATCTTCAAGCGTACCACCGGCATCCACTACCTTCTGTACTTCAGCGTGCAAGTAAACAAGATAATCATACATTTGGTGCTTGGCAGTCTCCATATCCGTCGGCGTACCATGTCCGGGAATAACAATGGTATCCGCAGGGGTGACTTCCATCATTTTTTGATACGACTCCTTCCAAGCAAAAGAGTTGGTATAACCAAAGAATACTGGCATACGCTCATTGAAACCTAAATCCCCCGTTAAGATAACCTTACGCGAAGGCACATAAGCACTGGTTGAAGCTTGCGTATGCCCTGGGCCAAAATCTTGCAAAATAACGGTTTCTCCACCGCCAACGTCAATGGTCATAGGCTCATCAAAGGTCGTAAATTTATCCGTCACATTGCGCGCAGTACTGGTGATGTTTTTTCCAACTCGTTCAGACCACTCTGCTTTAATCGAATCAAATCCTCGGTTAAACTCATCATTCGCCGTACTACTAGAATAGAGGTTTTTCACCCCGATATCCGCCCAATAACTGGCGCCTAAATAAGCATGCCCCTGACTGTTTTCAACGGCAATCCATTTCACAGGTTTATCAGTAATCTGTTTAATTTGTTGATGTAATGAAAAGGCCAATGCCGTATTCGCACCCGCATTAAAAACGAAGACGCCGTCTTCAAAAACCATAAATGAGAGGTTATTATTTAAACCAAAGTTCGCAGGCGTGTGCCAAATCATACTGCCGACAACCGTGTAAACACCTTCGGTAACTTTGACCGCTGTAGGAATCGTTAAAACTTCACCAATATAGCCGACTTTTCTTTCAGTCTTCAATACATCATCCGCATAAGCATTTGCAGCATCGGTTAATACGTTGCTGTAGGTTTGAACTTCTTGCGCGTAGGCCTTAAACCCTTGGATATAAGGATCTTCTGACGCGTTACTGGATGCCATGACGGATGTATTAAAAATCCCCATGAGCAGTACGAGTTTTGAAAAAGAAAATGCTATTTTTTTTGTATTCATGGAAAACCTCACAAAATGAAACTTCAAGACCAACTCTAACCAATTCTTATTTCTGCATCATACCACCATTAATAGTAATGGATTATCACTAACTTCTATCCAGTGCATTAGAATTCTTATGTTCATAGACATCAAAGATGGTAATCGCCATTGCGGCTATAACAGGTCCGAAAAACAGTCCTATTACACCAAAGTGAATCAAACCAGCAAAGGTCGATAACACGGTTAATAAGGTATGGTTGGCAACGGAGAGACCTTGCCCTGCTTGACCGAGCCCTTTAGTGAGTTTGGTAATGATAACCGGGCGCATAATATTATCAATCACAAAACCTGTAATGACGACACCCCAAAAAGTAATCACGCCCGCCATGACATAATCACCTTGGACAAGCGCGTAGATAACAATTGGAATCCAAACCAGTGCCGCACCCGCTATTGGAATAAAGGAGGTTACCGCAATCGCCATGCCGATAAACAGACCTGGCAACCCCATTACCCATGAGACTAATGCGAAAGAGACGCCTTGTAATACGGCAATACCGACGACGCTCAAAGTCAGCACCGTTGACAAGCTGGCAAAGCGTTCCATAATCATCCGGTCATAGCGGTTTTCCAGTGGCGATAAAATCGCAATGTGCTTGGCAATCGCATGGCCATCTCGATAAAAGAAAAACAGCGCAAAAATGGAGAGGCCGATAAAGGCGACAAATGAGGAAGTCGTACCGACAATACCTTCTAATAAAAATACCGTGGTTTGCTGAATAAAGGCGATTATTTTGGCTGAATTCGCTTTAATCTGCTCTAAGGCACCGGCCTGTGCCGTTTCGCTAATCGGTAAGTAGGTCAATAATGATTGATTTAAATTCATCAGGCTTTCTGAGTTTTGCGCATTAATCCAGGTTTGTGCATCGCCATACAACTGTCCAACTTGCAGACTGACCTCAATCAACAGGTAGGTGACTGGCGCAATAACGCCTACAAAGACAATCGTACTCATCGCGGATGCGGCAAGAGTTTCAGACCCCTTACAGTGTGGTAAGAGTTGTAGGTAGAGTCTATAACTTGCGGTGGCTAAAATCATCGCAAAAAATAGCGCTTCTAAAAACGGGGTAAACAGCCAAATCAAACCTGCCAATGCGAATACTAGCAAAATGATTAAAAAACCTTCCTCATAAGGACGATTGTCACGCATAATAAAACCTCAAATAGAGCCAAAATAAAATAAATATAAATCCTAGCGCTGACGGTACTGAATCAAGTTAAAAGCCATACAATCGACCCGCAAAACCTAGTCACACAACGTAATATAGATGAGTTTACCTTAATATGAATACTGATATCGCAGAAGTCATCATCCGCCCAGAAGGCTCACTTCAAATTTTATCTTATCAAGAGGCTCAGCAACTCTGTGATGCTTCTGACCAAGGTCTAAATGAGCTACTAAAGCAGTGCGCCTTAGCGGTACTTAATACCGGTGTACAAGAAGATGATGGTTTAGAATTGTTTGCAAAATACGCCAGTTTTTCCATTGAGGTCGCCGTTAAGGGTCGCGGGGTACAGTTGATTGTCAAGAATGCCCCCCGCCATGCCTTTGTCGATAATCAACTTATTATTGGTATTCGAGAACATCTGTTTGCGGTGATTCGTGATTTAATCTATTCACATAATGAAATCATGAAAAACCCGCAGTTTAAATTAGACACTTCCCACGGCATTACCAACGCCATTTTTCATATCGTCCGCAACGCGCAGTTGATGCGACCTAATACCCTGCCAAACATTGTCGTCTGCTGGGGTGGCCACTCGATTACCGAAACGGAATATAAATACAGCAAACACCTCGGGTATGAATTAGGCTTGCGAAATTTAGATATTTGTACCGGTTGTGGCCCAGGAGTCATGAAAGCGCCAATGAAAGGTGCGGTGGTCGGTCATGGCAAGCAGCGTTATAAAGAGGGGCGCTATATCGGCATCTCCGAACCCGGCATCATTGCCGCCGAAGCCCCGAATGCCATTGTCAATGAACTCTGCATTCTGCCTGATATTGAAAAACGCCTAGAAGCGTTTGTGCGCCTGGGGCATGGTATTATCATTTTTCCTGGCGGCCCTGGCACGATGGAAGAGTTACTCTATTTATTGGGTATCTTGCTGCACCCTCAAAACAAAGACTTGCCATTGCCCGTTATTCTGACTGGCAACGGCGGCAGCCAAGCCTATTTTGATTCCATCATCAACTTCATTAAAGTCACACTGGGTTCACAAGCCGTTGACTTATTAGAGGTCATTATTAATCACCCTCGCGATGTCGCTACCCATATGAAATCCTGCATGGAAACCATTCGTCAAGATCGAAAAAATAGCAGTGATGCTTATTACTACAACTGGCGAATCACTTTAGAACTGGATCAGCAACAACCGTTTGTACCCACCCATGCAAACATGGCGCAACTTAATTTACATAAAAATCAAGCGCCGCATCTCCTTGCGAGCCAGCTTAGAAAAGCCTTTTCCGGTATTGTTGCTGGCAATGTCAAAGCCGATGGTATATTAGAAATACAAAAGCATGGCCCTTTTGAATTACATGGTGATCCAGAAATTATGGCCGCAATGGATGGCTTATTGCAAAGTTTTGTCGAACAAAAACGCATGAAAATCGATGCAAGCACGTATAATCCTTGTTATAAGATAATTCGGAGCTAACCAAGCTTAACTAGGCCACCAGGCCTGGTCATAAAATACTTGAAAAAGCCCACTACTCACAACTGAGACTCGCATGACATTTGAAGAATTTGACCTGGATGACGTCCTTTTAAGCGCCATTAGAAAACAATCGTACAATAAGCCAACACCGATTCAAGCCGGTGTCATTCCGTTGATGTTGGAACGCAAAGATGTATTGGCGGGCGCCGCTACCGGAACCGGTAAAACAGCAGCGTTTGTACTGCCGGCACTGCAATACCTATTGGATGAGCCAAAACACTCCAGCAGACATCCACGTGTTTTAATCTTAGCACCGACCCGTGAACTGGCCTTTCAGATTCATAAGGTTGTCAAAAACCTGGGTTCTTATTGTAATTTTCCATCGGTCATTATCACCGGTGGTTTTAAGCTGAATGTACAAATCGATGTATTAACCCGTGCCTGTGATATTTTGATTGCCACGCCTGGACGTTTAGCGAAACTCATCGAAGAAGATGCCGTCACCCTCTCTTATGTTGAAATGGTGATTATCGATGAAGCCGACCGTATGTTGGATATGGGACAAGGGCCGGTGGTTCGCGCTCTTTTGGATGCAATTCCAGGCGATTTCCAAGCGGGTCTTTTCTCTGCCACCTTGGCCGGAACAGGCATTGAGAAGTTTGCTGAGGACATCTTAGATGAGCCAGAAATTGTGCAAATGGATGCCCCAAATACAAAGTCAGAGCAGATTCAGCAGGTGGTTTATTTGGCCAATGACAAGGCACATAAAGACACTTTGCTAAAAGCAATTTTAAAAGATGCCAGCTGTCAGAGTGCGATTGTCTTCTGTAATAAGAAGGAAAAAGCCATTGAAGTCACCGACTGGTTACAGTCGCAAAACATCTCTGCGCAAGTACTGCATGGCGATTTTACCCAAGCGACCCGTCTCGACAAGATGAACAAGTTCAAAGCCAATAAGATTAAAGTATTGGTGGCGACTGATGTGGCGGCACGTGGTTTGGATATGTTGAAAATTACCCACGTCATTAACTACGACATGCCTTTCCGTGGTGACATGTATATTCACCGAATCGGTCGAACAGGTCGCGCACAACAAGTGGGTATCGCCATAAACCTGGTTGAACGTCACGATCTAAAACATCTAGAGCGTATTGAATATCACTTAGAGCAAAAACTTCCCGTTGAGAAGATTGTGGGGCTAGAACCGACTTTCACCATCAAAGAGATGGAGAAGAAAGCCGCTAAGAAGAAAAAGCCTAAAAAGAAACCGGCCAAAAAACCTAAAAAATCTAAGCGTTAAACGCTTGAGTTCAAAAGCTTTCACCACGAAGGCACTAATACACGAAGTTTAAAAGACTTTGTGTATTAGAAACACGCCCTTTCTGAAAGCGACCAGGCCTGGTTTATCTCATTGTAAGCCTTAAATTCAAAACAAATTCACCACGAAGACACTAAGTTTAAAAGACTTTGTGCTTTAGAAACTCGTCTTTCACAAACTGACCAGACCTAGTCAAACTTAATAACACACCCAACTAACCTAAAAACTTCGTGCCTTCGTGACTTCGTGGTTCGCTCTTTAGACTGTCAAATCCACCAGGCCTGGTCAAACTCCGTGACACATCCAATCAATCCCAAAAACTTCGTGTCATAGTGCCTTCGTGGTTAACTCTTTAGCCTGTAAAATCCACCAGGCCTGGTCAAACCTCGTAACACAACCAAACAACCCAAAAACTTCCTGTCTTCGTGACTTCGTGGTTAACTCTTTAGCATGTAAAACCCACCAGGCCTAGTCAAACTCCATGACACATCCAATCAACCCAAAAACTTCGTGTCTTAGTGCCTTCGTGGTTCACTCTTTAGGCTGTTTAAACCACCAACCCTATTCCGAAGGTTGAGGCATGGTGGATAGATGATCGAAATAGTGGTGTGCTAAAGCAATCACGGCCAGTACCGGAATAAACAAGCCTAATAACGGCATGGTACTGAGTAAAAACAAACTGCCTAAGGTAAGTGTCGGTGTCCAATTACCGAAGCCTTTGACATCGTTAAACATCGATTCTGGCAGTATCACTTGGCCGACATCCAATACCAATGAATATCTGAAAAACATAAAACCAAGCAGCCAAAACCAAACGATATTAACGATTGGGATAAACATCATTGGAATGGTTAATAAAAATAGCAGTAACAACAATAAACCGTATTTAAGCATCTTCCAAAGCATGCCTGAAGTTGTACCATGACCGACATAGTCCACATTTGGATAATGCTTATCATGAATGGCTTTGACTAAGCTGTCCGTCATAAAGCCGGTAATAATCATGGCGAATAACAGAATCAGATAACTGCCCAATAAGAACGCCAAAACACCTGCAACAATCGCCATAATGGTCGTTACAACCCAAAGCAATATCGCGCCGATAAAAGGCACCGCGCCAATAGTTTGCTCGGCCTGTGTTGTCCAGCCATTCACCTCAGCGACCATAGGGTTCTGAGTCACTAAATCGCTCACCAAAAAGATTCCAAACAGCCCGTAGCCCATTAAAGAGACCAAAACAATCGAGGCGACAAAAGGGATGAACAAGCGCCAGATAATCGCAGGCTCTTTTAAATCTGAGAGTGTTTTGAACAATAAATCTAGCATAAATTTCTCTATTGGTTAATTGCAAAAAAACCGATAAAAATCGGTTTTAAAGTTGGCTTATGAGTCGGTAATCATTAAGGCTTCTGGATTACTTAATCCAAATAGACTTCACATTGGTAAACTCGCGAATGCCGTGTGAAGAAAGTTCACGGCCATAACCCGAATTCTTAACGCCGCCAAACGGCATTCTAGGATCAGAAAAACTGATGTTATTAATAAAGCTTGCACCGGACTCCATACCGCGCGCCATGGTCTCAGCCGTGGCTAAATCGTCACTCCAAATACAACCGCCTAAACCATAGTTGATTGAGTTGGCAATCCCCAGTGCATGTGCCGGTTCAGTCGCTTTAATAATAATGGCGACAGGCCCAAAAAACTCTTCATGATACGCTGGCATATTACTAGTAATATTGGTCAATATAGTCGGCGCATAATAACAGCCTGGGCGATCGAGCTGATAGCCGCCTGTGACGATTACCGCCCCCAAATCAACCGACTCCATAACTTGTTCATGTAACTCGTCCAACAAATCTTGACGCGCCATAGGGGCTAAGGTAGTTGCCGCATCCATAGGATCTCCAGCAACGAACTGTGATTCAATCTCGGTTTTAAACAGTTCAATAAACTTATCAGCCTGTACATGATCGACAATAAAACGTTTTGCAGCGATACAACTCTGCCCCATATTCTGGAAACGACCTTTAACCGCGCCTGCAACCGCTTTTTTCATATCCGCATTTTCAAGCACAATAAAGGCATCTGAACCACCGAGTTCTAATACGGTTTTCTTCAATTCCGAGCCTGCAATACTCGCCACTTTACGTCCCGCATTTTCACTGCCAGTTAAGGTCACTGCACGCACCGCAGGATGGCGAATGACACTCTCAACCATCTCTGAACCAATCATTAAGGTGGTAAAAATATTGTCTGGAAAACCTGCCTTTCTAAAGACTTCTTCCATTGCCAAGGCGCATTGCGGCACATTGGAGGCATGTTTTAAAACTGCAATATTCCCCGCAACTAAAGCGGGCGCGGCAAAACGGAACACCTGCCAGAATGGATAGTTCCATGGCATAACCGCCAATACGACGCCCAAAGGCTGATAGTTGATATAACTACGGCTGGCATCGGTTTCGACCACTTCATCTTGCAAAAACTGCGGGCCATTCTCTGCATAAAACTCACAGACCATGGCACACTTCTCAATTTCAGCTTCCGCTTCAACAAAGGTTTTACCCATCTCTAAACTAATCAATTCCGCCAATAATTCACTGTCATCACGCAATACGTCAGCAACGCGTCTTATCATCAAACAACGATCTTCAATCGGTGTCAGTTTTGACCAATCATCAAACAGATAACCAGCCTGCGTCACGACATCATCCAAAGTCTCCTGGTCCAAAGTTTCAAATGAGCCTAATAATTCGCCGGTAGCGGGATTGATTGATTGCATGGCCATGAAGTCTTCCTTGTGAAGTAAGTGATAAAAAATCGTTCATCCGTAAATTCGGATATTGCAGTACATAACAAATAAGCCGAGAAATCCCGGCTTATTGAATAATTTAGAGCTTTATATTGAAACTTTCAAATAAGACTAGGAACTGATGGCCTGTTGCGCCCAGGCATTTGCCGCCATAAAACTATTACCAATTTCACTGATGCCTAATTTTTCATAATGCAAATCGGTCACCGCAACGTTTGCTTGCTCCATCGCCACTAAAACTTTAAGTACTTCGCCCATTGAGCCTGTTTTATCCACTAAAGCACTACGGATATCTTCTGACAAAGGCATTTCGCTGACAATTTCGCCAATTGATGTTTTGAAAAACGCTCCCAAATTTGAGAATAATCCCACCAGAAAATAGCTGTCTTTATCATGAACATGCCCTGCCGACTCCGCGAGTAATTCACAAAATTTAGCACGCATTAAAGAGGTTGTTAACAATTCTTGCGGTACATCATCCATACTCGACAACATCAACATGTTGACCCAGAACTTAAGGCGTTTAAGTCCCATATAACGTAATGCATCAGCGACACTTTCAACTCGAACGGGAATCATCGTCGCAGGATTGTTAATCGCCAGTAATAGTTTATGACTCAAAGAGACATCTTGACCAATAATATTAGACAGTTGATGGAAGTCAGTGGCTGGATTATTTACCTTGGCCAACAACTGCAACAAGGTAAGTTTATTACCCGACAACTTTTGACCATTGATGATCACAGGGTTGGTGAAAAAATAGCCTTGAAAGTAATCAAAACCTAACTTCTTTAAATATAAGAACATCTCTTCGGTTTCGACCTTACCGGCAATGACCTTAATGCCTTTTTCATGAAGCTCTTCCAGCATTGTCTTTAACTTCAGCTCGGTATAGCTATCTATGTTAATTTTCACATAGTCACTGATACTGGCAAGCTTAAGACTGGATTCATCGTCAACATAATCCTCCAAGGCAATACTCGAACCCTCTACCTTCAGTTCTTTCAGACTACGTAAGACATTGACATCTTTGGTGACATCAGACGGAATCTCAAGAATAAGCGGGTGATCCTCATCAAAGTTGGGCAGGGATTCGATATTGATTAACGCCTTAGGCAGATGCAACATGGCGGCATGTTTACCGACAATGGATTGAAAGCCAATCTCTTCTTGCGTTCTCTTAATCAACTCAACCGTCGCTTCAACCGTATTTTTATTCGGATTCAAACCTTGGTGAAATTGCAATTCATAAGCAAACACATTCATGTATACATCTAAAACGGGCTGTTTACCAATAAACACTTCAGACATCTTGATTTCCTATATGTTAGAGACCTTTGTACGAGTCGAATGCCAACTCATGCAAGGAGTCCCATTTAAGACTACTTTACCTGCGTTTAGAAAACGCCCGGTTTTATTCCGTTGCACAAACTGTACGCCGGATTACCCTCTGTTTCAACAATAATCCCTATATTCTTTACAAAAAACGCTTTCACCAGGCCTGGTTAAGCCTTTTAACGATTAAATAAGATGCGTTTTCCTGGGGTAAAGTCTGCAAACTGGCCTTGATGATATTTCAGTTCACCCGACACAATCGTACTCATGACACTCGATTTAAAGGTATGCCCTTCCCAAGGTGACCACTGACACTTATACAGGTTATGTGCTTTATCATCGGTATGCGGTTTATTCATATCGACCAAAATCAGATCCGCCCAGTAACCTTCGCGAATATAACCACGCTCTTCAATTTGGTAACGAATTGCAACATTATGTGCTGTTTTTTGGACAATGGTTTCAATGTCGAAAACACCGTCATGCACCATGTCTAATAAGGCTGGCATGGATTGCTGAACTTGTGGCAGGCCAGCTGGCGCACTGAAATAAGGATTGTTTTTTTCCACTTCGCTATGTGGCGCGTGATCCGTGGCGATAATGTCGATACGCCCTTCTCTGACCGCTTGGCGAATCGCATCACGATCAGACTGTTTTTTAATGGCTGGGTTACATTTAATATAGTGACCTTTCGCGGCATAATCGGCTTCGGTAAACCACAAATGATGCACACAAGCTTCGGCGGTAATTTTCTTACCTTCAATAGGGCCTGGTTCAAACAGTTCCATCTCTTCGGCGGTGGTTAAATGCAAAATATGCAAATTTGCACCGGTTTCTTTCGCTAACTGCACTGCAAAAGAAGATGATTTATAGCAGGCTTCACGACAACGAATATTTGGATGCTCAAACGCAGGGACATCATCACCGTATTTTGCGCGGTATATTTCTTCCTGCGCGTTAATCATCGGCGTATCTTCGCAATGCGTAGTAATCAGGGTGGGACTATAGGTAAAAATATCCCGTAAAGCCTGTTCACGATCGACCAACATATTACCGGTTGATGCACCCATGAAAATTTTGACGCCGCAGACATTGCGAGGATTCACTTTTTTAAGTTCGTCTAAGTTGTCATTGGTTGCGCCAAAGTAAAAGGAATAATTACTCCAAGCTTTCTCAGCGCCAATCTGATATTTCGCCTCTAGGTTTTCAATGGTCGTGGTTGTTGGCTTAACATTCGGCATGTCCATAAAGGTTGTCGTGCCACCCGCGATGGCCGCTTTCGACTCCGTGGCTATGTCACCCTTAGCCGTCAACCCTGGATCTCTAAAATGTACTTGATCATCTATCATTCCAGGTAGCAAGAGCAAGCCTTTGGCATCAATGACTTGATCGACATCTGCCACAATATTTTCTGCAATTTGCGCAATTCGTCCATCTTTTACCAGGACATCAGCAACCCACTGCTGACCTTCATTTACAATCGTTGCTTGCGTGATAAGGATGCTATTTGGGTTCTTGATCATGGTAAAGTTCCTTTCATCTTTTAAGAGTGCTTATTTATCGTTAATAGTTGGTATTCTATCCTGAAACATTGTAATATTTTTCTATGATTTTTAGGTAAGCGAACTATCTTACTGAATTCTGGGGAAAACAGAACGCATAACATCAGAACGTTTGTCAAAAATCGACCTGAGTTTTCGCCCCCGGAAAGGCTTATACCTAGGCACTTTAGCCAGGTTTTTTTTGGAGGATTAAATGAAATTATTTTTCGTTTTAAAACATGGTTTCGTTATTCTCCTGACTCGCACTCTGCGAACACCTTTAGAAGACCCCTCCCTTAATCAAACACCTTTGATTACCCGTTTTTTTTTAAACTTAAGCCTATTTATGGCTTTATTCACGACGGCCTTAACACCCGCACTCGCAATAGAACAAGTTAATCACACTTTATCTGCTTCCAAAACGACCAAAGAACAACCTGTCTGTGTGCATATTGCCTCCTACGCACCCGGCTATGCTTGGCAAGATGGAGTTGATCGTGGCATTCAACAACAACTCAAGAATAAATGTCGACTCAAAACGTTCTACATGAATTCTAAAAAAATAAAAAATGACGTTAAATTGGCGGACGTAGGACTATTAGCAAAAAACTTTATTGAAGAAAGTCAACCCGATGTGGTTATCGTATCGGATGACAATGCCGTTAAATATGTACTTCAACCCTATTTTAAAAACCACAAACTACCGTTTGTATTTTGCGCGATTAACAACACCGCCAAACATTATGGACTGCCATACCAAAACACCACTGGCATGATTGAAATTGCGCCTACTAAGTTTTTATTACAACAGATATTAAGCATGGGTTCTGGACACCTACATGTTGCCTACCTCACCACGTTGGGCAATACTGCAAATAATAACATTGCCGATTTTCACAAGATCATCAATCAACTTAACTTAAAAAGTTCAGCTTACCAAGCCCATAATCAAAAACAGTGGCGTAGTCTCTACCGTCAACTCCAGGAAGATCCAGATGTAAGTATTATCATTCTTGGAAACTATGTCGCCTTTCCACACTGGAATGCCGAAACGAATCTACAGTGGGTGAAGAAGTATAATCAAAAAATCACTCTAGCAGCGCAACCTTGGATGATGCCTTATGTTGCCTTTGGCATGACAAAATCGCCTGACGAGCAGGGGCAGTGGGCTGCTTTAACCGCTTTAGAGATTTTACAAGGCACGCCTATAGAGCTTCTTGAAATCATACCCAATCAACAGGTGCAAACATGGATTAATAAACAATTAATTAAACCTGTTGAACATCTAATTCCACCACAACTTCTCAGTCAAGCCGTTGTCTATCAAGAAAACAGTCAACCATGATTTCTTCACGTATTAAAAACATGTTAGCGCTTACGCCGAGAGCACGTTTAGGCTTTATAGCAATGGGGCTAATCGTTTTAACGATTACTTTAAGCCTAGTCTCTTGGTACCAATACACCCAAGAAAAACTCAGCTTTATGGATAAAGTAGAAACGCTTATTGGACAACAGCTACAAAATGAAAAACATGCTGAAACCCTATTAGATGCACTGACTCAATACCATACTTCTAACACGGTTAAATCCATACAAAACTATCAAAGTTTTGCTCAAGGCCTGCTCAATCTGGATAAACAAGCGCATCTCATAGGCTTGGCAACTTACCTGCCAATCACTGAAAAAGATCGCTTTGAAGCACAAATGCATCACGATGGTTTTGAGGCATTTAATATCCGTAGCAAAGGCCTCTTTGAAAATGAAATTGAAAAACCCTTCGAGCATTCTTTAGCGGTTCGAATGATTACACCACTTGTTCCAAAAAATTCAGTTTTTCTGAGTCAAGACCTGTTAAGCCTACCAAACTTAAATGAAAAACTAACGCTCGCCATAAGCCAACATAAAGTGAGTGCACAACTCATTCAGATGAAACTCGATCAGCGTCTTTATACTTTGCTGTTCAAACCCGTATATATCAATGACCCCGACAAACTGTCATTAAGTCAAAGACAGCTTCAGGTCAAGAGCGTCGCTTTTATTTTAACTCCAGTTGAAACCCAGATTACTCAGCAAATTAAACATATTTTTTCGAATACTGAAGTGCTGCTCACAACCGCCTTTACTCAACCTAACAATCCTATTTCTAAAAACATCATCACTCCAGCCCCAGATGCTTTAGATGTATTTAATATCGAATTTAAATATCGCTTGCCATTGCTTTCTGAAGATTCCACAAGCCAGGTTAATTTAACCGCTTATTGGAATTTAAGTGATTTCCAAGTAATGCCTTTAATTATCATTGGCCTTCTAACCCTACTGTTTTATTTCTTAATCACCGCTTCTAGCGTTTTTATCTATCGTTATACAAAACACTTACAACGCGTTGAGAACCGTTTATCACAAATTATTACCACCTCTCAAAATGCGGTCATTGTGACTCAATATAATGGCTATGTTTTAGGTTGGAATCCTGAAGCCTGTAGAATATTTGGCTATTCCGAGCAGGAAGCCATCGGTCAGTGTATTGCCAAACTTATCTTCAACGATAGAGAACAATTCGACCCAAAAGATATCACGCAAGAAAACAGTCTTATTGAAATTTTTACACATGACCTTAAGCTAGACCATCAACGTGGTAACACTTCTAAAGTAGAACTCAGTTTACGCACTCAGTCCGGTAATCAAATTATTGCCGAAGTCACCACTTCAATCTTACAAGTCGATACTGCGCTTGAAATCAGTCTTTTCATAAAGGATGTCACTTATCAACGCCAAGCGGAAGTCGAAATTAAACAGTTAGCCTATTTTGACCCCTTAACCAACTTAGAAAACCGTAGCTATTTTAAAAGTCATGTAGAGCAACATATTGCAGCAGACCACTTCAAGCAGTTTGCGGTGATGTTTTTAGATTTGGATGGTTTCAAACAAGTCAATGATTCACTCGGGCACAGCGTTGGCGATAAGCTATTGAAAGTCATCTCCAAACGTATCTCTAGCTCGCTCAGAGGCGCTGATCGAGACACACATATCTGTCGTTTTGGTGGCGATGAATTCGTCTTTATGCTGGGCAATGCAACCTCTCTTACTGTTCAGGGCATTTCCATGCGCCTCTTACAGCAGATTGAACGTTTGGTCAAAATAGATCAAGATGACTTGAATGTCACTGGCAGTATCGGCATCGCATTTTATCCTAATGATGGTGAAGATGTGGACACTCTCCTGCGACATGCTGATACCGCCATGTATCAATCCAAAGACGCTGGCAAGAACACCTTTACGGTCTATAACGATGCCATGGAAGAGCAACTTTCCAAGCGTTTCTTAATCGAAAAACACCTTCGCACCGCCCTCAACCACAATGAGTTTACCCTTGTTTATCAACCACAAATCAATTTGCAATCAGGTAAAGTCGTCGGCGTAGAAGCGCTAATTCGTTGGAACAACCCTGTTTTAGGCTTTGTACCGCCTGATGAGTTTATTTCGATTGCTGAAGAGTCTAGTTTAATTATTACCATCGGTGATTGGGTGGCTCAAACCTGCATTCAACAACTTATTCAATGGCAAGACACCGCTTTCAAAGAGCTGCATATCGCCATTAACGTTAGTAGCGCACAACTACAACATCCATACTTCTTGGAAACCGTGCATAAGATGATGACCAATGCACAATTAAGCACACACCTTTTGGAGATAGAGCTGACCGAACGTTCCATTATGTCGAATGCTGAAGAGAACATCGTACGTTTCCAGGAAATTCGTAATCAAGGTTTTGGGCTCTCTGTAGATGATTTTGGAACCGGCTATTCATCTTTAAGTTATCTGAAAAAATTCCCTTTGAGTATCTTAAAAATTGATAAAAGTTTTATCGATGGTTTGCCTGATGATGAAGAGGACATCAGTATTACCAGTGCCATTCTCAATCTAGCGCACAATCTGAATATGCGCGTGGTTGCAGAGGGTGTTGAAACTTATGAACAGTTGTTGTTTTTAACTCGGTTGGATTGTAACTACGCCCAAGGCTATTATATTAGTCGGCCGATTTCCATTAACGACTTAGAAGTATGGCTCGTTGAGAATCAGCACAATTTTTACCAAAATCTTGATTTTAAAGCGATCTCTTCGTGAAACCCTTTAATCCAATTACTTGGTTGCTTATCGGCCTAGTGCGTTTTTATCAACTGTTTATCAGCCCTATTCTTGGCCCAAGATGTCGCTTTTACCCAAGCTGCTCGCATTACACCATTGATGCTTTGAAACAGCATGGTATTCTCTGCGGTGGTTGGCTGGCCATCAAACGCATCTTCCGCTGTCATCCTGGAAACCCCGGTGGCGTCGACCCTGTACCGAGTTGCGGTTGTCAATCCTCCAAAACCTGCCAAGAACCTGTAGAGATTGAAACAGAACAAACGACTGAAGAAGGTTCTGAAAATAAACCAACTTAAACCATAACAACAGTCCTTACAAACCAACCGCTGGCAACAGACCTTAAAAACAGCGTTTTTTATTCAATATCCAGTAACTTACCAGGCCTGGTCAACGGCAAAACAGCCTGTTTTAACCTCAAAACTGAACGCATTGTCATCTAAAGTTCATATAGCGCCCCTGACTTTCAGACCCACAATCGGCTAGAATAGGTAAAATCTCATACTTACAATAATCACACCGACTCAATTCAGGAACCCACATGTCTGCTAGCACCACAAATGACAACTTAACGAATTCAACTCCTTTAGAAAGCTTAGACTACCCACGTTTTATTAATCGCGAGCAGAGTCTGTTAGAGTTTAACCGTCGAGTCTTGGCGCAAGCCAAAAACCCTGATATCCCGTTATTGGAACGCCTAAAGTATCTATGTATTTCCAGCAGTAATATGGATGAATTCTTTGAAGTTCGACTCGCGAGTCTGAATGAGTTAAAAGAAGATCCTTGCGCTTTAACGCAACCCGATAAGCAAGATCCGAAAAAGGTAATTGAGTGTTTATCGAAAACCGCACATGAAATTGTAGAAGATCAATATCAAACATTAAATCACTTACTCATGCCTGCTTTAGAAAAAGAGCAGATTCGTTTTCTGCGACGTACCCACTGGACAGAACAACACAAAGCCTGGTTGACCAATTATTTTATCGAATCACTGCAACCGGTTTTGAGTGCCGTGGGGCTTGACCCATCACACCCGTTTCCAAAAGTTTTAAATAAAACCTTAAACTTTATTGTTTCTTTAGAAGGTAAGGATGCTTTTGGACGTTCAAATGGTCTGGCGATTGTTCCAGTACCCCGCTCTTTACCACGTATTATTAAGTTACCGGATAATGCGACCGAAGGGCAGGATGACTTTGTATTCCTTTCTTCTATTTTACATGCCAATGTCTCCCGCCTCTTTCCAGGCATGACGGTAACGGGCTGTTATCAATTTCGAGTCACGCGCAATACCAATCTGTTTATCGATGAAGAAGAAGTTGACGATATTATGAGCGCTTTGCAAGGCGAACTCTCCGGTCGCCAATATGGTGGGGCGATTCGTTTAGAAGTGGCGGATAACTGCCCAAGAAATATGGTGGATTATCTCTTAGATCGCTTTAATCTGAATGAGGCCGCGCTTTACCAAGTGAATGGCCCTGTTAATTTGCACCGTTTGGATGCGGTACCAGGCATGATAAATCGAGTAGACTTATCCTTCCCACCCTTCTCGGCAAAGCAACAAAAGACCAAACGTCGCCATAAAAAAATCTTTCAGCTCTTCACTCCGCACCAACAAGTTGAGCAGAATATTTTTGATAAAATTCGTGAAAAGGATATTTTACTGCACCACCCCTATGATGCATTTGCGCCGGTTATCGAGTTTTTACAGCAAGCAGCCACCGATCCGGACGTATTAGCCATCCGTATGACGCTTTATCGTACTGGCGAAGATTCCCTTATCATCAAAGCCCTAGAACGTGCCGCTAAAAATGGTAAGGAAGTCACGGCAGTAGTTGAACTGCGCGCTCGCTTTGATGAAGGTAATAACATCATCCAGGCGACTCGTTTGCAAGATGCGGGTGTCCACGTTATGTACGGTGTGGTCGGTTATAAAACCCACGCTAAAATGATTTTAGTGGTGCGCCGCGAAGCCGATAAAATTCGCCAATACACCCATATGGGGACTGGTAACTATCACCATATCACTACCCGATTTTATTCTGACTTTGGCCTAATGACGGCCAATCCGGCGATTGGTCGTGATGTCTCCAAAATATTCCAGCAATTAACGAGCTTGGGCGACACCAAAGATCTCGAAGTCTTATTACAATCTCCATTCACGCTGTTATCAGGCATGATAAAACGCATTGAACGTGAAGCAGAACACGCCAAAGCGGGTAGGCCTGCTCGAATCATTGCCAAAATGAATGGCTTAGAAGAGCAAAGCATTATTGATGCATTGTATGAAGCCTCGCAGGCTGGCGTTAAAATTGATTTAATTGTCCGAGGTATCTGTAGTTTGCGCCCAGGTATTCCCGGGTTATCTGAGAACATTACCGTCACCTCGATTATCGGCCGTTTCCTAGAACATCACCGTATTTACTATTTTGAAAACGATGGTGGCCAGCCTGACCTATTCTGCTCAAGTGCCGATTGGATGAAACGCAATTTAACCGCACGGGTTGAAACAGGCTTCCCTATTTTAGATCCCGCCTGCTTTCAACAGGTCTATACCGAAGGTTTGGCCATCTACTTAGAAGACAATACTGGCGCCTGGTTACTGCAAGCCGATGGTTCATACATCCCCAAACCGCAAGATGCAAAAACACCTTTTAATGCCCAGCAAGCTTTAATTGAAAAATACAGCTAGGCCGAAATCAATCCTTCCTAAAATTTAAGACCTTTATAAAATCGTTTGATGGGTTAAACCGACGAAACCAGGTAAAATGCCCCCAAACGATTTACAAGATGATAAAAATGCCAAAACAGACTGAAAAAGCACCCGAACTAGAAAATGAATTAGACCAATCTCTGTATGCAGCGATTGATTTAGGCTCAAACAGTTTTCATATGATTATCGCACGTGAAGCACACGGCCAGATGCAAGTGGTCGATAAGCATAAAGAGATGGTACGTTTACGCTCTGGTCTGGATAAAAACGGCAAGCTAACGGACAAAGCATTTCAACAGGCTATTGAATGCCTAGAGCGGTTTGGACAGCGTATAAAAGGCATTCCAGCTCAAAACGTGCGTGCCGTGGGCACCAATACATTACGTAATGCCAAAAATAGCACGGAATTTTTAAAACAAGCCAAACAAGTGCTTGGGCACACCATTAAAATCATCGCAGGCCAAGAAGAGGCTCGTCTAATCTATTTAGGTGTCGCACATGGTTTAGCCGCCAGTGATGAACAGCGGCTGGTTATGGATATTGGCGGTGGCAGTACCGAATATATCATTGGTAAAGGCTTTGAAAATAGCCACCTAACCAGTACCGAAATGGGCTGTGTCAGCATGACACAAAGCTGTTTTCCTAAAGGTAAAGTCAGTGCGGAACGTATGAATTTCGCCATATCACAATGTCGTCAAGTCCTCAGACCACATCGCATTAAACTCAAAAACCTCAGTTGGGACACTGCCATTGGCGCCTCAGGCTCGATTAAATCCATTGGTCAGATTTTAGAGTTAAATGGCTGGTCAGAATCTGGTATTACCTTATCAGGTATGGAAAAGCTAGTTACTGCGCTCGTTGAAGCCGAATCAGCAGACACCCTTAAACTGGAAGGTTTAAAAGATGAACGCCGTCCTGTATTGGCTGGTGGTTTAGCCATTTTAATGGCGACCTTTATGGAGTTGGGCATTCAACGAATGCACGTCTCTGCAAATGCCCTCCGTGAAGGTTTAGTCTTTGACACACTCGGTAGACTCTATGCTGAAGATGTTCGAGAAGTCAGTGTCAGCGCCATGCAGCAGTGGATGCGAGTCGATACACAACAAGCGACTCATGTCGCCAAAACCGCTAAAGCGCTCTTCAAACAAGCCCACAACACCTGGAAGTTACGCTCCAACGATTATGATCTGAAACGCCTGTTAAAATGGGCGAGTATGCTGCATGAATGCGGTATTGCCATCAGCTACAGACGTTATCGCCATCACAGTGCTTACTTGATTGAACAAGCTGACATGCCTGGTTTTGACCAACAAGAAAAACAGATGCTCAGTGCCATGATGTTAAACCATCGTGGAAAATTCAATACCGCGGTCTATGACGAATTAGATGAAACAAGCGCCGAACAACAGATTTATTTAACCGTGTTACTGCGTTTAGCGGTGCGTATTCACAGGGGTCGAGATTTCGAACAAGCCGACCCTCTGCTTTACATTGAGAATAAAAACCATATTCACTTAGAATTTGAAGATAACTGGTTACAAGACCACCCCCTAACCAGAATGGATTTAGAAATCGAAGCCAAACGCCTGAATGCGATTGGTTTAAAACTCTCTTTAGAGTAACCAGTAAACTGCGAGCTTTGCAGGAGTTGACAACAATTCAGGCAAAGCCCTCTAGTAGTCATTAACTTTCATTAATACACATCCAACTGCACGCGTTTCTGTTTTCGCCAGGCCTCCCAGGTGTTTTGTGCACTCTCTAAACCCACTTTATCAAACTGCATAATCAACTCAAGCCAAGTGTTTTCAACCGATTTTGCTAAACCGTGTTGATCCCCACAAATATAGATAACCGCCCCCTGTTGGAGTTGTTGCCAAAGATTCTCAGCCTGCTGTTTTATGACATCTTGTACATAGATTTTTTCTGATTGATCTCTTGAAAAAGCGGTAAACAAATTGAGTTCACCGACTTTCTGACACGATTGCAGATAATCCGCAAATAGAAATGAGTAGGCCTGGTGGGTTTCACCAAAAAACAGCGTGTTTTGACCACTGGCGTTATCAGCGATACGTTGCTGTATAAAACCGATATAGGGTGCAATGCCTGTACCCGCGCCAATCATGATAATAGGAACACTCAAATCCAGAGGGAGTTTAAAAGTTGGATTGGATTTAATCCCCCCCTCAATTACATCTTCGGCTTGCAACTGACTCACCGCATAGCTGGCGACACCATAATGCCGACGTTTGGTGAGTCGGCTATATTCATCGGCGAAATAAGTCACCAACTTGACGACTAGATGAACTTCACCGCCAACCGCTACGAATGCTGAAGCAATAGAATAATATCTTGGCGCAAGCGGTGAGAGTAAACTAAGAAATTCAAAACCTAAGCCTTTAAGTGATGTGAAGGTTTGCAACAAATCTAAAATATCTCGACCGTTGGCGTAATCCATCATGGCTTGTCTGTCGACCCAATCGCCTAAACCGTATTGACGCTGTATTTTATTGAGAATCGCCGGATTCAGCTGAGATATTTCTAAGTATTGGGTTAACGCCTGTTTAACGGGGACAGAGCCGATACGGCGTAGTTCAATTGACTCTTCACCTGACAAAGACAGTTCAGCCAACACGGCATCGACCCATTCAACTTGATTGGCAGCTTGCAGGGTTAACCAGTCGCCTGGTTGATAATCGAGTATTTGGCCATTTTCAGGCTGTAACACTAGATGATAAAGTGATTTATCTTGGCAAAGAGGGGTGATGTTTTGATTAGAGATAACACGAAAACGCATACTAAAGCACTCACTGACAGGATTTAATTCAGCGCATTTTAGCATGCTTAATAATTTGACCAGGCCTGGTTAAAGCATAATTACTTTTTAACCAGGTGACATAGAAACGTTAGATAAGAGAAACAGTAGAAAGATAGCAATCACTTGCTCTTAACGAATACTTTCCATCAAGACCGTCAACCAAGGTGCGGTGGCCAAAATAGTCACGGCTGACATTAAACCCGCAATCAGTCCTAAACCGATTTGCGGCACAAGATTATTTTGCTTCATCTCAATGTCGGACATTTGGCGTTCAACCGAACCAAAAATATCCACCTGTTTTTTCAATAAGCCGTTCAATGTGCGAATCTGCTTAAACAAAAGTTGCTGCTCTTTTTCCATCGCCGCTGTCGACTTTCTCGACTTCTCTTCTACGTCGCGCATCTGACCGGCCAAAAGACCAATTGAGGCATCCATCTGTTGAACTAGGTCTTGAATGGCCGTTTTATCCTCATTCAACCATTCAAAATCAGGGGTAATCATGTCAGACATATCAATATCATCAAAACGGTTCTTGCTCGTTTGATTGGCTCGACCACCTCTTTGACGGCGCATCGCTTGTTCTAACAATACACTTTTTGAACCCAAAGGCTCTACTTGTCTTAAATCAATCGCCATAACGCTTTCCTTGTGTTTCAATTATGTGTTGCAAGAATTAATCTGCTTCGCACTGCGCCAAAGTGTCAATTTCTTGTCTATTATTATTTTATATAATGCAACCTTGCAGATAACGTGCCAAGTTGGATTTTCTGACAAAGTTTTTATTTTCACTAAACGTTAACAGACCACTAACCAAGGATTCAATCAGACTTATGAAATATATTGGTGCCCACGTTTCCGCTGCCGGCGGTGTTGAGAACGCTCCTTTAAGAGCCCATGAAATTGGCGCAACAGCGTTTGCTTTATTCACTAAAAATCAACGCCAATGGGCGGCAAAACCCTTGACTGAAAGTAGCATTGAACAGTTTAAAGCCAATTGCAAAACCTACGGTTATGGTTCCGAGCATATTCTGCCGCACGACAGTTATCTTATTAATTTGGGGCATCCCGACATTGATAAACGTCAAAAATCTCTGGATGCCTTTATTGATGAATTACAGCGCTGTGAGCAACTCGGCATTACGCTGTTGAACTTTCATCCAGGCAGTCATTTACGTGAAATAAGTGAAGAGCTTTGTTTGGACTACATCGCAGAATCGATTAACTTTGCGTTAGAGCAAACCCAAGGCGTGACAGCAGTTATTGAAAATACCGCTGGGCAAGGCTCTAATCTGGGTTATAAACATGAACACCTCGCGCATATTATTGACAAAGTCGAAGACAAAACGCGTATTGGGGTTTGTATTGATACGTGCCACTCGTATGCCGCTGGCTATGATTTAAAAAATGATTACTCAGGTGTCATGGCAGATTTTGAATCTGTAGTGGGTTTTGAATACCTTAAAGGCATGCACATTAATGACTCTAAAGCGGTCTTAGGACAAAAACTCGATCGACACCACAGTCTTGGGCAGGGTGAAATAGGCTGGCACGCATTTGAACAACTGATGGCCGACCCTAGAATTGATGGTATTCCGATGATTCTAGAAACCGCTGACCCCTCTATTTGGCGACAGGAGATTCAGAGCCTTAAGGCCTTTGCAGGATTTTAATCGACCTGCAACGAGGCGACCTATAGTCGCAGGTATAAGCCCAAATATTTTGTCTCTTCTTCAAATCCTCGCAGTAGACATCCACACAAGCCTTCTCTTTCAAACGCTTTTTAAAAGCGTGACAAACCCCATAAAAATTTGGTGTAAAGAAGGGCTTGGAGTAAGATATTGTTCTACTCAATTAAATGCAAAAGCCCTACTCTAAATGAATAAAAATCAATTTATCGAATTCGTCATGCAAACCGGTGTGTTAAAGCTTGGAGAATTCACACTTAAATCTGGGCGTATTAGCCCGTATTTTTTCAATGCAGGCCTGTTCAATACGGGCTCTCAATTAGCCACGCTTGCCAAAGGTTATGCGGGTGCGATAAAAGATTCTAACTTTGAATTTGATGTCTTGTTTGGTCCAGCCTATAAAGGTATTCCGCTCGCTGCGACCACCAGTGTCTCATTGGCCGTGGACTTCAATATCGACAAACCTTATGCGTTTAATCGTAAAGAAGCTAAAGATCATGGTGAAGGTGGCAATATTGTCGGCCATCCGTTACAAGGCAATATTTTGATTATTGACGATGTCATTACAGCAGGCACAGCGATTCGTGAAGCAATGGACATTATCACAGACAATGGTGCTAAACCAGCCGGTGTCGTGATTGCTTTAGATCGTATGGAAAAAGGCAAAGGTGAACTTTCGGCCATTCAAGAAGTCGAACAAGAGTATGGCATCCCTGTCATGAGCATTATCACTTTAAACGATATTATTGATTACCTAGCACAATCTACTGACCCTTTAAGCCAACAGTATTTAGATGCGATGAAAGTCTATCGTTCAGAATATGGTATTGGATAATTCAGTGTTTACTTCAGTGGGTACGTCGATGACCGCTACGCTCAAAATTTCTCACTCTAAAAAAGTGCGTACAAACACCTTAGCTTTGAATAGCGTAGAGCATTCAAATGGCAAGTAAGTTACGTGAGTTAATGTTACTTAGACATGCCAAATCGGACTGGAAGCAGGACGATTTAATGGATATTGACCGACCGCTCTCAGACAAAGGCAAAAAGAACGCCCTCAAAATGGGCAAGTGGCTAAAATCACAGAACTTAATGCCCGATCTGATTTTGGTCTCACCAGCCCATAGAGCGCAACAGACACTGCGCCGTATCTGTAGTGAATGTCCTGCCAATACGATTACCATCGATGAACTCTATCTAGCCGAGTTGAATACTTTACAAAAGGTACTGACCGAAGCGCCAGCAGCGATACGCGTGATGATTATTGGCCACAATCCCGGATTAGAACTTTTGTATCGTTTTTTGCACAATGAGCCTGAAGAAGATGCTATCCACCTCTTTCCAACCGCATCTCTTGCACACTTTATTCTGCCACAAGACTGGCATAGCCTTGAACAGGGTGATGGCAAATTAACGCAATTTATCCGCCCGAAAGATATTCCATTAAAATAATTTAAAAAAGATTGAAAACAGCTGTGATTTTTAATCTCGAATCTTAATCTAAATCAACAATTCATAGGTAAGATTCCCCATTAACATATAACGTTACGTGGTATATTAACTGCGAATAAAGATTTTTTTGACTTTTAAAGGACTGTCATTATGAAAACTAAATTACTTACTCTAGCGGCTTTATTATCATTGGCTGCTTTCGGCGCTCAGGCGCATACTCATGTAGAAGATTCTTCAGATATCCAAACTAACGCTAAAGGCGCTTACGTTGTAGATTCTGACGGTGATATTGTTCGCGATTCTTGGAACCGTTGTGTTCGTACAAACTACTGGACTGCAGAAACAGCAATCAACAAATGTGAAGGCATTGAAGAGCCTAAGCCAGCACCAGTTGTTGTAGCGCCTACTCCTGCTCCTGTTGCTACTCCAGCACCTGCACCAGTCGTTATCGCTGTTCCACCTAAGTTCATTGGCCATTTTGACTTTAACTTAACGGATTTAAAAACTGCAGATATCCCTGAACTGGATGTTTTCGCAGCATACATGAATCGTGACTGTAGTTGCAAAGTTGCTATTACGGGTCATACAGACAGCATGGGTCCAGCAGAATACAACCAAAACCTTTCTGAAGAACGTGCGCTAGAAGTTGCTGATTACTTAGCTAATAAAGGTGTTATCACTGATCGCATGATTGTTACTGGCATGGGTGAAACAGCTCCTGTCTCTGACAATGCAACTAAAGCAGGTCGTTCTGAAAACCGTCGTGTTGAGGTTGAAATCGTTAAATAAGTTAAGCGAAACCTTAACTGAATTTCGATTCAAAAATACCCGGCACTCTTTCGAGTGACGGGTATTTTTTTGTCTTAAATTTAACGGTTTTAATGGGTCAGATAACCCATTTTGGATTTAATGAAAAGACAGAGACGCAAAACAAAGTCTTTGAACGTTTTGAACAAACGAACTCGAGTGAATTAAAATGACCAGGCCTGGTTGTTATCACCCTGTAAACAATCACTTTTAAAGCACTGCTTTGCTGATTAATGAAATACCCACCAAAACCGTAATCACTTCAAAAGAACGTTTCACCAATCCATTACCTTTAACGATCGCCAAATGTGCGCCTAAGTAACCACCAAGCAATGACCCTAAAATCAATGCCGGCAACCAAGCCCATTGAATGTCTCCCAATAGACCTAATGTAATTGCACCCGAACCATTCCAGAAAATGCCGACCAAGACCAAAGTATAAGAGACGGCCGTTTTATAATCTAAACCAAACCAACGCACTAACCATAGCGTGACAAACAACCCAGTGCCCGAGGTTAAAGAGCCGTTCAAAGCACCAATCAAAAACAGAATCCCGCCACCCATAACCAGGCCTGGTAGGTTTCTATTTTTGCTCTCGTGGACTCGGCCTAGCTGCGGTTTAAACCACGAATAGAGCCCTAAACAGAGCGTTAACAGGCCTAAAAGACCTTGAGCGATGTCATCATCAACCTGCAATATAAAACTCGCTCCGAGCACCACTCCTGGCAATCCTGTGGCGAGAATAAAAGCGGAGAATTTCCAATCGAAGGTGGAGGATTTAAGATGACGTGCGGTTGCACCCAAACCTAAGAAGACACTGGCGACTTTATGGGTGGCGAGCGCCGTTCCAAACGGTAAACCTAAAAACAATAAGGCAGGAAGTTGCAATAATCCTGCGCCTCCACCGGCTAAAGCGGAAAATAGATTTGCGATGAGAGAGATGGCGAACAGGCCAATTTGATTGAATAAATCCATTGCAGATATTGTATTCGACAATCTTTAACCAGGCCGGGTTATTTCTAACATGAGGTTTAAATCAACACTCACGCATTTAGGATTCACAGAAACAAAAAAAGCCACTCAAAGAGTGGCTTTTAAAACGTACCAACGTTAATTTTAAATTAACGTACTATAAACAGAGCCGATTACTCAGCAGGCTGCTTATGCAAATGGACGTCCATTTGTGGATAAGGAATAGAGATACCCGCTTCATCAAAAGCCAGTTTTACTTTCTCATTCATATCCCAAGAGACTGCCCAGTAATCTCCAGAATTCACCCAAGGGCGAACGATAAAGTTAACACTGCTGTCTGCTAATTCAGACAAAGCCACAACTGGTGCAGGATCTTTTAAGATACGCTCATCAGCCGCCACTAGACCTTCAAGAATCTCTTTTGCTTTACGAATATCATCGTCATAACCAATGCCAAACACCATATCAACGCGACGTGTATCACGTGCAGAGAAGTTGGTGATTGCGCCACTGTAAATGCCACCGTTTGGCACAATCACTTCTTTGTTATCACCAGTACGCATGGTTGTGCTGAAAATTTGTACATTTTCAACGACACCTGAAACGCCACCCGCATCAACAAAGTCACCGCTCTTAAACGGTTTGAAAATCAAGATCATCACACCCGCTGCAAAGTTCTGCATAGAACCTTGTAGTGCCAAACCAATCGCTAAACCGGCTGCGGCAATCAAAGCAACTAATGACGACGTATCTACGCCTAATTGATCCAAGGCTGCAATGATGACAAACAGAATTAACACCGCGTTGACAATGGATGCAACAAAATTAATCAACATCTCATCCATGGATTCAGAGCGGCTTAATATTTTCTTAACCAGACCAACCACCAACTTCACGACAAACTTACCAACCACAAAAATGAGGACGGCCATTGCAATCTTGATACCCCAAGGCATGGCGTATTCATTTAACATCATATCTAAGTCCATATTATCTTCCTATCAATTAACTTTTACTTGTTCGATAATCCGTTGACTCTGCAATTGGCAACGCAGACAACGTGAAAATTACTTGGTAATTAGAGTGCCCACGCCTTCATCGGTGAAGACTTCTAGCATCACGGCATGTTCAACGCGACCGTCAATAATATGTGAAGAGTGCACCCCATTTTCTACTGCCTCTAAAGCACACTGTATTTTAGGTAACATTCCTCCATAAATTGTACCATCCGCGACCAGTGCTGCAACACTTTGCGCATTCAAACCTGTTAATAGTTGCCCTTGTTTATCTAATAATCCTGCCGTATTGGTTAACAGTATAAGCTTTTCAGCATCCATGGCTTCAGCAACCTTACCCGCCACTAAATCGGCATTGATATTATAAGAATGGCCATCCACACCGACGCCTACAGGAGCGATAACAGGGATAAAGTCCCCCTGAATTAACATATCTAAGACTTTGGTATTAATTTTACCAACTTCACCAACATGCCCTAAATCGATAATCTCAGGAACATCCAACTCTGGAGCATCACGACGCATTTCTAATTTAGTCGCACAAATCAAATTACCATCTTTACCCGTCAGACCGACAGCATTACCGCCATGTTGATGAATCAAATTAACAATCTCTTTATTGACTTGACCGCCCAATACCATCTCGACAATATCCATGGTTTCAGTATCCGTGACACGCATGCCTTGCACAAACTCAGACTCTTTACCGATACGCGCCAGTAGGTTACCAATTTGCGGACCGCCACCGTGCACGACAATAGGATTCATACCGACTAGCTTCATCAAAACGATATCGCGCGCAAACCCTTCTTTCAGTTTTTCATCAACCATCGCGTTTCCACCATATTTAACGACAATGGTTTTACCGGAAAAACGTTGAATGTACGGTAAGGCTTCAGCCAATACGCTTGCGATATTCTGAGCCTGTGCTTTATTTAAGTTCATGCTGTTCTGTGTTCTCATGGGGATATGTATCTCTAAAATTTTTAGCCATTTATAGCTGTTCATTGACTCGTGAAGAGGTCTCTAAAAATTAGTCTCTAAAGTTATTGAATTGCAAAGGCAGCTCAAGGTCTTCCATGCCACGTAACATCTGCATGACTTCTTGCAAATCATCGCGCTTTTTACCGGTGACGCGAACACTGTCGCCTTGACCAGCCGTCTGTACTTTAAGTTTCGCGTCTTTAATGGCTTTAATAACTTTCTTAATCATCGCCGCATCCAGACCTTCTTTCATCTCGACATCTTGCTTGGCCGTTTTAAGTTGAACATCGGCATCTTGGCGTTCCATACACTTAATATCAATGCCACGTCGATTGGCTTTTTGAACCAAAACATCAAACATTTGATCTAATTGAAAATCCGACTGCGTATGCAGAGTGACGGTCGTATCTTTAAGAACAAATTTTGAATCCGTGCCCTTAAAGTCATAACGTGTCGTGACTTCTTTATTGGCTTGATCAATTGCATTAGTTAATTCGTGTTTATCCAGTTCTGAAACGATATCAAATGAAGGCATGTTTACTCCTACCAGGCCTGGTGACTTTATAAAAGGCAATCCAAGCGTTAAATTTATTGAAAATAAGTTAGCGGTATTTTACCACTACCTAAGCATTTTGTTTAATGGCGCATGCACTCTATAATATGTTTCTGAGTTTTATTTGATTAAATGCCTTAAAATCTCGCCAAAAGACCTAATAAAGAAGACAGCTGCTCAATGAATAAACCCCCTTTTAAAGCCTCTATCGCCGACATTGCCGAACAGATTCAACCCTTCCACGTCATGAAGATTCTCGGTGAAGCCAAGGCGTTGCAAGCGGCCGGAAAGCAGATTATTCACATGGAAATCGGCGAACCGGACTTTCCCTCATTGGCCTGCGTGCATGAAGCCGCCATGCAAGCGGCTACTTTGGGATTAACGCACTACACCCCTACCATGGGATTGCCAGCGTTAAGGGAAAAGTTAGCAGAATTTTACCAGAGCTTTTATCATGCCAACGTTTCTGCAAATAACATTATGATCACCCCTGGCTCCTCCAGCGCTTTACATATGGTGCTAAGCGCCATTATCAATCCGCGTGATAAAGTCCTGCTGAGCGATCCCGCTTATCCGTGTAATCGCCAGTTTGTAAAACTGCTGCAAGGCGAGGTGATTGGCGTGCCCGTCGGCTGTGACACTCAATATCAGTTGAATACAAATTTACTAAAAAACCACTGGCAAGACGGCATTAAAGCCGTAATGGTCGCCAGTCCTGCCAATCCAACCGGGACGATTATTGAACAAGTTGAACTGCTGGCCATGGCCAACTTTCTTGCCGAGAAAAATTGCTACCTGATTGTCGATGAAATCTACCAAGGCCTGGTGTACGAACGTCCTGCTGAAAGTATCTTGGCACATCAGAATTTACCCGAGAACGTCATTGTAATTAATTCGTTTTCGAAGTTCTTTGGAATGACGGGATGGAGATTAGGCTGGTGTGTAGCCCCGGACGCACTTATGCCAGTGCTAGATCGTCTTGGACAGAATCTGTTTTTGGCCGCCCCAACACCTTCGCAATATGGCGCTTTACGCGTGTTAGAAACCGATGCTTTGGCCGATTTAGAACAACGCCGTCAAGTTTTTGAAGCACGTCGCAACACCCTTTATCACAGCATGTTAGCCGCTGGATTTACCTTGAAAACCCTGCCGCAAGGGGCGTTTTACCTGTATTGGGATGTTTCTGAATTCACCGATAATGCCGAGCAGTTTTGCTCTGACTTATTGCAAGTCACGGGGGTTGCCATTACGCCTGGTCGAGACTTTGGTAATTTTAAAGCAGAGCAACATGTACGTTTAGCTTATACCACCACAGAAGAACAGCTGATATTGGCGGTGCATAAAATCGCCGAGTTCGTAAAAACGAATCAAGCAGCTCAAAAAACACCTTAAAACTAGGCTTAATTAATCTTTATTTCAAGGCATAAAAAACCACCAGGCCTGGTCGGCTCTGGTGGTTTTTATTTTTAAGGCTGTTATGGCAACAATTTTGAGAACAGTCTGCTGGCTTTAATACCTGTTGTTTGTTGCCGTTACTTGCTGCCCTTATTTACTACCCGTATGTCCAAAACCACCTTCACCGCGTTCTGTTGCATCGCCAAAGTTTTCAACTTCGGTAAAGACCGGCTGTAAAACCGGCACAATCACCATTTGTGCAATGCGTTCACCGATTTCTACCGTGTACGCAGTGTCACCGCGATTCCAACATGAGACCATTAATGGCCCTTGGTAATCCGAATCAATCAAACCGACCAAATTCCCTAAGACAATACCGTGTTTATGGCCTAAACCCGAACGTGGTAATAACATCGCCGCCAAACCAGTATCATCTAAATGAATCGCCATGCCGGTTGGAATCAATACGGTCTGACCTGGCTCAATCGTTAAGTCTTCATCAAGACACGCACGTAAATCTAAACCCGCAGAGCCTTTAGTGCCGTAATGCGGCATTTCAATTTCATTGCCAAGGCGTTTGTCTAAAATCTTGTATTGAACTTGCAGTGTCATGGTCTTTCCTTGAATAATTTAGATTGAATATTTTATTAATTTTGTTGTATATTTTACGACAGACCCGCCATTTTCAGCCCTCGTATGACTAACCTAACACCGTTTTATGCAGATGCTGAGCCACGCCATTTTCACTGTTCGCGGGGGCAATCATCGCATCTTTTAACAAGCGTTTGATATCGGAATGGGCATTCTGCATCACCACTGGTTCACCGACCATTTGCAACATATCAATATCATTAAAGCCATCACCAAACGCCATGACTTCACTTGGGTGAACCCCTCTACGCTGTAAAATAGTCTGCAATGCCTGACCTTTAGACACGCCTTTATTCATCACTTCAAGATAATGCTCAGTCGTAAAGGTAATATAAAGCTCATCACCCAATTGGGCTTTTAACTCGGCCTCAAGTGGCAATAATTGATCATGTTCAGCATAAAAATAAAACTTATCAATACCTTGTGGATTGAGCTGTGCAAAGTCGGTTAATTGATAGCTGAACTGCGAACTGTGATGAATCGCTAACAGAGGTTCATTAGGGGTTTCCACCCACCAATTCTCACCTTGATAAATATTCCGATGCACGCCAAACCCGGCACTTATCGCTAGAACTTGTGATGCCAAACTCCCTGGAATATGATTTTCATATAATGATTCACCGAGATTATTATGCACGCGTGCGCCATTCGAGGTAATCAAACAGGTATCAATCTCGAGTTGCTGGGCTAATGTAAAAACATCTTGGAAATGACGACCTGTGGCCAACATGACTTGAATGCCCAACGCATCAACCGCCTGTAATGCCTGTTTACAAATCGGCGTAATTTGATGATGGTGATCGAGTAAAGTCCCGTCTAAATCGGTGACAACAAGTTTTAACATAAGGCCACTCTAAAGAAGTATTTAAGCCGCATATTGTGCCTCAATACTCCTCGTAAATCAAAGCCAGACCATAGTACTTAAGACCTAAGAATTTAGGCTTACAGCGATGTCTCTAGCCCAGGGATAAATCTCTTCTTCTCGACAAACGTCCTCTTTCCAGGTAATTTACTTAAAACCTTATAAAAACCTCTAAAACCTTCTCAGATATTTTAGGAAAACAGATTATGCAAAGCATCAACGACATCTTATCCACCGCCAGCAGCTGGGCTTGGGGACCAGCCATGCTGATTCTGCTATTGGGCACGGGACTGTACCTGACGATTCGTTTGCGTTTTCTGCCGTTGAGAAACCTCTTCTACGCCTTCAGTCTTTTATGGAAACGCCGAGACTCCAAGGCCGAAGGTGATATCAGTCCATTTGCAGCCCTTATGACCGCCATGGCCGCCACGGTCGGTACGGGTAATATCGCCGGCGTGGCCGCCGCCCTGTTTATTGGTGGCCCAGGTGCAATTTTCTGGATGTGGATGACGGCGTTAGTCGGCATGGCAACCAAATACAGTGAAGCTGTTTTAGCGGTTAAATACCGTGAAACCGATGACGAAGGTCGCCACGTCGGTGGCCCGATGTATTACATTAAAAATGGTATGGGTGAAAAGTGGAAACCGCTTGCCGTGGCGTTTGCACTGTTCGGTACCATCGCCGCATTTGGGATTGGTAATATGGTGCAAGCTAATGCCGTAGCTGGCGCGATGGAAACGGCCTTTGGTTTTGACAACCAGGTTACCGGTATTGTCTTGATGGTACTCGTGGGCTTAGTGATGTTCGGTGGGATTCGACGCATCGCGCATACCGCGACAGCTTTAGTGCCGATTATGGCCATTCTCTATATTGGTTTTTCACTGTATATTTTAGGTGCCTACATTGACCAACTGCCTGGCGCTTTGGTGACCATTGTCGAAAGCGCTTTCACTGGCAGTGCCGCTGCTGGCGGTTTTGCAGGTGCAAGCATTATTTTAGCCATGCAATTTGGTGTCGCTCGTGGCGTATTCTCCAATGAGGCTGGCATGGGAACCGCGCCGATTGCCCACGCCGCCGCGAAAACCAATGACCCGGTTGAGCAAGGTCACATTGCCATGCTTGGGACGTTTATTGATACCATCATCCTCTGTACCATGACCGTTTTAGTGATTATGGTAACCGGAGTATGGCAAAGTGGTGAAACCGGCTCACCCTTGACTGCTTTAGCCTTTGCGACGGGCTTAGGCTCCAATTTTGGTGCGGTCGTAGTCGCCGTTTCCTTAGCGGTATTTGCCTTTACGACCTTACTTGGCTGGAGTTATTACGGGGAACGTTGTGCCGAATATTTAGCCGGTACCAAAGTCATTACAGGCTACCGCATTCTCTGGGTACTGGCGGTCTTTGCCGGCGCTGCGCTGTCGAATCACTTTAATACCGTCTTGATTTTGGCGGACGTATTAAATGCCCTGATGGCTATTCCCAACTTAATTGCCTTACTGGTGCTATCACCGATTATTATCAAGCTCAGCCAAGCGCAAAGAAAGTAATTAAACTCTGTCTAAAGTGCTCTAAAACATTTAAAAACCAACTGACCAGGCCTGGTCAGTTATTTATAGCAGAGCTATCTGACTCAATCCCGTAAGATAAAACAGGTTTTTATCTTGCCTGTTTTCTGGCATATTAATCAGCCTAAAATCAATTTAAATTCAAATAAACCACTTAAAACCAGGAAGAATCAGTATGTTTATCGGTGTCTTAGATATATTTAAAATCGGTATAGGCCCATCGAGTTCACATACCATGGGGCCGATGGTCGCTGCTCAGGACTTTGTAAACAAGCTCAAACTACAGCTACCGATACTCGAAAGCCAGCCACTCCAGTTGCGCTGTATTCTAAAAGGCTCTCTGGCGTTTACCGGACACGGCCATGCGACAGACAAAGCCGTGGTTTTGGGCATGCACGGTTATTTACCACACGAACTGGCGAGCACCGATGTTAAAAGCTTAACGGAAAACTTATATCAAACCAGCACTCTGCAACTGACGGCCACACAAACAGTCTTGTTTCATCCAGCAGATGATGTCGTCTTTGACTTTAAAGATGCGCTACCACAGCATCCCAACGGCCTTATTTTTGAATGTATTGATGAACGTCAGCAAATCATATTCTCGGAAACTTACTTCTCGATTGGCGGTGGATTTATCTCAACGCTGGCCGAAATAGACCAGATTGAAGCGCCTATCAAAAACCACCCTGCCAAACAATATCCCTACCCGTTTAACTCTGCAAACTCGATGATGGAGATGGCGCTCGAGCGTGGTTTATCCATTGCTGAAATGAAACTATCGAATGAGCTGGTACATATTTCCGCTGAACAACTCGATCAAGCTTTACAAGACCTTTGGAACGCGATGAAGACTTGTGTAGAAAATGGCCTGAATGCCACAGGCATTTTGCCAGGTGGTCTCAATGTAAAACGACGCGCTAAAAACTTGCATCAACAACTATTACATGACGAAAACCCGAACACCGTTAATGATTGGTTATGCGCTTATGCTATGGCAGTGAATGAAGAAAATGCCGATGGCCACATGGTGGTCACCGCGCCGACCAATGGTGCGGCCGGCGTCATTCCCGCCATTCTTTACCATTTTATGATTCACGAAAGTGGCACCTTTGAGGATGTTAAAACCTTTCTACTGACCTCCGCCGCGGTGGGGGGCATTATCAAACATCGTAGCTCTATCTCGGGTGCAGAAGTCGGCTGTCAGGGTGAAGTTGGTTCGGCTGCCGCCATGGCAGCGGCGGGATTATGTGCAGTACGTGGTGGAACCGTTCAGCAAATTGAACAAGCTGCGGAAATGGCTTTGGAACATCACTTAGGCATGACATGCGATCCCGTTAAAGGCTTAGTGCAAGTACCGTGCATTGAACGTAATGGCTTTGGCGCGATTAAAGCATTTACCGCGGCCAGTATCGCCATCCGTGAAAGTGGTGAACACATTATGCCACTGGATAATTGTATTGCTGCGATGAAGAAAACCGGCGATGAGATGTCTCATAAATACAAAGAAACCTCTTTAGGTGGTTTGGCGGTGACTTGGGTGGAATGTTAAACGGATTTTTTAAACAGAGCTGTTAAGCAGGCCTGGTGCGCAAGACTGTCACGCAGGTCTGTTAACAAAGCCCTAAAATGATTGCTTAGCAATAAAAGCTAACAAGGCGATGGCTTGCTGAGTTTTACTCGAAAGAGGTTGAACGACTTCTTCTGACGCTGTAATTAAGGTTAAAGTATTATCATTCTGTTCAAACCCCTGAGAGTCACCCACTTGATTCGCACAAATCATATCGAGATTTTTGCGCTGTAACTTGTCTCTGGCATACTCAATGACATTCTGTGTTTCTGCAGCAAAACCGACCACATAGGGTTTACCACTTTGCTCTGCCACCCAAGCAACAATATCAGGGTTTTTAACCAACTCTAACGTCATGTTATCTAGGCCTGGTTGTTTCTTTAATTTCTGTTCGGCGGGCTGCGCGACTCTAAAATCGGCGACGGCGGCGGCGCTGATAAAGCAATCAATATCCGCATAAGACGACTGTACGGCGCTGAACATTTGCTCAGCACTGCGCACATTAATACGCTCTACATTTAAAGGCGTTACTAATTGAATCGGTCCCGCGATTACGGTAACCTCTGCTCCTAACTTAGCCGCAATTTCGGCAATGGCAAAGCCCATTTTGCCAGAACTACGATTGCCGATAAAACGCACGGGATCAATGTCTTCAAAAGTCGGGCCGGCTGTTATTAACAGTTTTTTACTCAACCAGAAGCTTTTAGCATCTGACCAGGCCTGGTCAGTTTGTTTTTGCTGTTCTTGAAAGCGTGTTTGAAAGTCGACAACGGCATCAAAAATAGCCAAAGGCTCAGGCATTCTGCCCGCACCGACTTCGCCACAGGCCTGCTCACCTTCTGCCGGTTCTAACAGTGTAAAACCACGCTGCTTTAAGACCTGTACATTATCTTGCGTCGCTTCATTGCCCCACATGAGACGATTCATCGCCGGTGCAAGCATAATCGGTTTATCAGTCGCTAAGACCAAAGTCGTCAACAAATCATCGGCACGCCCCATGCGCAATTTGGCCAGGGTTTCTGCAGAAGCCGGTGCAATCACAATCTGATCCGCCCAGCGCGCCAGCTCAATATGCCCCATGCCAGCTTCTTGATTGGCATCAAACAAACTATCACGCACAGGATTGCCTGATAAGGCTTGAAAAGAGAGCGGTTGAATAAACTCCTTGGCACCGGAAGTCATAACAACTTGCACTTGAAAACCGGCCTTAATAAACAAGCGCGTTAATTCTAAAGATTTATAAGCGGCAATACCACCGGTAACACCAAGGAGGATTTTCATATTCGTTTCATATTCAAGGATTAAACTGTGTTTATGATACTGGGTTTAGGTCTTTAATGACGGATTTTCTATTGCGCGGCCCGTTATGTAAAATAATCAGTAAAAGAGTTAATTAAATCATAAGGATGGAAGGTTTGAACATGAATGCAATTCGATTTAGTTTAGGGGTATTTATTATCCTCTTCTTAATCTCTTCTGTGGATATTCTCTATGATTGGCATGGAATGGGTGGCATCAACGCCCATATTCTTGTGGAAATGGTCATGGGACTGACTTCATTGGCGGCTTTTGGTGTGTTACTTTTTTCTGATTTACGCAACAAAAACAAACTTCAAGTCATGGATAGTACTCTATCTGAAGCTCAAGAAGCGCTTAATACAGCACAACATCAAACCAAAAAATTGATGGGTGAATTTTCTAAAATAATTCAAGCTCAGTTTGAAAACTGGAAACTCACGGCCAGTGAAAAAGAGGTTTCTTTACTGTTATTGAAAGGCTTAACACTGGATGAAATCGCCACGGTTCGAGAGACCAAAGAAAAAACTGTCAGGCAACAAGCATCTAACGTCTATAAAAAAGCCGGCATTGCAGGCCGGCATGAATTAGTGGCATTCTTTTTTGAAGACCTCTTAATCGAGTAAAAACGCTTCAAACAAAGCTTTACCTTTTAGGTAGCATTCTTAGTAAGGTATTGTCTTTGAGAACATAGTGGTGAAACAGTGCTGCAACAGCGTGTAAACCAATCAACCAATACCCCAGCAGACCACCTGTTTCGTGAATTTCTTCAATCGTATCCGCCAGTTCTTTATTCTCTGCCATTAAAGCAGGGAGTGATAAACCGTAAAAGGGAATCACTTTACCCTCCCCGCTTAAAACCAACCAACCCGCAATCGGCATAAAAAACATAAACAGGTACAAAAGACCATGCACGACCTTAGCCAAACTCTGTTGTAAAGCCTGAGGCGTAGGGGTGATTGTTGGCGTTTTTTGCATAACAACCATGACGACACGCACACTCACCAGGGCTAAAACGGTCAAGCCCAACATAAAATGCCAAGTTTTAAAGGCATCCCGAGTTTCGGTGCCTTTTTCAAATAGTTCACGCAACTCAATACTCGCAAACGTCACCGCAATCAGCAGAAACATCAACCAGTGCATCGCTATCGATATAAAACCATAACGTTGATTTGTATTTTTCCAGTTCATAAAGAGTTCCCCCAAACAAAAAAAGCGCGACTGAAATTTCAGAAGCGCCTAAATATTAATCGATGTTTATAAATCTGACAATAAAGATAATTGCCTAGCCAAATTTAACAAACACTCTACTGGGATTTATCCTACCTAGGAAAACGTATCGGCAAATAGATTGCCTGACCAGTTAAACATTGCACGGTAGTTTTCTGCACTTGGTGCGCCAGAGGCATAGTTATCTACCACTCCATTACCAGGAATGACATCTATTGGCTGCATTTGGCCAGTACCTGCATTATATTCATATACCGCACTTAACCATGAGGCGGTGGTTGATGAAATAGGACTATAACAAGCCGAATTGGTTTTTGGCGCTGGATCAGGTGCTAAACCTTTTAATGAACGCAATATCGCGTCCGCACAAATTTTAGCTTCAGAGTTTCCGATATGCCCTGCTTTTGGCAGGCCTGTTCCTTGAGAATCCCCAATAATATGAATGTCCAAGCCAACAGCCTCTAGAGCACTATTTAACTTTATAGATTCATAAGTTAGAGGGTTGATTGGCGCCCAATTCCCCTCTGTTAAACCCGCTGCAAAAACAATTGGCCCTGCTTTTTGATTAGGAATTACATTCAATGTTGTTGCTGTCATGATTGCACTTGTTGCACCACTCACACTATAAGTTACCGATTTAGTATCAGAATCCACACTTAATACTTCAGCACTGTGTTCGTAAGTCACTCCATAAGTTGCAAAAGCCGCCCCAAAAGTATCTGCCTCAACCGTAATCGCTGGGTTGGCATCTAAAACAGTTACCGTACACCCTGTATAACCTTTGGTGTTTTTCAAGTAATCCGCCACCACACAAGCTCGCTCATAAGGCCCCGGAGGACAACGATAGGGTGCTTTAGGTACGGTCATAACGAAGCTATCTCCATCCACCATGGCGTCAATTTGTGCTTTTAGCAGATTAGTTTGTACACCTGCTTTCCAAGCATGTGGCACTTTTTCAAAGTCATGACCTGGAACACTATCAAAATCGATACCCGGCGCCAATATTAGCTTGCTATATGGGACAACTTCACCGCTCCCTAATGTGACGAATTTAGCATCATTATCGATAGAATCAACCGTATCGTGAATCATATTTACGGCATACTTTTGGCTATGATTTAGATAGTTAAAACTCAAGTCATCGGTTGTTTTTTGACCATTCAGAACCAAGTTACTTAATATTGGTGATACATAAGTTGAGTTCGGTTCAATAATGGTCACTTGAACACTTAAACCACCCCACATTTTTAAATACTTAGCCACCGTTGCGCCGGCAAAACCACCGCCAACAACAACAATATGCGGTAATGTATCCGCCGCTCTAACCAGGCCTGGTAAAGTTGCTGCGGTCAGGCCTAGACCAAGAGCTTTTAATAAACTTCTACGTGATAATTGACTATTCATTTCCGCTCTCCTTAATCGTTATCTGAACTAGGCTGTGTTGCTAACCAGCCTGCAAGTGCTGCAATTTCGGTATCTGTGTAACCGTGTGCTTGGGCTTGCATAATCAGGTCTTCTTCTCCTGATTGAATTTCAAACATTTCACTCACCAGCTCAGCAGCGCTTTCTCCTGCGATACTGTCCCAACTATTCGTTGAAGTACCATTTGTTCCATGACACTGTGCACATTGTGAAGCTAACAAACGCCCTGCGGTAACGTTGTATTCAGTGACGGGTGTATAAACAGTTGTTGATCCAGTTTCATAATCTTCATCATGGTCGCTGTCTTCACTGTCAGGCGTACCATCACCATCATCATCTGAATCAACATCATCATTAGAGCCATCGTTGTCATCATCGCGATCATATATATCGTCAATGCCATCACCATCGCTATCGTGGTTATCTAGCTCATCAACATCATCGGTACCATCATTGTCATCATCAGCATCTTCTGAGTTGAAATCTCCGTCATCATCATCATCGTTATATAGATCTGGAATATCATCACCATCACTGTCTAAAGGGTCTGAAGACACATCAAGCAAAACCACACCATCAGGTAATGTTAAAGGAACCGTTAACGGCACATCCGCCACGCCGTCATCATCCAAGTCAACACCAGCCCTTGTTAAAGAGAGTGGAATATATCCAAGTTCAAAATCTTCTGACATATTTAATAGACCACTTGATACCAAGCCTGAATCTATCTGTATTGCTGTAATCACTCTATTCGCTAGATCATCCTCATTCGTCGTCATCACTAATCTGCAATTGACATTATTAGGTAAAGAGATAGAAAACGGGTGCTGCGTTGTTCCATCATTGATTGAGTTGACGTGGTAATAAGTTCCGTCGGCACAGAAGGCTTCAATTAAGGTACCCGGCACGGTTCCGGACACAACGCTACTAATCGTGGCGGTTGTCGTCGTGCTAGAAGTGGCATCTGAACTACCGCCCCCACCACATGAGGCCAATAAAATGGCCATGGATATGCCGGATAGCATAAAAGGAATATTTCTCAGCTTCATGGGTAAGCTCCTTAATTGTTTACTTAATAATTGTCTTTGATAAAGATTGAATCAATTGAATGACTCTGCCTTAATGTTGCCTCTATGCTATTGAACATTCCCCTACTTTTGAAGAGGACAAATGTCCTGTCAGACATTTGTCTGATGTACAGCTAAAGGAGTCGTTACGATTAATCCAACGATTTTCTATGTGGATTGCTCAATCCCCTCAGAGTTTTGGGATTTTATTCCCAAAAATTAAGTTAGTCAAATTTTTAAGATAAAAATTAATTTGCGTGGAAGGGAGGGCGTCAAATACAAAAAAACCGGCTTTCGCCGGTTTAAAATTTAGAGATCATGCTCCACAAGTGATATGACCTATGCAGTTAATGCAATTGATTCTAGTAACTCAAACTAACCAAAAGTGTCTGCAAATAGATTATTGGCCCATTTCAACATCGGTTCTAAATGCACTTCACTTGGTTCAGTGGCAGCATTAGAAGCACTGACTTCCATCAAACCGCTTATCGCATCGTAACGCCAAGCTTTCCCTGCCCAGTTCACTTTAGTTTGCGTCACCGGTGCAGAACAACCGACCGAGGTAATCGGAGTTCCATAAGGTGCAACCCCTGCCATGTCGCGCAAAATGGCATCCGCACAAATTTTGGCTTGGGCATTGGCTGCTTGACCGCCTTTCACCTGTGCCGTGGCTTGAGAGTCGCCCAAAATATAAATGTTTTCCTTACCTACGATAGTCGATTCATAGGTGAGAGGATTAATCGGTGCCCAATTATCGACATTCAAACCAGCCGTAAAAATGATAGAAGCTGCTTTGTGATCAGGAATGAGATTGACTACATCCGCTTCAATGGTTTCAGGGGCGTTTTCGCTGATGACGAGACCATCAACATCTTTTATTTGCTCGACAAATGTAATCGATTTGCCATGGCCTTCAGCATCCCCTGAATTGACACTGGTTACTCGAATATTTGGGCGATACTCCACCCCAAATTCATCATAAAAACCATGGAACATATCCGCTTCAATCGAAATTTCCGGCTGAGCATCTAAAACCACCACACGGGCATTCTTATTATTAACTCGCAAATAATCTGCAACGGTACTTGCACGTTCATAAGGGCCGGGAGGACAACGATAAGGCAGTTTAGGAACTTTAATAACCAAGGTGCCATTCACAGGAAAGCTGCCTAATTGCTCGGTAAACAAAGCCAACTGATCACGACCGCTCCACGCATGGGGTAATTTCTCAGACTCCCAACCAGGCACATCGATAAAATCAATACCCGGCGAAAGAATCAAACGATCATAAGCAAGTGTCGTAACTCCGTCAGACAAGGTGATTGTTTTTCCGGCTGAATCAACCGCTGTAACGCGGTTTTGAAGTATGTTCACACCATGTATATCGCGCAGACGATCGTAACCAAAGTCTAAACGATCTATCTCTAATTGATGCGTCACCACCATGCCACTTAAAATCGGCGAACTAAATGTTGTATTGGGTTCGATTAAGGTGACATTCACCGAAACGCCCCCCCAAAGTTTAAGATATTTTGCAGCCGTAGCCCCACCAAAACCTCCACCGACTACAACAATATGTGGTGGTTCAGCTGAAAATGCGCTCAGAGCATTCATACCAGCTAACCCAGCCAATAAACCTGCTCCGGTTTTTAATAATTGTCGACGCGACCAAATTTCCTGACTCACTTCTAAACCAACGGTTGATTTGCTCATGACTATTCTCCTACAGGTGCGGTATAAGCTATTTTGGGATAGTAGCTTTTTAATAAATCGACTTCAGCAGAGGTGTAAGCTATTGCGTGCATATACATCATATTGTCAAGATACGCAGCATCCTGATAATCTGTCATCCACGTACTAATCTGCCGACCGGAACCCCATAAATCAGGCCAGTCACGCACCGCAACGCCATAAGAGCCATGACACTGAGCACATTGAGACGCCAATAGTCTTGCACCAACGGCTAAACTGTCCACATCACCAATGCTGTTCGCACTCGCATCAACGATAACAGCGCTGTAATCCACGTCATCAATCGAAAAATAAATCCCACTATTGATTGCTTCGTCAGAAGAGTCTGAACATCCTCCTAATACCAAAACACTAAACAAACTGACGAATACCTTTGCTGTTTGCATCTCACCCTCTCCTTTTATGTATTTTCACCTAGACCATAGGCTCTCCAACTTATTCACGCAATAAAAGCATGGATTTAAACAAAAGAATATTTAAACTGCTGCATATTATCCTCACCACTTCGGGTGACATATCGATAACCAATTGATTTAAATCAATAAAAAAAATAAGCTTTTAATACTTTTCATATAGAGAATTCCTTAAAACAAGAGCGAATCTAAAAACCCCTCCTAAAAAACCCATTACGTTAGATAAGAAATCCTGGCCGAATTATCAACAGAACGATTCCGTAAGCTAGACAAAAGCCACATTTCTCTCACGCATAAACGTAATGATTGAGGCAAAATAAGTAAGTGATGATAAGCCGTGTCAATATGAAGAATATAGGGTATAAATAACCTTATATTTTCTAAAATGATACGAGCTTAAATAGATATGCAACGCACCCAACATATAGCTTCTTTGATAATCGTTTGGTTTTTATTCAGCCTATCACCACTGGCTTCAGCCGTAGAACCGACCTTAAAAGCCAGCAGTGAAGCTTTAACCACCAGTGATATTGAGTCGCTGAGTCTGGCGCTTGAGCAAACGGATCAACTCACCGAAGAGGAACAAAACTCGCTTTCAGCACAATTGGGTCAAGCGCAAAGTTGGATTAACGAATCACAGAGATATCAACAACAGTTTAACGCCCTAGAAAAACGCGTCTTCAATGCCAATGCTCGCCTCAACGAGCTGAAAATTTCCCAGAAAAAACTCGCCAATGAACTCAAAGAAACGCAAACCCTAGACCTGAGTCACCTGCCTAAAGAGGATCTCACACAGCGTTTAAATATAGCAGAATCGGAATTTCAGCAGGCTACTCAAAACTTTTTAAGCAGTGAAAAAGAACTCAGTCAATACCTGACCATCGCCACCCACGGTACATTGCAAAAATCAGAACTGCAAAGTCGCATCAATCAACAGCAAGAGAACATGCCCGCATCCGGAGCTGATGCGATACAGGACTTTCATGCGCGTATTAAGTCCACTCGACTGAAATCCAGCCTACAAGTCCTTAAAATTTCGCTAAAGCTGATTAATTTTCAAATGGACAACTTAAGCATTCTGACGCAATTAGCCCAAACCGAAAGAGATTACTGGGATATTCACAAAACGCACCTTCTACAGACCGTGGACCAATTGCAAACCCAATTGCAAAGCTTCAAGGCTGAACAAGCACAAGAGGCGCTACAACAAAGTAAGTCTGAACAACTTGATACAACTAGCCCTCTTTACAAAATTCAACAACATATTATTAGCTTTCAACAAAACAAAGCGGACCTAATTCAGCAAGAAAAGCTGGTTGACCAGAAAATAAACGCCGCCAATGAAATCATTACCACTCTGCAAGCACACTTTGAAAGAGACAAACAAATTGTCGAACTTGATGGTTCTCAGGAAACCGTCGCCCAGGTATTACACAAACGCCTGGAAAGAATTTCAGAACTCAAAATTAGTCCCAGTAAAGCCCTTAAGATTAAAGACCAATTGAACACCTCGGTGCTTAACCAATTATTGCTCAGTGAACAGCTCGCTAATATCGGTGATCAGAATATAGAAAACGAACTAAAAACGCTGTTGCAGGATAAATCTAAGACGCTAAGTGACTCTGAGCAGATGCAACTGGAACAAGACTTTGCTGACTTGCATGACAAGCTCTCACAAGCGGGCCGTGAATTACAGACGCTATACCCAGTTTATATCAGCAAACTGTCTGAGCTCAATGCTGTCACCGCGCAACAACAAGAGAAGGCGCTCGCTTATACACGCTTCCTCAATGACCATCTGTTTTGGTTGCCTAATGTTGAGATTTCCGGATTGTTTTCCATGGGCGCATTCTCTCAAAGTCTGCATTGGTTTTTCGCACCTGAACATCTGAAAGCGCTTGTAAAGGATAGCCTAGCGGTGATTTCAAGCGAAACGGTTCGTTTCACTTTTTGGGTTCTGCTGATTGCCTTACTATTACTCGCGCGCCAGCGTTTTATTCAAGGCATTTCAAAAACAGCTTCGTTAGTGCTTTCCATTCGCACCGATTCAATGCTTTATAGCCTGCAAGCCATTGCTTATACCTTAGGCCTCGCCCTTCTTGTTCCCTTAATTTTGCTCGGTGCAGCTGGCGTGCTAAATCTTCTGCCTTCACCTTCTGCCTACACAGAAGGCTTTATTAAGGGGTTAATCGATGCCGGTATTTTGATTTTTATCATGGACGGACTCAAACAAATCTGCCGAGCAGATGGACTCGCTGAACGACACTTTCGCTGGCATGCCAGTGTCCGCAACTCACTGTATCGTGAACTCAGCTGGGCCACCCCGTTTGGGGCCATTTTGATTTTTATTATCAATATGAATACCGACAGCATCGCGCCAGCGGGTCAACAAATGATTGGCCGCTTGGCGTTTATCTTAATGATGCTGGGTTTAGCCGTACTCTTCTACCGATTATGGTCTTCACGTAGTGACATCATGCGTGATTTCAGACTGCAGACAAAAAACGCGAAATGGCCACAATTACATTTTATTTGGTTCCCTTTATTACTGGCCATACCGCTAGCGCTTATTTGGGCAACTGTTTACGGCTATTACTATTCATCGCTGGTAATTGCAGAACGTTTTAACTGGACACTCGGCCTGATATTGGTGGTGTATATTCTGCGAGAGATTTTGTTAAGAGGCCTCTATTTATCAGAAAGAAAAATACATTACGCGGAACGCCTGCAAAAGCGCCAAGCACTCCAGGCAGAACAACAGGAGAGTGACAAACAGAACAACAGTGTCACCGAATTGCCGGTTATTGAGGAACCCGAGATTGACTACGATAAGTTAAGCAACCAAGTCCGCCAAGCTCTGAACTTAGGTGCTGTACTGGTGTTTTTAAGTGGCATATGGCTCTTATGGAGTGATGTATTACCGGCGCTCAACCTCATTAGCGATAGTACGCTAGAGATGACAAAGTCTCAGCTGATTAATGGTATAGTGCAACAAGTGCCGTTAACCCTAGGCGATTTAACCTTAGGAATCGCGCTCGGTGCGATGACTCTGCTACTCTCAAAAGACTTACCAGGCCTATTGGAATTTACACTGCTTAGATTTTTACCTATTAGCAGCGCGGCACGTTATGCCACCAGCTCTCTGACCCAGTATATCGTGGTGATTATCGGCTTTGTTCTGATCTTTAGAGCATTGGGCATCGAGTGGACCAATATTCAATGGCTGGTCGCAGCGCTTTCAGTCGGTTTAGGCTTTGGTCTGCAAGAGATTGTCGCCAACTTTGTCAGCGGGATTATTCTGCTGTTTGAACAACCGATGCGCGTCGGGGATATTGTGACGGTAGATGGTGTCACTGGAAAAGTCTCTAAAATCCGCATCCGCGCCACCACCATCGTAAATTGGGACCGCCAAGAGTTGGTGATTCCGAACAAACATATTATTACCGGGCAATTTATTAACTGGTCACTTTCCGACCCTGTGACACGTGTGAAGGTGCCGGTGGGCATCGCTTATGGCAGTGACGTCAATCAAGCCTTGCACTTGATTCAGCAAGCTGCTGTGGAACATTCAGAAGTACTAAAAGACCCTGCGCCCTCGGTGATTTTCGCCAGCTTTGGCGATAATGCACTGCAATTAGAGTTACGAGTCTTTGTGGAAGATTTAGAAAACTACAGAATGATTAGATCGGAATTGCATTCGATGATTAACGACAAACTCAATGCCGCCAATATCGTGATTGCCTTCCCGCAACAAGATGTGCACCTTAATACCTCTGAACCGTTGGAAATTCGTCTGACAAAAGACAACAAAGCGACAACCCCTGAGGAATAACCTCGCAAAATCAGGTCGTTTGAGTCACCGCTAACGCTTCCAACTCGGGACAAGCCATCGGCCGGCCTTGCAAGCTAACCGCTAAACCAATGGCTTTGCCGGAGACCATCAGTCGGTCATCTTCTTTATGGTAGATATGCTGTATAAACGCATATTTGATGCGCGACTCTTTCTGTACTTCAACGGTGACATAAAAATCATCTTGCGAGGTCAGTGGTTTTTTAAAATCCAGCTCAACTCGAATCACCATCAAGTTAACGCCTTGTTCTGCAAGTCCGGCAAAATCAACTCCGTTTGCCAACAGAAATTCATGACGTGCATGTTCTAAATAGTTCTGATAGACACTGTTATTGACCACTTTTTGTAAATCACATTCGTAATCGCGTACCCGCATTTCGTACTTAAACATTGACCGATTTCCTTAGCACTTTTATGATGTGACCTATATTAAGATAAATTACTGATTTTCTCCACTTACTTCCTAGCAACGTCCAGCGAATGTCCGAGGGACTTTCCATAGGCTTAAAAAGGTGACTACAAAATGGCGATCTCTGACTGGCATGAAAACGATCGACCACGAGAAAAACTCATTAAATTTGACTCACAACAGCTCTCCGATGCTGAACTCTTAGCGATTTTACTAAGAGTCGGCGTTAAAGGTAAAAGCGCGGTTGAGCTGGCGCAAAACTTACTCGACCATTTTGGTAGCTTGCATCAACTTTTAAATGCCAATGAAGCCGATTTTTGTCAAGCTAAGGGCTTAGGACAAGCGAAGTTTGTCCAGTTTCAGGCCGTTCTAGAAATATCCAAGCGCCACTTCGAATCCGGTTTAAAAATGCGTGATGCCTTTACCTCACCAGAATTGGTCGCACGTTTTTTAGAAGGCGAACTCGGCCATCAAAACCGCGAAAAATTTGCACTCTTATTACTCAATCAACAACACCAGTTAATCGCCTTTAAAGTACTCTTTGAAGGTACTTTAAACCAATCCCAGGTTCATATCCGCGAAGTGGTCAAAAGCGTACTCGACCACCATGGCGCCGCGGTGATTTTGGCACACAATCACCCTTCAGGCGACCCGACTCCGAGCCAATCCGATATAGACATTACACAACGTATCAAACAATCCCTGGAACTGATAGAGGTCAGAGTACTTGACCACATGATTATTGGTGATGGCGGTCGTTGGTACTCTTTAGCGCAACACCAACAAATGCCGTAAAACACCTTAAAACCACCAAAAACACCTAAAACTATGACTAAAAACACTGAAAACACTAAAAACATCAACCATTCTAAAAACCTACCAGGCCTGGTAGGTTTAACTCTGCCTCAGATTATCGCTGGCTTACGCCAATTTACATGGGTCTGGTTAACCCTTATTCTATCGCTGTATTTAAGCTGGATTATCTTGGCGAATGCCAACTTTGGTTATAGTATCTGGTACGACTATGCGGGTATTAGCGAAAATATTGAAGAGCATGCTCCGCATAATCGCTTTCGCCATCACTTTGCAACCACCGATGACGAAACCCGTAAAGCTCTCTTTGCAGGTATAGTGGCAGCAATTCATCAACAAGGCCAAGGCTTACAAACCTTAAGCTATCCTCATCCAAGCAAACCCGTTCAGATTCCACTACTGCATACCGCAGAAATAATCCATTTAACCGACGTTGCCAACCTCATCGATTTCCTAACAAAACTCGGTTGGGGACTGTTACTCATATGGGGTGTACTCAGTAGCTATTTATTAATGTCACGCCAGCCGTTTCCGAGCCCGAAAAAAAGCTTAATCAACGTCGGGGTTGGTTTGTTTGTTTTTACAATTCCAATCGCGATAATAGGCTTCAAAAATATCTTTTACCAACTGCATATTTGGATTTTTCCCGCAGACCATCAGTGGTTTTTTTACTATCAGGACTCATTGATGAGTACGATGATGAAAGCACCTGATCTATTTGCTTATATTGGGTTATCTTTAGGCGGCTTGGCGTTATTGTTATTTGTCATCTTATTGAAACTTTTTAGCCGTAAAATAGCGGCCAATTAAATTTAAAACAAAGCCCACCTTATGAAACCTATTTTTTCGTTATTACTTAGCAGTCTATTGATTGCCAGTTGCAGCAGTCAACCTCAACCCACTGCTACTGCCGCTATAAACCTAGAATTTAAGGAAGTGGCTGTGCCCACCACGCTTGAGGCCAAGCAGGCACTCCAAGCGACCTCACAAGTGAGTATCAATGGCGTTGACCAAGCTATTGGCTATCAAAAACTATTTGCCAGCGGTGAAAGCAATAATGGCGAAACATTTGGTTTAATCAAAGATGTCACTGGCCAACCGCTCAAACTGGCAGATGGTTCACCTTACATCTGTAATGGCACCAATGAAGGCATGGGCTCAGGATTAGATCATGTTTCGATTTTACAAAAAAACGCTAAGCTTTATATGGTGTCGCAATACGAATGTGCGGTGGGGGCTTTATATCTTAATGAATTACAGCAAGACAAGGATGGGGCTTTAAAAGTCAAACCAGATAGTTTGCAATTCATTGATCAATCGAACGATTTTGGAGGGTATGTCCACTGTGCAGGGCAAACCACCCCTTGGCAATCCCATTTAAGCTCTGAAGAGTATGAACCCGATGCCCGCTATGTCGAAACTCATTTGGAAAATCTGACTCAAGAGATTGGCGGCTACTACTATTCTGAAACAGCCAAATATTGGCAAGGCGATATCACTCAATCCAATCCATACTATTACGGCTGGATTCCTGAGGTGCAAATTCTATCGGACGGCTCACCAAGCTATCAAAAACACTTTAGTATGGGACGTTTTTCACATGAACTGGCCTATGTAATGCCCGACCAAAAAACGGTTTATCTCTCCGATGACGGCACCAATGCTGGTTTATATCTATTCATTGCCGACCAAAAGAAAGACTTAAGCGCAGGCACTTTATACGCAGCTTTATGGCAACAAACCTCAGATAAAGGCTTGGGCGCTGCAAATTTAAAGTGGATTTCTCTGGGTCACGCTACTAATCAACAAATTCGTCAAATCGTGCAACAAAAACCTGCTTTTAGCCAACTGTTTGCAAGCGCAGAGCGGGATGAAAACAATCAGTGTCCGAGTGCATTCCATTCCGTCAACACCACCTACGGCAGTGAATGTTTACAGTTAAAAGACATTAACCAAGATCAAAAGATTGATGCGTTAGATGAAGTCATCGCTTCTCGTCTAGAAACCCGCAGAATGGCCGCCTATAAAGGAGCAACTACGGAATTCCGCAAAGAAGAAGGCATTACCTACAACCCACAAACCAAGCAGCTGTATATTGGCATGTCAGAAATCGCATTGGGCATGGAAAACCACGCCGAAGCAGGCTTTGATAACGACCTGTATGACCTAGGTGGCGGCAATCATATACAGTTGCCTTTTAACCCCTGTGGCGGTGTCTATCAGTTGGACGTCGAATCCGATACTAGTATGCAATCAGAGTACATTGCCCAGAACATGCAAGGCTTGATTGCCGGCGCACCAAAAAGCTATTCAGCAGATTCAACCTTTGCCGCTAACCAATGTGATATTGATGGACTCGCCAATCCTGACAACCTGAGTTTTTTAGACGACTCTAATTCACTCATCATTGCCGAAGACAGTGACCTGCATGAAAATAACTTTGTCTGGTCTTACGATATTTATCAGCGAACCCTAACACGTATTTACAGCGCACCACTGGATGCTGAAAATTCATCGCCCTTCTGGCATAAAGAGGTCAATGGCTTTGGCTACATCACTGTTGTCACCCAGCATCCGCTTAAGAAAAAAGCGGTAGAGCCTTCCTTAAAAGAGTCACAAGCGGGTTATATTGGACCGTTTGATTTTTCAATTTTAAAATAGAAAAAGACAACACACTAAACGAACCAACATCCGGAGCCAACTTCATATACTAACTTCACTTTAACAACCCTTAATATTTAGCTTGCTATTAAGGAGGAATTTATGCATAATTCCGCTTCTTATTTTCCGTAGTGGCAAACCCGCTGCATAAGATATAGAAATATTCGAATATTTTTAATATAGAAACATTTGATTTTATTGATTTTTTTCAATGCTATCAGAAGTTTTAAGAACTTTATAAGGGATTGTGAAATGTCTAAAGTATGCCAAGTAACAGGAAAACGTCCTGTAGTCGGTAACAATGTTTCCCACTCACACCGTAAAACACGTCGTCGTTTCTTACCAAACTTGCATTCGCATCGTTTTTGGGTAGAAGCTGAAAGCCGTTTTGTTAAATTACGCGTAACTGCTGCAGGTATGCGTATTATCGATAAAAATGGTATTGACTCTGTGCTCGCTGAGATGCGTACACGTGGTGAGAAAGTCTAGGAGACTGCAATGCGCGATAAAATTAAATTACAGTCAACTGAGTCTGCTTATTTTTATACAACTGATAAAAATAAGAAGAACATGGCTGGAAAATTTGAAATCAAGAAGTTCGATCCAGTGGTTCGTAAACACGTCTTGTTCAAAGAAGCTAAAATCAAGTAAATCTTATCCAGATGCATTTGATAAAACCCGGTTCACAAGACTGGGTTTTTTTATGCCTATAGAAAAGTGTACCTCTGCTACACCCTCCTCTTGAAAACCATACAGATCTTATTTAAACGCTTCAACTACGACTTGATTACGCCCTGCCTCTTTTGCTTGATACATTAAATCATCGGCCAACTTAAAGATAGTATCGCCATTTAACTGATGATCCGGCGAGATAAACAGTGCACCACAAGAGAGTGTCAGCACACCGTCAATGCCTTTTCTATTTTGAATACCTAATTCGTGAATGGCCACATTGAGACTGTTCAAAAATTGACTGACATGCTCTAAATCAAGTTCATTTAGAATCATTCCAAACTCTTCTCCACCGAGCCTAAATAATAGGTCTTGAGGGCGCCTTAAACTCTGCAGCAACAGACTAGAGACCTTTTGCAAGGCGATGTCTCCTTGCTGATGCCCATAAGTGTCATTCAATTGCTTAAAGAAATCGATATCTGCGATGGCAAACACAAAGGGCACGCCTTCACGTTTGGCGCGTTTAATCTCACGTTCAAATACTTCTGAAAAATAGCGACGATTATAGAGCCCTGTTAACGCATCACGAATACTCAGCTCTTCCGCTTTTTTTCGATCCGTTAAATCCTCTCGGGTAATCGTAACCTTTTGCACCTTACCAAAGCGTAATTCAGGAATGGCGGTTAAATTCACATAGTACGCAGAGCCATCTTTTCGTCGCCCTTCTACTTCACCCTGCCAAGTCTCGCCCATTAAAACTCTCTTATAAAGCGCACGATATTCTTCATCAGGCATTGTAGAGCTCTTGGTAATACTGGCTGGCTGGCCAATTAACTCCTCTTCGTCATAACCACTCAATTCAGTAAACTTATGACTAACCCAGGTGATAATACCCTCATTATTCACAACGGTTGCCAAGCTAAGTTCATTAACGGTATCAATATAAGACTGGAGAATTATTTTGGAACTATGCACTGCCACCACCCACACGGTCGCAATCAGTAGTAGAACGAAGAGTAGAATGGCAATGATATACAACCAGCGATAGGATTTTGTCACAACTTCTAACTGTAGCCAATGGTTATAGATTCGATTTTTTTCAGCTTCAGGCATGCGATCTAAGGTTTTCTGCAGAATAGACAATAGCAACGGATTATTCTTCGGAACCCCCATACCGAGTTCAAAGCGTTCGTCGGCTGAACCCACGACTTTAAGACCCGTAATCCCGCGCTTTTTAATCACAAAGTTTACCGCAGCCAAGTTTTCCAAATAATAGTCAGCTTTCTCCTGAAGTACGCTTTGCAGTCCATTTTCAACGCCATCCACCTGAATGATATTCGCTTGAGGATATTTCATTCTCAGCAAATCTTCTGTTGCATAGCCCTTAACGACGGCAATTCGTTTACCACTTAATTGGTTTAAATCTGCCACAAAATCGATATTATCCTTAGCAACGATGACCATCGGAAAAGATAAATAGGGCTCTGTAAAATTCAGAAAGGTTAACCTCTGCTCGGTCGCCACAGCGGCCGGCAACATATCTAAATGACCCGCTTTAATATCGGACATCACCTGACTCCAAAGCTTATCCTTAACCGGAGTAATCTTCAGATTAAGTTCTTTAGCAACCCAACCCATGTATTCTGCAGCCATTCCTGCGTAACGTCCTTGCTCATCAACAAATTCAAACGGCGGCCAATTGATATCATTACCGATTGTAAGTGTGGGGTTATTTTTCAGATAAATAAGCTCTTCGGTAGAATAGTCTGATCGGGAGGAGTTGAAGATAAAGTCCTCTACAGAAAAACTCGAGTAATCAAGATCGCTCATCAAACCACTGTCTTTAGCATCCGCTGCGGTCGCAAGCAACTTAGCCCCCTGAATCTCACCAATCGACCGACTCCCCGATTTAACATACTTTGTGGTCGCCTCAGCCTCTGCCAAAAGAGCATCACGGGCTTTCTCAACCTTAAAGTTTTGCAATATGAAATCGACCGTTTCAACTTGATGGTGGATTGCATATTCCCACCCTGCAATCGTGGCCGCTCTAAATCGTTCAATTTCTGCGGGAGATAACTCTGCCTTTTTCTGGCTGGTAAAAATCAGGCCCCCGTAAGATTGCACACCATAAGATTTTGGGTCCAAGGTAAAGAAGGGGGTATTAGACTGCTTTAAGCGATAGGGTTCATTGGTAAAATATGCGGCATAAAAATCCACCTTTTTATCGACAAAATCCTGTAAATTTCCACTGGTATAAATTTCTTGGATAGGCTGTTTAACCAGACCTGACGCCTTATTTATCAAAGCCTTTATCTGCAGGTTGCCAGAGTGCATTACCGTCTGGCCGGACAGCTGTTCTAGGTCATTAATCGGCTCATGTGAAAGCAAGACCATTGGCGAGAACTCAAATGAAGCCATGACTAATTTAATCGGCGCGCCCTTGGCATAGTCGACAATAATTGAACTATGCCCTATAGCGTAATCCGCTCTCTCAGCAAGTACTTCGTCTAACACAGAGATTCCGGGCTGCCAGGAATTCAGGGTAACGTCCAAACCCGCATCACGGTAATAACCTTGCTGTAATGCCGCATAAAAACCTGCAAACTGGAATTGATGATGCCAAGTAAGCTGAACCGATATAGGCTTTAATTTAGGCACTCCAGACGTGGACTCACTCGAAACTGCATCTCGCGCAACAGAGGGCTCTGCAGCGTTAGCAGAGAGTGCTAAGCTTGGAAAAAGTAGAAAACTGCAACCACTGATAAATATTGTTAAAAGCATTTTAGAGACGAACATTTTATATTGGGTAAAATTCATAGAATCATTATAAAAGGATTAAATATTAAGTCTATTTCTTTATCTGCTAATAAAAATAGCCAATAAAACTTCAAGTTCATTAAGAATAAAATACTCTTTTCGCCTCATGCATCGCTGGCGGGACTTTTCCCAAGCCTCTATGCTTCTTTTTGTTTCAAAATTGCGCTTCGCGGCATAGGCTTCATCACAACTGTAAAATGCCGCTAAGACTTACGCCCCTCTAAACAGCATGTAATTTAAGCCATCGAATTCAATTTGATATCTGCTATTTGTCATATCACTCTCCTTTTCATCTTATGATGTCACTAAGGATTTTGTAAAAGCACTTGTTATTAAAGTTAACGGCCAATCGTCAACTTTATGCACCGTTAAATATGCACCAACACATTCTATGCCGAAATATCCAAGATACATTTAACGGTTTTATGACATGCTACTGAAGCTTTGTTTACAATATCGACTAAAAGGAATACAGTGCGTTTCAAATTGAAACCGCCTGCAACCATCCACTACCGCGCAGACAGAGAAAGCCCAATCATGCCAGAATTACCCGAAGTAGAAACCACCCGCAAAGGCATTCAGCCTAAAGTCGACCAACAAACCATCACCGCCTTTGTGATTCGCGATGGTCGTTTACGCTGGCCTGTTGAAAGTCACTTACAAAAAACACTACCAGGCCTGCTGGTTTTATCGGTGCAACGACGTGGCAAATACATCTTATTGAACACCCGTAAAGGCAGTTTGTTAATCCACCTAGGCATGTCTGGCAATTTACGGGTACTACCAACCGATACTGAAGTGCAGAAACATGACCATATTGATATTGAGTTTAGCAATGGTTATCTATTGAGGTTGAATGACCCGAGACGTTTTGGCTCGGTACTCTGGCATGATATAAACTCAGGCCCGGTTGAAAGCCACAAACTCTTGGCTAAACTTGCGCCCGAACCTTTAACGGCGGAGTTTAATGGAAACTACTTGTATGAGAAAATCCGCAATCGCAAAGTGGCGATTAAGAGCTTAGTAATGAACAGTCAGGTAGTCGTGGGTGCGGGAAATATCTACGCTAATGAATCGTTATTTATGAGCCAGATTCATCCGCAAACACAGGCGTGTTTACTGACGAAAAAGCAGTGTGAGGTCTTGGTGAACAATATCAAGAATGTGCTCATTGCGGCGATTAAACAAGGCGGTACAACTTTAAAAGACTTTCTTTCACCGGATGGCAAACCAGGCTATTTTGTGCAGCAGTTAAATATCTATGACCAGGCTGGAAAACCTTGTGTGGTCTGCCAAACCCCTATTGAACGTCTGATGTTAAATCAACGGGCGAGCTTTTTTTGCCCACAGTGTCAAACGTTAAAACGGCCGCCCAAAGCCAAAACCGTCACCGCGAAATAACTAACTTAAGATAGAAGCGGATTTAATTGCCGCTACCCAGGTCTGGCCAACTTCGATGCCTAAGTTGTGCTGAGAGCGTTTTGTGATTTGTGCCAATAATGGCCAAGGTTCATTGGCGACCTGACAGCGTAATAAGACACTGTATTCATTAATCATCTCAATCGCGGTAATCGTCACCGGCAGATGATTCAGAACCGAACTTTGCAACGGTTTCTCGGCCAATAGGCTGACTTGCTGTGCTGAAATCACTACACGCACCGACTCGCCAATATTTTGTTGAACAGCAGGCACCCAAAGTTCAGCATCGCCCACTTTTAATCTGGTTAAACCATCCGTCTGATGTTGCTCAACGACTTGTGCCGATAATACCGAGCGCGGTTCTGTGCTTTGATACAAAGGCGTGCCTTCTCGATTTAAAGCCTGCTCAATCGGCTCAATATTCGATATGCGACCCTTCTCCATAAAAACAACCGTATCCGCTAGGCGCTCAACCTCTTCTGGTGAATGACTTATATACAGAATCGGTATCTCTAACTCATCTCGTAAACGCTCAAAATAGGGCATAATCGCCCGTTTTGAAAATAGATCCAATGATGCCATCGGTTCATCCATCATCAATATTTTAGGCTGAGACAGTAACGTTCGGCCGATGGCCACGCGCTGCTTTTCACCCCCAGACAAGGTCACCACATCACGTTTTAATAACGTGGCTAAACCCAACCATTCGACCACCTGTGGAAAACTGATTTGATGGTTTACTTGCGTGGATTTAAGGGGACGTTTAGCGGCACGTTTCAAACCATAACGTAAATTGTCTTCCACGTTAAGATGCGCAAACAGACTGGCTTCTTGAAAGACATAACCTAATTGACGTTTATGAATCGCCAGGGATTTTCCAGACTTTAACCAGGCCTGGTCAAAAAATTGAACCTCACCAATCGTTTGGTCTTCAAAACCTGCTAGACAGCGTAGAAATGAGGTTTTACCGCTGCCAGAGTGACCGAAAATCGCTGTCAGACCTGACGATGGAATTTCAAATGGTCCGGTTTGTAAACTGAACTCACCGCGTTGAAGCTGTAAATGGCCATGTAAACTCATCCTATTTTAACCTCCATACGACGATTGACACTGTACACAATGGTTAACACCAGCAGACTCATTCCCAACATAATTGCGGATAACACATGCGCTTGTGAATACTCCATGGCATCAACATGGTCGTAAATGGCAATCGAAGCGACCTGAGTCACTCCAGGGATGTTGCCACCAATCATTAAAATGACGCCAAACTCACCCACGGTATGCGCAAATGCCAGGGTTGCGGCCACTAGGTAATGGCGGCGGGTTAATGGCAAAACAACGCTAAAAAACCGATCAATCGGTCCTGCCCCCAACGTTGCTGCGACTTCAATAGGACGTTTGCCAAGCAACTCAAAGCCGTGCATTAAAGGCTGAATGGCAAACGGTAAGGAATATAAAAAAGAACCTATGACCAGACCAGTCATAGAAAAGGTCAAAGGTGCAAAACCAAATGATGCCCACATACTGCCAATCGGACCATCCGGGCCAATCGTCACCAACAGGTAAAAACCAAGTACGGTCGGTGGCAACACCAACGGCAAGGCGACCATCGCTTCAAATACTGCTTTTTTCATGCCCTTGATGCGCGCTAACCACAAAGCTAAAGGCGTGCCCAAAACAATCAACAATACAGTGGTATAAAACGCCACCTGTAACGTGATCCATAAGGGTTGAAGATCTATTTCTGGAAACATACTCTGCTCATTATTTTGTCTTTAAGACGTAACATTTCGGTCTTTGTTTATGGGGCTAATTAAGCCTAAAAACAGGTTTGACCAGGCCTGGTCACTTACTTTTATTTAATTTTGACTAGTTCATTGATGGACGCCAGACCATATCCACGAGATTCAATCAGGTCTTGTACTTTAGCGGATTTAAAGTAGTTTAAAAAGGCCTGAACGGCCGCACTATTTTTGCCCTTGAGAACAACGGCTTGTTGTGCAATTTCAGGATATAAATGGCTTGGAATGTCGTAGAAGTCGCCTTTAACCGGTCTCTCTGGATTCGCCACGTAAGACTTGGCGATCAAGCCGATTTGCGCATTGCCTGAAACGACATAATGATAAGCTTTACCAACGTTCTCGCCTAATGCGAATTTGTTCTGCGCTTTTAAAGGGGCGTACAATCCGTAAAATTCAAGCACGGCTTTAGCCGCTTCGCCATAGGGAGCGGTCTTTGGGTTTGCAATGGCCATAAAGTGCAACGCCGGATTATCGGCTTTTAATTGAGCTAAATCTGGCGAGATTTTGTCTGGTTTAGGTGACCAAGCCACCAACTTACCGGTGACATAGGTAAAGCGACTGCCAGGCTCAGTCAGCCCTTTTTGTTCAAGTAGCATTGGACGTTTACTGTCCGCCGAGAAAAATAGGTCATAAGGTGCGCCTCGTTGCAGTTGCGCGTATAACATGCCGGTTGCACCGTTTGAAATATGGACTTTAATACCGGTATTTTCGGTAAAATCACGCGATATTGTTTTAAGGGTCGCCAAAAAATTAGAGGCGACCGCAATTCGCACCACGCCTTTATCTGAACTCGCGAAACTATAGGGGCTCAATAGTAACCATCCAACCAACAACAGACCTAAAACTCTTTTATCCATTAATTAACTCCTAACTCAACCTTGCAAACCGTGTTCGGTAAAGGCTCTTTGCCTTTAATCTGCAATGGCTAATAAGACGTGACTGGCTTTAACTAAAGCACAACAACGCTCACCCACCGCCAACTCTAAACTTTCAACACTTTGATTGGTCACGATGGCTGATATTTTTTGCCCGCCACCAATTTCAAATGTCACATCACTGTTGACCGCGCCCGTTTCAATCGCGACCACTTCACCACAAAACACATTACGTGCACTTGTTTTAAATCTTCCTTGAATGTCTTCGCATAATATCACCCAACTGGCTTTAATTAAGGCATAAGCATCCGAGCCAACCTGTAAATCCAATCGCTCTAAACTGTCAGGTGTAATTTGCGCCACAACTTGCATATCGTGGCCTACAGCCAAAATAACCTCACAATTTACGGGACCTATTTTAATTTCGGTCACCGCTCCATGAAACAAATTTCGTGCGCTGGTTTTCATGGATACCTTTTTCATAATTTCTAATTGTGTCAACACCCCGGGCGAAAGCTGATCAAGCTCTCTCATCCAATGTTGCATTTTTTCATTAAACAAAAGATAGGCATTTACGAGCGCCTTACCCGCGGTGGTTAACACCATGCCACCGCCACCAGCGCCCCCTTTTGTGGCGCTAACCAAGTCAGTATTTGAAGCTAAATTCATTGCTTCAACCGCCTGCCACGCACCTTTATAACTCATGCCACACGCCTTAGCGGCTGCAGATAAAGAGCCTAAAGAAGCAACCTTATTTAACAGTTCCAAACGGCGTTGCCCTGAACGGGCTTGCTGGCTCCCCATTAAAAAGGTTTGCACTAACTTTTCTGGCTGTTTATTCAATCGATATTACCCCAAGTACATAACCAAAGTATTGTAACTTTTTTGACATAAATGACAAGAAAACGACTCCAAAAATTCCGCACCTTAGGCTTATTAAGCAGGCCTGTCCGAAGCAATAGTAATGAATCCGACCAGGCCTGGTGGATATTATTTTCAGTCGATTTAAACCTTCACACAATACCCTGGTTTAACAGAACTACCTTCCGACTCCTCTTCAACCCATATTTAACCCATAGACACATAAATACATTCTATTTTTAAATCATCAGCACTTAATTTATAATAAAAACATTAATAATCAATACAATAGACAATTCTAATGCGCCATTCAAGGATTAATAAAATCAATCCTTGGCCATTGCTAGCCTCCCTAAAGCAGGAAAATTATCATGTCCACGATTCGATTTCTAGCCCGATTACCTCTTAAGTTCCTGGCAATTGCTCCGCTCGCGACGGCACTCGCTCTCTCATCGTCACTCGCTCTGGCCGCTTCGGAAAAATCCCGACAGGCATTGGCTGATAATCCGGCACTGGAATATGCCCAAGACACGATTCTCGTCAAGTTCAAAACCTCAGCGACTCCCTCTCAGAAACAGAATGCGCGTTCATCAATCCAGTCAGAAACACTTCACCATTACGGCATTGTGAATGCGCTAGAACATTTGCAACTGGCTCCTGGACAAGCGGTAGAAAAAGCCGTTGAACACCTGCAATCTCTGCCTTTTATTGAGTATGCCGAACCTGACTATGTATTACGTCGACATACTAACGACCCTCTGTACACAAAATTGTGGGGACTTAATAATACAGGCCAAAACATCAATGGAACACTTGGCAGTTTTGATGCGGATATTGATGCCGAAGAGACTTGGAGCATCACCACGGGTAATCCCGATTTAAAAATTGCTGTCATTGATACTGGCGTGGATTACACCCACGAAGATTTGGCCAATAACATCTGGAGCAACTCGCTTGAAATCGCTGGAGATGGCATCGACAACGATGGTAATGGTTACATTGATGACATTCATGGCTGGGATTTTTATGCAAACGACTTAGACCCAATGGATGAAGAAGGTCATGGCAGCCATGTTGCTGGCACCATCTGCGCCGAAGGTAATAATGGTGTCGGTGTCGTGGGTGTTGTTTGGCAATGCAACATCATGGCACTGCGCTTTCTCGGCCCAGATGGCGGCTATACCAGTGATGCGATCACTGCGCTAAGTTACGCTTTAGACCAAAATATTAAAGTCTCCAACAACAGTTGGGGTGGCGGCGGTTTCTCGCAAAGTTTACACGATGCCATTCAAGCTGCGGGTAATCAAAACCATCTCTTTATGGCTGCAGCAGGTAATGGCGATGCGGCAGGCAGGGGCATTAACAACGACTTGAGCCCGCACTACCCCTCCTCTTATGAGTTAGACAATATCATCTCTGTGGCAGCCACTGACAATCAAGACCAGATTGCCAGCTTCTCCAATTACGGCGCAACCAGTGTCGATGTCGGTGCACCTGGAGTGAATATTGGCAGCACTGCGGAGTCCGCTTACTATTATTACAATGGCACTTCCATGGCAACGCCCTATGTCACGGGTGTCGCTGCTCTGATATTAAGCGTACACCCCGAGTGGACAGCGCTACAAGTGCGTGACAGAATCTACAACACTGTGCGCCCAATTGATGCCTTAAATGGTGTGACGACTACGGGCGGCATCATTAACGCTTACGATGCTTTGTATGAAACGACGGTACCTCCATTAGCGCCACAAGCCCTGTCTGCCACAGTACTATCGCACTCTCAAATAGAGTTGAATTGGCTGGATAATTCAGATAATGAGGCTGGAATTAGCCTGGCCAGAAGCTTGGACGGCATACTCTGGACAGACATTGCAACAGTCGCGCAAAATGTGACAACCTATACAGATAGTTCTCTGGAAGCAGAAACCCTCTATTACTATCAAGTAAAAGCCTACAACAGCATGGGTGATTCCCCTGCAAGCAACACCGCCAGCGTTACAACGGAGACAGCGCCAAGCAGTGAAGCATTTGTCGCAAATGGAGAGATTCCAGCAACAGGCACGCTTAGCGGTAGTTATCTGAATACACAGGCGGCTGACGGACTATTACAGACCATCACTGAACGTAAATCAGGCGGTAGACCATCCTCACGTTATAGCCATTTACAACACAGCTGGACATTCGATATTCCACCGAGAAACGCCACCTTCTTTTTAAATGCATGGTCTAACCTCTCTAGCGATGGTGATGAATTCCGTTTCAGCTACTCCGTTAATGGCTCAAGCTATACTGAAATGTTAAGTGTGACGGGAGGGGATGCCTCCAACTGGTATAGCTACTCGCTGCCTGCAGGCATATCAGGCACGGTCACAATCCAAGTTTCAGATTCAGATCATACTCCAGGCAATGTCGATTTAGACAAACTCTCTATTGAGCATATGTACATTCTGACTGAAATGGTTGCAGGAAATCCGCCGAACGCACCTAGTAACTTAAGTGGATCAGCATTGGTGGCTGGACAGGTGAGCTTATCCTGGAACGACAATGCAAGCGATGAGTATGGCTTCGAAGTCGAACGCTCAACCGACAATGGGGCTCAATGGACAAAACTGAGCTCTTTAGCGAGTGACAGTCAAACTTATACTGACAATACGGTCGCATCTGCCAGTGACTATCTCTACCGAATTAGGGCTTATAATGGCGCGGGGTCTTCTGATTATTCCAATGAATACTCAGTAACAAGCCTAGTCGCGACAAGTTTGGATTTAACCGCCAGTGGTTTCAAAACCAAAGGGGTGCAGTACGTTGACCTAAGTTGGAGTAATCAAAGCCTTGCCGTTGATGTTTATCGAGATGACCAAGCCATCATCGAAAACATATCCGGCGGACAGTACTCCGATGGACCATTAGGAAAAGGTGGTGCGGCTTATCGTTATCACATTTGTGAAACAGGCGGTACGGCCTGCTCTAAGGATGTTCTGGTGACCTTTTAAAACCACGCCATCCAGTAAAGTTAACAATAGAAGACTCTCAGCGCCCTTGATCCCGACTGACTAAAATAAATTAGAGCGGGACTAAGGTTTATTTAGTTTAGGCATCAGGTGCTTACTCAAAAAAGTAGCCATTAAGATGCCTACTGGGCTAACTAAACATAAATTCATTGAGACTTTTTTTAAAAGGCCGTATGATTTGAAAATGCAGAAATCATCAACCACTTCAGATTCGCTCACCCTGCGAATCCCCCTAATGACCAAAAGCCTTTTACTCGGTATTTTACTCAGCCTATCTGGCTGTGAGCAATCGCCCCCTGAAAACATTACACAATGGCCGATGACGGAAGATTGTGACTTGCATCAACAAACCTGCGTCTCCAAAAATGATGACCAATCGGTTAGCTTAAAAATCAGCCCACACCCTATTCCGATTGCGCGGCCTTTAGGCATTGAATTGGTGTTGGAAAATCTATCGGCTGAAAAAGTTGAATTGGATATTTCGGGCATTAATATGTATATGGGCTATAACCGAGTAACGCTCACGCCAGCCACAGAAACTGGGCGTTTTATTGGCACATCAATGTTGGCTTTTTGTACCAATAAAAAAATGGAATGGCAGATTACGCTGATGATTCATCAGAAAGATGGTTCACAAATCCAAATCCCTTATCGTTTAGACACGATTAACTATTAAGAAAACCCTTCACCACTGTGAATCACCAAAGCTCATAAATAGAAGGGGTTTTTAGGATTGTTTATGCTGTAACGCAAGTCCAACCGCTGGATGAACAAACTCAGAAACATCCCCACCTAAAGCCGAAATCTCCTTAACCAAACTTGATGAAATAAAAGAGTATTGCTCTGACGGGGTCATGAACATCGTCTCAATTTCAGGGGCTAGTTTACGGTTCATCGAGGCCAGCTGAAATTCATACTCAAAATCGGATACGGCACGTAAACCTCTTAACAGAACATTCCCCCCCACGTCATGTACAAAATCCACCAATAACGTGTCAAAGCCGATTACTTCTACATTTTCAAATTCGGCCAAAACCGTTTTTGCCAATTCAATACGCTCAGCTAAACTGAATAATGACTTTTTATTACGGTTATCTGCCACAGCAATAATTAAGCGATCATAAAATCGTGCAGCACGTTTTATAAGGTCGGCATGACCTGCCGTAATAGGATCAAATGTCCCAGGATATACTGCTGTAATACTCATGTAAGAGACCGCTCGTTAGTAGACTTAAACGCTTTTCAGTTCAAGTAGGATGGTTCAAAAATTGGATTTAGGACTATGATAACCCGATTAAAAGGGGATTGCGATTGCTTTGGAAAGGGTTATCATTAAAGTTCATTGAAGATGATTTAGGAGAAAACTCATGGAAGCGCCTATACACAGTATGAACGCACTTTTCGAACAACTCGGCCTGCCCAGTTCCGATGATGAAATCCAAGCCTTTATTGATTTGCATCAGCCGCTCACCCTTTCAACCTGTTTATCCCAAGCCGATTTCTGGAACCCATCTCAAGCGGCTTTTTTAGGTGAAGCGATTGCTGAAGATGCCGATTGGGCAAGGGTGGTGGAAGAGTTCGACTTAATCTTGCGCAAATAGGACAGACGGCATTGAATCAAACAATCTAAGCTATTCAGGGTTATGACAGAAGAGTCCAAAACGCACTTGAGAAGTGCTTTTCTCGCGATGACAAACCCACCCTTCCGGTAGGTTTGGCCAATCTAGGTGCTTCTCTTGTTCTAGATACAACCAGGCCTGGTCGTTTTGAATTACCCCACTTATAAACAACTTATCCACAGCCGATTGCATCAGCCCTAGATTAAAAGGCGGATCTAAAAAGATAATATCGAATGGTTGTGCGATGGGATTTTCTAACCAGCGTAAACTGTCTGTTTGTATCACCTGCGCTTTATCGGTTTTTAAAGCGCTTACATTGGCTTGCAATTGCTTGGCATTGGCGGACGCAAGTTCTAAAAAAGTCACTTCTCGAGCCCCTCTCGATAAGGCTTCAAACCCCAAGGCTCCCGAACCGGCAAAAACATCCAAACAGCGTGCGCCCGGCACTTCAAACTGCAACCAATTAAAAACGGTCTCACGTACTCTATCGGAAGTGGGACGTAAGCCATCCGCCAGCAAGACGGGTAATTTACGCCCCCGCCAGTCGCCACCAATAATGCGTACTTCGCCCATCTCTGAACGACCAGGCCTGGTCGGTTTGTGAGCGATGTTTTTAGAAGGGGAATTTGAGTGTGATTTTCTAGCCATAAACACGTTCTTTACAAGGAAGAGAGGGATAATTGGTACAGGTTTGAAAGCCTCTACCAAAGTTACATTATTAAACTAAGCGAATTTCACCAGGGTGAATTGTAATTTTTTTGGCCTTCAGTAAGCGACCGATGGTTTTCTTATAGCTGGCTTTACTGGCACGATATTCCTGAAAAATTTCTTCCGGAGAGCTCTTGTCGGTGATATTCGATACGCCGCCATTCTCAGCCATATTCGCTAAAATCTTTTCACCCAACTCATCACGTGCTGCCGCGCCATGACGCTGAATACGTAAGTTGATACGGTGGTCTGGACGAATGCCTTTAATATAACCTTTCAGTTTTTGCCCCATGCGTAACGGCTGTAAAATATCGGAGTTATGAATCAGTCCTAAATGTGTGCCATTGATCACCGCCGTGTAACCCATATCACTGCGACTGACCACCATTAAGCTAACTTCTTGACCACTTTTAAAGTTATCGTTAATTTCATACAGATGCAGACTTAGTTTGCTCGACGCGGCAATACGGCCACTCAAATCGATATAAAGAAAAACACAATAACCGCGCCCTTCTTCCATTGGTACACGCTGTTCGGCAAACGGCACCATTAAATCTTTAGGCATACCCCAGTCCATAAAAGCACCGGTGCGATTGACTTCACTCACCGTTAAATAAACGACTTCGCCAACAGAGGCAATCGGTTTTTCGGTCGTTGCAACCAAACGATCTTGCGAATCCAAATGCACAAACACATCCAACATCTGTCCGACTTCTGCATTGGCAGGTACGTAACGCAAAGGCAGTAAAATCTCGCCTAAATCTCCGCCATCTACATACATCCCGAACTCGACTGATTTAACAATCCTGAGTTTATTCATTTGTCCGACATTAGCCTTGGTCTGAGCCATTTTATACACCTTAATGTGATTTAGTCGCCCATTTGGCAACAATTGCGATAATGCCCACAATTATAACCAGGCCTGGTTATTTTTATTGCGGTTTTACACTGTAGATTTTCTCGTACAACTCGCAGAACAGCCTTAAATACTACGATTTATTAGCAGGCTTAACGAATCATCACTTTATTGCGTCCGGTTTTTTTAGCTTCATACAACGCTTCATCTACTCTAAGCATTAATTCCTGAGCGGTTTCTTGGCCTTTCATATCAGTCACTCCGCAACTAATGGTAAGCTGCTTGACCTGACCAAACCTTGTCGCCTCTACCGCAAGGCGAATTTTTTCAGCCAACTTCTCTACATGATCCAAATTGGTTTGTGGCGCTATTAATAGAAACTCTTCCCCGCCCCAACGTACAAATAAATCTGCTTGACGCACTTTTTGTTTGACCAAAACACTCAAAGCGACTAAGACATCATCGCCAATCTGATGGCCATACTCATCATTCACAGCTTTGAAAAAATCGATATCAAATAAAACCACCGATAAAGGCTGGTTATATCTTTGCGCTTGTAACATCGACTCTTCTAAAAACTCATCTCCCTTATGCCGATTAGCGGCGCCGGTTAACTTATCGGTTCGCGCCAACACTTGATTTTCCTGCTCAGCCAACACTCTTTCGGTGATATCTTTCCCTGTTGCTACAAAATATTGCACCGCTTGCTCAGCATTTAAAATTGGCGTGATAGTTTGTTGTTCATAAAAAATTTCTTGATTTTTTTTCCGGTTCACAAAGGTTGCTTTAAAGCTTTTTTCTGAATTAATAGTCGCCCACATTTGTTCATAGAAATCAGCATTTAACTTATTAGATTTTAAGATATTGCTCGAGTGACCGACCACTTCATCAACCTCAAACCCTGTAAATTCGTAAAACGCTGGATTGGCATAGGTGATTAAACCCTCTTGATTGGTAATGCGGATCAAGTCTTCGGTTTGCTCAACGACTTGAGACAGTAATTTAATCTGCTCTTGAGCATTCTCAATATCTGTTATATCAATCACCGAGCCAATACCTGCATAACGTCCTTTGTAAGAGATCGTTTGGGTAATCATTCTCACCGTTTTACTTTCTCCAGACCGAGTTAGCACTTTCAAATTTGGGTATACCTCTGAAAAACTTTCGCCCTGTAAACGCTTCAGCGCAGCTGATTTTAGGGTGTTTTGCATATCGGTATCAACAAGTTCCCATGGGCGCATGTTTAACAACGACTCCATGCGGTAACCGGTAATTTCTAGAAACGCGGGATTCGTATATTCAAAATAATCGGTATAGATAAAAATACCTGTTTGTACCGTTTCCGTAATAAGTTTAAATTGTTGCTCACTTTCTACCAACAGGCGTTCTATTTTTTTCCGCTCGCTAATATCCGAAGCAAATACCACATAAGTTTCTTCTGTGCGCCAAGATCGCAGTTGTAAACTAAGCTCAACGTCATAAAGAGAACCATCTTTACGCTGATGTTGTGTTTCAAATACTAAACGCTCTAAATCGCTTGAGTCGAGGGAGTTTAATAAGGCTCTAAAAGCGAATTCATTGAAATCAGGCTTAATATCGACAGGTGTCATATTTAAGATTTCATCCAAAGAATAACCAATTTGTTGCAGTGCACCGTGATTTAGATAGGTGAATTTTAAATCTGATTTTCTGAAGATATAGATTTCATTGGCACTGATATCGACAAGCTCACCTAATGTCTGTGATTCATCTTGGCTCATTTTTTGTGCGGTAATATCAATCATAGTACAGAGGTAACGACAAACCTCTCCTTGATCATTCCTTTCGACAACCGTCCTATCGTCGACCCAACGCACCTGACCATCGGCAGTTAATATTCTATAAACTTGCGTAAACTGCTTAGCACCCTGTTCAACATGCTGTAGAATTTCGACCACAAACTTTGAATAATCTTCGGGGTGAACCAAATCGAGAAAGGTCAATTTTTCCAATTCAAAGTCCGCTTTGTTATATCCCCATTGCTCTACATTGCTGGAGGCAAACTCTACAGGCCACTTAGATTGGTTTTTAACATACAAAATCACCGTCTGGCTTTTATCAATTAAATTCAGTAAACGGTGAGTCTTTTCTTCCTCTGCATAAATTTCATAAGAGACATCTCGATACATCGCCATGATGTCGCCATTTGGCATATAAACCAATTCATTTTTACGCCAACCCGAAACCCTATCATCGGTGTAAAAAGCCAAATCCAAACGCTCATTTTTTTGAGTTTGTTGAACTTTTAATAGCAGATCATACAAACCAAACTCTTTCACTCCGGGAAAAACATCAATCAGCTTTTTGCCGAGTAAATCTAACCTAGCCACCCCTTCAGTTTTTTCCGCTGTCTTATTAAACCCTACAAAGACAAAGCCTCCATCTTCATAACGATAAATCGCAATATTTAGCGGTAAACAGTCGATATCAATTGGAAAGCTTTCATGTCGTATATCTTTCATAAGCGGAAATCTCACATGGCCTTTTTAGGCAAAATAATTAATTAATAGTAAGTTAACAATACACTTTAAACCTAATGTTACAAGACCATTTTTTTTATAGGAAATCAGTAAAACATATCCACCAACAAGGTATGAGCATACCGGTACCTAGCAAGTATTTTACTATAAATCACTTTAATAAATCGGTTTCAACAGGATGATACAGGCAGGCAGATTGAATCAGAGAGTTCGCGGTCAAGGCAGCAACGCCATAGACTTCGGTGCGCACTCCATAGGCCTGATTGACCTTGTCGAGTAACAGATCAAAATCACCATCGCCAGACAGTAACACTACGGTATTGACCTCTGGTGAAATCTCCATCACATCAATGGTAATGCCCACATCCCAGTCGCCTTTCGCCGAGCCATCTTTACGCTGAATATAAGGTTTTAGCTTAATGGTAAAGCCCATCTTCTTTAACGCATTTTGAAACTTACGTTGGCCTTCATTATCGCTGTCTATCGCATAGGCGGTGGCAGAGACAATCTCGCCCTGCTGGCTGATACGATTCCACAGTTTTTGATAATCAAACTGACGACCAAAGACCTGACGGGTGGTGTAATAGATATTTTGCACATCGACAAATATGGCTATTTTATTGACCTCAGCGGTTACTGTTGAATTTAAAACCACTCAATCACCGTTTCTGCTGATTGACGTGTTTTAGGATTTTGAGGATTGACTCGATAGCCAAACGCCAACATATAAGCCACTTGAAACTCAGAAGTGTCCACGCCAAATTCCGTTGCCAATAATTCATTGGCCTCTTTTTGCTTAAAACCCTCAATTGGACAGGTGTCGATTTCCATCAATGCCGCAGTAGTCATCATATTCGCTAAAGCGATATAGGTCTGTTTACTGGCCCAATCCCACATGGCTCGCTCTGAACTTAACAGATCGAAATCGGACTCTTGAAACTGCTGATAGAAACCACGACGCGTCTCAATCACGTTATCAGGCAGGTGATGAATATCTTGCATTATGTGTTGAATATAGTCGCTGTCGTAGCGCATCGCCTTTGCGGTTCTCGCCAAGGCGATGACAAAATGGCTGGCGGTTGGCAAGGTATTTTGTGCTCCCCATACCAATGGCTTTAGCTTTTCACGTAAATCCATATTCTGTACCACCAAAAACTTCCAAGGCTCAAAACCAAAAGAGCTCGGACTTAATCGCGCAGTTTCTAAAATAGTTTGAAAAACGTCCTCTGGAATCTTTTGAGTGGCATCCATGACTTTACAGGCGTGACGGAATTGGAAAGCATTCATAATCAGTGATTGGCGTTCGGGATCGGTAGACGACATGGTTTCAGGCTCGGTCATAAAAGAAACCTCAATTGTAAATCAATTAAGCCAATGTTTCATGTGAAACCATCTATTATCAAACCGTTGTCACATCGTTATATTGTCGTTAGCACAGCAAGTCGCCACTTTAGTTTTGATTGTAATTAATCTTAAAAATCGTACACTTAGAACTTGAATTAACCAGGTAAACAATTAATTTTTAGCGACTCATGATGGGTTACTAGAAAAGGAGTTTTATCATGTCTACTCAAGTCCTACACCGAGATGACTTACCCTTAGGCGGTTTTGCAGGTCTCAAAGAACATCGTTTAATCATGAGCCCCACCCTGTTCAAACAATCAGCTGAATCCGAGAGTTGGCCTGGCATTGGTCACTTAGTCTATTTGGCTGATGTTCGCTTTAAGCCCCATGGCGAAACGCATATGCATGACCATCGTGAAGTGGATATTATCTCGATTATGCTACAGGGACGCATTCAGCATCAAGGCTCGTTGGAAGATGGTCAATTACTAACGGCAGGCATGGTGCAAGTTCAAAGAGCGGGTGAGGAAGGCTTTTCTCATAATGAGATTAATCCCGATAACACGACGAATCGTATGTTGCAATTGTGGGTGCTACCAGAGCAGAAACATCAAGCCGCCGATTACCGAGTTTATCAAACACAACCTGGAGCCGTCACACGAGTGTATGGCGGAGCAACGGAACAATCAGAAACGTTTACTAGTCAAACCATCGTGGAAGTGGTCACTTTGGCGACCGATCAAACTTATCAGCTCGATAAAACCTTCTTAGCCTATATGGCCAAAGGCTGGGGTTGTGTCAATAAAATTTCGGTACAGGAAGGCGACTTGATTAAAGGCGAAAACCTAAAGTTTCAAGTAAAAGAAGATGCTCAGTTGATTGTGATGTATACAGAGGAGTAGCGATCGTCGTGCGATGTTGCGAGACTAAAAATAGAGTCGTTTATTGAGTTTGACCAGGCCTGGTCAAACCCTCTTAACAAACGATAGAATCACGAAGTCACGAAGACACGAAGCTTTAAGAGAGAATCACCTTGTCTGAGCTTTCTGAGTGCTAAGGTGAAGACATTCCATCAGCAACACATAACCAGGCCTGGTCAAATTCAATAAAATGTAGCGCTTTAAAGACGATACATTCTTTATTGATTTTTTAAGACCAGTGATTAACGTTTATTGCCAGAAGATCTAGATTGACCTGGCTTTTGGCTACGACCAGCACCACCATTTCTTCCGCCTGCGTTACCACCGTTGCCGCCAGAACCACTACGTCCACCACCTGCTTTTCCGCCCGCCGAGTTATTACGACCACCGGCATTACCACCAGAACGTTGACCATCTTTATGCTCAACACGGTTACGCTTAGGACGATTCTCACGTTTTGGTGGTCTTAAATCCGTTTCAGGTAATTTATGAGCCGGCTCAAATCCTGGTACTTCCTGGCGTCTTAGCAACTCTTGCGTTAAACGCTCGATATCGCCCAGTTGCTTCATTTCATCGAAACAAACCAATGAAACCGCTTCACCTTTAGAACCAGCACGACCAGTACGACCAATACGGTGTACATAATCTTCCGGTACATCCGGCAGTTCAAAGTTAACCACGTGTGGCAGTTGATCAATATCAATCCCACGTGCCGCAATATCGGTCGCCACCAATACTTGAATTTTATAATCTTTAAAGTCTGCTAAAGCACGAGTACGTGCGCCCTGGCTTTTATTACCATGAATCGCTGCGGCCTTAATACCGGCTTTGTCTAATAACTTCGTCAGTTTGTTTGCGCCATGCTTGGTGCGAGAGAAGACCAATACCTGATCCCAAACATTATCGGTAATCATGTGAATCAACAATGGCGCTTTCTGACCTTTATCAACCGGAATAATCCACTGATCGACTGACTTAACCGTTGTGTTCGGTGCTGAAACAGAAATCTCGACAGGGTTATGTACCAGACCTTTCGCTAACTGGCGAATATCGTTTGAGAAGGTCGCAGAGAACATTAGGTTCTGACGTTTCTTAGGCAATAAAGCGATAATTTTTTTAATGTCATTAATGAAACCCATGTCCAACATGCGATCGGCTTCATCCAATACCAACATTTCGAGTTGATCAAACTTAAGTGCATTTTGGCTATACAAATCTAAAAGACGACCCGGCGTAGCAACCAGAATATCAACCCCACGACGTAACTTCATCATCTGCGGATTGATTTTAACCCCACCAAAGACCACGGCAGAACTCAACGGCAATTTAGCGCCGTAGGTCGCAACGCTGTCAGCAACCTGAGCTGCCAATTCGCGAGTCGGTACTAAAATCAACACTCGAATTTTATTAGCTTGAGCAGGCTGACCTTTCATCAATAACTCTAAAACCGGCAGTGTAAAGCCTGCTGTTTTACCCGTTCCCGTTTGGGCGGCGGCCATCACATCCTTACCTTGAAGTACCGCAGGAATTGCCTGAGCCTGTATCGGTGACGGAGTATCGTATCCCTGACCAGCAACGGCTTCTAGAAGCGGAGCTGACAAACCTAGGTCGGTAAATTTCATATAGTATTCTCTTTTATTTCTGTGAGACCCTTGAACGAGCCTCTATGTAAGGATGCGTTTTAAACAACAAGCCGTGTAGCTTACAGCAAATGGTCTTTTTTCTCCATCTTTACCGATGGATTTCGCGATTGAATCTCAATTGAATCCGCCTGAATATAAGCCGCTTGATTTAGGGCGCTAAAGGTATAATTTAGGGACTTCAATTCAATCTAACGGTGATAAAAATGAACATTTGGGTAGATGCCGATGCGTGTCCCGTGGTCATCAAAGACATTATTTTTAAAGCCGCTAATCGCACACAAACAACAACCGTCTTTGTGGCCAACCACAGCATCAGCATTCCGCCGTCACGTTACATTAGTTTTTTACACGTCGGCCAAGGTTTTGATGTGGCGGATAATGAGATCGTTAAACGCTTAGAACCTGGTGATTTGGTGATTACCGGTGATATTCCGTTCGCCGATGAAGTCATCACCAAAGGCGGCCACGCTCTCAGCCCTCGTGGCGAACTTTTTACTGCATCCAACATTAAGCCAAAACTCAACATGCGCGATTTTATGGAAACCATGCGCTCAAGCGGCATTCAAACCGGTGGCCCTGCTGCCATGAGCCAAGCCGACCGGCAGACTTTTGCCAACCATTTGGATAGACACCTGACATTGGATTCAAAAAACAACTCACAATAATGACATGCCAGCTTGAGGAGCAATTCGCCTTAAAGCAACAACAATACTCACCAGGCCTGACGAGCCCTTCATAAATTACTTACTCACAGTCATCATAAACTCTTATCATGCGTAGCTTTACGCCGTTATACAATAGTCAAAACAAGTCAGACTTGGCTTTCTTGGCTTTCAATTCCTAAAAAAGACCCATACTCAATGATTAACGCCCATACAACGAGAAAAACACCCTCTCAGCCGCAGTTCACTAAATGAAAGTTCATCATTGCACGCTTTGCTCCAGCTTTTTATTCATCTGTTTAAGCAGCCTTTTACCCAATATCTGCATTGCCGCGGATGACACGCAATTTGGTTATGAGAATGACTCAAGTATATTGGCCTATAGTGTCATCGGCACAGGATCCGAAGAAGCCAATATTCTGTTGAACGGTACGGCGATTCACCGTAATTTTAGTAATAATGATGTCTTTCAAGATACCTTAATGGGGCTAGTAGAAGCGCAGTATCTGCAAAATGACTTTGCCATTGATCTCGGTGTCATCTATCAAAACCAAGATGATAAGGCTGCAACGCTCAATAACTTTTCAGTCAGCAACTATCATAAAAAATTCGATTACAAAATCGGCAAGTTTGTGGCCAAGGTCGGAGTGCTTGACTACGCCAGCAGCATCAACTCCTTCAACCGCCAGCGGGTCGATTATTATGATGAACCGAATATCAATATTCGCTCAGTCCCAGCATGGATGGCACAAATTAATATGCACCCCAGTGAAGACTCTACTGTTAGCTTGATTCTGCAACCTTACGATAAAGATAATGCTTACTATTCACAAACCGCAACCCAATTCAGTGTCGACAGCCTTGTTCCCTTTCTGCTTACCAATACCAATGATGCGGATTTAGATTATCTGGGAGAGCAGCTTTTCGTGCCTGTTTATGAAGAAGATGGCAAACTCGCCGCAGAACGTTATATCGACAGCAAGCAGCCTGACTTAGACAACTCTTTTTATAACACCACCATCGGCATGAACTTCGCTACTAATAAAACAGATTATAGTTATGGTCTGTTCGTCTTGATGGGGCTTTCAAAGAACCCACTGTTTACTTTAGATGAGGAGTTTGTCGCTGCAGCTTCCAATTTAGATAAGGAGGACAGAGAAGTTTACGTGGCGGATTATTTGGCACAAATCGAAAACGATCCGATTAAATCGATTGAGTACTTCCGCTACAACCAAATAGCGGCTTATTATGAAACCTCTTTTGGTCAATTTGGTCTACGCAGCGAAATAAGTTTCCGGGATCGTTTTGCATTATTGAATGAAACAGTTCCACAGGTTAGTTTAGGGTTAGGATTGGATCATCAAAGTGCAGTCTATAACAATCTCGAGTTACAGTATTTTAGCTTTCCAACGGAGGGTTTATCCGCTTACTATGCCGTATGGACTCTACAGTTCGACCCCTTTAGGTTTGCAAACGGTAATATGCAATTTAAAAACAGTCTTTCATATGCGGTCGTCAACGATCTAGATTTGGCAGCCTCATTGTCACGATTAACCTACACTTACAACCAGTACTCTTTAGGGTTGGAATATATTGCGAACTCTCGTCCAGAATTCTCCCCTAATACAGCATCATTACTCATGAAAATATCCTTTTGAGCAGACTATTTAAAGCTTTACTCCTCATAACCAGCATAGCGCTCAATGCTCTACTGCTTCAAAACGTCTCCATTGTTGGCACGGACATTGAACAGTTTTTTCCACTCAAAGCAGATTCTCAAAACAGTAAAGGGGATTCGATTGCGGATAGCCGCTATCTTTTCGTTGTCAGTGAAGACGAGCACCTTTATGAGTCATTAGAAGAACAGCAGCTCATCCAAGGCCATATCAAGCTGCCAGAAACACCCAATGTGGCATTAACGTTCTTTAGCAAAGCCCATCAAACAGAGCTGATTCAAAATTTGCCGCCTGAAAGCTACTTGGGTACTCCTATTGTCGGCGACTTGCTCTCGACTGAGTTCATGCAAGACATGCAATCCTATTTATGGAAATTTATCCCAATTTTACTGCCTCTAATACTCTTCATGACCTCCGCACGCTATCTTCTGAATGTGGTTAATGAAGTCCTGCTGTTCTCCCTATTAATACTGGGGACGATTGTCTTTTGGCCCATTCCACTCAATTCAGCGTACCTGCTTTCACTGCTTTTCATCTATATCTATGTCTTCACCCTAATCAACCAAATTTACTACAATAAGACGCCCATTCGAAAGCTTTCTATCAGCCTAGCGGCGTCGTTAATAACGACTTGGTTAAGTGCCTTACTACTATCCATTTCCGGATTTGGCGTCATTAGTGATTTTGGTACGGCCTTAATGATCTGGATAGGCCTTTTGTCACTTTATATCGGTATAAGAGTCTTTTGGTTTCCAGCCAATAAGCATAACCTTAAATGGTTTACGTTTAAAAAACCGCCCTTTATCTCCTTGAAGAAAATCATCGCGATTAGCACGCTGATTCTGTCGGGCTTAGTCTTCGTGGATCTAAACAACATTAACTTAAATCCTTTATCGCTCTCTAGTTACCATCAAAGCATTGCAGCCTTTGAAAATCAGCACAGCTTATCTCAGCCAGTTTTACTGGCTATCAGCGCGCAAGACTGCTCTTTTAGAAGCTTAGAATGTAACCAAAAACTGTTTAAACTTCAGTCTCGTATTACTCAGAAACTCCCGATTAATACGCAACCCATTTTTAACTTAAACTCGTTTTATAAAAGACTTATGGAGGAGTCCTTTGCAAGCGTAACGCCTGCTAAATTCGCGCAGTTCAAACTGGCATTAGATCTTTATTCAGATGACACAATACTCTACAGCTCTGACTTCAAAACGACTTACTTCATGGTATCGGTTAGCATTATGAAGCCTGTTAATGAGTTGATTTCGCTGTTACAGGCCATTGAGCAAGTCAACCAGAAAAACCCTAGTTTTAACATCGAGCCCCAAGGCCATCTTGCTAAGATCGCGAGTTACCAACAAGTATTTGTCAATGAAATGCTTGAAAGCATGACTTATATTTTCTTATTACTCGCACTTTTATTTACTTTGTTTTATATGAGCCTACGCGTCTTAATCAGTTTACTACCCGCACTTTTCTCAGTGGCATTACTGCTAACCCTACATGGTTTATTGAAAATAGAGCTATCGGTCATGACCATGATCGCCTTAATCCTTTTTATTGGATTAATCACAGACAACCTCATACACATATTGATTACCTACAAAACCTTGACGCAAGGTTGTTTTAAGGTCGTTTATAAACCGATTATTCTGTCCAATTCCATTATGATTATTAGCTTATTTTCTATGGTAGGGATTACTGAAGGGTTTTTGAAGGCGTTTGGAGTGGAACTTGCACTCTTGCTGAGCTTTCACATGATACTAATGATTTACTTATTACCAACGCTGTTTAAACACTTTATTCCACATCCAATCCCGCAGAACTCTAGCGAATAACCAACATTTCCAGTGTTTATAAAAGCTTAAATAGATTGAGTCACGGGCGCTTTAAAGACGGCATCTCGATAAGCTGTTTTTATAAAAAAGCGATTTTTGAGGGTTTTGTTTAATCGATTCAGAACGAATCTTATATTGAATGGCTCTCTCTTTCTTAGGATCAACCACTTCCCAAGCAGTAATCATCTTCTCACCAAAAACTTCCTGTATTTGGTGGATTTTGACTTTCTTTTCTAGCTGTTCGTCTCTAAACACGGTCAATTCGGTCAACAAGTATTCGTCTGTACTAATCAAATACACGGAGGATTTACTCTGTTCATTTAGCGTTAATTGATAGAACGCCTTACCATCTTGCTCAAGCATTTCAGTCGGATTAAAAAGTCCATCAGGCTTATTCAAATCTTCGTAGGAAATACCAATCCCAAACACTTCTTTTTGCTTATCTTTTTCTGGAATGACACGCGTGCGCTTCAGGGAAGGGAAATAAGCAAAACGATTGGTTTGTTCAGCGGCCTTATTGACCAAGACGGTCGTGCATTTGATATTAGTCGGAGCTAAAAAACGAATCAGAACAGAACTCTTATCCTCACTAGATGATGTTTTCGCCAGTAAAAAAGCCCTCTCTTCCGTTTCGCCATCTGCATAATGAATCTCAGAATCGACAATAAAAGCCGTATTATTGGTGGAGAAAACTTTAACACTGCGATCATAGATACTTTGAGCGTCTTCGAGGAGGGCTGATATATTGGGTGTAGATTCTTTTTCAGCATCACTTGCAGACACAGAAACTGTACCAAACAACAAAATAACGCTCAATGAGAGCGCAATTTTATTGATAACGATTTTTTCTGAGCTCTTTGGCAACATCAGTTATTAGACAACTTCAGGTTCAGGATATTCCGCATAAGCGACCAGAGAGTCCATTGTCAATTCTCGTAAGGTACCCTGATTATCTAATACCGCCAAAGCATACTCCTGCATATTTTCGATCATAACATTCACATTGGAACTAATCGCATTCAAAACCAGGTCTTCTGATTCAGGCGTGTACCATTCACGATCCAGAATCAATGCCATGCCCGTTAGGATTAAATTGGTGATTTGTTTAATCGTACCGTAAATTAGCAACCCAAAATCTAGAATCAAAATTTCAGTGTAGACAATCAGTTGCTCAGTATACACAATACGATCCGCCATCTCGCCGATACGATCTGCCATAATACCAATCTGTACCGCCATCCATAAGATACGATCCGCCATAATGCCAACCTCTTCACCACGTGAAGCAAACAGGTAACCATACTCCATACCTTGCATTGCAAAGTTATAAGCATCCGTTTCTATATCCATGGTGAATTGATATGCTAAATCGGCCAAATGCGTGGCAAACTCAACCGCATCGCCTTCTGTCTGCATCGTAAATTCATAGGCAAAATTCGCTAATTCCAATGCAAAATCATAAGCATCCTCTTCCACAGCCAGCCCTGCATCAACGATAACCAGCCTTTCACTAATCGGATCAGAACTCCAATCATCTACGGTGGCTACGAACTCTGCATCTCCTGTAACAGACTCTGTCAGACTAGATACCGTTGCCGCCAAAGGCACGGTAAAACTATCTGCGTCAAGTGCTGTTGCGAGCACTTCATCAGCAACACTCGGCTCAGAAGTGAATAATATTTTAAAAATATCAGCAGCACTGTCCGCCGTGAAGGCGGATGTCAACGAGTCTCCTGTGACGATATCCGCTGTTTCGCTCTCCATGACAGAGAATACGCTCTTAATGGCTAAAGAAACTAAAGCAAGTAACGTTGAATTTGTTTTCAGCGTTGCAATAAGTTCACTACTATCTGGTAATACTTCAAGACCATAGTCTGCACCATCGTTTTCAATATCAATCGCAGCACTGGCATTGGCCTGCAACCCACCTAAAACATCCGTCATAATATTGTCAGACAAACCTAACCACATTAGAGATACATTACTAATGACATTAGTACTGGAAACATACGCTGTCATAAACTCAGTATCAATCGAAGATGCTTCAGCATCTTCCAGACCATTCATTTTAGTCAAACTCAATAACGCAACGGCCGCGATACTAATTTTAGCCAAACTAAGCGTAACCTCTGTTCTATTTTCAAAATTTAGATTTTCTGTATTCGCCTCAATCAAGGCTTGTAACATGTCGTCCACCGAAGCGGTGACCAAGAATGAGTAAGCCAATCCTTGCAATTGATCACTGCCAATCAATTCTAGCAATACAGAATAAATCTCCTGCAATGCACTGCCTATACTGTCAAAGATAAGTCCATATACGCCACTCACAACACTCGTAATCAAACCATTCAAAATATCTAATAAGTCCAAAGATTTTGGAGTAGCGTTCAACAAGTCACGTGCTGAAGCTTGAACGACAGCACGAGGCGTAACCGTACGCGCACTTGCCGCTTGTGCATCAGTAGCACTGTAATTTTCGGCGTCAAACAAACGCATGGTCGCCACCAATTTAGTGTATTGATGCGTATATTGTTTATAAGCTAATTGTTGCGCAGAAACAGCATTTTCCCAAAGCGTTCCAGAGCCAGCGTTTTCTAGGTAATGTGATGTTAAATATGTCTCACCGTCTAAAGGCGTGACTGGTGTATACATTGGCTTACTTGTACTCTTTTGAAAGAAATCAACCAAATAAGAATTTTTTTCTTCTTCAGTTAAGTTATTTGCTTGCTCTTCTGTAAGCTGAGGGCGAGATACCGATGAGGTAGTCGCCTTAATAAGGCTAGCTGGAGCAGCTGCAACAGGGCTTGCAACAAGCGTATCGTTCAGTGACTGATCAAGGTCTGCACTCGTGCTATCCGCATCCGACTGTAAAGCACTGGTCGTTGCTAAATTACTATCAATACTAGACGTAGCTGCATTAGGGGCTAAATCTGCGGCATCACCAGAACCGCCACCACAACCAACTAATGATGCAGGTAGAGCCAAAGAAGCGGTTAGCTTTGTACTTAGTCCTAAAAAATCTCTTCTGTTCACTATTAATCCCCTAATTAAACTTATTTATATGCTTATATTATTTATACTTAGTCTGTTAGTATAACTTAAAAAGTCAAAAATCGCACCGGCCTAAAGTACAATACCATCAATTAAATCATAGCCTTAAGCCATTAAGAAAAACCCTCAAATCGACCCGCGCTGGAAAACAAGTTACTACAAGTCACCCTAACAAGTATTCATCTATAAGATTTTAGTCTCCCAAAAAAACGTCACTTTGCGCAGCGCCCTACCACCTTAAGCGTAATAAATACGTCATATGCCCGTCATTTAAAGACTCCACACTACTCTCTAAATCTAGCAGATGACAAAAAGTGATTCCATGATTAACATTGAAAAAACGCTCACCCATAAACACCCCTACTTTGAAAAAAAGACGGGGGCTAAGTTGTTTTTAAAACTCCTGAAACGCTTATTGCATGAAGATGAGATCAATCAGTTCATGCAAACCAATCAGCACTTAAAGGGCTTTGCTTTTTTAGATCACGTTTTAGATCACTTCAACTTCAGCTACCAAGTCAATAACCGTGATTTCAATAATATTCCAGCAGAAGGCCGCGTTATTATCGTTGCCAATCATCCCATCGGTTCTTTAGATGGCTTAGCGTTACTGAAACTGGTGCGCAGCGTGCGTCCGGATGTGCGTATCGTTGCCAATGAGCTGTTATCACATATTGAGCCATTAAACTTGCTACTTCTATCCATCGACAATATGAGTGCTGGTGCCCAACATAAAAGCCAGTTTAAGGCGATGCTTACCGCCTTAGAATCAGACCAAGCGGTCATCATCTTTCCTTCTGGAGAAGTTTCGAGAATACGCCCTAATGGTGTACGAGATGGAGCTTGGAAAGCGGGATTTTTAAAGCTCGCTGAAAAAACCAAATCACCCGTTTTACCAATCTATATCGATGCCCGCAACTCGGCACTGTTTTATGCTCTCTCAGCGATTTATAAACCCTTAGGCACGCTCATGTTGGTGCAGGAGATGTTTAAGCAGCGCCACCAAGAAATACAGTTTCATATCAGTAAACCGATTCCCTGGAAATCGATTCGCCAGCAAGAGCAAAAGGGCAAAAAGTTAGCGAATGCGTTTAGGAAATACCTATACCGATTGGATAGACCTAAAAAAATAAAACAGCAGCCTTTTTTAGAAACGCTTGAAACCGTTGCGCATCCAGTGAATCGGAGTGCGCTCAAAAAGGCATTAAAAAGCGCTGAACGCTTGGGAGAAACTCAGGATGGCAAACACATTTATCTATTTGACTACGAAGCCGACTCGCCCGTCATGCAAGAGATTGGCCGGTTGCGCGAACTGACTTTTCGCACCGTAGAAGAAGGCACTGGCAAGCGGTTAGACTTAGATGCCTACGATGCCGATTATCGTCATCTAGTGCTGTGGGATGAGCAAGATTTAGAGATTGTCGGTGCCTATCGCATTGGTGAATGCGACGATATTATGGCCAAAAAAGGTCTTCAAGGCCTGTATACCAGCACGCTGTTTGATTTAACGCCAGAAATTGAAGCCTATCTGCCAAATTCGTTAGAGTTGGGGCGGAGCTTTGTGCAACCACGCTATTGGGGTAAACGCAGTTTGGACTATTTATGGTATGGCATTGGTGCCTATCTGGTGCGCAACCCCCACATCCAATATATGTTTGGCCCGGTCAGTTTGTCGGATGCCTATCCTAAATTAGCAAAAGAGTTGATTAGCGGTTTCTACAAACAGCAGTTTGGTGATGAACAGCTTTTAGCCATCGGTAAGCGTCCCTTTAAACTCAGCAAACCGACACAAGCCATTGCAGATACAGAGTTTTCTGGTGACTATAAAGAGAGCTATAAAAAACTGAATGTTTTATTAGACTTGGAGGGTGTAAAAGTACCGACTCTGTTTAAACAGTATGCCGAACTATGTGATGACAAAGGCTGTCGTTTTATAGACTTCAGTGTCGACCCAGATTTTAATGATTGTATTGATGCGTTTATCTTTGTCGAAATCGATAAGATAAAGCCTAAGAAAAAACAGCGTTATATAACTCCAATTACAGCTAAATGAAGAGCAATAAGTGCTTAAAAAACCTGAAATTTAAAGTGACCAGGCCTGGCCACTTTAAAACTCCAATGTATTCCTGAGGCTAAACTACTCAGGTTGGCCCACCATAATTGATTTCATAGTGTTTAAATCCATATGACGCTGCCAAGCCTCTAAAACATCTTGCTTACTGAGTTCAGAAACCGTCTTGGGGAATTCTTCAAGGTAGTTTAATGGCAAGTTGTAAAACCCAATCATCGTTATATAACCGATGATTTTGCCATTACTGTCAATGCGTAAAGGAAAGCCGCCGACCAAATTGTCTTTAATGGCTTGCAAGTGCTCATCGTCAAAGTCTTGCATAAAGTTCTTAATGGTTTCATTCACAACTTGCTGGGCTTCCTTGGCACTCTTGTTTTTAGTCGACAAGCTGACTAACCAAGGGCCTGGCTGGCGCATCGGCGCAAAACCACTACTGACACCATACACCAATCCGCGTTTTTCACGCACCTCTTCCATTAATAACGAACCAAAGCCACTGCCACCTAACAGATGATTACCCAAAAACAACGCATAGTAATCAGGATTACCCCGCTCAACGCCTATCTGACCGAGTTTGAAATAGGTCTGACTGGAGTCAAACTCAATGAGTTGATGCTGCTCTGATTCAGCTAAGTTTTTTTGTGAAGAAATCGGCGACGCTATCAAGGCAGGTTTCTGCCCAGCTTGCAGGCCTTTCAATAGATTTTCGGCAATTTTTTGAGCTTCAATCTTATCGACATTACCGACAATCGAAATCAGTGCATTTTTGCTGACGATATATTGATTATAAAAAGCCTGAATATCTTTTAACTTAAGTGCTTTAACACTTTCAACACTGCCTGGCACTGGATGTGCATAGGGATGATTACCGTATAACATTGCCCAAAAAGCGTTACGCGCCATCGAGCTCGGTGCCAATTGCTGTTGTTTTAATCCGACCAACACACGGTTACGTTCACGCTCGAAAATCGATTGGTCAAAAGTCGATTCTACGATGGTGTCATGAAACAAATCTAAGGCTGGCGTTAAGATAGATTCACGCGTCAGAGTACGCAGTGTATAAGTCGCCATATCGCGATTAATACTGCCGCCCACTTTTGCGCCTAATGCATTAATTTGATCAGAGAGCGCTTCTTCACTATGGTTTTTCGTTTGCAGCCCCAAGATTGTGGTCATCATCGAGGCAATCCCCCACTGCTGACCATCACGCGCACTGCCGGCATCGAAACTGACTTGAACATCCAACATCGGCAGTTGCGGTGCATGCACATATATGACCTTAGATCCATTTTTAGTGTGCCATTGCTCTATCTGCACCGCAGCCCAAACATTTAGAGAAAACAGGCTCAGTGACAGACTCATCAAAACGGAAGTGATTATGTGCTTATGCGATAAAATCATTTACAGTCTCCCGGTGTAAGCTTTTAGAGCTGAGTGATCTTTACCGTCCGGAAACAGAGTCGCTATGGTTAAATTATCGCGATGCAGGTATTTTTTAGCCACAGCCTGAACCTGTTGTGGCGTGACTTTACGAATATTTTCAATCCAATGATCCAACGTATTCGCCTCTAAACCAACACTGACCAAAGAGCCAATAATAGAAGCTTGCGCTTGAATAGAGTCTTGATAATAGACATGGTCTGCCTCGTCCATTGCCCAGATACGCTCTAGCTCTTGCTGACTGATTAACTCGGTTTTAAGCTGTTCAATTTCTGCCAACAATGCTTTTTCAATGACACTGACTTCATGCCCTGTCACCGGTGTACCACTCAGTTCAAACAAGGTTGATAGACGATCGGTAGCGTTATAACCGGCACCAGCACTGGCGGCTATCTGCTGTTTACGCACTAAAGAAACCGGTAAACGACTACTGCTGCCGCCATCTAAGATGCTAGACAAGACAGCAAGCGCATAAACCTCTTGTTTTTCCTGTTCTGTTTTTGCCGTCACTAAGCTCGGCACATGATAACCCAACTGCACCGAAGGCACTTTAGTCGCACCCTTAAGCTCAATACGACGCAAGCCCTCTTGCTCAATCTCCATTTGCGGCTTCACGCTTGTAATGGTTTCCGGTTGATAGTGACCATAGTAGGTTTTCGCAAGCGCCAAGACGGCCTGTGGATCAACATCACCCACCACCACTAAGGTTGCATTATTAGGTGCGTACCACTGTCGATACCAATCGCGAAGATCTTTAGCGTGATAGTTTTCAATATCCGTCATCCAGCCAATCACCGGATTACGCGCTGGACTGTTAATAAATGCCGTCGCATTGAACTGCTCATTCAATTTAGAACGGGGCTGGTCTTCTAAACGCCAACGACGCTCTTCGGTGACCACATCGCGCTCTTTATTAAACTCCGCATCTTCAATGACCAAATTTCGCATACGGTCAGATTCTAACTGCATGACCTTTTCCAAATGCTGTTTTCCGACAACTTGATAATAAGCGGTGTAATTTGCAGAGGTAAAGGCATTTTCCTGACCACCAAGCTGAGAGACCTGTTTAGAAAACAATCCGGGCTTCAAGGTTTTAGTGCCTTTAAACATCATGTGCTCCAACATATGTGACAAGCCGGTTGAACCGACTTTCTCATACGTTGAACCGACCTTGTACCAAACCTGATGCACAACTACTGGGGCACGGTGATCTTGTTTAACGATGACCTTCATACCGTTATCCAGCTGATATTCTAAAATACTCGGTAAATCAGTGGCAAGAGTACTCGCGAAACTCGGTAAAGAAAAGACCGATAACAGAGCGACTGTTATCCATGTTTTAGGAGAAATTAATAGCATATTGTTTGAAACCTTTACACTTCTTCAAGCATTTTGAAAATTTTGAGCAAGGGGTTGTGCCTACAACCGTTTTGAATTCATTTATAATAGCGGAATATTCAATTTCAAGCATCAAAGAGTTTGGTCAATTCCAACCTTTTGTATGCTCTAAAGCCTTTAAAAGGCCTTAACAGGAACAGATCATGTTTAGTTTTTTACGCCGTAAGAAAAAACACGCTGAAGAAGAATCACTCGAGCAGACTCAACCTCAAGAATTACCCGCTCAAGTCGAGACTCCAGAAGAAATCGATAAAACTCAGCCTATTGAAAGTCTAGAGGCCGTTACTGAAGAGATTGTTGCAACCGAAGCACCGCAAAACAGAGAGTTGCAAGCAGAGCCAACTCCACTAGAAAATACTGAGCTTGTTAATAAAGAAGCGCTTGTTGAAATAGAACCCGTTTTACCAACAGAAACCAAGCAAGCTGCTGATGAGGGTTCCGTTAAAAAGCAGAGTTTCTTTACCCGCTTAAAAAAAGGCTTAAGCAAAACACGCCACAGCTTTACAGACAGTCTGGCGAGCCTTGTCTTAGGCCGCAAAGAAATTGATGATGACCTGCTTGAAGAGCTGGAAATGATTCTGTTAACCGCCGATGTGGGAATTGATGCCACCGACCGCATTATTAGTAATTTAACAGAACAAGTTTCACGTCAAGCACTCAAGGATCCACAAGCCTTAATCACCGCGTTAAAAATGCAACTACAAGACATCCTGAAACCTATTGAAGCGCCACTAGACATTGATAATCACTTGGCCAAACAAGCTGGGCCTTTTGTGATTTTGATGGTGGGTATTAATGGTGTGGGCAAAACTACGACGATTGGTAAGCTGGCTAAGAAATATCAAGAAGAAGGCAAGTCCGTCATGCTCGCTGCGGGAGACACTTTCCGTGCGGCGGCCGTAGAGCAACTGCAAACTTGGGGTGAACGTAATAACGTACCAATCATCGCTCAAAAAACCGGCGCGGATTCAGCTGCTGTCCTATTTGATGCGATTCAATCTGCCAAAGCTAAAAAAATTGATGTCTTGATTGCCGACACCGCTGGACGCTTACATACTCAATCCAATCTAATGGAAGAGTTGAAAAAGGTAAAACGCGTCATGGGTAAAGTAGACACCACAGCACCACATGAAGTGATGTTGGTGATTGATGCGGGAACAGGACAAAATGCCTTAAACCAAGCGCAGCAATTCAAAGCAGCGGTTGATGTTTCAGGGATTACTTTAACCAAACTGGACGGTACAGCGAAAGGTGGAATTGTCTTTGCTTTAGCTGAACAGACTCAGATTCCAATTCGCTTTATTGGCGTTGGTGAATCCATTGATGACTTACGTCCATTTGAAAGCCAAGCGTTTACCGAAGCGTTATTTGACCAAAACAGTTAGCCAATCACCCAAAAAAACGGACAATTCACTCATAAAATTCTATGCAGATACCTGAAACGGATAACATTAATTTTCAGCATGCCTTCAAGAAAGGCTACCGTATGGCACTTGAAGGAAAGTCTCCCAACAACATGCCCAGTCTCATTCGACGGGATATGGAGATGCGTAGTTACTTTCAGAAGGGTTGGGAACAGGCAGAAGAAGATATTGCCTTAAGTAGTGAAAACAGTGGTGAGAAAGATTGGCGAGGGCGGTTTGCATGGGGAATTATGATGCTCATCGGTGGCATTAGCACGACATTACTCATGATGCATAACATCAAAGAAGAACAGACAGAGCAAGCACGCCTGATTGCCGGCATACTGCCGCAGAACCAGAATACCTCATCAACAAGCACGCGAACGACTCCACTACAGCCAACGACATTATCAAGCAATTCTTCGACTGCCGCTGAAAATCCCAAAAAGGTTGCGTTAGACTTAGGTCTTTTATCCTCCGCACAGCGCACGGATTTAGCCGCCCACCAACAAGAACACAATTCCCAAATCAATATACCTTTACAGCCGATTATTACCAGTGATATCGATATTTCTAATGCCGTGTTAACAAGTGGAATTATTGACCGAAAACCTGGCACGGAATTTAATCAATCTGTCCCCAAGTATATCCGCGAGGTTTATTTTTATACTCAAGTAGAGCATGCTAACAACCAAACGATTAGTCATCGCTGGATTTTTAACAATCAAGCCTTAGCCACCATCCCTTTAGAGATAAAGAGCGATGATTATCGCACCTGGTCGTCAAAAAAAATGAGCAGTGCTTGGCAAGGCACCTGGCATGTTGAAGTGCTTAATGCAAACCAAGAAGTAATATTACGAAAATCCTTTGTTTATGGAGCCCCACAATGAAACCCTTCGCCCATTCCGTTATTAAAATCCAGCAAAAATCTTTGGGTTTAGTTCTAATCGGATCACTGATATTACTCAGCGGTTGTAGTAGCACGCCGCCACCCAAGAAAACCTACGATAATATTTGTTCAATTTTTCACTTTGATGAAGATTGGAAAGACGCAGCTAAAAAATCTTATAAACGTTGGGGCACGGCACCTGATGTCTTAATGGCATTTGTTCATCAAGAATCCCGCTTTAAGCCCGAAGCACAGCCCGCAAGACCTTATGCTTTGGGAATGATTCCACTCCCCAGAACGTCTAGTGCTTACGGTTATGCTCAAGCCAAAGAAGGCACATGGGGTGACTATCAGAAATCAACCAAACGCTCGAGCGCAAGCCGTTCTGACATTGAAGACACATTAGACTTTATTGGCTGGTATAACTATCAATCGCATAAGCGCCTTAAAATATCTCGTAAGGATCCATATAAGCTTTATCTAGCGTATCATGAAGGTCAAACGGGCTACTCCAAACGGAACTATCTGAAAAAGCCTTGGTTACAAAAAGTGGCTAAGAAAGTTTCAAAACGTAGCAGAATGTACAAAAAACAATATGCTAGATGTAGTTAAGCCCACACGCTGGACATTAATACTTTTGCCTCAGACATAAAAAAACCGAGTAGAGAATTCTCCCTACTCGGTTTTTTATTATTTAAGCTTTAAGATTAGAATGACCAGGCCTGGTCAGTTCTAATTGCTAACTTAATTTAGGCTTTGTATCGTTCAAACACAACAGATGCATTCGTCCCACCGAAACCAAAACTATTACTCATAATACGGTTTAGACCCGCATTATCAATACGTTTAGTAACAATAGGCATACCTTCACACTCTGCATCCAGATTGTCAATATTGATTGAAGAACAGATAAAGTCATTTTCCAGCATCATTAAGCTATAAATAAACTCATGTACTCCAGCCGCACCTAAAGAGTGACCAGACATAGATTTCGTAGAGCTTATATTTGGAACCTTAGCACCAAATACTTCACGGATAGCAGCCGCTTCTTTAGTATCACCAACAGGTGTCGAAGTACCATGCGGATTGATGTAATCAATATCACCATCAACCGTTGCCATAGCCATTTTCATACACCGCACTGCGCCTTCACCAGAAGGTGCAACCATGTCATAACCATCAGAGTTAGCGCCATAGCCGGTAATTTCAGCGTAAATTTTTGCGCCACGAGCAAGTGCATGCTCTAACTCTTCAACAACAACCATTCCGCCACCACCGGCGATAACGAAACCATCTCGGTCGGCATCATAAGCACGTGAAGCTCGGTCAGGAGTGTCGTTATATTTAGTCGATAGAGCACCCATCGCATCAAACAAGACAGACATCGTCCAATGCAGTTCTTCACCACCACCAGCAAATACCACATCCTGTTTACCGAGTTGGATTTGTTCCATAGCAGAACCGATACAATGCGCAGAAGTTGAACAAGCTGAACTGATTGAATAGTTAATGCCTTTAATTTTAAAAGGCGTTGCTAAACAGGCAGAAACCGTAGAACCCATCGTGCGTGTAACCATATAAGGCCCTACGCGACGAACACCCTTAGTGCGTGCAATCTCGACAGCTTGTGTTGAATTGGAGTTAGAACCACCACCAGAACCCGCAATCAATCCTGTACGCGGATTAGACACTTGCTCTTCTGTTAACCCTGAATCTTCTACTGCCTGTTGCATTGCGATAAAAGAATAAGCTGCGGCATCACCCATAAAACGTAATTGTTTACGGTCAATATGATCAGAAAAAATAAGATTTTTCACTGCACCATGGACTTGCGAACGTAAACCGTTCTCAGTATATTCCGGTGCAGCAACAATGCCTGAACGACCTTCATAAAGAGATTCAGTAACTTCTTTTGTATTGTTTCCAAGACTTGAAACAATCCCAACACCTGTAATAACGACTCTTTTCATAGCTTAAAAATTATCCGTATTAGTAAATAAACCAACTTTTAAATCCGTTGCACTGTAAATCTCACGACCATCAACAAACATCTTAGCATCTCCTAAGCCCATATAGAGCTTACGTTTGATAACACGTTTCATATCAATAACGTATTCAACCTTCTTAGCGGTTGGCAATACCTGGCCATAAAATTTGATTTCACCGGAACCTAAAGCACGTCCACGACCTGGACCACCTGTCCAACCAAGGAAGAAACCAATCAACTGCCACATTGCATCCACACCTAAACAACCAGGCATGACAGGATCTTCATTAAAGTGACACTCGAAAAACCATAAATCTTCAGTTATATCGAACTCTGCTCTAATTTGACCTTTACCGTATTCACCACCTTCTTCTGAAATATGGGTGATTCGATCCATCATCAACATTGGAGGTAAAGGTAACTGAGCGTTACCAGGACCAAAAAGTTCACCACGGCCACTTGATAAAAGTTCTTCTTTTGTATAACTAGACTGTTGTTCCATTCGGATATTTCCCGGTTTGTTTTGTAAACTATTTTGCATTATAACAGCTACTCTGACAGCAATACAATTGCTACAACTGTAATACAAAAAAAGCCCGTAATTTCTAAGGAAATTACGGGCTTTTGAATATGGTGCCGAAAATTGGACTTGAACCAACAACCTACTGATTACAAATCAGTTGCACTACCAGTTGTGCTATTTCGGCGAGATGGTGCGTATTATAATGAGAATCGAATCTGGGTCAACTACTTTTTAACACTTTCTACTATTTTTTTCATTCCTAGTAAAACTAGGTCAGGAACATACTCTGCAGGGCTATCAATTAAAGCAATGAGTTTAGGTGCATTGCCTCCTGTTAGGTATATTTTGAAGCGTGTTCCAACCTGTTGATTAAGATCTAAAATAATACTATTTATAAAGGATGCCGTCATATATAGGGTTCCACCTAAAACTGCAGAAGTCGTGTTGCTAGCCAGTAAAATAGAATCTTTTAATCTATCGGTTTTATTCTCAGATTCTTCAACTATAGTCACGTTTTCAGTGTCGGAACCCAAAGAACTGCGTAGACTTGTTAAACCCGGAACAATAAAGCCACCAAGATGCTGTCCGTCAACGATTGCATCAATGGTCATTGCCGTACCAGCATCAACTACAATATTCGGCTGCCTAGTCATTGAGTGAGCACCCTGCAAAGCCATCCACCGGTCATCACCTAGCTGATGAAAGTCTTCATAACCAGTCGTTAAACCACAACACTCATTTTGAGCTGTAAGTATGACTGGAAATATTTTGTACATAGTTAGCAATGTAGATTTAATAGATTCCAGTGTATACATAGAAGCCACACAAGAAATATAGATAGACTCAGGGATTACTGAATCCAAAAAAGTCTCTAGAGCCTCAGCACCTAGAAAATCTTCTAAGGGGATAACGCCTAAATAGTTGTAATCACCTTGATCTACAATTGCCGCTTTAATTCGTGTATTACCGATGTCTAGAAATAGTTGGGCCATAATATACTTGCTCACATTGATCGAATAGAAACATTTACGGAATGATGTTTAGTATCTCCCATTTACATTCGAACAGTAACTCTCCATTAGATGTAAAGTCTTTCTAAAGACCCTGTTTGATATTCTCCGTATGATACACAATTACTGATTCAGCGCGTTCAAAATAATTATATTTATGGTATTCATAGAATACGGCTGAGAATAAGTAAATGGGTAATATTAAACAGCTATCCATAAGTGCTTTCAGACTAAACTGACCATCACTCTAGTGCTGTAAATCCAGAACTTTTATGAGTGAAGAATCCAACTTTAGATACAGCTATAACTTGAAGTTAATAAAATTTTATAGCCAAGAATTTGCCTAACTGAAACGTTGGCATTTTTGTAAATGTAAATCTGATAGATTGATCGTGACAAGACACTTTGAAGCTAAAGAAGCGTCATTAGATACCCGCTTGTTACTTCTTTTGACCGACCCTATACAAGCAACTTACTAGTGATATAGATAGTGGCTACAAGAGCTATTCTAGACTGACATTTTCTAGAAGAGTTTTACTGAGTTATAATATTTGGGCAAAAAAAAACCCGCTGTGCCAAAAGGCATAACGGGTTTTTAGAATATAAGCT
>CBFCZK010000008.1:0-122129 GCA_965602805.1 uncultured Thiomicrorhabdus sp. | reverse complement strand
TGTGTTACCTATGTATCTGATATAAAGTGTTACCTATGTTTGTGTATCGGACAGGGTGTCTTTTTGTGCTTACTATTTTGGACAAGCAAAATAGTCAGGTGAAGTCTTTAAGAAAAGAACTGTAGAAAACAGTCGTTCAGAAAGGCTTCTCAATAGTCATCAGAAGTCATTTTAATACAATATAAAATCAAACCCACCAGGCCTAGTAGGTTAGAGAAACTCGTCTTGAAAGACTCAGAAATACGCATTAGAAGGGCGTAATTAAAGCTAAATGCTACTTTTGCTTCGGTAGATAGTATTTACGAACAATAAACGGCTTAATCTCTTTAATTAGAGGGTTAACAGCCTGCTCAAATTCAAAGTCACCAGGCCTGGCCAGTTCAATTTGCTCGGTATTGTTTGATAGTTCGTTTCCTAAGTCATTCTCTAAACCATCCATACGACTCTGCAGTTGCTTTATCGCCCACAGAATATGCTCATCCACCAATTCATTAATCTGATTTAATTTGCTCTGCAGTGCTTCGATAACCAGCTTGAAAAGTTCTGCACTATGAATAGAGTTTTGATTGAATTCAATATTGCCTAAAGAGACAGCCAAATTACGTGTCCATTGTGCATAACCGATTCTGCGGATAGGTGAACCTTCAAGCCTTTTAAGAAAGGTTGACTCATCCCATTGCCAAAGCGTAAGAAGAGATTGGTTGTCGAGCTGATTACCTGACCGGTCATTGGCTCTAAAGGCGATTTCTTCCGTGTCTGCGGTGAATTTATTCCAAGGGCAGACCAATTGGCAATCATCGCAGCCGTAGATTCGATTGCCCATCAGGGGGCGCAACTCTTCAGGGATTGAGCCTTTGAATTCAATCGTCAGGTAAGAGATACAACGCCTGGCATCGATTACGGCATTGTCTAAAATGGCTTGAGTCGGACACTCTTGAATACACGCCGTACAAGGGCCACAGCCTTGTTTTATAAACGGCGCATCAGCCGGTAGTTTTAGATTGGTATAGAGTTCGCCTAAAAAGAACCAGGAGCCGGCGCGGGGGTGGATAATCAAACTGTTTTTGCCAATGAAGCCTAGTCCAGCTTTCTGCGCCAGAGGGCGCTCTAAAACGGGGGCGCTGTCGGTAAAGGCTCGATGGTGAAAATCATCGACTTCTTCGGCTATTTTTTCGGCTAACAGCTGCAGGCGTTTTCGGAGTAATTTGTGATAATCCTTACCCAGCGCATAACGCGAGATATAGGCCTGTTCAGGATTGTGGAGCTGCTCGATTGCGGATTGACTGCTTAAATCTAAATAGTTCAAACGGACACTGATAATGCTCTGGGTGCCGGATTCTAATTCATTAGGGCGCGTACGTTTCGTGCCATGGCGTGCCATATACTCCATTTCGCCATGAAAGTTTTCGCCTATCCAGTTAAAATAGTCGGCTTCGTAGCTTGAAAGGTCGGTATCGGTGATACCAATATCGGCAAAACCCAGTTCTTTGCCCCATTGTTTGATACGCTGAGAGAGACCTGTTGTGGTATTTACACTGGAGCTAGGCTCGGGGGCTGGATGGTTGTTTGGATTTTGCATGTTGCTCATTTTAGCAAACTCACTATTCAACAGGCTATTTGTTGACTGGATGATTTAAAAAATTCAGAAAACAGCATCGTCAACGCAGTTTTTAGCCTGATTTAGCAGGCAGTGGTAAGGCAAATGCAAAAATTAAGTGAAAATTTAAAGGAAGACCCATGTCAGGCAGTAAACCTCTTGTAAAAAATCAATTTACCTTAGCAGATGAGCAGGCCACCATTCAATTGGCGCAAGCCTTTGCTTTGGCGTGTGAAAGCTCAAACGCTCTGAATACGGGGCTTGTAGTCTATTTGAAAGGTGATTTGGGGGCGGGTAAATCCTTTTTTTCGAGAGCCTTTATACAAAGTTTTTTACCGGAACAAAAGGTGAAAAGTCCTACCTACACTATCGTCGAAAGCTACAATGCTTCTAATGTTACGATTCATCACTTTGATTTATATAGACTTTGTGATCCTGAAGAGTTAGAGTATTTAGCCATAAGAGACTTGCTTATGGGTTCTTTTGTGGCTTTAGTTGAGTGGCCACAGAAAGGTGAACCTATTTTTCCGGATGCGGATGTGGTGATTGAACTGCAACATCCTCAAGGATTTGAGTCAGAAAATAGAACGGTTGAAATGTTCGCGAACTCACCTTTAGGTGAAGTGGTTGTTGAACAAATGATGACGAATATGCGTGCATAACCATGTTGCTGTAACCCTTTAGACACTTTTGAAAGTGTGCATAAGTGGTTATGGCGGTTATCTATTACCAAGTGCCTTTGCCTGTCGGATTTTTGGCATGTTTATTGGCACGGTATTTGTTATATGACCAGGGAAAGTAACAATAGAACAGGCAGTCCACTATGAAATCGCTTAACTTATCTCAAAAACTTGTCAGCATTGCACTCTTCCTAATTATTTCTGTTTGGGGGACGAGTGCGAGTGCGAAGACCGAACTATCGGGTATGCGTATCGGCCAAGCCGCTGATAAGACACGTGTAGTGTTTGATTTAAAGCAGATGGACAAGTATAAAGTCTCTCAATTAAGCAATCCTTCTCGGTTAGTTGTCGATTTCTACAAAACTGCCAATAAGCTGTCATTCAAAAATAAGCACATCACTGATAAGCGTTTGTTTAAGATTCGAGTATCTGACAGCGCAACACGTATTCGTGTCGTTTTAGATCTACACCAACACTCAACTTACAAAGCGTTTACCTTGGCTAAAAACAGAGCCGGTAAGCAGCGTTTAGTGGTTGATTTAGGCGATTCTGTTTCGAAGAAGATCGTTAAAAAACAGTCTTCTAAAATTGCAGCCGTTAAATCTCCACAAAAATCCTCAACCAAGCCTTCTGCAAAATCAGCCGTTAAAGCGTCTCAAAAAGTAATTGCTAACGTTAAAAAGCCAGCCGTTAAAACGGGCATTAAAGCACCTGTTGAGAAAAGCATTAGCCCTTTAGTCAAAATGGCGAAGGTGCGACCTCAAGATAAAACAACGACGCACCCAGCAACCCAAAATTTATTAAACAGAGAAAGTTCAGTATTTTCACAGCCGAAAATGCTCGTCATTGCAATTGATGCCGGGCATGGTGGTAAAGATGTGGGCGCGATTGGCCATAATGATGTGCAAGAGAAAGTTGCGACGCTAAATATGGCAAAAGAGTTAAAGCGTTTAATTGATCTACAGCCTGGTATGCGCGCAGTATTAACGCGTGATAAAGATGTTTTTATCCCGCTAGGTGAACGTATTAAAATTGCTAAAAGTCAGGACGCGGATATGTTTATCTCTATCCATGCAGATGCTTTCCATGATCATTCAGTACGCGGCGGTTCGGTTTACATTCTTTCAAGAGGTGGCGCGAGTAGTGTGATGGCTAAGCTGTTGGCGAAAAGCGAGAATGCTTCACTGCAAGATGTTCAATTGAAAGGCCGTGATGATGATGTTGCTTTTGCCTTGAGTGATTTAACGCGTGAAGCGAATATCAGAGCAAGTCGCAAACTGGCCCATACAGTTTTGAATGAAATGCAGAAAAAGGTCAAAATGCATAAGCACTCTGTTCAGTCCGCTAAGTTTGCGGTATTGAAATCGATTGATATGCCATCTTTATTGATTGAAACCGCATTTATTTCAAACCCGCATGAAGCACGTAATCTTATGAGTAAAACGTTTCAAACTAAAATGGCGAGTGCAATTTCCAGTGGTTTGACGAAATTTGTTGAGAAAAATGCTCAAAAACCACGTTGGGGTGAGTCATTATACGTTCATTACAAAGTGCAGAGTGGCGATACATTGTCACAAATCGCAGCAAACTATCAGGTTTCAACTCAGAGTTTAAAGAAAATCAATAAGATTAAAAATGCCAATGAATTGTATGTCGGTAAAAAAATCAGAATTCCACTGTCAGAAAAAATAGTGGCGGGTTTGTAGTCGGCTTGAAAATCAAAGTTTTATTGATGACTTAATCGTAGAAGAAATACTTTAAAGAAAGGCGCCTAAATGGGCGCCTTTTTTGTGTCTGAATGAGAAGTTTTGTTGTCGTTATTTCAATGGCTTTTCAGCGGTAAAGGATTGAAACCCTTGTTCGGTGATAATGCCATCTAAAGGGACATCCCAAGGTTCATTAGGCAGTTGCTCTACCTTCTGACAACTGTGCGCCCAACCAATCAGCAATGTTTGCTGGCTGGACTCTGGTGGTAGACGTTTAAATTCGAAGCTACGGTCATAATAGCCACCGCCCATTCCCATTCGATTACCTTGCTCATCGAAGCCGACTAAAGGCATGAGGACAATATCCATTTGTTGTCCGGTTAGGTGCTTATCCATGGGGGCTTGGGGTTCGGAAATTCCAAATTGGTTGTTCGCCATAACCGTGTTTGCTTGATATTCCACAAACGCCATGTGTAGATCAGGTTTGGTTTCAAGTGCCGGTAGATACACGTTATGTTCGGTGGAGTTCCATAAATACTCAATGGCTGAGTGCGTTTTAAGTTCTCCGTCTTGAGAAAGGAAGATTGCAATCTTGAGTGGGTGGGAAGGTTGATTCGGTTGATTGGATATAGCTTGTTCTGGACGGTTCTCTAGAAAATCTTGTAAATAGCTTAAAGCTTGCAACGCATGTTGGGTTTGTTGTTCTGGCGTCAATTGCTTTCTTCGCGTGCGTAGCTGTTTTCTGAGTGTTGCTGGACTTGTTACGGGGGTTGTCATAATGAAACGTTCACAAATTATTAAATGGATGCGTTTATATTAGCGGATAAAGTCGGAAAGCTAAACAATGAATAAGTCAGAACGAATGCGTCAGTAAGAAATAAACTAGATTTTTACGATAGGAATGGGGAAGCAAATAGCCATCGAACAAAAAATCCTGGAACCGAGGAGTTCAAGGTGGCAGTCTTCTCAAGGTATTTAGGCTTCTCGGGTTAGCAAAGCTAACGAGATGCACACCATATTCAAGTTCAGACCCCAATATATTAATTATCGGAAAGGGGTTTATGCCCGATGACTAAATGCTAGGGATCTATTATAACAAAGCAGTTCTCGAATTTTAAAGATTGATTTGGAATTTTGATTATTTCTTTTAATCAATAACGAGTAATAGAATTTAACGATGTGAAGATGTACTTAGGTTTATAGTACGATTTACTCAAATCTATATAATCTTGAAGTTAGATAATGGCGTTTTAAGTTGAAGGGGGTCTCTGAAAGCCAGATTTAAGCTCAGTCTTGCTGTTAACTTTAGGATTAAGCGTTTTCAGTACTGTTATTAGTGGCAACGTGATTCATTATGGTATCCATCTGATCTTCGAGCCTTAGCGTGTATTGTGTTGTGTCATCTTTGAGTTGTAGATAGTCATAACACAAGTTTAGTGCCATCATTAAAACCTTACCTTCACCTTTTAAATCAGGCAGTTGGTCAAGTTTGTCTTCAAGCAGAGTGGCCGCTTCAATTAAGCGCTCACGATCTTCCGCTTCACAAGGGATTTCAAAGGTGTGATTCATTAAGGTAAGCGTTAACACGGGTTTGCTCCGAAAATTAGGGGTTAAGCAATTTGAATTTAAGCTAATTATGATATTATTCACTAATCACTAAGGATTAACAAGAGAAGGTTTTAATGGATTTCGATCAAGTCAAAGAAGTGGTCACGCCACATTCAGAGTTAGAGTCACCGGCATTTATTCAAGGGATGTTAATTGGATTGTTGTGTGGCGATAATGATATTCAAGAAGCAGTTTGGATTAAAAAGCTGATTGAAGAGGCCAATATTAAGTCGGTTAAAGAGTCCTTTTTAAAGGGGTTACACGATCTTTATCAGGAAACCAATAAGGGTATGAATGGTTCTGGCTTTGAGCTGGAATTATGCTTACCGGATGATAGTGAAGTTCTGGTTTACCGCGCCATGATGGTCGGGCAATTGTGTGAAGGTATTCTCTACGGTTTAGGCCTGATTGGTTGTTTAAATGATGCTGAAAATGAAATCGCAGCTGAAGTTCGCGAGTTAGTGGGTGATTTTAGTGATATTGCGAGTATTGATGTTGAGGACCTTGGTAAGTCGGTCGAAGATGGTGAGACGGAAGAGTCTGACCTGATGGAGTTGATTGAGTTTGTAAAAATTGGAATTTTGACAATCAATGAGTCGTTAAACCCAGCAGATGCGCAACCGATTCCAATGCCCAGTGCGGAAGATGAAGAAAACGGTACGATTCACTAATGTTTAAAAGCAGCGAGTTTCATCAAAATAATCGTCAGAAATTATTCGCCAGTATGCCGGATAATAGTGCGATTTTAGTCTCTTCGGGGGCTGAACAGATTCGTAATCGTGACGTTGAATTTCCGTTTAGGGCTGAAAGTGATTTCTTTTATTTAACCGGCTTTACGGAGCCTGATTCTGTCCTGGTTTTACTTAAAAAAGACGCCTTAGAAACCCATCTGTTTTTACGCCCCAAAGACCCTGAACAGGAAACCTGGCAAGGAAGACGTTTAGGTCTTGAAAATGCGGCTGAGGCTCTGTTAATTGACCAGGCCTGGTCAATCGATGAATTGGATGAAGGTGTTCTTGATCTGCTGGAGAATATTGAATCGGTCTACTTTTCTTTCTCTCAAATGTCGGACTGGCTGAACCCTGTGAGTGAGTGGGTTGGCAGTCTGAAACAGAAGGTTCGTCAAGGTATTACTGCCCCGAATAAGATTTGTGATTTGGATGAAGCTCTGCACGAGCAGCGTCTGTTTAAATCCCCAGAAGAAATAACCCGGATGCGCCGTGCTGCACAAATTTCTGTGCAAGGTCATTTAGCCGCTATGGCCGCTGTCCTGCCTGGAAAGCTTGAGTTTCAGGTGCAAGCCGAATTAGAAGCGACTTTTGTTCGTCAAGGTTCGCCGCGCGTGGCTTTCAATTCGATTGTGGCCAGTGGCAATAATGCTTGTATTTTGCACTACACAGAAAACCGCGATGAAATTCAAGACGGGGATTTGGTATTAGTAGATGCGGGTGCTGAATGGCAAGGTTACGCTGGGGATATCACCACGACGTTTCCAGCCAATGGAAAATTCAGCTCGGCACAAGCTAAGCTGTACTCTTTAGTGTTAGACGCGCAACAGGCGGCTATTTCGGTCATTCAGCCTGGAGTAACATACGATGTCGCTCATCAAGCTTCCATTAAGGTATTGACCCAAGGTTTGATTGATTTGGGCATTTTGAAAGGTGCGCTTGATACCGTTATTGAAGACGAAGGTTATAAACGATTCTTTATGCACGGTACGGGTCACTGGTTGGGGTTGGATGTGCATGATGTGGGAGTTTATAAGCAGAATCAGGCCTGGCGAGAATTTAAACCCGGCATGGTCGTCACGGTAGAACCCGGTTTATATATCTCTGCAGAGCATTCCGATGTGGATAGCCAATGGCATGATATTGGAATTCGTATCGAAGACGATGTACTGGTCACGGAAATGGGGCATGAAGTTTTAACCGTTGGCTTGCCAAGAACAGTGGCAGAGATTGAAGCGCAGATGGCTGATTTTAAGCGTTGAGCTAAACCATATGTTGATTCCAATAGGCATTGGTTAGCCGATCATCACGTGGTAATGATTTTCAGATTTAAGTAAGAGCAGGGTTGAAACAGTGAGTTCAGATATGTCTTCAAAAACAGCATCTCAGGTAATAAAATGCGATGCAGTCATTGCTGGAGGAGGGCCTGTTGGGTTGATGTTGGCTTTGGGATTAGCACAGCAGGGTGCTCAGGTGGTACTTGCAGAAGCTTTTCTACCAAGTGAGAATGCTCCGAATTCTTTTGATGGTCGAGTCTTAGCTTTGTCTCATGGTTCGATGCTGGTCTTAAAAAAACTCAAAATCTGGAGTGACATTCTTGAACACCTAACGGAAATTCATCATGTTCATGTTTCGCAAAAAGGCTATTTAGGACTTACTAAATTACATGCCGAAGACGTGGATGTACCTGCTTTGGGCTACAGTATTCAGTCCAGTGATTTAGGTAAAGTACTCTGGCAACATGTCCAAAAAAACCAACAGATTGAAGTTCTTTGCCCGGCGCGTTTAGTGACATTCAAAGATCAGGGTTCAACCATTCAGGCTGATATTAATGTCGGTTCAGAAGGGTGTGATGCGCCCGTTAAAACCTGCCAAGTTGAAGCAAAGCTTATTGTCGGTGCAGATGGTACGGATTCTCAGGTTAGAAAAATACTTGATTTACCGATTGAAGAAAAATCTTATCACGCCTTTGGGGTCATCGCGCAGATAGAAACGGAGATGCATCCACAAGGCTGGTCGTACGAACGTTTTACTGAAAATGGTCCTGTGGCGCTGTTGCCTATGCAAGGGCATTTTCATAAAGCAGTGATGGTCTGCCCAGCGGATGAAGTGGAATCGGTCAAAGCCCTTAATGATGCTGAGTATATCGAACTGTTTGCCTCAAAAATGGGTGAGCGTTTAGGTCAATTTACGCAAGTCAGTCCACGTGTGATTTATCCCTTAAAAGAGACTTATGTTCCGCAAATGTGTAAAGGTCGCGCATTGTTAATGGGCAATGCTTCACATACTCAACACCCCGTTGCCGCACAAGGTCTGAATTTGGGTATTCGTGATATTGAGGTATTTTTAGAGATGGTCTCTTTAGCGGATGATATTGGTGAACCGGAATTCTTAGCGGAATATGCATTGCTTAGAAAACCGGATCACGAGAAAGTAATGGGTATGACGGATGGTTTGATTCAAATATTTCAGCACCACTCCCCTGTGGTTGGGCATTTAAGAGGCATTGGTTTAATGGCTATGCAAGCGGTGCCGACCCTTAAAAAACGTTTTTCAAGATTTGCGATGGGAGGTAATCACTCGTGAGTGATGCTTTAGATAACGCCGTACAAAATCATCAGTCAGATATTACCTCTAAAATTTGGGATGTTGTCATTGTCGGTGGCGGCATGGTCGGCGCGACGGTGGCTTTGGGTTTAGGTCAGCAGGGTATGTCGGTCTTGTTGTTGGAAAAGCAGGCGATTGATACTCACTGGCAAGCCGACTCACCTTATCAGGTGAGAGTTAGCGCTTTAACGCGAGCATCTGAAAAGATATTGCGCAATCTAGGTGCTTGGCCAGGCATTGAAAGTCGTCGCTTTCACCCTTTTACCGCGATGCATGTATGGGATGAAATTACGCCAGGAGAGGTGCATTTCTCTGCTCAGGATATGGGCGAACCCAATTTAGGCTATACCGTTGAAAACGAGGTGATTCAAGCGGCCTTATGGGATCAAGTCGTGGCCTGTGACAATATAACGGTATTGTTAAATCATCGTTTGGAATCACTGCGTTTAGAAAATGACCAGGCCTGGTTAGTTTTGGAAGGCATTGGTGAGATTCAAACAGAATTGCTAGTCGGCGCGGACGGCGCAATGTCTCAAGTGAGAGAGTTGGCGTTTATTGGTTTAGAGACGCACGATTATGAGCAATGTGCCGTGGTGGGTTGTGTGAAAACCGAACTGTCGAGTGAAGATACTTGTTGGCAACGTTATACCAAAGATGGCCCGTTTGCATATTTATCAATGGGTGAGAATGTTAGCTCTATCGCATGGTATCTGCCGATGGAAAAAATGCAGTGGGCTTTGGGGCTTTCGGACAAGGATTTTGCAACAGAGATTTCCAAAGCGTCTGATTATCGTTTGGGATCCGTTATTGAAGTAGCAGAAAGAGGTGCCTTCCCGTTAGTGAGAAGACACGCAGAACATTATGTAAAGCCTAACTTAGCACTGGTTGGTGACGCAGCGCATACGATTCATCCACAAGCAGGGCAAGGGGTGAACTTAGGCTTACTCGATGCCGCGGCTTTAATTGAAACCGTGCTCAATGCCAAAGCTGATAATAAATCCTGGGGCCGTTTTTCTGTTTTAAGAAAGTATGAACGCTGGCGTCGCGGTGACAATGCCTTGGTGCAAAGATCAATGGAAGGTTTTGATTGGTTGTTTAAACAGGATGCTTCACTTAAAGCCGTTGTTAGAAAAGGGCTTATGCCGCTTGCCAACCGTTTAACGCCAATCAAGAATTGGTTAATGGGACAGGCCTTGAATGGCCGAGAAGCGTTACCAAAGCTCGCTAAATCAATCCGTTTTTAGGAATGGTAAAATGAAACGTTTGAATTTTAAAACTCTTTTAGGAATTGGTGGCGTTAATCCCCTGGAAAGTGATTATGCTCTAAAGATAGGGCATCGATTTGAGTGGTTAGTCCTGATCGCTTTACTTGCCGTTTTTGTGCAGTTATTAATGTTCTATTCTGGACAGCCTGTGGAGTCTGCTTGGTTTTCTATCCTTATCTGGGCTGTTTTTTCGGTTGAATTAGTCGTTAACTTGTTTAATGTTCGTAACCGGTCGCGTTATTTACGTGAAAACTGGATGAATGTGCTGATTGTTATGTTGGCATTTCCGTGGGTTGATTGGGGAAGCGATTGGGCTGTCATTATTCGCTCTCTAAGATTGGTCTTATTCTTACGTTTTATCAGTGTTTTTTTTCGCAATGCGTTGGTTATTCTCAAAAGTAATCGCTTTGGTCAAATTTTAGTTGCTTTTGCTTTTATTATTATTGGCGCAGGTGGTGTTTTTGCCTATCTGGAAGATCGCCCCTTTACGGATGGTATTTGGTATGCGGTGGTAACTATCACAACGGTCGGTTACGGTGATGTTGTCCCCGCGACCGAGTCTGGTCGTGTTTTCGGTGTGATACTGATCCTATTCGGTGTCGTTTTTTTCTCTTTGGTCTCCGCTAATATTGCAGCCTTTTTGATTGGCTCAGATCAGCGTAAGTTAGAAGCTGATATTCTAGAATATGTAAGACAAACAGAAGATCGATTAGCGCAGCAGTCGATTGCCAATGAAAAACATGTGGGGCGCTTAATGAACCATTTCTCGAACGAGTTAGCTGATTTAAAGCGAGAGTTTGAAAAAGAGAGAAGGCCTTAGGTTTAAGCTTAAAAACTTCGGTTTAAGTTGTTTTTAAAAACGTTATTCCACCCCGTTCTATAAGCTTATTTTAATAAAAACCCTGTTTTATTCCATGTTTTGTTTATAGGGAGATAAGTTGTTTGACTTTTGTTGTATAACAGCCTATATTCATATCACCCAAAATTAATCTATACAGCATAAGGAAATACGAATGGCAGACAGACGTCTTCAGGTGTTCCATACAGTTGCCAAGGTAATGAGTTTTACCAAAGCCGCAGAAACTCTTCACATGACTCAGCCCGCAGTAACTTTCCAAGTTAAACAACTTGAAGATTTTTTCAATACTCGCCTTTTTGACCGTACTCATAATAAGATTACTTTAACGGATGCCGGTAAAGTGGTGTATGACTATTCTGATCAGATTCTTGAGTTGTACGAGAAGATGAACAGTGATGTTCGTGAACTGACGGGTGAAGTGACTGGTACATTGGTGGTTGGCGCAAGTACAACGATTGCTGAATATATGTTACCGAGTTTGTTAGGGGCTTTCAAAAAGCAGTATGAAGATGTGAATATTCGTCTTCAGGTGGGTAATACAGATGCCATTGTTTCAATGGTTGAAAACAACATGATCGATTTAGGTCTGGTTGAAGCGCCGGTTCACAATAAGAACTTGGAAGTAGATGTTTGCCGAATTGATGAGATGCAGCTAATTTGCCCTAAAGATCATCCTTTGGCAAAACGCGATAAAGTTACTGTTGAAGACTTCCGTAAGTATGGTTATATTTCACGTGAAGAAGGTTCTGGTTCACGAACGGTTATTGATTCGTATATTCGTGAACAGGGTTTAACTTACAGTGACTTGAAAGTTGTCATGGAGTTAGGAAGCCCTGAAGCGGTTAAGATGGCGGTTGAGTCTGATGTAGGGATTGCAATTGTTTCGCGTACTACTTTAGCGAAAGAGTTAAAGTTGGACACCTTGGTGGCGATTCCTTTAGATCCACCGATTCTAAGACCTTTCTCACATGTAAGACAGAAGCACAAGTTCCGTCACAGAGCTGTTGGTGAGCTATTAGAGTTTGCAGTAGGTTACTGTCGTGAAAGAGCGGTAGAGCTTGGCTTTAGAATCCCAACGGATGAAGAGCAAAAAATGGGACGTTAAATTTAGCTAAGCTAAGTTTTACAACTAAAAAAAGGCCGTAAACGGCCTTTTTTGCTTTCTAGGGTTTAGTTTGTTGTATTGTTTAGGTTAAAGGTTCTCGGAGGCAAACAGAGCAAGACGTGAGCGTTCACCTTGTTCAAGTGTGATATGAGCGCTGTGATCCCACTCTTTAAAGCGATCGACCACAAAGGTTAAACCAGTGGTGGTTTCTGTTAAATAGGGCGAGTCTATTTGTCCTATATTACCCAGGCAGATAACTTTGGTGCCCTCACCCGAGCGAGTGATGAGGGTCTTCATCTGTTTAGGTGTTAGATTTTGAGCCTCATCGATAATAATAAATTTATTTAAGAATGTACGGCCACGCATAAAGTTCATCGATTTGATTTTAATGCGCTTACTTATCAATTGCTGAGTACTTTCATTTTCCCAGTCAGTACTGCCATCTGAGGCACTTAATACTTCTAAGTTATCCATTAATGCGCCCATCCAGGGAGTCATTTTCTCTTCTTCGGTACCGGGTAGGAATCCAATATCTTCTCCTACCGGAATGGTGGCACGCGTCATAATGATTTCATTGTAGATGTTAAGGTCTAAAGTCTGTTCTAATGCGGCGGCCAGCGTCAGCAAGGTTTTACCTGTTCCGGCGACACCCAGTAAGGAAACAAAGTCGATTTCTGGATTCATTAGATAATTAAATGCGATGTTTTGTTCAGTATTACGCGCGTTAATTCCCCAGACCGTGTGGTTATACTGGCTAAAGTCCTGCATGTATTCTAAAACAGCTTTACCATTTTCAACACTTTGAACAATGACATTGAAACCCGCTTCATTGGTGCTAACCAAGGATTGATTAGGAAACCATTTACAATGTTCATCAACTTCTAGTTCATAAAATGTACGGCCCTCATCTTGCCAAGACTTCATGGTTTTACCATGGCTCTCAAAAAAGTTTTCAGGTAGAAATTCCCAGCCACGATAGAGTAAGTCGGTGTCTTCAAGTACTCGGTCATTGTAGTAATCTTCAGAGTGTAAGCCGACAGTTGAAGACTTAATACGCATATTAATGTCTTTGGTGACTAGGGTGACTTGACAGTTCGTAAGGATTTGTTTGAGTGCTAGGCCGGTTTGTAAAATATGGTTGTCGGCTTTGTGACTGGGTAAAGAGGTGGGCAATTCGACCAGTAAAGGCTCTGTTTCAAAGTAGAGTTTACCGAGGTGGATGTTGGCCTTCTCATGTCCTGGGTGAATGCGCTCTAATGAGAGGCCATTTTTGATATCTTCAAAACTCGCATCGCTAATGACTTGGTCAATCAGTCTGTTGGTCTCACGTACGTTTCGAGAGACTTCTGACATACCCTTTTTACCGGCATCCAATTCTTCCAAAACCGTCATGGGAATAAAGATGTCGTGTTCAGCAAAATGAAACAACGCCATAGGGTCGTGCATGAGTACGTTGGTATCTAATATAAACAGTCGGTTGCCTTTAATATTCATCTGGTGCTCTCCGTTTAAAGTATTAGGGGGTTGTTTATTAAGCCGTTTGTTGATGGGATTGAATTGTTTCGAGTACTTCTAACGCGTGACCTTTGACCTTAACTTTACGCCATTCATGAATTAACTCTCCGTTAGGGTTAAATAAGAAGGTGCTGCGGACAATGCCCATGTATTCGATACCGAAGTTTTTCTTAGCCTGGTAGACCTCAAATAACGCACAGAACTGGCCATCAATATCTGATATGAGTTCAAATGGAAAGCCTTTTTTGGTTTTGAAATTATCGTGACGTTTCATCGTGTCCATCGAGGCACCGTAAATCGTTGTATTGAGCGCACCGAATTGTGGGTGGAGTTCTGTGAAATCAAGGCCTTCAGTTGTACAGCCTGGAGTGCTGTCTTTAGGGTAGAAATAAATGACCGTGTAATGACCGTTTAAGTCTGTCTCGGTTAGGTTGGTATTAGAAGTAGCGGGGACGGAAAATGGTGGGAGTTTTGCACCGATCTGAATGCTCATAAAAAGCGTTCCTTTAATGTAAAAATTGAGTTCAGTATGACGACTTTTAAAAAAGTTGGCAACCGCTACAGGGTGAAATTTTAAGGCAAATAAATAACTTATTTGATGTGGTTAATATCAGCATTAATTGGTTGAAGTGTGTGGGGGGAAAGGTTAATATTACCTTTTTTATATTTGCGTTAATTGAATGGAGAAATTCGCCGTGTTTAGAGGCAGTATGGTGGCGTTAGTCACCCCAATGTTAGAGGATGAATCGGTTGATTTTGAATCACTAGCAAGACTGGTGGAGTTTCATATTGAATCACAGACGGATGTTATTGTTGCAATGGGCACCACGGGTGAGTCAGCGACTTTAGATATTGAAGAGCATTGTGAAGTGGTTCGTTTTGTCGTTGAAAAGGTCAATGGGCGTATTCCGGTTATGGCAGGAACGGGTGCAAACTCGACTCGCGAGGCGATTCAATTAACGCAATGCGCTAAAGATGCCGGTGTCGATGCCTGTTTGTTAGTCAGCCCTTATTACAATAAACCAACACAAGAAGGTCTGTTTTTACATCATAAGAAAATTGCTGAAACAGTCGATATTCCGCAGATTTTATATAATGTCCCTGGCCGAACCGCGGTAGATATGTTGCCAGAAACGGTCATTAGACTTTCTAAAGTCCCGAATATTATTGGTGTGAAAGAAGCAACCGGTGATATTAGCCGTGTTGCCCAAATTAAAGCCGGCGTTCCGGATGGTTTTGATTTGTATACCGGTGATGATGCTACCGCCGTTGAATTTATCTTAGCTGGCGGTCATGGTGGTATTTCTGTAACGGCGAACGTAGTGCCTAAACAACTGCATGACATCTATGCATTGGCACTGGCAGGGGATGCCGTTCAGGCACATGCTCTAGATGCACCTTTGCGAACTTTGCATCGCGATATTTTTATCGAATCAAACCCTATTCCTGTTAAGTGGGCTGTCTCTAAGATGGGCTTAATGGGAGGGGCTCTGCGTCTACCTTTAACGCCTCTTTCTGAATGCTACCAACCGATTGTGTTGCAAGCGATGAAAGAAGCTGGAGTAGAAGTTTAATTTTTTTAATATATTTAAAGGTAGCCGGGTTTATGCGTCTAACTGCAAAAACAGTTGTAATTTCTACGTCGCTAATGGCGATGAGTTTAAGTGGTTGTTCAACCATTACAGGTATGTTTGGATCGGATAGTGACTATCGCGACAGTGAAGGTAAAGTGGTTCAAAACCTAGAGATGCCACCTAATTTATTTAATCCAGGTAAGGCGAAAAGTAATCTTTCATTAGCCTTGGCACAGGCAGAACAAGATGCACTTGCTCAGCAAGATGCATATGACCATATTCCTAACTTTAAGGCTAACGGGCTTTCTATTCAGTCGAATCTATCTGAACGTTGGTTAGAAATTGATTCGGCTAATAGTGAAGAAGTTTGGTCGGGTCTTAAACGTTATTTAGAGACCGCTGGTTTTGTCGTTGCTGATGAACGCAAAGATATCGGCGTGATGAAAACCAAGTATCAACAACGTTCAGAATTGGTGCCTTTAGATGATGTTGGCCCATTGACTAAAATGCTAAACAGCTGGCGTCCTGAACTTGCTGAAGGGGTTTACGATAAATACATCGTTCGAGTTGAGACGGATCTTAATGCGAGTAAAACCCGTGTTTATTTTAGTCATCACATGCTTTATTCACCTGAAGCAAATGAGGCCCGTGATTTAAGCGACCGTTGGAGGATTAAGCCTTATAGTCCAGTCATGGAAGCGCAAGCGCTTTATCAGGCGATGGTTTTCTTTGGTTCGACCAGTGAAAAAGCCTTAGCTCAGTTGAAAATTACTGAGAAAATGGTTGAAATCGTTGATGGTGAAGAGTTTCAAGGACTCTCCTTAAGAGCTGATGTGGAAAAGAGCTGGAGTTATGTTCAGGCTATGGTTTATCGTGCCAATTGGCAGATGGATAAGGTACGTCTTGCTGAACACCAGATGTGGATTCAGGTGCCTGAAAACGTTAAAAAAGAAGATTCATTTCTATCGAATCTAGCATTTTGGAAAGATTCTGGAAAAGGAGATCTACCTGAGGTCGTTCAACTTCAGTTGACGGTTTCTGAGACGGATCCACAGCAAACCATTCTAACGGTTAAGGGTGCAGAAGATACCGCTCCCTTAAATGCACAGCAAAGACGCTATATATTTGAAAGTCTGGGATTATTAGCAGAATAATTCAGTCAGATTAAACGCCCTCTTATTTGAGGGCTTTGTTTTTTGTAAAGGACAAAAACTATGCAGATCATTTGGGGAAATCCCGCTCACTCAGAATACCGTCGTAATCAACTGCTTAGTAAGCTACAAGCCGTTGGAACTGTTTCTGCAGTGCAATCACAGTATATTTATTTTATAGATGTCGACAGTGAACTTACAGAGACAGAGTTGGCGCATTTAAAGATATTGTTGAATAATTCAGAGTCAGATCAAACCTCCGTATTGAGTGCAGACTCTTGTATTGTGACACCTCGCTTAGGCACGATTTCTCCGTGGTCATCTAAAGCCACAGACATTACTCATACCTGTGGTATTGAGCACGTACACCGTATAGAGCGTGGCATTGCCTATTTCTTCGAGGGTGTCTCTGCCGCTGATAAACCGGCGATGGAAGCTTTAGTGCATGACCGCATGATGGAGCAAGTTTTTCATGAAGTTGTTGTTCTTGAAGGTCTTTTCTCTCACCAGTCACCAAAGCCATACTCTACCGTTGATGTGCTAGGTGGCGGTAAAGAGGCGCTAAATAAAGCTAATAAAGAGATGGGTTTGGCTTTAAGTAGTGATGAAATTGATTATTTAGTTGATGCCTTTAATGGCCTAGGCCGTAATCCAGTTGATGCTGAGTTAATGATGTTTGCTCAAGCCAATTCAGAACATTGTCGCCATAAAATATTTAATGCTGACTGGACTATTGATGGTGAAAATAAGCCTTATTCTCTGTTCGGCATGATTCGCAATACTTTCCAAAAGAATCCAGAAGGTGTTTTATCTGCCTACAGTGATAATGCGGCTGTTTTAGAAGGCCCAGCAGCCAGTCGTTTTTTCCCAGATCCTGTGACGCGTTCTTATGCCGCCAATGCTGAAAATGTGCATTTTCAAATTAAAGTAGAAACTCATAACCATCCAACGGCTATTTCACCATGGCCGGGTGCGGCGACGGGCGCGGGCGGTGAGATTCGTGATGAGGGTGCGACAGGTCGAGGTTCTAAGCCTAAGTCTGGTTTAACCGGCTTTACAGTTTCGAATTTAAATATTCCAGGTTTTGAACAGCCTTGGGAGCGTTCTTATGGTAGACCTTCACGTATTGTCTCACCGTTTGACATTATGATTGAAGGGCCTTTGGGTGCTGCTGGTTTTAATAATGAATTTGGTCGTCCTGCGATTAATGGTTATTTCCGTACCTATGAAAATGCTTACACCACGCATGATGGTGAAGAGATTCGTGGTTATCACAAGCCGATTATGTTGGCGGGTGGTTTAGGGAATATCCGTGAGGAACACGTTCTTAAAGGCGATATTCCGGTTGGTGCAAAATTAGTCGTTCTTGGTGGGCCGGCTATGTTGATTGGTTTGGGCGGAAGTGCGGCGTCTTCAATTGACAGTGGCTCAGGTTCTGAAACCCTTGATTTCGCTTCTGTACAGCGTGAAAACCCAGAAATGGAGCGTCGTGCACAAGAAGTAATCGATCGTTGTACCTATTTAGGTAAAGATACGCCAATTGCATCAATTCATGATGTGGGTGCAGGTGGTTTATCGAATGCCTTCCCTGAGTTAGTCAATGATGCCGGTAAAGGTGCAATTTTTGATTTACGCTCTGTTCCAAATGATGAACCAGGCATGGCACCTATGGAAATCTGGTGTAATGAGTCTCAAGAACGTTATGTTATTGCCATTTTCCCAGATCAAATTGAACAGTTTGAAGCGATTTGTAAACGTGAGCGTTGTTTATACGCGATTGTCGGCGAAGCGACTAAAGCGCAAGAGTTAGTGGTGAACGATACGGTATTTGATAACAATCCGGTCAATATGCCATTGAATATATTATTGGGCAAGCCGCCTAAGATGCACCGTACAGCAGAAACACGCACGATCCCTCAGGCAGGTTTTGAAACGGCGGTTTTGGACTTTGAAGAAGTCACTGAGCGTTTATTAAATTTACCAACTATTGCCAGTAAAAACTTCTTGATTACTATTGGTGATCGCTCAATTACTGGAATGGTCACGCGTGATCAAATGGTCGGTCCTTGGCAGGTTCCTGTCGCTAATGCTGGTATTACCTGTTCAGATTATAAAGGTTACACCGGTGAAGCGATGGCTTCTGGTGAACGTCCTCCGGTAGCCTTAATTAATCCAAAAGCCTCTGCACGTCTGTCTATCGCTGAAGCGATTACCAATATTAGTTGTGCCAAAATTGCGAAGATGAGTGATATCAAACTCTCTGCTAACTGGATGGCTGCGGCCGGCCACCCTGGTGAAGATTCAGCGATGTACGATGCGGTTGAAGCGGTCGGCTTGGAATTATGTCCTGCGCTTGGTATTGCGGTTCCGGTTGGTAAGGACTCAATGTCCATGAAGACCGTTTGGGAAGATGAGGGCGCCTCTAAAGCCGTTATTTCACCTATGTCTGTAAATATTACGACTTTCGCACCGGTAGAAGATGTTCGTAAAACAGTGACACCGCAGTTAAGAACAGATTTGGGTGAGACTGAGCTGTTAGTGATTGATCTTGGGCATGGTTTAAACCGTGTTGGCGGAAGCTGTTTAGCGCAGGTCTACAATCAAATTGGTGATGTCTCAGCAGATTTAGAAAGCGCTGAAGATCTATTGAATCTATTCAATGCAACTCAGGCGATGATGGCAGACGACTTAATGTTGGCTTATCACGATAGAGCAGATGGTGGGCTGTTAGTCACCTTGCTAGAAATGGCCTTTGCAGGCCATTGTGGACTGAATGTCGATGTTTCCAAGTTGGGTGGTGAGCCAATAGCTGCAATGTGTGCAGAAGAAGTGGGTGTTGTCATTCAGGTTAAAGTGGATGATAAAGCCAAGGTTGATGCCTTATTAGCCGAACACAATCTTTCAAACTTATCGCACTGGATTGGTTCGCCATTGACGGATGGTCAGATTAATATCACCGCGCATGGTAATACGTTACTGTACAAAACGCGCAAGTTACTGCAATCATGGTGGGCTGAAACGTCTTACCGTATGCAGGCTCTACGTGACAATGAAAATTGTGCTCAGCAAGAGTTCGATTCAATTGAAAATGATGAACATACTCAGATTGAACCGTTTGTCACTTTTGATATTAATGATGATATTACCGCTGGTCTATCGACAGAAAATAAACCAAAAGTCGCTATCTTACGTGAGCAAGGTGTTAATGGTCAGATAGAGATGGCTGCAGCATTCGATCGAGCTGGTTTTGATGCGGTCGATGTGCACATGACAGATGTCCTTTCTGGTGAAGTTTCTTTTGATGATTTCAAAGGCTTGGTTGCTTGTGGTGGTTTCTCTTACGGTGACGTTCTAGGTGCCGGACGAGGTTGGGCAAATTCAATTTTGTTCAATGATACTGCACGCTCTACCTTTGAAAGTTTCTTTAATCGTGAAGACACTTTCTCATTAGGTGTTTGTAACGGATGTCAAATGCTCTCTAACCTAAAAGAGATCATTCCTGGTGCTGAAGGCTGGCCTGCTTTTGTACGTAATGAATCAGAGCAGTTTGAAGCACGTTTCTCTCAAGTAGAGATTCAGAAATCACCTTCTATTCTATTAAAAGGTATGGAAGGTACACGAATTCCAGTCGCGGTTTCTCATGGTGAAGGGCGCATGGACTTTGGAACAGGATCGGCAGCGGATGTTGCTGGTTTAGTAGGACTAAATTATGTCGATTCTACTGGTTGTCCAACTGAGAGCTACCCATTCAATCCAAATGGTACTGAGAATGGTATGACAGGTTTAACGACCACGGATGGTCGCGTCACGATTATGATGCCTCACCCTGAGCGCGTTTTTAGAACGGTTCAGAATTCATGGCATCCTGATGAATGGCAAGAAGATGCACCTTGGATGCGTCTCTTTAGAAATGCTCGTAAGTGGGTTGGTTAAGCGTTTGCTTGATGACCTGTTTGCAGTGGGGTTATAAGGAAACTCTAATAATAGACAAGTTTTCTTTATTTGACTTTGTCTTACTTAGCCCTTAAATTAATACAACTTTTTAAAAGCCTACGCATTTTGTAGGCAGTTTTTAACAATAACGGAGAGACCTATGTCTTTAAATCGTCGCGAATTTCTTCACGTAATGTCAATGGCAGCTGCTGCAGGTATGTTGCCTGGTACTGCGAGTGCAATGTCAGGTGGAGCGGATAAAGCTGCTGCTGCAAAAGCATCTGCAGAAATCTATAACAAACCAATGCAAGGTAAGGTTCGTTTACTTCACATTACAGATACTCACGCACAGCTTAACCCTGTATATTTCCGTGAGCCAAACGTAAACTTAGGAACGGGTCCAGCATTTGGTCAGTTACCTCACGTTGTTGGTACAAAGTTATTGAAGAAAATTGGTGTTGCTGAAAATACACCTTTAGCGCATGCATTCTCTTACATGAACTTTCAAGATGCTTCAGAGCAGTATGGTAAAGTTGGTGGTTTCGCACACGTTAAAACATTATTAGACAAGTTGCGTGAGCAAGCTGGTGGACGTGACAACACGTTGACTATGGATGGTGGTGATTTATGGCACGGTTCAGGTACTGCGTTATTTACACGTGGTATGGATATGGTTGAAGCGTCTAACATCTTAGGTGTTGATGTTATGACTGGTCACTGGGAATTCACTTATAAAGAAGAAGAAGTTCTTAAGAACCTAAACGCGTTTAAGGGTGAATTCCTTGCGCAAAACGTTCGTATTAAAGAAGATTCTTTATTCGGTGATGATTACCGTGACATGGTTGATGCGCATAAAGGTACAGGTCTTTATGATGAAGATGAAGCTCGTGCATTCAAGCCTTACACAGTAAAAATCATTAATGGCGAGCGTATCGCTATTGTTGGTCAGGCGTTCCCTCGTACTGCAAATGCTAACCCACAAGCTAACTTCCCTGATTGGTCGTTTGGTCTACGTGAAGATGCACTTCAAGAAACGGTTGATAAAATCCGTGCAGAAGAGAAAGTTGCTGCTGTTGTTATGATTTCTCATAACGGTATGGATGTTGATATTAAAATGGCATCTCGTGTAAATGGTATCGATGCAATCTTCGGTGGTCATACACATGATGGTGTTGCTGTCACGACACCTGTTAAAACACCTGCTGGTGGTGTTTGTCACGTAACAAACGCCGGTTCTAACGGTAAGTTTGTTGGTGTAATGGATTTAGACATCCAAAACGGTAAGCTAAAAGGTGTTAACTACAGCCTATTACCTGTATTCTCAAACGTATTAGCGGCTGATTCTGAGATGGATAGTTTCATCAAGCACCTATACACTAAGAAGTATGACACGAATGTTGTAGAGTCTCGTGACCCTTCACGTGCATACAATAAAGAGCGTCTAGGTAAATCTTACGGCGAGATCATGGGTGAAGAACTAGCAGTGGCGGAAGATACACTTTACCGTCGTGGTAACTTCATGGGGACATGGGATCAGATTATCGTAAACTCTCTACGAGAAGAGCATGACGCACAAATCGCAATGTCTGCGGGTGTACGTTGGGGTACTTCAGTTCTAGCGGGTGAGATGATCACTATGGAACGTGTTATGGATGAAACGTCTATGACTTACGGTGAAACGTATAAGTCAGAAGTAACGGGTGCTCAAATGAAAGATATCCTAGAAGGTATCTGTGAGAACTTGTTCCAGAAAGACCCATACCTACAGTCTGGTGGTGATATGGTACGTTTAGGTGGTATGGACTATACTTGTGAGCCGAATGGTAAGCTTGGTAGTCGTATCTCAGATATGCGTCTTGACGATGGTACGCCATTAGATGCTAACAAAACTTACTCTGTTGCTGGTTGGGCACAGGTTGAAGCAGTTGGTGATGGTCGTATGATGTGGGATGTTGCTGCTGATTACCTACGTCGTAACAAGAACGACATGAAGCTTAAGAAGGTTAACCATCCTAAGCTTAAAGGTGTTAAAAACAACCCAGGTATCGAAGCATACCCAGGTGAAATGGCTTAATTCTTTAAGTTATTTAACGCTCAATAAAAAAGCCGGCTTTATGCCGGTTTTTTTATGTCTGGAATTTGTGTTTATTGCAGAGCTAAGTTGAATTGAAGTCGAATTTGAATTTATAAATCAATTTATCCAAACCTACCAGGCCTGATCATTTGTTTTTAACGGAATAATTGAGTGATTTTTTACGTTGAATGTAGCTGTAACCGCCAAAAGTGATGGCGCGGCAAGTAGGTGGAGATAAGAGAAATGAATGTGTTTTCAATAATAGATTAACGCTAACATGTAGAGTTGCCAGGTCTGGTGCTTAATCCTGAGTCGGGGTTGTTTTAATGGAGAGGTTTTATCGGCTTTCTGAAAAGGGTTGCCAGATAGTCTTTACTTAATTCTACAGGTTAAATTTGACACATTTTGTGACTAATTCGATGAGTAATAATAAAGTGTCCTTCAAGATCTTGATACTGGACTAAAACACTGTCATTAAGTCCCGATGAAATAATGGCGTTAAAAGCCTGTTTTTGGCAGTAGTTATCCAGGACGGATAGGGTGAAAATGTTTTGAACGTTGATGCCATTAACTCGCCCACCATTTTTCGCAATTTTTTCTATTAAATGCGAGTAACTGGATTTTGGGTTGTGCGTGACTTGGACAATGATTTGGTCATTTTTTTGAAAGGTTGCAAGTCTCTCTATATCTTCAAGAACAGATTCTTTTTTGTGTAGATGGTGTTGTAAGTTCGTATTCAGATAATCTAATAGTTGTATGGTGTTACTGTCTGCGATGCTGAGGGGGCTTTGAATTAACGAAGTTGTTAATAGAGTCGTTACTAGGGTCGTTCTTAGTATTGATTTCATCGTCACTCGGCAGCTCGTTAATTAAGTTATGCTTTGATTATAAACACTTTTTTATAGAATGTGTCTAAGTTTTTACCCCGCCTGACTTTCCGGAAGTTTACTAGAAGGTAAGTTCAGGTGGTTCAGGTTGAGTAAAAGCTTAATTATTGGACTTTTAAGTAAGCGTAACCTTCACTTTGTAGAATAGCGATTTTGGCAACACCTGATGGAGCGAACTGAATGCCTTTGTAAACTTTATTTTGTGGCAGTTCAACTTCCTCACGTGTTTTGTCACATAGGTGTGCTTGTACGCCACGCGTATCAATTAATGATTGTAGACGTCCTTTGAACTCATCTCTGCGCTCTAAAAGTGGATTTTGAGCGGCATAAGGGGTGTTTTCTAAGTTGTCATTGGTGGCAAAGCGTAAACCGAAGCCTACAAATACGAGGTGTACTTCAGCTTCCATAAGTTCTGAATCATAATAGTTCAATATATTATTAATAGACGTTAAGGTCGCTGAATAACGAGTAGGGTCTTTAAAATCAACGTGGTAAACCACTTTGGCACCATCATCTGCAGCAGTAGCCGCGACTGGTACGCTAAAAAGAGCGGTTAAGCAGAGTGTTTTAGCGATGTTTTTTAGAGTGTTTGTCATACATCCTCCTTAAAGATTGTTTGTCATCCAGTAACCAGTAGATGGCATTTACAATATACGTGCTGTTTCTCGGGTGCCTTCCAGCGCCTTAATGGCTTCATTGGCTCGCATAAATAAAGTCTGGCTGTCTTCAGCTGGGTCACGAAGTTCTGTAATGCCTGCATGACTGGTTAAGCAGGTGGTGACGGCATCTTCCAATTTAATAGTTTGTGAACGGATGGTTTCCTGAGCCAGTTTGGCAATACGGAAAGCATCTACCGCTTTCACTTCTGGCAGAACAACCATGAATTGATCACAGCTTAACCGGCCTACGTAGCCCAATTCTCCAATAACATTGGTAATCGAGTGTGCCGCCGTTAGAATTGCTTTATCACCTGCTTCATGGCCGTAGGCATCGGTGATGCGTTTGAAGCAGTCTAAATTGATTTTAATCATTGAGAGTGCTTGGTTGTTTAAGCGCGCTTTATTGAGTTCTTCGTCCACTAACCCTAGAAAGAAATCACGGTTATAAAGATGTGTTAATGGATCCATCGAAGAGAGGTGTTCAATCTGCTCTTCCATATGTTTACGACTGCTAATATTGATGGCCAGCCAAATAACGGCAGGTTGATCGTAAGTACCTGCCTTGACTGGATAAATACGCGCTTCATACCATTGTCCGCCCATAGGGCCTTCGGTGACGCCATCAACTTCATTGTTAGCCAGTTGATACTCAATCTCTTGAAGGTGGTTTGAGGCGATGGATCTTTGTACCACTTTCAAAAAGCGATTTGCCATGCCTTCGGGCAAAACTTCATGGTAGGTTTTGCCAATCAGGCCAGAGCCATCTGCATACAAACTACGTTCTTGGCCGCCAATAATATCAAGATAGGTACCATCTTGACCCATGACAAAAATAGGGTCAGGCATGGCGTTGGCAATGGCTTCTAAATGCGATAAAGTCGTATTGGATTCAGTCATCTTTAGTCCTTCGAAATCGGCTTATATTTAATTCGATGAGGTTGATTTGCATCCGCCCCTTTACGTTTTTTGTAATCGGCTTCATAGTCAGAGAAGTTACCTTCAAACCATTCGACGTGTGAATCGCCTTCAAAAGCGAGCATGTGGGTAGCGATTCTGTCTAAGAACCAACGGTCATGGGAAATGACCACGGCACAACCGGCAAATTCAAGCAAAGCTTCTTCTAATGCTCGTAAGGTTTCAATGTCTAAATCATTGGTCGGCTCATCGAGTAATAAAAGGTTACCACCCGTTCTTAGGGTTTTGGCTAAATGCACGCGGTTGCGCTCTCCACCCGAAAGGGTACCGATTTTCTTCTGCTGATCAGCGCCTCTAAAGTTAAAACGACCGCAATAAGCACGAGAGTTTACTTCGGTGTTACCGACCATGAAGTTTTCATCACCGCCAGAGATTTCTTGCCAAACCGAATTGTTATCGTTGAGTGCATCACGGCTTTGATCGACATAGGAGAGTTGAACGGTTTCACCAAACTCGATGTTACCAGAGGTTGGCTCTTCCTGGCCTGTTAGCATCTTAAAGAGGGTGGATTTACCTGCTCCATTGGCACCGATAATACCGACGATGCCACCTTGTGGCAGTCTGAAATTAAGGTCATCTATCAATAGACGATCACCAAAGGCTTTAGAGACATGGTTAACTTCAATGACCTTTTCACCTAAGCGTCCTGCAACCGGAATGAATATTTCATTGGTTTCATTACGTTGTTGATGTTCCTGACTGCTCAATTCGTCAAAGCGAGACATACGCGCTTTAGATTTAGCGTGACGGCCTTTGGCATTAGAACGTACCCATTCCAGCTCGCCTTTAATGGTTTTCATGCGAGCCGCTTCGGCTTTACCTTCTTGTTCTAGGCGTTTTTCTTTCTGTTCTAGCCAAGAAGAGTAGTTGCCTTCATAAGGAATCCCTTCACCACGATCTAGCTCCAAAATCCATTGGGCTGCATTGTCTAAGAAATAACGGTCATGCGTGATTGCCACAACGGTTCCAGGAAAGTCTAATAAGAAACGTTCTAACCATGCGATAGATTCGGCATCCAAATGGTTGGTTGGCTCATCTAATAACAACATATCTGGTTTTTCTAACAGCAACTTACACAGAGCAACTCGTCGGCGTTCACCACCAGACAATTTACTGACATCAGCATCCCAAGGCGGTAAACGCAATGCATCTGCGGCGATGTCTAGGGTGCGATCGATATTGTGGCCATCTTTGGCTTGAATGATGTCTTCAATTTCAGCTTGTTTTTTGGCCAAAGCATCAAAATCCGCATCCGGTTCAGCATAAGCGGCATATACGGCATCTAATTCAGAAAGCGCATTTTTAACTTCATAAACCGCTTCTTCGATATTGCCACGAACATCTTTAGTTTCATCTAGTTGTGGCTCTTGTGAGAGATAACCAATCTTAGTGCCAGGCTGAGGGCGTGCCTCGCCAACAATGTCAGTATCCAGGCCAGCCATGATTTTAAGTAATGTGGATTTACCAGAGCCATTTAAACCTAGGACACCAATTTTGGCGCCGGGGAAAAAGGAGAGTGAAATGTCTTTTAAAATGTGGCGATTGGGTGGAACGACCTTACCAACGCGGTTCATTGTGTAAACAAATTGTGCCATGTAACGATTTCCTATAAACAACTAGATAATAATGAGTGACACTTTACCGAAAAAGCGCTAACAGTGAAAGGAGAAACTGGCTTGATTACGTCCTTAATAAGGCTTGAATTATATAAAATGTGGAAAAAATTGGTTTTTGGACTGAAACGAGGTAGAATTCTGAACTTTAAATTTACCTACTTTTAAGACGGAGAACCGTAGTATGTTCACTAAAGATATGACTATTGCTGGCTATGATGATTTGATTGCAGATGCGATTAAAAATGAAGAAAATCGTCAAGAGACGCACATTGAATTGATTGCTTCTGAAAACTACACAAGTCCACGTGTCATGGAAGCGCAGGGTTCTTACTTTACCAATAAATATGCTGAGGGTTATCCTGGAAAGCGTTATTACGGCGGTTGTGAGTTTGCGGATGTTGTTGAACAAGCGGCGATTGACCGTGCTAAAGAGTTGTTTGGTGCGGATTATGCAAACGTCCAGCCGCATTCAGGTTCACAAGCAAACGCGGCTGTTTTCATGGCGTTGTTAAATCCTGGTGATACCGTTTTAGGAATGAGTCTGGCTCACGGTGGACACTTAACACATGGTTCTCACGTAAGTTTCTCAGGTAAAATTTATAACGCCGTTCAGTACGGTATTGATCCAGTTTCTGGCAAGATTGATTATGCTGAAGTTCAGGCAATGGCTGATGAACATAAACCTAAGATGATTATTGCTGGTTTCTCAGCGTATTCTCAGGTAATTGATTGGGCTAAGTTCCGTGAGATTGCGGATTCTGTTGGTGCATATTTATTTGTAGATATGGCGCACGTTGCGGGTTTAATTGCCGGTGGACAGTATCCTAACCCTTTACCGCATGCACACGTTGTTACGACAACAACTCACAAAACATTACGTGGTCCGCGTGGTGGTTTAATCTTATGTAAGTCAAATCCTGACTTAGAAAAGAAATTAAACTCTGCGATTTTCCCTGGTGGACAAGGTGGACCTTTAATTCACGTTATTGCAGCAAAAGCAGTCGCGTTTAAAGAGTGTTTAGAGCCTTCTTGGACAACCTATTGTAAAGACGTTATTATCAACGCTAAAGCGATGGCTGAAGTCTTTATGTCTCGTGGTTGTGATGTAGTTTCGGGTGGTACAGAAAATCACTTGTTCCTGGTTAGCCTAATTGAAAAAGGTCTGACGGGTAAGTTGGTCGATGCGGCTTTAGATGCAGCGCATATCACGATCAATAAAAACTCAGTACCAAATGACCCAATGTCTCCGTTTGTCACCAGTGGTATCCGTGTTGGAACGCCAGCGGCGACGTCACGTGGTTTTGATGTAGCAGATTGTACAAACTTGGCAATTTGGATGTGTGATGTCATTGATGCATGTGATCAAGAGACGACTTCTTGGGATGAGACGGTTATCGCTGACGTTCGTGCTAAGGTATCTGCTTTATGTAAAGCTAAACCTGTTTATAAGTAAGGTTGTTTAACTGAGCTAAATGGTCAGTCATCTCCTTGCGTGATACAATGAGTTAGTTCATGCATAAAAAACCACCAGGCCTGGTGGTTTTTTAGTATTTAAAATTCAGTAAATATTCATTCAATAACAACGGAGTTATATCCATGCATTGTCCATTTTGTAATACGCCCGACACGAAAGTGGTTGATTCAAGATTGGCGACAGAAGGTGTGCAGGTGAGGCGTCGTCGTGAGTGCATGCAATGCGGAGAGCGTTATACTACATATGAAACGGCGGAACTTTCATTGCCTAGAGTCATTAAGAGTGATGGCAATCGTGAGCGTTTTGATGAAGAAAAGATACGCCGTGGATTGATTAAAGCCCTTGAAAAGCGTCCTGTCGCCAGTGAGTCGATTGATTTTGTCGCAAGTCAGATAACCAAACGGTTAATGTCAGAGGGCGTGCGTGAAATACCATCCCATCAACTAGGGGAGTGGGTCATGGATGCCTTACGTGATTTAGATCAGGTCGCTTATGTCCGATTTGCCTCAGTTTATCGTTCTTTCCAAGATGTGAATGCCTTTAGAGAAGAGATTGAGAAACTGGTGAATGCAACCGTTTCCAAATAAATCCATTCGTGGAGACCTTGGCATGAGTCAAGCGTCTCTAGTCGTGAAAATTCTAAAAAAGTTTAGCTAAAATGCAGCCAGAAAGTTTTACAGAATTAGATCTGAAGTATATGCATAGAGCCATTGAGTTGGCCAGTAAAGGGGTGTATTCAACCAAACCTAATCCAGCTGTCGGTTGTGTTCTAGTCAAGGATTGTCGTGTCGTGGGTGAGGGTTGGCATCATCAAGCAGGCTTGCCGCATGCAGAACGTGTCGCATTGGCGCAGGCCGGAGATTTGGCTTTTGGTGCGACAGCCTATGTGACATTGGAGCCATGCTCACACACTGGACGTACTCCGCCTTGCGCAGATGGATTGATCGAGGCAGGCATTGTTAAGGTCATAGTCGCGATGCTTGATCCGAACCCATTAGTGGCCGGCCAAGGCATTCAAAAATTGATAGAAGCGAATATTGAAACACAAATCGGCTTGCTAGAAAATCAGGCAAAAGCACTTAATCCGGGGTTTATCAGAAAGATGCAGAATAATTTACCGTTTGTTCGCTTGAAAATGGCCAGTAGTTTAGATGGTCGTACCGCAATGGCTGATGGCGAGAGTCAATGGATTACCGGCGAAGATGCTCGAATCGAGGTTCATAAAATGCGTGCCCTTAGTGGTGCCTTGGTGACCGGGATTGGTACTGTTTTGGCCGACGATCCAAGTCTAACGGTCAGACTGCCTACTGAAGTGTTGGCAGAGATGAATTTAACCGCTGAAAATTGTCATCCACTACGAGTGGTCTTGGATCCACATTTAAGCATGCCACTGGACGCTAAGATGTTGGCTCTTCCTGGTCGCACGATTATTATGACATCACGCGATGCGGTTGAAGCGAACCCTGAGTTAGTTGAAATGTTTCATGCTAAAAAAGTGGATTTGGTTGCCGTGGCTTCTGAAGATGATCGTTTAGATATACGTTCAATCTTAACTTATCTGGCGCAAGAAGAGCAGGTCAACGATGTGATGGTCGAATCAGGTGCGATTGTTGCCGGCGCTTTTATGGAGTCCGGTCTGGTCAATGAGCTTTACTGCTTTATTGCGCCTAGCCTACTGGGTAATCAAGCCAAGCCGATGTTTGTTCTGCCGAGTGTTGAGCATATGGCGGATAAAATTCAATTGCAGATACACTCAGTGGAAACATTTGGTGATGATATCTGTATCGTTTCAAAACCTAGCGTGGTAAAGGATTAAATGTTTACTGGAATCATTGAATCAAAGGGTGTGATTGAGAAAATAGAGCCGAAAGATGGTGACTGGAAAGTCACGATTCAGACGGGCAAGCTGGATATGTCCGATGTCAAAATCGGTGATAGTATCGCAGCCAATGGTATTTGTTTAACCGCCATTGAGTTGACAGACAGTAGTTATGTCGCGGATGTTTCAGGTGAGACTGTTAATATAACGACGGCGGCTGATTGGCAGGTTGGCACACAAGTGAATTTAGAGAAAGCCTTACGTTTACAAGATCGTTTAGGTGGCCATTTGGTTAGCGGACATGTAGACGGTGTAGGAACGGTTCGCCAAATTTCCCAAGATGCACGGTCATGGCGTTATGAAGTTGAAGCCCCCCTTAGCTTGTGTAAGTATATTGCCGCCAAGGGTTCTATCTGTATTAATGGTATTAGCCTAACGGTCAACCAGGTTGAAGGGTGTGTTTTTGGGGTTAATATCGTGCCACATACACGTCAAGAAACCACAATTAAAGAATTTGAAGTAGGGAGTAAGATTAATCTAGAGGTTGATTTGTTGGCGCGTTATCTTGAGCGAATGATGTCAGCACCACAAATAAAAGATGAATCAAATATTACCCCTGAATTTCTAGCTCAAAATGGATTTATGTAAAAATGCAGTTAAATACAATTGAAGAACTGATTGAAGATTACAAACAAGGCAAAATGGTCATTTTAATGGATGATGAAGATCGTGAGAATGAAGGCGATTTATTAATCCCTTCTGCGATGGTCACGCCTGAGCACGTTAATTTTATGGCACGTTATGGCCGTGGATTGATCTGCCTGACCATGACTCGAGAGCGTTGTAATCAATTGCATTTACCTTTAATGGTTAAAGATAATTCTGATCCGCATGGTACGCCATTCACCGTCTCTATTGAAGCTGCAGAAGGTGTTACAACAGGTATTTCTGCCGCTGACCGAGCTGTCACCGTGAGAGCGGCCGTGGCGGCAAATGCAGGGCCGGCTGATATTGTCACTCCGGGTCATATTTTCCCGTTGATGGCACAGCCTGGTGGCGTTTTAACACGCGCAGGACATACCGAAGCGGGTTGTGATTTGGCGCGTTTAGCGGGAATGGAACCTTCTTCGATGATTGTCGAAATCATGAATGAAGATGGTTCTATGGCGCGTCGCGATGATTTAGAAGGTTATGCAGAACTGCATGGTTTAAAGATGGGAACGATTGCAGACCTAATTGAGTACCGTTTGCAAAATGAAAAAACCATTGAGCGTGTTTCTGAGTGTAAATTACCGACTGAATTTGGTGATTTTAAACTGATAGGGTATCAAGACGTACTTGAGCATAAAGCACATTTTGCCTTAGTGTTTGGTCAGTTACAGTCAGATACGCCGACCACGGTTCGTGTGCATATGTTGGATACATTATGTGATGTATTCGGTTCAAATCGTCCAGAGTGCGGTTGGCCTTTACGTTCGGCGATGCAGCAGATTTCAGAAGAGGGTTCTGGTGCAATCGTGGTCTTACGTAAACATGAAGAAGCAACGGAATTGTTAGATAAGATCCAAGCTTTCCAAATGAAGGATTTAGGCATTAAAGTACCCGATATGGCCTTTGATGATGATACTAAAACTTACGGTTTAGGCGCGCAAATCTTATCGGACCTTGGTTTGAAAAAGTTGAAAATCATTGGTTCGTCTATGAAAATGAATGCACTAAGTGGTTTTGGTCTCGAGATTTCTGAAACGATTCCTAAAAAAGACTAGTTTTTACATGCTTAGGGCGTCAATCAAACGTCCTTTGAAATTGAAAATGTGGCACAATAACGCCATTCAAAATTAAATTTAAACAGATAGAGACCTTTGCACGACTGGCTGCACAAATAAAAATGGTTAAAAATCGCCTAAATTTCGTTCTAAAACTTGCCAATAGCCAGCTATTACCTACGTTTTACGCCTTATTTAGACAGTTTTTACCTCATTTTTCTCTCGCGCCCCACTTGTGCAAAGGTCTCAGATAAAAGAGAACACTAAAATGAATACAATTGAAGGGAATTTAACCGCTCAAGGAATGAAAGTTGGTCTAGTTGTCGGACGCTTTAATAGCTTTATTGTGGATCATTTAGTGGATGGTGCGATTGATACGATTGTACGTCACGGTGGTGATGCCGACAATATCGTTAAGGTCATGGTGCCTGGCGCATTCGAAATCCCTTTGGCGGTTCAAGCAATGGCACAATCTGGAAAGTATGATGCTATCGTTGCTTTAGGTGCGGTTATTCGTGGCGGTACGCCACACTTTGATTATGTTGCGGGTGAGTGCGTTAAAGGTATTGGCCAAGTTCAGTTAAATACCGGTGTTCCAGTCTCTTTTGGCGTATTGACTGTCGACAGTATCGAGCAAGCGATTGAGCGTGCAGGCACTAAAGTTGGTAATAAAGGTGAAGAGTGTACTCTTGCTGCGATTGAGATGGTTAACGTGATGAAGCAACTTTAATGAAAACTTTAAAAGATATTCAGCCTGGTCAAGGCGAAGAAATTATTGAACCAGAAGGCCAAATCACGCCTCGTTCTCAGGCACGTCGTGTTGCTATGCAAGCACTTTACGTTTGGGAAATGACTCATAATGATATCAATGTCATTATTAAAAACTTCAGTGAAGATGGTCTTTTAGTCGATTTGGATTTCGATTTGTTTAAAGAGCTTTTAACAAATGTCAGTTCAGATGCGACTGAATTAGATGAGTTGTATGCTATTTTGCTAGATCGTTCGGTAAGTATGATTGATCCGGTTGAGCGTGCGATTATGCGTATTGGCGTTTATGAGTTAAAGTCAAAACAGCAGATTCCTTACAAAGTCGTCATCAATGAATCGGTCGAGCTTGCTAAACGCTTTGGTGCAGAAGAAGGTCATAAGTTTGTGAACGGTATTCTGGATAAAGTCGCTAAGCAATTACGTCCGCTAGAGATGAATGCATAATTAACAGCTTGGTATAAAGGATGTAAAAGGTTGCCTAAGATTTATCAGCGACGGATTTTATTTTTTAATACTTGAATGTTACTGTTTAAAATAGCCCTGTAGAAATTCTACGGGGCTTTTTTTTTATGAATGTTCGTAAAGTGTTGGTGTTTAGACGCCACACCATTTGAGAAGTTTATGGCCTTAGAATTTGATTTGATTGAAACCTATTTTAAACCCTTGTCTAAAGGTTTGTCCGCAGATGAAGTCGGTATTGGTGATGACGGTGCTGTCTTGTCAGTACCAGAAAATCATCAAATGGTGGTGGTGACGGATACTTTAGTGTGTGGCGTACATTTTCCGCTAGAGACCTCGGCTTACGACATCGCTTGGAAGTCAGTGGCGGTTAACTTAAGTGATTTAGCGGCAATGGGGGCAACGCCTGGCGGTTATTCGTTAGGGTTAACGTTACCTGATAATGACCAGGCCTGGTTAAAAGAGTTTGCCGGTGGTTTGCGTGCTATTACAGAACAGTTCAATATCCCTCTAATTGGTGGAGACACCACTAAGGGGCCTTTAACACTAACCGTGACGGCACAGGGTTGGGTGCCCTGTAAACAAGCCATTTTGCGCTCAGGTGCGAAAAATGGTGATCTTGTTTGTGTGACCGAGACATTAGGAGACGGTGCTTTAGGGTTGAAGTTAACCTTTAATCAGTTAGAGACCATTTTCAGTTCTCAATTGAGTGATATTGAAAAGCAGAAATTATTATTGGCTTTAAACCGTCCGATGCCGCAATTAGCCATCGCTGCAGATTTACGCGGTTTGGTAAACAGTGCGATTGATATCTCAGATGGTTTGTTGGCAGATTTGGGGCATATTTTAGAGCAAACAAATGGTAAACAACAAAACAAAAATTCTGATTTCATTGGAGAGTTGGGTGCTGAAATTGAGATAAAACAACTGCCATTATCATCGGGCGTTGGGAAATACATTAGCAAAACAGATGACTGGTCACTGGTTGTCTCGGGCGGAGATGATTATCAGTTGTGCATGACGGTTGAGCCACAGAACTGGTCTGACTTACAAAAAATAGCAGAGCAACACGGAGTGAAGATCACGCAAGTAGGTCGAGTGGTTGAGCGGAAAGGTATTCACTGTTTAATGTCAGGTAAGCCAGTGGCAGATGATTTGATTAAAAGAACCGGTTATAGTCATTTTTAGCAGGCGTAAAGTACGCTGAAATTAAAAACGAGAGAGATAAGTTACGGTTTGTTTAAGTAACCTAAATAGGTTGTGAGGGGTCTTAAAGGGTGTTGAGGAGAGTGAGGGAGTCTTCGGTAGTAAAGGGTTGTAAGCACTAACAACTCAAAGTCGATAGGCTTGCTGCCTAGTACTTTGAGCCATTAATGATGTCAGGTATTGTTAAGATTTGGCGACCGTTCTACGGGCTTCAACACCTTTAGAAAGTGTTTCTAGAACCGTTAAGCTGTCATCCCAATCAATGCAAGCATCAGTGATACTTTGTCCATAGGTTAGGGGTTTACCAGGTTCAATGTCTTGACGACCGCCTACCAGATGACTTTCGACCATTACGCCCATGATGTGGGGAGTGCCTTTAGTAAGCTGCTCAGCGATAGAGTCAGCAACGACCAGTTGTCTTTCATGCTGTTTACTACTATTTGCATGGCTACAATCAACCATCAGTTTATCGTCTACGCCTGCTTTTTGTAGCTGAGAAACGGCATCTTTAACAAAATTTTCTTCATAGTTCGGCCCATCATTTCCACCACGCAAAATGACATGGCAATCTTCATTGCCTGTGGTTTCAAAAATAGCAGAGTGGCCATCTTTCGTCATCGACATAAAAATGTGTGGGTTATTGGCGGCACGAATGGCATCTACCGCGACTTTAAATCCGCCATCGGTTCCATTTTTGAAGCCAATAGGACATGATAAGCCAGAAGCCAGCTCACGATGGCCTTGGCTCTCGGTCGTGCGTGCCCCGATAGCACCCCAAGCAATTAGATCTGCAACATACTGTGGAGAGATGAGGTCTAAAAACTCAGTGGCCGCTGGAACACCCATATTGTTGATGTCGGACAGCAAAGAGCGCGCAAGTCCTAAACCTTTGTTGATTTCAAAAGATTCATTAAGGTTAGGGTCGTTGATTAAACCTTTCCAGCCGACCGTGGTACGTGGCTTTTCAAAGTAGACTCGCATCACAATCAATAGATTGTCTTTATATTTTTCAATTTGAGTTTTAAGTTGCGCGGCGTAATCACGCGCAGCTGCTGGATCATGAATTGAGCAAGGACCTATGACAACGAGCAAGCGATCATCGCGGCCAACCAGAATGTTATGGATTTGTTGACGAGTATCATAGACCGTTTGAGCAGCGGCTTCTGTCAAAGGATATTTTTCATGAAGTTCTCTTGGCGTCTGAACTTCTGTGATGTTTTTGATTCGTAAATCATCAGTTTGATACTGCGTCATAATCGACCTTATATACTCTTGATTTGCTTAAAGCGTGTTGGATTTTGAAATTGTTTTTTTAAAGGGATTTCGTATTCTTTTAACGTCGAGAAAAAATGAATCGAATTTCACTTTTGATTAAGCAAAGTATTATGCCATTTTGTGAGTCTAAATGCTTAAACAATTCACTGAGTGCCGTGTGGTTTATATTCTTTATTAAAAATGTAAGTTTAAAAAATGACCAGGCCTGGTCATTCTTAAATTTGACTCAAGAATAGGTTTTCAAGACGTATGTGTGAAGATAATTAAATGACTCATATGGTGATGTTTAAAGGAATAACAACGTAATTTAGCCGACCTCGTAAAGTAAGTTATGCTAAAATCGTGTGGTTTTAAATTTCTAATGGGCTAAACCAAAGTGCACTGTAAATATATTATTGAAGGCGTGACCGAAGATGGTCGCAAGTTTAGACCAAGTGATTGGATTGATCGTATTGCATCTATGGGTGCAAGTTACCATAAACAGCGTTTGGTTTATTCAGACCTGTTGCATCCTGAACTGTATGAAGGTCAAAAGTGCCTAATTATCGATACTGAACTTGAGATTAAAAATCCGTGTATGTTTCAGTATTTGATGAACTTTGTTAAAAGTAATAGCCTAAAAATGACGCAGGTTTGCGATATTGATGAACAGAAGTTAGGTGCCTAGATAGGTGTTTAGATTCGTACCGTAGATACATTCTTAGATAAAATCAATCGGTTTTTTGCTTTCAATGCGCAAAGAGCGCTATAAAATTTTAGATTGAAATACAAAAAGCGCTCTATTAAGAGCGCTTTTTTTATGCCTAAATGAAAGTATTTTTCGGCAGGTTTTTAGGCTTTTTATTATTTAAATCTAAAATATGTTCGGGCCCGCAATCAACGTCGCCCAGCCTCCCAACGCGAGAAATGGCCCAAAAGCTAAGGGGGTATCCATTCTGCGTAATTTTAGGGCGATGCCGATAAAACCAATCACAATACTGCTCAATGCTGCAATCAGAATGATTTGCGGCAAAACAACAAATCCAAACCAAGCGCCTAGTGCGGCAAGCATCTTGAAGTCACCATACCCCATGCCTTCTTTGCCCGTAAAAAATTTAAAGCTGTGGAAGACTAGCCATAACAGCAGGTAACCGATTGCCGCGCCCCAGATGGCTTCTATAGGTGTCGTAAAGAGTGATTGCGTGTTAAATAGTAATCCAAGCCATAGCAAAGGTAAGCTTAGGTTGTCTAGAATTAAGTGGTGCTCAAAATCAATCACACAAATAGTGATGAGTATCCAGGTAAAAATAAGTGCGGCCATACCTTCAAAAGTTAGCCCGAAAAGCCACATTATAGTGACGGTGCCAATGGCTGTACTGAGTTCGATCAGCGGATAACGTGGTGAGATTTTTACTTTACAGTGATGGCACTTGCCACGGGTTGATAACCAACTAAAAAGGGGGATAAGTCGATACCAGGGAAGGTTAGTCTCGCAGTGTGGACACTTAGAGCCACCAATACTAATGGCTTTGAATTGTTCATCGCCTTCAAGCATCATAATGCGAGGCAAACGCCAGCTCAGCATTGAGATGAAACTGCCAATAATTAGGCCAATGAGGCCGCTAAAGAAGAGTAGTTGGGGTAGAGATAAAGAGATCATTTTCAAACCTGCTGATAATCGAGTTAATTTTGTTTAAACGATTTTAGCAGGCTGTAGGAGGAGGTCGCTGTTATTTGCACAAATAATGATAATCTTGCCCCAAGATTTCATGAGGAGCATTTTAATAATCTAAAATTACTCAGAATAAATGACGCAATTTCGGTCATTTTCCCAGACGGTAATACTATGCATTTTAACTTCAGGCGTGCTGATGCGTGATGCGATTTCACGAAACAGGTACACGGCAATATTTTCAGCAGTGGGGTTGGTTTCTTTAAAGTGTGGGTGGTCATTTAGGAAAGTATGATCCAGCTCTTTAATAACCACTTTGGCGTGACGTTTAATCTCTTTGAAGTCAATCACCATACCGATTTCATTGAGTTGCGTTCCTGAAACCTGTACTTCAATTTTCCAGTTATGGCCGTGCAGTTTTGCACAATCCCCAGGATAACCTCGAAGGCTGTGGGCAGAGGCAAAATCCAATAGGGTTTTTAATATAAATGTTTGAGCCATAACGTTTGATTCTGTGTCAATCTGAAAAGGAACAGCATTATAACGAAAAGCAGGGAGTATTAAAAGTAATCTTCTGTAGAGGATGGTTTTAGTACTGAATTGTTTTCCTTTGAAATCAACCTGTTATTTTAGTCAGTGTTTTGACGCGATTGTTTAGCCTCAGACGGATTGGCCTGGCTCATAATTTTATGGCTTGTTTTACTGGTTATTTTGATTAACGGCTGTTTTTGAGCGGATGCTATGGATAATACCTTATGTTTACTGGGTTCTATTACGCATTAAACTGACTGTAATGATTTCCAGTACCTTGAAACCTCCTCAGGTGTTGAACTACTTTCTGGCTTTATTTTGATGGTCAGTAATCCTGTCATACGTCCGTTTGTGGCAGAGCTTTTTAAAGGTTGAATCAGTTTTATGAGCTCTGCTTTTCACCAGGCCTGGTCAGTTATCTAAGCTTGTTATTCAATACTATCCAATGTTCTTCAATGCCACTTACTTAATGGCAATCTAATGCTTTCTTTGCACGATATAGTGTGTCATTTTTTCTAAAAACTCCGTGTTTAAATCCAATTTTTGTAGGGTTTGTAAAGCTTCGTCTATCAATTCGTCACGATAGCTTTTGGCGGCCTCTAACCCGAGTAGTTTAGGGTAGGTGGATTTATTGGCTTCAATGTCACTTCCCTGAGGTTTTCCTAGGGTTTGAGTGTCGCTTTCAATATCTAAAATGTCGTCTTGTACCTGAAAAGCGAGGCCGATAGCATTACCAAATGAAGCTATGTCCTTTGCCAGGTTGGTGTAGTCATGACTTTGACAAGCACCCATTAATAACGCGGCTTTAATGAGTGCGCCGGTTTTCATTAAGTGCATGGTTTTCAAATGGGAGAGTTCGGGTAATAACCCTTCAGACTCCATGTCAATCATTTGCCCGCCAATCATGCCAGCAAGACCGCTCGCTTGGCTGAGTTGTTGGATGAGTGTGATTTTATGAGCATCGCTTATAAATGAGTCTTCACTGAGGATTTGAAATGCTAGAGTTTGCTGAGCATCACCCACCAAGATAGCCGTGGCTTCATTAAATTGAATGTGGCATGTCGGCTGTCCTCTGCGTAAGTCATCATCATCCATTGCAGGTAGGTCATCATGTACCAGTGAATAGCTGTGAATTAACTCGATGGCGCAGGCGGCGGAGTCTAAGTGGGGTAGTGGAATTTGTAGAGCTTCACCTATGGTATAAATTAAGGCAGGTCTGAGTCGTTTACCGTTGTTTAATGTCGCGTATCGTATGGCTTCAATGAGTTTTGAAGGGATGTTAGGCTGTTGCTCACCAAGTTGCTTGAATAGGTTTTCAAGTGTTTGGTTGACTCTGTCTTGATAAACTTTTAATTGAGTTTGCAAAAGGGGCTCCATCGCTGTTTAAAAGCCATAAAAAAAGGCCGTCAATAGTGACGGCCTTTTTAGCAGCTTGATTGAATGGGGTTATTTTATCCATTTGTGTGGATTAAATAAATAGCCATTCAAAAACGATAGGGCTTACAACTCGTCAGAGTGCTTGCTTAGGTAGTCAGCAACACCGTCTGGTGTATCCTGCATTCCTTCGTCGCCTTTGTTCCAACCAGCTGGACAAACTTCACCAACTTCTTCGTGGAACTGAAGCGCTTCAACCATGCGAACCATCTCATCAACGTTACGTCCAAGGGGTAAGTCATTAACCACTTGATGACGAACAACACCGTTAAGATCGATTAAGAATGCACCACGTAGAGCGATGTTATCAGGGTGGACAATGCCGTATGCTTCCATGATAGATCCACCAAGATCTGCAACTAGAGGGAATTTAACGGGTCCTAAACCACCTTCGTTAACGGATGTGTTACGCCATGCGTTGTGTGTGAATTGAGAGTCAACAGAAATACCAATAACTTCAGTGTTTAGTGACTTGAATTTCTCAACACGGTGATCGAATGCTAAAATTTCAGAAGGACATACAAATGTGAAATCTAGCGGGTAAAAGAACACAACAGCATATTTACCAGCGATGTGGCTTTTTAAGTTGAAGTCATCAACAATTGAACCGTCTGCAAGTACGGCTGCTGAAGTAAAATCTGGAGCTTGTTTCGTGACAAGAACTGACATATATAAATCCTTATTAAATAAAAAATAGTTTGAAAACTCAATTAGTATAGTCAATTGCTAGGGTATTTTCTAGTAAGATTGAGGCAAATTACGGCTAAACTGGATACGAAAATTAAAGTATTTCGGATGTGTAGTCGATAAGGTAATTGGAGCCTTAGTTTTCTTTGGAAGTAGATGGTTTTGTACCAAATTATTTGATTAGAGGTCTGTATGTTTATTGTTTATGCACCTGAGGGTAAAAGTTTTATTGGCGAAAAGCCAAAGGTACCGTCTCTTAAGGTGGCTGCTATGACGCCTGTCAATCCTGTTGAAGAGGATGTGCTTGAGGGTGAAAAGGCTGATTTTAGTGCATCTTATAATGCTCATAACCAACCACGAAAACCTCAAAAATCTGATTTGGCCGTGCATGCTTATGAAGTGAATCAAGCGGATAAGCGCCGGCGTGTTGTTGTCAAAGTGGCTGAAATAATGTCGTCTCCAGTCGTGTTAATCTCGGATGAAAATAGCTTGGAGGAGGCTTGGTTATTAATGGAAGAGCATAAGGTTTCATATCTGCCAGTGATAAGAGCGGGTCTCTTAGTGGGATTATGTTCTCAGGCTGATTTGCTAGGACGCGTCATTGTCAGTAAAGAAGGGGTCTTAGAAGGGGTAAAGCAGGAGACGGTTGCAGAGGTTATGCACTCTCAAGTAATGACCACAAGTGGTGATACAGATATTCGGCATATTGCACAAGTTTTGAGTGATTATGATATCGGAGCTTTGGTTATTATGAATGAGTCGAGTGAAGTGCTTGGAATTGTCACGGAGGGCGACTTGGTGAGACGATTAGCTAATGATCCGCCAGTGGAGCTGTATATCTAACCCATTTTGGCAGGCAGTGCCAGGATGGGTGGTTATAGGTATTCTGAGTGGCTTTTATAGCTTCGTTAATTACTTAGGCTTTTCAAAATTAATTTCTCGTCTTTTACAGCTCTTGTCGCAAGCCTTTTAACACAGCCATATAGGGTTGTTGTCTTTGCTTAATTTCTTTACGTTTACTTTTCAAATATCCCTTAAACATCACTTGTAATCCTTTATAATAATTCGTTTGTTTGTTCACTCTTTATTCGTGGGTTTTAATTGTGTCGTATTTTAAACGGTATTTAATTGCAGGGTTGTTGGTTTGGTTGCCTTTAGGGGTAACGCTGGCGGTGATTAAATTTCTAGTGGATTTGTTTGACCAAAGCCTACTGTTGCTACCCCATCAATATCGACCGGAAGCTTTGTTAGGCGTTGATATTCCTGGGTTTGGCGTTTTACTTTCATTAGCCTTGATTTTAGTGACGGGTGTTGTGGTTGCTAACTTTTTGGGAAGCCGTTTAGTGGCTATGTGGGAGTCGTTTTTATCACGTATTCCGCTGGTACGTTCTATCTATAACGCGGTTAAGCAGGTTGCCGAAGCGGTTTTTGGTTCGGGAGAGCAGACCTTTCAAAAGGCGTATCTGGTTCAATATCCTCGAGCAGGCTTATGGACATTGGCTTTTCAAACAGGTACAGCGCAGGGTGAGGCACAACAGAAAACAGGCATGAACGACGTGGTTAATTTGTTCGTTCCGACGACTCCGAATCCAACTTCGGGTTTCTTTATTATGGCTTCAAAAAATGAGGTCATTGAGTTGGAAATGAGTGTTGATGATGCGTTAAAGATGGTTATTTCTGGTGGTGTTATCGTACCTGGCTTCAATCCTAATGAAGCAGCCTATCAAGAGATGAAAGCAGAAGAACAATCAGAGGTGAGCCTCGCTAGGAATCCTGCGATAACTTCAAATAGCCAAGCGGCGATTAAACCAGGCTCAGGTTTAGAAAAAGAGTAAAGAATTTCAGGGGCTTAAAAACCCTAAAAGATTAAAGTGTCCAAGTTGGGCAACGATATTATTAAGTAAAGAATGTTGCTAGAAAGAGTTTAAGGTTGCCCCGTTTTTAAGGGTAATCCAAGGCACTTATAACAATGTCTAATCACTAAACATTTTGTAAAAGGGTTAAAAAATATGCGTACGCAGTATTGTGGGCAAGTCACAGAGTCATTTATTGATCAAACCGTTACCGTTGCTGGCTGGGTTCATCGCCGCCGAGATCATGGTGGGGTTATCTTTATCGATTTAAGAGATAGAGAAGGTTTGGTTCAAATCGTGGTCAACCCTGATACCGCGGAGATTTTTGGAAAAGCAGAGCGTTTGCGTGCAGAGTGTGTTTTGCAAGTTACAGGGAAAGTTATTCCCCGTACTGAAGGCACGATTAACCCAAATATGGTAACGGGTAAAATTGAGATTGTGGCCACGGATATTGAAGTCTTGAGTATGGCTGAGCCGATTCCTTTTCAGTTAGATGATAAGAATATTAGTGAAGAGGTTCGCCTAAAATACCGTTATATCGATCTGCGTCGTGAAGAGATGCAGCAAACTATGATGTTACGTTATAAAGTGACACGTACTATGCGTCGCTATTTAGATGATCAAAATTTCATGGATATTGAGACACCGATGTTGACTAAGTCAACACCAGAAGGCGCGCGTGATTACTTGGTGCCAAGTCGTACTCATCTGAATAAATCGTTTGCATTGCCACAGTCTCCACAGTTGTTTAAGCAGTTGTTAATGATGTCTGGTTTCGACCGTTATTACCAAATTACCCGCTGTTTCCGTGATGAAGATTTACGTGCCGATCGTCAACCTGAATTTACCCAGTTAGATATCGAGACTTCTTTTATGGAAGAAGACGCGGTCATGAACCTAATGGAAGGTTTGACGAAAACAATCTTCAAAGAATCAATTGGTGTTGATTTCGATTACGACTTCCCGCGTATGCCTTATTCTGAAGCGATTAAACGTTTCGGAATTGACCGTCCTGATTTACGCATCGATATGGAATTGGTCGATGTTGCTGATTTGCTACAAGATATCGAGTTTAAAGTATTTGCTGCACCCGCTAAAGATCCTAAAGGCCGTGTTGCCGCATTACGCGTACCTGGTGGAAGTAAAATCTCGCGTAAAGAGATTGATGCTTATACTAAGTTTGTTTCTATCTATGGTGCCAAAGGTCTGGCTTACGTTAAGGTCAATGATCTTGCGGCCGGGATTGAAGGACTACAATCTCCAATCGTGAAATTTTTCCCTGATCAAGTCATGGAAATTATGACACGTGTCGGTGCTGAAGATGGTGATATCGTTTTCTTTGGTGCAGATAAAGCCAAAATCGTCAACGAAGCTTTAGGGGCTTTACGCGTTAAGATCGGTGAAGATTTGAATATGTTGAATGGTGAGTGGAAGCCGGTATGGGTAGTTGATTTCCCAATGTTTGAAGCCGATGAGAAGACTGCACGCATGACTGCAATCCACCATCCGTTTACCCAGCCAAAGGCGACGACTGAAGAGATTCTAAATCATGATGAGCCAGAGCAAATGCTTTCTAAAGCCTATGATTTGGTTATCAATGGTTTAGAAGTGGGTGGTGGTTCTGTACGTATTCATAATTCTGAAATGCAAGCTGCAGTGTTTAAAATGCTAGGTATTTCTGATGAAGAAGCGCGTGAGAAGTTTGGTTTCTTATTAGACGCCTTAAAGTATGGTTGTCCTCCACATGCCGGTATGGCATTTGGTTTAGACCGTATCGTTATGATTCTTGGTAAAATCGATTCCATTCGTGACGTTATCGCGTTCCCTAAAACACAGTCGGCTGCGTGTCTATTAACAGCTGCACCAGGCCTGGTAGATAATGGTCAGCTTGATGATTTGGGCTTACGTTATAAAAAGCCTGTGTTAGAGCAGTCTAAGTAACCAAATTGAGCGGTTTAGAGACTATGAGTCAGCAATCTGTTGAAATTCCAGCACGATTAGAATCTCGCATTCAGCAGCTTTCGGTTGAGGCAAAAACTCAACCTTGGTTAAATAATGCTGAAAAAGAGATTCTTAAAACCAATATTAAAGCCTTATTGAAAAAACATAATGCGCAGTTAGTTGCGCATTATTATGTTGATGATGAGTTGCAAGCATTGGCCGAAGAGACCGGCGGTGTGGTTGCAGATTCATTAGAAATGGCCAATTTTGGGGCGCAGTCAACGGCGGATGAGTTGGTCGTGTGTGGTGTACGTTTTATGGGTGAAACTGCAAAAATGCTCTCTCCTGAAAAAACAGTTTTAATGCCTGATTTGGAGGCAACCTGTTCTTTGGATATAGGCTGTCCGGCAGATGAGTTTGCTGCGTTTTGTGCGCAATACCCCGACCATACCGTCGTGGTTTATGCCAATACCAGTGTTGAGGTTAAAGCCGTCGCTGACTGGGTTGTTACTTCTGGAAACGCACTGCAGATTGTCAGCCACCTAAGAGATCAGGGCAAAAAGATAATTTGGGCCCCTGATCGTCATTTAGGAGACTGGATTGAAAAGCAAACCGGTATTGAAATGATTCGTTGGCAGGGACACTGCATTGTGCATGACGAGTTTAAAACCTTTGAACTCGAAGCATTGATGTTACAACACCCTAAGGCGAAAGTTTTAGTACATCCCGAATCGCCTTCCGAGGTGGTGGATTTAGCGGATGTAGTCGGTTCTACAAAAGTCTTGCTAACAGCTGTGCAAACACTTCCTGATGAAGAATTTATCGTGGCCACAGATTACGGTATCTTTTACAAGATGCAACAGTTGGCACCGCATAAAAAATTGTTGATTGCACCGACAGGCGGGCATGGCGCAACCTGTCAGAGTTGCGCACACTGTCCTTGGATGGCGATGAATGGTCTACAAAACTTAGCTGAATGTTTAGAAAAACAGACGGGTGAGGTTTTGATTGAAGAATCCATTCGCCTTAAAGCGCTCAATTCAGTTGAGAAAATGCTTAACTTTTCAAGACAAGCAGGCCTGGTCAAATAAGCATTATCTTGTTTAGGCGTAAGCTACGCTACATTTCAATGGTTTCTTAAGCTTTAAATAGAGAAAAGTTTGGCAAAATTAAAACGCATTTTAGGGATTGATCCAGGTTCACGTAAAACCGGCTTTGGCCTGGTTGACTCGGGTCGTTATCATCCAACGTATGTGGTGAGCGGTGTGATACGGGTTGAGAAATTTTCGGGTGCACAACGCCTTAAGAATATTTTTGAATCTGTTTGCCAAATCATTGATCAGTATCAACCTGATGTGATGGCGGTAGAAAAGGTCTTTGTTCACAAAAACCCTAAGTCTGCGATTATCCTAGGGCAGGCGCGAGGCGTTATTCTCTGTGCCGCGGCCATTAAAGATGTGCCGATTATGGAATACACACCCACCCAAATCAAAAGTACGATTGTGGGTAAGGGGCACGCCACTAAAGACCAAATTCAATATATGGTGCAGAATATTTTAAAATTATCGGAATCACCTCAAGAAGATGCGGCAGATGCTTTAGCGTGCGCTTTGTGTCACGATCGTTATATGTCTTTAGGCATTGATCCTGAGTTGATCTCCAAAGGTACTAAGTTCTAGGCAGTGTTTTATAGACTTGCTTAGTGACGTAGTTTGAAACTGAATTAGGAACTGTACACTTTATGATTGGCTTTTTACGCGGACAACTTGTCCAGAAACGTCCACCTTTGCTTGTTTTAGATGTGCATGGGGTGGGTTATGAAATAGAAGCCCCCATGTCGACTTTCTATCAGCTTGAAAAAGCGCAAGAAGAAGTCACTATCCTGACCCACATGCACGTCCGTGAAGATGCAATGCTGTTATTTGGCTTTGCCACTGAATCAGAAAGAGTGCTTTTTAAGACCCTGCTTAAGGTAAATGGCGTGGGCGCTAAAATGGCGCTCGGGATACTATCCGCCATGTCCGTTAATGATTTTTGTGCCTATATTGATAATAGTGATATCAGTGCCTTAACGCGTATTCCTGGTGTCGGTAAGAAAACCGCCGAACGTTTGCAGATAGAGATGCGTGATCGTCTTAAAGCGGTGGTGGATGCAGGCTTACTAAGCTATGAAAAGCCATTGGTCGTAGACGGTGCACAAGGTAGCTTAAATATTCAACCAGCTGCTTTTGCGAATACGATTAAACAATCTGCAAGTGATGCTCTAATATCGCTTGGTTATAAAAATATTCAAGCCGAAAAAATGATTGCTTCCGTCTATGATGAGTCTCTCTCTTTAGAAGAGCTTATTAAACGCGCGCTACAAGGTGTTAAGTTATGATTGAAACTGATCGTATCGTAGGCAGTCAAGAAGTCGAAGATGATATCTATACCGCCCCTTCAGTTCGCCCTCAACAAATTACAGAATACATCGGTCAAAAAGCGGTTCGTGAGCAGTTACAACTGTCAATGGATGCCGCTAAGATGCGCAGCGAACAACTTGATCATGTTTTGCTTTACGGGCCACCAGGCCTGGGTAAAACCACGCTGTCGAATATCATTGCTCAAGAAATGGGTGTCACCCTACGTCAAACATCCGGTCCGGTGATTGAAAAACCGGGCGATTTAGCCGCAATTTTAACTCGATTAGAACCGCATGACGTCCTATTCATTGATGAGATTCATCGCCTGAGTCCTATTGTTGAAGAGGTGCTTTATCCTGCAATGGAAGACTTTCAAATCGATATTGTGATTGGCGATGGCCCTGCGGCACAGAGTGTGAAAATTGATCTACCGCCTTTTACATTGGTCGGTGCTACTACGCGCGCAGGTTTGCTCACATCGCCTTTACGGGATCGTTTTGGTTTAGTGCAGCGACTTGAGTTCTATAGTCATGAAGAATTAACCCAAATCGTCAGTCGTTCTGCTAATATTTTAGGTATGCATTCAGAGCAGGAGGGTGCGCGTGAAATTGCCCGCCGTTCTCGTGGTACACCGCGTATTGCTAATCGTCTTTTAAGACGTGTTAGAGATTATGCGCAAGTTCGTGGTGATGGCATTATTACTGCAACTATCGCGGATTTGGCGTTAAACTTATTAGAGGTCGATCCACTCGGACTGGATAAAATGGATAGACGTTTTTTAGAGACGTTAATCGAAAAGTTTGAAGGCGGTCCGGTAGGCATTGATAGTATGGCGACGGCATTAGGCGAAGAGAGGGGCACGATTGAAGATGTCATTGAACCTTTCTTAGTCCAACAAGGCTTTTTAATAAGAACCCCGCGTGGCCGAGTGGCAACGCCAAGTGCTTACCGACACTTGAATGTCTTACCAGCCGAAGTTAGTTAATAATAATTATTATAAGGTCTTAGTGTTTATCCTAAGATCCCGTTTTACGATTAAGGAAAACTTATGAACGACAGTGATTTAATTGGAATTATATTGCATGCTAGCCCAGTAGTTCAGGCCGTCATGATTATATTAGCAGCCATGTCTTTGGCGTCTTGGTCTGTTGCAATCGCTAAGTCGGCTCAGATTCGTAAATCGAAAAGAGTTGCTAAGGAATTTGAGAAAACCTTTTGGGCAACTCAGGATCTGAATTCACTATATCACCAGGTGGAAGCAACTCGCGAACAAACACAAGGTCTGTCGAATATTTTCGCGGAAGGCTTTAAAGAGTTTGTGAACTTAAAGAAGCAGGGCGTACAAGATGCCTCTGATTTGGTTGCCGGTTCTCAAAGAGGCATGCGGGTTGCTTTTTCAAAAGAGTCTGACCGTCTAGAAAATAGGCTCTCTTTATTGGCTACAGTTGGATCATCAGCACCCTACATTGGGCTATTTGGTACTGTTTGGGGTGTTATGCATGCCTTTCAAGCACTTGGAGACGTTCAACATGCTACTTTAGCAGCCGTTGCACCGGGAATATCTGAAGCATTAATCGCGACGGCAATTGGCCTGTTTGCGGCAATTCCAGCCGTTATTTATTACAACCGTTTGAGCACTAAAGTAGATCGTCTGTTGGGTGAGTATGAAAATTTTGCCGATGGTTTTTTAACGATTCTGCAGAGACAAGCCCATAGCTTGGATAAGAAAGATTAAGTAAACACCCGTACATTGATTGGAAACTAAAGATGCAGACTGGATTTCGAAGCCATCGACAAAAAAAACGTTTAATCGCTGAAATCAACGTAGTACCTTATGTTGATGTTACCTTGGTGTTGTTGATTATCTTTATGGTGACAGCGCCGATTGTTCAGCAAGCGGTGACCGTGAGCTTGCCGCAAACACCACAAATTGTCGATAAAAAGCAAAAGCAGTTGGATCAAGAAACGACACCTTTTGTCATTACAGTAACGAAGAGTGGCCGTTATAAAACTTCTGAACAACCGGAAACGGTCTTGAGTAATAAAGATCTTGAGAACTTGGTTGCTGAAGTTGTGGCGCGTTCACAATTAAATAGTACACAAATGATTTATATCCAAGGTGATAAAGAAGCCCCTTATGGCAAGGTACTGCATATATTCGTGCTATTAAAAGCCAATGGGGTTGAGAATGTTTCTTTACTCACAGAGCCTGAAGGCGGTAACCCTTAATGCTTAGTTTTATTGCAAGACATCCCATTTCAGTCACTTTAGCGTTAATTCTGCATATTGCTATTGGCGTGTTAATCACCTATGAATGGCAAGATTCAACTAAAACAATCAAAATATCAGCGCAAGGTGAAGAAGAAACTGTTGTTCAGCAAAACAGGCAGAATAATCAGTTTATTAGGACTGAACCCTTAAAAACCTTTGCAGTTGATTCAGCTTTAGTAACACAGCAGCTTGAAAGGATTAAAGCTGAAGAGTTTGCCAAAAAACAGCTACAGCAACAGTTAGCGGCGAAAACGGATAAAGAACGTCAACGTCTTAAAGAGCTACAGAGACGCCAAAAAGTAGAGCAAGCGAAAGCTGAGCAGGCGAAAAAACTAACAGCCGCGCAAGTTCTTAAAACAGAAGCAGAACGTAAGAAAACGGCTGAAGCCAAGCGCCTAGCAAATTTAGAAAAGAAAAAAGCCGATACTGAGCGTGCGAAGGCAGAGAAGGCGAAAAAGGCGAGTGCCCTTGCTGAAAAAGAACGTCAATTAGCGAACGAGAAAACGGCTCTGGCGCAAAAACAACGCCAGCTAGAGGAAGACAAAAAGCAAGCCTTAGTCTTGGAGATTGCACGTAAAGATAAAGAGAATAAAGCGTTAGCCATTAAGGCAGAAAAAGCTAAAGCAACACAAGCCCAGGCTACTGCAGCAGCTGAGTTGCAGCGACAGCTCGACGAAGAGGCTGCGGCGCAACGCGCGACTCAAAAACGTCAACAGCTATTGTCATTACGTCAAACGTATATCTCATCTATTTCTGCTAAGGTGAAAGATAATTGGCGTACTCCAGCAAAAATTTCCCCTGAAGCCTTGTGTGAATTACGCATTACACAGACGCCTACAGGGAGTGTGACAAGCGTTAAAATTGTAAATTGCAATAGCTATGCAAGCAAACAATTTAAAGACGCTGCTGAGAAGGCTGTTTACCGTTCAGAGCCTTTGCCAGCGCCACCCGTTAAAGAATTGTTCGAAAGAGTGATTACTTTTGAGTTTAAACCTTAATAATTCTAATAATAGGGGGTTAAGTCTTAGGGATTTTAGCTCTTACGAATTTAACCCCTAAGAATTCAAGCTTAGGTGTTTAATCAATAACATTCATAATATTCACAAAATAAGAAGCCGATGATGACCATTGTAAATTTTAAGTTTGCCACTTTCTCACAACGCATAGCCCAAATTAAAAGGCTACTATTGTTATCCATTACAGCGTTTTCAATGTCTCTTTTTGTAAACTCTGCAATGGCTGAACTGACCATTGAGATTAGTGAAGGTTATGACAATGCGATTCCAATTGCTATTGTGCCTTTTGGTTATGAAGTGCAAGCACCTATGGCTTCCGTTTCACCTACAAAACCTGTATTCACTCAATCCCCGGTAGACTTAGCGCAAATTATTGCCGCAGATTTACGTCGTAGTGGTCATTTTAGCCCACTTTCTAACGCTCAATTACCTGCTCAACCTACTGAAGTTGAATACATTGATTATGGACAATGGCGCGCGCTTGATCTTGATAACTTATTGATGGGGAAAGTCATCGATGAAGGTAATGGTTTTTATCAAATTGAAATGCGCTTTATGGATGTATTGCGTAAAAATCAAGTGATAGGCAAGCGTTGGAATCACATTCCTAAATCAAACCTTCGCCAGATCGCTCATCAGATGAGTGACCTGATTTATGAAGAGCTAACAGGTGTCAGAGGTGCATTTAATACACAAATAGCCTATGTCACGCTTAGAAAGGTTAAGGGCAAGCGCCACTATACTCTTGAAGTCGCGGATTCGGATGGTTTTAATCCGCAGCCAATTTTAAAGTCATATCAACCGATTCTGTCACCGAGTTGGTCACCTGATGGCAAAAAACTTGCCTATGTGTCTTTTGAAAACGGTCGCTCACAAATTTTTATACAGAGCTTAGATGGTAAATATCGCAAGAATGTTGCTAAGTTTAAAGGTATTAATGGTGCGCCTGCTTGGTCACCGGATGGTTCAAAATTAGCTTTGACCTTATCTAAAGCTGGCTCAGCAGATATTTATATCATGGATCTTAAAACCAGTAAGCTAAGACGCCTAACCAGAAAGAGCTCAATTGAGACTGAAGCGGCTTGGGCTGCGGATGGTCAATCACTGTTTTTTAACTCTGACCGCCGTGGTCAACCGCAAGTGTTTCAAGTGTTCCTTGATACGGGTGAGGTCAATCGTGTGACCTATGAGGGTAAATATAATGCGAACCCTGAAATATCTCCGGATGGACGCTATTTGTCTGTAGTGCACGGTAAGGGCGGTTTCCATATAGGACTGTTGGATTTGTACACCAATGAATTCAGTGTTTTAACAGATACCTTTTTAGATGAGTCGCCTACTTTTTCACCGAATGGTGAGATGGTTTTGTATGCAATGAATCGTAATGGTAAAGGCCAGTTAGCTGTCGTTGCAATTGATGGAAAAACATCACAAACACTAAAAGTCAAAGATGGCGAAGTTAGAGAGCCGGCATGGGGACCGTATTTAAGTCATTAACCATTTGATATTTCATCTGTAATATGTAATAAATTGACCATTATTCAAAGTCATTAAAAATTTTAAAAAGGTAATTAGTTATGAATCACTTAAAAAGTTTATTTACGCTCGCGGTAGTGGCTTCTTTAACGGCTTGTAGTAGCTCACCGGAAAGAAGTGCTGATGATATTTCAGACAGAGACGTGACTTCAGATAGCGCACCAGGTATTAATGGTGATGCGATTAGTGTTGAAGTCTTAGCAGCCGATGGCGGTCTTGCTGCAGATGGTAGTTCCATTGGGCAGGGTTTGGATGGGATGAAGATGGTGGATGTTGCAGAGCTTTATGAGCCGATTATCTACTTTGGTTATGACCAATATGAATTAGACGATAAAACCACGGAAATCGTTAAGTTTTACGCACAAGAAATGATGGCTATGCCAAATCAAAAAGTTGTACTGAAAGGGCATACTGATGAGCGTGGTACACCGGAGTATAACTTGGCTCTAGGTGAGAAACGTGCAAAAACTGTGGCCCAAGCATTTATGTTATTTGGGATTGCGGAATCGCGCATTGATATCGTTAGTTTTGGTGAGGAGCAGCCTGCGATGGCGGGTAGTAATGACAATGCATGGCAGAAAAATCGTCGTGTGGAACTCATTATTCGTTGATTATAGGTCTATCAACTAAACTCCTCTCAACTCAAACGCATCAATCTAAGTCGCCATTCATCACTGTAAGCCGATGATTCCATCGGCGATTTATAGTTCAACCCAGAGTGAAAATCTCGTTAAAAGTTCCTTTAAAGGTTAACCCATATGAAAAAAATATTACCGTTGAGCCTTTCAGGTTTAGTCGCTGTAACCCTTTGGATGCCCATTACATCGGTTACTGCCGCAGGCACTTCTATTGAACAGAGATTGCAGCGTTTAGAGCGCATGACTGAAAATCCTGTTTTATTGCAGTTAAGTCGTCGTTTGGGTGAGCAACAGCGTGAAATTCAAGAGTTGCATGATGATATAGATCGACTCAAGCGTGATTTACGCAACGCGAATCATAAGTCTGATAAACGCTATAAAGAGACGGATGATCGTTTAAGTGTTCTAGAGTCTGGTTTAGCGGTGAGTGTGCAAAGTCCATCTGCAGTGATTCCTAAACTGGAATTGCCTGTTCAATCGACAGAGGCTCAGCCTGTAAACCCAGTTCCAACGGTTTCTGTGCCTGTGTCGGCTTTACCGACCTCCGCCAGCGAGAATTCTCTTGCTACTTCAGGCGCTACACCTAAAAAAGTAGTAGTTGTCGAGTCTGATGAGAAAACTGTACCAGGCTCAACTCTTGAGCCTGGTATCACGGATGTGAATTTGAATGCTCATTCTCAGCTACAAGAAGGCCAAGAGCCTATTGAAAGCCCTGTGAATGGGATTGTTATGGGGCCAATCAAAACCTTTCCTGCGACCGGTTTAGAGAAGGCTAAATATCAAAAAGCTTTTGCATTGATGAAAGCCTCGAAATATGATGATGCGACCAATGCTTTTGAAAAGTTTTTGTCAGCCTACCCAAAGAGTGAATTAGCGAGTAACTCTGCTTACTGGGCAGGAGAAGGTCACCTGATTAAAAAACAGAATCAGGCGGCTTTAGACTCTTTTATGGCTGTGATTGAACGTTATCCTGACTCTTCTAAAATGGCGGATGCGCAACTTAGAGCCGCGGACAGTTTAGCGAAGCTAAATCGAATTTCAGACGCTAAAAAAATGTATCAGAATGTTATCAATGGTCGCCCCCATAGTCGTGCAGCGCAAACGGCCTCTAAAAGATTAAATGGTTTGAAATAATGTCTCTACAAAATAAAGATAAAGTATCTAATAGACCCGCACCTGCGGTTATTTTACTTTCTGGTGGTCTTGACTCGGTCACAACGCTTGCGATGGCAATTTCCCAAGGATTCGAATGCCATACCATTAGTTTTGATTACGGTCAGAGAACGCGTTCAGAACTCTATGCGGCTGAAAAAGTTTCCAAACAAATGGGCGCCGTATCGCATCGAGTGATGAATGTCGATATGAGTCAGATTGGCGGTTCTGCTTTAACAGATAACTCGATTGACGTGCCTATTGGTGGTGTTGATAAAGCTGAGATACCCGTTACGTATGTCCCTGCTAGAAATACGGTGTTTCTGTCATTTGCATTAGCTTTGGCAGAGGTCGTCGATGCCAATGATATTTTCATCGGTGTTAACGCGGTAGATTATTCAGGTTATCCAGATTGTCGCGCTGAATATATTCAAGCTTATGAAGTGATGGCAAACCTGGCCACCAGAGCTGGAGTTGAAGGTAACGTCTTAAAAATTCAAACGCCGTTGATTGATTTAACCAAAGCACAGATTATTCAAGCAGGGTTGGCGTTAGGCGTTGATTATAGTTTGACGGTCTCATGCTACCAAGCTAATGAGTTAGGCGAAGCTTGTGGGGTTTGTGATTCTTGTCGCTTACGTAAGCAGGGATTCATAGAAGCGGGTGTTGCAGACCCTACACTTTATCAATCTTAGTCAATATTGTTGTAATAATAAATAGCGGCTAAGGGCTGAAAATCATCTTAAAATCTTTCTAACACGATTCAGATAAATTTTTATTTCACTCTGTTTTTTCAACTTTGAAAACCTATTTTACACCTAAGGCATTGGGATTAAAGCAAGTTTTCTAATTGTAGAAATATACCGTCGCAAGTGATTTAGAGGCTGATTTAAAATACCTGTTATTTATTTTCAAAAAGGCTTGCACAGTTCCCACAGACTTGTATAATACGCGCATTCCAGTGAGGGTCGTTAGCTCAGTTGGTAGAGCAGTTGGCTTTTAACCAATTGGTCGTGCGTTCGAATCGCACACGACCCACCATTTGTTTAAATGGAATCACAATAAGAATACCCCTATCGGGGCCGTTAGCTCAGTTGGTAGAGCAGTTGGCTTTTAACCAATTGGTCGTGCGTTCGAATCGCACACGGCCCACCATATTCCAAAGCCCCGTATTTCTGATGAAATACGGGGCTTTTTTATTGTCTAGAATTTATCTTCCTAAGACTATCCTTGATTAACATAATGATGATTGGTTAAAGCCATTCCACTTCTATATGACGTTACCAGGCCTGGTCAAGTCATTAAGGTTTGAGTTAGATATTTATTGGATTGAAAAGGTTGTAACAGAGGGAGGAATTACTGTGGGAGGTGTTTGGCTAATATTTGCTAAATATGGCATAAAACAGACAAGAATACCCGCTTAAGCAATTTAATCTTAAGTTGGGAGTATCCTTATATGTATTGGTGTTTAGGGTGTGTCGTGCTAGATAGGCGTGAGCTAAGCTTGCTCTGGTGTTGGGCGGTGCATTTTTTGCAGGCCGTTCAAGAAATTACGTAAAACCTGATCTTTACATTCACGGTAGTGCTTATGGCCTGGCTTACGGAAGAACGCACTCAATTCGTGTTTGCTTAAACGGAAGTCTGCTAATGCTAATATTTCCAGGACATCTTCGGCTTTAAGATTAAGAGCGATTTTAAGTTTCATGAAAATGATGTTGTGCGTTAGGCTGGTTTCAGCAACCGGCTGTTCACCCTCTTTTTTTCCACGTTTTTCATTTATAAAACCATTTAGAAAAGAGGCCAATTCAACTTCAGCCATCTCTACATAAGATTCATCATCTTCTTTCTTTAACCAATTACTCAGCTGTTCACGCGTAATCTCTTGATTAGCTGAGGCATAGATAGCAATCATTTTAGCGTCGTCTAAATCAAAGGCGAAGCGAAGGCGGCGTAAGATATCATTATGTGTCATTTATTGTTTCCTGGTCAAAACCCTGGTTGTGCAATGCCAACATGGGTTTGGGTAATTTTGTAAAGAGGGATGAATTGTTTGGATAGAACTTAAGCGTCTGTAGGCTGCTCAAGCTGATCTTCAGAAACGGTTACTTCGGTTTCTTCTCTATCGGCTTTAGCAATATAAGCTGGCTTGTTTTTAGGTTGTTTCTTAGCCTGAGCCTGTTTATGGCGCTTGGATAATTTCTGGATAATTTTTTTACGTCTATTCATAGAAGGTCTTGATCTAATTTAGTTTTTGAAATTTAAGTTTGTGTATAACTATACAGCAAGCTTCCTATTTTCTTAGGAAAAATTACCGGCGATAATGGTTTCTGCAAGGTGATTAATCGACCAGCTGTAAGGTGTGTAAGGTAATCTCGGCTTCGCCTAACTCGGTTGCAAAGTAGGCCGAATCACCGGTAATGGTTACTGACCAATCCATGCTTCTTTGTATGAGTTTGGCAAGGGCTTGAATCTGCGACCACTCTAGTCGGTATAGAGAGGCGTCCAGCTTGCTGAATGCGGCTTGGTTTTGACTCCACCAAACATCAGACTTTGTATTGAAACTGTATACTTTTACGGCTTGCGCTACACGAGTCGATTTCTTGACTCTGTCTACTGCGGGCTCGCCAATATCAATCCACAAAGCGATTTGATCATCCAAGGTTCTCGCCCAAATATCAGGTTCTTCAATAGCACTTAGGCCTTTAGTGAAGCTAAGGAACTCCTGAGCATTGAGAGCAAAAGCGACGACACGCACCATCATGCGTTCAGCTGTCTCGGAAGGGTGTTGGGCAATCGTTAAATTAAGCGTGTCATAATGATTTCGATTGAGATCGGACAGAGTTAATTTTAGTTTGTAAATTTTGGGTTTTAAAGCCACTGAAGACACCTTAGGTTCGTTAAAATTTCGTCACTAACACTTTAGGAGTATCTTATGCGAAGTTTGGGCGGTGATTTTACAGGTAAATAGATGAAAAAGAAGGATTGTTTTGGTTTTAACCAGGCCTGGTCATTTTTTTCCTTAAAAGGCTGTTTAAACAAGGGTGTAATCGTGTAGAATTTGGGGTTAAAAATTAAAGGAGCAATAACGCAATGGGAAGAGCTTATCAGAACCGTAAAGCATCGATGGCTAAGACAGCAGATGCCAAGACGAAAGTTTATGGTAAATTTGGTCGTGAAATCTATGTTTGTGCTAAATCCGGTGGTGCCGATCCTGATGGTAACTTAGCATTACGTGGTTTGATTGAGCGTGCTAAAAAGAGCCAGGTTCCTACGCACGTTATTGAAAAAGCCATTGCTAAAGCCCAAGGTGGCGGTGGTGAAGACTTCGCATTAGCGCGTTATGAAGGCTATGGTCCTGGAAATACCATGATCATTATTGATTGCTTAACAGATAACCCTAACCGTACCTTTGGTGATGTTCGTCACTGCTTCACTAAGGTCGAGTGTAAAATTGGTACTCAGGGCAGTGTTAGCCACATGTTTGACCATTCTGCGGTCCTCTCTTATAAAGGAGAGGACGAAGAAGCGGCTTTAGACGCGTTAATGATGGCCGATGTGGATGTCACGGATATCGAAGCTGAAGATGGTTTTATTACTGTGTATGCACCGCATACAGAATATGCTAAAGCTAAAAATGCATTGGTTGATACTTTCGGTGAAATTGATTTTGAAATCGATGAAATTCAATTTTTACCTAAAATCAGCAACCCTGTGAGCGGTGATGATTTAGAGCAACTGCATAAGTTCTTCGATTTATTAGATGATTTGGAAGATGTTCAAAAGTTCTATTACGATGCAGAGTTTGAAGATTAGATTCAAGAGTTGTTAATACATCGGATTCAGATCAAATTTTGTTTAAAAAAGCCCCCTATTTCAGATTGAAATAGGGGGCTTTTTTATGCGTGTTTTAAAGCCCAAATTATGAACTTACCAGGCCTGGTGATTTATAAGTGGCTTGTGGCAATGCGTTTTAAAGTAGGGACTGCTAATTCTGCTTGTTCAGCAAAACCGATAGCACGTGTTAAACGTGCTGGTGCCGAACGCCCCATGCAACCGTGTAAAGGGTCGCCGTTAAAAGCTTCTTGTAAGCCTTCCATTAAACGGTTTCTATTATTCGTGCTACTGGTTAACCAGTCTTGAATGTCTAAGACATCGTTGGCGACGACTTGCATCACATCGGCGTGGTTTTCTGCGAGTTCAGCGACATTTCCACCTACTTCTAAACCGGCAATATTCGTTGTTAAAATATAAAGATTCTTGCGCACCAATTCATAGCTTAATTCGGCTTCTGAATCCAAAATAAAACTCGGTAAATCAAGCTGTGCCAAAGCCTCAAAGACTAATTTGGCATTTGGACCATACACAGGAGAGGGTAGAACGACTTTACTGTCCATGCCTTTTTTCTTTTCAAACCAGACAGAAACAACCGTAGGATCCTTAATGTCTGCGGTAATCCAGTCTCGTGGCAACAGCTCATTTTGAATGAGAATCGTTTTATCTGCCCACTGTTTAGGCAGTGTAGCGAGCACTTCGCTGATGTCAGCCTCGCCTACGGAAATCATGACAGCGGCTGGGTTAGGGGTTTGATTCGCAAGAGCTTGTTTGTCCATTTGGCGTGTAACGCCCTGAACGGGATAGCCTAAACGTAAAAAACCACGTGCGAAAACACTGCCTAGTTCCCCTAAGCCGATAACGATAATAGGATCTTTCATGCAAAACCTCTCTTTAAGTTGTATCTGTTGCCACAACAAGTTGTAAAAACGCACCAAAATGGAACCCTAAAATGGAAAATAGGGCATTGTGGGAATGCTTTTCTTGTAAAATAGCGATTAAATTTGAATTATGAGAATATTAGCAATGAATGAACAAAAAGCAAAGTTTACTTGGCACTATTATGTAATGGCATTTGGTGCTTTATTAGCCATGCTCGCGGCGACGCTTGGCGCAAGTGGCGGTATTGTTTCAGGTCTTGCGTTAGTCATTATCAGTCATCCGCGTATTCCATTCAAAACGGTTACCCGAATTTTCTTTATGGTTATGTTCTTTATTCTTTATGTGTTTGCTTTTCCTGATGCAGACGTGGTTCGTGAAATGATGACGAGTGTAGAAAAGTAATAAAATTCACAGCTAGCATTTTAGGAAAGCGTTATGGTGTCGAAAGCCTTAGAAGATTATCTAAAGATCATTTATAAGCTAGAAAATCGAGCGCCATCTGGTAAGGGGGTACAAACCTCTGCGATTGCAGAAAGGTTATCTATCTCTCAGGCGTCTGTTTCTAATATGCTGAAGAAATTATCTGAAAAAAAACATATTGAATATGCGCCTTATTACGGCGTCAGTTTGACGGGTTCTGGTCGTAAAATAGCCTTGAATATGATTCGTAAACATCGAATTCTAGAACAATACTTGGTCGAAAGATTGAATTATTCTTGGGACGAAGTTGATGAAGAAGCTGAAGTGCTTGAGCACTCGATTTCGGATAAGTTAGCGGATCATATGTGGAATGATTTAGGTCAGCCGACTCATGATCCGCATGGTGCGCCAATACCTTCTGCAGAAGGCGTTATGGTTTCACAAAACTGGACGCCTTTAAATGAAATTGAATTAGGTGTGTCGGTTCAACTTAAACGTATTAAAAACCGTAGTCCTGAAGAATTAAGGTATCTAGCTTCGATTGGTTTAACCACCGGAGAACGGATTGAGGTGAGGAATCGCGCACCCTTAAATGGCCCCCTATTAGTGGCGGTTAATGGAACAGAACTACATGCCATTGATTATCGATTGGCAATGGCATTAATGGTGAGTGATGAAAATGAAAGCAGTTGATAAACGCCCCATTGAATTCTGCGAAGAGATCTTCGATGGACTGGTTACATCTGTTCTTTGGGTGGATGATACGGAAACCGTGCGCTATTTGAACGTGGCTGCCGGTGAATTGTTTCAAATGAGTCAACGAAGAGTGCAGGGTATGAAGTGGTCTACTTTATTACCAGGCCTAGTGAGTGATATTCGACAAGCCACGGAAAATAAAGTCACCATCCATGAATATTCGATTGATTTACCCGATCTATATAAAATTCGTGTCAGTTGTACCATCTCTCCCTATGAACTTAAGGGTCAAAAAGGTTGGTTATTCGAAATCTATAATACAGAGCGTCATCACCGTATTGTTGAAGAAGATGAACGCTGGCATCAGTACGAAGCGGGTAATCTGTTAGTGAAAACTCTGGCACATGAAGTCAAGAATCCCTTGGCCGGCATCCTCGGCGCGACTCAGTTGCTCCAAAAACGCCATCAACCAGGTGATCGAGATTTGGCCTTTCTAGAGATTATTTCCAAAGAGGTCTTACGTTTAACGAACCTCGTTGATAGTATGCTTGGCCCTAAAAGTGGTGGCAAAAAGGAACTGCATAATATTCATGAGCTTATTCGTTATGTGTTGCAGATTATTAAGGGCGAAAAGCCTGCGAATGTGTATATAAAACTTGATTATGATCCGAGTATTCCAGAGATATTAATGGATTTTGAGGCGATGGTACAAGCGTTACTCAACCTGATTAAAAATGCTTTGCAGGCTATGGAAAAACATGGTGGTTTTTTAACGATTAGAACCCGTGTTGAACACAAATTTACCCTTGGCACGCAAACTTATCCATTAGTGGCGGTGATCAGTATTATGGATGAAGGTGAAGGTATTCCTGACTCAGTCTTTGATTCTATCTTTTACCCGATGGTGACCAGTAAAGAACAGGGAACAGGATTAGGTCTGCCTGTGTCGCAAAACGTACTGCGTAAACATGACGGTTTGATTGTTGCAGAGAGTAAACCGGGACTAACGGTATTCAATGTCTATTTGCCATTGAAACAAAAGGAATAATAAGCATGAGTGAAGTACAAGAAATGAATCCCATAGTCTGGATTGTTGATGATGATGCCTCTATTCGCTGGGTATTAGAAGCGGCTCTGGAAGATAAACCTTATACGGTTAAGGTCTTTGACTCTCCTATAACGGCTCTGTCAGTATTTGATGCGTTTCCTCCAGTGGCTGTCCTCAGTGATGTGCGTATGCCGGGTATGGATGGGCTGACATTTATGGAAGCGATTCATGAAAAAGATGCCAAAATCCCCGTGATTATTATGACGGCGCACTCGGATTTGAATACCGCTGTTAAATCTTTTCAAAGTAAAGCCTTTGAATATCTGCCTAAACCGTTTGATATTGATGAAGCGACTTCCCTAATAGATCGTGCCGTCAAGCGCCATTTATCAGGTGGTGTTTCTAAACCAAAGCGCGCGGCTAAATCCAGTAAGCAACCCTTGAATATCATTGGTGCAGCGCCAGCGATGCAAGAAGTTTTTCGCATTTTAGGGCGTATCTCTCAATTAGATGTTACCGTCTTAATTAATGGCGAAACCGGTACGGGTAAAGAGTTAGTCGCACAAGCATTGCATGAACTTAGTCCACGAGCCGATGGACCATTTGTGGCTTTAAACACGGCCGCGATTCCTCGCGAGTTATTGGAATCAGAGTTGTTCGGTCATGAAAAAGGTTCTTTTACAGGTGCACATTCGCAACGTATCGGTCGTTTTGAGGAAGCCGATGGTGGTACTCTGTTTTTAGATGAGATTGGCGATATGCCCGTCGACTTACAAACACGCTTGTTACGTGTATTGAATGACGGTAGTTTTTATCGAGTGGGTGGCCGAAATCCGGTTTCGACTAATGTGCGTATTGTCGCGGCGACTCACCAGAATATGGAAGAGTTAGTACGGGAAGGACGTTTTCGAGAGGATTTGCTGTACCGTTTGAATATTATTCGCATCAAAGTACCTGCTTTGCGTAATCGTCGTGAAGATGTGCCTTTACTGTTGCGTTTTTATATGGAGTTAGAGGCAAAAGCATTAGGACTGGAAGAGAAGATTTTAAGCCCTAAGGTTGAGAAGTTTTTATCAAGCCTGCCTTGGCCTGGTAACGTCAGACAGCTTAAAAGTCTATGTACTTGGTTGACGATTATGGCGCCTGATAAAACGGTTTATATTGAAGATTTACCACTTGAATTACAGTCGCCTACGAGCTCAAAGCCGCTTGATGGTGAAGGGGATCAGTGGGAAGGATCTTTACAGCAGTGGGCGGACTCTTTTTTGATTACGGGAAAGGAAGGGTTGCATACCACGGCGGAAGCGATGTTTGAAAAGGTCCTGATAGAATCAGCCCTCAAAGCCAGTCAAAATCACCGTCAGAAAGCCGCTGTGTTATTAGGTTGGGGGCGTAATACCCTGACCCGTAAGATACAGTCTTTGGGGTTGGATGATTAGTGTATAAGCTTGTATTGAGTAAGGCAGAGTGTTTGTCGTTTCAATAGGGTGCCAGAAATCCTTTTCAGTCTTTAATGACCTCTTTAGAAGTGAGTTTTAATCAGCTTTAAGAGGTCTGTAGGTTTCGTGATAAGTTGACCAGGCCTGGTCAGTATTGAACACAATACAAAATTTAATGCGATTTCCATGTGCAATATTTACAACAATAAGATCCAAATTAGGACGTCTTAAGATGATTAAAGAACTTTGGCAATATGTTGCAACTTCAACGGAACTGCCAGTCGCAAAACAGATGGGTTTCTTAAAGGAAGCAATTGCGATGGGTGCACGCTCTAAACGTTGTCAACGGCAGTGGGGTGCACATTACTTAAAGTGTAAAGAGACGATGGTTGCCGCAACTCAAAGAGCCGTTCAAAAGCGCACGGTATTAGTTTTTGGTGCAGGCTCTTTAAACGATATTCCTTTAAGTTATCTATCCTCACAATTTTTCAAAGTTGTTTTGGTCGATTTGGTGTTTTTAAAACCTGCACGTCAACAGGCCTCCAATTACAGTAATGTTGAATTAATTGAACACGACGTTACAGAATCCCTGGAATGGCTTTATAAAGGACAGACACTGGTGCAGTCACCTTCTACATGGTTGGATGACAGTTCGGTTGACTTGGTCGTCTCGCTGAACTTGATTACCCAGTTACCGCTCATTCCTGTGAGGTGGTTAATGGATGAGTTTGACTTATCTGAAACGGCAGCGGATATTGTTGGAAAGCAGCTGATTTTTGCCCACCTTAGCTATCTGAGACAGTTCAGTGGAGAGGTGTGTCTTATTGCTGACAGAGTTGATATCGAGTTTGATTCGCAAGGTAGCGAGCTGGATCGCTTTGATCCCTGGTGGGATGTTGAGCAACCCAAGGCGGGTGCCCACTGGGAGTGGGAAGTGATGCCTTTAGGCGAAAGTAATCGCTTAAAGAGCCAAACAAACCAGGTCGGGGTTTCTACGTTATAGAGCGCAATAGCGCGTAATAAAACATAATAGAAGCTATTAGAGCTGAAACTCAATCATAAAAAAACGCCGTTAAAACAGATTGTTTTAACGGCGTTTTTGTTATTTAAGAAAATGTTCTAAAAATTACTAAACGATTTTTAGATTGCTTCTGGACCCGTTTCTGCCGTACGGATACGAATGGTTTGCTCAATATTAGTGACAAAGATTTTACCATCGCCAATCTTACCGGTTTGTGCCGCGTTAATGATGGATTCAATCGCCGCTTCAGCCACTTCAGCAGTCACTGCAATTTCCAGTTTTAGCTTAGGCAGAAAATCAACCACATACTCAGCACCACGATACATTTCTGTATGTCCTTTTTGACGACCGTAACCCTTAACTTCGGTAACCGTCATTCCGTGAATGCCAATTTCATGTAGAGCATCACGAACATCGTCTAATTTAAAAGGTTTGATAACCGCTGTAATTAATTTCATGTGACTTCCTTAAAACGAGTAGTTTGAGTATTGTTTAAACTGTAGTTTCTGCATCAGAGTGACTGTTTTCTATTGTTGGATAGTCTGCCAGATGCTGCCCCATTTGAATAGGGGTGTTAGTGCTTATTTTTCCTAATTCAGGCAGTTGTCCATCTGGCGTTAATAAAACAACCGTAGAACCCATATTAAAGCGACCAATCTCTTCGGCTTTTTCAAAGCGTAAGTTTTGCTCTGTGTAATCCCAGTGTTGAATGGTTGGCGAATACTCTGGGGTGATTTTACCTTCCCAAACCGTTTCCATGCTACCGACAAAAATTGCTCCAACCATAATTAAGCTGAAAGGGCCGTGTTCACTTTCAAAACGAATAACTAAACGTTCGTTTCTCGCAAACAAGCCTTCAATATTTCGTACGGTGGCTGGGTTCACCGCAAACAGGTCGCCTGGCACATAAGTCATCGATAATAAATTAGCGGCCACAGGCATATGTATACGGTGATAATCTTTAGGAGAGAGATAAATAACGGCGGCATCGCCATTATGGAACGTTTTGGCATATTCTATATCGCCACCCACTAAAGCTTCCACCGTGTACTGATGGCACTTTGCTTGAATAATTTTATTACCATCGATATGCGTGGACTGGCTGATTACACCATCGACCGGGCTAACCCAGCAATTCTCACGTTCATCGACCGGACGTGCATCGGCCTTCAAGGCACGTGTAAAAAAAGCATTGAAGTGCGGGTAATTATCAAAATCTTCATCAGCGGCTTCACTGACATTAATGCCGTAAATTTTAGTCAGTAATTTAATAATTCCATTCTTTATCCACGGCGTTTCAACCTGCATAAACCAGTGCATCATTGAAGATAAAATATGTTTTGGGATGAAGTACTGTGGGGTGACTTTGATGAAGTCCATTAATTTTGTCATGTTTGGGTAGGTACCTGTTTGTTTGCAATGGTTTTATTGATTGTAATATAGGGATTTTAAAGCAGAAAACAACCCCCATCAATTAAATAAAGTATATCAACATGTTAGATTTTCCGGGGACGGCAGTAAGTTAATGAGTTTAAGATGTTTTCGCATCCTTTTAATATTTGGTTTTAATTTGCGAGCGCTTTTAGTTAAGCCAAAATAGCTTTAACGGATTGTGCCGTTTGCAAGTAAGCTTATGATGGGAAAGTTTTAAAGCTAGATGAATTGAAACGTTCAATTATCATTGTGTTATCCCGCTAATTGTATGTAGTTACACAGATATTTCATGTATAATCCGCGCAATTAATCGAATTCTGTAAGGAAACAATCATGTCTGATATCAAAAAAGTCGTTTTAGCCTATTCTGGTGGCCTGGATACTTCAATTATCGCTAAGTGGTTACAAGATGAATATAACTGTGAAGTGGTTACTTTTACGGCTGATATTGGTCAGGGTGAAGAGATTGAACCGGCACGCGCTAAAGCGCAAGCAATGGGCATTAAAGAAATCTATATTGAAGATCTACGTGAAGAGTTTGCACGTGATTTCGTTTTCCCTATGATGCGTGCTAACGCCATCTATGAAGGTGAGTACCGTTTAGGAACTTCAATTGCACGTCCACTCATCTCAAAACGTTTGGTTGAAATTGCACAAGCAGTTGGTGCCGATGCGATCTCTCACGGTGCAACCGGTAAAGGTAATGATCAGGTACGTTTTGAGTTAAACGCATATGCATTAATGCCGGATGTTAAGGTCATTGCTCCTTGGCGTGAGTGGGACTTAATGTCTCGTGAAAAACTCATGGCGTATGCAGATCAGCACGGTATTGTGGTTGAGAAGAAAAAAGGTCAAAAATCACCTTATTCAATGGATGCTAACTTATTACACATCTCTTACGAAGGCGGCATCATCGAAGATCCGGCGAACGAGCCAGAAGAAGATATGTGGTTATGGACAGTTTCTCCAGAAAATGCACCAGATGAAGTGACCTATTTAGATATCAGCTTCGAAAAAGGCGATATCAACGCGATTAACGGTGAAGCCATGTCTCCTGCAACGGTGATGGAATATTTAAACAAAGTCGGTGGTGCAAACGGTATTGGTCGTGATGATATTGTTGAAAACCGTTTTGTCGGCATGAAGGCGCGTGGTTGTTATGAAACGCCGGCTGGAACCATTATGCTTAAAGCGCATCGTGCAATGGAGTCTTTAACCCTAGATCGTAATGCAGCGCATCTTAAAGATGAGTTAATGCCTAAGTATGCAGAGATGATTTATAACGGTTTCTGGTTTGCCCCAGAGCGTGAAATGTTACAAGCAATGATTGATAAGTCGCAAGAATTTGTGTCAGGTGATGTCCGTGTCAAATTGTATAAAGGTACGATTACAGTCGTTGGCCGTACTTCAGAATACAGCTTGTTTGATGAAGCGATTGCGACCTTTGAAGAAGATGGTGGTGCTTATGACCATAAAGATGCAGAAGGCTTTATTAAGTTAAATGCATTACGTTTGAAAACAGCGGCTAAAAGAGGCAAATAAGTCTTTTCAAGTAAGATAAAACAGCGTTGATTTTAGCGCTGTTTTTTTATATAGACCTTATTTAAGTCTTTTAAAACGCGAGACTCAAACACTGCTCAAATCGTATTAATACCGAGGTCTTGATGAAAGAGAAGTCGATTAAAGTTCCTGCGCCTAGTTTTAGAGAATTACTCGCGAACCCCGTCTTAATGTTAGGCTTTGGTTTTGGTTCAGGACTGGCTAAAAAAGGCCCTGGTACGGCTGGAACTTTATTGGGTTTACTGTTGTTTATACCCTTGATGCTTTGGAATGAGTGGTTAGCCTGGGCACTTCTAATATTAGCAACTTTGTTCGGTAGCTTTATCTGTGGCAAGTCATCAGAGTATCTAGATGTTCATGACCATGGTGGTATCGTCTGGGATGAATTTGTTGGTATCTGGCTGGTTCTATTATTACTGCCTGAACAAAGTATCTTATATTGGACGCTGGCTTTTGCAGCATTTCGTTTGTTTGATATTTGGAAACCGTGGCCAATCCTTTGGGTGGATCATAAGGTAGAAGGCGGTTTCGGCATTATGTTAGACGATGTTTTGGCCGCCATTTATGCCATTGGCATTATTTGGGCCTACTACTTGTTTATGGCAAGTTTTTAGACCTGTTTTGGCTACTTTAAAGCTTGTTAGGAAAAAATTTGGGTAGCGATAATAACATTGAATTTGGTCTTTTATCGGGTTTAAGGTATATTACGCACCATATTTTGATATTAAAGATACTTGGGAGTTAGGATAAATGATATTTATTCCATGTGATGACGCAAAGCGTTTAATAAAAGAAAAGAGTGCGCAGTTGGTAGATGTTCGTACGCCGGAAGAGTTTTCAATGAGCAAGCTACCGGGCGCCATTAATATTCCATTACAAGATATTGACCGTGTTGGTGAAAGCATTTTAGACAAGGATATTCCAGTTATTGTGTTTTGTCGTTCTGGACAGCGTTCACACATGGCAATGCAAATTTTATTGTCACAAAGTTTTGATGAAGTCTATAATTTAGGTTCATTCATGGCTTGGCATCAATGTCCTGATTTATAAAGGTTATGGGGTTACAATACCTCAAGGCTTTTATTTTAAAAGCGCTTAAAGCAGATACGTTTTAGGCGCTTTTTTTATAGCTCAATAAAACTCAAATAATTCCACTCAGAAAGGTAAATAGATGAAATTAGCACTGCATTGGCAAATTCTTATCGCACTCGTCCTAGCAGCCATTATGGGAACTTACTCTGGAATGGAGGGCACAATTTTCGGTGTGCATTGGCTGGCAATCTACACGTTTATCGGCACACTGTTCTTAAATGCTTTAAAAATGATTGTTGTTCCACTGGTCATGTCGGCCATTATTACCGGAATTGCCAATATTGGTAATAATGGCGGTTTTGGTCGAATGGGTATGAAGACCTTATCCTATTACGTTGCAACCAGTTTTATCGCGATTATGATTGGTTTAGTGCTAGTGAATGTCATTCAACCAGGGGTGACCGGTAATCCGCCACCGATGATTGAAGCGAATGCCGCTGTCACTCAAGCGGTTGAAGGCAAGTCTGCAGGCGATGTTGTCGATGTCTTCTTGCGCATGATTCCAACCAATATCGTTGATGCCGCCGCACAAGGTCAAATGCTTGGTTTGATTTTCTTTAGTTTGTTATTCGGCTTCTTCCTAACGCAAATTAAAGGTGCCGGGCAAAAGACAATGCAGAACTTCTGGCAGGGTGTGTTTGATATCATGATGTTAATGACTGGCTTGATTATGAAGTTTGCACCACTAGGGGTGTTTGGATTAGTCGCAGCCTCCGTTGCCAAGACCGGCTTTGACCAATTTGAAAACCTAGCGCTGTTCTTTATGACGGTCGTGGCCGCTTTAGCGATTCACTTTCTCATCGTGATGTCGCTTATTTTGCGTTATGTTGGCGGGATTAAGAATCCGTGGTTACATTATCAAGCGATGGCACCCGCACTGCTCACGGCTTTCTCAACCAGCTCTTCGTCTGCAACCCTACCGATTTCGATGAACTCATTGGAAAATAGGGCAGGTGTCTCCAACCGAGTGGCCAGTTTTGTACTGCCATTAGGCGCAACCGTTAATATGGATGGTACGGCGCTCTATGAGTGCGTAGCAGCCGTGTTTATCGCGCAACTGTTTGGCTTTGAATTGGATTTCGCCACTCAGCTGTTAATCGTCGTGGTCGCCTTAACGACTTCGATTGGGGTTGCAGGGATTCCATCGGCCAGTTTAGTCGCCATCAGTATTATCTTGGTCGCCGTCGGCTTGCCCGCAGAAGCGATTGGATTGCTTTTAGTCGTGGATAGGCTGCTGGACATGATGCGTACTGCCGTGAATATCTTTAGTGATTCGGTTGGTGCTGTCATTATTGCTAAGTCAGAAGGTGAGGAAGAGGTTCTTACTAGAAAAGAGTTCTAAAGGTTAGTTTATAAAACCGTAGAAATCAAAAAGCCCGCTTAGAATAGTTCTAAGCGGGCTTTTTTGTATTTTAATTTGATGGATATAAATATTGATGAAGTGCAGATCAGAGAAGAGCACTCAATTTGGAATTGACCAGGCCTGGTCGTTGTTGAAACCAGTTATAACTGCAGATAATCAATCAGTTCAGGGCCAGACTCTGAAACTTTAAGCAATTTACTCGGTCCAATTTTTAAAGCTTGCCAGTCGCCCAAAACCCAACGATGCAAGGTTGTGTTGTCAGACTCGATTAAGTGGTGCTCTGGGCGGTGTGTATGGCCATGAATGATATGTGCGACATTCGGATGTTGTTTGAACAGCTGACGGACAGTGAGAGGGTTAACATCCATAATGGCTTGCGGTTTGTTTTGACTGTGTTGTGCAGAGCCTTGACGCATTTTCTGACCGATGGCTAAGCGTCGTTTACGACAGAGGTGCAAGAAAACCCATTGCACCACTGGATTACGTAGAATAAGACGCATTCTTTGGTAGCCTTTGTCATCGGTACACAGACTATCACCATGCAGTAGGAGGTAGTTGTTTTGATATAATGTAATCTCACTCGGTTCTGCTAATAATTGAATGCCTGTGGCTGACCAAAAGCTCTCTCTCATTAAGAAATCACGATTGCCATACTGGCAATAAATAGGTAGGCCATTATCGGTTAAGAATTTGAATTGCTGGATAATCGAAGCATACTGCTCTAGACCAATATCATCACCGACCCACATTTCAAATAAATCCCCCAAAATATAAAGCGCTTCTGCTTTTGGAGCTTCGTCGGTTAAGAATTTTTGAAAGGCTTGATTGATAGGGTGGTTGGCTTCGGGTTGCAAGTGGATGTCAGCAACGAATAGGGTATATGGATTCATGCTGCGATTCTAACAACTTTAGGCATTAATGGAAAGTCGAAGAAAAGCGAATCTAAAAGGAGTTGTCAGCTTGTGAATGCAGAAACAAAAAAGCCGAAGAGAAACTTCGGCTTTAATCGTACTGTCTTAGGTTTTAGCCTACAGACAGATGGTTTTACTTAATCTTCAAGCAGGGTTGTCTTGGTGATTAGAATGTCTTCACGCGGAACATCTTGATGTCCCATACGAGTTGTCGTTTCAATTTTCGCCATTTCATCGATTATATCCATGCCTTCAACCACTTTACCAAAAACAGCATAACCCCAACCTTGTGGGTTTTTACCTGTATGGTTCAGGAAATCATTGTCTTTTAAGTTAATGAAAAACTGAGTGGTGGCTGAATGCGGATCACCGGTACGTGCATAAGCCAATGTACCACGATCGTTTTTAAGGCCATTGTCAGCTTCATTATCAATCGCTGCACCAGAAGGCTTCTCTTCCATGCCTGGTAGCATGCCGCCACCCTGAACCATGAAGTTAGGGATGATGCGGTGAAAAATTGTGCCATTGAAAAAACCATCCATAACATAGTGTATGAAGTTTTCAGCGCCAACCGGTGCTTTTGCGTCATCTAATTCGATTGTAATATCACCCATGGTGGTACTGATTTTAACTTTTGACATCGTTATTCCTCTGTTCTGTAAACTTTTTTAATATTGAATGTTGTTTAATTTATTTTATCTGACGGGCTTTGATAATAGTGACCGTCTTAAGTGGCACATCTTTAAAACCGTCTTTATAGCCTGTTTTGACTTGACGGATTTTATTGACTGTTTTCATGCCTTTGACAACGTGAGCAAATACGGTATAGCCCCAGGCACTGCCATGTTTTTCGCGGAAATCTAAGAAGGTATTTTGAGAGACGTTCACAAAAAACTGTGCAGTGGCTGAGTGCGGGTCATTGGTACGTGCCATTGCAACCGTGCCAATACGGTTGCGTAAACCGTTATCAGCTTCATTTTTAATCGCTTCATGGGTAATTTTCTTTTGCATGTCGGCAGTAAAGCCACCACCTTGTACCATGAAACCAGGAATTACACGGTGAAACACGGTATTGTCATAAAACTCTTCATTGACATAACGCAAGAAGTTTTCAACCGTCTTAGGGGCCTTGTCAGGATAAAGTTCTAATACGAAACTACCTTCTGATGTTTCAATTAAAACCTGTGGCGACACGGCTACGGTTTTCGACGTAGAAACGGGTTCTGATTGGGCGAAAGCGGTCGAACTTAATGCTAAATATAGTAAGCCGATGGTGGCCGTTTTGAGGCTTAAAAATAGACCTTTTGTCATGATTCACTCCTAAATATTTGATTGGTTTGAGTTACAATAACCGCATTCTAACACCTAGGTCTTGCTGACCTAAATATTTATAGAGAATTTTCTAAGAATACCGCAAGAAATTGTCTATGGATTATTATATTTTGGGGTTTAAAGTCACTTTTTCAAGTGAATTAAATCTCTTTACGCTTTATTGATGACAGGAAACACCATGAGTTTACATATATTTAACACTGAAACCCGCCAGAAAGAGTTGTTTACACCCATTCATGATAATAACGTTGGTATGTATGTCTGCGGTGTAACGGTATATGACCTTTGTCATATTGGTCATGCACGTGTCATGGTGGTTTTTGATACGGTGGTTCGTCATCTACGAGTATTAGGTTATGACGTCAACTATGTGCGTAATATCACAGATATCGATGACAAAATTATAAAGCGTGCTTTAGAAAATGGTGAATCCATACAGGAATTAACCGTGCGCATGATCAGTGAAATGCACGCCGATGAAACGGCTATGAACGTATTACGTCCCGACATGGAGCCTAAAGCGACTGAACATATGTCTGAAATTAAGCATATGATTCAGTCCTTAATTGATAAAGGTTTTGCTTATCCTGCCAGTAATGGGGATGTCTACTTTAAAGTTAATTCATTTGCCGAATACGGTCGTCTATCAGGGAAAAAGCTAGAAGACCTAGAGGCCGGTGTACGCGTTGAAGTCAATGAGATGAAGCAAAATCCACTGGACTTTGTTTTGTGGAAAGCTTCTAAAGCCAATGAACCTGCTTGGGAGTCAAATTGGGGTGGCGGTCGTCCGGGTTGGCATATAGAGTGTTCAGCGATGTCTACCAAATGCTTAGGCAACCATTTTGACATTCACGGTGGCGGTATGGACCTGTCTTTTCCGCATCACGAAAATGAAATTGCCCAGTCAGAGTGTGCGACGGGTGAACATTATGTGAATACTTGGATGCATTGTGGTTTTGTACGAATTGACGATGAGAAAATGTCGAAATCTTTAAACAACTTTTTTACCATTCGCGAAGTCTTAAAAGTGTTTCAGCCAGAAGTCATTCGTTACTTTTTATTAGCAAGTCATTACCGTAGCCCGGTCAATTACTCTCAAGAAAATTTAGAATCTGCCAAAGCCAGCGTTGGTCGTTTGTATTCTGCTTTGGAAAGTGTGAAACCTGTCCAGGCGACTGAGAATAGCGAGTATGAGGCGCAGTTTATGGCGGTGATGAATGATGATTTCAATACCCCCAAAGCGATGGCGGTGTTATTTGAATTGGCAAAAGAAGTCAATAAAACTCAAGATACAGGCCTGGCCGGATTATTGATTAAACTTGGTAATCAAATAGGTTTGTTAGAGCAATCCCCTGAAGAGTTTTTTAAGTTTCAGCCAAGTAGCTCAGAATTGACGGAAGAGATGATTGAGCAACTTATTGAAGATCGAAAAAAAGCACGAGCGGATAAGAACTTTGCTCGCTCAGATGAAATTAGAGATGAGTTAGGTGCTTTGGGCGTTGAATTGTTGGATTCAGCGGCAGGAACGACTTGGCGTAGAGTGTAGTCTCATTTACGCATAGGTGTTGAATGGAAGTGCTGGTACAAGGCCTGCTGTAGCTACTTTACGTAAAGCCCTAGTATTTATAAGTCTTTTAAAAACAAAGTCTTATGTTGTTTTGTAAAGTGCATATAATTATTTCATTATACTTGACAAGATAAGTAAGTGCTAATATAATTGGCTCATTCATGTTTCTTCATGAGTATCCTCCTCTGATTATTTCGATTGAGATAATTTATTTAAACCTTCGCTTGTCCAGCGGAGGTTTTTTTTTGCCTGCCTGCCTGAAATGAAGTTGAATGGAATGCTTGTTGTACAGGGGCTTTATAAGGGGTAGCAAGGTTAGTTTTAATCGCTGAATGGGCTTGTACGTACCAAAAAGGTAAGTTGCCTCAAATCAGATTGTTATGTCTAATTTAGGGATGCTTAGGATCTGTTTTCAGGATAGGTTGATTACCTATATTGGGCATAACGTCTTTTAACCGAGTGTATTTTTGATTCAATAAAGAGTTGAAAATAGTGGTGTACTCCAAAACAGCCTTCACATAGGCACGCGTTTCAGTGTAAGGGATTGAGTCAATCCACTGATCTGCCGCTAAGGAACCTTTTTTAGGAATCCATTTGTCGACTCTATTAGGGCCTGCATTGTAAGAGGCTGTTGCTAACACTTTATTACCACTGTATTTTTGGCTCAAGTAACTCAAGTAAGCACTGCCCAGTTCAATGTTATTTTTTGCTTGTGTAAGTTTCTTATATGAGACATTCTTTGAACTGATTTTTTGGCTCATATACTTGGCCGTTTTAGGCATTAATTGCATTAATCCAGTAGCGCCTACATGAGACTTGATATCTTCAGCGAAAGCGCTCTCACGTCGTATAATCCCATATATCCAAGACGCATCGATATCGTTGCGTTTGGCATTCTGCATGACTGGTTCTTTATAAGGGGTCGGAAACCTTAAGCTTAAAGCATCCCAAGTTTTGGCTTTGGCCAGTGAGCGAATTGCCTGCGCATGCTGCTCCCATTGGTTTGCCAACACCGCCACCGCTTGTAACTCATTACGATTGGCCTGGTTTAAAAGGTGATACCACTCACGTTTGGTACTTAAAGGCCAATCAATAGCCAGTAACTCTTGTATTCTTAATAATGCCGGGTACTTTTTTAGCAGTTCCTCGGGTTTTAGTTTTTTGATGGGTTTTGGGTTGAATTGATAATCCAGATTTAAACGATCGGCCGCCATAAATGCATAGTAGTTGCGTTGTCGTGCTAAGGTGCGATAAAGCCCATTTGCTTCTTTGGTCTGTTGAGTCGCTTCCAGTGCGCGTGCTTTCCAGTACAGCCACTGTTTAGCTTGTTGTTCAGTGGTTTCCATTAATTCAATGACTTCAATCAGGCCTGGCCAATCGGATTGTTTAATGGCTATCTGCGCCTGCCAACGCAAGGTATCCTTACTTTTAGAACCATTACTATTGACATCATTTAATAGGCTTTTAGCTTGCGGTGCATAGCGGTAAGCTGTGCGCAAAGCGACTTTACGTGCCAATACATTGTATTGATCTCTATTTAAACCGTATTGTTTACGGTACAGTTCCAACGATTTTTGAGCGAGCCCAGGGTCTTTAGAGGCTAACTTACTAATACCTAACGTGAAAATGAATTTCTTAACAATCGGCGAAATGCTTTTAGGCAAAGGTTTCGCAATTAATTTTGGGTTTTTGTAGACCTTTATCCATTCACTGAGCATCTTTTGGTCTTTTTTCGAAAGGTCTTTGCTCAGTGATTTAGCCAGAGTAAGTTTTCGTTTATTCATGGCCAAATCGATTCTTTTCCAAATCATGCTGCCAGTGAGTTTTTTATATTTTCTCATTAGGCGATCAATAGGCTGGCATGCGCTGCTTAGGGTAGTGGAGTTTTGCCAAATAGGCGTCGCTAACTCTAAAGCGTTGGTGAGTTGTTTGGTGTGTGACAGGGCTTGAATGTTATAACACTGTAAGTTTTGGCTTTTTTGTGGCTTATAAATTTTGGAGAATTGTTTCCACTGTTTCCTCTTGGCTAAATGGGTTAACCATTTACCGTAAAGTGAATCGCTTAGATAACTTTCGCTGTAGGTTTTAATGAAGTTTTCAATCAGGTTGTTTGGCGTGTTTTTGAGGTGTAACCGATAGTCATGGTAGAGCACGTAAGGATAGAGGGGATAGTTTTTGAGTTGAGTTTTGTATTTGGCAATGGCTTTACGGTCATTCTGTTTAATGGCCTGGTAGGCATCTAAAAACGCCTGTTGTTCAGTGCTTAGCGATTTGTTGACGGCCAAAGCGGTTGTGTGATAACTGACTAAAGCGCTGAAAAACACAAAAACTAGCCATAACGGAGCAAGTGGTTTTTTACCCGCCATGAGACTACCTGCTTCAAAACGCGGCTCAGGGGTTATGCATAACGGGGTTAAACTCGATAGAAAACGCATTAGGTTTTTTTTAGATCTCCAGTGGGATTTTTAAAATCTGACCTGGTTTTAAGTAGGATCTTAAAGAGAGTTGATTATAACTTGCTAACTGCTTTGCAGAGAGCTGATTTGCTTTGGCAATATCCCAAAGGTTATCACCGTTTTTGACGTGATAATTTTTGTGTTGTTTTTTAGCTGACTTAGGTTGCCAAACGGTAACTTTAGTACCCGGCTGAATTGTTTTCGATTGTTTAATATTGTTCCAACGAATCAGCGAGTTGGTGCTTACATTATATTTTTTAGCGACTGTCCATAGGCTTTCACCCCTTTTAAGCGTGTGGGTTAACTGGTTGTCGTAACGGGTACTGCGAATTTCCAGCTTTTGGCCTTTACGCAAGGGTGTTTTAATCCCAATATTGTTCCACCTGCAAAGTGCTCTGGTGTCTACATTGTAATAACGTCCAATACTCCAGAGAGAGTCTCCTGAAGATACCGTGTGAATCTTTTTGATGCCTTTGTATTGGCTTTTATTTGTGAAACGTTCTACTTTATGAGCATATTGAGTCGGCACAGGAATCAGCAGTGTTTTGCCGGCACGGATACGACTGTCTTTTAAGCTATTTAGGTTTTGAATCGCTTTACGGGAAGTGTGATATTTTTGGGCAATAAGACCTAAGCTGTCACCGGACTTGATTTTATGATGCATCCATTGAATGTCAAACAGGTCATTTTTTTGAGTGAGGAGTTGTTTAAAATTAGCCGCTTTTTCAACGGGCAATAAAATATTGAACGGTCCTTTAGGCGGCGTCGTTGGTCTGAGATAGCCAGGGTTAAGAACGCCGAACAGTTTCTCAGAAACCCCTGCAAGCTTAGCGGCTTCACTTAACGTAATCTGTTGCTTTAACTCGACTTCAGCAAAAAAAACACTGTTTTCTACCGGCTCTAACTCGATCCCCCAATTTTCTGCATGATGGACTGTGTGCGACACGGCCAATAATTGTGGGACGTAATTTTGAGTCTCTTTTGGAAGATAACTTTGAATGTCCCAAAACGTAGGTTTTGCATTCTTTAACTTGTGTTTTTTCTTGTATTTCTTGATGGCTTTGTAGACGTTACCGATGCCGGCATTGTAAGACGCAAGCGCAAGCAGCCAATTATTGTTGTTTAATTTGTAGAGTTTTTTTAGATAATCCAAAGCGGCATGCGTACTCTTAACCGTATCTTGACGGCCGTCAAACCACCAGTTTTGATCTAAACCATACATGTGCGCAGTGCTGGGAATAAACTGCCAAAGACCGACAGCGCTTTGGTGAGATTGGGCCGTTGCTTGAAAGCTACTTTCAACGATTGGCAATAGCGCCATTTCATAAGGCATATCGCGTTTTTGAACTTCACTCAAGATATAGTGTAAGTACGGTTTTGAACGCTTTGAGACACGGTTTAAGTATTTCGGATTTTTTTGGAAATAATTCAAGTAGGAATCATAGCGACCAAAGTGTTCGGCGGCTAAATGAAACTGGCCATGCATCTCATCCCAAATAATAGGGTGAAAGGTTTGGCTGATATCCAACTGTTTATGGTCATCAGGCGTGATGTCTGTGATAACTTGTAGATGCGGAACGGTATGAACTGTATGAACGGACGAATGTGATGCATTCGCAGATTTTTCTATTGGCTTTGAATCCATTGGCAAAGTAACGCAACCGGAGAGAAACAGCAAGGTAGATAGGGAGAGTGTTACATGCTTGGTTTTAGACCATGGACTCATTTTGTTTAACAAAAGTTGCGTGTTCAATGTCGGCTGTTTAGGTAAAGTTGGCATAAGTCTCAATATTGTCGTAACTAAATTCGATGGTCTAAAGTTTATTTTAAATTAGGGTTGTTGATCAAATTGATCTTTCCATTCGCGTAAGGTCTTAAATAGACTGCTTGACGAGTCAGAGGCGCCACGTTTCATTAATTGGGGTTTTATGCTCGGATGATCAAAACGCATAAATGGATTGGTGTTTTTTTCTTCGGCTAGAGTAGAAAGTGGGCCATTATGGATCTGCGGATAATCAAATAACGGCTGTTTGCAGCGTTGCTGTAGCAGTTCATTATCAGGCTCGACCAGTAGGGCAAACTTAAGATTGTCAGCGGTATATTCATGCGCACAATAAAATGGTGTGCTGTCAGAAAGGGCTCGGATTTTAAGAATAGATTGGCTAAACTCTTCTACGGTTCCACCCAAAACACGACCACATCCAGCGGTAAACAGCGTATCTCCACAGAAGAGAGCTTGTTCATTGTAAAAGCTAATGTGATTAGCGGTATGGCCAGGGGTTTCGAGAACGCTGAGAGCAAAATCAGTGCTTAAAAGAATGACATCATCCTCGAACAGTCCGCTTTCAATGGAGCTGTGCTGATTTTTTGCAGGCCCATAAATGACCGCTTGAGGAAAAGCCGCTTTAAGCGTTGGAATCCCATCAATATGGTCGAAATGTGTGTGGGTAATTAGAATCGCTTGTAGATTGAGTTTGTGTTGATTCAGGAATTCAATAACCGGTGTTGATTCACCTGGATCAACCACCCAAGCTTTATCGGCCTCGTACAGAATCCAAATGTAATTTTCATAGGTGTCTACGAGTGCAGGAAGGCCAACGATATTCATATTTTTGGATCAACATAATTGCTATAATTGAGCGTATTCTAGCAAATTAGGACATAGCTTTACATGGTTAAGTCAGGGTTAAGGATGAAAAGATCGACTATTAAATTATGCGGAAAGAGAGTTTGATGAAACATGGCTTTCAACAAGCCTTGAATCAGTGGTATTCCACCGGTTCAAGTCGGGCAGTTCTAAAGCAAGAGAGGGCTTTGGTTGAGCCGGCTATCCAAAATTTATTTGGCTACTTTTTCGTGCAACTGGGTGCGCCATCTTCGGAGCATTTAATGGCCAGTAGTCGTATCAAGTACAAGCTATTAGTCGATCCATTTCTCGAGCATGTTTCCACTGAAGTCCTTAATGATCCGCATTGTCATTTAATTCGTGCCGATTTGGACTATTTGCCAATAGGCAAAGAAAAAGCCGATGTGGTCTTTCTTCCCCATACGCTAGAAGCCGCTGCTGACCCTTATTACCTGCTAAGGCAGGTCGATAGTATGTTGGTTCCGGAAGGTCATGTCGTTATTACCGGTTTTAACCCCTATGGCTGCTTTATTATGCGCCACCGTTGGTTTAAAAAAGATCGAGTGTTTGATCAAGCAAAATTAGAAACGCCACAGCGCATTAAAGAGTGGTTACAGGTGCTGGGGTATGACGTGCAAATACAAAAGTACAGCTCTGTAACATGTTTTGTACAGCGTCCATCAGAAGGGCTTTTAATCAATCTCGTTGAATGGATTGAAAAGGGCTTGTCTGCATTAGGTTTACAGTTTGGTAATGTCTATTGTTTGGTGGCTAAGAAAAGGGTAGACTCGCCTACTTTAGTCGGTTCAAGATGGCATATGCCACGTTGGATGGCCATTCCCAATCGAAGTGTTGCTTCAGCAACAAGAACCCATTCTAAAGTACTCAGGAACAACTTAAATCATTAGCCTTTTGATAGAGCTAACCCTGAATTTGTCCTTAGCAGGTCTTAAGTTATTAGCGTTATTTAAGTTTAGAAGTGTTTGCTAACAGTCTGTATTTTATAGAGATATGTTCTCTATTAGGATGGACTGTCTGGCGTTACCAATTTATCTCTTGGTCAGACTTTCTTGAAATTTCAGCCAGTTTTGTCTGGTGTCTAGCAAGTTCATCCTGGTTGGCCAGCAAAACCCGTAAAGGTTTTCTATTTTGTGGATTTGCCAGGGACGTCGCTGTGTTATTGCTGTCGTTTTCAGCAGAATCACTGTTGAGTGATAGGGCGGTTTGTCCGCCCGTCATGGTCAGATAGACATCTGCCAGAATTTCCGAATCGAGTAATGCGCCATGCAAAGTACGATTAGAGTTATCAATGCCCAAACGCTTACATAAAGCATCTAAAGAGTTACGCTGCCCAGGATAGGTCTTTCTCGCCATTTTAAGCGAGTCAGTGATAATGCAGTGATCCTCAATCTTACCCCATTTGTTCTTCTTCAATAAAGAGAGTTCTTTATTGATAAAGCCAACATCGAAAGGTGCATTGTGAATAATCAACTCAGCCCCACTGACATACTCCATAAAGTCTTCGACAACCGCAGAAAACAACGGTTTATCCTTTAGAAATACATCGGTAATACCATGAACGTCAATGGCATCTTGTGGGACAGAACGCTCAGGAAAGACATATTGATGATAATTGTTGTGGGTCAATTTACGTTTGATGAGTTCTACCGCACCAATTTCGATGATTCTGTCGCCTGTATGGGGGTCAAAACCGGTGGTTTCAGTATCTAGTAGAATCTGACGCATTTGAGTTCTCTTTACGGTAAAATATCGCTCATTATTTTAATGCAAAAAATGACCAAAGGGTACGAGTTATGAGAATTAAAAAAGGCAGTCGCGTTACATTCCACTATGAGCTACGTGATGAAAGCGGTGAAGTCATTGACTCTACCTTTGATGGTGAGCCGGTTATTTATATTCAAGGCGAAGGTGAAATCATCGAAGGTCTTGAAGAATTTTTAGAAGGCGAAGAGCCAGGATTTGCTGCTAAGGTCACTATCTCAGCAGATAAAGGCTATGGCGTAACGAATGATGATTTAGTTGTTTTTGCGGGCCCAGAAAACTTCGAAGATGATGTTGCTTTAGAGGTAGGTTCAACGGTGGAAACAGAAGATCCAGAAGGCGAAACCATTGTTTTCCGTATTATTGAAATCAGTGAAGATAAAGTCTATCTTGATGGTAACCACCCATTAGCAGACCAAGAATTAGATTACAAAGTAGAAGTCCTAGAAGTTCATTAAATCGCTTTAGACACTAGGGTTGCTCCAGTATGCGCCACTTCTGCGTTAAAAACGGTCACGTACAAGTTGTACGCTCCCTTGTTTTACCTTGAATTGACAGCTCTCAGCCCAAACCTAGTTTAGGGTTAAATCTGGACTTCAGACACAAAAAAGCCTCATAAACTGAGGCTTTTTTGTGTCTGGCGTTTAGATTGTTTAAAGCTAATCGTCCAAGTTTCCGCACTGCATATTGCTGGGTACGGCGATGTGAATTCGTTTTGGGTTGGGTAGGTTTAAATTATCCATAATTGTGCTGAAATCTTCAAATGTTTTTCCGACACCCGCGCGGCTGTTGAACTGCTTTTCTTCACCAATCGTCGATTGGCTAAAACCTTTGTAGTCATGTGCTGGAAAGACCATGGTATCTTCTGGTAGTGTGAAAAGCTTCTCGGTCAGCGAGTGAAACATATCTTCATTGCTACCCAACTGGAAATCGGTACGACCACAATCGCGGACGAGTAGGGTATCTCCGGTAAATGCAGCGCCTTCAACCAGATAGGTAATGTCATTGTTGGTATGCCCTGGAGTGTGTAGGACTTTAATCTCTTGATTGCCGAGTTTGAACGTATCGCCTTCAACCGCTAGAACATCCGCACATTCAGAGCCAGAATTTTTATGAACGACAATCTGCCCCTTGGTTTGCTTTCGCATTGGGCCTGCTCCGGTAATATGGTCGGCGTGAATGTGGGTTTCTAGTAGGTACTTGACCTTTAAGCCCAGCTCTTTGATATGTAACATGTCACGCTCAAGACGTTCTAAAACGGAGTCAATGACAGCGGCTTCTTTGGTGGCTTCATCCCAAATTAAATAGGTATAAGTCCAAGTGTCATAATCAAAAAGTTGGCGGATTTTCATGCTAAGAGCCTTGTGATTTGTTTGCTATAATACGTTGCAATTGAATTGCCATGAAGTGTTTTGCGCAAGTATACGTGTGCAGTAAGTATATCGTATAAGCAAATGCTTAACTAATTATCCTTGTTAAAAGTATCCCCGTCAACTATGTCTGAAGTTTCCTTTACTGTTCAAAAAAATGAGTTATCCAATTTATTGGACGCATGTCTGATTAAAGACCGTTTGCGCCTGCAAAACGGCTTAAGAAAGCTGAATCTAAATACGCTTAAGGAAACTGACCAGGCCTGGTTGGATTGGGCGAACCGAGTTCAAGCATCGATTCAGCAGGTTGAAAAACGCCGTAACAGTGTGCCTAAGATTGAATACGATGATTCTTTACCGGTTGCCGCTAAAAAAGAGGAATTGGTCCAACTCGTTCGAGACAACCAGGTGGTGGTGATTGCAGGGGAGACGGGTTCGGGTAAGACCACGCAGATTCCGAAGATTTGTTTAGAAGCGGGTTTAGGTCTGCGTGGCAAAATCGGTTGTACTCAGCCTAGACGATTGGCCGCGCGCAGTGTCTCAGAACGTATTGCTGAAGAGTTGGGGGGCAAGCTTGGGGATATCGTTGGTTATCAGGTACGTTTTTTGGATTTGGTCAAAGCGCACAGTCTGATTAAGGTGATGACCGATGGAATTTTACTGGCAGAAATTCAAAACGATCAAATGCTCCTGCAATATGACACTATTATTATTGATGAGGCGCATGAGCGCAGTATCAATATCGATTTCTTATTGGGCATACTTAAACAGCTATTATTGAAACGCCCTGATTTAAAAGTCATTATTACTTCGGCCACCATCGACACACAGCGGTTTGCCGACCATTTCACCCTTAATGGTAAGCGACCTCCCGTGGTTGAAGTCTCCGGACGTACCTATCCGGTTGAATTGCGTTATCGACCACTCTCTTCTTATGAAGATGACGCGGGAAATGCCATTGAACAGGATATGACCACCGGCATTGCTGATGCGATTGATGAGTTGGCATTAGAAGACCCGTTTGGTGACGTATTGGTGTTTCAGGTCGGTGAACGTGATATTAAAGAAACCGCCGAGGTGTTACGCAAACGTAACCTGAAAAACACCGAAGTTGTACCGTTGTATGCCCGTTTGTCGATGACCGAGCAGCAAAAGATATTCAAAACGTCACAAAAACGCCGCATTATTCTCAGTACCAACGTGGCCGAAACCTCGTTAACCGTGCCGGGTATTAAATATGTGATTGACCCAGGCCTGGTGAGAATCAGTCGCTACAGTGTGCGCAATAAAGTACAACGATTGCCGATTGAGAAAATCTCACAGGCCTCAGCCAATCAACGTAAAGGCCGCTGTGGTCGTGTCAGTGCGGGTATTTGTATTCGTTTATATGATGAATCCTGTTTTAATTCACGTCCTGAGTTTACCGATCCTGAAATTCATCGTACTTCGTTATCGTCTGTTATTTTGACCATGGCGCAACTGGCTTTAGGGGATGTGAAGCACTTTCCGTTTATTGAAGCGCCTTCTGATAAGTCGGTAAATGATGGTTATCGTCAGTTGCATGAGTTGGGTGCTTTAGATGATCAACGTCGTTTAACCGCAGAAGGGCGTCAGATTGCCAAACTGCCGGTTGATCCAAGTGTTGCCAAAATGGTGGTTGAAGCGGATAAGAATGGGGTTTTAGCCGAGTTGATTGTCATCGCTTCGGCTTTGAGTATTCAGGATCCGAGAGATATTAACCAAACGACTATGCAGGCGGCAAGAGTTGCGCATAAAACCTTTGAAGATGAACGTTCTGATTTCTTGTTCTTTTTGAATCTGTGGCAGTTTTATGAATATCAGCGTCGCCACCTTTCGGAAAACAAGTTAAGAAAACTCTGTAAAACCAATTTTCTCTCTTATATGCGCATGAAAGAGTGGCACGAACTCACTATGCAGATTGAACAGAGTCTGAAGCGTATTGGCATGCGGGTTGGCCAATTACATCTGTTTGAAGAGGTCACGCAAGCTGGCGTTGTCAAAGAGCGCCTCAGCGATTTACACAGTGTCGCGGTGCATAAATCTTTATTGGCGGGTTTATTGGGCAATGTGGCTTTACGCGACGATGATAAATCTTATATCGGGGCGCGTAACACCAAGCTGTTTATCCACCCGAGTTCCAGTCTCTATAAAAATAAACCTAAGTGGCTTTTGGCGGGCGAGCTGGTCGAGACCACTAAACTCTATGCGCGTAATAATGCAGCCATTGATATTCAATGGATTGAGAGGCTTGCCAAACATCTGATTAAACACAGTTATAGTGACCCGCATTGGCAGAAGAAATCTGGACAAGTAGGGGCTTTTGAATCGATTACATTGTACGGTTTACCGATTGTGAATCGACGTCTCTGCAATTATGGACCGATTAATCCAGTGGAAGGGCATAAGCTTTTCCTTCACCATGGTTTGGTGGAGGGGGAGTTATTAACGCGTGCGGCCTTCTTTAAACATAACCAAGCCTTGATTGAGAAAATAGAGAAGCTTGAGCACAAATTACGTCGTCCTGATTTTCTGGTGGATGACGAAGTGCTCTATCAATTCTATGACGAGCGCATTCCGAAACATATCTTTAGCCAACCGGCATTAGATAAGTGGGTTAAGAAATGTCTACGAGAAGCGCCAGAGAAATTAGAAGCGCTTTTCTTAACTGAAAATGACTTGATGAAGCAGGAAGCTAATGCGGATTTTCTAAAAGATTTTCCGGATCAGATACAGCTTTCCAACCAACTGAATTTTGCAGTTGATTACCATTTTGAACCGGGTCAGAAGCGCGATGGCTTAATTTATAAAATTCCATTGTCGAGTCTGAATCTACTGAATGATAGTGATTTTGAATGGTTAACCCCTGGTTTATTAAAAGAGAAGACTGCTTTTTATATCAAAGCATTACCAAAACAACTTAGAAAACAGTTTATCCCCGCACCACATTACGCCGAGTTGGTTTTGTCAGAAATGTCACCTGACAAAACCGTTAAGAGTGGCCGTAAAGAGTCCTATCTCAATCAACTGGTGTGGGCTCTGAATCGCCGTGGCAATCTGAAAGTGTCAGGAACTGATTTTGAAAGCATTGAATTGCCTGATCACCTCTTACCATTTTTTATTTTGCAAGATGATAAGGCTAAAGTGATTGCCGAGGATGCCAGTCTTAGTTTGTTAAAATCTGAGTATCAACACCTGGTCGATGCCAAAATCCAACAACATCAATCACGTAAAAAACAGACAAGTACGCTTATCACCGAGTGGAATTTTGGCGACTTAGCGGACTCGCAAACCATTAAAAGCCAGGGCGTTGAGATGGTGGCTTATCCCGCTTTACAGTGTCAGGGAGATAGGTTGAGTTTGGAGTTAATGGGTGATGAAGTTGGTGCTTTAGAGGCGCATGCTGAAGCGGTTCTGTTTTTAATTCGCACGGAACTCGCCGATAAACTTAAGTATCTGCAAAAGAAGCTACCTTTGCAAATGGCTTGCTTATGCTATGCCCCGTACGGTACTTGCCTGGATTTAACTGAGCAGGTCATTGACCGAGCGTTACATCAATTAGTACCCCATCCTCAGAAAGTGCGCCGTCAACTCGACTATGAAGCGACTTTAGAAAATGTGCGTCTGCACTGGATAGAATCTGCGCAAGCGGTTGCAGTGCAGGCTAATGCGATTTTTACGCAACATCAGGCGATTGCCAAGCGGGTAAGAGGGCGCGTAAATCCACGTTGGTTGGCTTCGATTGCCGATATTAAGTTACAGTTAGATGATTTGATTTCCAAGGATTTTGTCCGGAATACGCAAGAAGAGTGGTTCAAGCAAATCGGCCGTTATCTGAAAGGCTTGGAGGTGCGTTTGGATAAGATAGAGTTAGATCCGAGTAAAGATCAATTGGCGATTCGTCAAATTCAACCAGTGTTAAAGGCGTATCAAGCCTTAGCGCAAGAGTCCGCTTATCAAAACCTACCAGGCCTGGTTGAAATCCGTTGGCTGATTGAAGAGTTAAGGTTGTCACTGTTTGCACAGCCGATGAAAACCTTAATGCCGATTTCTGTACCCCGTATCGAAAAGAAGATTAAAGCACTGTAATCGTGCTTTAATGCTATTTAATACCGTTTTAATACCGACTAGCTCACCGGTTTGGCGATTAATCCGCTTTATAAGTTTCGACCCATAGGGGATCAAATTCAGTTTGATTCAGTTCCAGTCCTAACTCTGTCATTTTGGCTTCAAGTAGACGTTTTTCAGCAGCCAAATCAATCAATGCATGGTTGTTATCTTCTAATTGATGCATCTGCTCCAGACCCAAGTGATAGAAGCGCATGACTTTCATAGCATGTTCATCATTTAAATCGGCCTGGTCTTTAACTTTTTGCAAGACATTCGTGACGTACATTAAGTTTCGTTTTAAACGCCATGAATACATAGACTCCTTCATCCAGGCTTTATCCGAAAACCAGGTTTTAACGATAAAACCGGTAATCATTAAACCTACAAACGCCCCTAGTAAGTTCAACACGAGCTTATTGTTTGAATATTCACCTAAGGTTGTGACCGCTAAATGCGCCGTTCCAAAACCTATGATAATAAACATTAGCATGACAATTAGCGTGGCATTACGGGTTTTCTTTCTATAGTGCTTAGGATCAATGGTTTCTATTTTAAACATGATTTTTCTCTATGGTCGTTGAGTCATTAGGGTTGGTGTCTTGTCATTAGGTTGGCATTGTACCAGTTTGCCGGCCAATTGTGAGTTGTCACAGGCTTGCTTGTATTTGCAAATGTTTTGGGTATACTACAGTTCAAATTTTGTCGGAGTGCCTTTAGGCTGAGATCGCGTAAGCGGGATCCGTAGAACCTGAACTGGTTAATACCAGCGGAGGGAACAATCAGATATTTTCTTTTAAATTTCATGATTGCTGCAGCGATATTTATATTGATGAAGTGATTTTTAGACCGTCCAATTGAATTCATCTGGACGACTGAAACCTCTCTCTAAATCTTTGTAAATCCTTGTTATAGCGCTCATTTAATTTCATCTGTTTTCTACATCGTCTAAGAGCTTCGCCTATTTTTAATTCTATTTAAAAAGGCAGAGCCATGAATACCAATCAAACAGTTACAAAAAATACCTCAACAGATCGTAAAAGCACCGATCGTCGTGAAAGACGAGCATCGGCAGAAGCGTTTATTCAAAACGTTTCTGGTCAATCATTCCCTAATTCCAAAAAAATCTATATTGCGGGCAAAACCCACGATATTAAAGTTGGTATGCGACAAATAGCAGTGACCGATACTTTTGTCAGTGGTACCGAAGAAAGTCCTGTTCTTGAGCCTAATGAACCGATTAATGTCTATGACACTTCTGGGGCCTATACCGATCCGAGTGTTGAAATTGATGTTTACAAAGGCTTGCCACAACTTAGAAGATCATGGATAGAAGAACGTCAAGATACTGAGACGTTAAATTCAGTGACTTCAAAGTTCACCCAAGAGCGTCTCGCCAATGAAGGGCTGGATCACATCCGTTTTGAGAGCCTACCAACGGTAAAACGCGCTTTATCCGGTAAGAATGTCACTCAGATGCATTATGCTCGCCAAGGCATTATCACACCAGAAATGGAATACATCGCCATCCGTGAAAACATGCAACGTGCCGAACTGCGCGATGAACTTTTGACTCAGCAACATGCAGGACAGTCGTTTGGTGCCGCTTTACCGAAAGAGATTACGCCTGAGTTTGTCCGTGATGAAGTTGCACGTGGCCGTGCGGTGATTCCTTGTAATATCAATCACCCAGAAAGTGAACCAATGATTATCGGGCGTAATTTCTTGATTAAAGTGAACGCCAATATCGGTAACTCTTCGGTAGGTTCCTCTATTCCTGAAGAAGTTGAAAAGCTGGTGTGGTCTACTAAGTGGGGTGCAGATACCGTTATGGACCTGTCTACTGGGCGTAACATTCATGAAACCCGTGAATGGATTATGCGTAACTCACCTGTGCCAATCGGTACAGTGCCAATCTACCAAGCGTTAGAGAAGGTCAATGGCGTAGCGGAAGACCTAACTTGGGAAGTCTTTCGTGACACCCTTATTGAGCAAGCGGAACAAGGGGTTGATTACTTCACTATCCACGCCGGTGTTTTATTGCGTTATGTACCGATGACGGCCAAGCGTATCACTGGAATTGTCTCGCGTGGTGGTTCGATTATGGCGAAATGGTGTCTAGCACATCATCAAGAGAGCTTCCTATACACCCATTTTGAGGATATTTGCGAAATCATGAAAGCCTATGACGTTACCTTCTCGTTAGGCGATGGTCTACGTCCAGGTTCGGTTGCTGATGCCAATGATGAAGCACAGTTCGCAGAATTAGAAACCTTGGGTGAATTGACCAAGATTGCTTGGAAGCATGATGTGCAAGTCATTATCGAAGGCCCTGGTCATATCCCACTGCATATGATTAAAGAGAATGTTGATAAGCAGCTTGAAGTCTGTGGTGAAGCACCTTTCTATACGTTAGGGCCTTTAACAACGGATATTGCGCCTGGTTACGACCACATCACTTCGGGTATTGGTGCCGCCAATATCGGTTGGTATGGTTGTGCCATGTTGTGTTATGTCACACCAAAGGAACACTTAGGTTTGCCGAATAAAGAGGACGTTAAAGAAGGCTTGATGACCTATAAGATTGCCGCGCATGCAGGTGACTTGGCAAAAGGTCATCCTGGCGCGCAGATTCGTGACAATGCCTTGTCTAAAGCCCGTTTTGAGTTCCGTTGGGAAGATCAGTTTAACTTGGGATTAGACCCTGAACGCGCACGTTCGTATCACGATGAGACAATTCCGCAAGAGTCGGGCAAGGTCGCGCATTTTTGTTCGATGTGTGGGCCAAAATTCTGCTCAATGAAAATATCTCAAGAAGTCCGTGACTACGCGGCAGCACAAGAGGCGGCTGAAGGTCAGGCAGGACAGATTACTGAAATTTCGTTAGACAGTATTAAAGAGGGCATGATTGAAAAGTCCAAAGAGTTTAGAGCTTCAGGCAGCGAAATCTATCAAAAGGAGGCCTAAATTGTTACCGCTTGAATCTGATAAAAGGTTCGATTTGTTTCCACCAGGCCTGGTCAGTTCAGAAGACATTATTGTGCAAGATACAAATCATGCTCAAAATCATGCTCAAGACCATACTAAAAACAGTGCTCAAAACAAGCCTGCGATTGCTATCTTGGGTGCAGGGCTGATGGGCAGAATGTTGGCCATCTCTTTAATGGACGATTATCAGGTCTTTCTGTTTGATAAGGATACGAAGTCAGGGGAGCAGAGTGCCGCTTTTTTAGCGGCAGCCATGTTAGCGCCTTTGGCCGAATCGGTAGATTGTTCTAATGAAATTATGCAATTGGGTGAGTTGGCTTTAACGCTTTGGCCTGGTTTTATAAACAAACTTGAAACACCTGTTTTTTTTCAGCAGAAAGGCAGTCTAATTATCGCTTTTGAACAGGATAGAAGTGATTTAAAGCAGTTTAAGTCCCGTTTAAAAGGTTCTGATTATAAAGAAGTTTATAACTCAGGAGTAAGTGAATTAGAACCCGAATTAAATCAGCATTTCAAGTCAGGTCTCTACCTACCCAATGAAGGTCAGTTAGATAACCGACAGTTACTTGATGCAATGGCAATTACCTTGAATAACAGTGAAGTTTTTTGGTTTGAAAATACCGTTGTTGAACCCAAACCAAGTGGTTTTCAAATAGGTGATAAGTCGCTGGAAAGTTTTTTAACCGAGACGAGTCATAAGGAGTTTGAGTGGATATTGGATTGCCGTGGTTTAGGCTCGAAAGGGGATAAAAATCAGACTGAAGCTTCTGCTGATAGTGCCTCTGGTGTCACTACCAATGTGAGTAACTTAAGAGGCGTTAGAGGCGAGGTGGCTCGTATCAAAGCGCCTGAAGTGCATTTGACTAGGCCTGTTCGTTTAATGCATCCACGATATCCCATCTACATTGCCCCTAAAGGCGATGGCATGTTTGTGGTGGGTGCAACTCAAATAGAGTCGGAAGACACTCGTAATCCGACAGTACGTTCAACGCTTGAACTCCTGTCGGCATGCTTTAGCGTCCACAGTGGATTTGCTGAAGCTGAAATCGTTGCGATTGAATCTGGCTTGCGACCGGCCTACCTGGATAACGAACCGAAAATCAAAGTTAAAGATAACCTGATTTCAGTCAATGGCTTATTTAGACATGGGTATTTGTTAGCACCTGTCATGCTGAAACAATGCCTCAATATCATACAAGGAAATGTCGATGATGTTTGCATCACTCAATTAATGCCTGATCTGGTTGAGAACATGAGTTGATAACTTTAGTTGAAATCCTGATTAAAAAAATGGGAGTGAAAAATGATTACTTTTATTAATAATGAAGCGCATGAAATAGGTGAGCACAGTACGATTAAAGAAGCCGTTTTACTGTTTGGCGCTAAGCCACCGTATGCGATTTTAGTAAATGATTCGTTTTTGCCGCTGTCAGAGCATGAACGTTTTATTTTGACACAACATGATCGAGTTGAAGTGATTTCTGCCATTCAAGGTGGATGATTTCATGCTTAAAATTAGAAGAAGAATTCATGAATAATGAAAATAAAGCTACAGATGAATTAAATATCTATGGCACAAAACTGAATAGTCGTTTGTTAATTGGTAGTGCGCTCTATCCCTCTCCCTATATTATGCAGCAGGCGATTCAGGCTTCTGGCGCGGAGGTGGTGACACTCTCTTTAAGTCGGCAAAATCCGCAGGCTTCAGGTGGGCAGGTCTTCTGGGAATTGATTCAGTCAATGGGATTGCATCTTTTGCCGAATACCGCAGGCTGCCACTCTGTGAATGATGCTGTCAATATGGCTAGAATGAGTCGAGAGCTGTTTCAAACGGATTGGATTAAGCTAGAGTTGGTCGGTGATGACTACAATCTGCAGCCTGATCCGATTACTTTGGTTAAAGCCACGGAGATTCTATTAAGGGAGGGATTTAAAGTGCTACCTTACTGCACTGATGACTTAGTGATTGCGCGGCATTTAGTTGAACTGGGGTGTGAGGTGTTAATGCCTTGGGGTTCGCCGATTGGCACGGGCAAGGGGATTTTGAACCCTTATGCCTTGCAAGCCATGCGTGAGCGATTTCCTAAGGTCACGATGATTGTCGATTCTGGAATTGGTTTGCCATCACACGCAAGCCAATCTTTAGAGATGGGCTTGGATGCCGTGTTATTGAACACAGCTGTCGCTAAAGCGAATAATCCTATTTTGATGGGGCAAGCATTCGCCAAGGCCATTGAAGCAGGGCGCTCCGCTTTTTTAGCGGGCCCTATGACAGAAAGGACGGCGGCCAGTCCGAGTACACCGACGATTGACTCTCCCTTTTGGCATCAGTCAGCTTAAGTCAATCGGTTTGAAGTGGTCGTCTTAAATCAAGGTTATTGGACTTAGATGTATATAGATTTGTTGATCCTCATCTAATCTTTCTGTAAAACTACCAGTCCTGGTCGCTTGCTATGAGTTATGGATTTTTTATATTAAACTAGGGTTTTTACTTAATTTAGAGTAAAAACCACCCGTTAGGGTGATGTGAAGCCGCCAATTTAGAGTTATAATTCACTCAAGATAAATGTAAGTTGATTACATATTTAACATGAGAGGTACAAAAATGAAAATTTCTAAATTGTTATCAGTAGGTATTGTTGGATTAGCGATTGTATTTGGTACTGCTCAGGCAGAGACAGCGACTGAATTACAGACTCAAACTCAAACACATGAAAGAGCTGGTCCAATGGTGAATCAACCTTCGAGTAGTGAGAAAACCAAAATGTATCAAAAGCAGTATCAGCATCAGTACAAGCATGAGAAAAGCTTGAGCAAATCTGAAAATGGTAATCGTGGTTCTGGAGTTGGATCGCAAGGTAGTGGATCGGGAGCGAAAACAATGGGAAGTTCTGGTAACGGCTCTATGAATCGCTCTGGCGGAGGCGGTGGTAAGCGTTAATAAAGTGCTTATAAACTGTCTATAATCGTTATTTTGGACCTTGGTCTGATGAGTAATAGGCTGGTTAATCTGTAAGTAGATTAACCGGCCTTTTTTGTGCGCGAAGGATATTTTTTACAAAGTTTAACGGTATAGCCTTGAGTTTGTAATTTCGAATTTTGTACTATGACGTTAATTGGTTAACTAAATTCGTTATTCGTTGATGCCTTTCACCTTGGAATATAGCTCCATTTTAGACTTCACATTATATTTAGCATAGATGTTTTTTAAATGGGTTTTAACGGTGTTAATACTGATATGCATTTCTTCTGCAATCTGCATATAGGGTTTGGCTTTGAGTAGCTTTTTTAGAATGCGTTTCTCTTGAGAAGTCAGATGAGGCATTTCAGTGGAGACCTGATTGCACTTAACATGAAATATATTATTGGCACCATTGTGAAAAGGGCGTAACAAGGTTTGCGTTAAGTTGGTTATCTGCATTAATGAATTGTGATTAGGAACACTTTCATCAAAATAACAATACATTAAACAGCCCAGTAATTGCTTGCTTGCAGAATACAGAGGGTAAGTAACCATGGATTTAAAGTGGTGCTGACGTTCTATTTCGGTGATTTTATTCTGCGCTATTGAATCAATTAAAAAATTGGTTAATGAGGGGGATTGCAGATACGGCACGCCTTGATTAAATTCTGTATTGATGTAGTTGTGTAGCGTTTCTAATATTAGAGTTTGCGGGTGAAGGTTATTTCTCTTAAAACAACTTTGCAGAAAACCATCATGATCAAGTACTAATTCAAGTTCTAAGGTCTTTTTGTTCTGTAAACAAATAGAAACAACTTTAGCGCCGGTGTGTCCACGAATAAACTCTGACTCTGTTCTAAAAATGGCTTCGAGACTATGACCTTCAATAATGCAGGACTGCATATGTATGGTTTTGAGAAGGATTTCAGTATCTGTAGTAGTCTTCATGGTGGATGTATTCTCTTTATAAAAAAGTGCTTTAAGAGTAGCTTGTCAGAATTTAATTAAGACAACTTGTTTCAAATCAAGAAAATGTATTTAAAGTACGAAAAAATATTCAGTATCACCCAAATGGGTGGGTTAAAAGGTTACGCATTTGTTTATACTAGATTCAAATTAAACATAAACGTAAGGGTTGTTTTGTAAAAACGTTGTCATATTCCTGAGTTATTGTATAGAAATCATATTTTTTATTAAATTAGTAAGATGAATTAAGGTTATATTTGTAGGAGAATATTGTGTCAAATCGTAAAGTATTCAAATTAAGTCTCATTGCCGCCGCTTGTATGGCTGCTTCAGCTCCAGTTTTTTCAGGTGTTATTGTTGGTGGACCTCAATCAGAGCCAAGTGGAGATACACAGGGTTTTGGTGGTTTTAACTTAGGTAATGTTGAAGTTAAAATAGTTAACGTTGAAGACGGCTCAGATACTACAAAAGTATTTAATGAAGATACTGGTCTTTATGATATGACTTATGGTGAAACTTTTGTCAGCCCTATCTCTGATAAAGTCTCACCAGAAGTAGGTACTGTTACGGGTAATTTGCACGGTAAAGATTGGCCAGTAGGTGAGCCTTCTGGTATCAAGGTCATAACAGCGGCTAATATTGATGACACGCTTTCACACAACCGTCCTGCGAGTTGCATTATGAGTACTTCGTACTTTTTGTATTCGGAGATCGTTGGTAACACAACAGAGGGGGGGTGGTTAGACTCGATGGCTTTGTATGGTACCGCCCCGAATCCAACTTTATGTGGTAGTCCTTTCCAAACACACAAACGTTTTAAAATTGATGCGATAACTCCGACAGCCGATGCGATTGCTGCAGATCCTACTGCTTTAGCTGAGCCTATAGATGTGGTGATTAATGTTGATGCAACCTCCGTAGAAACGGCAACTCGTCGCTATATGGTCTTACAAAAGTTAAATAACTACAGTGATAGACGTTATTCAGGTTATAAAGTAGAGGTTGGTTTTGGTGTTGGTGCAGGCTTTGTGAATGCCACTACAGCGGGTGTCGCTACTAATAACTTATCTTTGTCGATTGGTACGGGTGAAGATGATACAGATCCATTAGATATCAAAGATATCTGGGCAGCTGATGATTTAGCCACTTTTTCGGCAGGCCTATTTGGAACAGCGGATGATAAACATCCAGCTGATGGTTTCTTTGATACCCGTCGTGCAGGTTATTATGTTGGATTAGATGCAAATGCAACCACAATCAGTTCGACGACGGCTTTTGATAGTAACTACACGCCTATTTTTGGTAATTGGCTACCATCAAAATGGGAACCAGCCGCTATATTTTATGATGATGATCAAAACCCTCTAACAGATGCTTCTTTAGTCGCTTTTTGGGGAGATAACCCAAATACAGTAGAAGAGGATTACACTTGGTTACAAGGCAATGCAACGGGCTTTGCTCCGGCAACCATGGATCAACTATATTACTGGTCTAATGATACAGGGATGCCTGATGGAACCACTCAATATGCAATGGGTTCAATTGAAGATGTCCTTAACTTAGGCTTAACGTATATTGTTAACTTAGGAGATGTTTCGACTTTCCCTCTTGATGGCGCAGAAATCCCTGCTCCTGTCACTGACTTTACAATCCGCATGACTCCGATTGTTGATGCAACAGATGATGGTACAGTGCCAGGTTGGATTGCAAACCCTGCAATTGCACCAGTAGATATAGTACCAGCTGACTATGTGCCTACAGCACCTGAAGAGGAAGTTACAACCACAACAACCTCATCAGGTGGTTCTGCAAGTGTTATGGATAATGCAGGCATGATTGTAACCCTGTTAATTTCCCTAGGGTTAGGTGGCTGGTTGGTAAGCCGTAAACTATCAAAGTAAACCTTAACTAAATTGGTTTATTAAACCCTTAGCCGCTGTCATTTTGGCAGCGGCTTTTTTGTAAAGCGAGTTCATAAATAAGGAGGTACCTCGCAAATGTTATGGTTTTTTATTCGTTATATTTCATGGGTTACACTTCTCTATTTACTGTTCTTTATCGAATCTTTTTCACCTTTTTACGGGGTGAATGTTTGGCAGACAGATTTAACGATTTATTTAACGTATTGGTGGATTCAGTTATTTGAAATTCCGGTAGAGATGTTAGGTAATACGGTTTATCTGGACCATGGGTTTGATATTTGGATATTTGATGAGTGTAACGGTTTAACCCCATACCTGCTATTTGGAACCGCCATAATTGCTTACCCAACTTTATGGAAGAGTAAGCTATTTTGGTTACTAGAAGGCTATGCCATTATAGTGGTCTTAAATGCAATTCGTATCGATGCAGTCGTCTATTTCACCATGATAGATGCCAATTACTTTCACTTGAGTCATAATTTAATTGGTCGTTACAGTACAATTTTATTGACCTTAAGTTTGTTCTTTATCTTTACGTTACGCGTGCAAATTAGTCTGTTGGTCAGACAGTCTTGTGATCGTAGAAAAGGGGAGTATGAACGTCGGCGTCCGCATTATGTTCTAGAGTGGCGTGCGGCTGAAGCCGAACATCGTCATAATGCCTCGAAAAGAAAATCAGAACAAGATCGAAGAAATGAACCTCCTGATTGCCACTTCAAAGGTTGATTAGTCTTGTCGTTAAAGTGAATGGATTAGAACGATAGGAAGTCAGTCAAACCGAGCCTTTCTTTTCGCGGACGGAAACCCCTTAAAAGCCATCAGTGAAGCTGTGTATTTGCATAGTTTCACTGATGGCTTTTTTTGGTGCTGTTTTATGGGTACCGTTTTAATCGTGTTGTTTGGTAGAAGTTGTTTTATGTTTGGTCTTTTTCTGTGGGTTGATAAAAACAATCCGTGTCTCGATAGGGGGCGTGTTTTAAGCAGTCTGCCGCATATTCCTCAACCGCCTGTTTTTCCTGTAATATAAACCGGGCAATACCTTCTGGAAATGGATTAACCCTTAACCAGTGCGCCGATTGCATTGCTACGGGCACAAAGCCTCGGGAAATTTTATGTTCGCCACCTGCGCCTGGTTCAAATATCTGTAAACCATTTTCGATGGCATATTCAATGCCTTGATAAAAACACGCCTCAAAATGCAAATTCTTAACCTCCAGGCGACAACCCCAGTGGCGGCCATACAAATGTGTCTCTGAGCGGAACATTAAAGAACCCGCAATACATTGCTCGTTTTGATCGGCTAAAACTAACACGATTTGTAAAGGCTGTGCTTTGGCAACAGCTTTAAAGAAATCAACATTTAAAGTGGGGGTGCTCCATTTTTCAATAAAGGTTTTTTGATAGAAGGCTGCAAACTGGTGCCAATCCTCCTCCGTTGCCGTCAGCCCATTGAGGACACGAAACGTAATGCCCGCATTGAGAACAGACTTGCGCTCTTGCTTGATGTTTTTGCGTTTTTTAGCAGAAAGAGTTGCTAAGAAATCATCAAAGGTTTGATAGTTTTGATTCAACCAATGGAACTGACAGTCTTGACGGTGTAGCCACTCGGGTTGTTCCGCTAACCAGGCCTGTTGGCTTTGCTTTGGGAATAGAATATGGGCACCACTTAAATTTTCCTCGACACACAGGTTTTGAATCACAGAGATAAGCTGCTCTTGAATTACGCCTTGTTGTGATTTGTTCATATCGTTAGATATTAATAAACGTTCGCCTAAAGCGGGTGTATAGGGGATCGCGGATACCAGTTTAGGGTAGTAATCCAAACCAACTTGCTGCCAAGCATCTGACCAGGCCTGGTCAAATACAAATTCACCGTAATTGTTGTGTTTTTCATACAGCGGCATGGCAGCAACTAAGGTGTTTTTGTCATATAAACCGATATGTTTGGGAATCCAACCAAATTTAGCAGAGACGCATTGATGCGCTTCTAAGGCGTGTAGAAACTCATGGCAGATAAAAGGGTTGTTGTCGCTTAACAGCGCGTTCCAATCCTCAGCAGGGATTTCTGAAATTTGAGTGTGAAGCTTTATGTCAAAGGGTTGATTTTGCATGACTTCTCATTACTTGATTTCATTTAAAATAGTCATCTTGATTTCAGGTTTAAAGCTAAAAGCTTATAGCGCCGTATCAAATGCTTTGAAAGAAACAGCGGTTAAAAAACCTAATAAAGTGACAAAGCCAATAATGGATCCGCCTTTGACATAGGCTTCTGGCAGCATCGTTTCAGCAATAACCGTTAACATCGCGCCCGCCGCTAAACCACCAATCAGTGCAAAAGTAGTGGGTGTTGCGCCTTCTAATACAACACTGCCAAGTCCTGCACCAATGCCTGTTAGCACCATTAACAGCGTCCAGGCCATTAATACCTGCTTAAAAGGAATGCCTTGTTCACGCATGCTTGCTGAACTGGAAAGCGCTTCTGGATAGTTGGAGAGGAATAGACCTGCAAGTAGGCTCATACTCAAAACGTGTCCGTCGGTCATATGTGAACCAATCATGAAAGATTCGGGAATTCCATCCAAAAATATCCCTAACCAAATCGCCATATAGGCGGCTTTATGTTGATTCAGGTGATGCGAAAATTCCGCGAGAGAGGGGAGCTGGCCAGGCAATAAATGTTTAACCGATTTCTCGACCCAGCGCTGGGCTTTATTGTCCGCTAAGTGCTGCTCTTGAGTCAGATATCGATGAACGTTTTGTGTTTTTAAATAGGCTTTTAATTTATCATGTAAAGGATCTAATTGATTTAAAAGCTCTAAAAAGTCACCTCTGTCGAGTATCCAAAATGTGACGTCTGTTTTGGCGATCGCAGAACTAATATGTTGCCCCCCTAAGACAAATGCCATCCCTCCAAAATAGTCACCAGGTTCTAAGCACTCAAAATCTTCACGTTTTTGTTTGGGGTCAATTAATTCGACCGAGCCTGATTCTAAAAGATAGAGTCTATCCGCGTTACTTTTATTGCTAAAAATGGTCTGTCCTGCATTGAGTGTGCGAAAATGCAGTTTACTGGCAATAATGGGTTTGGCCTCTTTATGACAATCACTGAACAGTTCAAAGCGTTGAGTGCTTTCAAGACGAGCCAATGCTAATGGCAGTAAGTTACGCTGTTCTCGTGTTGTCGGTAGGCGGTGCTGGGTTTCGATAATCTGACAGATGAATGCGATGTGCTGATTGATTTGGCTTGGCGACATTAGGTGACGAGTTTTTAAGTAGTGAACCAACTCGTTACTCTCTTTTATGTGTTGCACCAAAATTCTGGGCAAGGCGGTGGTGTTCGCTAATACGGCATTAAAAGCCTCTCGGTCAACCTCCCATAGCGTCACATCGGTTTGCGCTTGTGCCTGGGTGGCGTTAGGTAGGCTGCTAAAGAAAGCCATGCGCCCAAAAGCATCAAACTTCGTTAATTCCATAAAGGTTTTTAAGCTGAAATTAGGATCACGTAGTTTGACTTCACCGTTTTGTATGATAAACAGTTTGTTTTGAATGTCGCTGTGATGATAGAGAATAGTGCCAGCAGGATAATTGACTATTTTGATGTGTTTGAGTAACACGGCACGTTCATTATCAGGCAATTCTTGAAACAGTGGCAGTCTATTTAAAGATTTAAAAAACTGTCTATTCTGCTTTTTTTGACGGCTACGAAAATATTGAATCGTGGTGGCGGTTTTTCGTAAAAACCCACCCTGCTGATTGAGCTGGTGGTTGAGAATCAAATAGATAAGACTGCCAATGATTGCTCCGATTGCCGCAGGAATAAACATACCCGCACGTACGGCTGGGGCAAATAGGTCAATCGTAACCGCTGAGAGTAGAGCGCCCGCACCAAATGCTATTAACCAGGCAATAGATCGATCGCTCGGGCTCCAGACCAATGTCGTAAGCGCGCCCAAAGGCAAGGATGCTGCACTGATAAGTCCAATGAAAAAAGCGAAATAAACCAGGTTGTCAAATCCCACAAAGCGACCTTATTTTAGAGTGTGTGTTGAATTGAATATTGAATGTACATGTAGTCGATTAGAACAGGTATTATTGATTATACGAAACTCAGGGGCGTTACACGAGTCAGTAGGCACGATTAATCGGTTTCAGGAGAGTTTTGGCTATATAAAGCCTCGCATTGATTTCGTGTAAAGGTCTCCTTGTATGAAGAAAGGGCTAGGAAACGAATATGCAAAACTTACCAGGCCTGGTAGACCTGATAAGTCTTATTAAGACTTAGAACGACTTGCTCAATGACGAATACCCCCAGTAAACAGGTTTTGTTGACTGAGTAAAAAATCAATTTCAGCCTGGTTCAAATGTTCTTGTTCATGTGTGATTGCGTTAGGTAAATCAAAGTCCGAATATTTAAGCTGGTGTTCGTTCAGGCTGCTCGCGAACTTTTGCAGCGCTTTAATGACCTGACCATTCAAATCAGGGTTGGTCTGTTCGAGTATAATGTCATGCAGTTGATTTACCCAATTCATTTGGGTCTCGCGTACCAGTTCCGAATGGCTGTGTAGATTGCCGCTCTTAATGGCGTTTTGATAGCCAGATGTCAGATTTTTAATGTCATCAATAATCATCTCGGCAATCTGAATCGTTTGTTCAGAACTGTTTTCTAAACGTTGGTCTATAAACTCTAAACAAGTTTGAACTTTTTGAGTGGTATTCATCTGTGACATGGTCTGTTCTCCCTAAAGTGAAATTTAAAGTGACAATAAACTGACACTTTAAAGGCTTTATTTTTAAAATCACAGGCTATATACCAAGGGTTGTGCCAAGTTTTAAATATTCTTTCAACATATTGAAATTAAAGAGGTTGTTGTTTTGTCCAAAGCTTTGAAGGATGTTTTTGACACCGTCTGGTTAGAGAAGCTTGTTACTGCTCTGCAAAAACAGAGGATTGATTTTGATGTTGATCTGTTTCGTCAAAACGTTATGTCTGATAGTTGGCCTCAATTGGCTTTGAAACAACGGATTCGCCACATTGCAATCTGCTTGTCTGCTGTGCTGCCGACAGAGTTCAGTGAAGCCTTAGTTGTTTTAGAGCCCATCGCCAAACCCTTTACAGGATTACCGCACCTGGTCTTTACTGATTTTATTGAGTGCTATGGCTTGCAATATCCTGATGCATCCTTAGCTGCGTTAGAGCGTTTAACACAAGGCTGTAGCTCTGAATTTGCGGTACGCCCCTTTATTGAAAACAATCAATCTGAGGTGCTCGAGTTGATGTTGCAATGGACAGGGCATACTAATGAACATGTTCGCCGTCTTGCCAGTGAAGGTTGTCGTCCACGATTGCCTTGGGGGCGTGCTTTGGTTGCGCTTAAAAAAGAACCTGAACCCTTACGTCCAATATTGGATGCCTTACGCGCAGATGAAAGCCTGTTTGTGCGTAAGAGTGTAGCCAATAATTTGAATGATATCTCTAAAGATCATCCCGAATGGGTCTTGGATTGGTGCACACAATGGCATGGTCAGAGCAGTGAAACCGATTGGATTATTAAACACGGCTTACGCACTTTATTAAAACAGGGGGATGCACAAGCGCTGAGTCTAATAGGCTATAAACAACCTAATGGTGTTAAAGTTGAGAATTGGTCCGTTGCTACAGAAGTGCTTTTAGGCCAAAAACTAAACTTTTCAGCAGCGCTTAATATAGTCAGTTTGCTTGACTACAAGGTACGTTTAGAATACGCCATCAGTTTTGTAAGAAAACAAAAAGAACCCTATAGAAAGTTGTTTAAAATAAGTGAGTTTATGGCTAATAACCCGGTTAAAAACATTAAAAAACTGCATGATTTTAAAAGCATTTCAACCCGAACCTATTATGCAGGACAGCATAAAATAGAACTTTTAGTAAACGGGGTGGTAATGGCCGAAAGTGAATTTGAAGTGATAGAGAGTTAATTGTGATAGCAGATGAATTAAAAAATGCGGTTGTTTTTCAGAATGTGGATTTTGTCGTCATCAATAAACCCGCAGGTTTAAATTTTCATTCTGAAGATTCGCCAGGCCTGGTTGTTTTGGTTAAGCAGCTTCTAAAAGTCGAAGTCCTATATCCCGTACATCGTTTGGATAAAATGACCTCTGGATTGGTTGTTTTTGCTTTGAATAAAAAAACAGCGCAAGCCTTTCAGGTTATGTTTGAGTCACATCTTGTTCAAAAGTTTTATTTGGCTGTCTCCGACAAAAAACCAAAAAAGAAGCAAGGCTGGGTGATGGGTGATATGTTACCAGCGCGCCGTGGCAGCTGGAAACTAAGCAAAACCAAAGACAATCCTGCCAAAACACAATTTATCAGTCAATCTATACAACCTGGCTTACGCCTTTATTTGGTCAAACCGATTACCGGTAAAACCCATCAAATACGAGTTGCCCTTAAGAGCGTTGGTGCACCTATTTTAGGGGATATGCGTTATAGCGATAGCAATGAAGCTAAGTTGGCGGATAGAGGATACTTGCATGCTTTTGCGATACAATTCACGCTTTATGAGCAGGCCTATCAATTTATACAGGCACCCGTTGATGGCGAGGTGTTTCTAAAACCCGAAAGTAAAGAAATAATCGCAAGCTGGCAAACACCTTGGGATCAATTTTAATCATATAGGTAGGGGGCGCTCACGATAGCCGACTGTTTCCCCTTATTTTTTTAATCTTAATGACACGAGTATATAAACAATGAGTTCGTCCGAACATACCGCCCCATTTTGGGAGACCAAAAGTCTAGATGAAATGACACAACAAGAGTGGGAGTCCGTCTGTGATGGTTGTGGGTTATGCTGCTTAACCAAGCTACAAGATGACGAGACTGACGAGATTGTCTATACCAGTGTGGTCTGTGCTTATTCAGATTTGGCCACAGGCCAGTGCAGTGATTATGCCAATAGATCCATCAATGTACCGACCTGTGTGCAACTCACCAAAGAACGCGTCGCTGACTTTGATTGGCTGCCGGATACTTGTGCATATCGAGTGTTGTATCGTGGGCAGAGTTTGCCTAATTGGCACCCACTAATTTCAGGAAATATTAAAAGTGTTAAGGCCGCTGATATCGGCTTATTAGCGATTCCGGTCGTGGTGGATACAGGTGAGTTGGATTATGAAGACTTTTTAATACCTAAGCCTTAGCTTATCTTCTGAGCCTTCGAAATTGGGTGGGTATCAAAGGTGATTAAGTTTTAATGGACAATGTTGCGGTTAATTACGTGTTATGGATATTGTGCTTAAACTTCAATATTTTGTGGTCATTAAAAAAATCATGTCGTCATCACCTGTATTCTACTTACTGAGACCTTTGCACGAGTGAGGTTTGAGATAGAAATAGACGAAAGTACCCCGTGTGGGTATAAAATTTTTCTAATTGAGGCGGAATACGCAGTGGATAGCTAGCTATTCACAAGTATTCGCCCATCGTAAGTGCCCTTGGGGTACAACGAAAAGTAGGGCAATTTTAGCCATTTATATCCGAGCAGCCACTCGTGCAAAGGTCTCTTACTATATGTAATGGAATATCTCACTGAAAGGAATCGTTATGAAAGACGCATCTTGGTTAAATCTTCCCAGTCTGTCATTATCCATCAAAGCCCTGTTTACCGGTTATATATTGGTCACCGGACTGGGTTTAATGATGGCCGGGGGGCAAATTATGCTGACCCACGGTATGGCCGACGGTAAATTTGGCTTATCGATAGATGATATTGTTTACAGTTATTATGGCAATCGAGAAGGTTCAAAGCTCGAAAGTAAACTGAACGGTTCTATGCAGGACAAAGCAACGCCAGAAGAGAACTTAACCATGATTAAGTGGGCGCGAGATGGTGCACCCGAAGCACAATGGGAGCCTATCATTAAACCGATTGTAGACGCTAAATGTGCCATGTGTCATGCAAGTATGCCGACCCTACCAAATGTGACTAAGTATGCAGAAATGCGAGAAATTTCACATGTCGATCAAGGTGCTGAGATTGAATCCTTAACCCGAGTTTCGCATATTCACCTGTTTGGTATTGCCTTTATTTTCTTTTTTATTGGCCTAATCTTCTCTATGGCGGTCGGTTTTAATAAGTGGCTAAAAGCGCTGCTGATTGTTGTACCTTTTGCGTTCTTGATTGTTGATGTTGCGGCTTGGTGGTTAACTAAAATGCATCCTGGCTTTGCTTATCTGGTCATAGTGGGTGGTTTTGGTTACAGTCTTGCCGCCGCCGTGATGTTATTCACCTCTCTTTATCAAATGTGGATTATGCCTTTACGTGGGCAAACTTCTGATGAAAATACCTGGAAGGATAATTAAGACTCATGTAACTGAATTGAGCTTATTCTAGAAAAAACGGGTGCCAATTCACAACAGATTACGCTTGAAATTGTCGAAGGGGCTTTAGTTAAAGATACCGAATATGCACACCGTGTTTTCACAGAATTACGTGCGCTCGGCTTTAAAATTGCCATTGATGATTTTGGTACTGGCTACTCTTCGTTTAGTTATCTGCTGGATTTACCCGCGGATTACCTTAAGAGAGATATCTCTTTCGTCAGAAAAATCAGTACTGATAATAAAGCACTTGCCGTGGTAGAGAGCATTATTTAGTCTGGCGCATAGTTTAGGCATGCAAACCATCGCTGAAGGGGGAGAGGACAGGGATACCTATCGATTGCTGACGGTTTTGGGGGTGTGATTTCATTCAAGGTTACTACAAATGCAAGCCTGTTTCTGAAGCGGATTTAATGGCTTTATTGCAAGGTTAAGTGTAGAGTTAGCTGGTGAATTTACAGATTTGATTCGAAAGTGATAATAGAGGCTTTTAATGGAGAAGAATAAGTAAAACGAGTTAAGCAAGCAGGACGAGGATAGGGGATAGCTGGTGTTTGTGTGGTTTATGTAACCTGTTCTTGTTGATGTAACTTATGTGGCTCTTCTTTATCATTAGAGCCACTTAAGTTTAAGCCTTAATTAAGCTTAATCGTGCTGATGACCACCAGCGCCGTGCGCATGACCGTGCTCAACTTCTTCAGGTGTTGATTCACGAACACCTGTTACTTCTACTTCAAATGTTAACTCAAGACCTGCAAGCGGGTGGTTACCATCGACCGTCACTTGATCACCATCAACCGCAGTCACTTCTACTGAATGCATACCTTGCTCAGATTGAGCTTCAAAACGCATACCGACTTCAAGTTCTTCAACACCTTGAAACATCTCTTTACCAACCGTCTGCACTAGGGCATCAACACGTTCGCCATAAGCATCTGCAGCCGCAACAACCGCCTTGAACTTATCACTAACGGCTTTACCTTCAAGTTGCTTTTCTAATCCAGGGATTAAGTTACCGTGCCCGTGTAAATAGGCTAATGGATTACCGTTCGAAGCATCAATCTGCTCACCTTTGTCATCCGTTAAGGTATATTCAATTAACGCAACTTTGTTATTTTCGATATTCATGTTGAATTCCTAGTTTAGAGTTTTAATTATTTTCAAAACAGATATGATACAGAGTCACGCAAGATTCTGCACCCTTTGCAGTCATTTCATTTGGAGAAAACAGCATGCTTTGGTTAAAAACGTTTCATATCTTATTTATGATGTCCTGGATGGCGGGTATTTTTTACCTGCCGCGCATCTTTGTGCATTTTGTAGAGGGTAAAGCAGCGGGTCAAGATGTGGCACGTTTAGCGGTTATGGCGCAAAAACTTTATAAGTTTATGACCATTATGATGATGTTCGCGATCGGAACGGGAATCTGGTTATGGGTGGCATACTTCCCAAGCGCAACCGGTTGGATGCACGCTAAGGTGTTTTTTGTCGTGTTAATGCTGGTCTATCATTTGTGGACCAAGCGTCGCATGAAAGAGATGCAAGAGGGGCATTTAAATCACAGCGGAATTTACTATCGTTGGGCAAATGAAATTCCACTACTATTAACGATTGTTATCTTGATTTTAGTGGTCGTAAAACCTTTCTAAAACGAACTTCGTTTTATGTTTTTTTTTTAAAGTGACCAGGCCTGGTCACTTTAAATTCCACCTCTGTTTCATCTCTTTTTTAGCCTGTTTTTTCCATTCAAAGACCTAATTACACGCATATAAAAGCCTTAAAAGGTATTGTTGTGTCTGTTGTTTATTAAACGATAATCACAGTTGTAAGCAGGTGTATTATTCATCTCTGTGATAAAAGTTTGAATGGATTACAGAGGTCATCATTAAATAATTTTTAAAATGATTAAATAATATTAACAATTTTCAGGAAAGCGAGATGATAACCAAGCTAGGGTTAGGATTGTTAGGGTTAAGTTTATTGTTGCCGTTGGCAAACAGCCATGCAGAGGATGTTTTAGAAGAGAAGAATATAAGCATGTCGTTAGCCAGAGATTTGGCGACCGAAGCTATTTTAGCGTGCCGTGAAAAAGGCTTTTCTGTCAGCGCGGTGGTGGTTGATAAACACGGTAATCTGCGTGTTGCACTGCGTGATGATTTTGCCTCTAAATTTACATTGCAAATTGCAGAGGAAAAAGCCAATGTAACGATTATGTCAGGCTTGAAGTCTGGCGAATTTAGAGCGTTACGTGGTGATATTCGTCCTGAACTAAACCATGTCGAAGGCATTTTGATGATGGTTGGCGGCGTACCGATTATAAGTGGAGGCAGTCGCATTGGTGCGATTGGCGTCAGCGGTGCACCCGGCGGTGAAAAAGATGAGGCATGCGTGTTAATCGCGTTAGAAAAACTTGAGGATAGGCTTGATTTTTAATGGCGAGTCAATAGGGGTATGTTAGAAGAGCTTTGCCCCATCTGAGGCAAGTGAATCTGATAGGCAGAAGTTCTGTCGGGCATAAGCAGCGTGGACTCAACCCGCTCTGTTTAAACGATTGTTAATCGTTCTTGTGGAGTTGGACTAATACGCCGAATAAAGGATGGTCAATATAATGTAGTTGACCCTCTTTAATTTTACGTGACTCTTTTAAAGTAAATCGCCAGTGGCTCGGAAGATCTTCTAAGGCCAGTTGTTGATTTTCAGCAAAGGCCTCTCTGATTTTATTAGGAATGCTCTTCTCAAATTCTAAATCAACCTCAACGTGGGCGAAACGTGTTTTATTAAGTTTAACAGTCCCTAGCATTTGTGAGCCACCTTGACGATCATTTTCAATGATGATTTTAGGTGCATTCTTCGATTTATAAGCGTTTTGTGACCAGGCCTGGTGGAATAAAACTCGGTAACCTTTACCCATCTTTTTAACGACGTTATCCAATGTTTTTTGACTATTTTGAATGTATAAAGGCGATGTACCATGCGTAGAAAGGGCGGTGCTTTTTTCCATTGACGGTAGTTCAATCTCATCAGGCCAGTGCTCTTCTGTCCAGCTTTTTAGGGCATAGTGTTCAAAAATAATCATTTCTACCGTGTAGCGCGGTACTTCTTCGGCTTGTGCCGTTTGGCTGAAACCAAATAAAAAGAATAGCGTTAATAAGACCGGACTGGGTCTTAACGAATTGGCTAAGTTAGTAGGCATTCTAAAATTGATAACGTTCATAATGGGCTTCATAACCTTTTCTATTGCGACGACTGTTCTTTTAAATAACACTTGATTGTGCAAACTGATGTCTCTGTAATAAGCAGAAAGCATAAGTAAAGAGCACAGGCAAAATCTAACCTATTTTAATACTTCTCACCATAAGTTCAATCGCGGCGATTCTTTGGGATAACTCAGGCATTGTATCGAAAAACTTCAGTTCGGTTTGGCCTTTTAGTTGATATTGCTTAGGCTGTGCTTGAATGAGTTTAATGAGTTTCATCGGGTCAATGTCCGGCTGTTGATTAAACTGTAAGCGAACCATAGAGTCAGTAGCGTCGAGTTTAATAATGCCCATTGGCTCAATCAACAGTTTAACTTGTGTCACCACCAACAGGCTTTTAACTTGATCAGGTAAAAGGCCGAAGCGATCAATCATCTCTACCTCAAGTTCTCTTAGACTGGATCTGTTATCCGCACTGGCGATGCGTTTATAGAAAACCAGTCGAGTATGGACATCGGGCAAGTAATCTTCCGGAATCAGTGCAGGCACGCTCAAGTCGACTTCACTGCCGGTATGCAATGTGGTGTTGAGTTCTGGATGTTTACCAGACTTTAAGGCTTTAACAGCACGTTCTAACAGTTCACTGTACAGGCCAAAACCAATCTCTGAAATTTGTCCTGATTGACCATCACCGAGGAGTTCACCCGCGCCACGGATTTCTAAATCGTGGCTGGCAAGCACAAAACCAGCCCCTAAGGTATTGTGCTTGGCAATGGCGGCCAGTCGTTTTTCGGCATCTTTAGAAATGGTCGATTTACCACCGGTAAACATATAAGCGTAAGCACGATGATGTGAACGCCCGACACGACCACGTAATTGATGCAGTTGAGCTAAACCAAATTTGTCGGCACGATCAATCAGAATGGTATTAGCGGTCGGAATATCAATGCCGGTCTCAATAATGGTGGTACAGACTAAAATATTGTAGCGACGGTGATAAAAATCTTCCATCACGGATTCAAGATCACGTTCGTTCATTTGACCGTGGGCAAAGGTTACTTTGGCTTCTGGAATGAGTTCTTGAATGGTCTCGACCATTTTCTCAATTTTAGAGACTTGGTTATAGAGAATGTAAACCTGGCCACCACGACGGATTTCACGCAAAGAGGCTTCGCGCACCACATCTTCATTCCACTCTTGCACAAAGGTTTGTACGGCTAAACGTTTGGCGGGTGGCGTGGCAATAATGGACAAATCGCGCAGGTCATTCATCGCCATATTTAAAGTACGTGGAATTGGGGTTGCGGTCATGGTCATAACATCCACTTCGGCACGCATCTTTTTAAGTTGTTCTTTTTGTCTGACGCCAAAACGGTGCTCTTCATCAATAATAATCAGCCCCAATTCTTGGTAACCGACATCTTTTTGAATCAGCTTATGGGTGCCGATAATAATATCGACCTTGCCGGCTTTTAAATCCTCTAAAACGATTTTTTGCTCTTTGGCGGTTTGGAAACGCGATAACACTTCAATGCGTACAGGCCAATCGGAGAAACGGTTTCTAAAGTTCTCATGATGCTGATGCGCTAATAGGGTGGTCGGCACTAAAATGGCCACCTGTTTGCCATCGTAGGCCGCAATAAAGGCGGCACGCATGGCGACTTCAGTTTTACCAAAGCCAACATCACCACAGATTAGGCGGTCCATCGGTTTGTCAGAGTGCATGTCGCCTATAACGGCTTCAATGGCGTTCTGTTGATCAGGTGTTTCTTCAAATGGAAAGCTCGAAGCAAAACGCTGATAAGCTTCAGTTGGGGTTTTAAAGGCATAGCCAGGCCTGGCGGCTCTTTGTGCATAGATATCCAACAGTTCTGCGGCCACATCATGTACTTTTTCAGCCGCTTTACGTTTGGCTTTTTCCCAACGGTCACTGCCCAGTCTATGTAATGGAGCGGTTTCAGGTGTCGCACCGGTATAGCGACTGATAAGGTGTAAAGAGGTGACTGGCACATAGAGCTTGGCTTCACCGGCGTATTCAATCATCAGAAACTCTTTGGCTTCATCATGAATCTCGAGTATTTCTAAACCGCGATAGCGTCCCACACCATGGTCGATATGCACAATAGGGCTACCAATATCGAGTTCAATGAGGTTGCTGATGGCGCTATTGAAGTCATCATGTTTCTTTTTACGACGACGTTTTTGGACAACGGTCTGTCCGAAAATCTGCGTTTCAGAAATGATGCAGTATTCATCGGTATAAATGGACTCTTCAAGCGGGCTGACTAAAATGCATTGCGATTTTTTAGCCGTTAAAGCGTCCGACCACTGTTCAACAATCAGTGGGAACTGCTTATGTTTCGCTAGTAACGTAATCAGAGTTTCTCTGCGTCCGGTACTTTCGGCACTGAATATCACCTTGCCCTTATAATGATCCAAAAAGGCATTTAATTTAGCGAGAGGGTATTCACTTTGCGATTGCACATCGAGTTCTGGCAACGTTTTAGTGGCAAACTGGGTGGTATTTTTGGCCGATAAGTCCGGCTGTAAACTGATACGATGATAGCGTTTTAAAGCCGTTAAAAAGTCGGTTTTATCAAGAATGATCTCTTCGGGTTTAAGCAGCGGAAAGTCAGGGTTGTGTTGGCCAACTTGATAACGTTCATCGTATTCATTATGAATTTTGTCGATGCCCGTTTCCAAGTTTCCGAACTCGAAAAATCGGGTGTCATCCGGTAAATAACTGAACAGATCGGTTAAGTTTTCATGAAAAAGCGGTAGATAATATTCTAATCCTCCCACAGCTTGGCCGTCCGAAACATCCTTGTAGATTTGCGCTTTACGTGCATCATCACCAAAGCGGTCTCTGAACTTCTGTCTAAAGAGATCAATGCCTTGCTGCGTAAAGTTAAACTCTTTTGCAGGCAGTAGTTGAATTTTATCAATCTGTTCAATGGAGCGTTGGTTGTCCGGATCAAAGCTACGAATGGTTTCCACTTCATCATCAAACAGGTCAATGCGGAAGGGGGTTTTACTGCCCATTGGAAAGAGGTCAATAATGGAGCCACGAATCGCAAATTCACCATGCTCCATCACTTGACTGACACGTTGATAACTACTGGCTTCTAATTTACGGGTAAAAGGTTCAATCTCTAGGGTGTCACCACAGGCCAATAAAAAGGTAAATTGGCTGATGTATTCGTGGGGCACAATTTTTTGAATCAGGGTTGAGATGGGCAGTATCAAAATACCTTGTTTAAGCTGTGGCAGACGATACAGGGTTTTTAAACGTTCTGAGACAATGTCCTGATGTGGTGAGAACTGATCGTAGGGCAGGGTTTCCCATTCCGGAAAAGCATGGATGTCGTCCTGATTGGCGTCAGGATGGTTGAGAAAAAACTGTAAAGACTCTTGTAGCTGATTAGCTGACTGGCTGTCTGGCGTCAACACAACGACCAGGCCTGGTGAGTTCTGGTAGGTGTTGGCAATGACTAGTGCACTTTCAGAGCCATTGAGAGGCCCCCAGTAAGAGCGATTACCTTTAAGTTTAATGTCATTTGTTGCCAAAGGCGTCTGCAGTTTTTTCATAATACCAGCGGATTCTTTCTCATTTTGAATGCGCAATATTTTAAACTACTGACATCTTAAAATGATTAATTATTAGCAGAGAAGGGATTTATGACGGATATGATTCAAACTAGGCTACAAGTACAGGATCAAATATGAATGCGAGTTGGGCGTATAATTGGGTGCAAATCATGGCGCATAACAAGCGCCTGATAATCATCGTAATGGCTCTATTGAGTCTGCTTGCTATCTTTGGATTGAGTAAAGTTGATGTTAACCCCATGTTATCTGACTTAGGCTTGCTGGCGATTAGCCTAGTCTTAATGAGCCTAACGATGGGCTACTTAATGGATTCTTTTAAAGCAGGTTTGGTGCAGTTCGTTCTGAGTCTCTATATTCTATTGATGCTGTTTGGTTGTCTGGGATGGCTAGGGGTGAATTTTACAGCAGAGTCGGTACTGGGTCTGGTGGTCGTGATTACATTAATGACCAGTAATTTAGTGCATATACTCAGTAGCTTATTAAGAGAGATGGCTCGCGGTGTCTTTCAGTATGATGCGCTGTCCGAAGCTTTAAAACTGAATGCGACACCCGTCTTTTTGTCTAATTTCACGACCGCTTTGGGATTTGTTTTTGCAGCATGGTTCGATCCAAGTTTAACGGGTTTGGCTGTTATTGTTAGCTTGGGGATGGTGATTAGTTATTTGAGCTCAATGAGTTGGTTGCCGCTATTTTTACTCTCTTGGTTACTCGAGTTTAGAGTGGGGAACACCAGTGATCGACATGGTTTTAGTTTTCTTTCTAAATGGTTAGTTAAAAATCCGGCATTACGTAATGGATTGGTTTGGCTAGTCCTGCTCGCTGCAATTGGATTGACGCTGTTTAACTGGTTGGTTCTGCCCAAGTTTCAGGATGTTTTTTGGTTACTGGGCTCGTTTTTAATCCTGTTTGTGGTTTTTTGGCAGAGTTTAAAGCTGGCCTTCATCAATGTTATCGTCAATTTGGTCGCCTTGCTGATGACGATAAATCTTATTATGCTGTTTATTCCATTGGATAATATAACGCTACTTTTACTCATGGTACCGCTGGGTTTAATTGTGGATGATGGAATTCATTTTTTCTCCCGATATGTACGGGCGCAGCACTCTTTTTTTACGGATCCAGAATCGGCAGTTAGGTTTGCGATGGCGAGTGTCGGTCGCCCAATTTGGATCACATCGTGGGTGTTGTGGGTAGGGCTAAGTGTGCTGGTCTTTAGTCAGAGTGAAATCGTTCAATTGGCAAGCTTGGTGACTTTGTTAGCTTTAGCAATTTCAACTTTTTTGATTTTGGTTATTGTGCCGAGCATTCTGATTTCTTTACAAAACAAATAGATATGAAAAGTCTGACCTTTATTTCTTGAACCCTTATAAAAATAAATGATTAGTCATTCAAATAATCTATTGTCAATTTTTACGTATATAGTTCAATATCAGCTCACTATTCAATTTACAATCAGTTCAAGCAGTTCAACCAGGCTGTCGTTTGGCGCTTTAAAGCTCTGTAATAACGCCTAGTTTAACGTGATTTAATACAAAAGGAATGAACATGGCAACAGTTGTTGTAGTAGGCGCAAGCACAGGTGGTTTACCGATGTCTTACGATATTCGTAAGCATTTAGATAAAGGTCATACCGTCAAGGTTGTTAGTAATACAGATGAATTTAACTTTATCCCATCGAATCCTTGGGTTGCTGTTGGCTGGCGTAAAGCGGAAGATATCTCTTTCAAGCTTGAGCCGTATCTAACGCGTAAGGGCATTGAGTTCTATAATGAAACTTGTGTAGGTCTGGATCCTGAAGCGAACAAAATTAAGTTGTCTGATGGTTCTGAAATGGATTATGACTATCTTATTTTGGCAACGGGTCCTGCTTTAGCCTTTGACGAAATTGAAGGTTTTGGCCCTAAGAGTCATGGTGGTAATACTGTTTCTGTTTGTTCTACTCCACACTCAGTAGAAGCTTACGAAGAGTGGGAAGAGTTCTGTAAAGCGCCTGGTCCAATCATTGTTGGTGCGGTTCAAGGAGCTTCATGTTTCGGTCCTGCTTATGAGTTTGGAATGATTATGGAAACGGATTTACGTAAGCGTAAACTTCGTAGCCAAGTGCCGATGACATTTGTCACAGCGGAACCTTACATTGGTCACTTAGGTTTAGGCGGTGTTGGTGATTCTAAAGGTTTGATGGAGTCAGAGTTACGTAACCGTCACATCAACTGGATTTGTAATGCTAAGGTGACTAAGATTACCGAAGATATGATGTATGTTGATGAGCATAACAATCGCGGTGATGTAATTGATCAGCATGAATTGCCATTCAAATACTCAATGATGTTGCCTGCGTTTAAAGGCTCTAAATTCTTGCAAGAGATGGTGGATGCAGATCCGGCCAAAATGGGTGGACCTTTAGTCAATCCTCGTGGTTTTGTTAAGGTTGATGAGTTTAGCCGTAACCCAACGTATCACAATATTTATGCTCTAGGTGTAGGGATTGCCATTCCACCAGTAGATACAACATGTCCAGTTATGTGCGGAACGCCAAAAACGGGTTTGATGATTGAATCAATGGTGACCGCGATTTGTCATAACATTGAAAATAACCTTGAAGGCAAAGAGCCTACTGCTGAACCAACATGGAATACAGTTTGTTTGGCGGATATGGGTGATTCTGGTGCGGCATTTGTTGCTTTACCACAGATTCCACCACGTAACTTAACGTGGGCGAAGAAAGGTAAGTGGGTTCACTTAGCGAAAATTGCGTTTGAAAAATACTTCATCCGTAACATGAAGGCCGGTAACTCAGAACCAATTTACCAGAAGTACATTATGAAAATGTTAGGTATCACACGCCTGAAATCTGATAAATAGAGAATATCTGTTTTTAGATTAAAAAAAGCCCTCTTAATGAGGGCTTTTTTTTTGCGCTCGTTTATAATGTTGTCGCTATGACTCTTACACAGACACTTTACTCTTTAGATATTCTCGGAACCGTTGTATTTGCGGTCACTGGGCTTTTGGCTGCGCGTCGTAAAGAGCTCGATCTTTTTGGTGCTATTGTTATTGCAATGGTGACTGCGATTGGTGGCGGCACTTTACGGGATTTGATTATTGACGTTCCGGTCTTCTGGACTCAGCAAGATCTCTATATCTATTTGGTGGTAATTTCAGCGCTGCTACTCTTCTTTTTGGCGCGTTATAAGCGACTCCCCGTTAAGCTTTTATTGTTTTTAGATGCTTTGGGATTGGCTGTGTTTACGGTGATAGGAACGCAAAAAGCCATGGCATTAGGCTTTTCAGATCCAATCGCTATTATGACGGGAATCATGACCGGCGTGGTCGGTGGAATTATTCGCGATGTCTTGGTAGGAGAGGTGCCCTTAGTGTTTCGTAAAGAGATCTATGCGACCGCTTCTTTTATTGGCGCCAGTATTTTTCTAACCCTAGAACATGTTGGTATGTCGGTTGAATACTCCGTCATTATCTCCATTATCCTTACGCTCTCAATACGTGTTTGGGCGATCGTTTTTAGTATTGAACTCCCCGTTTTTATCTCTTATAAGGATAGAATTCGAGATGTAAGTCCAGTGACAAGTTCGAATTCATCGTCCGACAAAATAGACAGTACAATCAAGAATGATAAATTAGGTTAACTATGTTTAAACTCCCGTATGAATTGTTATTAGGGCTTCGCTATACCCGTGCTAAAAGGCGTAATGGCTTTATCTCCTTTATTTCATTGTCATCCATGCTCGGTATCGCGCTTGGTGTGACCGCTTTGATTACCATTTTGTCTATCATGAATGGTTTTCAGGAAGAGTTACGTGAGCGCATTTTAGGCATGACGGCGCACATGACCGTCAGTGAGGGGCATGGTCGCCTTGAAGATTGGAGTACCCTCTATAACGACATGATTAATCAACCTCATGTAGAGGGTGCCGCGCCTAATATCATGGAACAAGGTATGTTGACCAATGGTAACTTGGTTAAAGGTGCTGCTATTAGAGGGGTTATGCCTGAGTTTGAAGGTCAGGTAGCGGATATTGATAGCAAGATGCTACATGGTCAATTGGCAGATTTAGTACCGCAAAAATACCGCATTATTTTGGGCAGTGAATTGGCCTTGAGCCTAGGCGTTTCGGTCGGTGATAAGGTCACCTTGATTGCACCACAAGGCAGCGTCTCACCCGTAGGAATAGTACCTCGTATAAAGCGTTTTACCGTGGTGGGTCTGTTTGAAGCCGGCATGCATGAGTATGACAGTGGCTTGGCAATTATGCATATTGAAGATGCCAAAAAGGTCTTTAAATATGGCAATTCGGTAAGTGGCTTGCAACTTAAATTAGATGATATGTTTTTAGTTGGGCAAGTCAAACAGCAGCTTGCTACGGTTGCTCAGAAGACCTTGTATATTCGTGACTGGACACAGCAACATGCTAACTTCTTCAGAGCCATAGAAATGGAAAAGAAGATGATGTTTATTGTGTTGGCCTTAATTATTATGGTGGCTACTTTTAACATCGTCTCTACCATGGTCATGGTTGTAACGGACAAACAGGGGGATATTGCTGTTCTGCGTACCATCGGTGCAAGCCCTGCAAGCATTCAGATGATATTTATCATTCAAGGCCTAGTCATTGGTGTTTTAGGTGCGCTCCTAGGGCTCGTGGGCGGGTTAAGCCTGGCCTTGAATATCGATGTTATCGTACCGGTTATTGAGTCTTTATTGGGCATTCAGTTCTTTCCTGCTGATGTGTATTACATCAGTAAAGTTCCTTCAAAAGTAGAGTGGGAGGATGTCTGGTACGTGACCAGTATTGCATTTGGCTTGACGTTATTAGCCACTTTGTATCCGGCCAGAAAAGCCTCAAAAGTACAACCTGCAGAGGCGTTACGTTATGAGTAATTTAGTATTAGAAGCAACACAGCTATCGAAAACATATAGTGAAGGTGTTATCCAAACATCGGTATTTTCAGAGATTGATTTAAATCTGCATGCAGGCGAGAAAATTGCCATTATCGGTGCGTCTGGCTCGGGTAAAAGTACTTTATTGCATGTACTTGCAGGTTTAGACACGCCTGATTCGGGTGTCGTTCGCCTTAATTCAGCCAGTTTTTCTGACGAAGGTGAAGCTAAACGTGGCCGATTGAGAAATCAATACATGGGTTTTGTCTATCAGTTTCACCATTTGTTACCTGAATTAACCGCATTGGAAAACGTCATGATGCCGCTACGCATTCGCCGTACCGACAGTGCGATAGCAAAACTCAAAGCTGAAAAGCTATTAGAGCGGGTCGGCCTGGCAGAGCGTATGCAGCATAAGCCCAGCGAACTTTCAGGTGGTGAACGTCAAAGAGTTGCGATAGCACGTGCTCTTATCACCGAGCCAAAATGTATTTTGGCGGATGAGCCGACAGGTAATCTCGACCACAACGCCGCTGATCAAGTCTTCAATCTATTATTAGAGTTGAATCAAGAGCTGCAAACAGCTATTTTAATTGTGACCCATGATTTGCAGCTTGCCGGAAAAATGGACCGACAGCTTACCTTGCTGGATGGCCAATTAATCGAACAAGGTTTATAACCGACGTTAAACGACACTCGGTTAAACAGCATACGGTTAAGGAAACCTAAAGCATGTTATGTCTACAAAACTTATCCATTCGAGCCGGTGTCAAACCGCTTTTTGATGGTGCTAATCTCAATATTCATCCTGGCCAAAAGATTGGCTTAGTCGGCCAAAATGGCGTTGGTAAAACCACTCTATTCAAATGCCTGTTGGGAGAAGTCTCAATAGAAGAGGGGAATGTTGGAATTCCAGCCAATTGGCTGATTGGTTACGTTGAGCAGGAAGTTCGCCGGCCGGATGCTCAAGCGTTGCGTTATGTTACGTTTGGCGACACTAAATACGCTGAAGCGCAAGAGTCGATTGAAAAAGCAGAAGCCACCAATGATCATGATTTATTGGTTAAAGCCTATGATGTATTGGATAAAATTGATGGGTTTGCAGTGCCCAGTAAAGCCAAACAGTTATTGTACGGTTTAGGTTTCGTAGAGAGTGATTTTAGCAAGCCGATGGCCGAGTTTTCGGGTGGCTGGCAGGTTCGGCTTAAGTTAGGGCGTGCGTTAATGCAACGCTCTGATTTACTGCTCTTGGATGAGCCGACGAACCATTTGGATATTGAAGCGGTTGCTTGGCTAGAGCAGTGGTTAAAATCCTATCAAGGTGCGATTCTCATTATTTCCCATGACCGTGATTTTCTGGATCAAGCGGTGCAGGGTATTGCGCATATCCATGATCAAAAAATCACCTTCTATTCTGGTAACTTTGCCTCTTTCGAACGTCAGCGTAATGAACAGTTGATGCAACAGCAGTCTCTGCACGATAAGCAGAAGCAGCAGATGCAGCACCTTAAAAGTTTCATAGAGCGCTTTAAAGCTAAAGCCTCTAAAGCCAAGCAAGCCCAGAGTCGTGTTAAAGCATTGGAACGCATGGAATCCATTGCCGCGGTGCAGGCGACCAATCCTTTTCATTTTGAATTTATCCCGCCTTTGCATCAACCTGATCCTATGCTGTCATTAGATTTGGCCAGTTTTGCCTACCCGCAAAAACCGATTTTAGACTCGGTAAGTTTGACGTTAAGGGCTGGGGATCGTATTGGTTTGGTCGGCGTTAATGGTTCTGGTAAATCAACCTTAATCAAGTTGCTTGTCGGTGATTTAAAGCCGAGCAGTGGTAAGGTTCAAATCAGTAAGGGGGTTAAGTTTGGGTATTTTGCGCAACATCAACTAGAATCGTTGATGTCTGATAAGAGCCCATTGCAACATCTATTAGTGTTGCCAGAGGCTCCGACGGATCAAGAGGCGCGTAATTTCTTAGGCGGCTTTGGCTTTTCAAATGCACAATGCCTGGACACCATTAATCATTTTTCAGGTGGCGAAAAAGCGCGTTTAGCCTTAGCGATTATTGTTTTCCAAAAACCAAATTTAATCATTCTAGATGAGCCGACCAACCATTTGGATATGGAAACCCGTGATGCTTTAGATATGGCGTTACAAGATTTTACAGGTGCTTTAATTGTCGTCACACATGATAAGCATTTGCTGACCAGTATCGCTGATCAGTTTTGGTGGGTACATGCAGGTGAGGTTTCACGTTTTGTCGGCGGTTTGGATACTTACCTTCAAGCGCGACTTAAGCAGTTGAAGCAGGTTGAGATTGATTCTAAAGAGACCAGGCCTGGTCAAACTAAAAAACAAGCACGACAAATGAATGCAACCCAGAGAAAAAAGGTGGATGCACGTCTTAAACCGATTACTCAGGCTGTTAAGAAGATAGAGTGTCAGTTAGAGTCCTTGCAAGCCAAGCAATCTGAATATCACGCGCTGATGGAAGACAGTCACTTATATGACGCGGAAAACAAAGCAAAGTTAGCGGAGTGTATTAAGTCTCAGGGTGAGTGTGAAAGCGCTATTGAAGAGTGTGAAATGGAGTGGCTGGAATTGCAGGAGCAGTTAGAAACCGAAAAAGCCATCGTAGAAGCAGAGTTGAGTTAGTATTTAAAAAAATAATCTAATAATGCTAGATGCTGTCCCTGTCTTTAAGGCAAAAAAAAGCCCGTCATTCAAAAATGACAGGCCTTTTTTTTTGTAATAAAGTTTAGATTTTTGCAGTTTGGCTAAAAGTATTGCCATGCTTAAATCCAAGTTTACGCAGGATTATAACCATTGGGCAGAAACCAGTTGCTGCTGAGAACATTAAGTTTGCGCCTACAAATCCAGCAAGGTAAAACCATTGTGGCGTGTGCCAAACACTTAAAATGGCGCTTGCTAGAACCATAAAGCCAGCAACTAACATAACAATACGTTCAATATTCATTTTTAAATCCTTTGTTGGGAGGTCTTTAGATGCGAATGTTATGAAAAACACTGTTCGCTCTATTAAAATAATTTGATGCGGATTTTAGCATTTTTTCACGTTTACACAAGAAAGATTCCTATTTCACGTTGTTTTTATTAGATATTCGGTCAATTTTGACAGTTTTACTTCCACTTTAAGAGGGAAGTCAGTATAATTTTGAGCCTGATTTTTAGTTAATTACGAATTAACTGATTTACCAATTTTAAACATCAATTTGAGATTTAATAATGCAAGTAACTGTAGAAAAACCAGAACAAGGTCTTGAGCATAAGATGACGGTCATATTCCCATCAGCTGACCTAAATGCAAGCGTAGAAAAGCGTTTAAACGAAATTCGTCGCACTATCAAAATGGATGGTTTCAGAGCAGGTAAAGTGCCATTAAATGTTGTTAAGAAACGTCACGGTGCACAAGTCAATCAAGAAATGATGGGCGAAGTCTTGCAGAAAGCGTTTTATGATGCGGTTGATCAAGAATCATTGCAGGTTGCAGGCTTTCCAGCGTTTGACGATTTAAACGATGCAGACGGGCAAGTAACATTTACAGCACGTTTTGAAGTTTATCCAGAAATCACTCTGCCAGAGTTCAGCGGTATTACGGTTGAAAAAATCAACGCTGAAGTGACGGATAAAGATGTTGAAAACATGATTACTCGCTTACGTGAACAGCGTATGGCTTGGAAGCCTTCGAAGAGTGCTGCTAAGAAAGCTAAGAAAGGCGAGCAGGTTATGATCGACTTCGTTGGGAAAATTGACGGTGTTGAGTTTGACGGTGGTTCTGCTGAGAATGCACCATTAGAATTAGGTTCTGGTCGAATGATTCCTGGTTTTGAAGATCAAATCATTGGTATGAAGAAAGGCGAAGAGAAAGTTATTGAAGTGGCATTCCCTGAAGAGTATCACTCAGAAGAGCTTAAGGGTAAAGCTGCGACGTTTGATATCACAGTGCACTCTGTGATGACAAAGATATTACCTGAAATTGATGAAGAGTTCGTACAATCTTTCGGTGTCGCCGAAGGGACTGAAGCGGCTCTTATGGCAGAAATTAAAGACAGCATGACCAAAGAACTTGAGCGTGCTGTAGAAAGTAAAAACCGTGCGACTGTTTTAGACTCAATGCAAGAAGTGGTTGATGTTCAGGTTCCTAAGTCTTTACTTGAACAAGAAGTTAAAAGCTTAATGGATCGTGCTGTTCAAAATATGCAACAGCAAGGAATTAATCCTGCTGATGCGAATATTGAAGCAAGCCATTTTGCAGAAGAAGCGGCTAAGCGAGTTAAGTTAGGTTTGATTTTAGGCGACATCATTAAGGTGAATAAGCTTGAAGCAACTGATGACGAAGTGAATGCTTACATTGCTGATCAAGCATCTTCATATGAAGATCCTGCTGAAGTTATCAACTGGTATTCTGAAAACCCAGGTGCGAAGAGCGAAATTCGTTCTATCCTAGTGGAAGGTAAAGTTGCAGCTAAAATTTTAGCGGAAGCAAAAGTGACTGAAGTGACTAAAGCTTTTGATGAAGTTATCAATCCTGCTGCTTAATTTGAGCTTTGGTTTGGCCTTAGTTCGCTAAGATTCGTAAAAAAACTTAATCCTGATGATGAATCTTCGATTTGTCGGTGGGGTTAAGTTTTTTTTTGCCTAAGAAACAGCTAAGATACACCTTAAATTACAAACACTCTCCAATATAGGATGAAATACAGAATATGGATAATATGATTCACAATGCATTAGTACCAATGGTCGTTGAGCAGACTAGCCGTGGTGAACGTTCTTATGATATTTACTCTCGACTTTTAAAAGAGCGCGTTATCTTTTTAGTCGGTCAGGTCGAAGATCATATGGCAAACTTGATTGTTGCGCAGATGTTGTTCTTGGAATCAGAAAATCCAGAGAAAGATATTCATCTCTATATCAACTCTCCAGGTGGCAGTGTGACGGCCGGTATGGCAATCTATGACACTATGCGTTTTATTAAACCAAATGTCAGTACGATGTGTATTGGTCAAGCTGCTAGTATGGGTTCATTTTTATTGTCAGCAGGTGAGAAAGGTAAACGTTTTGCGCTACCGAATTCTCGAGTCATGATTCACCAGCCTTTAGGCGGGTTTCAGGGGCAAGCGAGTGACATTCAGATTCATGCACAAGAAATTATGCAGATTAAAGACAAGTTGAATAGAGCTTTGGCGGAGCATACTGGTCAGCCAATGAAAACCATAGAAAAAGATACAGATCGTGATAACTTTATGAGTGCACAACAAGCGTGCGATTATGGTTTGATTGATAAAGTATTAACGAATCGATAGGGTTAAGAAGAATGAGCGAAGACAAAACTTTAGATTGTTCGTTTTGTGGTAAAACCCAGGATGAAGTAAGAAAATTAATCGCAGGCCCATCAGTTTATATTTGTGATGAGTGTGTTGAATTATGTAACGATATTTTACGTGAAGAATTTGGCGAAGAAGAGATGAGCCAGTTCGAGTTGGATAATCTACCAACACCGCATGAAATTAGCGCTATTCTGGATGATTATGTCATCGGCCAGCAACGGTCTAAAAAAGTACTTTCGGTTGCGGTCTATAATCACTATAAACGTCTTCAGAATGCACATGCTAAAGACGATGTTGAGCTGACTAAGAGTAATATCTTATTGATTGGACCTACTGGTTCAGGTAAGACGCTTCTCGCGCAAACCTTAGCACGCCTATTAGATGTACCCTTTGCGATTGCTGATGCGACCACTTTGACGGAAGCGGGTTATGTCGGTGAAGATGTTGAAAGCATTGTTCTAAAATTATTACAGCGTTGTGATAATGACCCTGAAAAAGCAGAGCGTGGCATTATCTATATCGATGAGATTGATAAGATTACCCGTAAATCTGAAAATCCGTCAATCACTCGAGATGTTTCTGGTGAAGGTGTTCAGCAGGCATTATTGAAGTTGATTGAAGGTACGGTTGCTTCAGTTCCACCACAAGGTGGTCGTAAGCATCCTAACCAAGATATGATTCAGGTTGATACTTCTAAGATCCTCTTTATCGTCGGCGGGGCGTTTGAAGGTTTGGATAAAATCATTGATCAGCGTACTGAAACCAATATTGGTATTGGTTTTTCAGCAGAAGTTAAAACGGCTGAAAACAAGCTGAGTATTTCTGATAAGTTCCAAAAAATAGAGCCGGAAGATTTAATCAAGTTTGGTTTGATTCCTGAATTTGTCGGACGTTTGCCGATGATTGCCTCTTTAGAAGAGTTGGATGAAATAGCGCTTGTTAAGATTTTAACAGAGCCTAAAAATGCACTCGTTAAGCAATTTCAGAAAATGTTTGAGTTAGAAGGTGCGCAACTGCAGTTTAGAAAAGATGCTTTAACTGAAATTTCTAAGCTAGCCATTGCCCGCAAAACAGGGGCGCGTGGTCTACGTTCAATTTTGGAGTTATTATTGCTTGATACAATGTATGACTTACCAAGCTTGAAAAATGTCGATAAAGTCGTTATTAATAAAGCAGTCGTCCTAGGGACAAAACCCCCTATGTTGGTCTATCAAGATGAGACGCCGAAAAAGGCATCAAGTGAATAGCACTGTTTTAAGCAGCACATCATTACGAATGTGATATTGTTTTAAAACCCAGCTTGTCTGGGTTTTTTTTAAAGTGCAATTTATGCCGCTTATAAATTCGCACGAGAGGGTAAAAATGGATATTGATCAAGTGAGTATGAAAATGAATGTATTGGTATTGCCTTTAAGGGATGTTGTCGTCTTTCCTGGTAATGTGATGCCCTTATTTGTCGGAAGAGAAAAGTCTATTCATGCTCTTAATGAAGCGATGAGTGGCGATAAGCAGATATTTTTGGTCGCTCAAAAAAGTGCCGAACAAGATATCCCTAAATTAGAAGACCTGTACACAGTGGGTACCATGGCCAATATTCTGCAGTTATTGAAGTTACCAGATGGTACGGTCAAGGTTTTGGTTGAGGGGGTTCAGCGCTTTGAATTAACAAGCCTACATAATGAAGAGTCTGTGTTGCTTGGGGATATTAGCGAAATTGTTGCCAGTGAACCAGCCGATGCCGATACTCACGCTTTAATGAGAACCTTAAAAACCCAGTTTTCAAGTTTCTCTGACTTAAAGAAGAAGGTGCCTTCAGAGGTAAAAACTTCCGTTCAAAAAGAAGAAAATCCTGAGCGCATGGTGGATATTATTTCGGCGAATGTCAATTTGAACGTCAGTGATAAGCAGTCGTTACTCGAGATTACATCCATTAATGCGCGTTTAGAACGCATGTTGTCGATGGTCGAAACAGAATTAGAGCTTTTGGAATCAGAAAAACGTATCACGACACGTGTTAAAAACCAGATGGATAAGACGCAGCGTGAATATTATCTTAATGAAAAAATTAAAGCGATTCATAGCGAACTTGCGGAAGGTGATGAAACCGTCGTTAGTGAGTTTGACCAGTTAGTTGAGCGCATAGAAACGGTAGGTTTGTCGGATGAGGCGCATGCCAAGGCTAAATCAGAACTTAAAAAATTAAAGATGATGCCAGCACAATCCTCGGAAGCAACCGTGGTTAGAAATTACTTGGATTGGTTGTTGGATATTCCTTGGAAGAAGCGCAGCCGTGTTTCTAAAGACTTAAACAAGAGTCAGGCTTTCTTGGATGCTGAGCATTACGGGCTTGAGAAGGTCAAAGAGCGCATTATCGAGTATCTAGCAGTCCAACAGCGTGTTCGCAAGATGAAAGGGCCTATATTGTGCCTTGTCGGGCCCCCTGGCGTCGGTAAAACCACGCTGGCACGCTCTATTGCAGAAGCCACCAATCGTAAGTATGTGCGTATGTCATTAGGCGGTGTCCGCGATGAAGCGGAGATCCGTGGGCATCGTAAAACCTATATTGGTGCGTTACCCGGTAAAATTATTCAAAAAATGCAATCTGCTGGCACTAAGAACCCTCTATTTTTATTGGATGAAATCGATAAAATGTCGAGTGATATGCGCGGTGATCCAGCTTCGGCTCTCTTAGAGGTGCTTGATCCTGAGCAAAATTCTAGCTTCAATGATCATTACTTAGAGGTGGATTACGATCTGTCTGATGTTATGTTTGTTGCGACCTCTAACTCGATGGATATTCCAGAAGCATTATTAGATCGTATGGAAGTGATTAACCTTTCAGGGTATACCGAGCCAGAAAAGCTCAATATCGCGATACAGCACTTGCTGCCTAAAGCTGAAAAAGATCACGGCCTTAAAAAAGGTGAAGTACAAATTGAAGAGTCTTCTATTAAGGCGATTATTCAATGCTATACCCGTGAGGCAGGGGTGCGACTATTAGCGCGCGAGCTGGCTAAGATCTGCCGTAAGGCGGTTAAGAAGTTAGTCACTCATGAGGTCTCAGGTAAAATTACGGTGAGACCGGATGATCTAGAAGATTATCTCGGTGTTGCTCGTTATCGTATTGGTTTGGTGGATGATATGAACCGCATTGGACAGGTTGCTGGTTTGGCTTGGACAAGGGTCGGTGGTGATTTGCTTAGAATTGAAGCCACAGCAATGCCTGGTAAGGGGAAGTTAGACAGTACAGGGCAATTAGGCAGTGTGATGCAAGAGTCGGTACAGACGGCTATGAGCGTTATTCGCAGTCGATCCAATGCTCTGGGGTTAGAGCCTAACTTTTACGAGAAGCTCGATCTTCACCTGCATTTCCCTGAAGGTGCTATTAAAAAAGATGGCCCAAGTGCTGGTATTGCTATTTGTACCGCGATTACGTCAGTATTTACAGGAATTCCTGTAAGGGCTGATGTTGCCATGACCGGTGAAATTACACTAAGAGGTGAGGTATTGCCGATTGGTGGTCTTAAAGAGAAGTTGCTGGCTGCTTTACGTGGTGGAATCAAGATGGTTCTCATCCCGCATGATAATGTTCGTGATTTAGCCGATGTGCCTGAAGAGGTTAAAAACCAGTTGGATATTCGTCCTGTACAGTGGGTTGATGAAGTTTTGGAATTGGCTTTAACAGAGAAACCAAAACCTTTAAATGCGGATGCTAAGGGTGGCGTGTTTAAAGAGCCTGAAGGTGATAAAGGGCCTAAAAACAGCACAAATCATCATTAATTACGAAAAAACCACTTTTTTGCTTGACACCCTTTGTAGTTGGTTGCTATAAATGCTGTACCCAAAGCGGTGGATACTTAAAAAAACATTAAAAAACATTAAAAATAGTCATGGAGACAAACAATGAATAAGTCTGAATTAGTAAGTTCGATTGCAGAAACAGCTGGTTTAACAAAAGCGGATGCAGCAAAAGCATTAGATGCAACAGTTGCTGCAATTACTGGTGCAATGAGCAACGGCGATTCTGTTGCAATCATCGGTTTTGGTACATTTAAGGTTGGTGATCGTGCTGCACGTACAGGCCGTAACCCACAAACTGGTGCAGAGATGCAAATTCCTGCTGCTAAAGTACCTAAATTTACAGCTGGTAAAGCGCTTAAGGATAGTGTAAACGGATAATCTATCCGCTTTAACATTACAAAGTTTGTTTCAAAACCCTTACTTGTTAAGGGTTTTGTGTTTTTAAGCCCCCCGAAACTACCTCGTAACCTCTCTGATTAGCTTGCTATCTTTAGATATCCTGCAATAAAACAAGCGCTTAACGAAACGCCTTTAAAAATATCATAAAAACATCCAAAACATGATTGACATGTTGTCACAGCACTCTATAATACGCCACATCAATTAAGTACAAAGTCTTTGCTAAGCTTCCTTACCAAAGTGCCTTAAAACTTAATTCGGGTGATTAGCTCAGCTGGGAGAGCATCGCCCTTACAAGGCGAGGGTCACTGGTT
>CBFCZK010000007.1:0-132230 GCA_965602805.1 uncultured Thiomicrorhabdus sp. | reverse complement strand
GACGGCAGTTTTGAAAACCTAGGGTATGACAGTTCCGAAGTCAGTACCGTTATTACCGATGATGAAGATCCAATTTATGCCGTATTGTCCGGTCCAGATATCACCTTTGAAGGACAGACTACAGGCGTGTTTACCGTCAGTCTTGTCGATATTAATGGTGACCCAGTAGCGGTTACCCAAGATGTGGATGTAGAGATTGTGTTTGCTGGCGGTAGTGCTGAAGCTGGTGACTATGATGCAGCGACGCAAACCGTTACGATTACGGCCTTGAATCCAAATCCAACGTTCACGGTGGATACTTATGTTGATTTAGATTTAGATAATGAAACCTTTACCGCAACCATCAACAGTGTTGAGGATACGGGTGAATTTGAAAAAGTAGATTGGGTCAGCGGTGTAGGGGAGTTAACGCCAAGCGTGACAGCAGAAATCATTGAGCATGTTTATTCAATTACAGGAGATGCACAATCGGTTGATGAAGAGGGTTTAACGGGAGATATTTCTGATGTTAGTGAATTTACATCCGGTAGCTTTACCGTAAGTTCTAATGCAGGTGTGGATACAGTTTTGGTGGCGGGTACGCTTATTATTGAGAATGGGGTGCTGGTCTCAGGGATTACATTGACACCGATTAGTACCGGTGAGGGGGCAATAACGATTATCAGCTATGTCCCTGAAACAGGGGTGGTGAGTTATGGTTATGAATTAACGTCTGCACAAATTCATGCCGATGCAAACGGAGATAATACGCTCGCTGACTCGATTGTTGTGAGTATGACGGATAATCTCTCAGCCACAGATAGTTCTAACCTGCTCATTACCATTATTGATGATGTGCCTACAGCAGGTACAAATAGTCTACATATTCAAAATGATGATGATTACCTCTTGGTGGGCGCGGCCTTGAATGCTAGCCTTCCTGCAGATGTCACGACTTTTACTTGGGATCAAGCAACCATTGGCACGGTGCTTACCGATAGTCGTGGAGACACTGTGTATGTCGATGGTAAAGAAGTACAGTTAAGTTTTGATGAAATCAATGAAACAATTACTGGATATATTGTGCCTGATGTTGGAGACCCTGTGACGGTCTTAACGGTTGATGTCGATTTATCGGGAGAAGAACCTCTTTATTCAATTGAAATTGACCATGACTTAGGTAGTTTTGGAACGGCAACTGAGGCCATATATTTTTCAGATATTACGGCTGGTGTTGAGCTAGAGCGAGTGTATAGTTTTACCAGTGATCTGCTTGCAACAGATGTCATTGCTAGCGCAACGGTTACCGCGACCACCAATGGTGTGGCAGACTTTGTTAATACACAAGCCAACTATATTGGCGCGGCTAACCCCCATATAGATGATACGCAAACCATCACATTCGATTTTGGTTCAGATCAGGTTGTTAATTCAATGAGTTTTAGAGCGAATCAATTGAATATTGGTGAGATGGTTATGTGGACGGTAACTTATCAAAATGGAGATTCTGTTAACGGGGTGGCCATCGGTGCTATCGACGGTGGGTCGAGCAATTCGGATGAGCTTTTTGATATTACGGCGCCAGAAGGTACAGGCTTGGCAAGTATTGAATTTACAGCTGGAGAAGGCGATGATTACAGTTTAGCTTTCGTGAGTATTTCGGCAGTAGATTATGAGACGACTGTTGATGTTGATTTCCCATATACGTTAACGGATGCTGATGGGGATATTGCAATGGGCGATATCAATATTGTGTTAGACGATGATAATTTCTTAGTAGGCTCAGCAGAAGCTGATGACCTCTTTGATATTGATGCCTCGTGGGTTGCCACCTATATTGAGCAATACGATATTGCAAATGATACTCTAGATATGACTGAGGTCATTAGTGACACCGATGAAGAGGTTGCTTTAGCCACCTTGGCTGATTATCTGAATTTTTCGCCAGTAGACAGTGATGATGATGGCACGATAGATGATACTGAAATTACGGTAGATTCAAATGGTTCCACTCCTGGTGGTGATATCTCAATCATTTATATTCAGGATAATGTCTTAGACTTGAACGATATTGACGATATGAATATTGATTATCAGAATGAATAAGCTATGATGTAAAGACCAAAAGGCACCTCTTTAGGTGCCTTTTTTTTAAGTTCTATGGAGAGACTGAATGTCTGATAGTGTATTAGCCTTATTGGAACAGCAGCCTGATTTAAGTCAAATCAAATTGATTTCTGCTGGGAAGTCCGTCAGCGTTTTTAAAGTACTGCAAAAAACGCCTGAAGTTCAGCGTATTCAAATAGTTAGGGTTCTGCATAATATTCAAAACCATTTTGCGATAAAGCGCGAGAAGGATTTGTTAAATTATTTTAATCAGTTTTCCGAATTTTCCCGATTCAATGAAATCCGTAAGGTCGGCTTTCATTACCTGCAGTTTTTTAACTTTGCGGGAAAACGAAATCTACAGCAACAAATTGCCAAGAAGGGTCCTTTATCGGCTAAAGCAACTAAAAAGTTGCTGGCTGATATGGTATCGACTTTGGAAAAATCCCATAGTGTCGGTTTTATTCATGGTGATATTCAGCCATCCAATATCATTCACGGTAAACAAACGTTTACGTTAATCGATTGGAGTAAATCCATTCCTTCGCTCAGTTCGTTTGATACAGAGAGCATATTAGGTGATAAACGCTATTGTCCGCCTGAACGATTGAATGGTGAGTTTGATGAGAAAGGCGATATTTATGCACTGGGCTGCACGATTTATTATGCATTAACTGGCAAGCATATTTATCGTTTGGATAAGGTTGAGAAAACTTCGCAACAGTTGTGGGCACAAGCCCACCATTCCATTCGTAAGATTAATCGATTGCCTATTTTCTGGCGGTATTTAATCGTTTGGATGACTCAAAAAAACCCTACTAAACGACCGACTCTTAAGGAGTTAACGCTTTGGTTAGAAGAGTTAACGGTTCCGGAATGGGTACGTAAACTCTCTCAACAGCCTGAAAAATCTTTTCCAGAAGATGCGATGGCGATATTGGCTGATGAGCACTATTTATACCCTATCTTTAAACAGGCGCTTATGCATGAAGCTTCTGGCGACTTGCAGACAGCATTCAACCTGTATGAAAATTGTGCGTTTCGAGGCTATTCAAGAGCAGTGAATAACATCGGGTTGATGTATGAACACGGTAACCCAATCAATCAATCTTATGCAATGGCGGCCAATATGTATCATCATGCGTTTGAAAAGGGTAATCCGTTTGCAGCGTATAATCTGGCGCGGTTGTTTGAAGAAGGCTTGGGAATGCCCGTTAATTTAAACCAGGCGTATAAGCTGTATAAGTTCGCGGCACTGCGTGGAAACCTAAAAGCGCAAAATGCGCTGGGGCTTATGTATAAACATGGTAAAGGCACTTCAGAGGATGTGGTTCAGGCACGTTTCTGGTTCGGAATTGCGGCACATTATGGTAATAAACAGGCCCGACAGAACTTAAAAGGGCTATTAAAATTTTAGTTTTATTTTAAGGTTGTTGTCAGCAGAGAAAGGATTTTCAATAAAAGGGTTAACAGTATTTGTTAGCCCTTTTTTTGATGCGCTTGCTTAAGCAGTTGTGCAAAGCGTTTCAACCAGTTATGAAGAATAGGCATTTCATCTTTGCTTAGATCCATAACTTCTGCCAAGTTGTAGGCTTTTAGTGGCAGATCAGCGCTACTACAGGCGATCTTTAACAGATATAAAGTCTCTTCTTTACTGAAGTTCGAATTCTCGAAAAAGTAGGTCGTTTTAGCGAGAAGAGCCGCTTTTAGAATCGCTTCCCAGTGCTCGCTGGCAACGCGGTGTTCACTTAACAACTCCAAATCAGGAGTATTTTCTTGCCACATCATTAATAACAAATGCAACGGTTTAAACGTCAGGAAGTGCTCGGAAATGTCACGCGCATTGGGTGGTAGCCTGAGTAATAGTGCGTTTTCATAGTTGTTTTCAATGAGTTGCATATGCACCAGTTGACAATAAAGTTTTAAAACTTAATGGGCTAAATTAGACGGAAATGTAAATCAACTTTCAATCCAAGTTTACCTGTTAGAATAATGCTTTATTTGATAAGAGTAAAGCTTCTGAGCACACCTGTTATCAACGTTTAATCCTATTTAAAGTCCATTGCAGGTGAATTATGTCTCAACCACAGACACAGCATTTTTTAGCGCAGTATTTAGACAGCGTTCCAGACTTTCCAAAACCGGGTATTGTGTTCAGTGATATCTCTCCTTTATTAAAAAGCCACTTCACAGAAACCATCGATGCCATGAGCGAGCTTTATTCAGCAGCAGAGTGGGAACAGATAGATTGTTTGGCAGGCATTGAATCACGAGGTTTTATTTTTGCATCCGCGTTAGCTTACAAGCATAACAAGGGTTTTATTAAGGTGAGAAAACCGGGTAAGTTGCCTAATGTTCATGCTAGGATCGATTATGGATTAGAGTACGGCACAGATACTTTAGAGATGCAAAAGGGCGATGGTAGTCGTGTATTGTTGTTGGACGACTTGATTGCCAGCGGCGGTTCAATGGGTGCGGCGGCAACACTGTGTGAAAAAGTGGGTTATCAAGTAGCGGGTATGGCATGTCTGATTGATCTCGCTGCCCTGAATAGTTTTAGCCATTCAGGCATGAAGGTAAGATCGGTTATTCAATTTCAGGATTAATCGACTCGTATAAAAAGCTCTTTTAATGACCGTTTCAAGTTAAGCAAGGACAGCTAACGTGGGTATACCGAGATTAACCAAAAGTATTTTTTTAGACCAGTTTATATTAATGCAGGGCGTTGGCGTGCTGATTGGTCTGAGTTTTCCTTATTTTCTGGTGTGGTATGGTTTTCCTGAACAAGAAGTCATGCATTGGGACTTTTTTGTCGTGACGCAAATCGCTGGGCAGGTGGTTGGCCTGGTGAGTTTCTTATTGATTTCAACCGTTATTCGTCCACATTTGAAATTGTTCATCCCATAAGATGCAGGACATTGCACAAGGCTTAGAGGCGAAGGAATTTGATTCCCATGCTGCGCGGTGTGACGAGGGTTTTTGTAAGATTGAGGTGGTTTCTAATGATGAAATCGGTGTCAGTGCCCAAGCGTATAATCAAATGTTACATGCACTCATTCAGGCGCATGAAGTTGAACGTGTTTTCAATCAGTTTACCAAGGTGATGTCTGAAAATTTAGATGTTAATGTCCTAGCAGATGAGACGCTTTCGTTGCTTATTCAGTCAACTAATTTTGATGGTGGCGCCATTTTGGTCTCGCAAAAAGGTGCATTACAGCTGGTTGCGTCTAGCGGTATTTTAAACCCGGATTCATTGGTTGAGCATGATGTCATTAAAAAATGCGTTAACACCGGTAAGTCTGCAAGTATTCTTTTACCAAAGAATATAGATTTAGACGGTGTACTGGCACAGTTTAATCCTTCTGAGGTGTTTATTGAACCGATTGAGTTTAAGGGCGTTAACTTAGGCGCGTTAATCGCCGCAACCGGTGCAAATGTAGCAGATAAAAGAACCGAGCAACTGTCACAGTTGTTTAGCCGAAGTATTGGTTTAGCCATTAATAATGCCCTGACCCATTCAAGGTTTCAGAAACTGGCGGCCATTGATAGTCTGACGAATATTTATAACCGTCGTTTTGGTATGGATCGACTTAAAGAGGATTTTTCACGCGCCGTCAGAGAGCATTCTAGCCTAACGGTTGCGATGGTCGATATTGACAATTTTAAATTGGTTAATGATAACTACGGCCATTTAGTGGGTGATAAGGCGATTATTTTAACCACGAAGATTATTAAAGATGCATTACGCGATGGTGATATTGTGGTGCGTTATGGTGGTGAAGAGTTCTTGATGATTTTACATGGTGCAAGTTCAGAAAACGCCATGAGTGTCTGTGAACGTATTCGTCACCAAGTGAAGGATACTGTCTTTATGGAAGGCGAACAGCAGATTAATTTAAGCGTCAGCATTGGACTGTGTGCCTATCCTGAGCAGGTGGTTGATAATGAAGTCAGTTTGATTGATATGGCTGACCAAGCATTGTATAGCGCTAAGCAAACCGGTCGTGATAAGGTCGTTAAGTATGGTCAGCTTGCTTAACCAGGGACACCGCTCGTGATAACGGCTTTGTAAAAGTCATCAATTGAAAGTGACCAGGCCTGGTCACTTCTTATTTACCCTTCGTTTTAATCTTCATTTAGCTCTGATTTAACACTGATTCAACCCTCATTTAATCCAGAGAATCAATCTCCTTGGCTGTTAGTGGCCTGAACTCGCCTAGCTGTAGAGTTGAGTCTAGAAGAATTTCTCCCATACTTTCTCTATGTAAACTCACCACGCGATTACCGACCGCTGCAAACATGCGTTTGACTTGATGATAGCGTCCTTCATAGATGGTTAAACGTGCAGAGGTCTCATTTAATAACTCAACTTCTGCTGGACTGGTGGTCATGTCCTCATACCTAAAGTAGATGCCCTCGGTAAAACGTTGAGGCATTTCTGGTGACAGGGCATAGGCGGTTTCAACTAAATAAGTTTTCGGTATTTTTTGTTTCGGCTCCGTCAATTTACGTGACCATTTACCATCATCGGTGATAATTAATAAACCGGTGGTCGCACGATCCAGTCGTCCTGCGATGTGTAAACCGCTGAGTTCTACCCCTTTTAATAACTCAAGTGCCACGGGGTGCTGTTTATCGGTGGTGGCACTCAAATACCCACCGGGTTTATTAAGCATGAAATAACGCGCAGGTTGCGACAGATTGACCGGTTTACCCGAAACTTCAATCTGAGAAAAGGTCGTAACTGGGTGGCAGCGGTCATCCACCGTGACACCATCGACTGTGACTTTACGTTGGGAGATGAGTTGTAAAACAGATTTACGGCTGTAAGCCGCTTGTTTGCTGAGAAAACAATCTAAACGCAAAGGGCCTCCGGAGGGCATTGCAGAATGCTAATGGATGATAGTCTATGGCAAAAGATAAGCCAGAATAAGGTGTTGGGATAGTAAATGTAGGTTTGACCAGGCCTGGTGACTCAAATGAAAAGCAGATAAAAAAAGTGACCAGGCCTGGTCACTCCTAAGTGTAATGATTACGGTTAATCAGTCCGCTAAATAGACTTTAGCACGTGCGACCGCCGCTCTTACCTGGTTAGGCGCTGTGCCACCCAAGTGGTCACGAGCCGCTACTGAACCTTCCAATGTTAAGACATCAAAGACATCTTCGGTAATCTGGTCACAGAAGCCTTGTAACGTCTCTAAGGACATTTCAGAAAGATCTTCACCACTTTGAATACCGTGTGCCACCGCTAAACCAACGACTTCATGTGAGTCACGGAAAGCCAAACCTTTACCGACTAAGTAATCGGCTAAATCGGTTGCCGTTGAAAAACCACGCTTAGCAGCTTCGTAAGTCATTTCACGTTTTACAATCAATGCTGGTACCATGTCTGCAAAGGCACGTAAGCTACCGCGAACGGTATCGACGGTATCAAATAACGGTTCTTTGTCTTCTTGGTTATCTTTGTTATAAGCTAGGGGTTGAGACTTCATTAGCGTTAATAAACTCATCAAATGACCATAAACGCGCCCAGTTTTACCGCGTACTAACTCTGGTACATCTGGGTTTTTCTTCTGCGGCATAATTGATGAACCGGTACAAAAACGATCCGGTAAGTCAATAAACTGAAATTGTGCCGAAGACCATAAAACCAACTCCTCAGAAAAACGCGATAAGTGCATCATTAAAGTAGCGGCAAAAGCGGTGAATTCAATCGCAAAGTCACGATCCGAAACGCCATCTAATGAATTTTCGGTAATGCGTTCAAAGCCTAATAATTCAGCCGTATAAGCGCGGTCAATCGGGTAAGTCGTACCCGCCAGAGCAGCTGAACCTAAGGGTGAGGTATTAACGCGTTTGCGACAATCTTGCAGACGTTCTACATCGCGTTTAATCATTTCAAACCAAGCCAACATGTGGTGGCCAAAAGTCACTGGTTGTGCCGTTTGCAAATGAGTGAACCCCGGCATGATACTATCTGCTTCACGCTCTGCTAACATGACTAGGCCTTGTTGTAGACGCTTCATCTCAGGAAAAATAGCATCAATCTCATCGCGAATAAATAGGCGAATATCGGTCGCAACTTGGTCATTACGTGAACGACCCGTGTGCAGCTTTTTACCGGTAAAGCCAATTAAACTGGTCAAGCGCGCTTCGATATTCATGTGAATATCTTCTTGTTGAATTGACCAGTTAAACTCACCGGCTTCAATCTCATTCTGAACCTGTTGTAAGCCATTTAGAATGTCATCTAATTCAGTTTGGTTGAGAATACCCGCCTTGAAAATCATTTTGGCATGGGCAATCGAGCCTTGAATATCTTGCTTATACATTCTCTGGTCAAACTGAATCGATGCGGTAAAGGCTTCGACAAACGCATCGGTTGATTCGCTAAAACGGGCGCTGGAAAGTTTCTGTTGATTGTGTTCGTTGCTCATACGGTTCTAAACCTTTACTTTGAGACCCTGAGTGATATCAAGGTCTCATTTAATCTGATTAATTTAATAGTGACTCAAGCTATGCAAGGTCTCTAATGAATATTAAATACTTATTCTTTTTGTGCTTGTCTCGTCTGAATATCGAGCAGTTCAGGCGTGACTGGAATTTGTTTATCGAGCCCCATGTTCTGGTATGCGATATTTAAGTTTTGGTGAATAATTCCTGCATAAAGCGTGATTTCAGAAATTCCCACAATTCTCGGAGCGACTTCCTTGCCCTCGCCATCAAAAAACAAAACGGTCGGCGTTAAATCTGCATCGAGCGCATACGCCCAATTGGATTTGTTAATGAATTGACCATTCCAACCGGGAATTGGCTCATCTTCATCAACTCCGACATGGCGCATTAAGACCACTTTGCCTTCATATAATCCGCTCAAACCCATGGGTTCAAATATTTCCTCATTGAGCAGCTCGCAAAACTCACACCATTCGGCACCGAACATCACCATGATAGGCAGCTGTTGTTGCTGAGACTGCACACCGAGAGTTTGTAAGTTTTGCAGTTCTTTAAAATGCGCATGTTTTGCCGCTTGGGCAGATTGGTCGCAACCACTCAATAAGCTTAGGCTGACGATAACGCCCAGAACTAGACTTTTCATCAAATACGGCCTCTGATTGTGCTTAATCTGGCTTCGATTAAAAGCTCAGTCTCACGTTACTTAATTGAAGACTGTTTGATTAAGCAGTTAAGACGTTATTTTAACTAAAACTTTAAGGTTTTTTTCAGTAAAATGGACTGATATTGAAAATCAGAACACCTGGCAGACCGTCATCAGGTGAATTAATGGAAAATCGAATGAAAAAAACCTTAAGAATAGCAACTCGTAAAAGCCCGCTGGCTATGTGGCAAGCTGAATTTGTAAAAGCAGAACTGGAAAAAGTTTTTCCCGCACTCGAGATTGTGTTGCTACCAATGTCGACTAAAGGCGATAAAATTTTAGATGTGCCTTTAGCCAAAATTGGTGGCAAGGGGCTTTTTACAAAAGAGCTTGAAGATCGCATGATGGCCGGTGAAGCTGATATCGCCATTCACTCGATGAAAGATGTACCAATGGAGTTACCGGAAGGGTTTGCCTTAGGTTCGATTCTAGAGCGTCATGCGCCGACTGATGCTTTTGTTTCTAACAAACATGCAACCTTCGATTCGTTACCGAAAGGCGCTATTCTAGGTACCTCAAGCCTCCGTCGTAAAGCGCAGTTGATGGCGGCTCGTCCAGATTTAGATGTTCGTGATTTGCGCGGTAATGTTGGTACTCGTTTAGGTAAGCTGGATGCCGGTGAATATGATGCCATTGTTTTGGCGACCTCTGGTTTACAGCGTTTAGAGTTGGATGAACGTATTCGCCATGAAATTACGCCAGAAGTTTGTTTACCCGCAGTCAGTCAAGGTACCTTAGGTATTGAATACTTTGAAGCCGATAAAGAAATTTATGAAATTATTAAAGTGTTAAACCACCGTGATTCAGAGATTCGAACCATTGCTGAACGTGCAATGAATCACCGTCTAGAAGGCGGTTGCCAAGTGCCTATCGGTGTTTTTGCTGAACTAGACGGCGATAACATTTCAATGCGTGGTCTGGTAGGGGAATTAGATGGTTCCGTTATCTTAACGGCAAGTATTGAAGGTGATAAAAAGGATGCAGAAGCCTTGGGGATTGCTTTGGCAGAGAAGTTATTAGACCAGGGAGCGAAAGCTATTTTGGATGAAGTCTATGCTTCTGATTTGCATAAAGGCTAATCAGGATTTTCTGAGGACTTTTTGTCTATGATAAATTTGGCGCCACGTTTTACGTTGCTGAATACTCGGCCTGAACATCAGGCAGAAGGCTTGTCTGAGTGGGTTAAAAAGGCGGGTGGTCAAGTCTTGAATTGTCCAACCTTGGCAATTCAGTGGCCTTCTCAAAGAGCCTTGCAGGAGTCCTTAGCCAAAGATTTACAGCAGTATGATAAGGTTATCTTAACCAGCGCCAATGCCGTTCAAGGTCTGTTAAAAAGTCAATCAGAGCCAAACTCTCAAATCGCATATCCGAACACACGATTTTTTGCCATTGGCAAAGCGACACAGCGGACCGCTTTACAGGCTCAACTGCCGGTAGAGTGTTTGCACGAGGGTTCCTATGATAGTGAAGCGCTACTAGAACATTCTGCGATGCAGTCGGTTAAAGGTGAATCGATACTCATTGTTAAAGGTCAGGCCGGTCGTAGCTTATTGATGAGTCAGTTAAGCGAAAGAGGAGCTTTGGTAGAGGCTTGGGATGTTTATCAAAGAGTTTCTGCTGAGTTTTGCCCGCAAGCCTGGCGCTCATTTATCGAATCACCTCAGCCTATATTGCTGATTACCAGTGTGGCCAGCTTTGAAAGCTTAATAACGAGTTTGCTTAAGTTTGATCAAGGCTATCAATTGAGTGTGGATGGCCAAAAACAAACTCAGCAGGCCTGGTCATTTCTTAAAAACACGATTGTTTTTAGCCAAAGAATTAAAGAGTTTATGCTCCAGCAAGGTTGGTTTGCGGATATCCAAGTGGTGACGAAACAGAGTGATTTAGGCATTATTCAAGCCGCCGAACAGTGTTTATAATGGTAAATAGAGCACTGCAAAATATCCGCACACAACATCAGGTCGATGCGTAACGTACTAAACAGACAACTTCTTAAATTAGATTAAGTCTTAAATAGGTTAAATCAATATGACAAAATACCACAGAGCAAGCAGTAAGACTAACAGCCAACAAGCCACTGTCGAATCCGCAGTATTGGAAGGCGAAGTGTTGACCGAAAGTCCTGAGGCTAGTATCGAGGCAACCATCGAAGATAAAATCGCCAGAGGGCGCGCTTATTCTAAATCTAAGGCGACGGATGCTAAGTCTGATTCTGCTGATGATAAATCCATAAACAAGCCTGCCTGGTTTACACGTTATCGCGGTTACGTATTGTGGGTGCTTATGTTTGTTGTGGTGATTTTGGTTCTGATTGCTACGCGTCCGAATACGGCGTGGCAAATACAGCATATCAATACATTGCAGTCCGATGTATCCCAGCTCTATCAAGATAACCAGGCCTTGGAATCCAGGCTGGCGGCTCAAGAAACCAAAGAATTCGATTCTCAGAAAGCCATTGAGACGGCAATAGAAGAAGCGCTTGCAGACTCCGAAAATCAACCATTGATCAGTCAAGCTGATTTGGATGAACTCAAACAATCAACACAGCAACAGTTGGCCCAGCTACAGGTGCATTTACAGTCTTTAAAAGAGACCGCTACTGTTCAAGTTGCAAAGGTTCAAGAGAGTGCCGAACAGCTGCTTGAGTCGGCCCTTGAAACTCCAAAACCTACAATCAATGCCGAAGCATCTATTAAGCTGTTAGAGGAAAAATTACAAACGCAAATAGGGGAACTTGGTTCTAAGCTCAGTGAGTTATTTGATTTTAATACGCAGCAGAAGGCATTGACGACTCAGCAGGCTTTAAGTGCATTGCAGATTCAGCAGTGGATTATTGAAGTTAATACGCAATGGCTTATGCAAGGCCGCGTGGCGGAGACGGCTCAACAGTTGTTGGCTTTAGAGCAAGCGGTTGGGTTAAGTGATTTTCCGGAGGTGACCACCTTAGCGCGTTTGATTGGTCAGGACTTAGCGTATTTAGAGCGCTTTCAGAAAAACGTACTGAGTGAGACACTCATCAATACCCAGGCTTTAAAAGCGGCGGTGTATAAATTATCGGTTAACGATAACCAAGCTTCCAAAGCTGCTTCGGAGGCTCATACAGCAACGATAGATGAGAAAATCCATCTCGGCGAAGAGATCAGTTCTGAGTCGGCATTGGATCAATTGATGACGCGTTTCGGGCAGGTGATTTCACTGAAAAAGCGTGAAACTTCGGCTGAGCAGACTCAAGTTGAATCGATAATTATGCAAGATGTATTAGTGCAAAGAGGTTTGTTATTGGTCGATCGTATTGATTGGGCACTACAGACGGAATCGGCCAGTGCTCTGTCTCTTGCAATGGGCGACTTGCAGGTCTTTATCGATACTCATTTTGAAAGCCAGTCGCAGAAATTTGAGCATCTACTGGAACCTTTCAAGGCATTGACATTTGAATTACGTCAGCCACTGGCTATCCTGTCGATTCAAACTGAACGGTAGCCGAGTTATAATCAAGCGAACACCATACTTTACCTCTTAGTCTTTAGTGTGAGACCTTTGCACGAGTGGCTGCACAAATAAAAATGGTTAAAAATCGCCTAAATTTCGTTCTAAAACTTGCCAATAGCCCGCTATTAACTACGTTTTACGCCTTATTTAGACAATTTTTACCTCATTTTTCTCTCGCGTCCCACTCGTGCAAAGGTCTCAGTGTGATTAAGAGTTCATAATGTTTCAGCAAAGGAATCAAAGATCACATGCGATTAATCTTAATTTGGGCGATTGTTTTTTTGGTAGGCACTGGTTTAGCGACCTTGATGCTGTATGACAATGGTCAGGTTTCCATGGTTTGGAACGACTGGGTTATCGAAACGAGTCTGAGTTTCTTAGTGGTTGCCGTGGCGGTGACTTTTATCTCGGGTTATTTTCTGATACGTTTGCTTTTAAACCTTTGGCATCTCCCTGTTTTCTGGCGTCGCAGTCGGCGTTTACGTCAATACAGTAAAGCTGAAAATGCGATGGCCAAAGGTATGATTGCCTTAGAGTACGGTGACTGGCAAACGGCTGAAAAGCAATTGATTAAGAGCGCTAAACAGAGTGAAGCCGGTTTGGTTCATTACCTGAGTGCTGCCAAGATGGCGCATAACCAAAAGGCCTACGGTCGTCGAGACCAGTATCTACAGCAAGCGCGTGAAGACTATGTTGCTGATTACGTCACAATCGGTTTAGTTGAGGCTCGATTACTCTCGGAAAAGCAGCCTGAAGTTGCATTAACTATTTTAGAAACATTACATGAACAACATCCTAAGCACATCACCGTTTTGGCTGAATATACCTTAGCGTTACGCCAATTAGGGCTTTGGGGAAGATTGGAGGCTTTGCTACCGGTCATTAAAAAAGCGCGTGCAATTGATAAGGTTGAACTGTTAGCACTTGAACAAACCTTAATCGCGGGCAAGTTGGCCATGGCGATTGATGAAGCGACTTTGGATGCCTTATGGGCGCAATTGAGCTCAAAACAAAAGATTATTCCGAAAATTTTAGTGGAATACGTCGAGCAAAGAATCGGCAGAGTTCAGGAGGTCGGTTTAGCTTTATTAATAGAGAAATCCATTAAAAGAGAGTGGAATGACCGTTTGGTGTATCAATATGGACGCCTAACACTGGGCCCTGCATTCGAACGCTTGAAAGTAGCAGAAAAATGGTTGAAAGGCCAAGAAAAAAATCCTGTTCTACTGTTATCCTTAGGGCGCTTAGCGTGTCGTAGTCAATTATGGGGTCGCGGTCAGAGTCATCTACAAGAGAGTCTAAAGATTCGTCCAGAGGTAGAAACCTATCATGCGCTAGCGCAATGCTACGAGGCGGAAGGTAAGGATAATCAAGCGGCTTTAACCTATAAGGAAGCCATTGTGCGCTTAGAAGGCAGTTCTCTACTCGATTAACTCGCTATACACGGTGAGAGGTTCTCTTTTTCTGAATGGCTTGCGTTCATAACGTTGACCAAACTACGTAAATCTTTTCTACGGAATGGTCCTCGCACCTAAAAAACCATACCAAGCGATGTTCCAAACAACGCATCTAACAATGAACCCCCTTTTATTGACAGAATACTTATATCCCTAATCTTGTGATTAGAGGTTATTTAGGGCGTTTTTTTAGGCGGATAAGTTCCCGTCAACTCTTCCGATTGTTGCATGTCTTGAACGGCGGCGCGCATTAAGGCCTGGGCATTTTTATTATCTTCTGAAAAGGTGGCGGAACCGATCTGAACAGTGAATTGATATTCAGGTAATACGACCGATGTTGGGATGTTAGCGGGTAAGGAACTTTGAGATAAGCGTTTATATAGGTCGTTTTTAAGGGTTATCGTCCCTTCTACATCCGTTACAGGCGCCACAATCGCAAAGATCTTCTCTTCTAGTCTAAAGGCTAAATCGGTTTCTCGTGAATCATTGTGTAATATTTGACCAAAGACCATGTACTTAGAGTCTGAATCTTCCATATCAATGTTTTTGGCAGAGGCATTTAAGACCTTTACATTGACCAGCTTAATAAGAACCACAGAAAAGGGATGATGATAGCGGTGACTTCGGGACAGTTCATAACTAATGACTTCTTGATAGCGTTCATTATGAAATAATCCAGGCTCATGTTCAGTGACCGTGAGGGAGTCTAATTTATCGTAGATACTTTGAATTGTCTGGATGTGACCACTGATGCTTTCATCAATCTGATCAATTTCCAGCATCTCTTGTGGAATCCTTTGCCAGTCAATGTGCTGTTCGTGTGAAGATAATTTTAAGCGCTTAACTCTTCTGTTTAGGTCTGACAGCGGCAGTAATAATTTTTTGTGAACTAATTTATTCGTTATCACTGTGGCAATCGTTATGAACAGCAGTAAGAAAATAAAGAAAAGAGTCAAAATCGTTGTTGATGAGACGTTGTCGATGGACATGGGAACTTGTAAAACAATTGTGCCAGCAAGTGCGCCATTATAAACCTCACCGGACTGTACTTGTTGTGCATGACACACTAAACATTGGTTTTTGAAGACTATCGGTAAGCCCGCATTAATAGAGCCGTTCATAATATTGGTGTTGATGACTTTACGCTCGGTTTTCTCTACCTGATGAATCAGTTTCTGAAAAATGGCCGTAGTAGGTGTTGATGGGTCAATGATATCGTCTTCAGCGGAAAGAAACTGCGGTGATTTCTGCAGAAAAAAAGCGGCATCAGGCATTTCCTGGCGTAGGGATTGATAGACCCTATTCATTTTATGAGGCTGCCAGCCCGTTGCTAAATGTTCATTAACGGCTTGGTAGCTGAGTGTTTGAATTGACTCTATGTCAGACTCAATATTATTTTTTAAAATAATATAAGCAGGCACACTGACGAGTGGTAACGCAATCGCAAAAGAGAGGCCAATGGCAATAAAAAGCTGCTTAAGCAGTAGTGAGCTAAAGGAGAGTTGTTTTATGGGTAGCAAGCTTGACATATTCATTCACCATCAGAAATTAAACTTTATTATAGTCAAGATACCTTGTGTATGAAAAATAACAACATGAGTAAAATTTATATGGTTATTAAATGGCTCTTAGATTCGGTCAGCAAGTACAATCCCAATGCCGATTTTATTGGTGTGGTTGTCCATGTCGATTAAGCTATCACCATAGCCGCTAAACCACTGAACATAACCTTTTAAACGTTTCGTTAAGGGGTAGGTATAGTCGAGTTGTAGTGAGCCATATTTATTAACGAAATAGCGATTGCGAACCGTTAAACCAAAAGAGTGTTCCTCTAATTTATAGGCGGCTTCAATCTCATAATCACCCAGGTATTTTGCATAGTCAAAACTGTTATCAAATTCGTCTGATTCTTCAAAACGCTGCCAGGTTTTAAAGCTTAAGTAACTGTTTTTATGCTGTAGAAATCCTTGCACAAAAAGGCGGTTCCAGCCACGAGAAAGCGTTCCAGACTGGCCATTGGATTGGTGGTTTAAACCGATGGCGACTTTATGCAGATTGAACTCCAAGAAATCCATGTCGGCATGAAACTCCGCCCAGACTTCAGGCTCATGATTGGTCTCTCTAAAGGGAATGGAGTCTTTGTCATCAAAAAACTGCCAAAAAGAGCGGTTGGTATAGGCTGCATAAACATCAATGTTTCGACCTAAAATTGGTAAATCTTTCGCCAGCGGAAATTTAAAACTCAATTGAAATTGCAATTCTTGATCTTTAAAGTCGAGAGGGTGACCTATATTGTCTTCAAAAGGAGCTTTATTAGCGCCATTGGTATAGTGCCCAAGAATCGCGTAGTTGAGATGATGTGGTGTCAGTACAAAGGCATTTTGTTCCGTCAGCTGTTCACTGATTCGACGCTTTTCCAGCGGTTTGGTCGCCACCTTTTGGCTGATGCAGGCCTGTTTGATTTCAGCAACCGTCATCTCATCCGCCGCTTGCTGAATCACTTCATTTAAACAGCTTTCAAAAGGCGTCAATTCAAGCGCATTCGCCGAAAATGGGGAGAGACCCCATAGACTCAGAAATATGAGGGCACTGCGCTTGAAATAATCCATTTTTAATCCCCTATGGTTGTTCATCTTTGGCTAAGTCTAAAGCAGATTTAACTAATTTAGCTAATAAAATGTATTGGATCTATACCCGCCGCTAAAAAATCCAGCTTAGCTTGTTGCATCATTGGCCAAGGGCCACACATATAGACTGTCTTATGCTCTAGGTTAGGGTGTTGCTGTAAAACTTGCTCATGCACCAGGCCTGTTAAACCATTCCACTGCTCATTTTGACCAGATATGACGGGAATGTATTCTAGGTTTGCATGGGTTTGTGTTAAAGCAAGCATATTGTCATGTTGGTACAAATCAGCGACCGAACGTGCACCCCAGTAAAAATGGATTGGCACACCAGTATTTTGCTTAAGTAAAGAGTCCAACAGGGCTTTCATTGGTGCAAATCCGGTTCCACCTGCAACAAATATAATAGGTTGATGCGCAGGCTGCAGTTGCATCTGGTCTTTTGGCCCCTGCATGACCAGGTGGTCGCCAGTTTGTACGGCAAATAGGGCTTGCATCCACTCACTGTCGTCTTGATTACGAATGTGACATTCGATTAAACCATCTTCACGCGGCGCAGAGGCAATCGAGAAAGGCTTAAGGTCTTCGCTGTCAAATCCGAGCATAATATACTGCCCTGATGCATAGGCAATAGGATGCTCAGGTTTCATTAAAATCTGAATAATTTGCGGAGCAAGTTTTTCGACATGGACCACTTTAAGTGGGTGGATAACAGCTGTCATTTTTAAATCCTATAAACCCAAGCGGTACATTTAAAACCGCTGGCTATTAATGTATGGTTGTGCTCGAGCGCTTCACTCAAGGCTATTTTTAGAGTTTAAACTCAGTCCAAATCGGAGCGTGATCAGATGGTTTTTCCATGCCTCGTTCTTCATAACCGACTTTACAGTCCACCGCTTTGGCATTTAACGACGGGGTTGCTAACACCGTATCAATCCTTAAACCACGGCGTGGTTCACGGTCAAAACCTTTAGAACGATAGTCAAACCAAGTAAAGATATCATCCTCTTCTGGATGAATACTACGGAAGGTATCTTTCAATCCCCAGTTTAATAAACGTGCCCACCACTCGCGCTCTTCTGGTAAAAAACTGCTCTTGCCATCACGCAACCATCTTTTACGGTTGTCTTCACCGATGCCGATATCCAAATCAGTTGGTGAGATATTAAAGTCACCAATGACCGCAAGTGCCTGTTCAGGATTACACTCAGTTTCTAAATAAGACATTAAATCTTCATAAAATTTAACCTTAGCGGGGAATTTCACTTCATGGGAACGGTTCTCTCCTTGAGGGAAATAACCATTCACAACACGTACGGTTTCGCCATTTTCAAACTTAAAGTCACCAATAATCATGCGCTTTTGAGCAGTTTCATCATCGGTTTTCCAGCCTTTTTGGGAGTCGACAAGCTCAATCCCTTTACGATATAAAAGCGCCACACCATAGTGAGTTTTTTGACCGATAAAAATGGCGTGATAGCCCATCTCTTCAAGCGCCTCGATTGGAAAATCATGGTCTTGAACTTTGGTTTCTTGTAAGCCAATAATGTCCGGTTTAATGCGGTCAGTAAGTGATTGCAGTTGATGTAAACGTAAGCGAACGCTATTGGTGTTGAAAGAGACGATTTTCATGAGGGTTTCCGAGTGGCTATAAATAAAGAAAAAGGAGAGTAATATAGCGCGCAATTATAGCGCAATAGAGTTAAAAAATCAGTCAAAAGCATGGAAGCTCGTCTTAATACATTACAGGCAGGTATAAGCAATAAGTCTGAAATTATTAAGGGGAATAGGTTTTATGAAAAGTTGGTATTGTCAGGTTCGTTGAGAAATTTAACTGGAAACGTTTAGTGAATTAATAATGGCATTATTAATCGTTTGTCGATGGAGTAAATTATTAATCGAGCTTTTTCCTATGTTTTGAGCGCATTTGATATTATATAGGCATTGTTTTCTATGAAGAGAGTCTGCTGTTATGAGTCATGTTTACCGTTTAGTTATTTCGTGCCCAGATCAAGTTGGGATTGTTGCAAAGGTTGCCGCTTATATCGCAGAGCAAGGTGGCTCAATTGTAGAAGCTAATCATCATACCGATCCGACTGAGAATTGGTTTTTTATGCGTCATGAAATTTTAGCCAGTTCGATTGCGGGTGGCTTTGAGGCCTTTGAAAAAGGTTTCCAGGCCGTGGCAGATGCTTTTAACATGAGCTGGTATATTTCAGACTCTGAAAAACCTAAAAAGATTGCATTGTTTGCCTCTAAAGAGTCGCACTGTTTAGCGGATTTGCTGCACCGTTGGCATGAGAATGAATTGCCGGGTGAGATTGCTTGCGTTATTGCCAATCATGACGATTTACGTTCGATGGTTGAGTGGTATCAAGTGCCTTTTCACCATGTGCCTGTTACGCCAGACACTAAACCGCAAGCTTTTGCGGAAACTGAAGCCTTAGCTAAGCAATATGGTGCGGATATGATTGTCTTAGCGCGTTATATGCAGATTTTACCACCACAGATGTGTGCCGATTATGCCGGGCAAGTCATTAATATTCATCACAGCTTCTTGCCTTCGTTTGTGGGTGCAAAACCTTATCATCAAGCCAGTGCGCGTGGGGTTAAGTTAATTGGGGCAACCTGTCACTATGTGACTGAAGATTTAGATGAAGGGCCGATTATTGAACAGGATGTCATTCGCGTGAATCACTCTAAGTCGATTGAGGACCTTAAGCGTTTAGGGCGTGATGTTGAAAAAACGGTTTTGGCGCGCGGCTTGCGTTACCACCTAGAGGATCGTGTACTGATTCATGGCAATAAAACCGTGGTCTTTGATTCATAAGGCGTTATTTTCGTTCGTTAGAATGCAAAAAGCCCGAGTTGACTACGTCACTCGGGCTTTTTTGTGTTGATTAGGCCAATTTAAGTTCGATTTAGGGTCAACTGAACACAGACTTAACGCTGACTTAAACCCGATTGGAATATGCGTTTTGTGACAGTTTTTCGAGAATCGGGAAGAATTTCGGTAAGCATTTCCTGCATTACTTTTTCAACACCTTTGCGTCCTGTCAGATGATTATGGTGCGCAGCGTCTTGCCAACTTTGCTTTTTGATAACCTTGTCACCCCAAACGGATTGCTGAGCATGAGTGGCTTGACTGAGGATTTGCGGATTACGAATACTCCACTCCCAGAGCAGTCCACTAATCGATTCATATTGACGTTGTTGTGAGACATAAGCGACTGCTGCGGCTTCTAGTTGTGGTTTCTGGGTTTTAAAGCGAAAGGTTTTTAAAACCGACAAGATTAGTGACGCCGGTACGAAATGCAAGGACTCGATGACCGTGTGTGGGAATTGCGCTTGAAAGACACGTTGTATACAGGCTAATGCTTGTTGTGCCATGGGGGTTAATGGCAAGGTAACCACCACGTTGTGACTGCCACTGGATTTATCGCGTTTTACGCCAACATGCAGTGGCGTGTAACCTTGATTAAACCAAAAAGGCAGTAGTTCATTGCTGGCGCCAAAACTACTGCTGAGATAGTCGATACGAGCTTGACGTGCAATCTCTTGTAACGCCTTTAAAAGCTTTTTTCCAATGCCTTGCTGTTGATGTTCTGGATGCACAGCAATGCGCATAACGCGCCAGGTGGAGAGCATACCGAAGTCTGCTGCGGCATAGTTTTTACAGAGCAGTTGTGGCATCAAATGGCCATGAACACGAGTTGATGTTGGCATAATTTTGCCTTCTTCAATACAGAGTACAACGCCGAGTAATAGACGATTTTGTTTGGCGGTTATGATTTTAAGGTTCGGGGCACTTAGCAGCTGTTGCAGATCATTTGGACTGGTTTGGTAATGCGCTTGAACCAGTAATTCAAAGACCGCGTGGAGTAATTCAGAATCCGCTACTAGGTTATGAATACTCTCTTCTTGGAGAGTTAAATCTTGCTCCTTAAAGAGGTTTAATTCTTTGGTTAGCTTGGGGTCGAGTTGGTTTGGAGTCAGGAATAAAGCTTGGTTAATTGCCGTTTCAAGTGGGTCGTTTTCCGCCCAACGAATCGGTTGCTGTAAGTGCAGATTTTTCCAATCGGGCGTCAGTTTTGTTAGGGTCTTTTTAAAACGTAATTCAAAGCCCCTGCCAGAACCTTCGTAGCCATGCAGAGTCGTGGCAAAGACCATGCGGTGATGACAGTGCAGTAGCTGTGTTAATAAAGACGTTGGCAGATGCGCGGCTTCATCGACCAGCAAAACATCCGCTAAGGTGGGCTCTATCACTAATTGATCGGGCGCGATGAACCTAAAGGTTTTGAGTTGATTTTCAAAATTGAAACTGACCAGGCCTGGTTGTTTTGTTTGAATTTGAATGTCGAGTGTTGCAGATGCCTCGATAATGGCCTTTATAGCATGTTTAAACGCCATTTTTGCCTGATCAAGACGGCTGGCGGTGAGGACGATATCGTTTTTGCCTTCAAGCAGGCATTGGATTGCCGCCAAACCTAAGACACTGCTTTTACCGCGGCCTCTATCAGCACTCAGCACCAGAGGGCGTTTTCGATGTCCAAATGCAACGCTGTGTATTGCTTGTATTGCTTGCTGCTGCTCAAGGGTCGGTAAAGTTTGTTTTGCTGGTACCTTGGTTGGCGACGTTGCATTGCTTGCTTGTTCAATCAGTCTCTGGATAAAGGTTTCAGTCTTTAAGGCAGAATCTGTTGCTGCTTCGGTTAGCCAAAGCACCTGTTGATGGGGTGCTTGCCATTGCTGGATGAGATGGTCAATAAAATAAGGATGTGCCTGCTCAATGCCAAGCGGAGAGTTAAGAAATCTTGCATTGTCAGGGTTTGGACGGCTGCGCCACTCTTCAATCTCCGGCGTGAGTAAAACAAATAGCCCACCGCCTTTCACCATGCCCGCAGCAATACCAAGTGTGTTGGCGCTTAACCCTTGTGAAACATCCAAAATAACACCATCTAATTCTTGTCCTAGATAATGAATGAGTTGTTTGCTATCGAGTGTTTCAACAGAGGCGTTAAGCTGATGAGGAGAGAAGACTTCCTGATTAGCGCCAATCGAAAGTACTGTTTCATGCGGTGACCATAGCTCTTTTAGCTGTGCCGATTGCCATTGTGTTGAGCCACTTAAAATAACCAAAGCGCGATGGTGATGCTGTTTTAAGCTTTGGCGTAAATGTTTTAGATTGCTGGAATTCACTCGGGATTAAGCCACTCTGTCAGGGGTTTAGGTTTGCCAAGATAATAGCCTTGACCATAGGTAATGCCAATTTCTGTTAAGGCCTGAACATCTTCTAACGTTTCAACATATTCTGCAACCGTTTCTTGATTGCGTAAGGCACTAATTTCCTGAATATAACGAATCACGGCTTTGTCTGAGGGATCGGTATGCATTTCTTTTACAAAGCTGCCATCAATTTTAACGACATCAAATGGTAACTTCTTTAGGTACTCAAAAGAGGACATGCCCGTACCAAAATCATCCAAGGCAAAGCTAATCTGCTGCTTTTTACAGTATTTAATGAAATCAGATGCCTTCGCTAAATTGCCGACCGCAGAGGTTTCAGTCAGCTCTAAGCTGAGTTTTTTCCAAGGGAAATCGAAGTGTTCAATGGCCTGTTTTACTTTAGCTTGAAATTCAGGATTATTCAATGAACCTCCTGCGAGATTGACATGTGCGGCATGCAGGTTTTGAATATGTTCAGGGTGTTGGGTGACGGTTTCAAGAAACCTCCACAATACGAACATGTCGATTTCCGCCATCATTTGATAACGTTCAGCAGTGGGTAAAAAGGCATCAGGAGGAATGAAATTTCCTTTATTATCCCACATGCGTATCAAAATCTCATAACCGATTTTCGTGGTTTCGGTTTGCAATGGCACAATGGCTTGCGCAAATAGCTCAAAGCGTGAAGGGCCGTTACTAAGGGCTTCCTTGATAAAACCAGCGACTTCAATATCACGGTCAAACTTTTGCGTGCTGGCATCGCCAGGCTGGTAGATCTGTAACTGGTTGCGTCCCGCAGATTTTGCCACATAAAAGGCAGAGTCAGCGGCTTTAGTGAGCTCCTCTAAGGTGTATTCAAAAGGCTTAAAGGCCACTAAACCCATTGAGGCCGACACTGATAAAGACTCGCCTTCCCAAATAAAACGAAAGTCTTTTAAAGTCGCTAATATTTTTTGGGCTTGTTGAGAGCCTTCTTCGAGTGAGCAATCAGGGATGAGTACCATAAAATCATCCCCTCCTGTTCTTGCCACAAGACTTGACTCTGGTAGGTCAGCAGTACAACTCGAAGCAATCATTTTAAGCAGTTCATCGCCCGCCACATGTCCTACCGAATCATTAATCAGTTTAAATTGATCTAAGTCTATTTGCAGCAGAATGTGCTGGGTTCCGGTTGTTGGGGATTTTGGGTGTAAATAGTGGTCTAGCTTTATTTGAAAGCCTTGTTGGTTGTAGAGGCCTGTGAGTTGGTCATGCTCTGCCTGATAACGTAACTTTTTTGTGGTGGTCGAAATTTGCGACATCATTTGATTGAAGCCATCAAATAACGATTTCACTTCATTTTGAGAGGTTGTCGTGAGTGTCGGGAAACTATTTTCAGTTGGCTGGCTGTCTTTCATCGCCGTGGCCAGGGTTTCAAAAGGTCTTGAATATAGACGGCTCAGCCAAAGGGTAAGAAAAAACCCGATTATAAGTTCCAAAAGAAAAGCGATGATTAGATAGGTGAGCTGCTCATTTAATTTCGTGGTGAGATCATGCATATCGATAATGTAGGCGACTTCCCCAAAGGTATAGTCATCTACGATTAAGGGCAGCTTAACATATAAATCGACCCCAGAAAAACGAGGTTCTTCGGTCGCTGATGCCACTAAGTGGTCATAAACCCCGCTGCCTTTTGGGTTGAATTCAAACACCGCTTGCTGTTGATCGTTATAGAGGACGACGCGATCAACGGAGTTAAACTGCGACAGACGAAAAGAGAGATCTGAGAAAACATCCGTCTCATTGCTGACCAGTGCTTTGAGCATATCATGGCTCATCGACTTATTCAGGGTTTGTGAAAGCTCTATGGCCAGAGATTCGCGCTGTTTTTGATCTAGCCAGTAGGCTAAAGAGAGGGTGACTATCGTGATGCCCAATAGCATAATAGAGGTCAACGCAAAAAGCTGTGTGCGGATGCTAAGGCTGCGCCACATATCGAATATCCTTTATTTACATATCAACATTTAAGTCGACTGGAACGGCGTTGGAATCAAGTGGTTCTTTTTCAATGGCTAGGCTGAAATCATTGCCCCACTCTCTCCAAGAAGCATCATAGTTGGAGACATCATAACCAAGCTCTCTCAATGTGAAATAGTTCATTGTTGAGATACGACCAATGGCACAGTAGAGCACCACTTTTTGCGTTTTAGGTACATCTGTATACAGGGCTTGTAATTCATCGAGTGATTTAAGACTGGTCTGATGTATCTCTTGATTTAAGTTGTGTGAAGCGGGAATATTGATGGCTTTGGGGATATGGCCAAAGCGCTTGGCGGACGACTCTAGCCCACGGTAGGCTGTGTTCGGTCGCGCATCGACAATCAGTTGACTGGGGTTTTTTGTGGCTAATAGGGTGGTCAGTTTGGTTGCCAAACGTTCGTGATTAATGACTGGAATATAATGGCTGGCAACCGGAGAAGGCACATCAAATGCAATCGGCAGATTAAGGCTCTGCCAATGCGCGTAGCCTGGGTTTAAAAGTTTAACGTTTTTTAGACCATAGACTTCAAGTGTCCAAAATAGTCGAGCGGCATTCATCATCTGACCACCGTCATAGATAACCACCAGAGTGTCCGTATTGAGGCCTAGTCTGCGTAATATATTTTGCAACGGAGTGGGCTGTACGATACGACCATCAATACTTTTGTTGTGGTAAGTCCACTCCTCGGGAAAGTTTAAAGCGCCTTGAATATGCCCTTGTTGGTATTCTTGTTCAGAACGACTGTCTAAAACGACCAGGCCTGGTTGTTTTAGATTTTGATTAAGTTGTGTGGCTGAAATTCTTAGAGGTTCTGCGGCAGAGAGGTTTAAACTGACAAAAAATAGTAAAAGCGCTAAGGTCGAAAGGCTGAATGCTGAAATGAGTTGCTTATTTAGGAAGGCTTGAACGTTTAAATCGTTTGTCGTCTGGTACATGTTGGCAATTCCTTTTTCAATAAATTCTCACTTTTAAGACCTTCTTCCGCGCAAATTCTTTCAGGGTCGTCTAAAAAAGGGGCTTAAATGCACGTCTTAAAATCAAACTTATTACCGCAAGCAATCTTCACGCTATTGAATAACCACCTATAATAAGCGTTATTGGGCGTCTACAGAGGTAGAAAATACTTAGACGAAACTAGGGTAAATAATTGCAAATGACGGCATACAATGGCACTTGAGAAACTCACTTTAGCACAAATTAACTGGATTGATGGCATCGTTCCGCATTCTGAGCAGTTTGATGATTTCTATTTCAATACCGATGGTGGTTTGCAAGAGATAGAGCATACCTTTATTCAACCGAATCGCTTGGTGGAACGTTTCTCGGTATGTCTCTCAGGACAGACCTTTCGCATAGCCGAAACCGGTTTTGGCTGCGGCCTTAATTTCCTGGCGATTTCGTCACTTTGGCTGGAAAAGAGTCCTGTAAATTGCCAGCTACATTTTATCTCCTTTGAAAAGTTTCCGATGTTACGCGCGGATTTACAGAAAGCACATCAGGCCTATCCACAACTTTTAGAACTCGCTGAAGCGCTACAGAACCAATACCCACTGTTAATGCCTGGCTGGCATGATATCTGGCTCTTTGACAGTCGAGTACGCTTAACGCTATGGTTTGGCGATGTGTTGAAAGGTTTGCCGGAGTGCGATGCTTCGTCAGGTTCTAAAGTCGATGCCTGGCTGCTCGATGGTTTTACACCGAGCAAAAATCCCGATATGTGGCAATCTGGACTCTATAAGCAGATGTCACGTTTAAGCCATGCAAACACAACCTTCTCAACGTTTACCTCGGCAGGCGATGTCCGTCGTGGATTGCAAGCCGCAGGTTTTGAGGTGCACAAGGCCAGTGGCTGTGGTAAAAAAAGAGAGATGTGTTTTGGCCAGTTAGCGCAAGTTCGTCCCTATGGTTTAAAAGCGCCGTGGTTTAGCCGGCCTGAAGCCATTAAAACTGGCACGGCGGTTGTCGTTGGGGCAGGTTTGGCGGGGGCGAGTGTGGCTTATCAGTTGGCACAAGCTGGCTGGAAAGTGACGGTCTTGGAAGAAAAAGAGGCCGTGGCCAGTGCCGCATCAGGGAATTTAGCTGGCACCGTCCATCCCTTGATTACCGCTGATTGGAATCTGCGTAGCCAGTGGTATCTGCAAGGTTTTGAAGCGACTTTGCGGGTCTTGTTGCCGTGGCTAGAATCCCAAGAGATTGAAGGTGATTTGCGGGGTATGGTGCAATTATTGGTGACTGAAACTAGTTTACAGCGCGTTAAGGATTCATTGGTTAGAGTGGGTTTGCCGGAAGCGTTGGCGGTGTGGTTAACCGCTTCTGAAGTAAGCGAAAAAATTGGCGGACAAGTCTCCGCGCCGGGGCTTTTTTTTCCGCAGGGCGGTTGGCTAAACCCGCCTTCCGTGGTGAAGCGCTGTTTACAGCATGAATCCATTCAAGTCTGTACATCCGAATCGGTTAAAAGCATTGAAAAAAGTTCAGATACAGAAAGTCACCAGGCCTGGTCAGTCGTTACCAGTGTTCAGACTTTAAAAGCGGATATTGTCGTCGTTGCTACCGGCAGTTTAAATGCGGATTTAAATGAAAAGCTGGGTCTGCCAATTCGTCCGGTAAAAGGTCAGGTTTCACATCTTGAAGTCGATCAACAAGCCTATTCATTGAAATATCCACTCACGCATGCAGGCTACTCATCACCTTGTGGTCAGGGCCGTGCAGTGACGGGGGCGACTTTTGAAGCACCTGATTTAGGCGAAGTGCTTTCCCTAAAGGGGCATTTAACCAATTTGGAAACGGCCAATACCGCGCTGCCTGATTGGGTCAAGACGCCAGCGGAATCTCTGCAAGGACGGATTGCTTTTAGACCGACCACGCCAGATCATCTGCCAATTTTTGGCGCGGTGCCAGACAAAGAGTGGCTACAAGAGGCTTATCTGTCACAATCCCATACTCATGCCGTTTATCGCTATAAAGAACAGCATTATCAAAAAGGGTTGTATGTCTCTAATGGACACGGCCCAAGAGGTTTGATGTCGGTATTTTTAGCAGCCGAAAGTATTCTGGCGGAACTGCAAGGCAGTGCATTGGTTCAACCGTTGTCGCTGTATCATGCAAGTCACCCCGCTCGATTTGTTATTCGTCAATGGCGCAGTGGCAAGTAACCCTTGAAATATAAAGGCTTGTTGCAAACTTGAGCGCTAAATAGGGTATGATATGCTAATCCTTTTAAGCAGGAAAAACATAGTGCAAAAATCCGTATTTACGTTGTTCTCAATCATGTTGTTGAGTCTCTCTGTTGAGGCGAATATCAACGTCACATTACAGCCTGAGGATTCAAGCAGACTATTTTCTCAAATAGAAACGTTGCCAGAAGCGGATAAAAGCTCTCAGGCATTGGCTTTAATTCAGGAAAGTGCGCTGCGTAGCCTATTAATGTCTCCAACGGGTAGCACCACATCCGCTTCGAAAAAAACGATTTTTGAAAAGGCATTACGCTCCGGTGTTAGAAGTAACTTGGTAGCAATGCCTATTTTCCAGCCTAATACTCTAACCAGTAACGTGCAAGTAGATCGCATCGAGGTGGATTTGCAGTGGGATAAGACACGCTTAGAACAAGTGATAGAGCGTCTCACTGTTTTGGACAAAGAATTATCAAAATATGTACGCATGAGTACAAGTAAAAATGAGTTTAATCAACTTAAAAAACTCATGCCTGCTTTATATAATATTGAAGAGCGCCGTGCGTTATTGCAACTCTTAAAAATCAATAAAATGCCCGCTCCACAGTTAAAAAACAGTCGGTTAGTGGGCTTTCTGGATAAACGTATCAGTCGTATGGCAGGTGATTTAAAGTTTAATATGAAAGCTTTATTGCGTGAAGGTGCTGAGTATGAAACGGACTTGATTGCTTCTATGGAACAGCAGGCCTTAACCTTTACCGCGAAACCACCTGATTTTGTTTTAGATTATAAGTTTGCCAGTGCAGGACAAGATAAAACCACTGGAAATTGGTTATTTTACGGAAAAATAGCGCTGCTAGATCGATTCAAAATTCAAATAGCCTCTGCTGAAATTGAAATGTCAGAAGGCGCAGACAGTGCAGAACAAGCGCAGCCACAAGCTTTGGATAAATTGGCAGAGGCTTTGAGTCAAAACTTACGTGCTGTGTTGTTAGAAAAACGCTAGAATGCGCGCCAACTTAATTGGCCTTAAATCAATAGGTCATGTTTTTAATATTTTAGGAATGGATAGATGAACTTATTTGGCAAAATTAGCTTAATTCTTTGGTTCTTTACGTTATTGGCATTCGCCATTATGTTCGATTGGTTTGGCAGTCGTGAAATCGCTGTGTCGGCCTTAGATTACACCCAAGGTGCCGTTGAGAAGTTATCGGAAACCGGTGATCAAATGCAAGACGTAATTGATGTTGTCAGTGAAGACAATGAAACCTTAACGGAAGCGAAAGAAGTTGTACGTGACAAGGTTGAGTAATTGAGTCGAGCAAAGCCGTTAAAAAACGCTTAAAACATTAAATAGGCGTCACTTTTTCTTACTAAATTGTTGGAAAATAAAAGTGACCAGGCCTGGTTAAATGCCCTTTATGGGCATTTTTTGTAGCTGAATTTTATATGTACCATTTGCTTGTGTAAGCTCACTTCTAATCAGCTTTATCGCGATAAAAATGGTTAAGCACTCCCTTTCGAGCGTGGCCTAAATCAGAGCCTAGTTCTGGCCGTTCAATTTGTTTCGGCTGTGCTTGTGGTGCATGGGATAGAGTCTTAAAAAGATAGTCTTTTGCCGTTTGTACCGCGTCCACTAGGCTCTTGCCTTTTGCTAATTCGCAGGCAATCGCTGACGAAAAGGTGCAGCCGGTTCCATGCGTGTTGGCGCTTGCTAAGCGAATACTTGAGTAGGCTTGAATGTTGGCTGTACCCGTTGCAAGTTTTGCGGGCATCACCAGATAATCAATTGCCTCTGTTTCGATGCTATGCCCACCTTTAATCACTGCATTTTGTACCCCTAAAGCAAATAGCGCTTGGGCCATTTCTGGCACTTCATCAGCTTGACCCACAAATATTGCGTGTGGATTTGATGGCTGAGTCAGTGTAATGAGTTTATTCAGTTCCGGTATATTGGGCGTGATAACGCTCGCTAACGGCAGGAGTTGGTCAATAAAGGTCGCTAGCGCATCTGTCTCAAGTAACGCTTTTCCACTGCTGCTAATCAGTACTGGGTCTAATACAACTGGAATATTAGGGTGTTGTTGCAGACAATTTATCACGGTTTTTAAAATGGCGAGATTACCGAGCATGCCAATCTTAATCGCTTGAATGTCATAGTCGGCAAACAAGGTCTCTAACTGGGCTTTAACGATTTCAGCAGCAAGTGGGTAAACGGCTGTGACGCCTAAGCTATTTTGAGCGGTGATGGCGGTCGGTACCGTCAATGCATAACCGCCTAGGGCATGGATGGTTTTTAGGTCAGCTTGTATTCCAGCGCCCGCAGAACAGTCGGAGCCGGCAATGCATAAGACAGTGGGTAAGGGAGGCGTTAAGATATTTTTCATATCGCAATGATACTGTTTATGTTTTGATTATTCAGTAAAAACATATTAGACTCGCTTGATATTATTACGAATGATTATGGCCGAGCCAGCGACTTAAGCTTGCTTAGCGCAAAGACAGTCATACGACGTCATCTGTAATTAAGCCGATTCAATCGGCAACTGAGAGAATATGACTAAAAACCCTCCTAAAATCGGTCTCATTATTATTGGCGATGAAGTCATCTCTGGTAAACGTCAAGATAAACATTTGGCGCAGGCGAACGCTTTGTTGTATCCGCGTGGCATGCAGTTGAGCTGGGTGAAAATATTGGGTGATGAACCCACGCTTTTAACGCAGACCTTGCGGGAAAGTTTTTCTCAGTCTGATATTGTCTTTTGTTTTGGCGGAATTGGCGCCACACCGGATGATCGTACTCGACAGAGCGCAGCTTTGGCGCTGGAATTGCCAATTGAAAGGCATCCTTTAGCGGTCGCCGAGATCGAAGCGCAGTTTGGCGCAGAGGCGTATCCGCAACGGATTCACATGGCAGAGTATCCTTTAGGTGCGGGCATCATTCCTAACGTCTATAATCGGGTGCCAGGTTTCTCGATTCAAAATCATCATTTTATGCCCGGCTTCCCGATGATGGCCAAGCCGATGATGGAGTGGGTGTTAGATCATTACTATGCCGAATACCAGCAAACCCCTAATATTGAAAAAGCCATTCGTCTCATCAATGGCCAAGAGTCTGAATGGGTTGATTTTATGCAGCAATTTGAGTTGGATTACCCAAAGTTACGTCTGTTTAGTTTGCCGAGTATCAGTGAAGATGATCAACGCACCATTGAGTTAGGGGTAGAAGGCAAGGAAGTTGACGTTTTAAAAGGCTATCAAGCAATCGTCTCAGAAGCCGAAAGGCGTCAATGTCAATGGTTGCCTGCATCGTAATATTTATGGCTACTCAAAACAACTTATTGAACTGAATAGATAATATAGAGACAATGAAGAGTAAGTTAACGCTGAGTGGCAAAGCTTTTGCTGCAACCAGCAGTCGGTTTCTTTATGGTTTTCTCGCGTGTTGCGTTATAAGGGTCTATGAATAAAAGAATTCTTAAAATCATTAATAATAGCCAAGCGGTTATTTTTTACTGGCAAGCTAAAGAGGGCTGGCCGGTTGAGTTTGTGTCTGAAAATATTGAGATGTTTGGTTATACCTCTGAAGACTTTCTCACCGGTAGAGTTTCTTATGCCAGTATTATTCATCCCGACGATGCTGAGCGTGTTGGCGAAGAAGTCGTTAACTATACCGAAACGGGGCAGGATAAATTTAGGCAGGTCTATCGGATTTTAGATGCGACTGGCGCGACCCGCTGGGTTGACGATCGTACTGTGATTGAGCGTAATGCAGCGGGTGAGCCGGAGTATTATTTAGGCACTATTATTGATGTCGGCGACCAGAAAGAAGCGGAACACTACAGTTTTTTATTAGGCAATGTGGTCAATCAAAGTACCGATCAGGTGTATATCTTCAACAGTCATAACTATAAATTTACGTATCTCAACAAAGCCGCACTTGAACACCTCGGCTGCTCCATGCTCGAGGCGCTGGCGCTTCGTCCCGACATGATTAAACAAGATATGGACTTAAAGGAACTTAAATCACTTTTAAAACCTTTTAAGTCCAATGTTTCGCCGCAAAACAAGGTGACTTTTGAAACCACGCACTTCCATCCTGATGGCTCTATTTTTCCCGTTGAAGTTAATATCCAACTATTGGAAATTGAGGGGCTGCTGCAGTATGTAGCGGTATTACGCGACATCAGTGAGCGCCGTGCGTTACAGGCTGAAAGAGAGTCTCAGCACGCCTTCGTGCAAAGGGTTTTGGATGGTTTAGCAGATGAGGTCATGGTGATTCATGCTGACTATTCGTTAGAGTGGATGAATCAATCGACTAAAGTAAAACTTAATCCTGAATTTGTTGCTGATTTGGATAACCCAAAATGTTATGAAGTTTCACATCACCGCAGTACACCGTGTGATGGTTCAGATCATCCCTGCCCATTACGCCAGGTGATGAAAAGCAAGCAATCGGTTTCGGTTATTCATAATCATGGGCATGATGGTCAGGACAAATTTGTCGAGTTGGTCGCTAAGCCACTTAAGAATGCGCAGGGTGAAGTCTATGCGGTGGTGGAGTCTGTACATGATATTACCTCGTTGATTCAAGCTCAAGAAGCGTTGCGTGAGCAGGCCGATACGATGAGTTTTCAAGCGAGTCATGACGGCTTGACCGGTTTACCTAATCGACGCTTGTATCAGGATAGACTCGATCAAGCTATTGCGCGTGCACTACGTCTCTCATCAATAATGTCTGTGGTTTTTATTGATATCGATAAATTCAAAGATATTAACGATCAACTGGGACACCAATCGGGTGATGAGGTGTTGGTTGAGGTTGCAAAGCGCTTGAAAACTTGTCTTCGTGCGTCTGATACGGTTGCACGTTTGGGCGGCGATGAGTTTACGCTTTTATTGGAAGGTGTTAATAATAAAGCCGAATTGTCAGTGGTTATGACGAAGATTATGCAAGCTTTTGAAGTGCCTATTGAAACTTGTGCAGGTCCCGTCATGGTTTCGATTAGTGCGGGTTTAGCTTCTTTTCCTGAAGATGCAACAGATCGTAAAACCTTAATTAGAAATGCGGATTTAGCCTTGTATGACGTTAAAGTCAATGGCCGCCGAAGTTTCAAGTTTCATGATGAGTTAAATAACGTTTAATCACTTTCCGCGCACTTTTCTAGATTTTTATATGGGCTCTTAAACTCATGTAAAGCATGTAGAGAATATGTTCTATTCTTTTCCTTTTTATCAACAGGTTATTCATTTATGTCTCATTGGGATGTCATTGTGCTCGGTGCGGGTGCATCAGGGTTAATGTGCTCTGCCACCGCTGCTTATCAAGGTAAGAGGGTGTTGGTCATTGACCATGCCCCCAAAGCGGCCGCAAAAATTAGAATTTCCGGTGGTGGACGCTGTAATTTCACCAACCTAGATGTCACGCCAGAACACTTTATTTGCCAAAACCCCCACTTTGTTAAAAGCGCATTATCACGTTATCCATCATCCGCTTTTATCGAGTTGGTGGAGCGTCATGGCTTGGCTTATGAAACGCGTGAATTAGGTAAATTGTTCTGTGCGGAGCGCGCGGCAGATTTGATTCAAATTTTAAGAACTGAATGCGATTGGTCTGGCGTTGAAATAAAGCTTGATAGCCAAGTAGAATCGGTAAAGTTTAAAGATAATCTCTATCATCTAAAAACCTCTCAAGGAGAATTGAGTGCTGCAAAGTTAGTGGTTGCCACTGGCGCGCTGTCTTTTCCTAAGCTAAAAGCCAGCGGCATTGGTTATGACATCGCCAAACTGTTTGGTTTGCAAGTCATTAAAACTTCACCAGGCCTGGTGCCTTTAAGTTTTGACGGCAAGTGGCAAGTCCGTTTTTCAGAACTCAGTGGTTTATCAATGGATATTATCGCCACGGCGAATGGCCATGCTTTTAAAGAAGCCATGTTGTTTACCCATAAGGGCTTGAGTGGCCCCGGTATTTTGCAGGTTTCTAATTATTGGCAAATGGGTCAGGTTTTGGAGCTTAACTTGTTGCCACAGGAGTCAAGTGAATCGCTATTTGAGGTGCTTAAATCCTTAAAGCAGAGCGGAAAATCATTGCCAAAGTGGCTCAATCAATTTTGGCCAAAACGTTTTACGCAAATCTGGCTAGAGGTTTTTCCAATGGAGAGTGTGTTGTCGAATATCACCGATGAGGCTTTGGCCAATTATGCTCAACAACTCACGCACTGGCAGCTCTATCCTGCAGGTACGGGCGGTTATGGCAAGGCTGAAGTGACTTTGGGTGGCGTGGATACCGATGAAGTCTCCTCCAAAACCTTTGAAGCTAAAAATCAACCAGGCCTCTACTTTATTGGTGAAGTGTTGGATGTGACTGGTCATTTAGGCGGTTATAACTTTCAATGGGCTTGGGCATCTGGTGTCGCTTGCGGACTGTCCGTATAATACGGGCTATTCGATCAATATGATAACAGTGGTCAATCAAGCAACTATTACGTTGCGTCATGGTTGCTTGCCACGAGTAAAGAGACTGTATATGAACTTATTAGATCTAAAGCCTGAAAACCGAGACTCGTTTTCTAAGATTGTCAAAACCCTTGTACAAAAGCATCAAACCCAGCCCAGTGAAATGTTGCTGCACGCCATTGAAAGTGAAGCCGATCCAGAAATGAACTACTGGATGACAATGGTCTTGGTGCAAGAGTATTTTGTTTCTGCTCAACAAGAAGTGGCGAAAGATGCTGCAGGCGAACCCGTTAAAGCATTGCAAGCGGCTTGTCTGTTAGAGAACGCAGGTGTGGTTGCGGCACTGCTTGAATTAGGTGGTTTTAAGGGGGCGGTCACCGGTAAAGAGTATCAGTTGGCGGCGCGCATTTCCTCAAAGCATGAAAACCAAGCGATTTTGGGGTTGTTAATGAAATACGCCCAAGAGAAGGATCAGTTAGAACCGTTTATGCGAACCTTACAAGGTTCAACGCTACAGTAGTTATCTTTAAATACAACCTTGGGTGATAGCTAAAAGCTATTGTTATGGTAAAAACAATCAATTTTACTAATTAAGAGCTTCTCTATAAACTAGTTTGCAAGTCAAAGATAAATACTAATTCAGATAGTCACTTAGGAGATTCACCATGGCATCAGGCAATAATTTACAAAATCACGAAGGTCAAGCAATTCCAAGCGTAACATTCCGTACTCGTCAGAACGATGAGTGGGTTAACGTTACTAGCGATGATCTTTTTAAGGGTAAAACAGTTGTTGTTTTCTCTCTACCTGGTGCATTTACACCGACTTGTTCTTCAGCACATTTACCGCGTTTTAACGAACTAGCGCCAGTATTTGCTGAAAATGGTGTGGATGACATTCTTTGTTTGTCAGTGAATGATACGTTTGTAATGAACGCTTGGGCAGCAGATCAAGAGGCGGATGCTGTCACATTGATTCCAGACGGTAATGGTGAGTTTTCAGCGGGCATGGGTCTATTAGTAGACAAGTCTTATTTAGGTTTCGGTATGCGTTCATGGCGTTATTCAATGCTGGTAAAAGATGGCCAGATTGAAAAAATGTTCATCGAGGCAGATGTTGCAGGAGACCCGTTTGAAGTATCTGATGCAGATACTATGTTGAACTACATCAATGCTGAAGCGAAAGCACCACGTGTTGCGACAATCTTCACTAAGCCAGGTTGCCCTTTCTGCACTAAAGCGAAAGCACTATTGACAGCAACTGGTATTCGTTATGAAGAAGTTTCTATCTCTAACACTGGTGTTACTTCACGTACTTTACGTGCTGTTGCTGAAGCGGATACAGTACCTCAGGTATTCATCGAAGGTGAGTTGATTGGTGGTTCTGATGATTTGGAAGTGTTTTTAGCAAAATAAGCACTTTGAGAATCTTGGCTTAAAACCGACCAGGCCTGGTCGGTTTTAAGCTAGAATAATCCATAATGATTATTCCAAAAAGAGCCGATTTGAGAAGATCTCAATCGGCTCTTTTTTTGTTTTAAGTGGCTCAAAAAAGAGTAAAGGAAACAACATGAAATACGATTACGATGTGATTGCCATTGGTGCCGGAAGCGGTGGTTTATCGGTGGTGGAACGTGCCGCTGAATATGGCAAAAAATGTGCAGTAGTGGAAGCCAAAAAACTGGGTGGAACCTGTGTGAATATCGGTTGTGTACCAAAGAAAGTCATGTGGTTTGGTGCGCATATCGCTGAAGCCATTCGCGATGCTTCTAGTTTTGGTTTTGATGTCGAACAAAAAGGTTTTGATTGGGGCAAGTTGGTTAAGAACCGTGAGCAATATATCAATAATATCACCACCTGGTATGAAGGTTATATGGGTGATAAAGGCGTGGATATTTTACAAGGTTGGGGCAGTCTTGTTGATAATCATACCGTTTCAGTCGACGGCAAAACCTACACGGCTGAAACGATTGTCATCGCGCCTGGCGGCACGCCACTGATTCCTGCGGAAACAGAGAATGCCGAGTTAGGTCTGTCTTCAGATGGTTTTTTTGAGCTGACTGAGCAACCTAAGAAAGTTGCTGTGATTGGCAGTGGTTACATTGCAGTTGAGCTAGCGGGTGTTTTCCAGGCATTAGGCACTGATACCACCTTAATTAGTCGTAAAGATTTAGTGTTGCGTGGTTTCGATGACATGATTCGTGAAAACCTAACCAATGCGATGTTGGAGAGTGGCTGTAAAAAAGAGTATCACTTTGCAGTTAAGAAATTGGAGCGTCAAGCGGATGGAGCCTTAACCATTTACAGCGCCGATGGCCAGAGTATCAGCGGGTTTGATCAAGTCGTTTGGGCCGTTGGTCGTCAAACACTGATTGAGCCACTTGCGTTACAAAACGTAGGCATCGAAGCGAATGGTTATGGTTTTATTGACGTTGATGACTGTCATAAAACCTGTGTCGATAATATTTATGCGATTGGCGATGTGACGGGTCAACCACAGCTTACCCCGGTTGCGATTCGTGCAGGGCGTTTCTTAGCAGAGCGTTTATATAACAATAAGCCGGAACTTAAATTGGATTTAAGTTCGGTACCAACAGTGATTTTCTCTCATCCTCCAGTGGGCACGATTGGCTTAGCGGAACATGATGCGCGCAAGCAGTATGGTTCGGATAACGTAAAGGTGTATACCTCAGTCTTTACCCCAATGCGTTATGCCTTTACTGAGCATCAAATCAAAACCGCGTTAAAGCTGGTCGTGACCGGTGAAGAAGAAAAAGTCGTTGGCATTCATATTGTCGGTGACGGTGCGGATGAAATGTTGCAAGGTTTTGCCGTTGCGGTACAGATGGGGGCGACTAAAGCGGATTTAGATGCTACGATTGCCATTCACCCCTCCAGCTCGGAAGAGCTTGTGACCATGCGTTAAGTCATTAACTTGTGATTGTTTCAAATCAATCATTGTAAAGTCAAAAGGCCGTTCAATTGAACGGCCTTTTTATTTTTCAGTTAAGTGGATAAGTAAATCAAGCTGCCTAACTTCTTAAGTCAAATGCTTGCCCCCTCACTTATTTCAGTTATTGATTAACAGACATGCTCTCAAAAAACTTTACGAATTCCTCACCGCTTTTATTAATGTGTCCACCAATATAATACTCAGAATCAATTTCGTGACAACTTTGTACCTGTACCTTCAGGGTTATGGGGTCCATAGCGTAGGCTCCTAAGCGCTCGAAACTAAGTTTAATTTCGTCGTTGGCAGCGACTTTTATGGCGGATAAGAAGCCGATGCCATTGGCAGAAAGGTTGGTAACCGTCGTGTAAATTTCTTTACCGTTCTGAATAAGCAGGGAAGGAAAATGCATCGGTAATCGAGGCTCTTTACGGCGATTTAATAAATCATCTTCTACGATGTGTTTCATTTAAGCAAAACCCTGTGTTAAGTGTTATGGCTTAGCACGATATCTTAACTAAGTAATTATGTCAATTTTTAGCATGTTGTTAATATAGCCGTTATCGGCAGGGGGGTGAAGAGTAGGGATTTCTGTCTGTATAGGAGGTCGAGGTGAGGAGTTCTGGTCGTTGGTTGTTCTTAAGTTGCAGTCGTTATGCAGGAGTGAATATTGAGATGGTGTTACTCGTGAGGTTCTTCCGCGCTCTCGATCGTCTCGAAGAATTTTTTATAGTCCAAAGGCTTTGAGGCAATACTTCCACCAACGTAATATTCAAAATCCACTTCCTGACAAGAGTGAACGTGAACTTTAAGATTAACAGGAACCATGGTGTTTGCGTCTAAACGTTCAAAAGTAATAACCACTTCTTCATCCGATGGGACAGCGACCGCCGATAAGAAGCCAACGCCTGTTGAGGAGAGGTTCACAACTGTCGTATAGACTGTTTTGCCTTTTTGAATCAGTAGTGAAGGGATGCGTGCTGGCAATCTACTTTCTCTACGACGATTTGCAAAGTTATTGCTGTCAACAGGGGGTGTTATCTGGTTCATTTTTTATGTGACCTAAAGGTGTTTCAAAAATAAAGGCGCATCATGCATAGCTTAATTTATGCATTCTATTAGGAACAATATCATACTTTGCTTTTAATCTGTATAAGCTAATTTCCTTACTAACCTCGCGGAAAATGGAGTTCAATTTTATTTGTCTGTTTTAAGCAGCAGTCAGTTCCTCAAAGATCTCTATGTAGTCCTGGGTTGGAAAGTCGAGCCGAACACCAATGTGGTTTTTTTCACTTAAATTAAGACAGTGCCTCACTTCTGCTTTGAATTGAAAGGCCTTTATCTCTTTACCAGAGTAGCTGATTGGGATGTCAAAATGCACTTCAATACGATCATGCGCTTTGGCAGAGAAGTTCGATATAAAGCCGATACCATGTTTTGAAAAGTCGGTCATCGTCGCATATATGCTTTGATTGTTGATAATGAAGAGTACTGGACGGCTAGAAGGGATGCGGATGTTCTTACGCTTTTCAGAAGCGATGATTTGAGTCATGATGATCCTTTAAGTAAAAGCGCAGGTGATATAAAACACTATAGCCATTATAGTGCTATGCAATGCGATTGTTTCATAAACCATTTTTGGTAGGTATAAGTAAAAGTTATAAGCGTAAGTTAAGGTACTAAAGAGATCTGATTGAGTCGGTTATAATCCACTTAGACGATTGATTATCACAATTTTTAAGGAGTTATTAAGAGATGGCAATACGAAAATATAAAGGTGTTTTACCGCAGTTGGTTGATTCGGCTTGGGTGGATGAAAGCGCTGTGGTTATTGGTAAGTGTGTGCTCGAAGCGGGTGCAAGTGTTTGGCCGAATGCCACGCTGAGGGGTGATGTGAATGATATCTATATCGGTGAGCGCTCTAATATTCAAGATGGTGCAGTCGTGCATACTACGCATCAAAGTGATATCTCAGCCGGTTCTAAATGTATTGTCGGTAAGGATGTAACAGTCGGACACAATGCTGTCTTACATGGTTGTATTCTTGAGGATGAGTGTCTGATCGGTATGGGTGCAGTCGTTTTAGATAATGCTGTTGTGCAGAAGCATGTTCTGGTCGCAGCCAATAGCTTAGTACCACCGGGTAAGGTTTTAGAAAGTGGTTATCTCTATATGGGTTCGCCAGTGAAACAAGCGCGCCCTTTGTCTGAAAAGGAAATCGCCTTCTTTAAGTATTCAGCCGCACATTATGTGAAGCTGAAAAACGAGTACCAGGAAGAGTGATTGTCAAAGCTGTTAAAGCCGAAGTAGCAGGGTAAATACAAAGCACGAAGTCAAAAAAACTTCGTGTCTTCGTACCTTCGTGGTTAATCTGTTTTAATTAACGCACGCACGGCTTGAATCACCGAAGCGGTCTCAGGACGTACACCACGCCATTGATAAAATGCTTCGGCGGCTTGGCCAACCAGCATGCCTAAACCGTCCATGGTCTTACAACTTGGCTGTGCTTGCTTTGCCCAATCCATAAAGATAGTGGGTTTGTCGCCATACATCATGTCGTAAACCAATGCGTTTTCAGCAATCAGTTTGTCTGAGATGGGTGGAAGTTTGCCCTCTAGGCTGGCTGAGGTACCATTAATGATAATGTCATATTGGATTTCAGGAATATCCTCCCAGCCACTGCCTGTGATAGGAATGGGCGTTGTAAAACGTTTACCTAAAGCAAGCGCGCGTTGGGCGGTGCGATTCGCGATATGTACCAGGCCTGGTTGTTTTTCCAATAACGGTTCTAAAATACCTTGCACCGCTCCACCAGCGCCTAAAATAAGCACTTTTTGGTCTTTAAAAGGGCGTAAACCATTCAGTTCAATGTCATTAACCAAGCCGATACCATCGGTGTTGTCGCCGTTGGTAGTGCCATCTTCATTAAAGATAAAAGTGTTCACGGCATGCGCGCTTTGAGCTCTTGGTGAGAGCTGGTCGGCAGACTCAAACGCATCCAGTTTAAAAGGCACTGTGATATTGATGCCTTTGTAGCCGCGGTTTTTCAGGTCGGCAATCGCCCACGGAAAGGTGGTGTCATCTGTATCCACTCGAATTGCTTCATAGACCAAGTCTTGGTTGGTCTGCTCGGCAAATAGGCGGTGTATTAATGGAGATTTTGAGTGAGCAATCGGGTCGCCAATTACGGCGTATAAATCAGTCATGGGGTAAATTAACCTTCTTTTAACCAAATGGCGGCCAATTTTGCATAGTACGTTAAGATGCCGTCCGCGCCGGCACGTTTACAGCTTAGTAAGGTTTCCAGTACCACGGATCGTTCATCTATCCAGCCGTTCTGCGAGGCGGCTTTGAGCATGGCGTATTCACCACTGACGTGATAGACATAAGTCGGTGCTTTGTATTCATTCTTAATATCTCGCACGATATCTAAATAAGGGATGCCAGGTTTGACCATGACCATATCCGCGCCTTCATTTAAATCGAGGCCGACTTCATGCAGGGCTTCATTACGATTAGCGGGATCCATTTGATAGGTGTTTTTATTACTTTTGCCTAAGTTTCCAGAGGAACCGACCGCGTCACGGAAGGGGCCATAAAAGGCAGAAGCGTATTTGGCCGAATAAGCCATAATTCGGGTATTCACAAAGCCGTTATCCTCAAGCATCTCGCGGATTTCAATAATGCGGCCGTCCATCATGTCGGATGGCCCAACAACATCCGCGCCAGCTTCAGCATGTGACAATGCTTGTTTCATGAGCGCGTCAATAGTGTCGTCATTTAAAACATAACCATCATCATCAATAATGCCATCTTGGCCGTGCGTGGTAAACGGGTCAAGCGCGACATCGGTCATCACACCTAGTTCTGGACAGGCCGCTTTAACCGCTCTTACCGCACGTTGCGCGAGACCTTCAGGATTGTAAGCCTCTTCCGCTTCCAGTGATTTGACCTCGTCTGGCGTCACCGGAAAGAGTGCAATCATTGGAATACCAAGTGCGCTAATTTCTTTGGCTTCCGCTACTAAAAGGTCTATACTCAGCCGCTCAACGCCCGGCATAGAGGCAACGGGTTGACGGGTGTTATGACCTTCAATGACAAACATCGGTAAAATTAGGTCGTTGGCCGTAAGGATGTTTTCACGCATTAAGCGGCGGGAAAATTCATCTTTACGCATACGACGCATTCGGGTAATTGGATATTGGCGATCAAGCATTGAAGGGTACCTTTTTAAGTGAATTGCTCTGAGTTATTGAAAGCTTAAAAGTAGAGCCGAGCTGTATCGAATGATACCTGTCAGAGAGATAAAAATAAAGGAGTGGACGGTGTGGATGAGTTAATGGAGTATGTTTTCTTTGATTTAAGCTTGGCAGAGCGCTTTCAAAGCTATTGTATGGCGCAAGGGGTGGAAACAACCTTAATCTCTGGTGAAACCTATTCGGGGGAACCTGAGTTTACAGTGAGTCTATCGGACTCTCTAGAGGATGCTGTTATCGAGCAGATTGAAGAGGAGTATGCGGAGCTATTATTTGGTGAGCAGGCTTCCATGATTGAAGGCAATGACGAAAGTGGCGCTGTGGCAGACGCTTGTGGGGTTCAAGTACAGCTTCAATCGGGCCAGTTTACGACCGTTGCGATTCATCCAGAAATTATGAATAAAATACTTTCCGTATTAAGTGTCACAGAATTACAAAGTTTTTTAGCGCAAGTTGCTGAAGATATTGAAAACCCAAGATTGGGTCCAGTATGTGCAAGAGAAGATTTACCTACTATATAGAGTGGTTTTGAGGGGATTATGCCCTGGTGTGGAAAAAATCAGACCTGCCATAAAAAAATTATATAAGAGAATTCTAATTTTAGAGGTGTTTTGACTTGCAGTTGCAAACTATAAAATTTATCATTACCTACTAGCAATAACTGTATGGCCTGAATAACGGTCGAAAACGGTTCAGGCTATTGAACCAATTTAAAACTCTTGAATTTGGGGGGTTGCCGTAAACGGTAACGTCATCAAGGAGCAAAAATGACAGATAAAATCGTAGACAAGGTTGCTGTACAGACTGAAGACAGTCGCAACCAAGGTCGACGCGCCTTCTTAAAAGGTAGCGCGGCCGTAGCCGGTGGAGTGATGTTCACTTCAGCAGCTAACGCAGCAGAGGGAGCTGGCTTCGATCCTAAGAAAGCAGTAGCACCTTATGCTGGTAAAACAGAATTAACTAACGTATTACAAGACAGCGCAGCGCGTAAGTCTCTAGGTTTCGGTGTTCGTAAGTACCCTTACGGAATGCCTTCTCCTTTTGAGAAAGAAGTTCAACGTCGTACGCTTGAGTGGTTAACTCCAGATTCAATGGCATCTATCACGATGTCTCCAATCCACCAGTTGCACGGAATCATCACGCCAAACGGTCTTCACTTTGAGCGTTTCCACGGTGGTGTTCCAACAATCAACCCTGATGATCACCGTTTAGTAATTCACGGTTTAGTTGAACGTCCTTTGATCTTCACTATGGATGATCTTAAGCGTTTCCCATCAGTTTCACGTATTCACTTCGTTGAGTGTCCAGCTAACGGCGCACTTGAGTGGAAAGGTGTTCAGTTGAACTCAGTTCAGTGGACTCACGGTATGATGTCTTGTGTTGAATACACAGGTGTACGTCTATCTGATCTATTGAAAGAAGCAGGTATTAAGCCTGAAGGTAAGTGGATCATTCCTGAAGGTGCTGATGCATCTGGTATGGCGCGTTCATTACCTGTTGACCTAGCGATGGACGATTGTTTCATTGCATACGCACAGAACGGTGAAGCACTTCGTCGTGAGCAAGGTTACCCAATTCGTTTAGTTGTTCCTGGTTGTGAAGCTAACATGTGGGTTAAATACCTACGTCGTATCATGGTGCATGATGTGCCTATGCAGCACCGTGAAGAAACTTCTAAGTACACAGAGCTTATGCCTGATGGTACTTCGCAACGTTTCTCATGGTACATGGAAGCTAACTCAGTAATCACTTACCCATCTCCTGACTTTAAAATGCAAGGTCCTGGTAAATACTACATCCGTGGTTTAGCTTGGTCTGGTCGTGGTAAGGTTGCTAATGTTGATATTTCAACAGACGGTGGTAAGAACTGGAAAGAAGCTCACTTCACTTCAGTTGTATTGGACAAAGCTTGGACTCGTTTCGAAATGGAATGGGAATGGGATGGTTCAGAAGCATTCTTGATGAGTCGTGTTACAGATGAGACTGGTTATGTACAACCTCCTATGCCGCAAATGCGTAATTTGGAAGGTACTAACAACGTTTATCACCGTACAGCGATGGTAACGTGGAGAGTACACGGTTGGGATGAAGGTAAAAACGGAGGCATGATTGAAAATGTTCAATACTAAACAAACATTAGTTGCAGCTTCTGTTGCAGTACTATTCTCTGGTTCAGCACTTGCTATGTCTGGTAATTCAGACAGCACTGCTGGTGATAAAATTGATGGTAAATATGCAGCAAACTATGCAGAAATTATCAAAAACGCTGACGGTAAATACCTAGATAAAGCGGTTATCGAAGCAATTTTGGGTGCGGAAGCAACTCACGGTCGTGACGGATTAGTTGGTAAGTTGGATCCAGCAAACCCATACTCTTTCGAGGTTGATGACAGCATTGATGGTGGTAACCACGGTAACGCACAGTGTAAGATTCCTGCGGCGTTCACGGAAGTTCACGATGCAGTAGCCACAAACTACCACAACGATTCTTCATTCGTTGCTAAAGGTTTTGGTACGCCTATCGCTGAAGCGGCTTTAGAAAAATGGCAAATCGTTGTCGATGGTGATGGTAAAGGTTTACCAGCACCTGGCGTCGGGATGACAGTTGAAGAGGGCGGTAAGGTTTACGTTCAGTTCTGTGGTATGTGTCACGGTGACTTCGGTGAAGGTGCTAAAGGTTATTTACCTCTAGCAGTTGAAGAAGATCTAGTAACTTCTGATTTCACGGATCCAGCACCTATGAAAGCTGTGGGTAACTACTGGCCTTACGCGGCAACAATCTTTGATTATATCCGTCGTACAATGCCTTTCTGGACTCCTAACGCACCTTATATCGGTGATGCTGGTTACCTAGGAATGACAGGTTATATTCTTCAGTCTAACTACATCGTTATTGATGATGAAGGTACTGAGCTAGAAGATGAAACTTTCTTTGATTCAGAAATGCTGATGAAAATGAATAAGTATATGCCTAACCAAGGTAACTTCTTCTGTGATCACCGTCCTGTTATCCATAACGAACGTTGCATGACAAACTGTCCTGACGCGCAAGTTGGTGGTAACGGTGAAGGGAACGCAGCTGAGTTCCGTCAAGCACGTAAATTACCTGATGGTACTCCTCAGTATAACGTTCCACAACGTATGCACGAAGATAAGCCAGGTGTAGGTCACGCCGGAATGTAATTTTAAGCGGCTGAAAGGTCGCTTAGCATAACTAGCTCTTTGTTAGGAAATGGACGCTTACGAATGTAAGTTCACATTTCCTGCCGCGATCTAGTCACACTAAGCAACTTTCATCCAACTTAAAATATGCATTTATAAAACCCGCTATTACTTTTGTAATAGCGGGTTTTTTTGTGCCTGTAGTAAAGTAAATCCCCTTTTAAATCTTGTGGTTAAAGCCTTTTTTAGCTGGTAAATAATTGAATTCTAATATTGAAATGCTGTAGAATACCGTTATTCCCGCCAGGACATAACGCTTGGCAAAACTTAATGATGGTTGGCCTATGCGCAATGAATTAATTGATCCCTTTAATCGTAAAATAGACTACATTCGTGTTTCGGTCACGGATAAGTGTAATTACCGTTGTGATTACTGTATGCCGGAGCAAGGTGTGCATCCTGAAGGAAGACATACTGAGTACCTCTCTTATGATGAACTTGCACGTATTATCAAAGCGTTTGTTGACCTAGGTGTCGCTAAGGTTCGTTTAACGGGTGGTGAACCTTTGGTGCGTAAGAATCTTGCGTCATTAGTAGAGAAAATCAGCAGTTTTGAAGGCTTAGAAGACATTGCACTTTCTACCAACGCACATCACTTAGCTCGTGAAGCGGAAGCTTTACATAAGGCGGGTGTCAGCCGTATTAATGTTTCAATCGATTCTCTGAAATCAAAACGTTTTAATTTGATTACTCGCGGCGGTGACTTAGAGAAAGTACTTGCGGGTGTCGATAAAGCATTAGAGATTGGAATGACACCCGTTAAATTCAATATGGTGGTTATGAAAGGCACCAATGATGACGAAATCGAAGCGATGGTCGATTTTGGATTAGCCAAAGGTGTTGAAGTTCGCTTTATTGAAACCATGCCGATTGGGCCTGCTGGCGTAAGCATGATGGATCAACACTATCCGGCCTCTAAAATTTTGGCACGCATTAAGGCACATGTTGGTAAGGATTTAATTCCATCTTCTGGTAAAAGTCATGACGGCCCATCGAGGAACTTTGTGATTGGTGATACTGGAACCCGTATCGGTGTTATCTCAGCCGTATCGCAGCACTTTTGTGAGACTTGTAACCGAGTACGTTTGACGGCTAAAGGTGTTTTGGCTTTATGTTTAGGTCAGGAAGATTCGGTTGATTTACGCACTCCACTACGTGAAGGTATCTCGGATGAAGGTTTACAGCAGTTGATTCGTGATGCTCTGTTGAAGAAGCCAGAGAAGCATTTCTTCAATGAGAATGTTCACAATATAGAGTTCAGGCAGATGGTTGAGCTTGGTGGCTAAGAACAGTGACTAAGTGACTAGGCTATAATTATTTGAAAACGTAGTTTTAAAGTTTGCTTCAAAACGGATTTAGTAAAAGGAAAAGTGAATGGTTAATATCTTATACTTCGCAAGTTTTAGAGAGATGTTGGGTCAGTCGGACGAGCAATTACCAGCTGAACACTCGACTGTAGGCGCATTAATCTCCGATTTAGCGTTACGTGGTGACAATTGGAAGCAGGCATTGCTGGAGAACGCTAATTTACAGATTGCGGTTAACCATGATGTTGCTTCACGTGAAACTGCGATTAAAGCGGGCGATGAAGTGGCCTTTTTTCCACCAGTTACAGGCGGTTAAGAACGATGTCTAATGCGGTTGAAATGTATCCTTTTATTAAAATTCAGCAAGCCGATTTTGATTTAACGGCTGAAAATGCCAGGCTTCGTGAAGGCCATAAAGATATTGGCGCTGTGGTCTCTTTTGTAGGCACCGTACGCGATATCAATGAAGGCGACGAAGTTTCGATTTTGGAGTTAGAACATTATCCGGGAATGACTGAAAAGGCGCTTGAGAAAATTCGTTTAGAAGCACATAAACGTTGGTCACTTGAGGCTAGTTTAATCATTCATCGAGTTGGAAAAATGTATCCAACCGACCAAATCGTGTTGGTAGCAGTTGCCAGTCGTCATCGTGAAAATGCATTTCATGCCGCACATTTCATTATGGACTATCTGAAAACAAATGCCCCATTCTGGAAAAAAGAGACCTTACCCGACGGGGATGTCCGCTGGGTTGATTCACGTATTAGTGATAAAGAAGCAGAACAACGTTGGGCTGTTTAGCCGAAAGTACACATTAGTCGTATCTACCCGCTAATGCGGGTATTTTTTTGAGAGAGCATATGAAAACATTTGATGAAGCATTACATTATTTACTCAGCAACGTAAAAATTACACAAAAGACAGAAGTGATTGCAATTCATCAAGCTTGCGGGCGTATTTTGGCAAAACCGATTGTATCTGATGTCAATGTACCACCACACAATAATAGTATGATGGATGGTTATGCCGTTCACAGTTATGACCTTGAGCATAATGGCGCTTTAACCATTAGTCAGCGTATCCCTGCAGGAACCCAGCCCGGTGCATTAAAGCCAGGAACAGTCGCCCGAATATTTACCGGAGCCGTGATTCCTGAAGGCGCTAATCTAGTCATTATGCAGGAAGAGACAGAGTCAGTGGATGGTCATCAGATCACCATAACGTCTACAGACCATCTTAAAGGCCAGAACATTCGTCTAGTGGGTGAAGATATCGCCATAAGTGATGAAATCCTAAAGGTTGGCCACAAGTTACGTGGACAGGATTTAGGCTTAATTACATCGATTGGTATTGCAGAAGTCGAGGTTTTCCAGCCGCTGAAAATAGCGACTTTTACCACGGGTGACGAACTATTAGAGCCAGGTGAAGAGGCTCTGCCTGGCAAAATCTATAATGCCAACCGTTATGTATTAGCCGGTTTGACTCCAGCACTAGGGTTTGAGTTGATTGATTTGGGTCGAGTGGCAGATACACTTGAAGCGACAGTCGAAGCGATGAAACAGGCCGCGAGCATTGCGGATGTTGTGATTACGACTGGCGGCGTTTCTGTCGGCGAAGAAGATCATATTAAACCAGCCATTGAACAAGTCGGTACATTGGATATGTGGAAGGTCAAAATGAAGCCGGGTAAGCCACTCGCCTTCGGAGATATTAACGGCACGCCATTTATCGGTTTGCCTGGTAATCCTGTCTCAGCCTTTGCCACCTTCAATTTGTTTGCCCGTCCTTACCTATTAAAGATGCAAGGCGCATCGGCGATTAAAGCCAAGCCTTTGTGGTTAGAAGCAGATTTCGAATGGACAAAAGTCGGTTTTAGACGTGAGTTTGCCCGAGCAAAACTGGTCAATAAAAATCAAAAAACCTATGTTGAAATCTATCATAATCAAGGCTCAGGTGTCTTGACCTCCGCGGTGTGGGCGGAAGGTTTTGTGGTTATTCCTGAAGACACTAAAATTAGTAAGGGCGACAAGGTCGCATTCTATCCATTTCACCCAATCAATGAGTAATTTATGACAACTGAAAACCCATTAACGCATCTCGATTCAAAAGGCCAAGCACGTATGGTCGATGTGAGCGCTAAACAACATACTGAGCGTGAAGCGCGTGCGATGGCCGTTATTCGTATGTTGCCAGAAACACTGCAATTGATTGTTGAAGGCAAACATAAGAAAGGCGATGTTATGGCAACCGCACGTATTGCGGGTATTATGGCCGCTAAGAAAACGCCGGACATAATCCCAATGTGTCACCCGCTGATGCTGACATCGGTCAAGGTTGAGCTGACAGCCAATATAGAAAATAGTTCAGTCGAAATTGTTGCTCGCTGCAAATTAGTCGGGCAAACTGGCGTTGAAATGGAAGCCTTAATGGCGGCTTCAGCTGCGGCTTTAACGCTTTATGATATGTGCAAAGCGGTGGATAAGGGCATGATTATTGACCAAGTACAGCTACTCGAAAAGAAGGGTGGCAAATCAGGACACTGGGTTCGCCAAGGTGACGAGGTTTAAAGGATAATAGCTGAAATGACCGTAATAAGCCGAATAGGAACTCTATCTTAAATGGCCGAAAATCAAGAAAACCAAACTGACCAGGCCTGGTCAGTTTATATTTTACGGTGTGCTGATAATACCTTGTATTGCGGCATTACCACGAATCTTCAAAAACGTCTCAGACAACACAATGGTGAACTTGTCGGCGGGGCTAAATACACCAAAGTACGTCAACCCTGTGAATTAGTCTATTCTGAAAAATCCGATAACCGCAGTGAAGCTTCTAAACGAGAATATGCCGTTAAACAACTCACTAAAGCTAAGAAAGAGCTCTTAATTAGTCAGTAACGCTTGATCATCCAAAAGAAGTTGAAGCCTATAAAACAGGTGAAGCATTGTTTTGGCGTCGATCAGGTAGTATGGGTTTTTCTTGCGCCACTGGTCATGCTGGTGAAGGCAAACGTATTCGTTTTATAACGCTTATGACGATAAAGAGACCATTGCTTCTTGGCCTACCTACCGTGTTTCTCACGGTACAGTAAGAACGATGCAGTACCGTATGTGGGGTTGCCATTGGCAGGTGCGTTTGCCTGATATTGATTATGCTTCCAAAGCAACGATTGATTTGATTACCTTTATGACCAAAGAGTCTAACGGTGGCGAAAGCAATGTTCCGTCAATCAAGTGGTAAACGAAGGTTGAAGGATATTTATGAAAAAGATATTAGTGGTAATGACATCAATGGCATTCTCTGTCGCAGCGAGTAGTGCTCTGGCGGGTGTCGGTGAAAAATTTGATGCCAAGACTTTGGCGCAGGCTGAAGAAGCGGTAAATGAAAGTTGGACCAAAGCATCGGCAGAAGATCGCAAGCGTTTGATTCAGGATTATAGTAATCAGTTCTGTACGGCCTATAAAGATAAGCCGACACCAGACTTGGCTAAAAGCTGACTGAATATAATCGTACTTTGATTCAATATCCAAAAGAGGGTATTAAACTGGGTGACTGGAAGAAGGGCGAGAAATTAGCCATTAGTGGTTATGGTATGAGAGTTGGAGGGATGAAGCGGGATAACCCTGCTAAAAAGCCGAATGGCGGTAACTGTTATGCTTGTCATGCGTTAAGTCCTAATGAACCTGCTGCAGGAAACTTAGGGCCTAAATTAACGGTCTATGGTGCGCGTGGTACAAGTGAAGCGATTATGAAGTATACCTATGAAAAAATATATAGTGCACATGCAACATCAGCTTGTTCTGGAATGTCTAGATTTGGTATGAACGGGGTTTTAAGCAGTGAGCAAATCGCTAATATAATGGCGTTTTTAATGGATTCAAACTCACCTGTGAACCTTAAGTAATTAAGTGAGACCTTTGCGCGAGTGGCTGCACAAATAAAAATGGTTAAAAATCGCCTAAATTTCGTTCTAAAACTTGCCAATAGCCAGCTATTACCTACGTTTTACGCCTTATTTAGACAGTTTTTACCTCATTTTTCTCTCGCGCCCCACTCGTGCAAAGGTCTCTAAGTAAATAGGAGCGGTGTGAATATTCAGGTGGATTGTCCAGTCCCTCTAAATTCCTCCTTGGGTATTTACCAGTTTTGTTTAACTGGCTTTTTTATTACTTTTAAAGAGATAATGAACAATACGATATAAAGAAGGAAAAGAGATGACTAGATATTTAAATTTATTGGCTGGTGTAATGCTGGCCGTTAGCAGTTTCACAGCACAAGCGCTTGAGTTTACGGCTCAAAAAGTGACGGATGGTGTTTACGCTTATTTAGGGCCTCTTACCGACCGTACGCCTGAAAACTTAGGCTTAAACAATAATATTGGTTTTATTGATACTCAAGAAGGTTGGGTTTTAGTCGATTCAGGTGCCGGTGATGCCGCTGCTAAGAAGCTTGAAGCTGCTGCTATGGCGGTTAAAAAACAACCGATTGTGGCGATTATTAACATTGGTAGTCAAGACCACCGTTGGTTAGGTAATGATTACTTTGCTAAAAAAGGTGCCAAAATTTACGCTTACAAAGGCAGCGTAAAAACACAAACAGCGATGTTTGAGCTGGAAGTTGATAAGCTTGTTAAAAAGGTTCCTGCATTAAAAGGTACTGTTATGAAAACCGCAGATGTTGTACTGATGGAAGATCATAATAAACTGACGATTGGCGGTGTTGACATGGAGCTAAACTTCTATGGTGATGCGCATTTTGAAGGCGATTCAGTTCTGTTTTTACCAAAACAATCGGTACTATTTACCGGTGATATTGTCTATGTAGACAGAATGCTGGGCGTACATCCTTGGTCAAATACCATTACTTGGAATGAAGCTTATAAAGCGATGAGATTATTACCTGCCAAACATATCGTTCCGGGTCATGGTCAGGTGACAGACTGGGCTCAAGCAGACAAAGAAACGGGTAGCTACCTTGATAAATTGGTGAGCACGCTTTCTGCTGCGGCCGATGATATGTCGGGCGTGGATCAAGCCGTTAATGATAATGCGGATTGGCCAGAGTTTAAGCATTTAAAGCATTATGGTTCATGGCATAAACAGAACCTTAACCGTACGTATTTAAAAATAGAGTCCTCGATGTAGGGAGTAACCTATGCTTTAATTTACGTTCTTAATAAGTAATAAGCCTATATTTTGTAGGTTATTTTCATAAAAGCTTGAAATATAATGCTTTTGGAATATGATGAGATTAAGTTTTAAATAAACCCTACTTGGAGATGGAAAAATGGCTAAGCGAATCGTACAAAAATTAAAAGGTCTATCTGTTTTGGCATTGGGCCTGGCGACTTTAAACAGTGGCCTGGTACAGGCAGAAGAACCGATGTCGGTTAATGTATCAAGAATTACTATGGATGTTGCCAATAAAATTGCATTAGGTGCTGTTGCGGCTTGCCGTGAAAAAGGTATTCCAATCAGTGTCACAGTGGTAGATCGTAACGGAATTACTCAGGTGCAATTAAGAGATACTATCGCACCACCTGTTTCATTGGGGATTAGTCAGAAAAAAGCCTATACCGCAGTTATGTTTAATGTCAAAGGCTCACAGCTTGAGGGGCGATCAAACAGTCCATTACAGTCTATGGGGGCTGGTTTAGCCTTTATGGCTGGTTCTACACCCATTCAAGCGGGCGGTAAAATGTACGGTGCGGTTGGTGTGAGTGGCGCACCTGATGGTAAAGACGATGAAGCTTGTGCAATTGCAGGCGTAGAAGTGGTCTTAGATGATTTAGAGATGCAATAGTCTCTATTTCAGAGCGTGTTAAACCACGTTCAACGGTTTTAAAATTAGCGCCTTTTGGCGCTATTTTTTTAGGTGGATTTTGGTAAATGCTAAATTGCAGAAAGAAAAAAATCCTGATTCGGCTCTTTACCGTATAAAGAAATGCCTTATAAAAAGGTACGAGAAGAGTTGGCTGTTTTTGAACAATAGTGTGATTAATAACATATTGTCTTAAGTTCACGAATTCTCTTGTGCTTGACGGAAGCGTTGTGAGTTTAGGTTGGCTGATAAAAACATCTTAATAGATTGTTTTCAGTCGCCTTTTAGTTAAGAATGGAGGTATTACTTTAAGGGATGAACATGCGACAAAATTCCAGCGAACAATTAAGACGATCAATGACCTATCGTTACTTACTGGCTTTAAGCATTATAGCGGTACTCTCGACAGGCGCTTTTTATAGTCTAATTACTGTTCTAGAAGGATCTGACAGTACAGCTTTAGTTGTTAATATGGCAGGAAAGCAGCGAATGTTGACGCAACATATTTCTCTGGACGCCCATGAAATTCACAGTCAACACCACCGCCCTCATGGCGAGGATTTAATTGAAAGGATCAATAAAAGTCGGGCATCTTTAATCGATAATATTAATAAAATAAGCCAGGCAAATGAAAGGCTAAGCAATGGAAATTTATCTGAAGAATTTAAGATTACCTTATCGCCAACGATTCATGAGATGTATTTTGGAGAGATGGATTTAGTTCAGCGGGTAAAAAATTATGTCGCGATTGCACAGCAGGTACTTGAAACTCAGACTCAGACAGAGTCTTTAGGCGTACTCTTGAGAATTTATGACTTGTCCTCGCCCCTATTAAAGGACTTGGATTTAGTGGTTAGTCAGTATCAAATAGAAGGCGAACAGAAGTTATTAAATATTAAATCCATTGAGTTTTGGCTATGGATTATGGTTTTGATAGTCTTGTTATTAGAGGTTGTTGTTATCTTTAGGCCGATGCAAGAGCAGATTGTTGCTGCAGAAGAGGCTGAGAAAAAGGTCAATGAGAATTTGAATGAGTTGGTTGAGTTTAGAACAAAAAAACTCAAAGAAGCCAATCTAAAACTCAGCGTTTTGGCGCATCATGACCCGTTAACGGGATTAAAAAATCGTTTGACCTTGGAAACGGTGATAGAGCAATTAATTACAGGTTACCGGAGTCATGGCGTGCCATTTGCCGTAGTTATGTTAGATATTGATTGGTTTAAAAAGGTCAATGATCAACATGGGCATGCTGCGGGTGACTTTGTATTGACAGAACTGGCGCATATTTTATCAAGCCAGGTTCGAGAGTACGATGAAATTTACCGTGCAGGCGGTGAAGAGTTCGTCTTGGTGTTTAATCGTATTAGCTTAGAGGATGCTTTGGAATTATTGGAGGGTTTACGTCAATCCATTGCCTGCCATACCTTTTTATATCTGGACACTCCACTGATGATTACGGTCAGTTGTGGTATTTATCACACTGATCATCTACCAGTAAGTAGCGTAAAAGAGTGTTTAACTCAAGCGGATAACGCGATGTATCAATCGAAACGAAATGGCCGGAATTGTATTACCGAAGCCGAGGCCAAACAGTAGGCAATCAGCTCTCTTTTCTGTGTTAGTAAAGGGTTTCTGAACGATTCTAGGCGCTGTTTGAATTTTGCATCTCTTATATGCTTTAAGTATTGTGTGCTGGGTGTTTTTAAGTGTGTATGTAGAAAAGTAGATTTTAGGCATAAAAAAATCCCCTAATACTGAACCTGAAAACCAGGGGTATTAGGGGATCTTTTAAAGTTGGAATGAAGGCGCTTCATTCCAAGTTGATTAGCTACGACGTGGAGATGGTGTGCGACGTGGCTTACCTTTGTCCTTATCAGAACCAGCAGACTTATTGCGAGACAGACGTTTGCGAGGTTCAGCACTGCCACCCGCAGATCCGCCTGAAGCTTCACTCAGTTTCAACTGCTGACCACAAACCCAAGCTTTGCCTAAGCTTTCTTTAGCATCTTTAGGCATGTCAGAAGGTAGGTCAACCGTACTGAAAGTATCTTCAATGTTCAGCTGGCGAATGAACTCGCTGTCTAAACCTGCTTCATTCGCAATACAGCCCACGATGTTACCTGGACGTACGCCGTGCTGATTACCCACTTCAATACGGAAGCGAGTCATACCAGAATCAGGCGTTGCAGAGCGTTCACGACGCGGTTTGCGTTCAGAACGCTCTCCACGACCACCGCGCTCAGGACGGTCACCACGACCGCCACGTTCGTTTCTACCACGACCGCCAGCATCACCAGAGTTACGCTCAGAACGTTCTTCACGTTGTGGCTTGTCTGACATGAAGAATGGGATGTCACCTTGTAACAGACGCGCTAAACCAGCTGCAATCTCAACAGCAGGCATGTTTTGCTCAGTCTCAAGCTGCTCAATCATCTGCTGATAGAATGCAGTATCATCTTGCTGCATAGCTTCAACAATACGTGCCTTGAAACGATCAACACGACTGTCATTGATGTCTTGCGTTGAAGGCAGGTGCATTTCAGGAATCTTGCTCTTAGTCGTTCTTTCGATAGAGCTTAATAAACGCTTTTCACGTGGTGTTACGAAAAGGATCGCAGTACCAGAACGGCCAGCACGACCTGTACGACCAATACGGTGAACATAAGATTCGTTATCTTGTGGAATGTCGTAGTTAAAGACATGGCTGATACGCGGAACATCTAAACCACGGGCAACAACATCGGTTGCCACTAAGATATCAATCTTACCTTTCTTAATGTTATCAACAATGCGCTCACGTTGGTTCTGTGCAATATCACCGTTTAGGGCAGCGGCAGAATAACCACGTGCTTCTAGTCTTTCGGCTAAATCAACCGTGGCAGTTTTAGTACGCACGAAGATGATTGAACCATCAATTTTTTCTTCAGCTTCTAGAATACGCGTTAACGCATCCAATTTATGTCCACCACTGACCATTAGGTACTTCTGTTCAATCGTGATTGCGGTTGCCGTCGTAGACTTGATAATGACTTCCGTTGGGTCATTCAAATAACGGGTTGCAATACGGTGAACTTCTTTCGGCATAGTTGCTGAGAATAACGCGATTTGACGAGTCTTAGGCGTTTGTTCAAGAATCCACTCAACATCATCGATGAATCCCATGCGTAGCATCTCATCGGCTTCATCTAAAACCATGGTCTTTAAGCCATTTAGCTTTAAAGTACCTTTACGGATGTGATCCATAACACGGCCAGGCGTTCCGACAACAACGTGAACACCACGCGATAATGCACGAATTTGTGTACCGTAATCCGCACCACCGTAAATAGGAAGTACATGGAAACCTTTCATGTGCTTAGCGAAGCCTTGGAAAGCTTCAGCAACCTGAATCGCTAATTCGCGAGTCGGCGCTAATACCAAGACTTGAGGGTCTTTTTGTTTGAAGTCAGCATTCGATAATACTGGTAAAGCAAACGCGGCTGTTTTACCAGTACCGGTTTGTGCCATACCTAAGATATCTTTACCTTCTAAAAGGGCTGGAATTGCTTGGGCTTGGATTGGAGACGGAGTCTCATAACCGATATCGGTTATGGCTTTTAATACGTCTTCAGAAAGATTGAGGTCTTTGAAGGTTACTTCAACAGTCATCGGGTTGGTCCTTTTTCTCATTTTGAGAAATAAAAGTGCCCGTGAATAAGTAAGCGTCTTTACGACTGAATAGAAAATCAAACACACACAATAATAACCGTGGTATTTATCGATTTTAAATAAAGTTAAACGAAAGAATAGAGTCGTTATTCTGGGGCAAATTGCGTCTAATAGAGCACCTTTGCATCAGAATAATCAGATGGCGTTATCGTTTAAGATAAGCGTTGGGCAAATGGCTCTGCGAAGCATGATTTGTTATGTCTTAGACATAAGCTTATTTTATTTATAAATAAGTGCAAATCATTGCGAGAGCCGGATTATAGTGAAACTTTAATGATTATGCAAGCTTACGTCGGTTTTTAAACGTAAATTAAAGCAAAAAACAGACTGACCAGGCCTGGTAAGATGGTTTAACGACTTTAAATTAGATTTAAAAGTGCAAATAGTTTGCTTTAAAGAGGGTATCACGATGACAGAACAAAAGACCACTGACCTGAATGCTGACAATGAACAAGGCTCCGTGTCACATGTGGCAGCAGAAAATGTACAGAGTAAGCGACGCCCCCCCCCACAACATGTCATCGATAATATGAATCGTGTGATTATTGCCGCCGCTAAAGCCGGTAAAATGCCAGGTGAGTTGGCAGATGAGGTCTTTCGTGAAATGTTTGAATAGAAAACAAGACAAGACTCTACCTAAGGAGTCTTACGCTAAATTGATTTTGACGTGTTGACTAAGAATTTTTCTTCAAACTCTGCGGCAGGAATGGGTTTGCTATAGAGGTAGCCTTGGATAAGAATGTTTGGTGCGGTTTCTCGCAGGAAGGTTGCTTGGCTATCCTGCTCAACGCCTTCGGCGACCACGGTTAGATTTTTGTTGTGGGCTAATTTCAGAATAGAGTCCACTATCGCCACATCATTTTCATTGTCTGGAATATAGCGAACAAAACTCTGATCAATTTTAAGCTCATGAATCGGTAGTTTTTGTAGATAACTCAGTGAAGAGTAACCCGTGCCGAAATCATCAATCGAAATGTGAAATCCTAAGCTCACGAGGTGCTGAATTTTTTGCAGAGCCAGATTGGTATTACGGATCAAAACCCCTTCGGTTAACTCCAACGTAATGTATTGAGGGTTGATCTGAGTGAACTTAACCAAGCCGATGACTAATTCCACAAAACTCTGTTCGTGAAATTGAATCGGACTAATATTGATGGATACTTGAAACGAACCGTAGGTCTCATTCCAATATTTAGCCTGTAAAAATGCTTTATGCATGACCCATAAACCGATTTTGATAATCTGCCGACCCTCTTCGGCCACTGGAATAAATTGGCCGGGTGGCACAAGTCCAAGTGCAGGGTGGAACCAGCGAAGCAAAGTTTCGGCTGCAACGGTATTACCTGCCGCATCGACCTGGGGCTGAAAGTACAGTTCAAATTCATTGTCGAGTTCAGAATGGTTTAAGGCTTGGAGCATTTCTAAACGTTGTTGTGCAATCTTACAGAGGCGTTCTTCAAACTGATAAACCTGGTTGCCGCCTAGGCTTTTTGCCTCATGCATGGCCATATTGGTATAGCGAATTAACTCATCACAATGTGCGTCTTTACTCGGTTGGCTATAAAGATGCAGGCCGATGCTTGCTGTGCAGTGTAAAGAGCGGTTTTTGATGGTGTAACGGTCATCAATTACTTGCTGGGCTTTGTAGGCAAGGTTTAATAGTTGGGTGTGGGCTTCTTCCTGATCCTGGCTAATCTCTTTGACCAGAATTGCGAATTCATCTCCCTCTAAACGGGCGACTAGGTTTGTAGCCCCCGCGAGTTTACTAAGTTTTTGGGAAACTAAAATTAATAGCTGGTCACCGATTTCAAACCCTAAGGTATCGTTTATCATTCTGAAACTGTCTAAATCTAATAAGATGAGTCCCGAGTAACTATGTGATGTTGGATAGTGATCTAAAGTTGTTTCAATCTGATTGTGCAGTAAAGTACGATTCGCTAGGCCTGTTAGGTTGTCATAATAGGCCAAGCGTTTAATTTCATCGTTGGCTTGACGGATGTCGGTGATATCCTGCAATACACCGATGAAATGTTCAATGTTACGATTGTGATCCGTCAACATGGATAGGCTAAGAACCGCATGGTATTCAACATTGCTGGAGGGTGTTAGCTGAACTTCACCATTCCAACAGCCATTCTCTAATAGGGCTTTCATAACCGAACCAAACGGTACTCTAAAAACGACTTGGTTTTGTAACCATTCGATATAGGTCGTTTTTTTAAGCGAATCAGGGGTTAAACCCGTGTATGCGCTAAAAGCGTAGTTAGGCTGTGTAATGTAACCGTGCGCATCAGTAATGAACTGGCCGGCATGACTGGCTTCCATTAAGCGAATTTGTGCTTCTGCTTGAATCTGTAAGGATTGATCCTGAATAAGGATTAATAGATTGTCCTCATCATTCTCGGAGGATTGAACCAGCACAGCTGAAATCAATACGGGCAGTAGCGTGCACTTTTCTTGAGATTGAGCGGGAATTCGTAACCATAATAGAGGGCTTATGCTTTCAGTCTCTGTGCGAGTGTCGAGCTGTTGCAGGCACCAACTTTTTAAATCAAAACGCACTCGGTTTTGTTTTTGGGCATAGGCTTGGATTTGTGAAAATGGACAAAAAGAAAACCAATTGTCTTCAAGAAAAAGTTTTCCAGTTTCATTGATAAGCAGGGGGGTTAATTGCGAGGTCAACAAAAATAGACCGTCATTAAACTGGTCTACAATTTTTTGTTTTTGTAGCTGATGCGCCTGCTGTAATTGATCAAGCAGGTCAGTTGTTTCAGTATTGAGGCGTGCTTCTCGCATAAGAAATTGATAGTGCTTCGTTTTATTGAAATTATGTATTCATCATACACAAAAACATCCCTGATAAAAGAGCGGAAAGCTTCAAATAAGACGCGTTATGCAAGAAAGTTTACCATGCCTTTGTGGGTAGTAAGTCATTTTGCCTACTAAAATAGTGTATGTTTTGTATTGTGGTTGACTAAGGGCATTGAAAAAAGTGCGTTTCGGAATTTTTTCTGGGCTAAACAAGAATTATTCCGAACGGAGTCTTGGATGAGGTGTTGGTATTCTTTTGGGCAGAAAACTTTAAGAATCTAGGTTTAGAAACGCTTTTTCAAAAGCTTCAGCTTCAACAGGACGACTATAGAAATAACCCTGAATAAGAATGTTATCGGGTTGTTTGCGTAGAAAGTCAACTTGTTGCTGAGTCTCAACCCCTTCCGCGACGATGGTTAGGTTTTTCGTTTGTGCTAAGCGGATAATGGATTCGACAATCGCAATATCTTCTTTACTGTCTGGTACTCGGAAAATGAAGCTTTTATCAATTTTCAATTCATGAATTGGCAGGCGTTGTAAGTAACTCAAAGACGAGTAACCTGTTCCAAAATCATCAATGGATATTTTAAACCCCAAACGATCCAACTTTTCAATCTTATCAAGTGCGCTTTCAGTGTCTGAAATCAGCACGCCCTCCGTCAGCTCAAGGGTGATGTTATGTGGATTAACATCGGTGTGACTCAGAAGTTCACGAATATGTTTTACAAACTCGGCTTCGTGAAACTGAATGGGACTGATGTTAATGGATAGATTGAAATTAGGGTGGCTGGCCGTCCATTTTTTAACCTGCATAAAGGCATGATAAAGCACCCAAGCACCCACCTTAAGGATTTGCCGACTCTCTTCTGCAATCGAAATAAATCTATTGGGCGGGACAAAACCGAGTGTCGGATGATTCCAGCGGATAAGGGCTTCTGCACCGTGGAGGATATCTCCTTTGCCGATTTGAGCCTGAAAATTAAGCTGTAATTGACTGTCTAGCTCTGGAGAGTTTAAGTCAATTTCTATCTGGCGGCGCGCCCTTACTTCTTCAGATAGCGTCGGTTCGTAAATATAAATTTTTTCATTGGTCTTGAGGTTTTTGGACTCAGACATTGCTAAATCGGCATTGGCAAGTAAGCTGTCTGCGCTATCATCCTCTGCATAAGGGTAGATAATAACGCCTATGCGGACAGAACTGTGCAGCGTTAGTTCATCAACTTGATAGTGTTGGTTGAGTTGATTCGCTATTTTATGTGCTAGATTGAGTGCATTGCGGGTGGCTTTTTCGGTGTCGATGACCCTATCTTGAGTAATTACGACAAATTCATCGCCGCCGACGCGCGCTAAGGCATCATCTTTACGGAGCATTTTCTTAAGCGATAAAGCGGTTTTGCCGAGTAATTGATCGCCAGTCTTGCGGCCAAATGCATTATTGATGCTCTTAAAACGATCTAGGTTTATATACAAAATGGCGGAATAGGTTTTATAGCGTTGATGATTTTTAAGGGCGTTACATATTAACTCTTTAGCGAGCTTACGGTTCGCCAGGCCTGTCAGGCTATCATAAAATGCCATCTGCTGAAGTTGCGCTTGTGCTTCTTTAATGTCCGTAATGTTTTGTAACGTGACGATATAGTGTTCGATATTGAAGTCTTCATCCGCAATCATTGAGATGGTTAATACCGCATGGAACGTTAAGTCGGGAGTGGGGTGTAATTCTACTTCTCCACTCCAGTATTTCGTTTCGAGCAGAGTTCTTAATAAGCCAGTCGTGTCGTTTTTAAGGGTTATTTGCAAATCGAGCCAGTGCATCAGTGTCATTTTGTGCAATTGCTCGGCGCTTAAGCCACACATGGAGATAAAGCTATCATTTGGGTGGGTGATGTAACCCTTTTCATTGGCAATAAATTGCCCGTTGAAATTGTTGAAAGCCGCTTGCATCAAACGCTTTTGTTCATCTGCTTGCGTGTGTAGACTGCGGTCATAGATGGTCAGAAGTAGGCTTTTAATGGTGCCTTTTTTGCTGAAAAGCACCTTGCCATTCAAACATAGTGGGTTGGATTTTAGTGTGATTGGATTTCTGATCCAAATATTGAGCTCGATGGGTTCTTCGCAGGGGGCTTCTATAATGGACTTGAGCCAATTTTCGAGCGTAAAAGAGATGGTGGCTTTTTTATTTTTGAAGAGCGTTGGGCTGTTAAGGAATTGCGCTTCGCATGCCTCACAAGCCAATAATTTCCGGGCTTGATCATTGATAAGTTGTATTTCTAAATTCGGTTTGAAAACAATAATCCCATCCTGGATGGCATTAATGATCTCCCGCTTACTCTCACGTTCTTCACGTAAGCGCCGGATGTTTTTTTCAAGTTTGATTACATCTTGTTGTGGACTCATGGAATGAGTAGCGCCTAATGTATTAAGTTATCTATTGATTCTAGCGGAAACGTGGTCATGCTACCAATAAGGATAATTACGCACCTATCAATGTCTGCCTGACTAAAACCAGCGAGATGCGGTTAGATTGATGGCGCAATGTATCGGTTAATAGACCACACTTGGTAGCCAGGTTACTAATTCAGGCCAAATAGCAATCATCGATAGAACGCTCAACTGTATGATAATAAAAGGAATAACTCCTTTGTATAAATCTACTGTCTTCAAATCTGGCGGTGCCACGCCTTTTAAGTAGAAAAGTGCAAAACCAAAGGGGGGGGTTAAGAAGGCGGTTTGTAAATTAATTGCAATCATTATGCCTAACCAGATTGGATCGACTCCCATCATCAATAAAATGGGGGCTACGACCGGAACGACGACGTAAGTGATCTCAATAAAGTCTAGGAAAAACCCTAAAATAAACATCAATGCCATTACGATTAACATCGCCGTAAAGACACCGCCGGGTAAGTCGGTGAGTAACTCGGTAATCAACTCATCGCCGCCGAGACCTCTAAAGACCAATGAGAAAAATGCTGCGCCGATGAAAATCAAGAAAATCATACTGGTGACTTGCAAGGTATTACGCATGACCGCATTGAGTCTGCTAATAGATAACTGACGACTGAGACCGGCGAGTAACAAAGCGCCTAAAGCCCCGAGAGAAGCTGCCTCGGTGGGTGTCGCAAAACCACCAAGAATAGAACCCAATACTAATAAAATCAAAGCCAGCGGTGGAATCATGCTTTTGATGACGCGTAATAGCAGTCCTGGTGTTACCGGTTGGCCAATATTGCTTGGAATCAGATCTGGACGAGTCATCGCTTTATAAAAAATATACAGCATATAGAGGAGTACCAGTAACATTCCGGGGAACAGTGCACCGATAAAAAGGTCACCGACAGAAAGCGTTTCAGGCGAGAAAATACCTTGATTGAGCTGGGCTTGCTGATAAGAGGATGATAAGACATCGCCGAGTAGAATCAGCACAATCGAAGGGGGGATGATTTGCCCTAATGTACCGGATGCGCAAATCGTGCCGCTGGCAATTTTAGGACAGTAACCCTGTTTTAACATAGTTGGCAGGGCAAGCAGTCCCATTGTCACAACGGTTGCGCCGACAATTCCCGTGCTGGCCGCTAATAATGTGCCGACTAAAATAACCGCAATGCCTAAGCCACCTTTAATGCCACGCATGACTTCATCCATGGTGTGTAGTAGGTTTTCCGCAATTTTAGACTGCTCAAGCATAATGCCCATAAACACAAACAGCGGTACGGCGATGAGGGTTTGATTACTCATAATGCCAAAGATTCGGCTAGGAACACTCTGTAAAAAAGCCATATCGAATGCGCCAAACAGATTGGCAATTAAAGCAAATAACAGGGAAGCGCCGGCCAAAGTAAACGCCACGGGAAAGCCCGCAAGTAGGAAGATAAAAATAACCGCAAATAAGACGAGTGCTAACCATTCCATTAGAGCTTACCTCCCATCTCATCCGCGACCTTCTCAACGGCTTTAGGATGTGAATGCTTGATGCCATCTTCGGTGCTGACATAACTTGTCGCAAACAGTTCTAGCCCTGACTGACTTGCCACCGAAAGGGCTTGAGAAATGACTAATACGGCCATAATGATGATTAAGCTTTTTAAGAGATAGAGATAAGCGATTCCGCCTGCTTCAGCCGAACTTTCTTGAATTTTCCAACTGACCGCAACGTAGTCCCAGCCTGCCCAAATAATAAAAACCATCGCTGGCAGGGTAAATAATAAGGTACCCAGGAGGTTAACCCAAGCTTTTTTGCGGGCCGAATACATCGCGTAAAAAACATCCACACGGACATGCTTATCCAGCTGATAGGTGTAAGCGATGCCCAGCATAAATAAGAATGCATGGTTATACATGACGCTTTCTTGCAAGGCGATGGAGCCGGTATCAAATCCATAACGCAAAATGACAACCAGCGCGGTAATCATCACCAGAGAGAGATTGGCCCAAGCTATGACTTGGCCGAGACGATTTTGTATTGAGTTTTGCAGGCGTACAAAGCTCGCTAAATAGGCTGGAATTGACTGAGTAAATGTGGACATAATGGGCGTTTTAAATTTAAGAGTAATGCCCATATTTTAACGATTTTGGCAGGAGAAGGGCATGTTTATCAAGAAACTAGGGTTTTATACAGATTGTCATGCGGATTGTAATATGACCAGGCCTGGTTAAAGAACAAAATTTTAACCAGGCCTGCTCATTTTTAGGCGTTTCTGTTAAAGCTAATCTAACCCAAACATAACATCGTAAATCACCCGAGTTCTGACATTCATAATCATGACATCGCCACCGACTCTAATGCGGATATAGCCTACCGGTAGTCTCGGTAAACGGCTGTCTAAGTGGGACGGTAAGCGACTATAAGCGACTCCGCGAGGCAGAACTTGATGGCGTTGGTAGCGAGGCGAACGTTGTTTTCTATGGCCTGGTGGAATCGGTTTGCTATAAGGGCGATTATAAAGGTAATAACCTTTGATTCGACTGCGATCAACATCACTAAAATAAAAGCTGGTGGATATTCCTGGTGAATGCGTTTTGACGACCACTGCTTGGCGCGTGACACAGCCATTCAGCAATAAAGAGGCACTAACAAGCGCCAGTAATAGGAGTTTTTTTGACATGACAAATTCCTTTTTGTTTTGGGTATCAGATACCTATGCATGTTCAGCATACCACTAAAAGGAATTAAATAACTTGAACGAAATCAAGCCAGCAGACGGTATTGTCTGCTGATGAGATAAAGCCTTTCTGAAATAGTTGCTAAAGCAGTCCGCGGATAATTTCATGCACAACGCGGTTTGTAATGTGAATAACCGCAATATCACGCCCAATCGCCACACGCATTAAATGAGAAGGTAAACGCCCAAGTCTATTTTCTACTCGCATCGGTACACGACCGTAAGACATATGAGCCGGTAAAACCTGATGACGTTTTAGCGGTGAAAACACTTTATGCGACTTTGTTACTTTCGCTGGATGACGGTAGCCGTGGCTTGTTTGCACATATTGATGGATAGGGCGATGTTCAGAACGATGGCTTGAGCGATAATCAAATTGTGAATGTTTTGCATAATGTGAATTGTCATAGCGAGATGAATGTTTAATGCTATGACGTGGCTCTGCATAGGCGTGGTTATAATCATGCTTAGAGTAATGTTTCGAAGAGCGTGTCGTTTTGTAACGGTTATCATCGCGATAATCGGAGTGCGCATTCGGCGCAGTTTTAGAAAAATGGCGAGAGTCGTTTGCGCTGACTGAAAGCGTAAGACCTAATAGAACGATGGCTGAGATTACTTTTAACATGATTAAATCCTCTTGAATCAATTTGCTCAGCTCCTAGATTACGCCTATGTTGAAAAAACAGATTGAATAAACCCATGAATGATTCTGTCCTGAGTCTGAAGCCAGCGTCAGACTATTAGGTTGGCAGATAAAGAGTGAATGGGTTTAATCGGTTTAGTCATTTTGATGAGGTTAATGGATTTAATCGTTTTGTAATCATCACTGCGCTGTATTGAGTTGAATCGTCAGCTTTAATATTGGGTAGAATGAGTCCACTGTTTTTATAAAAACGATTCTCTATAAAGAGTGCTGTGTTGTCCCTGTCTATGTCCAATCTTAAAATCGCCAAAGTGGCCGTTCCGGGTCCGTTTCTGTTTCCGTTAGATTATCTGCTCGAACCTGTGCAGGATTTACTGTCAGAGGCAGAGATAGCAGAAGCACCGGCTCAGATTGCAGTCGTCGGCGGGCGCGTCTGGGTGCCGTTTAGAAACAAAAAAATTGTCGGCCTGGTGATGGCGATTACGGACAGTGCTGATTTTGAGGTGGCTAAAATCAAGCCGATTAGTGAAGCCATCGACTCGGAAGCCCTATTTTCAGCTGAAGACCTTAGCCTGTTTCAGTGGGCGAGTCAGTACTATCATGAGCCGATTGGCGAAGTGATTGCTGCCGCTCTGCCCAAGCGGTTGCGCCAAGGAGAGCCAAGTCGAATTCTAGGCGTGGCCCATTGGCAGTTGACCGAACTGGGTAAAACCATTCAGCAAAGCGATATTGCAGGGAATGCTAAACGGCAAAAATCGGTATTGGCGAGCTTTCAAAATGCACAACGCCCAATGTTGAGTTCAACGCACTTGTCACAAGATTCTGATAATTGGCGACCCGCGCTGAATAAGTTTATCGAGTTAGGCTGGGTCGAAGAGCGAAAAGGCCCTTGTCTGCTCGAATCGGATTATCCTCCTTCGCCCAATCATGTTTTGAATGAAGAGCAGCAAGAAGCCGTTAACAGCGTCACCGAGTGGTTGGAAAAAGACAACCCATTCGCCAGTTTTCTGGTGCAGGGGATTACCGGCAGTGGTAAAACAGAAGTCTATCTGGGCATGATTGAGGCGGTTTTAAAACAAGGAAAACAAGCGCTAGTGTTAGTCCCAGAGATTGGCTTGACGCCGCAGATGGTGTCGCGATTTGAGGCTCAACTGCAAACCCGTGTGGCGACTTTGCATTCGGGTTTAAACGATGCGGAACGCCATTGCGCTTGGCATTTGGTGCGAACAGGTCAAGTGAGTGTGCTTTTGGGGACGCGTTCAGCGCTTTTTACGCCCTTTAAAGATTTAGGCATCTGCATTATTGATGAAGAGCACGATTTGTCATATAAACAACAAGAAGGTTTCCGTTATTCGGCGAGGGATTTATTGGTACGCAGAGCGTTCCAAGAAAAAGTACCGGTGGTCATGGGCTCAGCCACTCCCTCGTTAGAGAGTCTGCATAATGTCAAAAGCGGTCGTTATCACCACCTTAAATTGAAACAACGTGCCGGGAATGCCAAATTGCCGAGTTTAAAGCTGTTGGATATTCGCGGTGAAAAAATTCAAGAAGGGGTGTCGCGAAAGTTACAAACCGCGATGACGACACATTTGGAAAAAGGCGGGCAAGTTTTACTGTTTTTGAATAGACGCGGGTTTGCCCCTGTTTTAATGTGTCATGAGTGTGGTTGGCAAGCCAGTTGTCCAAGTTGCGATGCCAATATGACGCTGCATACGGGCAAAATCAATGACTATCTACAATGCCATCATTGCGGAGAGCAAGAAGCCGCGCCAGAGAGTTGCCCGAGTTGCGACGGCGAAGAGTTCGTTAAAGTAGGTCAAGGAACTGAGCGCCTGGAAGAGGCGATTACCGAGTGGTTTCCAGAGAATAGTATCTTACGAATCGACCGCGATACCACACGTTTAAAAGGCAAGATGGCCGAACTAACCGGTATTGCGCAACGCGGTGAAGCGGATATTTTGATTGGCACACAAATGCTCGCCAAAGGTCACCATTTTCCGAATGTCACCTTAGTGGGTATTCTCGATGTCGATCAAGGGCTCTTCAGTGCAGATTATCGTGCGCCGGAACGGATGGCACAATTGATTCTCCAGGTAGCAGGGCGTGCGGGGCGTGCAGAAAAGCAGGGCGAAGTCTTAATTCAAACACACCATCCCGATCATCCTTTACTGATTACGCTGATTCGAGAAGGCTATGATGCCTTTGCACAACAAGCTTTAGATGAACGGATTCGTGCCAAATTACCGCCGACTCGTTATCAGATATTGATTCGTTCGGAAGCTTCTAATCCGAATGATGTCATGGCCTTTTTACACTCTTTAAAAGCAGGGCTTGAACTGAATCAACAACAGTTTATGACCGAGTCAGGAAAAGAGTCTGATGTCGAATTTTGGGGGCCGGTCGCCGCACCGATGTTACGCCGTCAGGGACGTTATCGTTTTCAGCTGTTACTACAATCGGCAGAGCGTGGACAACTGCACCGTGTTTTACGGGAGTTAGAGCCACATATTTATAAAAGTCCACTCGCACGCAAAGTGCGATGGAGTATTGATGTCGACCCACAAGAGATGATGTAACCAGGCCTGGCCATACTAAATATCGTGTGTAAAATCCAATATGATAAGCCCAAGCTGATAAAACCAATTAATCAGTCACTTAGTAATTTCACTACATTTCAGGGTATGGGTAATGTATGATGATTTCAGCAGTTTTTATCATCATTATTTTCAGTATCTCTAAGCTATTCGCTTGGAATGCAAAAGGAGTGTCGTGTGGAGTTTTTAGGATTCGTTGGAACCGTATCAATCTTAATTTTGATCTATCTATTTTTGGCGATAAAAATCGTCTCACAGGCCGAATTGTGGGTAATAGAGCGCTTAGGCAAGTATCACCGCACCTTGGGGGCGGGGATTAATTTTGTGATTCCTTTTGTGGATCAAAAACGTTCTGTCTTCAGTACTCAGGAACAGATTATTGATGTGCCTCGTCAAGCGGTAATCACAAAGGATAATGTCAGTATTCAAATCGATGCGGTCGTATTCATTCGTATTAACGATGCTAAGCAAGCGACTTATGAAATCAGAGATTTGAAAGCCGCTATTGCGCAGTTAGCGCAAACGACCTTACGTGCTGAGATTGGACGCATGGAGTTAGATGAAACGTTGAGTTCGCGTGCGGACTTAAATGCGGTATTACTGACGGCGTTAGATTTAGCGAGTAGCACTTGGGGTGCAAAAGTGACCCGTGTTGAAGTGGCTGATATTTCTGTACCGCAAGCAGTGCAAACAGCGATGGAACTGCAAATGGAAGCGGAACGTCGTCGTCGTGCAACGGAAACCGAAGCCGAAGGTGATAAAAATGCACTGATTCTAAAAGCCGAAGGTGAACGTCAGCAAGCGTTTAAACAGGCCGAAGCCGTTGAACGTATGGCGGATGCTGTTAGATATGAGAAAGAACAGTTGGCAACAGGTGAGCAAAAAGCCATGGAATTGATTAACCATGCGATGTTGAATAATAAAGATGCGGCCAGTTTTTTACTGGCTAAAGATCGTATTGCTGCATTTGCAGGACTTGCGGCCAGTGATTCGGCTAACAAGGTGGTTGTGCCGATTGAAACGTCAGAAATGGTGGGTTCTTTGGCTGCATTTGCGACGTTGTTAGGTCAAAATAATTCAGGGTCTTAATAAAAATTAAGAAATATTAAGGAAAACAGATGGAAAATATACTACCGATTATTCCCGCTTGGGGCATGTTAACGCTGGGCGTTTTATTACTCGGTGCGGAGCTATTAAGCGTTACTTTTGTGATGCTGTTTTTTGGCATCGCCTTCATTCTGGTGGGTCTCGTTGGGTTTTTCGTGAGTTGGCCATCCGGTGAGGTTCAATTACTGCTGGCGATGGTGTTAGGGGGTATTCTCACCTTTGCATTACGAGGCTTTTTGATGCAAGGCATGGCTAAAGAAGACCTACCATTAGAAACCATGCAGGTTGGTGAAACGGGCCTGATTGTTGAAAACGATGGTCATCTAAGAGTTGATTATAAAGGCACGACTTGGGGTTTTAAGAAGAACGCAGAGTTTGACGTTCAGGACGGTGATGAGGTTCTGGTCGTCGAGCTAAAGAACAATGTCGCGTTTATTCAAAAACCAGCCTAAATTCAGTTCAGAAAAAATAACACCTCAAAAAAACACCCCAAGAAAAGGGGGTGTCATTGAGCACGATGTCATCGAAGCCTACTTCGGTGGATACTGTTTCAAAATCGCATCAACAATGGCCTGAGTACTTTTTTCAGCTTCTTGTGGAGAAGCAAAGTTTTCTACCACTCTGGCACTCTCTCCACGCCAAATCAACTCTCCTTCTGCATTGTGGATATCAATTCCCCACTTAGCTTCTTCATAGACTTCTGTCGTGTAATCCAATGGAAAACGAGTGCCTAATCCTAAGCTTCGTGTATGCCATCCAAATCCAATTGTGGTGGAGGGTACGACTGTCTGAATTTGCTTAACGCTGTAGTGATAAGTCACATAAGCTTGTGGCGCTTGGCGTACGAATATCGCTCTTCTGTTGTGCAGGTTCGCCTGGATTGCTTTTTCTAAACGTGACGCAATAAATGGATGCGCCTTTTTAAGACTGGCCGTGGACGGTACGCTCTGCTTAGCAACCGGTAACCATTGGTACGTCGCGTAGTTTTTCAAAGCTGTTGTCGTTTGATAATCTTGCGACACAGGAATCGTGCTACACCCGGATAGGCCGAAAAGCACTAAACTCAACAGGGCAATTGATAGCTTTGAAAGCAAGTGTTGGGGTTTAAAGTTTAAAAAAGTGGTCATGAATAAACTCCTAATAACTCTGTAATAGTTTAATTCTACGCTTATCACAGGTAAAAAAACTTGAACTAGGATATCAATTGCAGAAAAAGGGCAGTTCTAAATCCCCGGAATGCCAATAGGCCCAGGAAGGTCTGGAATAAGTGAACAGCCTGCAAATGTAAGAATCACAAGGACGAGTAAGGATAGAGTGATAAGTTGTTTCATGTGAAGCCTTTTATAGGTGTGTTAATAGGTAAATTAATTGTTAGCTTAATTATTTTGATCAGTGTGGTTTTTGTTCAAGATGGTTCATTATTCTAATACACTAGGCCTGGCAGTTTGTAAGTGGTGAATTAGTAGGCTAGATATATTGATTTAAATGGAAGGGCATGAAAGGCAAGTAATAGCCTCTAATTTTTAATGGAATTAAGTCGATAATTTAACGGTTAGACCTAAATATGAGATTGATTATAATACAGTTTGGGGGCTATCTTCGATAAACGTAGTTACCTTAGACAGCCCTTTGTATTTTAAGAAAGGGTAGCCTTACTGAAGCAATAAATTACCACTGGCTTTAAAGCCTGATACCGCTGATTTCAATTGTTCACTTTCATTGCTCATAGATTCAGCCGCGGCAGTGGTTTCTTCAACTAAAGCGGCATTTTGCTGGGTTGTTTGGTCTATTTGAGTAATCGCCTGATTGACTTGCTCAACCCCCACTTGCTGCTCTTGCGATGCAGCCGATATTTCACTGACGATACTGCTGACTTGCAATATGGATTCATTGATCTCTTTTAACGAATGACTGGTCTGTTCAATTTTTTCCGAACCATTTTGAATGCTGTTCGCCGAGCGTTCAATCAAACCTTTAATATCCTTAGCCGCATCCGCTGATTTACCTGCCAAATTACGCACTTCTGCGGCGACTACGGCAAAACCACGACCATGTTCCCCTGCACGCGCCGCCTCTACGGCGGCGTTCAATGCCAATAAATTGGTTTGGAATGCGATACTGTCAATGAGTCCAATAATTTCTGATATTTTACTGCTTGACTCACTGATTTCGTTGATGGCCTCGATGCTTTCTGACATGACTGCTTGACCCTGTTGGGCTTGGCTACGCGCATTCATGGACAGTTGATCTGCGGTACGCGCATTATCGGTATTGTGTTTGATGGTAGAGGTGAGTTCCTCCATCGCAGCCGCTGTTTCTTCTAAAGACGCGGCTTGGCTTTGAGTACGTTGATTCAAATCCATACTGCCACTGGCCACTTCTTGGCTCGCTTGACTGACGGAATCGGCAGATTGCATCACCCCATTGATGACTTGGTTTAGTTTGCTACCGCCTTCATTAAAGGCTAGTTTTAGACGCTCCAGTTCACCTTCGTAGTGTCCATTGACCTGCGCTGTGAGATCGCCAGCACTTTGGGCAACAATCGCCTCAATAATTTCAGACATAGCACTTTCAAGCTGTTGTACCGATTGGTTAACATTGGTTTTAAGCTGATCCATGTCGCCTTTTAGTTCAGTGCTGATACGTCCATCAAACTCACCTTGACTTAACTTAGTGATGACCGCAGCTAATTCGGCGACAGCGGTGTCCATACTTTGCATGGCATTATCTACAGTCGTGCGGAACTCGCCTGGGATTTTTTTATCCATACGTACACTGAAGTCACCGTTGCTGATGGCATCCATGACGGTACCCAATGCCTGCATGGTAAAGTCGACACTGTTTGCCGAGGCATTAACGCCGTCTTTAAGCGTGCCTAAGTCACCTTTGAGGTCAGTTGTAATGCGGCTTTCAAATTTTCCGTTGGCGATGTCGGTCATTGTGGAATTGACATCGACTAAAGCTTGAGAGGTGTTTTTCAGTAAATCATTAAAGGCTTCAGCGGCTTGACCGATTTCATCCTGGGCCGTAATGGTGCAGGATTTTGAAAAATCAAAGCCAGTGCTTACTTGTTTCATGGCATCGGTTAATTGCAAAATAGGGCGACTTAAAAGGCGCGCATAAAACAGCGCAAATATTATGATAATAAGTGCCATAATCACGCCAATTATCAACGCCATTTTTTGAATCTGATAAATCGGTATAAAGGCTTCAGCAACATCGATTTCCGCCAGAATCGCCCAGTTAAGGCCGGGCAGATTAAGTGGCGCATAGGCGGAAATAACTGGGTTGCCATTGTAATCTATAATAACCTCGACAGCGGTTTTGCCAGCAAGGGCTTGTTTGGCACCTGCCGTGTCGACTTTGCCCGTTTCAGGCTTATGAAAAGAGGCTAAAACACTGTGGTTTTTAGGGTCCAGATAAGAATCAGAGCGCATCAATAGATCTGAGCCGACCAGATAGGACTCACCGGATTCACCCATGCCTGAGCGGGTCTGCATAATCGCATTGATTGGATCCAGCGGAATCTGTAAAGCGACCACGCCCAATAGTTCATTGCCGTTCATTATACGTTTGGCAATGAAGGCGGCCGGGTCGCCATTGGAGGGCGCGTAAGCGGCAAAGTCAACCAGTGCTGCGCCTTCTTGCTGAGATACTTTGCGGAACAGCTCGCCTAGATTAGAGTCTTTGTAAGCACCGTTCAATAGATTGGTTTGATAATCGGCTTCTTTGGCAACGGTATAAAAAATCTGACCGTCAGGGTCGATTAAAAACAGGTCGTAATAACCGTATTCTGCCATGTAGTATTCAAAAAAGTTCTGATCACTGGCAACTTTTCGATTGATAGCACCTTCTATTCCTGATTCGGATTGATAAAGATCAGAGCTCAGGGCTGACAAAACATTAATGTCGCCCATGCGTTCTGAAAAATACCCTTCAACTTGACCTTTTTTTATGTCACGAATCGCCGAAAACTCTGCTTCGGCAAGGTGCTCTATGGCACCGTGGGAAATGTTTTCAGTTACAATGCTAGAGGTTATTAACGGGACTAAACCTGCTAATAAAAAACCTAAAATTATTTTGCTGCTAATCTTTTTCAAAGTAAACTCCAGTGTGGTCATTATTAAGCGTCACTTTATCAGTTTTTTTAAAAAAGGTATGTAAATATTTCTTATGAGTGCTTGTCCTTATTTAATATAAGTTTTTTATAGTCTTTGTAGTGTTAATAAGTATAGGTTTACGCAGTATGGAGTAAGGGCTTGAGATCGATTTTAATGATTTTTAAGGGATGAATGCAAGTGATGAAAACAGAGGGTAAAAGATGCCATTTTTAACGGTAATTACAATTTTATTGGTTTATCAATTGGTGGGAGAATTGATTGTCCTCAGCCTAGATTTACCTGTCCCTGGCCCCGTTGTCGGCATGCTGTTACTGTTATTGAGTCTGGTCATCAAAAAGCCTTTTGCCAAGCAGTTGGAAAAACCGACTGAACTGTTATTGTCCCACCTGTCTTTACTGTTTATTCCAGCGGGGGTGGGGGTGATGGTGCATTTAGTGCGCTTAGAAGAAGAGTGGCTCGCCATCAGTGTTGCGCTGGTGGTCAGTACCATTCTAGGGTTACTAGTCACCGCTTGGACGATGATGGCCATCTATAAACTCCTTAACTGGAAGAAGGCTGAATAATGACCAATCAATCCGCTATTTGGGTCTACCTTTCGGCCAGTCCTTTATTAGGCCTAGCACTTACACTGATTTGCTATCTACTGGCCGTAAAGCTTTATAACAAAGGCCAAGGCAACCCATTACTCAATCCGGTGGCATTATCGATTTTAATGATTATGACGATATTAAGCCTGTTTAATATCTCCTATCAGTCCTATTTTTCAGGGGCGCAGTTCATTCACTTCTTGCTTGGACCGGCGACAGTGGCTTTGGCGATTCCATTGTATTTTCAATTAGGAAAACTCAAAAGAGTGTGGATTCCATTGTCGATTGCTTTGGTATTAGGCATTAGTTTTTCAGGCTTCAGTGCCTACTATATTGCGCAGTTTTTAGGCGCGAGCGAGCAGACCATGTTATCGATGATTCCTAAATCGGTCACGGCACCAGTGGCAATGGGGATTTCAGAAAAGAATGGTGGTTTACCCACCTTGACGGCGGTGTTTGTGGTCATTACCGGGGTGATTGGTGCGGTGGTCGGTGGTTGGCTATTTAAGGTTTTTAGAATTAAAGACGACAGCATTAAAGGCGTAGCGATGGGGGTGACGGCACACGGTTTAGGCACAGCACGCTCATTTCAAATCAGTCCTCAAATGGGTGCGTTTGCCGGACTAGCAATGGCCTTGTCGGCCTCTGTCTCGGCATTGATACTGCCGTTGGTTTTATCTTTTATTCAGAACGTTTGATGTTTTAACCAGGCCTGGTTATAAGGTTTATTCTGTTCTGATTAACGGTTTTAAATCCGCAATTCTAATTCTCCTTTTAGAGCTTATAGATTGCTTTGATTAAATTTTAAAAGACTGGCCATGATAGAGGTGACAATAAAACTAATCAGCCTGATGATTCATATTGTTGAAGATACTTCCTTGCGTTTTTTTCGGGCATAAAGCCAAGCGCCTAGGGTTAATAACAAGTAGATCCCACCTATAAAGAGTAGTTGTTTAGGTTGGTTTTGAATCTCATAATAAAAAATCAGCAGGGTGCCTCCTAAGAGTCCAATAATGGAGATTACGGTAATGGCTAAGGAGGAGTTGGTTAGATGACGGATTCTAAAGTTGGCGTAAGCCATCAACAAGGAGACCAGTAAAAAGGTCACACTGCCAAATTCAAGAATGACTTGTAGGCTACCCGCCAGTACTAACAGGAAGGCCAATAAAGACATGCTGATAATCGCAAAGACGGGGATGTTGTTAATGCGTTTGGACAACAGACTAGGGAAATAACCATCTTTGGCAATCACGGCCATTTGTCTTGATGCGCCAAATACCGTGCCGCTAATCGCACTACTGGTCGCCAGTAGGGCTCCGATAATTACAAGGTCTGTGCCCCAATGGCCTAATATATGATCAGCACCAGAGGCTAAAGCGTACTCTTTGTTTTGGACAATCTCATCAAATGGAATGGCGAGTATCGCGCCGAGTGAGATCACGACATAAATCATAATCGCCAGGAATATGGCTGAATAGATGGCTTTCGGGATGTTTTTTTCAGGTCTTTCCATCTCATTGACGGCATTGATAACCAACTGAAAGCCTTCATAAGCTACAAAAGTAAGCGAAGCCACAATCAATATAGATAAGACACTGATATCCTGTTCATTCTGTATCAACACCGGTAAGCTCGTTTGAGTGTTATTAATTAATACAAATGAAATAACCACCAGTATGACCAGTTTGGTATACACCATAAGATCTTCAATTTTCCCCATGCCTTTGACACTCCAGAGATTAATCAGGGTGAAAATCAGAATTACGCCACCTGCGACTAGCTTACGAACCCATTCATTATCCGCAAACGCAAAGCTACTGATGGCATAGGACGCAAAGGTATAGGCATAAAGCGCCAGTGTGCTGATGTAGCCAAATATAACGAACCAACCGATGAGAGAGGCTGAAAAAGGCGAGTTATAAAAGGTTCTTTTAAAGAATGAATAGGTCGCACCTTCATCCTTGTAATACACCCCCAGTTTGATATAAGAATAGGCCGCCATGGTGGCAATCACGCCACCAATAATGATTGCTAAAGGCGTAAAAGCACCTATCATCGAGACCGAAATCCCCAGAATGGTAAAGATACCGCCACCCACCATGCCGCCAAGCGCAATCGCAATTAACTCAGGCACTCCCAACGCTTTGTTACGTTTTCTATGAATCGCTTTATTTTGGTTGTTTTGAAATATCATCTATTGCTCTTGGGGTTGAATATTAACGTGAGGTGACGACGGTTTTTTAGACATGCTTAGGCTTGTTGAATGTTCTTTTGATTTTACAGATAAGTGCGTAACTTGCAAAGTAAGTGTTGGGTGCCATCACCTGTCAGATGGTCAACGTATTTAACTTATGTTCATGGGAAGACTTTTTATGGCGTTTAACCAGAACCAATAAAATTATTTGGTTTGGTTTAGTGTGGTCATGGAAGTGGTGTTGATATTAGCCGTTCTATATGTTCCAGCGGTACAGGTTGTATTAAATACAGCCACGGTACCCTTTGAAAATCTGTGGCTAATGATTCCTTGCCCAATTATCTTGATTCTCTATCACGAAAGGTACAAAGCGCTCAGAAGCCAAATGGCATTGGCAATAAGCTTGTAACCAGGCATGGTCGGTTTTGAAAGGATGGATTGTTACTTAGGTTACTACTTGGGTTGTTAGGTTAATCTATTTGAAATGAGAGGGAGGAAGGCAAACGATAGCATGCAACTTTAATGGAATTCAGTCGAGAACTGAGTGGCCGATACTAAGATTGTTTATAGTGAGACCTTTGCACGATTGGCTGCTCGGATATAAATGGCTAAAATAGCCCTACTTTTCGTTGTACCCCAAGGGCACTTACGATGGGCGAATACTTGTGAATAGCTAGCTATCCACTGCGTATTCCGCCTCAATTAGAAAAATTTTATACCCACACGGGGTACTTTCGTCTATTTCTATCTCAAACCTCACTCGTGCAAAGGTCTCATAGTGAAAGTTAGCGGCTGTCCTAGATCAAATAGTTATCTGAGACAGCCTATAATGTTTTAAAAGTGTGTGCTTATCGAGGCAATAAATTACCACTGGTTTTAAAGCCTGATACCGCTGATTTCAACTCTTCACTTTCATGATTCATGGATTCTGCAGCCGCCGTGGTTTCTTCAACTAAAGCGGCATTTTGTTGGGTTGTTTGATCAATTTGTGTAATCGCCTGATTGACTTGCTCAACGCCAATTTGCTGCTCTTGAGAAGCCGCTGAGATTTCACTAACAATACTGCTTACCTGCAAGATGGATTCGTTGATTTCTCTTAACGAATTACTGGTATGCTCAATTTTTTCAGAACCATTTTGAATGCTGTTCGCCGAGCGTTCAATTAAACTTTTAATATCCTTAGCAGCATCCGCTGATTTACCGGCTAAATTGCGGACTTCAGCGGCGACAACGGCAAAACCTCTACCGTGTTCACCGGCACGTGCAGCTTCAACCGCAGCATTCAGCGCCAACAAGTTGGTTTGGAAAGCAATGCTGTCAATCAGCCCAATAATCGCTTCTATTTTACTGCTTGAATCACTGATTTCATTGATAGCTTCAATGCTTTCTGACATGACTGCTTGACCCTGTTGGGCTTGGCTACGCGCATTCATGGACAGTTGATCTGCGGTACGCGCATTATCGGTATTATGTTTGATGGTAGAGGTTAACTCCTCCATCGCAGCAGCCGTTTCTTCCAAAGAGGCGGCTTGGCTTTGCGTGCGTTGATTCAAATCAATGCTACCACTGGCAACTTCCTGGCTCGCCTGGCTGACCATACTTGCAGATTGCATGACACCATTGATGACTTCATTGAGTTTTATACCACCTTCATTAAAGGCTGTTTTGAGACGATTCAGCTCACCTTCGTAGTGACCGTTGACTTGAGTGGTTAAGTCACCATTACTTTGCGTGACGATAGAGTCAATAATTTCAGTCATGCCACTTTCAAGCTGTTGTACCGATTGGTTAACATTGGTTTTAAGCTGATCCATGTCTCCCTTCAGTTCAGCGGTAATACGGCCATCAAATTCGCCGTGGCTTATTTTGGTGATGACACTGCCGATTTCGTGAACGGCTGTCTCCATACTTTGCATTGCCAAGTCAACCGTACGACGGAATTCATCAGGAATTTTTTCATCCATTCGAACACTGAAATTACCATTACTGATTGCCGTCATGACTTCACCTAAGGCATGCATAGTAAACTCCACGCTCTGCGCAGAGTGGTTTACGCCATTTTTAAGCTCTTGTAAATCACCTTGAGCTTCACCGGTGACACGCACCGAGAAATCGCCATTCGCAACTTTTGCTAATACATTATTTGATTCATCGATAATTAATTTTAAACGCTGTGTGAAAGTGTTAAAACGCGCGCTGATTTCCGCGAATTCATCCTTACCATCTACGGACACTTTCAATGCGAAATTACCCGTTTCTTCAACTTGTTGCATGGTGTTTTTGAGGTTATTGATGGCGTGATGGATATTGCGAACAATGAGAGTCGCTAAAATAATGACTACGATTAAGGCTAGTAGCAGTAATCCAAGCGTCAACCAGAACTGCTTGGTGGCTGTTTTTGCAATCAGTGAGGTTTCTTGTAATAGATGTTGTGTCAGATAATTTTCAATAGATTTTAATTTCTCGATTTTTTTGGTAATGGTCTTAAACCAAACCCCTGCATCGACATCAAATCCACCTGTAGAGGCTTTTTGGATAGCCGTATCACGCATAACTTGTACTTCTGCAATTGCAGGGTCACTCATCGCTTGGCTGTAAAAGCTTAGGTTGTCTGCATTGGTATTGCTGATAAATATATTGATATACGTCTTTTGAGCGGTCACTAATCCAATGAATTTTTCGTAAAACCCAGTAGCAAATGTATTGTTAGCAAAAGTATTGGTTAATACCGCGCGTTCAATTCCAGCACGTTCTTTGGATTGCAAAAAATTTGTAAAGGCGAAAATGTTCTCAGAAATTTCTGCATTATGGCTAATATGAGTGAGGTATTCGATATTCGCAATCATAAGCTTATTTAAAGTTGTGTAATGCCCTAAAGCCTTGCCTAACGATAGATCTAAATTCTTAATCTGTGTACGTATTTCATCGATTTTGGCCAAGTGGCCTAAGCTTTTCTCGACCAATTTAACGTAGTCGGGTTTGTAAAGGCTGAGGTCAATCGTATTCAACTCTGCGGTCAGTGCTTGGCGCTTTTGATTGAATAATGCCTGTTGTTCTGGCAACTCTTTGGCAAACTTGGCACCTTTTGAACCAATATAACCTGCCGTCATTCCTCGCTCTTTTTGGGATTCATGCACCAAAGCACTCATTTTAGAGCTCAAAGTCACTAAGGTCGTAAGTTGTGACATCTCATTCTTAGTGTGATATGTCGTGACTGCTGTAGAAAGTCCGAAGTAGAGGGCAATTACTAAGGGAATAGACACCAGTAAAATTAGTTTGGAGCGAATGGTGAGGTTGCTTAACATATAATGGCCTTCTTTAATGAGTCTGAACTTTTTTAGTATTATCCAGATATTTTTTTTGGCTTACTTCGACTAAAGGGTTTTATTGGCCAATAAGCTGTAATTATACCTCTTTTTAAGAGTGGTTAATTCAACTTTATTTAAATGAGGTTACGGCTACTTTTTATTATAAAAAAAGATGTAGGGGGGAGGGGCTGCGTAAAGTACATGGAAACAGACCAGCTAATTAGCTTAGGCTTAGGTTCAGGAATACTTAAAAAACATATTATACGAAGCTCGCAAGAAAGCCAAATGGCATTGGTAATCAGTCATTAATCAGGCCTGATCAGTTTTAATGAGCAAGATTTGAATGGCTCTATAAATAGCGCTAATTTAATTCCCATTGTAGTGTGGGTAGCTTTTCAACCTTTCCTAAGTTGGATAAGGCACTTGAACGAATCCAGTGTTGAAGTTTACCCGTCAGCTTAGAGTCACCTAATACTTTAATTTTATTTTGATCTAAAGCCTCTTCAAAACTTTGCGCGCAGGTCCAAATCTCGGTCATGGTTTTTAATGAACTGGTGATCAAAACATCCACCTCAAAACCGCGATTATCCAAACACAAATCAACTTCGCCATTTTCAGAAATTAACCACCAATCTTTTGCGCCAATAGGGGCGTCGGCATACTCAAATTGCACCACAATTCGGTTTTCTGGAAAGACACTTGGGTCAATGGTTCTGCGCATATCCCACATCAACAAGCCTGCATCCAAATCGTCCTTATTTAAATCTGACGGCGCCCATCGGTGTCCCCATGCACCTAACAATTCCACAATGGGTTTTAGCTCTAAGCCCGCTGGCGTGAGTGTGTAGTGGTAATGACCCTTACGACCAGAAACTTTAATAACGCCTGCTTTGGCAAGCTGTTTAAGTCGTGTAGAGAGCAGCGTGGGGGACATGAGTGGCACACCTTTTTGCAAGGTGCTAAAACGCGTGCTACCTGCAAGTAGCTCACGAATGACAATCAAAGTCCAGCGTTCACATAACAGTTGGGTCGCTTGTGCTAAAGGGCAAAATTGGCCATAGATTTTCATGATTTATGCCTTTGGTGGGCAGCTTGTCATGGCGTTCTTACTACAGAATCTGTACTAGACGGACAACTTGCTGCGTGATAAATTAGTAATAACTCCTTGATAATATACAGGGTTTTAAGTATTTATTATGAATTAAATAATAGTAGGGGAATACTCATGAGCAACTCTCTTTATGAAAGACTTGGCGGCACGCCAGGCATCACTCAAATCGCTAATGATGTGGTTGACAACCACCTTTTAAACCCAGCAATCGCGACTAGGTTTGCTGATTCTGATATTAACGCGCTTAAAAACGCCGCCGCGACTTTCTTTATCTCTGGAACAGGGGGACCAGATGTTTATAAAGGTAAAGACATGTTAGCAGCACATAAAGGTATGAATATTTCAGCTTTAGAATTTATGTCAGTTCTCGATGACTCTTTGACTGCTCTGGCAAAAAACAATGTGGGGCAGAGAGAACAGCAAGAGGTGCTATTCGTACTCTATAGTATGAGATCTCAAATCGTGCTTGTATAAGGCTGTGAATGTGGGTTGTGAATATAGTCTGATTATTATGTTTGGCTAAGCAAAAAGCGAGTAAGCTTGATTGGCTTGCTATAGATGCCTTCCTGAAGTGTCTTATTTCGAGGGGTGAATGCGCAATCTCTGAATTATTTCATGAATGATGATATCAGAATAAGGCCTTTAAAATAAACAACCAGGCCTGGTCAGTTCAAAAATTAGAGTTGTTTAGTTTGTTTGGCGAACTGCTCAAGTGAAATCTCAATATGTCCTGACTTATTGCGATTGGGGCCTTTCATGACTTCTTGAGCGGCCCATGCATGACCATGTACCACTTCATAGGTTGCGGGAATTTTACCGTCTTTACGCAGGCCATCGTAAGCTTCTAGCATGGCGTGGAATTTGGTTTTACCCATCAGGCCTTGGCTGCGGTTTTGATTGGCATTGGTCGCACCAATGGCTTTTAGATCTTTTAATACCCCCATCGGTTTGTCGTAGGTCAAAGTAAACAGCTCCATATCCATAACAGGTTGGCCGAAACCAGCACGAATCAAGGCATCGCCAATGTCATGCATATCGATAAAGTGATTAACGTGCTCGTAATCCGCATCGGCGGCTTGCCAGGCTTTACGCAGTTCTTTGAGAGTGTCTGGACCAAAGGTGGTGAACATCAACAACCCTTCTGGACGCAAAACTCGTCTGAATTCGGCAAATACTGCATCCAAATCATCACACCACTGCAACATCAAGTTGCTAACAATCAAATCAACACTGTTGTCTGCAAGCGGCAGTTGATAGACGTCGGCGTTGATACGTGTGGCGGCACTCTTAGTGGCAAAACCTTTGGTGAAAGTACAGTTTTTCAAAAAACCATTAATCGCAGAGCCTAAAACCGGAAATCTCGGTTTTTGTAGGCGTGGTAGGGATTGCAACAACATGCTTTCTGATAAATCTAGGGCAAAGCACTGGGCGGAAGGGTAGCGGGCGATGACCTTTTCAGTGAGCAGACCTGTACCCGAACCCACATCTAAAACGGTTTGGACTTCAATGGTCGTTAGCTCAAGACGTTCATCGACCCGTTCGGCAACAGTTTTTTGCAGAATCGCGGCCTCTTCATAGCTTGGCGCAGCGTGGCTAAAGTGGGTTTTTATGTGCTGACGGTTGACGCTGTTTAGCGGTGATGAAGAGGTTTCAGGCATGCAAAGTTCGCTTTCGTTGTTGGGTCGCTAAGTTTTAAGCGGTGCGGTTCTATGCAAAAGTGGTTATTGGTTCTGAATAAAAACGATGATTTTTTCAGCCGTTTCGCCAGGGTGCGATAGAAAAGGCATATGCGCCGCCCCAGATAATATCTCTACTTTTGCAGTTGGCTGTATTGTACTGAATTCTGTCATAAAGTCCTGGATAAAGTTCACAGGAATCAGTGGATCATTTTCACCGAGTAGCCAAAGAATGGGGCATTGAATGGCTTGGGCGCATGGCCGACAATCAATGGATTTTAGCAGCTCTAAACCTTGCAAAAGGCCTTTCATAGTGGGTAGACGAGCGTCTTTAATTTTGAGCATAAACTGTTTAATGAGTTTACGTGCGCCATCCGAACCTTGAATTTGCAGTTTCCAAAAGTGTTTTAAGGTGGAGGCCGTGTCTGAGCTGACGGCTTGAATGAAATCGGCTATTAAACTCGGCGAGACAGCCCATTGCCAATCGTCGGTTTGAGTGAAACGCGGTGTGCTAGCTAGACAGATTAGGCTTTGAATGCGTTCGGGTGACTCAACGGCAATTTTCTGCGCGAGCAGCCCGCCCAACGACCAACCCAAAAGATGGGTTTGTGCTGGGAGTTCGGCGGTGATCGCGGCAATCCAGTCGGCTTCAATTTGCGCGGAATCAGGGAGCGCATCACTGTTGCCAAACCCCGGTAGTTCGATTAATGTGACGGTGAAGTAGGGGGCAAGTTCGGTTTCTGCCCAACTTTTCCAATCACGGTTTTGTGCCGCCCAACCGTGTAATAGCGTCAGGTTTGGGCCTTGGCCGAAGGTCTCTGTATTTAGCATGTTTATGTCATCTTCATTTTTTTAGGCACTTATTATTAACGGGCGGTTCAATACGGATTCAAAACGGCTTAAATGCCAAGGTCTACGCTAGGATGTTCACTGGCCGTTATTTTCGGCTGGCAAAGGATGATTTGCTTGGATTGGCTGCCAATTTTAATGAGATGGCGTTTAATCACCGCTTGTCTCTCCTCGGCCAATTTCAGCAATTGTGCGTCGCTAATCGTTATCTTGGATGATTTTTTGACTGGTGCAACGGCATTGCCATTATCGAAATCGATAGCACTTTGTAAGGCTTTATCCTGCGCGGCTTTAACGGAGTCTTTTACCGCCAGCTGTTGCAACGCATCACGATCGAGTTCATTGGCACCACCACAAAGTTTGATTTGAATGGATTTACGTTCCTCTAAGACCTTGTGGATTTTGGCCATATAGACCAACATCTCTAAGCTTAAATTAGAGTCACCTGGGGCGAAGGTGACAGCTTGCAGTTTAACCGCTGAGAGCTGGTCTGCGGCAAACTCTCCGGCTAATAAAATAGCACCAAATGGCTGCAGTGCGAGTAACAGATAGGTTCTGGAGGCTTTGACCAAAGAGCTGTTAATGGCGCGGCTAATCACAGATTGCAGCTTAAAATCAGGGGTGTTCAAGTCACCTTTGATGGGCAGTTTTAGGTCAATATTGTCGTTTTTATCTTTGAGTAGCGCCAAACCTGCTTCAAGCGGCATACTAAAGTCTTTTTCAATCAGTGCTGTTTTTGTCTCATCGGCCGAAGCGAGTACAAATTTATTAAGGTGGATTCGATTTTCAGCATCAATGACATTGTCTTTAATATTGGTGGTTGAATCCACTGACAATTGTCCGCTTTTGATTTGGTAACCGAGTTTCTGTTCGATGAGGGGGGAAAATTCAAGCAGAGATAAACCTTCTAACGTGCTGGTGGCCGTTAGATTAAATTTAGGGTTAAGGGGTTGTAGCGAACCTTGGCTATGAAAATGACTGAATTCATCGAGTTGTAAAGCCAGATTATAAGGTGTTGAATCAAGCGGTTTGTGGCTGTTGAGTTGCCCTAATGTCACCGTAGTGAGTTGAATTATTTTCACGAGTGGCGGTTGTACTTGATGGCTCGTTAGGTGAATTCGGTGCGAATCGCTGGCTTTTAAACTCTGTAGTTGATAGTGGAATTGTGATTTTGATTTGGCTGTTTTATGGGCGCTTTTAGACACAGGATTTGTTTCTCTGTTCGGCAGGCTCGCCAATAAATCAACCAGCTGTGTAATTTTGCCATCTTTATCGAGTGTTAAGTATGTTTCGCTGCCTTGTAGGTCAAGTCTTCCGAGTATTAATTGATTAAAATCCTGTAATTTTGCACGATCTAATTTAAGGTTTTTTAAAGTGACCAGGCCTGGTTGTTTAGGGTCTTTAGGTTGCGCCACTTTTAAATGGCTTAACTGCATGTTCTGTAATGAAATGTTAGCCAATTTCTTTACAAGAAGTTTGCCAATGTTAAGTGTTTCAAACTGCACCAAAGTCAGTTGATTTTTCTGATTTAAAGCGCGTAAGCCAGTGGCTTGCAGTTGGCCATTTGAGCTGATGGAGGGATTGGAATCACCCTCTGTTTGTGGCGTGCTTTGTGCAAACTGTAAATCCCCATTCCAATGGGCTTGTTTTAAATTCAGCTGGAAAGGTGGTTGCATCACTTTTAAATTATTCAGCGTCAGATCACCATTTTGCTGAATTTTGAGGCCGTTTTTATTCGCTTCACCGAGGCTGACTTGTACATTTAACTTGGTTTTAAGTTGATGTTGTAAAGTGAGGTTTTGCGCAGGAAGCGATGTTAAAACATCGGTCATAGTGAGCAAACCCTGGCTGTTAATTAAGGGGGTTTTGCCACCCTTAAAGTCAACTTTTCCTGACCATGTTGCTTGGGTGTTTTGACTGTTTATAGAGGGGGATTCCAATTTAAACTGTTTAATAATAAGCTTTCCGACTTGGCTCACGCTTAGGTTTTGTTGGTCTAAAATGGCGACTAAGTCCAAGTTGGCGACAGCGCTGTGACTCAGTTTAGTCTGAGTTGCCGTGTCGTCAAAGTTGAAGTCTTGTAGATTGGCTTGACCTTTAAGGGTTATTTTCGGCGCACTTTCAGAGAGGGTTGTACTATTTTCTGTAAAGAAATGGACATCGCCCGTCCAGTCGAAATTTTTAAACGTTAGGTTCTTCTGATCCTGCTTGAATTCAAATCCGTCAATCGACCAATCGCCTTGTTGGTAAAGGGCAAACCCTTTGGCCTCTTGTTGCAGGGTAAAGGTGATGTCGTTGCTCAAAACGGCATGCAATGGTATCTCAGGAATGAAATGTTGAAATTCGCTGAGATTGAGTTTATCTAAGTTTAAGGTGCCGATTATTTTGGGAAAATCTGTCAGCTTATGGAGCTGCAAATTGGCATTTACAGGTGCATTATTTAAGTGGCTGGATAGGACTAAGCGAGCATAGTCCGCTTCTTCATTTATGGTCAGGTTGTTAATGGTGTAAGTCGTATTGCGGTCACCGCTTTCTAAAGCGATAGAGAGGTTACTCAAATGCAGCGTTTTGATGCCGAACTGTATTGCCAGTTGTGAGCTCTCTTCTTCAGACTTTGATTCTGGGACGGGGTCTAGCGGAATTGGAAAGCCGGCTATTTCTAAGTGGTTGTCTGCGGTAAGGCGCAGTGGGATATGGGTGTCGCTTAAAGTGAAAGAGTCAATCATCAGGCGTTTCTGCAGAAGGTCGCGCAGACGCAGGCGTAAATCCAGTTGAGCTATCTCGGCAAGTGGCTGTTGATTACGATAAAGAGTAAGATTTTTGAGGCTAAAAGTCGCCATAAACGGGTTGAAATTAATATCGTTAATCTCGACTCGATCAATGCCGTGCGGTTGCCCCTGTTTGAGTAGCAGTTGTTGCAAGCCGGTTTGCAATGCGATGGGCATCAGTATGAGCAGGCCAGCAAAAATTACAATCAATGCCGTTGACCATTTATGATTTTTGAGCCAGTTTAAAAAAAATTGAATCATTGAATTTTCTCTCTTGGGGCTGTTCATTATTCAGCTTAAGATAGAGTTAAGTCGTTCTGTCTTGCTGTAACTTATATGTTTAATTCTAACTGAGTTTCCGCTAAAGCCTGCAGTAAATCATCAATCTGCAGTTTGCTGTGGCTGGCGGAGAGTGTGATTCGTAAACGCGCTTGACCGACTGGAACGGTGGGTGGGCGAATGGCACTTACCCAAAAACCTTTCTGCTTGAGTTTTTCACTCCACATCAGAGCCGTTTCACTGTCGCCGAGTAGGATAGGTTGAATAGGGGTTGGCGAATCCCAAAGGGTCAGACCAATGGCTTTAGCGCCGGCTTTGAATTGTTTAATGTGCTGGTGTAATGTTTCACGTGAAGCGCCACCGATTTCAGAGGACTGCACGAGTTTTAAGGCTTCGCGAATGGCTAACGCATTCAGTTGTGGCATTGCTGTGGTATAGATATACGGCCGTGCAAATTGGATCAGGCTCTCGATTAAAACCGAACTGCCTGCAACAAACGCACCAGACGTACCAAAAGCCTTACCTAAGGTGCCGACTAAAATCGTATTTTCATCGGGCTGTAAGCCAAAGTGTTCAAAACAGCCTTTACCGTGTTTCCCTAAAGTACCAAAGCCGTGGGCATCATCGACTAATAACCAGGCCTGGTAGGTTTTTGCGAGTTTTTGAATCTGTGGCAGAGGTGCTAAGTCGCCATCCATGCTGAAGACACCATCGGTCACGATCATGACCTGGCCATCTTCTTTAGAGGCTTGTTGCAAACGGCGCTCTAAGGCCATTATGTCCAAGTGAGGATAGCGCTTTAAGGTGGCTGCAGACTGTAATGCGCCATCAATCAATGAGGCATGATTAAGTTTGTCGGCCAATATGATATCGCCAGGTTGCATTAACACTTGTTGCACTGCGAGATTGGCCATGTAGCCAGTCGAAAACAGTAGCGCACGTTCACAGCCTAACCAGTCAGCGATTTCATCTTCAGCAATGTGATGTTGCAAGTGATGGCCGGTCACCAGATGTGCAGCACCTGAGCCATAACTGATAAGCCCTGTTGCCAGTGCTTGGGTGATTTTTTGTTTGATGTGCGGGCTGTTGGCCAGTCCTAAATAATCATTGGACGAGAAGTTGATGACCTGCAAGCCGTTGATTTGCATGCTGGCAGATTGTGCAGAGGTGACTAACGGCCGACTACGATGGAGATGTTGTTGGTGGCGTTTTTCTAGAAGGGGCTGAAAGCGGTTTTGAATAGACATAAATAAGGTTCGCCTAGTTCGCTTGGATTATTTAGAGTGCTCGGGCAGTCGACAGTAGATACCCGAGATAAAAGGCATTAAGCCGTTAATTCCGTCACTTGTTCGGCCATCTTTTGCGCAGCGGCTTCGGCTTTAACATTATGTTGCATGGTAATGCCTAACTTAGCAAACAGTTGAATGTCGTGATCGGACTCTGGATTTTCAGTGGTCAATAATTTATCGCCGTAGAAAATCGAGTTAGCACCGGCTAAGAAACACAATGACTGCGCTTCATCGGTCAATGTCATGCGACCTGCGGATAGACGAACATAAGTTTGCGGCATGACAATACGCGCCGCAGCAATCACGCGGATAAATTCAAAAGAGTCGGTTTTACCTTTCATGTGCGCTAAAGGCGTGCCTTCAATCGGTACCAATAAGTTAATCGGCACAGAATTTGGATGAACACGCATGTTCGCGAAGGTGCGCAATAACTCGGCACGATCTTTATGCTGTTCACCCATGCCGATAATGCCACCAGAACAGACATTGATACCGGCTTTTTGTACCTTATCAATGGTGTCTAAACGGTCTTGAAAGCTACGCGTGGTAATTACTTGTGGGTAGAAGGCTTCAGAAGTGTCGAGGTTGTGATTGTAGTAATCTAACCCAACTTCTTTAAGCTGTTCGGTCTGTTCGTCTGTTAGCATGCCCAGTGTTAAGCAGGTTTCTAGACCTAAATCCTTAACGACACGAACCATCTCTAACACACGCGGAAAATCTCTTTTAGTCGGATTACGCCACGCCGCTCCCATGCACAAACGGGTCGCGCCACGCTCTTTGGCCACCAAAGCTTGCTCGATGACTTCTTGTACTTCCATCATCTGCTCTTTTTCAAGACCCGTATGGTTACGTGCGCTTTGCGAACAATAAGAACAATCTTCGGCACAACCACCTGACTTGATATTCACCAATGTACTGGTTTGGATTGTGTTCGGATTGAAGTGTTGGCGATGCGCCAGTTGCGCCTGAAACATAAGGTCGTTGAAAGGTTGGTCCATAATGGCGCGAATCTCTTCAAGCGTCCAATCGTGTCTTACCTGGCCTACGTTTTCCATGTTCATATGCTGTTTGTCCATTGTTCGGTGTAATATTGGTGACGATATCAGTAAATGAATACTGAATGAATAAGGCGTATTATAACTGATAACGGTGCCGTCGCGATTAGATTCCCTAGTGCTAATCAAACGTCTGCTAATCAAAGTAAATAAGCTCTTAATCATTCCTTCTGTAAGGAGTCCCAATGCATCATTTTGAAAAGTGGCTGTTACCTCCGCGCTGTGTCTTGACGGGAGACGAGGGCGATGTAACTGATTTGTCTAGCCATGTCATTCAAGCCCTGAAGCGACCTCAGCAAGTCTGCCCGAAGTGTTGTGAACCGAGTCTACAGGCCGATTTATGTGGGGCATGCTTGGCGAACCCGCCAATGTTTTCTCGCACTCAAGTGGGGTTCTATTTTGAGGAACCGTTGGATAAGCTTATTTATGATTTTAAATATCATCATAAAGCCGCCTATGCACGGTTGTTAGCAGAGCTGTTGGTTAACAGGCTGCAACTCGATAATGTTGAAGCCTTAGTTGCAATTCCAACGCACCCTTTAAGACGGCGAACGCGAGGTTATAATCAGGCCGAGTTATTAGCGATCGAGATGGGCAAGCTTTTACAGTTGCCGGTCATTAAACAGGCCGTCATCCGTATTAAAAATACGCCATCGCAAACTCATCTAACGTCGCGGCAACGCCAGCAAAATCTTAAAAATGCATTTCAGGTTAATCCGCAACGCTTTGCCGGATTATCGCACATTGCATTAGTGGATGATGTTATTACCACCGGTGCGACCATGCAACAAGTGGCTGAATTAATTCATAAAAATACGCCAATAAAAACCTGCCAGGCCTGGTCAGTCGCTAAAACAAAGTGATAGAATCGAACGCTATGAATTTATTCGTAGAGCAAAGACTTTGCTCGGAGAGTTCATTTCTAAAGATTCATGGGTAAAGCCCAGTCGTTCATTTTAAGGAATCAGTATGTCAGCCGATATTCAGCCTGTTTCGCATCATCATAATCACATCGCTAAACCAGACAAACACAGTCAAAAGAAAGTCATGATTGCCGCGCTGATTACCGCCAGTTATATGTTGGTGGAGATTATCGGCGGGATGTGGGTAAACTCGATTGCACTGGTCGCCGACGGAGTGCACATGATGACGGATGCGCTTGCGCTGGGGGTTGCTTGGTGGGGCTTTCACATGAGCCAAAAACCGGCGACTGAACGCATGACGTTTGGCTTTCAACGCTTTCAAATTCTGACCGCTTTTGTCAATGGGTTTACTTTATTGTTGATTGTCGGCGGCATTACTTTTATGGCGATTCACCGTATTCTCGAACCACAACAAGTCATGGGCAAAGAGATGTTTATCATTGCCGTTATCGGCTTATTGAATAACCTGTTTGTTTTTTGGTTGTTGCACTCTGGTGATCAGAGCAATATGAATATGCGTGGCGCAACGCTGCACTTTTTAGGTGACACCTTAGGTTCGGTGGCGGTCATTGCCGGCGCGATTATTATTTTCTACACAGGATGGATGCTGGTCGATCCATTGTTGTCTATTTTGATGGCGACCATTATTGGTGTGGGCGCATATCGCTTAACCAAAGAGTCAGGCCATATTCTATTAGAAGGTGTACCAGCGGGTTATGAGATTCAGTGTATTGCTGAAGAGTTAGAAAAACACTTTGATTACTTAACGGCCGTACATCATATTCATCTGTGGGCGATTAGCGAAGATCAGGTCATGATGACCTTACACGCCAAAACCGACTTAGAACATATCAATGATACGACTCTATCTGAAATTAAACACTACCTATTAGAAGAGCATAAGGTGCATCATGTGACCCTGCAGCTGGAAACCGAATTGGCAGTGATCACCGTCTAATTTTATCTCATCTTCGCCAAAGATGGTTTTACGGACTGTTGGTGAACTTCAATCTGAGGTTTCTAGCGTTTCAGTGCTTTCAACCACTTCCATAAATTAAACAGACTGGATAACGATGCCGCCACATAAGTCATGGCGCAGGCGAAGAGAATCGTATTCGCCGTTTTGTAATCTTTTTTGTTGAGATAACCGCCTTCCTTCAATAACGGCAGAGCGCGCTTAAAGCTGGCATCAAACTCCACTGGCAAAGTACTGAGGTGAATAATCACCGGTACACCCATTGCGATAAAGCCTGCGCCAAACGTCATAATGCCGACCATCGGTGAGTGCGTTAGTGGAATCAGAATAGGCGTGAGCATCAATGCAAAACCGGCGAACTTTTGCATAATCGCCGCGCGTTCAATCAAAGCGGTACGTTGTTTAAGCTCTGGATAATCTTCTTTATCTTGTAACGCGTGGCCGATTTCATGCGCCACCGTGGTGATGGCAGTCAGTGAGTTGGAATGGGCATTGGCGGTTGATATACGCACCACCTTTTCAATCGGATCGTAATGATCACCTTGGTCGGTCTCTTCTATTGTGACACCCGTAAGTTCCAGTTTATTGACGAGATGTTCGGCAAATTGTAGGCCGCTGCCAGGAATGTCTGGGTGCGGTTTACGGTGTTTATTAAGAATGTGTTTGGTCCACAAGCTGGGAAGCGTGGTAAGAATAAACAGCAAAACGAAGCCGACGATTAAAAAGCCCATACGATAGAGTCCATGTCATCTGTGTTAAAAGTGGCCAGCACACAGCATCCTGCTTGCCACTCACTCAATAAATTAGAAAGGCTTATTCTACGCCATTTGTGGTTTGTGGACGACGCTGAATACATTCGAGTGTTGGCAGATAACTCGCATAACTGAGAGGGTTGGCCAATAACCCTTTGCCAGCAAAAGCCAGCGACTCTGGTTTTAAACAACTGATAATGGCTGTTGGGCTAGGAATCGCATTGTCGGCCATCAACCACTCTCCCTGCTGTCCGGGTAGCAATGGTGCATGGTGATATTGCCAGCCTGATTTTGTATAGAATTGTTGGCTGATAATATGTTCAATTTTATTAATCTCGGACTGATAAGTCGCCTGTGATGTCATTTGTTGCCAATCGGTAATACCTTTATAGATAAAGGCATAATCTTGCAAGTTAGCCTCTCCCATATTTTCTCCATCCACCGACAATGCGCGTGGAGGATTCGCTTGCTGAATGTGAGTCATCAAAACGTTTGCCAATTGATTAGCCTGTTTAAGATGAACCGGATCCTGAAGTGTTGCATAAGCTCGACTTAACGCTGACAGTACTAGGCCATTCCAGCCGAGTATGCTTTTATTATCAATCGGAATTTGTAGCGGGTTGGTTTGTAATTTAGCGTGAATGGTTGGCCATAAGTGACTATTTTTGTTTGTTATGGCTGATGGATGCCAACCCAGAACATCGTAAGGTGCGGCTTTAGAAAGTGACCAGGCCTGGTCAATTGCAGAAAACTCTTCTTTGGAGAGAGTTTGTTGCAGTCGTTGTTTGCTCCATAAATAATCACCACCTTCTATATTGTGTGCATCAATCGCGGATTGACTGCTTTGATAGAGCTGGGTGGCTGGATTATAAAGGTGTGTCTGTAGGTAATTGAGCGTGGCTAAAGCCGTCTGTAGATAATCTGGACGTTTAAAACGTAAACCAGCTTGCAGATAGACATCCGCCAATAATGCACTGGTATAAGCCATTTTCTCAAAATGCGGAATCTGCCATTCTGGGTCTATCGTATAGCGATAAAAACCACCATGAATATGGTCAAATAGATGTTCCGACTGCATTTGATCCAGAGTGAGTAATAACCACTCAGTCGTTGGCTCGGATAACTCTGGTATCTGTAGTAGCGTTTGCAAAAGTGGTGCTTGTGGAAATTTGCTAGCACTGCTCTGTAGTCCGCCGCTTAAGTCATCTTTAGCACGTTCAACTTGTCGTAAAAGTTGTTCAGTAAATTCGGCTTGCGTAACGGTGTAGGCTTGCGGGAGTGGCGGTGGTTGTACAGTTTGTTGAGCCAGTTCACGGATTTTATCCGGCTGCTTCTGCCAAAGTTCAACAATACGCTGCAGCGTTTGATTGAAAACGGCATTCGGTAGGTAAATAAAAGAGGCAAACGGATACCCTTTAGGTGTCAGCACCACATGTTGCGGCCAGCCCGCTTGGCCTGTGGTTTTTTGAGCAAATTCAATCAGGGTTTTATCCAGTTCAGGATTAAGCTCCCGGTCAATTTTGACGGCGATGAAGTGTTGATTGATATAGTCTGCGGTTTTTAGGTTGTGATAATTTTCCCGTTGCATGACATGACACCAGTGACAGGAGAAATAGCCGCTCGAGATAAACAGGGGTTTGTTCTCGATTTGCGCCTTTTTTAACACATCCGCACTCCAGGTATGCCATTCCACAGGGTCATGGCCATGCATGGCTAAATAAGGGCTAGGATGTTGAGCGAGTTCATTGGCTGAATTCGTGGTGATACTTGAGGTTGTCGGTGATAAAAGCGAAGCGCCACTGACAGTAGGTTGAGCCAGGATAAACAAGCTTATAAGCAATAGCAGACTCTGTTTTAAAGAGTGATATGGGTGTTGGGATTGTAAAGAGAGGTTTTGAGCGTTGTTAGGGGGCGATATTGACTGTTTGCTAATACGGTTTTTTAAACCTACCAGGCCTGGTAGCTTTAAAAACGGTAGATTTTGAAAGGATTTGTTAAGCCAATAACTACTTATTATCGCCAGAGGTTTTTGAGTCCGATTTTTTATTGTCAGAAGATTCAACAGCATCGTCTGTTTTTGGGTCAGAATCGGTTGCTGTCTGTTCTGGTTCATTAGATGTGTTTGCAGAGTCGGTTTGAGTAGATGTTTCATCTTTCTTTTTCGCCTCTTGAGTTTTTTTATACGCTTGATCAAGAATACCCATTTCAGAATCTATTTTATCAAACTCGGCATCCCAGTCTAAATCATCATCCACTTGATCTGCGTAGCGATCGTCAAAATCGTATTCAGGTTGTGTTTCTTCAGTTGAGTTTGACTGGCTTGTAGTGGTTGATTTTGACGGAGAAGAATCCGTCTCATCAGGATCTGTTTCAGCATTTGCCTGACGGCGTTTAATGACATAAGCGCCAACCAATAAACCGATCTCAAACAATAACCACATTGGCACAGCCAGTAGAGTTTGAGAAATGATATCCGGTGGGGTTAGCAACATACCGATAACAAAGGCACCGACTACAATATACGGACGTGAGTGACTCAGTTTTTCTGCAGAGGTCATGCCTGTAATAATCAACAGTACCGTGACAATTGGCACTTCAAATGCCATGCCGAAAGCAAAGAACATCTTGATGACAAAATCTAGGTAGAGTGAGATGTCAGTGGCAATGGTGACGCCTTCTGGAGCGCTTTGCGATAAGAAACCAAAGACCAGCGGGAACACGACATAATAAGCGAACAGTCCACCGGCATAGAACAGGAAGGAGCTAAAGAATAGAATCGGTGCGACCAGCTGTTTTTCATGAGAATACAGTGCTGGTGCAATAAACCGCCAAATTTGATAAAGCAAATAGGGCATGGACAGATAGATGGCTAAAACAAATGCTAACTTAAACGGCGTTAAGAAAGGCGATGCAACAGCGGTCGCAATCATGCTACTGCCTGCCGGCAGGTAGCGCGTAAGCGGTTCTGCTATATAAGTGTAGATGTCATTAGCAAATGGGAATAAACCGATGAACAGCACAATAATAACTAGAATCGCACGCGTCAAGCTGGTCTTCAGGTCAAGCAAGTGCTGAACTAAAGTCATCTCTTGATCATTGGGCGGGAGCGCTGTGTTGCTCATGCTGGACTACTCATATATTAAAGCTTAGCTTTTTTTGGTTTCAGAAGAGGGTGTGTCAGAAGCTGAAGCTTCTGTCGTTACGCTTGCTGTCTCTACCGCTGTGTCTATTGGTTTGTCAGCGATAGGGTTACTACTGACAGATTCAGCCGTTGGCACAATTTCTGGCGCAGTGGTTTCAACAGGCGTCGGAGCATTGGGTTGCGAAGGCGCGCGATTAAACTGTCCAGCAGAGTCGGCTTCGGCAGGGGGTTGTGTCCCGCCAAAAGTCGGTCGCTGGAAGTCTTCTACTTTAACGTCACCGCCAAAATCTAAGCCGGTTTGCAGCTCTTTATTAATATTGGAAATCTGTTGCTGTTGTTCTTCAAGATTCATGGAATCTTTGAAGTCTTTAATGGTCTCTTGCATCTGACCATCTTCTTTCACCGAGTTGATGAAGCGACGCATACGCCCCATGAAACTGCCTATTTTACGGGCAAGTTCTGGCATACGCTCAGGCCCAATGACCAAGAGCGCGATGATTAAAATCACCATGATTTCAAGAAAACCGATATCAAACATATAACAGACCTAATAGTTCTAAACAACAGACCTAAATAAAGATAAAGCGTAGAGATTAAGTTCGAAACAAGGCGGTTAGACCCTGTTCAGATCAAAACAAAATAGTGGCAGATGCGAGAGCGCAGCTGCCAAACTATTTACGCTTTGTCTTTCTTCTCTTCCGTTTTCTTTTCTTCTGCGGCAACATCAAAAACGTTATCACCGTCTTTTTGCTCTAATTTCTGCTCAGCAGAGTCGTCGTCTTTTTTAGACTCTTCTTCTTTAACGGCACTTTTGAAGCCTTTGATTGCGCTCCCTAAATCGCCACCGACGTTTTTCAAACGCTTAGCGCCGAAAAGAACTAATACGATTGCAAGAATGATTAGTAACTGCCAAATACTGATGCCCATAGGGTTTACTCCGTTTTCTGTAACTGTTTTTAGGATCTTAATAACGCGTTTGAGCGTTAAATTCAGATCGATGATTTTTAAGACCGCTAATCATATCAAATTAGCCGATTAGGATGCACTAAAAATACTTTTTAATGCCTCCAAAATCGTTATGACTTTACCATGAGTCGATGCGGCCGGATAAGGTTTTAAGGAAGTGTTTTAGTGCGCCTTTTAAAATACAAAGTTAACGCGCTACTACTTTTCGTTAATTTCCAAGTAGATGGATGTGGATATGGAAAACTTCTTGTCCGCCAGATTTCCCAGTGTTGATTTGAGTTTTGAAGCCATCTAAAGCGTATGTTTGTGCTAATTGCGGCAATAACAACATCATGTGTCCCATGCAATCTTTATCTTCTGGTTTCAAGTCAAACAGCGTGGCGATTGGCTTCTTTGGGATGATGAGCAAATGCACTCGTGCCTTGGGATTAATGTCATTGATAACGATACATTTTTCATCTTCATAGACAATGTCTGTCGGGATTTCTTTGTCAATAATCTTGCTGAATATGCTTTTTTCTTCTGTCATGCTGAACCTTTCTGGCTGAATAATCGCCTAATAATCTTGCTGCCTGATATTTAGGCCAGCAAATAGATGTTATTGGTCACGACTGGCTTTTTCATCGTGCCCAGAGAGTCCGAAGCGACGTTGCAATTCGGCAGTAATGTCTTCACTCGACAAGTTTTGCGAGGCTAATAGTACCATGGTATGAAACCAGAGGTCGGCAATCTCGTAAACCAAGTGCTCTTTGTTCTCTGGAGTGTTAGCGTGTTCCAGGTCCTTGGCGGCCATAATGGTTTCATTGGCTTCTTCGCCAATTTTCTTAAGAATTTTTTCAGTGCCCTTTGCGTACAAGCTTGCAACATAAGAGCTGTCAGCGGATTCTGCTTTACGGGCTTCTAATACGCCATCTAGTTGTTTTAGAATATCACTCATAATCGAACCTCTATGCCTTCGGCTTGCATGGCAAGCTTTGCTTCTTCAACGGTATGTTGTCCAAAGTGGAATATGCTGGCAGCCAAAACAGCTTCGGCATGGCCTTCAGTAACGCCTTTCGCTAGGTGTTCTAATTCACCAACGCCACCGGATGCAATCACCGGGATTCGAATGCTGTCGGCTACGGCTCGTGTCAGCTCTAAATCGAAACCGACTTTGGTGCCATCACGATCCATACTGGTGAGCAGAATCTCGCCCGCGCCTAAACATTCCATACGTTTCGCCCACTCTACAGCATCTATGCCGGTCTCCTTACGTCCACCGTGGGTAAAGATTTCCCACCGGTTTTCTTCACTTTCGGCGCTGACTTTTTTAGCATCAATGGCGACCACAATACATTGCGAACCGAATGCGTCTGCGGCTTCTTTAACAAAAGCAGGGTTGAAGATGGCGGCTGAGTTAATCGCAACCTTATCCGCACCTGCATTGAGCATGGTACGGATATCTTCAACGCAGCGAATGCCGCCGCCGACCGTGAGAGGAATAAAAACTTGGCTGGCGACTTCTTCAACCATGTGTACGGTGGTGTCGCGGCCGTGTGCTGTGGCGGTGATGTCTAAGAAGGTAATCTCATCTGCACCTTGTTCGTCATAACGTTTGGCGACTTCGACTGGATTACCCGCATCGCGAATATCAACAAACTGTACGCCTTTGACAACGCGACCGTTATCAACGTCTAAACAAGGAATGATGCGTTTTGCTAAGCTCATGTTTTTTCCTAAATTGGATTAACCGCTGGATTAACTTGCTGTTTTAACCAGGCTTGGTTACTTTCTATTTTTTTGTAAAAGGCGATAACTTATCTGAAAGCGTTTGACCTTCTTTAAAGTCTAAAGAACCTTCATAGATGGCGCGGCCAGTAATCGCACCGGTGACGCCATCTGCTTCAACGCTTGCTAAGCGCGTAATATCATCTAAGTTGGTAATGCCGCCTGAAGCAATAATAGGAATGCTTAGCGCTTTCGCTAAGGCTTGAGTCGCTTCGACATTAACACCCTGCATCATGCCATCACGACCAATGTCGGTATAGATAATAGCTTCAACGCCGTCATTTTCAAACTGTCGTCCAAGTTCGGTGACTTCGTGGTCGGTGACATCTGCCCAGCCATTAATCGCAACCATGCCATCGACGGCATCTAAACCAACCATAATGTGGCCAGGAAAAGCTTTACAAGCTTCTGCAACAAACGCTGGATTATGCACTGCTTGTGTACCGATAATGCAATAACTCACGCCGGCATTCAAATAGGCTTCGATGGTGGCTAAGTCACGGATTCCGCCACCGATTTGAATCGGTAGGTCAGGATAGGCTGCGCGTACTTGATAAACCGCTTCACCATTGACTGGCTTGCCTTCAAAAGCACCATTCAAATCAACCATGTGTAAACGGCGTGCGCCTTGGTTTACCCATCTTTCTGCCATTGCAACGATATCACCCGAAAAGACGGTTGCGCCTTCCATAACACCTTGTCTTAAGCGAACGCATTCACCATCTTTTAGATCGATAGCTGGAATTAGTAACATTTTTTTAACCTTTTAAATTTTGTGAGCAGCGGAGTTCGTTAGCAAGCCGCCTAGTAGAATTTTTATCTGACTTAATCTGTATAGGAATTTGGAAAGTCGTTGTTTTTTATTGGCCGTTCCATGTTAAAAAGTTTTGGAACAGTTGTAGGCCGTGTTCTGCGCTTTTTTCTGGATGGGCTTGAATGGCAAACAGGTTTTTGTGACTGAGAACCGCAGGGAATTCCGTGCCGTGTGTTGTGGTACCGGTAATCATCGCTTGGTTATCAGGTTGCACATAATAACTGTGTACAAAATAAAAACGGCTGTCTTGTGGAATGTTTTGCCACAGAGTGTGTTCCTGCGTTTGGTGGATTTGATTCCAACCCATGTGCGGGATTTTAAGCGGCGAATCGTCAGCGAAGTCGAAGTGCTGTACATTGCCAGGGATGACATTCAGGCAGTTTATGCCTTGATTTTCATCACTGTGCGACATTAAAACTTGCAGCCCCATGCAGATACCTAAAAAAGGCTTTTCTTGGGCAGCTTGTTGAATCGGGTGAATCATGCCAGTGTCATGCAGTGCTTGCATACACGCCTTGGCAGCGCCTTGACCAGGGAAGATGATCGCATCAGCAGAGGCAACGTCTTCTGGTTTGTTCGTCACGACAATTCGGACGTTATCGGGTGCGACATGTTCTGCTGCTTTCGCCACGGAACGTAAGTTACCCATGCCGTAGTCAATAACGGCAACTAACTTCTGATCCATCTATAGACTTCCTTTAGTAGAAGGCATTTTGCCTGCCATGCGCTCATCTGCAGAAAGCGCCATTCGTAATGCGCGGCCAAAGGCTTTAAAAATCGTTTCTGCCTGGTGGTGTGAGTTATGGCCACGTAAGCAGTCGATGTGTACGGTTGCATTGGCGTGATTAACAAAGCCTTGGAAAAACTCGAAAACCAATTCAGTTTCAAAGTTACCGACTTTTTCACGCGTGAAATCAGCATTAAAGACCAGGCCTGGTCGACCTGATAAATCAATGACAACACGTGAAAGTGCTTCGTCTAAAGGCACGTAAGCATGGCCGTAACGGGTAATGCCTTTTTTGTCACCAACCGCTTGGTTGATGGCTTGGCCGAAAGTAATGCCCACATCTTCAACGGTATGGTGATCATCAATATGCGTGTCACCATTCGCTTTGATATCGAGGTCAATCATGCCATGGCGAGCGATTTGATCAAGCATGTGTTCGAAGAACGGTACACCAGTCTCTAGCTTGGCATCACCTTGGCCGTCAAGGTTTACTGAGATTGTAATTTGAGTTTCAAGCGTGTCACGCTCGATGGTTGCAGTGCGCATAGTGTCCATCCTGTATTCAATTAGTGGCCATATAATAACTGAAAAGGTGTTTTTTTTATACGGGATAACATAAAAATGCATGTGCATATAAAAAAGGCTAGGTAGGTAAGTTGATAATATGCTGTAGGAAATTAAGTATTAGGTATTTTATTTAAACCTTATAAGTAATGAGGGACATGTCCTTATAAAATTTTTTAGTGCGGCAATAAGTACTAATGTCTGGGATAATTCACTGGAATATTTATGGGTGTTAATTTTGTTTAGTGCGCCTTGAAGCTTATTTGACCGATCTAAAAAGATTGATTGAACGTAAGTTTTGTGGCGTTAGCTGTTTATTCGTAGGGTCGTCAATGTATAATGTTGCGTTGAGGAGCCTGCATCTAATTGGTAACATCTAAATAGATGAAGGCAGAATGTTAAGACTAAAAGGGGAATCCAACTGATGGATACTACAGCAAAGCCACAGTACGACAATGGTGTGGTTAAGTATTTAACAGTAGGTGCGGTAGTTTTTTTGGTGTTAGGTACTTTAATGGGTACTTATGCAGCAGCGGAACTAGCATGGCCTGCGTTAAATTTTGATATTGCGGAAATCACTTTTGCTAGATTACGAGTTATTCATACGAATACCGTTATTTTTGCATTTGGTGGAATGACGCTAATGGCAACAGCTTTCTACACTGTTCAAAGAACGAACGGCGTGAAACTGTGGAGTAATGGTTTGGCTTGGACAACAGCTATTCTGTTCACAATTGGTCTTCTAGCGACGGTTATCACTCTAGCTTTAGGGATGACAACAGGTAAGGAATACCACGAGCAAGAATGGCCTTTGGCGATTGCAATTGCATTGGTTTGGACGATTTATACGTTCAACTTCATTATGACAATTGCTTCTCGTAATAAAGAGACTCATCCAAACGTTTACGTTTCTAACTGGTTCTTTATGGGTATGATGATTGCAATCACATACTTATATGTTGTTAACGGATTAGCTATTCCGGTATCACTGTTCCGTTCATACTCTATGTTTGCTGGTGTCCAAGATGCCATGATTCAGTGGTGGTGGGGACATAATGCAGTAGGTTTCTTCCTGACAGCTGGTTTCCTTGCAATCATGTACTATTTCGTACCTAAGCAAGCACAGCGTCCTATTTACTCATACCGTCTATCGGTAATCCACTTCTGGGCATTAATGTTCGGTTATGTATGGTTAGGTGCTCACCACCTTCAGTACACAGCTTTACCAGATTGGACAGGTTCTTTAGGCGCAGTAATCTCTTTAGCGATGATCATTCCTTCTTGGGGTGGTGCTCTAAACGGTATGCTAACGCTTTCAGGTGCTTGGGATAGATTACGTACAGATTACATCTTACGTTTCTTGATTATCTCTTTAGCATTCTATGCAATGTCTACTTTCGAAGGGCCTGTAATGGCTGCGAAAACAGTTAATGCATTATCTCACTACACGGATTGGACGGTTGGTCACGTACACTCTGGTGCGTTAGGTTGGGTAGCGATGGTTTCTATCGGTGCAATCTATCACATGATAATGAAGATGTGGAATACTGAGATGTACTCAATGCAGTTGATTAACTTCCACTTCTGGTTGGCGACAATCGGTACTGTTTTCTACATCGTAGCGATGTGGGTATCAGGGATTATGCAGGGTCTTATGTGGAGAGCGTACGATGAGTACGGTACTTTAGCATATACCTTTGCTGAGTCAGTCTCTGCAATGCATCCTTACTATGCCATGCGTGCGTTCGGTGGGTTATTGTTCTTCACTGGTGCGGCAATCATGCTATATAACGTAGTAATGACAATCCGCATGGCGAATGCAAAATCTACCAATGCAGTAGAAGCACACGCATAAGCATAAGCAACGATGCCTGAGGTTAGGCGGTGAGTTTTACCGCCTAAAAAGAAAATTATGAGTTGAGGAGCACAAACTCATGTCAGATGATCAAAAACCAAAAAATTTGCAGGACATGTTTGAGCGTAATATTTTCGCTTTATTCATGGCTACTGCTTTAGCAGTCTCAATTGCTGGGATTGTAGAAATCGTACCGCTGTTTCATCTCAAGTCAGCAGTTGACTACACTGAGAAAACAGATAAGTACGGTAATGTAAAAAATGAAGCCTTTCCTGAATTAGTTTGGGAACGTACTTTCACTGAAGATGCTGACGGTAAGTTAGTTTCTGATAAAGCATTGTATAAAGAAGATCGTAACGGCAAATGGGTCCTTGCGGACTGGAAAGCGGGTGATGGGGTTCGTCCTTACACGCCTTTAGAGCTTGCTGGTCGTGATTTATACCTGCGTGAAGGGTGCTATATTTGTCACTCTCAAATGATTCGTCCTTTCCGTGATGAACGTGAACGTTATGGTCACTTCTCATTGGCTACTGAATCTATGTATGACCACCCAATGCAATGGGGTTCAAAAAGAACTGGACCTGATCTTGCACGTTTAGGTGGGAAATACTCGAACGAATGGCACGTAATGCACATGTTACGTCCACAGGACATGGTTCCTGAATCAGTTATGCCAGCTTACCCTTGGTTAGCGGAGAAGCCTATTTCAGAAGATTTCTTTGGTACAGAACGTAATATGCAGACTCGTTTATCGGTTATGCGTACTTTAGGTGTTCCGTACACAGATGCAGAGATCGAAAACGCGAATAAGGCAATTGCCGGTTATACAGAGATGGATGCCATGGTTGCTTATTTACAAGTATTGGGAACGATGGTTAAGCTGGATGACAGCAAAGTCTATCGCCAATAATTATGAGCGTACTGGAAGAGTATTTAAGCACTGACTGGGCGTCTATGACGACCCAGGACTGGGCTGGACTGATCGTAACGGTATTAGTGTTCTTTGGCATGTTAATTACTTTTGCTTTGGCTTTAAGGCCAAGCAAACGTAAGGAAATGGAAGAGCAAAAATACAAAATTTTGAATGACGATTAACCGTCATTTCGAGGAGAAATAAATATGGCACATAAGAATCCATGGCCAGATGAAGGGAATACTGGTCATATATGGGATGAAGATTTGCGTGAATTAGATAACCCACCACCACTGTGGTGGATGTTATCTTTCTACGCGGGTTTCATTACGATTATTTTTTATACCTTGTACTATCCAACCATTCCATTAACGAATGAAACGGGTGAGTTTACAACGGGTATGGCTGAATGGACTCAGGTAAATGAGTATAACGACGACTTTAAGGTTCTTAAAGATTGGCGTGTTGCTAAGTTTGCTGACAAAGAAGAAAAATTAGCTGCAATGTCTGTGACTGAAATTCTTCAAGACGAAGAGCTTAAGTCATATGCACTAGCAACGTCCAAGATGTTGTTTGGTGATTACTGTGCAGCTTGTCATGGTGCTGGTGGTGCTGGGAACCCTAACTTCCCTGTATTAGCGGATGATGACTGGTTGTGGGGTGGTAGTGTTGCTCAGATCGAAGCGTCTATCAAGAATGGTCGTATCGGTAACATGCCTGCTAAAGGTATGATGGGTAACCTAAATGATGCTGAAATCGATCAGGTGACTGATTATGTAATCGCATTATCTGAAGGTAAGGGTGGCGATGCTGCTCATTCAGCAGGTAAGGCGGTCTATACTAAAGGTATGTGTTTAGCCTGTCACGGTCCAGCTGGTAAGCCTTTAGCACCTGCAGGTGCTGCGAACTTAACAGATCAAATTTGGCGTTTCAGTGGCGATCGCGAAGAAGTTCGTGCCGTTATTGCCAACGGTGTCAATGTTAAGAAAAATGGTGAGTATGTTGCTGGCACACGTCAAGCAGTCATGCCGTCATTTAAAGAGCGTTTGCCGAATGCAGATGTGAATGTTAAACGCTTAGCCGTTTATATTCACGCACTAGGTGGCGGTCAGTAGTTCGTGCTTTTGCACTGAACTATTGAATTGAAAGGAGAGCAGATGTTCTCCTTTCGCATATTTGTAAAGTAGAAAGCTTGGTTTAAACCAAGTATCTAGGAGTTTGTTATGAATGAATTAAACAGTGATTTAGTACTTTGGCTTTCACTTGGCGCAGTTGTGTTGAGTATTGTGGCATTCATTGGTTTTGCGTGGAAAACCGCTAGAGCAATGGAAGGTTTAGAGAAAGACGAGAAGAAAGACGATTAGTTTTTTATCCGTTTCTAAACAAAAATAGGTCTAACGTCGTTAGGCCTATTTTTGTTTATAATCATTGATAAAAACAATTGCTTATGCATGGTAAAGTAAATTCTATAGAATGCCGGTGTTAAAAAATAAAATAGCAGGGATGAGCTTATGTCAGACAATAACAAAGACTTGTATCGCGACAATGGTCAAACAGGCTCCCTGTTGGATCAGATGGATACAAGCAATAAGAATTTAGAAAATATCGGTGTCGAGATACTACCAGTACACACTGGTGGTACTGTGCATGCTAAACGTATTGGTGGGACTTTTCGTACAGTTAAGTGGATTATAGCCTCATTTTGGTTAGCGTTATTTCTAGGTCCATACCTTCGTTGGGATGGCCATCAAGCTCTATTGTTTGATTTAGGCAACCGACAGTTCCATATTTTCGGATTAACAATCTTGCCACAAGATATTTGGATTCTTGCCATGATTTTGTTGTTCTTTTCATTATTGTTGGCAGCGTCTACCGCCATCGCAGGGCGACTGTGGTGTGGTTACGCCTGCTTTCAAACCGTTTGGACGGATGTATTTACCTGGATAGAGGAAAAGATAGAGGGGCAGCCTAATAAACGTATTAAGCTTGAAGAGGCACCGATGAATTTCGCCAAATTTAAGATGAAGCTAAAGAAACATTTGATTTGGGGTTTCATTGGCTTTATGACCTCCTTCAGTTTTGTTGCTTATTTCACTGATGCGATTGACCTTTGGATTCGAATGTTCAGTTTTGAATGGGGAGCAACTGAAACAGGAATTATTATTGGTTTAGGGTTTGCCAGTTATTTCTTTGCTGGTATATTGCGTGAACAAACCTGTATAGGGTTTTGCCCTTACGCTCGTATACAGGGCGCGATGATTGATACACAAACTGTTGTTCCAACTTATGATGTTGATCGTGGTGAACCACGTGGTCGTATGAAGCGTGTTAAGCCTGGTGAAGAAGCACCTGATTTAGGAGATTGCATTGATTGTAATCTTTGTGTTGCGGTTTGCCCGACTGGAGTTGATATTCGTCTAGGTCAACAGTTTGGTTGTATTACCTGTGGTATCTGTATTGATGCCTGTGATTCCGTCATGGAAAAAATCAAAAAACCTAAAGGTTTGATTCGTTACGCATCACTTTCAGAGTTTGCAGGTGAAAAATTACCGGACATCTGGAAACGCCCACGCGTCATCGTTTATGTTGTGATTATGTTGGCCGCTGCAGTCACCATGGTATGGGGGCTTGCAACAATGTCTTCAATCGATGTTAAAGCACTGCATGATCGTTCACCCCTGTATGTACAAATGAGTGATGGCAACATCCAGAACAAATGGACAATTAAAGTCGTCAATAAAAGTGCCGATGTGATGCGTGCTGAGATTACTGTTGAAGGCCCTGCTGGATTAACTTATGTGGCTGAAAAGGTCATTACTATTCAACCGGGTAATGTTGGAGCAACCACTTTATTGGTTAAAATTCCTAAAAAACAACTGACAGCTACCAGTACACCGGTATTGATTAAGGTGGTTGATTTGGATAATTCATTAAATGCGGAAAACTACGAAAGTGTATTTTTAGGTCCAAAAATACGTAAGTAGTACAAAACTTTTAAATTGATTTATATAGAAATATTTGTCTAAACACTATATTATCATGTGTAATAAAAAAGCCCTTTTTTAGGGCTTTTTTCGTCTAAACATCTAGGAGATAAAAATGTCAGAAATTAAAAAGGATGAACGCGATTGGAGCGTAGCTTGGAAGAATCCTTTTGTCATCAGTTGGTTTGTTATTCTGGTGATTGTTGTGGGCGTTAACTTTTTCATGGTGAGTATGGCCATCGTGACAAATCCTGGTTTGGTGATTGATGATTTTTACGAAAAAGGTAAAAACATGGACAAGGTATTAGCCGAACGTAAACGTATGGAAGAGATGGGCTGGCAATTAAAGGTTGAAATGCCATTATTATCAGAAGGTAAGGCTGATACGGTTAAGTTGATGGTTGTTGATAAAGAGAATCGTCCCTTAAATGTGGACAGTGCCATTCTTTATTACTACCGACCTTCAGACCGTAAGTTGGATGGTGAGCAAGCCTTAGTAGCGACGGGAATAGTGGGTGAATATCAGGCTGAATTGAGTCTAAATACTAAAGGTAAGTGGGATATTATCGTTGAGGTCACGCAAGGTGATTTGATGTATAACATGGGTCGTTCTATCATGGTTCAAGATCCACAGTAATGCCATTACATACCTGTTTTCATTGCGGTCAGGCAATCCCACAAGGTGATCTGATTTTAAAACTAATCAATGGTACAGAACGCGAGTTTTGTTGCCATGGTTGTGCCTCAGTTTGTGATGTTATTTATGAAGCTGGTATGGAAAGCTTTTATCAGCGTACACCTGATGGAGAGTTACTCTCTCCACCTCCCCCTCCGAATAAAGATATTGAGTTTTTTGACTACGATGAAGTGCAGTCGCAGTATGTAACTGAATTGACGGATCGCCGTCAAATAACCTTGATGTCAGATGCAATACATTGTGCTGCTTGTGTTTGGTTAATTGAACATACACTGGCTAAGGTTGATGGTATTTTACTAGCCTCGGTAAACTTTACCAATAAACAGATTAAAATTCGCTGGGACAATGGCAAGATTAAGCTGTCTGATATTATCAAAAAACTCAATAGTATCGGTTATGACGCAACCCCTTATGATGCTTCCTCTAGTGAGGCGGCTTATCGTAAAGCTAATCGTGACTTACTGTATCGTTTAGGTTTTGCTGGTTTTGCGATGATGAACGTTATGTGGTTTTCAGTCGCACTGTACACCGGTGCAAGCCAAGATCAAGAATATCGTAGTTATTTCCATTGGCTTGAGCTCATTATTGCGACAGCCACCCTAGCGTATTCTGGTCAACCCTTTTTGAAAGGTGCTTTAACATCTCTTCGTGCGCGAACAGTGGGTATGGATGTTTCCATCTCATTAGGTATGTTGACGACCTATTTCTATTCGATGTGGATTACGGTCAATCCAGATGCCATTGGTGATGTCTATTTCGACACCTTAATTGATTTTATGTTTCTGTTATTGATTGGCCGCTATTTAGAGGCCATCTCAAAAAACAAAGCCGTTGACGCTTCTCGTCGTTTAATGGATTTGCAGCCAAAGGTTGCACGCCAGATTATCGATGGGGACACTAAAATTATCCCTGTACGTACATTGTTACGCGGCTCTGAAATTCGTGTCAAACCCGGTGAGCAGTTTCCAATAGATGGCATGGTCACCTCTGGATTGAGCATGGTCAACGAATCCATGTTAAGTGGCGAGTCACGAGAAATCACCAAGCAGGTTGGTGATAGGGTTGCCGCGGGTACATTAAATGTTGATGGTAGCTTAACGGTTTCTGTAGAGAAGATTCTTCAAGATACGCAGTTGGGTCGTATCGTCCACATGGTTGAGGAAGCGCAAGGGTCAAAGGCTCCGATACAGTGTACTGCCGATAAAATAATGCCCTGGTTTGTCAGTGTGACTCTGACGCTGGCGGTTGCGAGTTTTGCATATTGGTTCTTCAACGCCGGTATTGAGTTTGCGATTATGACCGCAACAGCTGTTCTTATTATTACTTGTCCCTGCGCATTTGGTTTGGCGACACCGATGGCGATTGCGGTAGCATCCGGTATCTCTGCTCGACATGGTATCTTGGTTAAAAATGGTACGGTGTTAGAAACATTGCAATCTATTAATCATTTCGTCTTTGATAAAACCGGTACCTTGACCAAGGGACAGATGCAATTAGTCGATTATCAACTACTCACAGAGATTGATGAAAATGAACTGCTACGTGAAATAGGGTCGATTGAACATCTCTCTGAGCACTCTTTGGGGCGTGCAGTTTCAGAATCGATTAAAGACAGGTTGTCTCTAAACAATAAAGATTGGTTGGAGATACTTAAATTTAAAGCATTACCTGGAAAAGGGGTGCAGGGTGAGTTTCAAAACAAAATTTTTAATATCGGTACTGCGAAATGGTTAACCTCTTTAGATTTGGAGATACCGCAAGCTCTAGTTGATTTAGCCGGTGAACGCGCTTTGCTAGCTCAAACCGCAGTTTGGGTTGCACGAGATGGTCAAGTTGTTGGCGTCTTGTTTTTAGAGGATGAGATACGTCCTGAGGCGGTTGAACTTATTCAACGTCTGAAAACGAAGGGCAAAGAGGTTACATTGCTCAGCGGTGATCTGAATGTGGTTGCTTTGCGTGTTGCCGAGCAACTAGGTGGCATGAATGTTATTGCTGAAGTACTTCCTGAAGATAAGAATCAAGTTATTAGGGACCTACAAGACAAGGGTCAGAAGGTGGCCATGATTGGTGACGGTGTCAATGATGCCCCTGCGTTGGTTCGTGCCAATGTCGGTATTGCATTGGGCTCAGGAACGGATGTTTCTATGGACAGTGCGGATATTGTCCTGATGAACAATGAATTACTGGCGGTGGATACCGCGGTAGAATTGTCTGCACGTACTCTAAAGACGATTAAACAAAACATCGCCAGTTCGATTGCTTATAACGTGATTATGGTTCCTTTAGCCATGAGTGGTGTTTTAACACCGTTAATTGCTGCGATTACCATGCCGTTGAGCAGTTTAGTGGTGATTGGCAATGCTGCAAGAATCAGAAGCTTTTTTAGTGCCAAAGCCATTAGCAAACGCAGACAAGGAATAAAATAATGGATGTGATTTACGGATTAATTCCAATGATGCTTTTTTTCGGATTCTTAGTGGTCGTCGTCTTTATTTGGATGGCGAAGTCAGGACATTTTGATGATCTTGATGGAGCTGCCAATCGTATCTTTATGGACGATGAATATCCAGAGGATCTTAAACCTAAGGATAAACAAGCTGTTGAACCCTCGACTCAAGCAACGGAAGCTTCAGAAAGCGAAAATCCAAAGGCGCCAAAATAACATTTAGTTTGCTTGGTAGGGTATGTAGGTAATACTTAGACACTGAAGTGTATGTCAGTCCATCAAGTAAACATGTTTATTACAAGTATAAAAAACCACCAGGCCTGGTGGTTTTTTATGGGCGTAAAGCAGGCTTTACTGTTGACGGGGTGTTGTCGTATATTGCAATGCTTCAGGGCCTTCTTCATCAATAATCATTTCTAAGCCCAATTTATCAAAGAACCAGTGTGGCAAGTTATCACTCTGTATCTCTTTATGGTCAGGCTCACCAAAGCGCATACTAATAGCGCGTTCAGTTAGGTGATTTCTTGGGACTAATGTCAAGCTGGTGATGTTTTTAGAAAGCAACTTCTCCACTTCTGAACTATAAAGTTCAATCTCACGCGTTCCTGATGTGGTTGTGGTGATTTTCTTACCTAATTCGTATGCTGCATCCAGTTCTGCCTGAGTCACCTCTAATTTAACGGCTAAGGCGGCTTTAATCGATCCGATATACATGACTGGGAAATAGGCTTCTAAAGACTTGTTACTTTCGTCATGATCAGAAAACATTTTAACTTCGACATCTTTACCATAAAGTGACATTGCATCCGCAAGAGTAGAGTCATGAATCGTAAGGCCTAAAGTGTGCAACTTTCCAGCTTCATCGAACTGCGCATTCCAAGGCAGGTGACTATTATCAATTGCTTCACGGTCTGGTTGAAAGATCAATATCAGTAGAAACCCAAGTATTGAGCCGATTAAGACCAACCAGAACATCGGTAATGACTTCTTTTTCTTTGTCGTGTTAGAGTTCATATAAATCAGTTAATCCCTTTTATTAGAATTTATATGCTGTACTTCATCACTACCTTCACCCAGTTCTTCATTGGAGTCGGCATTTCTAGGTACCCATTTTTCCATGCTAGGATCAATAATGCCTTTTCCGGCATCATAGATGGAGATACCCGTCAGCATAAAGGTAATCAATACGGCAACGAAGATAACAACGGCTGAAAACCGGATGGTAATAATCTCACCCAAATTAGTCTGTGTGCCAGCGGTCGAGAAGTCATTCATTGAGAACCCACCTGGAAAAATCATGTCAAACAATGAATAGATCAGCACCATGCTGACAGCGATAGCGTAACTGATTAACAGCACTCTGCCACGTCGCCATGCGAGCGTCCAGTGTGCAGCGATAAACCAACTATCTTGTTTTATGAGTTGCTGTTTTCGATTGTAGATATAAAAAATGACTAAACTCGAAATGATAGGTACTAAAAGTAGTTGTAGTGTTTCACCGATTTCAAGAACAATCATTGAAATAAACAGATGGGTCAGTAGGATGTTTATGTTGAAAATATGGTGTGGAGTTTTGGCCGCACGGATCTCTTGTTCGGTGACTTTATAATGCATAGTCTCTCTCAATTTGGGGTTTGTTAAAACGCTTGCTAATGATCTTAAAAGCGCGGACATCATTTTATGGAATGTCTACCAATATTATGGGTTAATCAGATTGCGGCAATATTAGCAGAACTTAGCTTTAAGGTGTTGAGAATTAAAAGAGATTAATTTTATTGGTGGTGATTAAGCCAGTCGATGAACTCGCTGGCAGGCATCGGTTTTCCAAATTTAAACCCTTGGAAAATCTCACAATGTTTATCTTGGAAAAAATCAACTTGATCATCCAACTCAACACCCTCTGCAACCACTTCCAAATTCAAGCTTTTAGCCATGGCCAGGATAGTACGGGCAATGGCTTGGCCTTCTTGATTATCCAAGTTAAGAACGAAAGAGCGATCAATCTTGATTGTATCAATCGGGAATTTGTGCAAATAGGCCAAAGAAGAATAGCCTGTGCCAAAATCATCAATGGAAAGAGAGATTCCCAATGTTTTAAGGCCATTGAGGATGTTGATATTGGTTTCGGCATCACTCATGGCTAAACTTTCAGTGATTTCCAAATCAATAAACCGGGCAGGTAAATTCGATTGGCTAATAACCGCTTGAACATCTTCCATTAGGTTCGTTTGAGTGAACTGTCGGCCTGATAGATTGATGCCGACCCGCATTTGAGTAAAGCCCATTTGATGCCAGGTTTCAGCTTGTTGAACAGCGACTTCTAAGACATAGCGACCAATATCAATAATGAGCCCGGTGCTCTCAGCCATTGGAATGAAAACCACAGGAGAAATCACGCCAAGTTTAGGGTGACGCCAACGAACCAGCGCCTCTGCGCCTGTAGGTTGTAAGGTTTTAGCATCTACTTGTGGCTGATAATAGACCTCGATTTGTTTACGACTCACAGCACGGCGTAAATCATTCTCTAAAGAGAGTAGGTCTTGTGCTTCTGCATTCATGTCCTCGTGATAGAACACAAACTGATTGCCACCTCGTGACTTGGCGGTGACTCGTGCGATATTGGCATGTGTTAGCAGGGCATCTGAAGATTTGGAATCATTAGGCGTAACGGATATGCCAACACTATAGCTGATAAATAACTCTTGGTTGTTGAGCATAAAAGGAGCATTCAAATCGTTACTGATGCGACTGACTAATAATTTCAACTCATTTGAATCTTCAAGTTGTCTGATTAAGATTGCGAATTCATCACTGCCTAAGCGTGCGACAAAGTCATTTTCTCGAGTAATGCGGTTGAGTCTTTGTGCTAGAGACAGCAGTAGGAGGTCACCTTGCTCTTGGCCTAAATTGGTATTGATTTGTTTAAATCGATCTATATCGAAAATGACCACCGCGCTGGTTGAGTTGGTTTTTTGCTCTGAGATAAAGGTTTTCAGTGTTTTACTGAAAGTAGTGCGATTAGGGAGGTCGGTCAAACCATCGTGTTCCGCCTGATAATGCACCAACGTTTCTGCTTTATGTAAACGGCTTATGTCTTGTACAGAGCCAGTGATTTTTAGAAGTTCGCCATTTTCTTGGTAAGTCACTTCACCTAAGCACTCAATGTGAGTAAGGCTGCCATCCACTTGTAAAACACGGACGCTGACAGCAATGTGAGATTGGCCTTGATGTGCCTCAGAGATAGCCTGTTGAAGAATAGGTTTATCTTTAGGCAGTACATTACTTAAAAACCGTACTAACGAAACGCCTGCTTGCTTGGGAATACCAAAATGTGAAAAGGCGGTTTGTGAACCAGTCACCTCATCACGTGTAGCATCCCACTCCACATAGCCTAATTTGGCAGTTTTTTGTGCAAAAATAAGTTGAGATCTATGGATTCGTAACAGCTCTTGATCATCTGCGGTGCGTAAAGCATATTTAACCCGTTGGGTTAATAACGCCCAGTTAATAGGTTTGGTGATAAAGCCGGTCGCGCCCGCTTCAAATGCTTGGTCAATGGATGCAATATCCTCCATTGCTGTCAGCATTAAGACCGGCACAGAACGGCCATCCTCAAAGTTGCGAATCGCTTTGGTCGCCACAAAGCCGTTCATTACCGGCATTTGCGTGTCGATTAACACTAAACTGGGTTTGTCCTCAATAAAGCGCGTAAATCCATCGCTGCCGTTAGTGGCTTCGATGACTTGATAACCTAATTGACGTAAAGCATTAGAGGCACTCTGGCGAGTAGACTCATGATCCTCAATAATTAGGATGAGGTAGCTGTTAGCGGGGCGTCTGGTCATAGTTTAGTTTAGGGCTACTTATTTGGTTGTCGATGAATTTAGTTGTAGTTTGCCCCTAGTTTAATAGCTAACCAATCAAAATCAAAATAGGATTTAATAATCGTTGGACTAAATTGAATTTAGGTTTCTAACCAGAAGGTCACGGGGCCGTCATTCGTTAATGTGACTTGCATATCCGCACCAAATATTCCTGTTTCAATGGGAGGTGTTGTGTCATGCATTTTAGCCACAAACTCATCAAAAAACAGCGTTGCTATTTCGGGTTTGGCGCTGCTTGAAAAGCTAGGACGTAGCCCTTTCTGAGTGTCTGCGGCTAAGGTAAATTGAGGGACGAGCAACAGGCTTCCGTTCACTTGTTGAATGTTTAGATTCATCTTGTCATCTTCATCCGCAAACAGTCGATAATGCAATAACTTGTGTACCATCTTATCGATGTTTTGAGAATCGTCACTTGGTTGAAAAGCGGCTAAAACAACCAGGCCTGGTCCAATTTGGCCAACCGTTATTTGGTTAATATCAACCTTGGCTTGCGTCACACGTTGAATCAGGCAGATCATAGTGTCTCTAGCTGGGTGATAAATTGATCTGTCGCGGAAACTAATGCGGTCGCGTTCTCAAGTTCCATGGCCGAATGGCCTGCATGATTACAGATAATGAGTTTCGATTGAGGTAGCTTATCGTGCAAATCAAATGCCTGGTTAATAGGGCACACCATATCATAACGGCCATGGATAATGATGGTCGGAACGTGGCAGATGGATTGGGTGTTGTTGAGGATTTGATTGTTCTCAATAAACGCTCGATGGTGAAAATAATGACACTCAATTCTAGACATGGCTAAGGCGTGATAAGGATCGCCGAAATGGTTGACGGTATTCGGATCCGTTTCCAAGTTTGAAGTTCTACCTTCCCAAACCGACCATGCCTCGGCGGCACGCATTCTCTCAATTTCATTTTCACTGGTCAGTAGCTGATGATAAGCCTCAATCATATTGGAGCGGTTTTCAGGAGCGACTGGTGCAATAAACTCTGCCCAATACTCAGGATAAAAACGATCAGCGCCCGACTGGTAAAACCAGTTAACATCCTGTTGACGACAGAGAAAAATTCCGCGGAGAATCAAACCAAAAACGCGTTCAGGATAGGCTTGCGCATAGAGTAAAGAAAGTGTGGAGCCCCATGAACCACCAAACAGTAACCACTTATTAACTTTTAAGTGGCGACGAATCTTTTCCATGTCTTCGATGAGATGGGCGGTGGTGTTGTTGGTCAGGCAAGCGTGGGGTTTGGATTTACCACAGCCACGTTGATCAAACAATATGATTCGGTACGCACTGGGGTTGAAGAATTGACGGTGGATTGCGCTGTAACCGCCACCGGGACCGCCGTGAATAAAGACAACAGGTATACCGTTTGGATTACCACACTCTTCGATATGCAGGCAGTGTGTGTTATCCACTTGTAAGCTGTGTTGCACAAACGGTTCAATCGGAGGGTAAAGGATAGATTGCAAAGGCATGGTCTGTTTCCACTGTTATTTTTTTAACAGTGTACCTGAAAACCGATTTTAGACACAATCAGATACTGCAAAAATAGGCGCAAATAATAGGTGTAAGTCGTAGGCACAAAAAAAGCCGGTACTATTAAAATAGTTACCGGCTTATGATAAGAGTTCAGCGCTTGATCAGGGCGCTAGAGAATTCTTATTTGTTTTTACGAGAAGCTTGCTTACGTCCAGCTTCAGTCAATACCTTTTTACGGATACGAACGCTGTCAGGAGTTACTTCAACTAGCTCGTCATCATCGATGAATTCAAGCGCTTGCTCAAGTGAGAAACGAATTGGTGGAACCAATGTCAACGCTTCATCCGTACCAGAAGCACGCATATTTGTTAACTGCTTACCTTTAATAGGGTTAACGGTTAAGTCATTTGCACGGCTGTGAAGACCGATAACCATACCTTCATAAACGTCTTCCGCGTGACCGATATATAGACGACCACGTTCCTGAAGATTGAATAGACCGAATGCAGCAGCTTTACCTTGAGCGATAGAGATCAATACACCATTGGTTCTCTCGCCTAAAGTACCTTTAAACTTAGGGCCGTAATGAGAGAAGCTAGAGAACAGTAAACCGTTACCCTGAGTCGCTGTCATGAATTCTGTACGGAAGCCAATCAATCCACGTGATGGGATGATGAAATCGATACGCACTCGACCGTGACCATCAGGAATCATGTCTTTCAGTTCAGCTTTACGCATTCCTAGTTTTTCCATCACAGCACCTTGTGCTTCTTCAGGAACATCAACTGTTAGGTTCTCATAAGGCTCTTGAGTTTCACCGTCAATTTCACGGAAGATAACTTCCGGACGAGAGATACCCATCTCAAAACCTTCACGACGCATGGTTTCAATCAATACTGAAAGGTGAAGTTCACCACGACCTGAAACACGGAACTTGTTCGCATCTTCAGTATCTTCAACGCGTAATGCAACGTTCGTGATTAACTCTTTGTCCAAACGCTCACGAATCTGACGAGACGTTAACAGCTTACCTTCTTGACCAACGAAAGGCGAGTTGTTTACCTGGAACGTCATGCTCACAGTAGGCTCATCAATCGTTAAAGCTTTTAAAGGCTCAGGGTGGTTAGGATCACAAATTGTTTCAGAGATTTTTAGTGGATCAAAACCAGCGAAGGCAATAATGTCACCGGCGTGCGCTTCATCAACAGTGATACGCTCTAGGCCGTGATAACCGAAGATTTCAGCAAACTTACCGTTACGAATATTACCTTCGTTATCAACGATACGCACTGACATACCTGTTTGAACAGATCCACGTTTAATACGTCCCGTTCCGATAACACCTTTATAGGTGTCATAATCAAGAGATATAACCTGAACCTGGAAAGGACCACCAAGGTCAACGTCAGGTGGAGATACTTTATCAACGATTGTCTGGAAGATAGGCTCCATGTCGCCTTCACGAACAGTCTCTTCAAAACCAGAGAAACCGTTTAGACCTGAAGCGTAAAGTACTTCAAATTCCATCTGCTCGTCTGTTGCACCTAAACGATCGAAAAGATCGAAAGTTTGGTCAAGTACCCAGTCAGGACGAGCACCAGGACGATCGATTTTGTTGATAACAACAATCGGCTTCAAACCCTGTGCTAGAGCTTTTTCAGTTACAAAACGCGTTTGCGGCATAGGCCCTTCAACAGCGTCAACCAATAGTAAAACAGAGTCAACCATAGATAGGATACGCTCAACTTCACCACCGAAATCGGCGTGGCCTGGGGTATCTACGATATTGATACGGTAGCCGTTCCACTTAACCGCAGTGTTTTTAGATAGGATAGTGATTCCACGCTCTTTTTCAAGATCGTTAGAATCCATCATGCGCTCGCCCATATCCTTACGTTCATCCAACGTTCCAGATTGCTTTAATAGTTGGTCTACCAGGGTTGTTTTTCCGTGGTCAACGTGGGCAATAATTGCGATATTGCGAATATGTTGAGTTGTCATAATGGCTCTCTATTTTACGAATGGTTTCTTACACTTAGCGAATCCCGCTAAAGTTTCAGGGATTGGTTGCGCGCTAAGGAATTGAAAAAGAAGGTATTATAATGAAATACTCAAGAATTGATAGTTTAATAACGGCTTTTGTTGTGGATAACTTAAATTCAAATGAGCTTGAATGGAATAAGAGGGGGGAAGTTGTTACCTTAATGGACTGCAATGGGACTGCAATAAGCCGTTAACTTATGAGTTTGCAGTCAATGGAGCGAGTTGTAATGGGCTAATCTCGGTGGTGATAGGTTTTCTCTATGGCCTTGTTGTGGGCATTATAGGTTTGTAATACACCGTAAGCCATAGTGCCGAGTAGTAGGCCTAACATCGTGAAAACAGCCCCGATTTTTCCTTCGCCCAGCATTGCAGGAACGGTTCCAGGGCAGGCAGCAGTCATTCCCCAGCCAATTCCAAACAAGAAAGCGCCCGTAATCAAGCCCTCTTGATATTTTTTCTTTACAAAATCCACCTCAACTCCAGTGGAGATAGCGCGTACTTTGTATTTCTTTAAAAGTGATACGCCAATAATAGCGACAACTACCGAGGTGCCAATCACTTTCATCAATTGAAAGTCGATCATCAGGAACATTTTGGCGTGGTAATCATAAGTGGTTGCACCTGCATGGCTCATCAAAAAGCCAAATAAAGCACCCAGAAACAGGCCGAAAATATTCGTGCGGTAGGCGTAACAATAATTGATGATAGTGAGTTTTGCGCTCTGTAAAATCGGTAGGTTATGCACGTTTTTATCACTTTTGTTGTTAAGCTCATTTGTTGGTTTTGTCATGTTTAAACGGCCTGTTTTTTTAATCGGTGAATGCTAAGGGGCTCTACAGACTAAATTAGATGTCAAATAACAGGTGTGTTGTAATAAATGCACTCATAAAGAATATGGAGCCTGCAAAAAGGCTAGTGGGGTTGAGCATGGCACCGCCAACCAGAGCATGTCCTGTTGTACAGGCGCCAGCAAGTCGTGCACCAAATCCAAGTAGCATGCCGCCAAATATTAGCCAAATAGCCTTGGCCGCAACACTTTGTGGCAAGATTTGGTCATACATACCCATGTCAAAATTTAGATGCCAGGGTTCGGGTGAGCCTAGGGTGCTTAAAAAACCACCCAGTGGAATGCCGATTAGAAACCAGAGTTTGGCATTGTACTTATGACGGTATTCGCCTTCATGGTAGTAGCTTAGTTTTTGGCATAATAGTCCACACACATTGCCGTAACCGGTAGAACATCCCGCTGGTTTACCAATCAGCCAGAAGTGTAGTACCACGAACAGGCCTATTGCGAGCCCCGCCAGCCATCCAGACCAGACAGAAATTTCCATAAGTATTTCCTTATAAATCAAGCTTGTATGAGTGTTTATGTATTTTGTTCTAATTTATTTTCGGAGTCAAAGCAGAAGTGTTGAGGGGGTGGATAAAAAGGTTTTATCAAGGTGGTTCGGGTGCGGTTGACTTACTACCCCGTTGACGCTTGATAAAGTGTTTTAAGCCTATGAAAGTGTTGGATTAAGTCTTGCCTTCTTTAACTTACCAGGCCTGGTAAGATTGCAAGCGTTATTATTTGTCAAAAACGAAAAAAGCCTAAGATAAACTTAGGCTTTTTTCGTATAACGAAGTTATGCGGTAACTTACTGTGCGAAATCTTCTGGGTCATAACCAAGATTTGGCGCTAACCACATCTCAGTTTTCTCAATGCTCCAATCACGACGAGCGGCGTAATCCTCAACTTGATCTCGACCAATTGAACCCACACCAAAATAACGCGCATTCGGGTGTGCGAAATAAGTTCCTGAAACTGCTGCCGTCGGAAACATCGCAAAGCTTTCAGTAATCTGTAAGCCAATGGCTTCATCTGGCTTAAGCAGCTCCCACAACGTTCCTTTCTCGGTGTGATCCGGGCACGCAGGGTAGCCGGCAGCAGGACGAATGCCTTGGTAACGCTCTTTGATTAAATCTTCGTTACCTAGGGTTTCATCTGCGGCATAACCCCACTCCTCTTTACGGACAATTTCATGTAATGTTTCAGCAAAGGCTTCGGCAAAACGATCTGCTAAGGCTTTCAGCATAATGGAATCGTAATCATTCAAATCCGCTTCAAAGCGTTCGATATGTTCATCAATGCCAATGCCCGCAGTAACAGCAAAAAATCCAATGTAATCTTGAATGCCGGTGACCACACCTTCCAGTTCTTTAGGGGCGATAAAGTCCGATAAGCAGTTATTTGCGCCACCGCGTTTCTTCTCGGCCTGTTGGCGAAGATGATGGAAGCGGTGAATGACTTCGGTGCGTGATTCATCGGCATATATTTCAATATCGTCACCCACTCGGTTGGCAGGGTAGAAACCGTAAATAGCTTTTGCGGTTAACCATTTTTCAGCAATGATTTGCTTAACCATGGCTTGTGCGTCAGCAAAGACTTTCTTGGCTTCTTCACCGACGACCTTGTCATTTAAAATACGTGGATAGAGCCCATGTAATTCCCAGGACTGGAAGAAGGGTGACCAATCAAACTTTTCCAGTAAGGTTTCTAGCGGGAAGTCTTCCAGTACTTTTGCGCCAATAAAGGTAGGTTTAACTGGTGCATAGTTTGACCAGGCCTGGTTTTCAATGGATGGGTTCTCGCGGGCTTTGGTGATTGAGATACGTTTAACCTGTTTAGCGCGAGCTTTACGCTCTTCACGCACCGTTTCATATTCGGCACGAATCTTAGCGGCATAGTCTGTTTTCAATTCATTCGAAATCAAACTTTGCGTCACGCCAACCGCTCGTGATGCATCCTTTACATACACCACAGGGCAGTCGTATTGCGGTTCAATCTTAACGGCGGTATGCGCTTTAGAGGTGGTTGCACCGCCAATCAATAGCGGTAAATTCATGCCACGCTCTTTCATTAGCTTGGCGACATTGACCATCTCTTCAAGTGATGGAGTGATTAAGCCTGAAAGACCGATAACATTGGCATTTTCAGCTATGGCGGTATCAAGGATTTTCTCAGCCGGTACCATAACGCCTAAGTCGATGACGTCAAAATTATTACACTGCAATACGACACCAACGATGTTTTTACCGATATCGTGGACATCACCTTTAACAGTGGCCATAACAATTTTTCCGCGCGCTTGACCAGTGCTTTTCTCAGCGGCCAGGAAAGGGTCAAGGTAAGCTACCGCGCGTTTCATAACGCGCGCTGATTTAACCACTTGCGGTAAGAACATTTTGCCGGCACCAAACAAGTCGCCAACGACGTTCATGCCGTCCATTAATGGCCCTTCGATAACGTTAATCGGTGCGCCGAGTTCTAAACGGGCTTCTTCTGTGTCTGCTTCGATAAAGTCAGTGACACCGCGCACTAAGGCATGTTCAATGCGTTTTGCGACGGGTGCTTCACGCCAAGACAGATCGGCCTCTTTGCTGGCGGTGGTGCCATCACCTAAGAATGATGCCGCGATCTCTAATAAACGTTCCCCCGCTTCTGGATCTGTATTGTGAATAACGTCTTCGACGGCCAGGCGTAAGGTTTCTGGTAAGTCGTCATAAATAGCCATCTGCCCGGCATTTACAATCCCCATGTCCATGCCTTCTCTAATGGCGTGATAGAGGAAAACCGAGTGAATCGCTTCACGGACCGGGTTATTACCTCGGAAAGAGAAGGAGACGTTAGAAACGCCGCCAGAAATTTTAGCGTGCGGTAAGTTGGCTTTAATCCACGTGACGGCATTGATAAAGTCTAAACCGTAGTTGTTGTGCTCTTCGATACCTGTTGCAACGGCAAAGATATTTGGATCGAAAATAATGTCTTGCGGTAAGAAGCCAACTTTTTGAGTTAACACATCATAAGAACGCTGACAGATTTCAATCTTACGCGCTAAAGTATCGGCCTGACCGTCTTCATCAAACGCCATTACGATTGCCGCCGCACCATACTTTTTAACCAATTTAGCATGGTGAATAAAGGCCTCTTCGCCCTCTTTTAACGAGATGGAGTTGACCACGCCTTTACCTTGAATGCACTTTAGACCGGCTTCGATGACTTCCCACTTAGAGGAGTCAATCATAATCGGTACGCGTGACGCTTCGGGCTCAGAGGCAAGTAAATTTAAGAAACGACTCATGCACGCCTTGGCATCCAACATGCCTTCATCCATATTGACATCGATGATTTGTGCGCCTTCCTGCACTTGCTTAATGGCAATGTCGATGGCTTCTTCAAAGTTGTCTTCAATGATTAAACGCTTGAATTTAGCAGAGCCGGTGACGTTGTTACGCTCCCCAACATTGACGAACAGTGAGTTCTCATCAATGTTTAAAGGCTCTAATCCGGATAAACGACAGGCAGGTTTGATTGTCGGAAGTTGACGGCGCGGCTGCTTTAAAGCGGCTTCCGCCATGGCTTGCACGTGGTCTGGTGTGGTGCCACAGCAGCCACCGATAATATTGATCCAACCTCGGCTTGCCCAGATAGCAATCTCTTCCGCCATCTCTTCTGGGGTTTCATCATATTCACCAAACTCATTTGGCAAACCCGCATTAGGGTGAATAGAAACATAAGTTTCACAAACGCGGCTCAACTCTTCAACATAAGGACGCAGCTCTTGCGGCCCTAGCGCACAGTTCAAACCGACGGAAAGTGGTTCGGCGTGGGCGATGGCATTATAGAAACCTTCGGTGGTTTGCCCTGAAAGTGTACGGCCAGAGGCATCGGTAATGGTTCCCGATAACATAATAGGCACTTCGTAACCGACTTCGTCCTCGACTTCTTTAACGGCAAAAATCGCGGCCTTAGCATTTAATGTGTCGAAAACGGTTTCAATCAAAATGGTGTCAACGCCACCTTCTAATAAAGCGTGGGTTGCTTGTTTAAAAGCACCAACGAGTTCATCAAAAGAGGTATTACGGTAACCTGGGTCATTGACATCTGGAGAGATAGACGCGGTACGGTTGGTTGGCCCTAAAACCCCTGTCACAAAACGTGGTTTGCCATCTTCGGCTTCAGCGATATCACAGGCTTCACGCGCTACTTTCGCGGCTTGCAAGTTGATCTCGACAACATAGTCTTGCATGTCGTAATCGGCTTGGGCAATGGTGGTGGCATTGAATGAGTTGCTCTCAAGAATGTCTACGCCTTTTCGTAAGAATTCTAAATGAATGTCACGAATGGTGTCAGGTTTGGTAATGACCAAGATATCGTTGTTGCCTTTGATATCCATGTGATAGTCCGCAAAACGTTCGCCACGAAAGTCCTCTTCAGTAAGGTTTTGATCTTGCACCATGGTTCCCATGGCGCCATCAAGCACCATAACACGTTCTTTTAGTAGGGATTTTAAGGCGGTCAAACGTTGTGCGCGTATTGTCATTTTGAGTTCATCATTTTGATTTCTTAACCGCGTATTTTAACCGAATGTCCCAGGAAAATGTTAAAGAAAATGAGGCTTGCTTAGGCTGAGAAATGGTGTGTTCCAGAGGAATGAATTTAAAGACGTTTTTGGGAGATGAAGAATAAGCTGTGGAGGCGGTTTGTTACGTTATGAATGTCTGGAGGGATGTTTAACCATTTTTATTTGTGCAGCCACTCGTGCAAAGGTCTCAATTAGAAAGAAAGGGTGTAAACGTAGTTGTTATACCTCTTGTTTGATAGTCTCTGAATGTGGGCGATGAGTGATAAATGAGTTAAAACTCGGTAGAGATTTGGTTCCGCCCAGACTCTTTTGAGCGGTATAAGGCTTTGTCGGCTTTTGAAACGGCTTCTTCCAGGTCTTGACCTGAATAGGTTAAGCCTAAACTAATAGTAAAAGGAACGCCTGTTTCATTCAAAGAGTCGTTTTCAATTGTCGCTCTAAGATTTTCGCAGAGCGCTTCTATTTCGGAGGCATCTTCTACTTGACCTAAAATGCAAAACTCCTCACCGCCGAATCGAGTGACTAGATGCTTGGAGAAAGTCTGCTGGATTTTTTGGGCGGTATAGACAATCGCATCATCGCCTTTTTGGTGGCCGTGATTGTCATTAACGAGTTTAAAGTAGTCAATATCTGCCATCACGGTAAAGAAGTATTTTTGAGACGATTTAATCTGTTCAAAAAGTGCGTTACCGGCATTGAAAAAGTGGCCTCGATTAAAAATTCCGGTGAGCGCATCTGTTTGCGAGATACGTTCTATCTCTCTAAAAGATTCAGCCTGCTGAATATTCTGCTGAACACGAACGTAAAATTCTTCAGCTGTAAAGCTGGTATTGTAAAAGTCATTGACGCCGTATTTCATCAGTTTGATGGCGTCAGCAATGTTTTGACTCGGCGCACAGGACATCAAGGGAAGTTGGTTTTGAGAATATTTCGAACGGGTATTGTTTACAAAATCATAAAATTTGGAACTGGAAAAACCTTCTGAGGCATCGAGAATGACTAAATCAGGTGCATTCTCTTTTAAGCCTTCTTGTAATTCAGGGCAGTCTTCGTAAAGTGAAACTTGAAAGTGGTGGATGCGTAACATGCCAAGTAATTTAGAACTGGATTTCGACCCTGAACTTAATAACCAAACATGCCTTTGGCTATTCTGATGAATCGTGTAAGCCGTTTGAACGGCATAACGAATTGAGGAAATACCATCTTTTAGAACGTAGTCCGCCACTTTTCGTTTGAACATCGCTTGGCGAGTTTCATCATTGTAGGTTGCCGTTACGACAACGGTGGTGATGTGTTTGCTTAGCAGCAAGTCAATGGCTTGGCCTTGTGCTGCATCAGGCAAATTTAAATCACTTAAGCAAACCGAAATATTTACATCGGTTTCCAGCAATGCTGTCGCTTCGGCTAGTGAGTGACACAGATAAATGGGTAGGTTGGTTAAAGCGGCTAATTCACTTTTTAGGAGTAGCGCCATTGATTTTTGGTCTTCAATGATTAGAAAGGCATCTTGAGGCATTTAATTCAGAGTCCAAGGCAGAGTGGGATGATTTAAAAGTGGTTCATTGCAACTTCAATATACATGAATACAACCACTTAAGGGCTAAGTTAACATTAGTATACTGGCAATTTTGAATGAAGCAATATGCTATGATTGCGCCTGACTTGATGTATGGTGGATGATTTACGTACTAGATGGTATCTAAAGTCTAAGTTTAAATTGTTGATAATTATGTTAAATTTAGTAAAACAGCTAAAGCTGGTGGAGAGAAAATGCCTGTTAATTGGATTAAGTTATTATTAGTCGTTGGTCTGGTAGTGGGGAACTCAGTACAGGCATCAGAGATTGAGCTTGGCTCAGGCACTATGCAGTTAGAAGGCGGCATATTAGGCTTGGAGGGCGAAAATAAAAGTCGCGTTACGACCTATCGAATGAAAGAGAATCATTCTAATATTTTATCGACAGATTGGTTTTATAATTACCACGTTGCCTACTATACAGCAGAACCCATTGATGTTCTGGGCACAACGGTTGATGCACTTGGCGGCGGATCTTTAGAGGTTTCAGGGACGGAATATGACGTTAAGGGCTTTGATGGTCAGATCACTTTAGGTTATAACGTTTATTCAGAAGGTGAGCACGACTATGTGGGTTTGGGGGTTTCTTTGGGAATTGCCGCACCTTACCTGGAGAATAGTGGCGAAGATTCATCAGGTTCGGAATCTTCCGATAGTTCAACAACCGTTGATGAGGGTGTTACAGCAGGAGTGGATTTTTTATATTCAACCACTGAGTTTTTTGGCTATAAAGTAGGCCCTAAATTGATGGCCAGTAAAAGTTTGGGTAAGTATGCTTCAGTGTATGGCGAAATCTCTTATGCTTGGCAGACGCTTAATGTTAACAACAGTGTTCTTGCTACAGATGTCAATGTTGAAGGTACTTATGTTTCTTATGACGTCGGCTTTCGTTATCAACCTATTAAATATAAATACGACATTGGTTTTATGACTTTGGAACCTTCCTTGTATATGACGTTTGGCGCGAACTATTCTGAATTGATTCTGGAGGATTTAGCGCTCGATTTCAGTGGCTATAATTATGTCTTTGAAGATTCTCGATTGAAAATGAGTTCAACAACCTTCTATATGGGCTTGGGTTATGCCTTTTAAAACGGCGGTTTAATCAAGTATAATTAGCGCTCAAATTTAGCTGCTATTCAATGAATAGTTTTCTACATCTAATCTATCTACAGCCCGGTGAGGGGTCTATCTATGCTCTGCCAAGTTTTTCCTGAACAATATCAATCACAGCTGGATGAAAAGACCCAGCGTCTGCAAGATTTGATTCCCTCTTTACATCACCTTAGCGTATTTGCATCGGAACCACAAAATTACCGAGCGCGTGCCGAGTTTAGAATTTGGCATGAGGATGATGAATCTGATTACATCATGTTTGATCAAGAAACCAAGCAGAAGGTAAATATTAAACACTGTCCAATGGCGATTGAATCAATCGCCGATTTAATGCCAAGGTTGATGGCAGAGATTACCGCAGATGAGAATTTACGGCAGCGACTGTTTCAAATAGATTTCTTAGCGACTCTGAGCGGTGAAATGCTGGTGACCTTAATCTATCGACGTGGAATTGAAGGCAACCAGGCCTGGTTAGATTCTGCGAACCGATTAAAAGCCAATTTGCCTATTACACACATTATCGGTCGTGCCAGAAAGCAAAAAATCCTCTTAGAGCAGGATTACATTATCGAAAAATTGCACGTCGATGATAAAACCTTTACCTATCAACAAATCGAAAACTCCTTTACCCAACCTAATGCGGGGGTTGCGCAAAAGATGTTGCATTGGGCACGTAAGGTGTCCAAAGGCGCGCAGGGCGATTTGATTGAATTGTATTGCGGTAACGGCAACTTCTCGATTGCGTTAGCGGAGTTTTATAATCGAGTTTTGGCGACTGAAATTTCAAAAACATCCGTTAAATCGGCTCTGTTTAATATTGAAGCCAACAAGGTAGAAAATCTAACGGTTGTCAAAATGGCGGCAGAAGAGATTTCACAAGCGTTGCAGGGTCAAGAGTTTACTCGCCTAAAAGATGTTGATTTGGCCTCTTATAATTTTGATACGATTTTTGTGGATCCACCCCGTTCGGGGCTGGATGATTTGACTCGTAAAATGGTCGCAGAATTTGAACGCATTATTTACATTTCGTGTAACCCAGAAACCTTGGCGATTGATTTAATCGAAATAGAAAAAACCCACGATATTGTCGAGTCAGCTCTGTTTGATCAGTTCCCATATACTCATCACATTGAAAGTGGCGTATTCTTAACACGGAAAAAAGCATGATTTTAGCTTGGATTGGTGCGCTTTTTATTGGGATAACTTTAGGGTTGTTAGGTTCAGGGGGTTCCATCCTTACTGTGCCGGTTTTAACCTATTTGGTTGGCCAAGAGACAAAGGTTGCGATAGCGGGCTCCTTGATGATTGTCGGTATCATCAGTGTTTTTGCAGCGGTACCTTATGCACGCCAAAATCTGGTTAAATGGCGCACAGTGGTCGTATTTGGTGTTCCAGGCATGATGGGCGCAGTGGCCGGAGCTTGGACCGCACATTTTGTCAGTGATTCAATACAGATGCTCATCTTTTCGGCCTTATTGCTCGTGGCTTCCTATCTAATGTTTAAGCCGGTTAAATTACCAGGTTTTGATAGTGAAGGTTCCGAGCGTGCCATGAGTAAAATCGCTCTAGATGGCTTTCTGGTTGGAGCGGTAACGGGGTTGGTCGGTGTGGGCGGTGGCTTCTTAATTATTCCGGCACTGGTCTTGCTAGGTGGTTTGTCTATGCGATTGGCGGTTGGCACCAGTTTAGTCATTATTGCCATTAAATCTTTTGCGGGTTTTATCGGTTATTTAAGTGTCTTAGAGTCGTTGAACTTGGCCGTTGATTGGCAAATCATAGGCATGTTTTCGGCAATCGGAATTATCGGTGGCTGGTTAGGCCATAAGTTGAGTAATAAGGTCAATCAAGAGCAATTAAAACAGGGTTTTGCAATTTTCTTAATATTAATGGGTGTCTTTATTCTCTATAAAAACCTGCCTAATTTATTGTAAATCCTGTTTTAATAGTGAAATACATTTCATGGAGTTTGGAGTTGGTATGCAATTATCTTCGATTAGCGCAACGGATATAGAAAAAGCCTTTAAAGACTTCAACCAACTCATGATGACGTCAGAATGTTTTCGAGAATTGTTTGATAGTCAAGTCCATATTGATGACTTCATGCAACGGCAGGCAGATAGCTTTTATCAAAGTTTATCCATGTCTGATGAAGATTTTAAAACCAATTATCTCGAACTTGGTTTAACATCTGCCAAGCTGACATTGCCCTTCGAGATAATGGTCATTACTCTCAATATGGTGCGGGATAACCTCCTAAAAAACACCCCGGTCCAAGCTTCTGTTATTTACACTATTGTTGAGAAAATGGAGCGCTATTTAGCCAAAGGTTACTTGGAGCATCAATTTGAGGATGTTTTAAGTCAGCTTGACTTCTCGATTGAAAGTATTGAAGAGACCTATGTGCAAGCTGACAAAGAGGTCGTTATTCGGCCTGTCAATTGGTTAAAACAACTCGTCATGGGTTTTAAAGAAAGTAAAAGGTTAGAGCCCAGCGAGATATTAACCGCAGATTTATGTCCTTTAACCCCGATGATTAACGCCCTAGCTATCGAGAGTGATTTAAAACAGCGTATTTTAATTTCTCATACAGAGCAACACTCTCTGGCATTAAGTATGGCCTTTTTGTTTCGGGAAGAAGACTATATGTTAATGAGTTTTATATTCTCTAGGTTATTTGCGATTACCGTCTCGTTAAGTAATCAAGTTGGTTTAGCGGTATCGCATCAAGCGATTGAAGAGTTGCAATATGATGCTTTAACCGGCTTATTATTACGTCACTCTTTAGATAAGAAATTTCAAGAGACGGTGAAAAAAAGTGTTTTTGAAAATCAATCCATTGCCATTATTATGCTCGATTTAGATCATTTTAAAATGATTAATGATACCTGGGGGCATCCGGCAGGGGATAAAGTACTCAAAGCGCTTGGTGAATTAGTACAGTCGAATCAAAGGCAAGATGATTTAGCGTTTCGTTATGGGGGTGAAGAGTTTTTACTGCTCGTATCCAATACCAGCTTAGAGAAAGCTCAGCTTATCGCAGAACGGATTCGTCATCAGGTTGAGAAGCTAAAAGTAGCTTGGGAAGGGACTTTGATGCCATTGACGTTGAGTGTTGGCGCTCTGGTCATTAATGCAGGGAACCTGCAGCAACCGATTGAATCTTATATCGAAAAAGCGGATCAAAATCTCTATCAAGCCAAGGACTTAGGCCGAAATAAAGTGGTTACCTCCACTTTCGAGCCTGCTTAATTATTTGAATAGACTCGTTTAGGGTTTGACCCTGCGCTCACATGATTTTGTAAAGCCGCAGGACATGCCAGGCCTGGTCAAAAAGAATCTTAAGCGTCTTATAAAATACCATGTGTTTTAAGTATTACGTGTTTAAAGTGTTATGTACTAGGGATGTAAAGTTGATGAAAGTGGTTTCGGTCAATATCGGTAAAATAAAAATACAATCTTGGCGCGACGGCACGCCAAGTGCCATGCATAAGTCGGCGGTTGATGGGCAGGTTTCTGTCAGTAAAACAGGCCTTTCTGGAGATGAACAAGCCGATACCAAAAACCATGGTGGTGAAGATAAAGCGGTTTTTGTCATGCCTGAAAGCAATTACGCATTTTTTAATATTCAGCAACCGTTTGGTTTTCTAGGCGAAAATTTAACGCTTTCTGGCTTGGATGAAACCGAAGTCTGTTTAGGCGATCGTCTGCAAATTGGCACGGTGTTACTCGAAGTCTCTCAGCCACGCTCACCTTGCTGGAAACTAGGGCAACACGCCAGTGACGGATCTGATTGGAGTTCAGCAGAGTTTTTAAAAACCTATTCAGAGAGTGGCCGAGTTGGATTTTATTGCCGTATTTTAGCGACAGGCCAACTAGAAAAAGGTCAGTCGGTGACTTGGTTAACACGAGATAGCAGTGATGACAACGCGGCAAAAACACCTTATAAAATATCTATTCAAAAACTGTTTTTAGCCAAACAGTTCCATCAAACCGATAAAGATTGGCAAATTTTACACGCGGTGGTTAAGCACCCGGCACTCTCAGCCTCTTGGAAGAAAGCCATTAAAAAATTACTTGAACAGCATTCTGATTCAAATATTTAAACTTGTTCTAACTGAGTTGGAATTTTGATGATGAAAGTGGTGCCCTTACCGAGTTCACTTTGAACTGTAATGGTGCCTTTTAACTTTTGGGTTACTAGGTTATACACTAGGTGTAAGCCCAAGCCACTGCCTCCCTCCCCGCGTTTCGTCGTAAAGAATGGCTCAAATACCTTTTCGATCACTTCTTTATCCATACCTTTGCCATTGTCGATAAACTGGATTTCTAAGCCATTATTTGAGAGCTCAATGACTTTAATCTCGATGGTCGGGTTGGGGGTGTTGTCATCAAAAGCATGGATGGAAGCATTCATTATTAAGTTGGTAGCGATCTGACTCAGTGAACCTGCGTTGCTATTAGTCGTTAACTGTTTATCGCAAGAGAGAATGCTTTGGATTTGCTGTTTTTTCAAAACGTGATTCAGGCTGGTCAAGTTAGAGTTCAAAGTATCATATATATTAAAGGTGAAGGTTTGATCACTGGTTTGATCAACTGAGAGTTGTTTAAAACTGGCAATCAGGTCTGCAGCCTTATGCAGGTTATCTTCCAGAATTGAGCACGTTTCTTGAGACTGTTGTAAAAAATCGGTTAGGGCGGTTTGGGTAATTTTATTGGTTTCGAAAAGGCCGGTTAGATGCATTATTTTTTCTTTTAATAAGGTACTACTGGTCAAACCTACCCCTAACGGGGTGTTGACCTCATGCGCCACTCCTGCCACCAAACTTCCTAAAGAAGCCATTTTTTCATTTTCTACCAGCAGCTCTTGGGCGTTTTTTAAGTCCTCTAGAGCCTGTTGAATGCCTTCGGTACGTTTTTTTACAAGAGATTCGAGGTTGGCATTGGTCTCTTCGAGCTCTAGTTGCGCCCGTTTGGTATCTTGACCTTGTTCATAAATAATGAACATGAAAGAGGTGACCAGTATTAAAGTCACTACGCTCACCACATAGGCGGCCAAAGGGCCTACCTCAATGCCTTGTTTGACTGTGCAGTAGGAACCCGCATCAAAGATTGCTGCAGCCATGCCAGTGTAGTGCATAGCGGCAATTGCAGTTCCTAAAATGATGGAGGCGAGAAGGTTGTTAAAAATAAATACATTATGTCTTTCACGAGCCGCTGAGCGTATAAATACCTCTAAACCCACATAAGAGGCTGAGTAAGCAATGACCAATGAAGCGATGACCAGCAGAGTGTTGTATTGGATGGGAGGGAACATCTGCATTGCGTCCATGCCCATATAGTGCATGCCGGCAACACTACTACCAAGGATAAAGGCAGCGAGTAATTTACGCTGTTTGGAGTTGTGGTATTTAGTTTTGAGGAGAATACGAAATGCAAGATATGAGCCGAGGACGGCAATGCCTGCAGACAAAATGGTTTCGAAAATTTCAAAAGCGATGGGGGTGTCGAGATGTAAAGCGAGCATGCCAATAAAGTGCATGGTCCAGATGCCCATTCCCATATTAAAAGCGGCGCCATAGGTCCAAAGTTTGGAGTTATAACGCTTATGCCAGATAATGAAACTGGCATAGGCAATTGCGAGAAAACTGGTTAGGAAAGCAATAATGAAAGACCCTAGAATCAGAGCGTAATCGTAGTCTTTTTCCATGCAATATCCTTACCTATATGAGCGAGTTGTCTTTAAATTAATGGCTAGTAATTGTCCGGGTATACTTGTCTTAGGGCTGATATTTCGTTTAGGTTTGCGTTGAGTAAATCAACTAGTTTAGGTTCAAACTGTTTGCCTTTTTGTGATTCAATCAAATCCATTATTTTTTCAATAGGCCAGGGATCCTTATAGCAGCGCTTGCTGCCTAATGCATCGAATACATCGGCCAAGCCTGCAATGCGCGCCATAATATTAATCTGTTCACCATGTTTTCTAGCAGGGTAACCATTTCCATCCCAGTGTTCATGATGTTCAAGAGAAATAAGGGCCGCTGCTTTAAGGGTCTTGGTGTTAGAACTTTTCAGCATGTTATAGCCGGCTTCAGCGTGAGTTTCCATGATGGTACGTTCCTCGGGTTCAAGCCTGCCAGGCTTGTTGAGAATTGCGTCAGGGATGCTGACTTTACCGACATCGTGCAGAGGTGAGGCGAGTTTAATAAGGGCACAATCTGCTTTATCTATTCCATAAGCCTTTGCCAGTATGTAGCTGATCTCTCCGACACGTTTAACATGGCTACCCGTTTCTTTAGAGCGCAATTCAACCGCTTCACCCAGGATGTAGACTAATTCGCGTTGACTTTGCTCCACTTCATCTTTAAGTGCTAAAGCCGTATAGGCTTTGGCGAAGTTATCAATGAAAATATCCAATAAATGCAGGTTTAATTCAGTTAATGGTGGCGATTTACGGACGTAAAGTAAGTTCTCTTCACCAATATCGCCACCAATATAAGCGACATAATCGACTCCCTTTTGTACCGAAGATTTTTGTTGATAGGCTTGTCGAAATAGGGCTTCAACCTCTGGCGGAATAACGCAAATTTCATCTTCTTTTAGATCGGAGAATAGCTCGCCTGCCTTAGCCAAGACTTTAAAGTGTTGGCCTTGGTAATCTTCTTCACCTGGTGCGGTCAACACGGTGCAGTACATGGTATCTTCTTCCAAGTCTAATACCGTGGCGATTTGCGAGAGGATTTGCGAGGTTAAGGAGCGTAGATTGGTTTCTGAACTGGTGTTACCAATAGCTTTCAGTACTTTTTGCAAACCCGCTCTATGATTCTCAATGGTCATAATGTCCCGATAAGAGCGCAATGAGGCATAGAGGGCGGTTTTGAGTTTGCTTGAGGTTAACTCGGTTTTTGATTTGTAGTCGTTGATATCATAATCTTTGATGACCGATTCTTCGGGCGCTTGCCCCGGTTGGCCAGTACGGAGGATGATGCGGGTAATATGGTTATCCATATCTTCACGCATATATTTGACTAAATCCAGTCCTGCGGTATCCGTTTCCATGACAACATCAATAAAGGCGACCGCAAAGGGTTCGTTTTTATTTTGTCTGTGCAGAATTTCTTTAGCTTCTGCCGCGCTGTAGGCATGCTGTAATTCAACCTTTTGATTTTCAAAAATGAGGGACTCTAAGACCAGCTTGGTGATTTTATGGACTTCGGGTTCGTCATCGACAATGAGAACCTTCCACGGTTCAATTTTATGCTGTATATCGCTTTGAATTTCTTCAGCAGTATCCGCAGCAAAGACAAATAAATCATCCATTCCATCACCCGTTTGTATCGTAAGTATTCGTAAGAATAATACCATACCGTTGTACTGAGGATATCAAATGTAGCGCGATGCCCTATAGAAGAAGTTTATAACCTTTACTGGCGTGTTGAGTGAGTGAGTGATTGGTGGATGGATATGTAAATGGAAAATAGCCCTAGAATGGGCAGCTAAACACGATTGGCTGGCCATTTTTTAGACCATCTTGAACAATGATGAATTCTACGTTGGTGGTGGTTTTTTGTAAAAACTGAATACCTTCTGGTTTGCCCTGGCTGGCGGGTAAATCACATAAAAGTCTCAAGGTTTTTTTAGAAGTCGATCTACTTGGTAGGCCGTCTTGACCATTCCAACGATAGACCTGATAGCTTAATGCTTGGTCGCCTACGGCCCCTGTTAGCACTAAAAAGCCAGACGCCACTTCACTTGTATCGCTCATGCGACTTAAACCGCGAATACCTCGGCTATCAAGAGGCAAATACAGCGTTTTCACCGACTTAACTTTAAACTTCTTTTTATCCAGTTTTAAACGTAAAACGCTGGCGATATTGCCACGTAATACTGGCCCTCTTAAGCCGACTAACAGCCGACCTTTGCCATCAATTGCCAAGCCTTCAATATCCACTCCATTTTCTTTGCTTGGGATGCTTGTGAACAAGCCTAAGGCCTCATGCTTTTGTAATACTTTGGCTAACGAAAGACTTTCAATATTGACGGCTTTATATTGTCGATCTAACTGAATGCGAAATAACTGTTGTCTGGCGGGTTCGCGACTCACCATTTTCAGTCTTTTTAAATTCTGTTTTTCAGAGTTATTGTCTTTGAGTTTGGCGCGTTTAACACTGTGCGAACCTATCGCATACAGGTAAGGAGCTTGCCAGGCTAGGGCTTCAATATCGAGTTCGGTGTTTAAAGCGGCATTAGACCTGTCTAACGTAATCACTTGATGGGACTGCCACGCTTGCTGACCTGACTTGTGACTTGATTTTGTGCTGTCGGGCTTAAAGAGTTGTATTTGATAGCCTTCATCGGTCGCCAACGCCATAAAATCATCTGTAACGACGATGCCACTGATATTCAAAGGGTCAATTTTTAAGTCTGTGGAAAACGACCAGGCCTGGTTACTTTCCTGTGTCGCCAGAGTGAGAGCATTGGCACTGTTTGCATAGAGTGTCAGTCCCAACAAAAAAGTGCACCAAAGTAGGGTTTTACGCAGTGTAAAATTTGTGCGGGGCATTGTAGAGTGCATGATAGAAGGCTCAGTTTATAACGTGTTTAATCAAACCGTTATTGTAGCGGATTGTGTAAAATAGTCGCTAACAAACTAAACGAACCTTAAATGACTGTGACCATGACCGAATCAAATAATGAATCCATCCGTGAAGCCAATGCTGAAGCACCTGCGATTAAGCTTTCGAAAAAAGAGCGCACCAAGGATTGGATTACCCCGCCTAAACCGATTATGAAGCTGGTCGGTAAAGCGATGGCGCAGTATAAAATGTTACGTGAGGGTGACCGTGTGCTGCTGGGCTTATCAGGCGGCAAAGATTCCATGGCATTGCTCATTATTTTGAAGCATATACAGCGCCATGCACCGATTAACTTTGAGATTGCCGCCTGTACCATTGATCCGGAAATTCCAGGATTTGATCCTTCGCCATTAAAAGCCTGGTGTGCATCATTGGATGTGCCGTACTTTTATGAGTCCGAAGATATTGTCAAATTGGCCGAAGAGCGCATGAAAGGTAACTCCTTCTGTAGTTTCTGCGCCCGTCAAAAACGCGGTATTTTATATGCAACCTGTCGTCGCGAAGGCTATAATGTCTTGGCCTTAGCGCAACATTTAGATGACTTGGCAGAAAGCTTTATTATGAGCGCTTTTAACGCCGGTCAATTACGCACGATGAAAGCGCACTATTTAAACGATGATGGGGATGTGCGTATTATCCGTCCGTTAGTCCGTGTGCGTGAATTTCAAACTCGCGAGTTTGCCACGGAAGCAGCATTACCGGTGATTGAAGATAATTGCCCGGCTTGCTACGCTAAGCCGCAAGCTCGTGAACAGACCAAACAGCTGTTGTTAGAGCAAGAAAAAACCAATCCACACCTCTATGCCAATCTATGGCGCGCCATGCAACCGTTAATTGCAGATGACAATCATGCCGGGCAAGCGAGTTTAATGCAGTCTGAATTGGATGAGGTTGATTTGTGAGTGGTTCACCCCCTCAATCGCCGCATAAGAAAGTTTGTAAAAAGGCATCTAAAAAGACCTCGGTAAGTGACCAGGCCTGGCTAGGTGGTTTTCTAAAAGGTTTGGTAATTGGTTTTTCATGGTTATCGTTGGCATGGAATCAAAGATTAGGCCGTGGCATTGGTTGGCTGTTAATTTGGCTACCGAACAGTCAGAAAAGTATCGCTCAGAAAAATATTCAAGTGGTTTTTCCAGATTTAAGTGTGTCGGAACAGCAGGTTTTACTGCATAAAAACTTATTGGAATTAGGTAAAGCCATTACGGAGCTAGGGCCAATGTGGTGTTGGTCAGAGCAGAAGCTACTGCCATTGATTAAAGAGGTTAAGGGCCAAGCCTTGTTGGATGAGGCAATCGAGAATCAAAAAGGCGTGATTTTGCTCGGACCCCATATCGGTAGTTGGGAGCTGAATGCCGTTTATCTATCGAGTCATTATCCTTCGACTTTCTTGTATCGACCACCGAATGTGCCTTCGGTTGAATCTTTTATGAAGAAGGCGCGCGCACGATTTGGCGCCAAACTGGTACCGACCGATTTGCGGGGCGTCAGAACCCTGATTAAAGCCCTGAAAAACAATGAAGTCACGGGGATTCTGCCAGATCAAGACCCAGGTGCTTCTGGCGGTGTCTATGCACCTTTCTTTGGCCGTCCAGCTCGAAGTATGACATTGGTGAGTAAACTGGTTCAGAAAACAGATTGCGCGGTACTGTTTATGGCGATGCAGCGATTGCCCAACGCAGAGGGTTATAGACTGCACTTTCTGCCAGCGGATGCTGACATAGCGAGTCCCGATGATTTGGTTGCCACTGCGGCTTTAAACGCAGGGGTTGAGGTTTGTATTGCACTGGCGCCAGAGCAGTATCTTTGGTCTTATAAACGTTTCCGTAAGCCACCACCGGGCGTGGTAGATATTTATAAATCTTAACCTACCAGGCCTGGTAAGTTTTTAATCTGATTTCTGATAATGTTGAGAAGCCTATTTATCTGCGTAATTCTTCATCTTTTTTCTTATTCGGCTTCCCGTCACTTTATTTGCTTGTCCAAATAAAGTAACCAAACAAAAGACACCTGTCCGATACACAAACATAGGTAACACTTTATATCAGATACATAGGTAACA
>CBFCZK010000006.1:0-147451 GCA_965602805.1 uncultured Thiomicrorhabdus sp. | reverse complement strand
AGATTTACAGGCTAAATTACTCTAAAGATGTGGCCACTTTTACTTGACCACTACACTTCGTGGTTAGTTCTTTGTGGCGTTGATGACGTAATAAAAGGTTGGATCTCTAACATCAGCTGATCTAAAGCCCCGCTTTGACGACTGAAGCTCTGATAAGCAAGTTCGCCAAGTGTTTGGCGATGATCGGCGCTATTTGCGAGTGTGATGAGTTGGTTGCTCAAAGCATTAATATCAGACACGACGGTTAACGCCTTGTCCTGCATAAAGGAATCATATAAAGCCTGTAGGTTGGCGTAGTGCGGACCTGATAATACAGGCTTTTTCAGGGCGGCAGGTTCCAAAATATTGTGTCCGCCAAAAGGCACTAAACTGCCACCAATAAAAGCCACATCGCCAGCTGAGAACCACAGCATCAGTTCACCAACGCTGTCCGCTAAGTAGACTTGAGTGTCTGCGGTAATCTCTTGGTTTAGACTTCGTCTGGCGCAGTTCAAACCAGAGGCTTCAATTTGTGCGGCGACTTCATTAAAGCGCTCAGGATGACGAGGCGCTATGATCAGTAGTGCATCCGGCCTGTTTGCCAGGAGTTGCTGATGGGCTTGTAGCAGGAGTTGTTCTTCAGAGTCCTGATGGTTTTGCGGATGTGGATGCGTACTGGCAGCAACCCAAATAAAGCGTTTCTCAAGTTGATTTTCGATTTTCCAAAGTTCAGATTGCTTGACCAGGCCGGGTGAGATGTCTAAATCAAACTTTAAACTCCCCAGGACCTTGATTGTTTGCGGATTGGCACCGAGTGACTCAAAGTGTTGAGCGTCAATCGGGAACTGAGCGGCAATCAGTTGAGTTTGCTTTAAAGCATTGCTGAGCATCTTGCCCCCCCATTTCTGATATGCAAGAAACGACTTCTCTTTTAAGCGAGCATTAATCAGCATAATAGGGATTTTACGTTCTGAACAGGCCTGGTAGAGATTTGGCCAGATTTCCGTTTCAACCATAATCACCAGCTTGGGCTGGATTTGATCCAAAAGTCGATTGACGGCAAAAGCGTAATCATAAGGAATCATTTGATGCTGAATGGGCGTGGGCGAAAACTGTAAGGCTTGCAAGGCGCCTTGAGTTGAGCCACTGGTGACGGTAAGGGGTAAATTAGGATTGTCTTGATTGAGGCGAGAAAGCAGCGGGAAGATGGAGCGCGTTTCTCCGACCGAAACGGCATGTATCCAAATACCACCAGTTTGCAGTTTTTGGCGATTAAAGCCAAAGCGTGATCGAAAGCAGTCCTTAATATCCGCCAGGTCGGGTTGCTTTTTTTGTTGTAGAGCATGCTTACGACAGCGTTTCCACCCCGAATAGGCAATTAGCGGCAGGGCTAAGGTGGTGAGGAAACGGTAGGTAAATAGATTCATTCATTCTTCTTAGGAGTTTGGTTTGAACCACGAAGTCACGAAGACACGAAGGTTTAAAATAATAAGATTAAAATCGACCAGGCCTGGCATGTCCTGCGGCTTTACAAAACCATGTGAGCGTAGGGTCATCTTTTTTGTAGCCTTTCTTTTACTCTTTCTCTTACTTCGTGTCTTCGTGCCTTCGTGGTTAAATGTCTTTTACCCATTCAAATCGTAAATCTGAATAACACCCACGGCTTGGCCATCTTCTTCCACTAATAGAGATGTGATTTTATGCGTGTTCATCAGTTCTTCAGCTTCATTTAAGCGGGCTTCGCAGGAAATCATTTTAGGATTGGCTTGCATGATGTCACCAGCGGTTAGGTTCATGAAGTTGCCACCATCCAGCTCCATATGGCGACGTAAATCACCGTCGGTGATAATGCCTTTACCGCTATCGACAATACACAGCCCCAAGCGGCCGTCGTTCATAGTGTGAATAACATCTTTCATGGGGGCAGATGTCTTGATTAGCGGTAGGTTTTTGCTTTTCATCTCATGTTTAACGCGGGTCAGAAGTTTTCTACCTAAGCTACCGCCAGGATGGAAGCGCGCAAACTCATGCGGTTGAAAATCACGCGCTTCCATTAAGGCGACCGCTAGCGCATCGCCCATCACCAACGTGGCGGTGGTCGAAGAGGTCGGTGCTAACTGATGTGGGCAAGCTTCTTGAGGAACGGCGATGTTCAGATGAAAGTCCGCATTTTTAGAGAGGGTTGATTCTGGCTTACCGGTCATGGAAATAACGATATTGCCATTGTCTTTTAAAAACGGCAGTAAGCGAATGACTTCTTCAGTTTCGCCCGAATTAGACAATGCTAAAAACACATCATTTGGAGAAACCATGCCGAGGTCACCATGAAAGGCTTCACCAGGGTGCATAAAGAAACAAGGCGTTCCTGTGCTGGCAAAGGTCGCCATGATTTTTTTACCGATGAGTCCTGATTTTCCCATGCCACAGATGACGACACGACCTTGGGTATTAATAATGGCTTCGATGCTGCCATTAAAATCCTCATCGAGTTGGTTTTTCAAGTTTAAAACCGCTTCCGCTTCTATGTCAAAAACTTGTTTGGCGATGGCTTGGTAATCTTGTGGCATAAAATTCTCTTTAGGGTTGGCTTAGATATCTGGTAAATAAAACGGGTTTAAAAATGATAACCGGCATGAATGTTATGGAAATCCGTGCCAGGATTTGGCATCTCAATACCCGCGTTGGAGATATGCAGGTAACGATAACTGATTTCGAAATCTCGGTTTTTAACCCCTAAGCCAAAAATACTCCCAAACTGAAACTGGGTAGATTTGTACTCGTTTTCGATAGTGATGTCGCTTAATAAATGCGGACCGCCACCCATTTCTATAAAAGGTGTATAGGTATAGTTTTTAGGCTGGTAATGGAAAACCGGAGTTATTCCGATAATGTAACCAGATTCATTATCAGGATTGCTTAGGGTTGATGACCAGCTGTGTAAACTGCCTTCTAAACGGCCGACAACTTCCCAAGACTCTGTTTCAAAAACGGCTTCCTTCCAATCAGCACCGAGACCTAAACGTAGATGATCCGTTGTACGATCAGCGCCTGCATCTAAGCTAAAGGTGAGTTTGTCTGTATCCACACCAGGGGAAAGCGAGCAGGGTGCTTTACCTTCGTAGCAGGCCAGCCCTAAAGAACCGATTGCGCCTAGAATCGCAAATGACATCAGGTCATTGTTCTCTTGTTTGGCTTGTGTTTGGCTCGAAAACAGTAGGCTCACAGTAAATAAGCCCGTTAATAGGCCAGAAAATAAGGTTTTGGAACTGTGCATGTTAATGAATCCTGATAAACTAAGGTCATTATTTTAATCGATATTAAAACCCTTTGGTAATGAATCCTATGCACGATTTTTCTCACGCGAACATTTTGGTGGTTGGCGATGTAATGTTAGACCAATATTGGACGGGCCGTGCCGGTCGTATTTCGCCTGAGGCGCCTGTACCAGTGGTTAAAGTTGCCGCTGAAGAGGTACGCGCGGGTGGTGCTGCCAATGTCGCGCTGAATATTGCTGCCTTAGGCGCAACCGCACACCTTTTAGGCATTGTTGGTAAAGATGCTTCCGGTCAGATGGATACACATGGTCAACAGCTAAGTCAGCTAATGACGCAAGCTGGCGTGAGTTACAACTGGGTTTTATCAGACAGTGGTACGATTTGTAAATTGCGTGTTTTAAGTCATCATCAGCAGTTGATTCGTATGGATTTTGAAAATCCTGTGCCTGAACAGCCTGCTTTAGAGTTGGTGGAGAAACTGAAAGAACAGGTCGCAAAATACGATCTGCTGGTCATTTCGGATTATGCTAAAGGCGCGTTGCAGTTTGTCGAGCAGATGATTGCTGCCGCCATAGCCGTGAAAGTGCCAGTTTTAGTCGATCCAAAAGGCTTGGATTTTAGCCGCTATCAAGGCGCGACTTTGATTAAACCGAATCAGAGTGAGTTTGAATCGATTGTTGGAGAAGCATCAGAAACTGAAGTTTTAGTGTTGAAAGCGGAAGCATTGATCAAAGAGCTGCAATTAGAAGCTTTATTGGTGACGCGGAGCGAGCATGGTATGGCTTTGGTCACAAGCAGTGACGCGCCTTACTTGTTGCAATCTCAAGCCCAGGAAGTGTTTGATGTGACAGGTGCGGGCGATACGGTAATGGCGGCATTAGCGACTGGATTTGCCAGTGGCATGACCTTGCAAAACGCGGTACATTTGGCGAATCAAGCCGCCAGTGTAGTGGTGCGCAAGGTGGGGACATCTACGGTTTCTAAAGCAGAGTTAGATGAAGTCATTAAGGCTTCCATGCGCCATAAGGGGTATGTGGCGATGAATGAAGATGAATTGCTTGAATTGGTTCAGTTGGCGCAACAAAATGGTGAACGTGTTGTGATTACTAATGGCTGTTTTGATCTACTGCACAGCGGTCATGTGCGTTATTTGAATGAAGCCGCTAAATTGGGTGAGCGTTTGATTGTGGCGGTTAATTCAGATGAATCAGTACAAATACTGAAAGGGCCAACTCGTCCAATCGTTGGTTTAGAAGGTCGCATGGAATTACTCTCTGCTCTGAGCTGCGTTGATTGGGTCGTGCCCTTTAATGAAGAGACGCCTGAGCGTTTAATCTGTAAAATAAAACCTGACGTCTTAGTGAAAGGCGGGGATTACCAGCCTTCTGAAATCGCTGGTTCAAAGTGTGTTTGGGATAATGGCGGACAAGTTGAAGTGCTCTCTTTTTGGGATGGCTACTCGACAACAGGCCTGGTGAATAAAATCCAGGAGTCAGAAATGATTGAATCCGAGCAAATACATGAAACTCAGCCAGAGAATTCCAAATGAAAATAGAGTTTGCACATGCCATCGCGGAGCATCAAAAAGCCATTGAATCGGTTATAAAGCAATCTGATAAAGTTATTACGGTGGTCGAACAAATTCTGGAGTCGGTTTCCCGTGGCGGTAAGGTTATCTGGTTGGGAAATGGCGGCAGTGCGGCGGATGCTCAGCATATGGCAGCGGAGTTGATGGTACGTTATGTTAAAAACAGAAAGCCGATTGCATCGCTGGCGTTAACCACCGACTCCTCTATTTTAACCGCACACAGTAATGACTTTCATTTCGACACGGTCTTTTCTCGCCAAATTGAAGGTTTAGGTCGCGCTGAGGATGTGGTAATTGCCATGTCGACCTCGGGTAATAGTCCGAATGTTATTAAGGCGATTGCAATCGCTAAAAAAATGGGCTGTTTTACCGTGGCGATGACCGGGCAAAAATCGAGTCAATTGAGTGCGTTGGCCGATGTCTGTTTTCAGATCGATTCCCAAGAGACAGCGCGCGCTCAAGAAGCACACAGTTTTATCAGTCATTTGATTTGTGAGGGGTTAGATTCCGTCTATGAAACAGATGAATGAATTTGAGGTCGGTTATCGGCGCACTACATTTCAGCAAGTTTGCAGGGAGCAGTAAATGTTATTTCTGGCAGGTGATATTGGAGGCACGAAAGCACTTCTTCAACTAATTTACACAATGCCAGAACCGGAAGCTGACTTAGCTGCTTCAGCTCCCTCGCACACATCCTCTTCCGCACCCACTGCAAATCAAACCATTCAACTCGCAAAACAGAGCTATCCTTGTGCCAATTTTGATTCTTTAGAATCAATTCTCAATAGCTTTCTTTCTCAGGCGCTTTCCGCCGACAACTTATCTGCTTTGAATCTCGCGGATATTGTTGCCCTAACTTCTGGTGACGGTTTTCTAGAAATTCAATCAGCATGCTTTGGATTACCCGGTCCGGTCAATGGTCGGCTGGTGCAACTGACTAATTTACCTTGGGTCGTTGATGCGCAAAAAATAGAGCAGGCCTGTTCTATTGAGAAGGTTCATTTTGTGAATGATTTTTATGCAGCCGCGTCTGGTATTGAAACGCTTACCGTTGATGAATCGATTCCGCTCTATAGACCACAAGAGCAGACTAGTGGTGCAGGAAATCGTTTAGTGATTGGTGCAGGGACAGGGCTAGGAGTTGCGCCTATCTTTTATGATGGCAGTCATTATGCCCCAGTAAGTTCGGAAGGTGGCCATTTTGACTTTGCACCCATTTCAGAGACCCAACAGTTGCTACAAAGCTGGCTTTGGCAGCAGTGGCCACACATCTCTTATGAGAGAGTTCTTTCAGGTCCGGGTTTGGAAACACTCTATCTCTTCTTTAAAACTTTTGAATGTCCTACGACTTATTCATCAATCGTTGCAGTCAAAGGTTCTGGCGTTTCAGCCGATCTTAAAAAAAACACCTTTAAGAATACGCAAAATATACATTCGGGTGTGATTTTTGCTGATAGTATAGGGTCTCCCTTAGTTTCTTTAGGGAATAAGGGCTTAACGGCTGCGCAGGTGACCGAAGCAGCAGAACAGGGAGACCCGAACGCGATTAAAGCCTTAATTGAATTTGTAACGATTTATGGTGCTTTTGTTGGTGCAGTTGCACTTATTTGGCATGCCCCTCAGGGGATTTACCTTGCTGGTGGCATTGCTGCAAAAATTCAGACTTGGATGGAAAAACCCTATTTTAAAGCGGCTTTTTTAGAAAAGGGACGGATGTCTAAAGTGGTTGCGACGATGCCTGTTTTTTTAGTCACGGATGAGAGCCTGGGTTTGAAAGGGGCAATGCAGCAAAATAGAATGCTTGAAAAGCACCGTTAGACAAAACGTCACGTCACAAAACATTAACAATCCAAATCAGAATTATTAGTAGAGTCGTTAACGACAGAATGATGTACATAAAATTTACCCGCAATGATAAGCAGGGATCAAAGAGGATGACTGAATGAAATACTATTGTGAGACAAAGTCGGCAACGGAATTGACGCGCAAAACCTTGGCTTTGGTATTAGCGGGTGGAGAGGGGAGTCGTCTCAAAGATTTAACGCGTTGGCGCGCTAAACCTGCCGTGCCGTTTGGTGGTAAATATCGCATTATCGATTTTGTATTATCTAACTGTGTCAATTCAGGTATTCGTAAGATTGGGGTGTTAACTCAATATAAATCACACTCTTTGATTCGCCATATCCAACGAGCCTGGAGTTTTATGCGTTATGAGGTGGGAGAGTTTGTTGAAATCATGCCTGCCCAGCAACGTGTGGACAAGGATTGGTATTTAGGCACCGCCGATGCGCTCTATCAAAATCTAGATATTATGCGCCGCCACACCCCAGAGTATGTCATGGTGTTAGGCGGTGATCATATCTACTCGATGGATTACAGCAAAATGCTGGTGCAACACGCTAATTCTGGTGCCGACGTGACAATCGGTTGCATTGAAGTACCGCGTATGGAAGCACGTGGTTTCGGAGTTATGTCGGTTGATGAAACGTTTAAAATTACTAAGTTTACCGAAAAGCCAGATGATCCGGATGCCATGCCGGGTAAGCCCGATAAGGCACTGGCATCGATGGGGATTTATATTTTCTCGACGGAATTCTTATTTCAGAAATTGATTGAAGATCGCGACAATCCCAACTCAACTCGAGATTTTGGTAAAGACATTATTCCTTCAATTATTGAGGATTGGAAAGTTCAAGCGTTCCCGTTTGTAGATGAAATAGAAGCACCTGTCTATTGGCGAGATGTGGGAACGCTTGAATCATTTTGGAAAGCTAATTTGGATCTGTGCTCGATAGATCCTGAATTGAATTTATACGATCGTGATTGGCCAATCTGGACCTATCAAGCACAAATGGCACCTGCTAAATTTACCTTTGATGATGAAGGTCGGCGTGGTACGGCGATTGACTCACTGGTTGCTGGCGGTTGTATTATCTCTGGAGCGCGTATTAAACGTTCGGTGATTGGCAGTGGTTCTCGCGTCCATAGCTTCTCTTTAATTAAAGATTCTGTGCTGTTACCAAGAGTAGAGGTGGGTCGTAACTGCCGTATTCAAAATGTCATCATAGATAAAGGCACCATTATTCCTGAAGGAACGATTATTGGCGAAAATTCGGTCGAAGATGCAAAACGTTTTTATGTCGAACCTGAGAGTGGCATTATTTTAGTCACCCCTGAAATGATGGGGCAAAAGTTACACACTTTGCGATAAATTGACTCGTGCAAAGGTCTCAACAAATAATTAAAAAATAGAACGGTACTCATGAATCCTAAAAAAATAAAAGTCGTTTTATGTTGGCATATGCACCAACCGCACTATCGAGATGGACTTGACGGTCTCTATCGCTTGCCTTGGGTTTACTTGCATGCCATTAAAGATTATGCCGACATGGCGTGGCATTTGGAAAACTGTCCAGAAGCTAGGGTGGTTGTGAATTTCGCACCGGTGTTGTTGGAACAGTTGGATGACTACACCCAGCAGATGCAGAATTGGCTCGTGTCCGGTGAACCGATGCAAGATCCTTTGTTGAATCTAGTGTCGGGTGTCACGCCTATTCCAGAAGATACTCAGTTGCGAGAAGAGATTATCATGGCCTGCCAGCGTGCTTATGCGCCGACTATGATTAATATCTTTCCACACTTTCGTGAATTGGTGGATATGGTTCAGTGCAGCAATGCACCGGTGGGTATCGATAGCATTTGTGTGAGTTATTTGAATGCACAGTATTTTACGGATCTGTTAGTTTGGTATCATTTAGCTTGGATGGGGGTGAGCTTGCGCCATACCGACCCGAGAGTGAATCAATTAATGGCTAAGAAAAATCATTTTGATGCCGCCGATCAACGCTGTTTAATGGAAATCATGACGGATGCCGTGGCAAGTATCATTCCGCGTTATCGAGCGTTAATGGAGTCAGATCAAATTGAAATTTCCATGACGCCTTATGGGCATCCTATCGTGCCATTGTTAATCGATTTTGCAAGCATGCGCGATGCTTTGCCGGATGCACCTGTGCCGATGTATGAAGAGTACCCCGATGGCTATGAACGTGCTAAATGGCATATACAACACGGGCTAGAAGTCTATGAACACTACTTTGGCACACGTCCTCAAGGCGTGTGGCTGTCAGAGGGGGCTGTTAGTAGTGCGGCAGTCGGCCTGCTAGACGAGTATGCTATTAAATGGACTGCTTCTGGTGAAGGTGTTTGGCGTCATTCTTGTGAAGCCTCGCATATAGATCAGCATGATTTAAATAGTAAGAAAGCTTTATATCAACCGTTACAACACGCCTCACAAAATTGCGCCATGTTCTTTAGAGATGACGGTTTATCCGATATGGTCGGCTTTCAATACAAAGATTGGAATGCTGAGGATGCTGCAAAAGATTTTGCACAGCATATGCAAAATATTGCTAACTTTTTAGGTGATGATGTCGAAGAACATGTGGTCAGCGTAATACTCGATGGCGAGAATGCTTGGGAATATTACCCTGATAACGCCAATCACTTTTTAAGCAGTATGTACTGTAAGTTAACAGAGCATCCACAAGTACAAATGACCACTTTTTCAGATGCCCTACAGCAAGGTGCCAAAGTTCGCCATCTGCCTGTATTGAAGTCAGGTAGTTGGGTTTATGGTTCATTTTCAACCTGGATTGGCGATGAAGATAAAAACAATGGTTGGGATCTCTTGGTAGAAGCCAAGCAGGCTTTTGATTTGGTCTTGGCTTCGGATAAATTGTCAGCAATAGAAATTCAGCAAGCGACGGAGCAATTAGCCATTTGCGAAGGTTCAGATTGGTTCTGGTGGTTTGGCGGCTACAATCCGTCAGACAGTGTGAAAGATTTTGATCAGTTGTATCGCCGACATTTAAAACGTCTCTATCAGATGTTGGGCCAGCCTACGCCAGAGAGTTTAGAAAATCCAATCTCTCAAGGGGGCGGTGATATGGAAAACGCCGGAACGATGCGCCGTAATTAAATGGTTTTTGAGTTGTAGCTTAAAACCTTTGAACCACGAAGACGCGAAGACACGAAGGGTGAAAAGAGTTTTGATTAAGTTAACTTGTTTAGCCGATATGAATTTTGCATGAAGTGTTTTTCAATCCTAAAAAGGTTTTCTTCGTGACTTCGCGTCTTCGTGGTTAACAGTGTTTAGATTGAGTTGTTTAGCCAATAATAAATTTTTCATGACGTATTTTCGAACTTAAAAAAGGGTTTCTTCGTGTCTTCGTGGTGAACAGTGTTTAGATTTTAAATATTTAGAGTTGAGATAAATGTGTGAATAAAAGACAAGCCGGCGTGCTGTTGCACCCAACTTCCCTGCCGAGCTCTGAAGGCCAACCAGGGCAACTGAATGACCAGGCCTGGTTGTTTTTGGACTGGATGAATCGCGCGGGTTTGTCTATTTGGCAGATGCTGCCATTGACTCAGCCACATGAAGATCTTTCACCTTATCAAGCCGTTTCAGCTTTTGCTTTGAATCCAGCACTGTTACCAGATGATTGGTTAACGCAATTTGAACAATTCGGTGAAAAGGCCTTTGCGGATTATGTAAACCATCCGCCGCATTGGCTAGAAGATTATGTTTTGTTTATGGTGATTAGACGCCATGAAAACAACGCTTCTTGGAGAGATTGGCCCTACGATTTGAAAATGCATGAAACGCAGGCCTTACAAAGATTTGCAAAGCTGCATCAAGATGAGTTTCTGGTCTTAAAAAAGCAGCAGTTTGTTTTATCTAAAATCTGGCAACAGCTTAAAACGGATGCCAATAAAAAAGGCATTCAACTGTTTGGCGATATGCCTATTTTCGTGGCATTCGACAGTGCTGATGTCTGGGCGAACCCTGAGCAATTTAAGTTAGATGAAGAGCACAATCCTACCGTCGTCACAGGTGTACCGCCGGATTACTTCTCAGAAACAGGGCAACGCTGGGGCAATCCACATTACAACTGGGAAGTGATGCAACAGGATGGCTTTAGCTGGTGGCGTAAACGAATTGCAGAAGCCTTGACTCAGTTTGATTTACTGCGCATCGACCATTTCAGGGGGCTGGAAGCTTCATGGGAGATAAAGGCAAGTGAAGAGACGGCAATCAATGGCTCTTGGGCGAAAACGCCTGGCTTTGAGTTGTTAGCCGCCTTAAAATCAGATTTTCCTGATTTACCGATTGTCGCCGAAGATCTGGGCAGTATTACGCCAGAAGTCGTGGCCTTAAAAGAACACTATGCTTTACCTGGCATGTCTGTTTTACAGTTTGGTTTTAATGGTTTGCCAGATAACCCGCATTCACTCTATGAGCAAGTTGAGAATTCAGTAACCTATACGGGGACTCATGATAACGACACAACCCTAGGCTGGTTTGATACATTGGATGAGGGCACCAAGCATTGGGTGCTGGAGCAGTTGCAAGCCGTGAATGCTGAGCAACTTCAGCAAGCCCATTTAGCGGGTGGTATGCCTTGGTTGCTAATCGCAGCGGCTTTTAATACGGTCGCGCAACGCGTGATTGTGCCTATGCAGGATTTTTTAAGACTTGATGGAACGCATCGAATGAATATTCCGGGTACAGCAGAAGGCAATTGGCGCTGGCAGTTTGATTGGTCACAACTGCCTGAAGGCTTGGCAGAGAACTTACGAGTTTTATTACAACAGACGAATCGTCTTTAACATCGACGTTACGTTCAAGAAAGATACTCAATAAATTTAAAATCGCTTACCGAGAAGGTTTGGTTAACACATGCAAATAAATGGGCAGACCCTAGATAAGGGATTACAGGCAGATATCGAGGCGTTACACCAAGGACGTCATCATGATGCATTCGGTGTTTTGGGTTGTCATATTTTACCGACATCGCAAAGGTTGTCGGATAATAAGACGGTTTCTAAGGTTAATCGAGCCGTAAAGAGTGAATCGTCTAAAGCAGAACCGGTCGCGCAGTGGACGGTTCGAGTTTGGCTGCCTTCTGCTGAATCGGCCAATGTCGATGGTCTATTTGATTTGCAAAGAATTGAAGGCACGGATCTATTTGTCGCCTTACTGAGCGATAAAGAGAAAAATCAGTTAGCCCAGCATTATGTAGTTAACTGGGTTGAGGCCGATGGTTCTGAGCATTCGATGGTTTCTCCCTATACCTTTATGCCGCAGTTAGGTGAGTTGGACTTACATCTGTTTGCACAAGGCCAGCATTGGCAACTCTACAATGTATTAGGTGCTCATCCTAAGGAAGTCGATGGTATTAAAGGCGTGCAGTTTGCCGTTTGGGCACCTTCGGCAGAACGCGTTTCTGTGGTCGGTGATTTTAACGGTTGGCATGGCTTGCGTCATCCAATGCGTGTTAATGGCGGTTCGGGGGTTTGGGAGTTGTTTATCCCAGGTTTGCAGGCGGGTGACATCTATAAATTTGAAATTCGTAACGCGCAAACGGGTGACAGCTTTACCAAAATCGATCCTTACGCCATGGCGATGGAATATCGTCCCGCAACGGGCTGTATCGTTTATGAATCAAAGCATGAATGGAGTGACCAGGCCTGGTTAGAATCGCAGAAGACCTTTGATTGGCAAAAAGCACCAATTAATATTTACGAAGTGCATTTAGGATCATGGCAGAGAGCGGATGATGGTGGTTTTTTAAACTATCGCGAAATCGCACATCGTATGGTGGAGTATGTTCAATGGATGGGTTATACCCATATCGAGTTATTGCCAATTTCTGAACATCCATTGGATGAATCGTGGGGTTATCAAACCACCGGTTATTTTGCGCCAACCAGTCGTTTTGGTTCACCGGATGATTTGCGCTATTTTGTCGATTATTGTCACCAACATAATATTGGTGTGTTTTTGGATTGGGTGCCTGCACATTTTCCAAAAGATGAATTTGCATTAGGCCGTTTTGATGGTACAGCGTTGTATGAGCACGAAGACCCGAGAAAAGGTGAACATACTGAGTGGGGAACTTATATCTTTAACTTTGGACGTAATGAAGTCCGAAATTTTCTAATCAGCAATGCATTGTATTGGTTGAAAGAGCTGCATCTTGATGGTTTACGTGTCGATGCCGTGGCCTCAATGCTGTACCTGGATTACTCGCGTGAAGCGGGTGAGTGGGTGCCAAACGAACATGGCGGGCGTGAAAACTTAGAAGCGATTGCCTTTATGCAGTCACTCAATACACAAGTACACGAGCAGTGTCCGGGGGCGGTAGTGATGGCGGAGGAATCGACTTCCTGGCCAATGGTATCGCGTCCAACCTGGATGGGCGGTTTAGGGTTTTCCATGAAATGGAATATGGGGTGGATGAACGACACGCTGGATTATTTTGCCAATGAACCCATCTTTCGCCCATACCATCACAACCAACTGACCTTTAGTCAGATGTATGCCTACTCAGAAAACTTTGTCCTACCCTTATCGCATGACGAAGTGGTGCATTTAAAAGGCTCTTTGATTGCTAAAATGCCCGGTGATGATTGGCAGAAGGCTGCCAATCTGCGTCTATTGCTGGCTTATCAAATATTGCATCCAGGTAAAAAACTGCTGTTTATGGGGTGTGAATTTGCACAATGGGGAGAGTGGAGTGAAGCCCGTTCTTTGGATTGGCATCTATGTGATCTGCCTCTCAATCGAGGTGTTCAGAGATTGGCTCAAGAACTTAATCATCTCTATAAAAATCGTCCCGCGTTATATGAACGAGAATTTGATAGTAGCGGTTTTGAATGGGTAGATTGCCATGATTACGAACAATCTATCTTGAGTTTCATTCGTCATGCGGATAATGAAAAGGTCGTGTGTATCTTTAACTTCACACCCGTGCCACGCCACAATTACCGTATTGGCTTGCCAGAGGCGGGATCTTACGTCGAATTGATTAACTCTGATGCAGAAGTCTTTGGCGGTGCGAATATGGGCAATGGCGGCATGATTCACACTGAAAATCAGACGTGGATGAACCAGCCCTGTTCTGTTGAATTGACTCTCCCTCCATTGGCTGTGCTGGTTTTGAAGTTAAAAACAGATTAGTCGGATAGCAGGATAGGTTCATTCTTGTGCAAAAGCATGAGTCTGAATCTGAATCCAATTTAGAATTAAGCATAGAATTATTAGGAAGCTCCGTATGAAAATACTTTTTGCCACTTCAGAAGCACATCCACTGATTAAAACAGGTGGCCTGGCAGATGTCTCTGGCAGCCTACCCAATGCATTAGCTGCGTTAAAGCATAAAGTACGTTTGGTTTTACCTGCATACAAAGCGGTGATGGATAAGTTGCCGGAATCTGCGACGCTTAAATTAGTCGCAGAAATGCCGGTGCAAGGCTGTGGGCGGATATTTAATGCCAAGATATTACAGCTCAAGGCCGGAGCGGTCAAAGGTATCGATGTGCCCGTTTGGTTGGTGGATATTCCTGAATTGTATGGTCGCGCAGGCAATCCTTACCTGGCAAAGGATGGTGCCGATTGGTGGGATAATGGCGAGCGCTTTGCAGTGTTTTCTAAAGTGGTTACAGAATTATCAATGAATCGTCTTGGGCTAAAGTGGCAACCTGATGTCGTGCATGCGAATGATTGGCAAACCGGTTTGATTCCGGCGTTATTGAGTTTAGAAACGAAGCCACCTTTAACGGTATTTACCGTCCACAATATGGCTTATGCGGGTAATTTCCCACAATCCTTATTTGAGCAGCTAAAACTGCCTTGGACACTGTGGGAGAAAGAGGGCGTTGAGTTTTGGGGGCATTTTTCGATGCTCAAAGCGGGGCTCATTAAGGCCGATCAAATCACAACGGTGAGTCCGACTTACGCCAAAGAAATCTGTTATCCCGAGTTTGCTTATGGTTTTGAAGGCGTCCTGCAAAAACGCCAGGCAGAAGGTGCTTTACTGGGTATTATCAATGGCATTGATGATCTCGTCTGGAATCCGGAGGTAGATGACTTAATCGTTGAAAACTATTCAGCCAAAAAAGGCCGTGTCGCAGGTAAACATCGCAATAAACAGTCTTTATTAGGTGACTTGTGTTTATTGCGTGGCGAAGCTGAGAAAAAATCTAATCAGAGGTTGTTATCTTGTCTTGAAAAACCGTTGGTTGGCATTGTAGGTCGATTAGTTGAGCAAAAAGGCATCGATTTAGTCTTGCAAATCTTGCCGGAAATAATCCAACAAACCGATGCGAACTTTGTCATTGTAGGGTCAGGAGATAAAAATTATGAAGCGCAAATTAAAGCCTTAGCCCAAAATCATCCAGGGCGTATTTGGGTCTTTATTGGTTATTCAGAATCATTGGCTCACAGGGTAGAAGCGGGGGCGGATCTATTTTTGATGCCATCGCGTTTTGAACCTTGTGGTTTAAATCAAATGTATAGCTTGGCGTATGGCACGCCTCCGATTGTCCATCATACCGGTGGACTAGCTGACACCGTTGTCAATGCTACGGATGAACATGTAAAGCAGGGGAGTGCAACCGGTTTCGTATTCTACGATCCGAGTCGACAAGCCTTAAAATCAACCTTATTACACGCTTTGCACTTGTTCACCAAAAAACGTACCTGGCAAAAGATTCAAAAAGCAGGTATGGAGCAAGATTTTGGCTGGGAAGCCAGCGCTAAGCAATATATAAAACTGTATTCGGAGAAGGGATAATGCCAACGGAAATTGAAGCTAAACGAATCGAAATAATCACTGACATGTTGCAACATGTTGGGATGGAAAAAGATGATATTGAAACTGATTTTTTAAAATATTTGTGCCATACATTAGGCAGAGATATTACCTCAGAAGACTACTACCTGTTTAAAGCGCTCTCCTATGCCACTCGTGATCGTCTTATGTCGCGCTGGAAAAAAACCTGGGAAGCTTACAATAATAATGATTACAAAAAAGCCTATTACCTATCCATGGAATTTTTGATTGGCCGTTCACTGACCAATAATTTATTGAACCTAGGTATTGAGAATGAAACTGAACAGGCCATGTATGATTTAGGTCTGAATCTAGAAGAAATTGAAGAAGCAGAGCGTGATGCCGGCTTGGGGAATGGCGGTTTAGGTCGTTTAGCCGCCTGTTTTATGGACAGTTGTGCCACCTTGCAACTGCCTGTGATGGGTTATGGCTTGCGTTACGAATACGGCATGTTTCGTCAGCTAATCCAAAACGGTTTTCAAATCGAAGAGCCAGATCATTGGTTGGGCACAGGACCTTATCCGTGGGAAGTTCAGCGTGCTGAATATACTCAAGTCATTAAGTTTGGTGGTTGTTCTCGCCAATATACGGACCCTCACACGGGGCAGATGATTGCGCACTGGGAGCATGCAGAGGTCGTCGAAGCGGTGCCATTTGATGTGCCTATTCCGGGGTTTAAAAATAACACCGTGAATACTTTGCGTTTATGGTCAGCTACGGCGCAAGAAGGTTTTAATTTATCTGAATTTAACGCCGGTTCTTATCATGAAGCGGTTGCAGAAAAAGCCGCCGCCGAAAATATCACCAGGGTGCTGTATCCGAATGACAGCAGTGAGAGTGGCAAAGAGTTACGTTTAAAACAGCAGTATTTCTTAGTCTCGGCGAGCTTGCAAGATGTCATCACGCAATGGAAAACAAAGCATGATGATTTCACCGGTTTTGCAGCCAAGAATGCATTTCAGTTAAACGACACGCATCCTAGCCTCGCCGTTGCAGAGCTGATGCGTCTGTTAATTGATAAGGAGTCTTTATCTTGGGATGATGCCTGGGAGATAACCTCGCAAACCATGGCTTACACCAATCATACGTTACTGCCAGAAGCACTGGAAAAATGGTCGATTGGCTTGTTTGAAAAGTTATTGCCACGTCCGCTCGATATTATCTATGAAATCAATCATCGTTTCTTAATGCAAGTAGCGATGAAATGGCCAACAGATAATGAGCGCCAGCGCCGTATGTCCATCATCGATGAACACAATAATGTCTGCATGGCTTACCTGGCCATTGTCGGTAGCCACTCAGTGAATGGCGTGGCAGCTCTGCATTCACAGCTTTTAAAAGAAGGTCTGTTCAATGATTTCTATCAGTTGTGGCCAGAAAAGTTCAATAATAAAACCAATGGTGTCACACAGCGTCGTTGGTTAGCGGGTTGTAATCCTAAGTTAAGAGCTCTGCTAAAAGAACAAATTGGCGAAGGTTGGATTACTGAATTAACAGAGTTGTCCAAAATAGAACCATTAGCGGTCGATCCAGCGTTTCAGAAAGCCTGGTATGACGTTAAGCAAGCCAATAAACAAAACTTAGCGGATCTGATTAAAAAAGAGACGTGTGTGGCGCTGAATGTCGATTCAATGTTTGATGTTCAGGTGAAACGAATTCACGAATATAAACGTCAACTGCTCAATGTGTTGCATGTCATTCACCTCTATTCACGTATTAAACGTGGAGACACCGCAGATTGGACCAATCGTAGCGTAATCTTCGGTGGTAAAGCGGCACCGGGTTATGTCATGGCAAAAGGCATTATCAAATTGATTAACAATGTTGCGCAGATCGTCAATGCAGATCCTGATGTGGGCGATAAGTTAAAAGTAGTCTTCTTTCCAAACTATCGCGTCTCTGCCATGGAAGTAATTTGTCCAGGTACGGACTTGTCTGAGCAAATTTCGACAGCGGGTAAAGAAGCGTCTGGTACCGGTAATATGAAGTTCATGATGAACGGTGCCTTAACGATTGGAACCTTAGACGGAGCCAATGTTGAGATTCGTGATGCGGTTGGCGATGAAAACTTCTTCTTGTTTGGCTTGCAAACCCCTGATATAGAAGCTTTACGTCATCACTACCATCCACAAGGTTACATTGATGAAAGCAAAGAATTACAGGCTGTTATGGGCTTGTTAGAATCAGGTCATTTCAATCAGTTTGAACCGGATATCTTTAATGATATTCTGAACTCAATGAAAAGTTCAAATGATCCTTGGATGACCTTAGCCGACTTCCAAAGTTACATTAACGCACAAAACCAAGCAGCAAAAGCCTATCAGAATCGAAGCGAGTGGACCCGGATGAGTATTATCAACTCTGCACGCAGCGGAATATTCTCAACGGATCGAACCATGCAAGAATACAATCGAGATATCTGGAAACTGACACCGATTAAAAGTTAAATGTAACCAGGCCTGGTAAAATCCAAAACTCCCCGTCATTGCGAGCAAAGCGAAGCAATCCAGGGTTTACGTCTAAATACAGCGTTTAGCCGTGTGCCCTGGATTGCCACGTCACAGCGTTCCTCGCAATGACAGGATCAACAGGGCTGGTCGAATCTAAAAAATTCACACCATCCTTCATCTTTTTTATTTACTATTCTTAGTGTCTTAGTGTCTTAGTGTCTTAGTGGTAAGTTTGGAAGTTTGGGGGGTATGTATTACGTAGCCTTGTTGTAATAAGATTATAAGGCCTGGTTTGTAGTGATATAATCATCAGCTTATTTTATTTCCAGGCGAGTTAGGTTTTATGTGCGGAATTGTTGGCGGTGTTGCAGAACGAAATATTGTTCCGATTCTATTGGAAGGTTTAAGAAGATTAGAATACCGAGGTTATGATTCATCCGGTATTGCCATTTTAAATTCTGATAGCCAGATTCAGCGTATTCGTGCCATTGGTAAAATCAAAAACCTGGATGAAAAAATCCAAAGCCACTCAGAACCCTTTACTGGCCATGTCGGTATTGCACACACGCGCTGGGCGACTCATGGCGTCCCTTCAGAGCATAATGCCCATCCGCATATCTGTAATAATCGAGTTGCAGTCGTGCATAACGGTATTATCGAGAACTATGCAGAGCTTAAAGTCCAGCAGTTAGCCCAGGGTTATCGTTTTACGTCTGAAACCGATACCGAGGTGGTTGCACACGCAATTCATAAAGCACTTTCTGAAATACAGTATGCTGATGTCGAGGAATCTACCGCCAATAGTACACCGGTTCTGCACGAGCGACGTTCGTCTCCAAGGGACGAACAAAACAGGCTGGTGAGAGCGGTACAGTTGGCCGTGAAACAGTTCAAAGGCGCTTACGCCTTGGGTGTCGTCGCGATTGATGATCCTGATACTTTGATTGTTGCAAGAAAAGGCAGTCCGTTGGTGATCGGTATTGGTATTGGAGAGCACTTTATTGCTTCTGATGTCTCTGCATTGTTACCCGTTACCCAGAATTTCATATTTTTAGAAGAGGGTGATGTCGCTAAGATTCAACGCAATAATCTGGTGATTTATAACCAGGCAGGCGAGTGCATTGAAAGAGAGGTTAAGCAATCGAGCTTATCAGCTAATGCAGTAGAATTAGGTGACCATCGTCATTACATGCACAAAGAGATCTTTGAACAGCCGCAAGCCGTCATAGATACTTTAGAAGGGCGTATTACGCAAGAGCATGTGCTTATCTCTGCGTTTGGTTTTCAAGCCGAAGAGCTCTTTAAATCGATTCAGCAAGTACAAATTATCGCCTGTGGCACTAGCTATCATTCAGGTTTGGTCGCTAAGTATTGGTTTGAAGACATTATTGGCATGTCTTGCCAAGTCGAGGTCGCCAGCGAGTACCGCTATCGTAATCCCGTGGTGATTGATAATACCCTGTTTGTCACCATTAGTCAGTCAGGTGAAACGGCCGATACCCTGGCGGCACTACAGCAGATTAAAGGTTTAAAACAAAGTAAAAATATTCCAACACTTACCATCTGTAACGTGGCTGAATCCAGTCTAACCCGAGAAAGTGATTTAACGTTTCTAACGCACGCTGGCCCAGAAATTGGTGTAGCTTCAACCAAAGCTTTCACGACACAGTTAGTCGCTTTAGCGCTACTACTTACTTGCGTAGGTAAAGCTAAAGGTCTGATGAGTGAAAATCGCGAAACTATTATTGTTCAAGGCTTACAAAAGCTACCAGGCCTGGTCAAAAGCGCGTTAGCGCACGAAGATCAAATCATGGAAATATCCAAAACCTTCGCAGATAAAGACAGTGCATTGTTCTTGGGTCGTGGGACTATGTATCCAATCGCGATGGAAGGAGCGTTAAAGCTCAAAGAAATCAGCTATATTCACGCAGAAGCCTATCCAGCAGGTGAATTAAAGCATGGTCCACTGGCTTTGATTGATGAACATATTCCCGTAGTCGCAATTGCACCGCATGACGATTTATTGGAGAAATTGAAATCTAACCTTCAAGAAGTTAACGCACGTGGCGGGCAAATGATTGTCTTCGAAGACGAGAAATCCAACGTCAGCTCCGAACCTGGTTTTAAAGTGGTCAAAACCACCACAAATGTAGGCCGCATCACCGCGCCCATCACCTTTAATATTGCCTTGCAGTTACTCAGTTATCATGTGGCCCTCATTAAGGGTACCGATGTGGATCAGCCACGTAATTTAGCAAAATCAGTAACGGTAGAGTGAGATTTAAAAATATGGATGTTGGTGGTGATGTTTTTGTATTAGATATGGGCGAACCTGTCAAAATTGCCGATTTAGCGGCTAGAGTCATTCATTTGTCTGGTTTAGAAGTCATGGATGCCTCGGGTCATGGTGATATTGAAATTCAATATACCGGGCCTACGCCCAGGTGAAAAGCTCTATGAAGAACTCCTAATTGGCGATAACGTCGATGGCACCGAGCACCCAAGAATCATGAAAGCCCATGAAGACTATCTACCTTATGATGAATTCGTTAGTGAATTAGAAATCCTGCAAAAACATCTGAGTGAAAATGACTTTGAGGCTGTCTCAAATCAACTTACGAAGTTAGTAGATGGGTTTAACCATAACTTAAATATTGTGGACTACCTCAACTAGGTTATAGGTTGAATTGCTTGTTGGAGCTAAGTGATTTTTTGAGCATGGGTCAGCGTGTTTTTTATGATGTTTATCAGTAAAGGTGTGGTCTCTAAAATTTCTGGAAAAATCGGTGGTAAGGCACCATCTACGTATTAATGTACAGTTTCATTATGAATCATCTGCAATTTACTTAAATCGTCCATAATGTTCAAATATTCCCCCCGTCTTTACACATAAGTAAGTATAATTTTGGACGTTAATTCAACTCCTTAGTAAAAGGTATAAATATGTTTCAGGTGTTTGGTTTTATTCTTGTTTTTGCAGGTGTTCTTTTGTCCTCTGTCTCTCAGGCGATGATGCCTAGTGCTGAGCAGTTACAAATGTTGCAAAACTTGCCTGAATCCGAGAAGAGAGCCATGATGGGGCAGTTGGGTTCAGGTTCAGGGGTCTCTCAGATGCCTGAGCCAATGGTGGATAGTGTTAAACCTGTTGTTGAGTTCCCGAATGACATTGAATCATCCCGCGTTGATGGATTTAAGTTAGATATAGTTGAGGAAGTTGACTCGACAATATTAAAGCCATTTGGTGCTTTCCTTTTTGCAGGTCAACCGACTACTTTTGCTCCTGTGAATGATATCCCAGTGCCAACAGATTATATTTTGGGGCCAGGAGATCAGCTTAAAGTTCATCTCTTTGGATCTAAGAACGAGTCTTATGAGTTGGTGATTGATCGAAACGGGCAGGTATCAATGCCTTCGTTAGGTCCTATTACCTTGTCAGGAATGGATTTTAGTGAAGCCAAGGTTTTTTTGACGAATAAATTGAAAAGCTTGGGTGTCGGAGTGAATGCCTCCATTACGATGGGTGAATTGCGTTCATTTAGAATCTTTGTGCTCGGTGAATCCCGTACTCCTGGTTCTTATCTTGTAAGTGGTATGGCTACAATGACACATGCTTTGTATGTCAGTGGTGGTCTAACGGATATTGCCTCCTATCGTCATGTGCAACTTAAACGTCAAGGGCGACTTATTAAGACATTAGATTTATATGATCTATTGCTTAAAGGCGATACGTCGAGTGATAAACGTCTGCAACCGGGCGATACCGTCTTTATTCCAAAGTTAGCCAAGCAGATTTCAGTAAGTGGTGAAGTTTTGAAACCTGCTTTATATGAAATAAAGCATGAAAAAACATTGGCTGATTTAATTACGTTAGCGGGTGGTTTAAAGTCAGATGCTTATGCAAAATCTGTTCAGCTTTCACGTATTAGTACGGCCGAATCTCGCCAGACTTTTAGCTTAGATTTTACCCAAAATTCAGGTGCTAAATACCAAATTAAAGCAGGCGATAAAATCACGATCCCTAAAGTGACGGCTGCTATGAATCGCTTGGTAAAACTTTCTGGTGAAGTATCTCATAATGGCTTGTTAGCATGGCAACCCGGTTTAAAACTTTTGGATTTATTGCCGAGTCGTAGTCATTTTACAAATGATGCCGATTTATCACTGCTGCTCATCAAGCGTCAAACTAAAATTGCTAGTGATTATGAAGTGTTGAAAGCAAATTGGTTGTTTGCAAATAATCAACCATCCTCTGTAGAGAATATTGATTTGCTGCCTAGGGATGAAGTCATTATTCTTTCATCGAATGCACCAGAGGCTAGACGGACTCAAATAGATGTGCTTTTGGCTTTAATTAAGCCACAAGCAACGCCGATGAATCCAAGCAAGGAAGTGTCTGTTCGAGGTGTGGTTAAGTATCCTGGTCTTTATCCGCTTGTCAAAGAGATGCGTGTGTCAGATCTTTTGCAGATGTGTGGGGCTTTAACACCTTCAGCAATGCTGAATGAGGCAGAAATCATTCGTTATGCAATCGTTAATGGTGAACGTCGCGAAGTTGAAACGTTGGTTGTGAATTTAACGAAAGCATTGGCGGGTGATATTCGACATAATGTGCTCTTGCAGTCTTATGATTCCTTAACCGTTAAGCAAGTGTCGGATTGGTCGGATGCTTCTGAGACGGTCGTCATTAAAGGAGAGGTGGCTTATCCTGGTGCTTATGTTATTAAACCAGGTGACACGTTGGAAAGCGTTTTGCTGAGAGCGGGTGGTTTTACACAGTGGGCAGCACCACAGAATACAGTCTTCACGCGCAGTGCTTTAAAAAGCCAAGAAAGACGCGAAATGGATGCCATGGCAGATGAGCTCGAGAAAGGTTTATTGTTCTCGTTAAAGACGGAATCGGGTTCTGAAAAAGACACTGCTTCGATTGCCACGCTGGGGCAAAACCTAATAACTAAAGTAAAGGCAACGCCTGCTTTAGGTCGTTTAGTCATTGGATTAAATCCAGAAGAGGAAACACGTTATCAAGCCAGTCTACAGCTAGAATTGCGCGATGGAGATGAGTTGATTATCCCTAAACGTTCCAATGAAATTATTGTCATGGGCGAAGTCTCTCGCCCGGCTTCGTTACTTTATCAAGCGGGATTGAATATCGAGGATTATCTACAGCAGTCAGGTGGCGTGACCAAACGTTCTGATGCGGATTCGATTTATATCGTGCGTGGCGACGGTTCAATCATAAAGTATGAAAGCAGTTTATTCAGTCGTGATGCCGATTTAAATTTAAGACCGGGTGATGCGATTATTGTGCCAATGGATGTCGAACGCGTGAGTCCAATTGTGACCTGGACAGCGGTGACAAAAATCTTATCTAATCTGGCGATTACAGCGGCGACATTACAAACACTAGGGGTGATTAATTAATGCCTGCAGAATCTGTCAAAGTGCCAGGCGCTACGTCTACAGAAAGCACTAAAATTGAACTGACGCCGGAGATGTTACAAGCATTACTTCACCAAAATACTAACCAACTATTAGCAGAGGATGAGATTGATCTGGCTGAACTTTGGTCAAGTTTGATGAAACGTAAATGGCTTATTTTGGTTTTAACAGGCCTGGTGACGTTTAGTGTTGCGTTAGCCACTTTATTTATCACTCCGCAATATGAGTCGAGTGTTTCTCTCATGCCTGTGTCGGGCGGCGGCGATAGTAGTTTGGCTTCTAAGTATGGTGGCTTGGCAAGTTTAGCAGGTATTTCTTTACCTTCCGGTGGTGAGATGGCCCTGTCTGCCGAGGCTGTGACCACGTTAAAGTCAAAACGTTTTTTGAAAGATTACATTCTTGAAATGGATTTAAAGAAGCAGTTATTTTATAAGTCATGGGACGGAGGGAATAGCCGTTGGTTAGTCTCTGAGCGTTTTACGGGTAGCTTTAAAGAAACGATTACCAGTCTTTTGGGCAGCGCCGAAGGTGGAGCCAAGTTCAGTTATGAGGGGCAGGAGCTTTTAGGAGAAGGTGAGCCTTCTGTTTACAGTGCTGTAGACTTTTTTAGTAAAAACGTTTTATCTATTTCCGAAGATTCAAAATCAGGGATGTTTACTTTAAAAATCAAGTGGATTGATCCTATTGTGGCCAGAGATTGGGCAAATGAATTAGTCTTGCGGGTGGATAATGAATTACGCCAAAAGGCCATTGCAGAGTCTCAAGCGACCATTACGTATATGCAGGACAAACTGCCGACGATTGAATTGCAAGACTTTAGAACCATCGCCTTGCAAATGATTGAGGATAATCTTAAGAAGGTTACTTTTGCACAAGTTAAACAGGAGTATGTTTTTAAGGTTATTGATCCGGCGATTGTCGCTGAACAAGCCTCTAGTCCTAAAAAAGGTTTGATGGTTGCGGTTGGCTTTGTTTTGGGTTTGATGCTGTCCCTGTTTTTAGCTCTAATTCTGGATTGGCGTACTACCCGTTTAGTGAGAATGAACAGTCAAATAGAATAAGTTAAGCATTTGTTTTGTTTGCAAAAAAAATCTAATAAATAGGTTTTAACTCTAAGTAGAAATATTTACAAATGAATAGACTTAGTGGATAATCCACAGATTAATTGAATTAACTAATGAATAAATGGAGAAGAATATGAAAGACTTAATGAAGTTAGTAGCGGCGGCGGCAGTTTGTTCTGTCATGATGGTTCCTAGTGTACATGCAGCTGCAGCAGTAGGGGTTGTAGGAGCTTCCGCTGGCGGCGCAGGTGGTGCGGCAGCGGCAGCAGGTGGTGCAGCGGCTGGTGGAGCGGCGGCTGCAGCGGGTGCGGCGGGTCTTGCTGGTCTTTCTACTGTTGCGATTGTTGGTGGTGCAGTGGTTGCGGGTGCGGTGGTTGTTACAAACAACAACGAAAATAAAAACTCAGGAACAACTGGTACGACTAATTAAATCGTTATCATGACTTATTTTTGTTCTTTTAAAAGCCGCCTAATAGGCGGTTTTTTTATACGTTGGCTCTGGATTGTGGCGGGCTTGCTGGTTTTGTCTGGTTGTTCTACTAACCGCGAGCAAGAGAGTCCATTTGCTGCATTTTATTCGGCCTATCAAGCGTTGTCTGCAAAGCAGAACTTGTCTCAGTCTGAGGCAGAAAAACTCCCTTATGCTGTTATGCAAGTTTCACTGAATAAAAATCATAATGTCCTAATGCCCTTAGGCCACATGTCAGGGAATGAACTTAAATGGTACAGTCAGGATCGCTTTGGATTTACCACAAACTCAGGCCGTGTGACGCAAGTCTATAATGTTCAATCAGAGCTTTCTTCTATTAAAGCGGATGCTTTGTGGAAACGTTTTGAGTTACAGGGGTTTGCATTAAATCAGCGGGTTAAACTACCGATTACATTAGATTTCCTGAGTTTAAATCGTTTTGCGGTTAAAGGGACTTTAACCATTGAGGGTGTTTCTTTTGAAGAGCGTGTTTTGTGGGGATTGCCTGTTAAGCTTCTTAGAATTGAAGAGCAGATTCAGATACCGAGTATGGATTACAGTTATACCAATGTGTATTGGAAAGATACTAAAACCAACTTTATTTGGGAGTCCATTCAGAAGTGGGGGCCAAATGTACCCGAAATACACTATCAAGTCGTCAAGCCCTGGCGCCAGGTGGCATATCCATGAAGTCTTTGATGGTTAAGCTTTTCAGTGGAGTGCTGTTAGTCCATTTATCTATGATGGTTCAAGCAGAATTTAATATCACTTATTCAGGTTGTGTCGAACAACCCAAATCTGTAATCATACCTGAGAAAATTTCTCTATTTAATGTGTTAACAATGGCAGATTCAACTGAATGTGCATTTCTCTATGCTGCTTCATGGGTAGAGCCTTATCGAGTGCTACATCAGCAAAAACTTAAAGATAATCTGTTAAAAGACCTCAACAAGATTATTCAACAAGCAGAGTCAACGACCGCCCGTAAGTATTTTCAGAATATCTCAGATCGAGTCTCTATGCAGCCCGCGACCGGGCGTGTTGTCAATATGGATTTAGATCTGTTTCACGTTGAAATGTTGCCTTTAAAAAACAGAATACTCACTGTAGATGCAATATTTCATTTTCCTAAAATGCCAAAAATCATAAACATGCTTGGTTTCAAAGTAAATTCTATTGAATACAATTCAAGCTTAAGTGTGAACGATATCGTTAATCAAAATCCTATTTGCACTGATTGTCAGCCTGGTTGGCTATGGATTGTCCAGCCAAACACTTCGGTGGTTAGGGTTAAAGTGGGTTGGTGGACAAACGATGAACACTACGCTGCCCCAGGTGCTTGGTTGATTACCGAATTTTCAGGAATGGACATCGAAGAGGTTGCACCACAATTTTATCCAAGGTTGATGGAATGGTTAGCATTGCAGGTGATACCTTGATCTCTGCTATTCGCTTGCTTGCTTTTGTAAAGCCCATTTTAGGCGGGCTATTTACTTGCCTTAGTTTTGCCGTTTTCGCTCAGCCTTTAATGGTTACTCAGACTGTTTCGGGGCCAAGTGGATTGGTTGAAATGCCTTCTGCGCGGATGTTAGAAGAAGGTAGTTTTGCCATCCACTTATCTCAAGCCTCTCCTTATAATCGTTATAGCGTAATAGGTCAGCCACTGCCTTGGCTTCAGGTGTTGTTTAAATATACGGATATTGAAAATAGATTATACGGAGCGAGCATTGCTGGTTCGCAAAGCTATAAAGATAAATCAACGGATATTAAAGTTCAGCTTTTAGAAGAGACTTATTATTTACCTGAGGTTTCATTGGGTATTAATGATGTGGGTGGAACGGGCTTGTTTTCGGGCGAGTATATTGTTGCCAGTAAACAGATTAAAAATATCGATTTAACCTTCGGTATGGGGTGGGGCTATCTCGGAACTCAAGGACATATTAGAAATCCGTTGACGCTGCTCTCTGATAGCTTTAACTCCCGTGAAACTGCGGTGGGTTCTGGGGGGACGATTGATCCAACGGTTTTCTTTTCAGGGGAAAGAGTGTCTCTGTTTGCGGGCGCGGAATATCATTTTGATACCTCTCCCCTGGCGTTGAAATTAGAATATGATGCGAATAATTATCAGACTGAACCGCAGGGGAATGTGTTTGAGCAGAGAAGTCCGCTTAATATTGGTTTGGTTTACTCTTTTAATAATGCGATTGATCTACAGTTAGGTTATGTTCGTGGAACAACGGCAATGCTTGGCCTTACGTTTAAAACGAATTTAAAGTCTACAGGGGCTAAGAAGGTATTAGACCCCCTGCCAGTAGAGGTCTTAGATAAACCATATTCTGATGTGACGGAATGGCCTAAGGTTGCTGAAGATCTAAAGGCGTTCTCAGGTTACAACGTCAGCTCTGTCTCCCGTGACCATGAACATTTGATTATAAAAGGTCAACAGTCAGATTATCAAGAGGTTGCTAAAGGTTTGGGTCGTGCTGCTCGAATATTACTGAATACCCCGCTTGAAGAGACTGAGGATTTAGTTTTTGTCGACAGCTTTAATGGCGTGGATATTTCGAGTATTTCACTTGATGTTGAGAAGTTTAAAGCTGCGGCACAGCTGGAAACCAATTCTCGAACTGTTTTAGCATCTACGGATTTTATGCCGACAGCCTTAGATTCTAAAGCAGATATTTTATATGAAGCCCCTAAAGGCGATTTGGATTATGAAATTAAACCAAGTTTCTCAGGAAGTTTTGGTGGGCCAGACGAGTTTTTACTCTATCAATTAAGCCTATCAGCGAATGCTAATTATTTTGTTAGACAAAATAGCTGGTTGAGTGGGGGGGTAGATTTAGGCTTAATTGATAACTATGATCAATTTGAATATACCGCGCCTTCGAATTTGCCGAGAGTACGAACGAATATTAAAGAGTATTTAAAGACATCACCGCTACGTATGAATAGCTTGCAATTGCTAGACTTTGAAGCGATTTCTCCTGATGTTTTTGCACTGGGATATATTGGGTATTTAGAATCGATGTACGGTGGTGTGGGTGCCGAGGTGTTGTATCGTCCACACGGTAAGCAGTGGGCTTTGGGCTTGGATGTTAATTATGTTCAGCAACGAGATTTTGATCAAAAGTTTGGCTTTAGGGATTACTCAGTGGCGACGGGACATTTCACCGGCTATTACGAAACCGATAGCCATGTTTTAGTCAAACTGAGCGCCGGACAGTATTTAGCAAAAGATCAAGGGGTTACGATTGATATTGGTCGTAAATTTAGAAGTGGCGCTAAAATGGGCTTTTGGGCAACGAAAACCAATGTTTCTGCGGAAGAGTTTGGTGAAGGGAGTTTTGACAAGGGCTTCTACTTTTCAATGCCTCTTAGTCTTTTTACCTTTAAATCAACAACGGATACCGCAGGTTTTACTTGGCAGTTTTTGACAAGAGATGGTGGCCAAAAGTTACACAAAAAGCATGAATTGTATGATTTAACAGACTCTAGAAGTCTGGGCTATGTAAAAGATTCATTTGAAAATGTTTTGAGGTGATTTATTCATTTTCATGTATTGAATGCAATCAATCATCTCTTTAAGTAGACACGAGTTGGTTGGTTGTTATTACGTACCGAGGTGTATTTAAGTCTTATCTTTATCTTGTGTTCTGTTATGATGGATTTTCGCCATTTTTATAATGGTGTCTTATTTATTTCATAGTGGAGTACAGTTATGTTGTTGAAAAATAGTCTATTAATAGCGTTGTTTACTTTTAGTGCCAGTGTGTTGGCAAGTCCGGTTAATGTTAATACTGCTTCAGATGAAGAGATTTCTGCTGCGTTGAGTGGTATAGGTCCAGTCAAAGCGGCTGCGATTTCTACATTATGTAAAGCGACACATTGCACAAAACCAGAAGACCTTTTACAGGTGAAAGGTATTGGTGAGAAAACTCTGGACAAGATTAAAATGGATTTAGTGTTCAAGATGGATAAATCAAAATAATCGAATGAAATAAAAAGTTTAATAATTCTCACCAGGCCTGGTCATTTGATTGGGCTTTTTTGTTTGTGGTATTCGGTTTAAAGTCTGCATGGAGGTTTTCTGTGTGGTATTTTCACCAGCAACCGAATTCACAGAAATCGGTACTAACACTAACCCAAATCATTCACTAAATGAGTATGAAAGATGCATTCAAATTGTAAATTTAATCTACCGGGCCTGGTCATATTGCTGAGCATTTTATGTTGCTGGTTGCCTGTGAATGCCAATGATTTAAATCCGAGCGATTTAAGAGTTGGTGACCACTCCAAAGCCACTACTCAACATCACTTATCATCTTCAAAAGCTTCCCCGTTCGTGCCTGATTTATTGTTGTTAAAAGAATATGCGCCTGGACAAAATGTCAATGGTTGGCTAATGAGTGAAAAACTGGATGGGGTGCGTGCTTATTGGAATGGCAGGCAGTTAATGAGTCGCAGTGGTAAAGCATTTGCTGTGCCCGCCTGGTTTACTGAAAACTTCCCACCCTTCGAGCTGGATGGCGAATTGTGGTTAGGGCGTAATCAATTCGAGGATACTGTTTCCATTGTTAATAAACAAACGGCTCATAAGGGGTGGCAATCCATCACTTATCAGATTTTTGAACTGCCTAACCAAGCCGACGGTCTTTTGTCGCGTATGAATATTTTGAATCTGTATTTAACGCATTTTCCTGCGCCTTATTTACGCATCGTTGAGCAAGTTGAGATAAGTAATGACTCTCAATTACAAGCTGAACTACAGCGTGTTATAACGTTAGGTGGAGAGGGGTTAGTGGTCAGAAACCCACAAAGTTTATATCATGCAGGGCGTTCGAGTGATGCCTTAAAAGTGAAATTCAAGCAAGATGCTGAGTGTCAGGTAAAAGGCTATACACCAGGCAAGGGTAAGTATCTCAATAAAGTTGGGGCTTTAAAGTGTGAAATTGTGGATGGTCAGTTCGGTGATTTAACCCAGCCAGATGATAGATTGATAAAAATAGGCAGTGGCTTGAGCGATTTACAAAGATCTCATCCACCGGAAGTCGGAGAGATTATCACTTTTCAACATATTGGTTTAACGAAAAAAGGCCTGCCACGATTTCCGGTGTTTTTACGGGTGAGGGATGCACTTTAAACAAGTTTATTCTGTACTCAGAAAAAGTTTGTCCTAAATCATTTAACCCTTTGATAAGGTCGTTTTGGGACAGAGTAATAACTTATAGTCCGGGGTCAAACCGTTCTTACTCTGTCCCCGATTTTCGTAATGCATGAGTGTTCGGGTTTTGTCATTGCGAGCAATAAAGTGACGTGGCAATCCATGGCTCGTGGCTTAGACGTGAATCATGGATTGCTTCGCTTTTCTCGCAATGACGGGCGGAATAGTTTGTAGTTTGGGGTCAGATACTGTCTTATAGCCGGGGGTTAAACAGTTTTGACTCTGCCCACGATCTTAAAACTTGACTTTATGTAGATGGTTAATCGAATTCAAAAAAAATCCCCGTTGATAAAAATATCAACGGGGATTTTTTTATAAAGCGATAATCAGCTCGAAATAGACTTGTCTACATTTGTTTAGGGTTATTTACCCTGCATAAATGCATCAATACGATCTAATGCATTCACCAAGTTTTCCATGCTAGTGGCGAAAGAGATACGTAAATGTTTGTCTGCGCCAAATGCGGAACCTGGCACAACGGCGACTAATTTGTCCTCTAAAAGGGCGGTTGATAAGTCAGCATCGTTTACCATATCTTTCATCTCTAATGCTTCAGAAACATCCATAAAGGCGTAAAAAGCACCATCCGCTTCAATGCATTTAAATCCCGGGATTTGATTGATTCTTTCGACTACAAACGTATGACGCTTTTTGAATTCGACCAACATGGTTTGAATGCACTCTTGTGAACCATTCAGGGCTTCTACAGCAGCGGCCTGAGAGATCGAACACGGATTAGAGGTGCTTTGTGATTGTACCTTGCGCATTCCTGTAATAATCTCTGACGGACCGCCTGCGTATCCAATTCGCCAACCGGTCATAGAGTAGGCTTTTGATACGCCATTCATCACCACTGTACGGTCTGTTAACTCAGGACACACTTCCAATATATTGGTAAAAGGCATATCGCTAATCATAATGTGCTCATACATATCATCTGATGCAATGATGATGTTTGGATGCTGAACTAAAACATCCCCTAACGCTTTAAGCTCATCAGCCGTGTAGACTGCGCCCGTTGGATTTGAAGGGCTATTAAGCACTAACATTTTAGTCTTAGGGGTAATCGCATCGGCAAGTTGGCTTGCAGTGATTTTAAAACATTGCTCTATACCGGCTTCAATAATAATCGGCTCGCCACCCGCTAGGAGTGCCATATCTGGATAAGAGACCCAATAAGGCGCTGGGATAATGACTTCATCGCCATCATTTAAAACCGCTTGGCAGAGGTTGAAGAAACTTTGCTTACCACCAGAAGAAACCAAAATTTGGTTCATGGCAAAATCTAAACCGTTATCACGTTTAAATTTGGCTTGAATGGCTTCTTTTAAATCAGGCGTTCCATCAACGGCGGTATAGCGAGTTTGGCCGTTTTGAATAGCCGATATGCCCGCCGCTTTGATATGTTCAGGGGTATCAAAATCTGGCTCGCCAGCACCGAGGCTAATAATGTCTTTACCCGCGCGTTTTAACTCAGCTGCTTTGGCTGTGATTACAAGAGTGAGGGAAGGTTTAACTCGATTAACACGATCAGATAAACTAGCCATTGATTGAATTTCTCCGCGAATGAATGAACTTGTATAATACGTCTTTTGTTTGGCATAAAAGCCAGGACAAAGTCTTTGTAGAATCAAGTGCGCTGCTTAATTAGTAATTCATTCTATTCTACTGGATTTTACCTGGGTTTTTAAAGGAATAATTGTGTCTAAAGCGTTTGAATTAGTTTCTCAGTACTCACCCAATGGAGATCAGCCGGCTGCCATTGCACAATTGGTTGAAGGATTGACGGATGGTGAAGCCTATCAGACCCTTCTTGGGGTGACGGGCTCGGGTAAAACTTTTACCATTGCCAATGTGGTTCAGCAGGTACAACGCCCAACGATTATTATTGCTCATAACAAAACCTTGGCGGCACAACTGTATGGGGAGATGAAGAGTTTCTTTCCTAATAATGCCGTTGAATACTTTGTCTCCTATTACGATTATTATCAGCCCGAGGCCTATGTTCCGGCTTCTGATACCTATATTTCAAAAGATTCCTCGGTCAATGAACAGATAGAGCAGCTACGTTTGTCCGCGACCAAAGCCTTGCTAGAGCGTGAAGATGTTATTTTGATTGCTACCGTTTCTGCAATTTATGGCTTAGGCGACCCTGAAATGTATTTGAAGATGATTCTCCAAATTCGTTTGGGGGATAGCATTGCGCAACGCGATATTTTAGCCAGACTGATTTCCATGCAATATAACCGTAATGATATCGAACTGTGGCGGGGTAGCTTTCGCGTGCGCGGCGATGTAATCGATATTTTCCCTGCTGAAGCGGAGGAGTATGCGCTTCGAATCGAATTGTTTGATGACGAAGTCGAGAGCATCTCTTGGTTTGATCCGCTCACGGGTGAGGTTTTGTCACGGCCAACTCGAGCCACTGTCTATCCTAAATCGCATTATGTGACGCCTCGAGAACGGGTGTTGGAGATGGTCGAGCACGTTAAAGTTGAACTGGTCGAGCGTTTGGCGGAATTGCGTTCCATGAGTAAGCTCGTTGAGGCACAGCGCCTAGAGGAACGAACTCGATTAGACATCGAAATGATGGTGGAATTGGGTTATTGCCAAGGGATTGAGAACTATTCACGTTACTTGTCTAAACGTGAAGCAGGGCAAGCACCACCGACCTTAATGGACTATTTTCCTAAAAATTCGCTACTTGTGATTGATGAAAGCCACGTTACCATTCCGCAAATTGGCGGTATGTATAAAGGGGATCGCTCCCGTAAAGAGAACTTGGTCACTTACGGTTTTAGATTGCCATCGGCGATGGACAATCGACCTATGATGTTTGAAGAGTTCGAGCGTGCTATGCCACAAGCTATTTTTGTATCGGCCACGCCGGGTAAATACGAAGCCGAACACTGCTCAACCATGGTGCAGCAAGTGGTGCGCCCGACAGGGTTGTTAGATCCGATTATTGAAGTTCGTCCTGCGTTGACCCAGGTGGACGATTTGTTGGGTGAAATTCGTTGGCGTGCAGAAGCCGGTCAACGTATTTTAGTAACGACTTTGACAAAGCGCATGTCAGAGAATCTGACTGAATATTTTGAAGATCACGGAGTACGGGTGCGTTATTTACATTCAGATATTGATACGGTGGAACGAATCGAAATCATTCGAGATCTGCGCCTAGGTGAGTTCGATGTACTCATCGGTATTAACTTATTGCGAGAAGGGTTGGATATCCCTGAAGTGGCTTTGGTGGCCATTTTAGATGCGGATAAAGAGGGGTTTTTACGTTCTGAACGCGCGTTGATTCAAACCATCGGTCGTGCCGCCCGAAATGTAGAAGGTAAGGCCATTTTGTATGCCGATAAAATTACCAAGTCGATGAAAACTGCGATTGATGAGACGGGGCGTCGCCGTGAGATGCAGATTGCATATAATCTGGAAAAAGGCATTACACCGCAAGGTTTGAATAAGAAGGTCAGTGATATTTTAGAAGGTTCTCCGTATGCTTCTAAACCGACCAGGCCTGGTCAATCTCAGAAAGTCGCGGAAAAAAGGGGGGAATATAGTGCACCTCAGAAACCCCTTTCACATGCAGAACTTTTGAGTCAGTTGAAAAAGCTAGAGAAGCAAATGTATAAAGCCGCTAAAGAATTGGATTTTGAGACGGCGGCTCAGCTTAGAGATGAAGTTAAGTCACTGAAAGCCAATATGGTTGGAATTGGTGATTTACGCTAGCGTATGGTATTTAAACGCGTTCATGAGTTTTTAGGGAGTACGTTGAAACTTACTCCCTAAGCTTGGCAAGTTTACCGCCAATGCGAGCATAGGATTAAGAGTACAAAGGAGACTACTCTTCAGAACGCAGGTTAAATTGCGGTTTTTCTGCGGAGGTCTCTTTGTCCATTCCGTTCGGTAATGGTAGTTTGCTATTCAATTTAATATTCAGACGAAGGTCATTCATCGAGTCAGCACCGCGCAAAGCATCTTCATAGGTGATGAGTTCTTTCTCGTATAAGTCAAATAGGGCACTGTCAAATGTTTGCATGCCCGCTATTTGTGAGGTTTGCATCAGTTGTTTGATTTCTGAGACCTTACCTTTGAAAATCAGTTCAGACATACGTGGTGTATTGATTAAAACTTCAACCGCAGCAATCAATCCACCGCCAATTTTAGGAATGAGGCGTTGGGAGACGACAGCCCTTAAGTTGATCGATAAATCCATCAGAATATGCGCACGGTGATCCGCCGGGAAGAAATTGACGATACGATCAAGCGTTTGGTTGGTATTGTTAGCATGCAGTGTGGATAGACATAAATGTCCCGTCTCTGCGAAAGCAATAGCATGTTCCATTGTCTCTCTGGCGCGAATCTCCCCAATAAGGATAACATCAGGTGCTTGTCTGAGCGTGTTTTTAAGCGCACTGGCATAAGAGTCAGTGTCCACCCCGACTTCTCGCTGGGTGACGATTGATTTTTTATGGGAATGAACAAACTCAATCGGGTCTTCAATGGTGATGATATGACCTTCTCGCTCTCGGTTACGCAAATCAACCAAACTAGCAAGGGTGGTGGATTTACCTGAACCGGTGCCGCCGACAATTAAAATTAAGCCATTTTTGTCCATAATGCTTTCTTTTAGAACTGGTGGTAAGCTTAACGATTCAAAATTCGGTATTTCAGTATGCACTGAACGAATTACCATGCCCGCACTACCACGTTGCACAAAGACATTGACTCGGTATCGTGCAATTCTTGGAATGTGATAGGCAAAATTACATTCCTGCGTATTCTGGTAGATTGACAATTGATCGTGATTCATGAGTTCTAAGCAAAGCTTAGTCACCATGTCTGGTGTGAGCTTATCCTCGGTAAGACTAACCAAATGTCGGTCTTTCTTCATGGTGGCCGGACGTCCAGCCGTGATGAAAAGATCAGAACCCCCTTGTTGGGAAAAATGCACTAACAGCTTTTGTAAATTAGACAGGTTATCAGTATTCATTTTGAAAGCTCCATTGATTATTTAAAAGTCGCTTTATTGGCTGCTTTTGAACGCGCATCTTCCAGCGTGATCAATCCTTTATTGACCAGGTCTTTCAGGTTTTGATCAAGGGTTTGCATGCCGATTTGTGTCGAAGTCTGAATCACCGAGTACATTTGTGGAATCTTAGCTTCGCGAATCAAGTTACGAATCGCTGAATTAGCAAGCATGATTTCATGAACCGCAATTCTGCCACCCGTGGTTTTTTTCAAAAGGGCTTGTGAAATAACCGCTTGTAATGATTCTGAAAGCATGGAACGCACCATCTCTTTTTCTTCAGCGGGAAAGACATCAATAATACGGTCAATGGTTTTTGCCGCAGAACTGGTGTGTAGGGTACCAAAGACCAAATGTCCGGTTTCAGCAGCCGTTAAAGCTAAACGAATGGTTTCTAAATCACGTAATTCTCCGACCAGGATAACATCAGGATCTTCACGCAGTGCCGAACGTAAGGCGTTGTTGAAGCTCTTGGTATGCCGGTGAACTTCACGCTGATTAATTAAGCAACGGATGGGTTCGTGGACAAATTCTATGGGGTCTTCTACGGTTAGAACATGCGCAGGCATGGTTTTATTAACGTAATCGACCATTGCCGCTAGGGTCGTTGACTTACCTGAACCTGTTGGGCCAGTCACTAACACTAAACCTCGAGGAAAACTGGAAATGTCTTTAAAGATAGCCGGAGCTGCGAGGTCCTCTAAAGTCAGGACCTGGCTTGGGATGGTTCTGAATACCGCAGAGATGCCTCGATTCTGCTGAAAAACATTCGCTCTGAATCGGGCTATTTTTGGCAACTCAAACGAAAAATCCGCCTCAAGCTCGGATTCAAATCCGCGGCGCTGCTCATCATTCATAACATCATAAATCATGGTTTGTAACTCTTCCGAATCGAAACTCGGCGCATCAATACGTTGCACATCCCCATCCTTACGAATAATAGGGGGTTGTCCGGTGGAAAGATGTAAATCAGATGCACCTTGTTGCACGCTGAATTCCAATAATTCTGTAATTTCCATGAAATCTGTCCTTTCATTTTTAATGAGAAACTTTATTCATTATAGGGAATCAAAGCACTAAAAAGAACTAAAACTATTTTATGGCGGGGCTTCTTTACGAATGAATGAGTTAGTTCTGTATAATGTGTTTGAAAAATTATGCTTAAAAGTATTTAAAGGTTAAAAATGGATTTGGATTCAAAATTGAAGGCACAGCCTGCAGGGGATATGAATAGCAATGATGATGAGATTGACTTGTTTGAATTGTGGAATGGTTTAGTAGAAGAGAAATTGACAATTTTATTGAGCTTTGTAGTGACTATTTTACTGGCTACCGTTTATGCATTCAGTGTGCAGCCGGTTTATCAGTCAGAATCTTATTTACTACCGCCGCCAACTGAAAAGGTTTTGCCGATGAATGAGTTGTCTATTGTGCTGGGTGCAGGTGCAGGTGCAAATACCCCAACGTCTGTATTCAATCAATTTCAAACCAACTTAGAGTCTAGACAGACCCTTAAGGTTATTTTTGATAAGTATCATTTAATAAATACCTATCAGCCAGATATTAATCAGTTATCCGGAACGGATAAAATCAAAGCTGAAAAATCAGCTTTTACTAAATTTACCAAAGATTTTTCTATGAAAAGTCCTAAGGCAAAAGATTTATCTAAAGTAGTTTATGTGAGTTTGGCTTTATCGTTAACCGAGCAAGAGGTGGCTGAAATTTTAAATGATTTGGTGCAGACTGCTGAACAGAAAACGCTTCAGAAATTTTATCAGCAGATAATGGCTGAGAAGCAAAGTAGAGTAGGTTTATTGAATGATCGCGTCTCCAGTGCTAGACAAATCGCTTTAGACAGACGTTTAGATAGAATAGCTCAGTTAGATGAAGCGATTATAATCACTCAACAATTAGGAATTAATAAGCCGGTTTCTGCAGGACCAACGCTGAATATTAACAATGTAAATACTGAGAGTGCCTATAATTCTGCACTTTATTTGCTAGGTTCAGATTTATTGGCTGCTGAAAAAACAGTTTTAGAATTGAGAAAAAATGATGATGCCTTCATTCCTGAATTGCGTGGCTTACAAGAGCAGTTACAAAAGATTCAAAGTTTAAAAATTGTTAAATCTGATTTTGGGGTGGTGACAATTGACCAAGCTGCAATTTATGGAGATAAAATAAAACCCAAAAAGTCATTAATCTTGGCGGTCGCAGGTGTCTTGGGGTTAATGTTAGGTATTTTTATTGCCTTGATTCGTCGTGCGGTTAAAAGTCGTCGACTAGAGTCTTCACCCGTGGCGTAGTTTCTGGATAATCTGAAAATGACCAGGCCTGGTAGGATTGTGAATTCAGTCTCTGGCGAATAAAAAAAACGGCGTAAGTGTGTAACTTTCGCCGTTTTTTATGGGGTGAAACAAATAGGTGAAAGTATCGTCGGTTTTAAAAGCCGATTTTATGTACGGTTGCTTCTATGCCTTTGGCTTTGTAAGCCTTCCAGCGTTCGCGCCCCATCTGTATCAAATAGTCGGATTGGTCGAGTATCTCAATGGTTCTTTGATACTGTTCAAACACGCTCGGAAATTCCGGGTGTAAGTTAATGAGTACATCTCGTGAAGGTTTTGCTATCTGTTCACCATACAACTGAATAGATGCCGACACTTGTTTAGCGACACTGTGTGGGATAAAACTCTGCGGTTGTGCATTCCACAGCGTTAAATCATAGCGCAGTGCATCTTGTTCTGATTCAAAACGCACATCACAACGTCGTTTTTCTGTCCAAATCTTTTTCAGTAATTTGTTCAGAAAAGCCTCTCTGGACTGTGGGTCAGTACTGTTCAATACATAGAACAGTACATCTTTCTCGGATAGGTTATCTGAAGCTGTCTGTGCAGTTTGTGGCGCTGTCATGCGTTCTTTATGCCTTCGCTTCAGTTAATAGATATTCAACCAGTGCTGGAACGGGACGGCCTGTTGCGCCTTTATTATTGCCACTGACCCAAGCCGTACCGGCGATGTCTAAATGTGCCCAATCTACATCTTGGACGAAACGCGCTAAAAACTGGGCTGCGGTAATCGAACCACCGGCACGTCCACCAATATTTGCCATATCTGCGAAATTAGATTTCAGCTGCTCATCCCACTCTTCACCCAATGGTAACTGCCAAAAACGATCATAGGTTGTTTGACCTGCTGTGGTTAAAGCATCCACAAGCGGTTGATTATTACCCATAATGGCCGAAACATGGTGCCCTAAAGCGATGATGCAAGCGCCTGTTAATGTCGCCATGTCAATGATTTTACAAGGCTTAAAGGTCTGCTGTGTATAGGTTAATGCATCACATAGAATCAAACGGCCTTCGGCATCGGTATTCAAAATTTCAATCGTTTGACCGGAAAGGGAGGTGACGACATCCCCTGGTTTAATCGCATCACCAGATGGCATGTTTTCAGTGGCTGGAATAACACCAACGACATTGATATTCGGTTTAAGTTCACCTATTGCTTTAAAGACACCTAGAACGGTTGCCGCACCGCCCATATCGTATTTCATTTCGTCCATGGCTGCGCCAGGCTTCAATGAAATTCCGCCGGTATCAAAAGTCACCCCTTTACCGACTAGAGCGATAGGGGCTTGAGCAGCTTCTCCACCGTTATAAGAAAGACAGATCATTTTAGGGGGCGTATCTCCACCTTGCGCGACGGCCATAAAAGAACCCATGCCCATTTCAATCATCTCTTTGCGATCAAGAATCTTAATATCAAAGCCAAATTCTTGACCTAATTCAATTGCGGTTTCTGCTAGATAGGTCGGGGTACAGAAGTTACTCGGCATATTTGCTAAATCTTGAGTCAGCGCCATACCTAGCGCTGTCGCTTGGCCTTGTTGTGCAGCTGCGCTGTAATCTTCGCATGGGAAAACCATACTTTCTACTTTAGGCTCTTTGACTGGATGACTGCCACGGCTTTCATGGCTGTAATCATAAAAACTACGTTGGAATATTTGTGCATTTTGGGTCACTGCCCACTCAACGCTTTCCGCTGCTGGTTTGGCGAAAATAGCGGCGTTGGCAATGTGTCTTGCGCCACAATGATCCAGCGCATCTGCTGCGGCTTGGATTGAGGTGAGATAGCCTTTCGTGCTCAGTTTGTCACTCGCACCAAAACCAACCAACAACACTCTTTGAATTTCAATGCCTGTAGGTTTAACGAGTAGCAGGGTTTTACCGACTTTTCCGCTGAAATCACCCGATTTTACAAGACTGTTACTTAATTCATTCAACGTAGATTGTTGTGGCAGGGCGTTCTCTAAAGAGATGATTTGACCTTCATCATTAATGGCTAGAATTAAGGTATCAAGGTTAATAGACGAGATATTGAATGAAAATTGGATGTGTTTCATGGTTTTAGCCTTTAAAATCGAGGATTCAGCTTGGTTAACGGGTTTGTTTAAAACAGTCATTCTACGTTTTTGTTTGTATAATGGCTTTATTAAAAATTGATATTCACTATTTTAACGTGTGTGGAGCGCTTTTTGCGAATTCTCGACAAATACCTTTATATAGAATTGCTAAAGACTTTTTTTGCCGTCCTTACGGTTCTGCTACTGATTACCTTTGGTTCAGAAGCAACCAAGCTATTAGCCATGGCTGTGGAGGGTAAAGTCCCTTCATCGATTGTCCTGCAAGTTTTATTGCTGAAGATTCCGCCTGCGCTGGAGATTATTTTGCCTTTAGTGGCGTTGCTCAGCGTGATGTTATCAGTAGGCCGTCTTTATCAGGATCAAGAGATGGTCGTGATGAGTAGTTGTGGAATTTCCCCGCAATATTTTCAAAAGATAGTGCTGTTTTTTTTGATTCCTTTGGTATTGCTGACCGCTTGGATTTCTTTGGTAGTCACGCCATGGAGTTATAAAACGGAACGCCTTATTATTGGTGAGGCGCAAACGCTTACCCCCATCTCGGGGATTGTGCCAGGTCGTTTTAATACCTTACCGAATGAATCGGGCGTGTTTTATACTAAATCGATTTCAGATTCTGGCGAACTCTCTAATATTTGGATTCAACGTCAACCTAAAGCCAAAGGTGCAGAGCAAGACCTTATTCTAGTCGCGCCACTTGGACGGTTTGAATGGAATGATGGCAAGCTGATGTTAGTGTTGGAAGGTGGTTATAGTTATCTTGGGATGCATAACCCTACAAAAACAGCGTCAGGGGATGTTGAAGTTCAAGCATTCAAACGCTTTGAGGTGTTAATTCCTGAACTCAGTTCCAAACCTACCAGGCCTGCTAAGTTTGAAGTCGGCACGGATGTTTTATGGGGCTCTGATACGTTAGAACATCAGGCCTTACTACAGTGGCGTCTAGTGACGCCATTTGGTGTGTTGGTACTTGGTTTGATTGGTCTGAAAATGAGCCGGACAGGGCCTAGAGAAGGCCGTTTTGCTAAGGTGTTTTTTGCTCTCGTACTTTACATTATCTACAACCAACTTTTAATGGTTGGTCGAGATGGCTTGACCGAAGGAAGCTGGCCGATGTCGCTAGGTTTATGGCCTGTTCCAATCCTGTTCTTGATATTGGCTTTAGTGGATTTTAAACAACTCAATCTCCAACTGTTGTCAAAAATAAGGCCTGCTGCAAAATTGAATAAAGTCACCGGCTCTCAAAAGATAACGCTCCCAGGAAATGAGGATTAACGATGAATCGAATAGAACGCTATTTAGCCCGTATTGTCGTTAGCTACACTTTATTAGTGATGTTGGTGTTATTAGTCATCTTTGGCTTTTTTGAGTTTATGAACCAAGTCTCTAAATTAACCGATGGTTATACACTGGCGTTAGGTTCTCTTTATACTCTCTTAAAACTCCCCGTTTATAGCTATGAAATTTTTCCAATCGTTTTGGTTATTGGCACATTAATGGGCTTAGGCAGTTTAGCAAATCAGTCTGAATTAACCGTGTTACGCGTGACTGGTTGGTCGATTAAAAGAATTCTCTGGGCGGTATTGAAAACCGCTTTACTAATGTGGCTAGTCATTGCCATGGTCGGTGAGTGGGTTGCTCCCAGTAGCGAAGCTTATGCTAAAAAGATGCGTGCAGAAGCCTTAAATCAGAGTTTCTCAGTGGGTTCAAAAGATGGCTTATGGGTAAAAGATGCTAGTCGTTATATCCATGTCGGACGTGTTATGTCGAGCACCGAACTGAAAAATATCACCATGTATGAACTCGCAGACGGGCAATTAAGCGAATTGTCGCAAATAAAGACCGCCAGTTATGAAGAGGGGAAGTGGCTGTTTAAAGGTGCCGTCCAACAACAGCTCAATTTTGGTAAAGTTAATCTTGAATCGGTGGAGGTACTGCCTCCTGCATTGGAACTGAAAGTCAGCAGGGCTCAATCACTGGTCTCAAGCTTTCCTTTAAAGCCAGAAGACTTACGTAACTTAGATATAGAAACCCGGTATTTGAGTGCTTGGGACCTTTATCAGTATATTCAGTTTTTAGAAACCAATGATTTAGAAACGAGTGCCCATGAATTAGAGTTTTGGCGTAAGATTTCGATGCCAATTATGGTCATTGCCATGATTGCGATTGTCTTTCCGCTGATTTTTGGCTCAATCAGGCAAGTGAGTATGGGGCAGCGTGTCTTTTTGGGCGTGCTGTTGGGAATGGGTTTTCATTTGTTAAATCAGTTGGTAGGCAATCTTACAGTGGTTTATCACTGGCCCGTCATGTTAGGGGCTTTTATGCCAGCGATTATTTTATTGTTAATCGCCAGTGTCTGGTTACAGAAAACCCGCTAGTTTTCATAAGAGACCTTTGCACGAGAGGGGCGCGAGAGAAAAATGAGGTAAAAACTGTCTAAATAAGGCGTAAAACGTAGGTAATAGCTGGCTATTGGCAAGTTTTAGAACGAAATTTAGGCGATTTTTAACCATTTTTATTTGTGCAGCCACTCGTGCAAAGGTCTCCATAACAAAGCCGTTAAAATCTCATTGGGTTTTAAAGCCCATCTGCCCGGAAAATATTTGCTGAAAACGCTTCACCGCGCTGAGCTAAACTAACTCAACCTATTTGGGTTTATTCCGCGACCAGTTGCTGCATTTTATAAACCCCTTGCTTGCCGCCGAGTTTTTCAGCGAGATAAGGCAGCGTTTCTTGCATCTCTTTCCACAATGTCCAAGGTGGATTAATCCAAATCATACCGCTTGAAGTCATACCACGTTCAATGGTGTCGGCTTGCAGTCCCAGTTCAAACACTTGAATATTAGGGATGCCACTGTTTTTAAGCGCTCTTAACATGCGATCTATTTGCTCTCGTTTGACCACCGGATACCAGATAGCATAAGAGCCTGTGGCAAAGCGTTTATGTGAAGCAATCAACACCTCAACCACACGCTCATAATCCTGCTTGATTTCATAGGGTGGATCAATCAACACTAAACCACGTCGCTCTTTAGGCGGTAGAGCGCCAATCGCTGTTTGAAAACCATCTTTAGGAAATATTTTGATACGTCTGTCAGATGCAAAGTTTTGACTGAGCGTTTTTTGCTCTCTAGGATGCAGTTCGCATAAACTCAAGCGGTCATACTCGCGTAACAGATGTGCACTAATCCACGGTGAACCGGGGTAGAGCTGTAACTCTGTTTTCGACCCTGCAAGTGCATTACAGGCTTCAATCACTTCTCTATATCGAGCCACTGCTTCTGGTAAGTCGGTTTCATTCCATAGTTTGGCAATGCCATTTTGATACTCACAGTTTTTCTGGGCTTCATCGTCTGCGAGCGTGTAAATTCCAGGACCAGAATGAGTGTCGAGATAAAATGTAGGATTCGGTTTTTGCGTTAAATAGTCTAAAGCGTGCACTAATGTAATGTGTTTTAAAACATCAGCGAAATTACCCGCATGGTAAGAGTGTAAATAACTCAGCATAATTGAACTCTTTTAATAGCTTATTTTAATCGACTCTGACTTTTTACGGGACGAGAGACGTTTACAGTGAATGGTTTGAAAGGTGAATAAAGTAGGGGGATTATAAGATATTGTGAGGGATTAACAAATCGTCAATACGTTACGAATACGTTATTAGGTCAGAAAGTAGGAATAAAACGGCTAATCAAGAAGAGATTAGCCTGGAATAACGGTATTGCCGTTGATATGGTAGGTGTGACGTTTGAGTTTAAACTAGGGTTTACCTTGGGTTTAAGCCAATATAATCGCCTCAAGCTCTTTAACTTTTTGCCAAACCAAGTCTGAATCACCACGTGATTCAATATTAAGCCTTAATAACGGTTCAGTGTTCGAAGAACGAATATTCATTCGCCATTGGGCAAACTCTAAACTCAGGCCATCGGTTTCATCAATCGTTGGGTTTTCAGCGGCAAAGTGAGCACGCACATTGGCCACGATGGTTTTGCTGTCGGTAACGGTATAGTTGATTTCACCGCTACAAGGATAACTTTTGGCTCTTTCAGAAATCAGTTCTGACAAACTTTTACCGGTTTTACTAATCAGTTGGGCAATCAATAGCCAAGGGATCATGCCGCTATCACAGTAGAAAAAGTCTCTAAAGTAATGGTGAGCAGACATTTCACCGCCATAAACGGCATCTTCTTTACGCATACGCTCTTTAATAAAAGCGTGCCCAGTTTTGGATTGCACCGGAATACCGCCAGCTTGAGAAACTTGTTCGATCGTGTTCCAAGTCAAACGTGGATCATGGACGATTTTTTCACCAGGATGCGATGCAAGCAGGGTTTCTGCCAGTAAGCCAACCAAATAATAACCTTCAATGAATTGCCCTTTTTCATCAAATAGGAAGCAACGGTCAAAATCACCATCCCACGCAATGCCCATATCCGCTTTTTGCTGAATAACGGTTTCAGTGGTAATGGCGCGATTTTCAATAATCATAGGGTTAGGCACGCCGTTAGGGAAGTTGCCATCTGCTTCATGATTGACGGTTGTGACTTCAAACGGTAATTCCTTAGCCAGCTCACTAAAGGTTGGTCCAGCCGCACCATTACCGGCATTAACCACCAGTTTTAAAGGTTTTAGCTGGTCTAAATCGACATAGGTCAGTAGGTGTTGGATATAGGCCTGCTTGTTTGGTTTTTGGCTAATCGTGCCTTTTTCGGCTTCAGCAACTATGTCATCAAAACGATTTTCAATAATACGTTGTTCAATTTCTCTTAAACCCGAATCGCCACTGATTGGCACAGAACCACGCGCCACCAGTTTCATGCCGTTATAGCCTTTAGGGTTATGACTGGCTGTAATCATAATGCCACCATCTGCGGCATAAAAAGGCGTCGAAAAATAAACTTCTTCGGTGCCGCAAAGCCCAATATTAATGATATCCACACCGGAATCGATCAGGCCTTGCATTAAACCTTTGGCGATTTCAGGGCTTTCTAAACGAATATCATAGCCAATCACCACTTGCTTAGGCTTAAGTTCTGCCGCAAAAGCGCGACCCGTTTGGTAAGCGAGATCTGCATTGAGTTCTTCAGGGACGCGGCCACGAATATCGTAGGCTTTAAAGCAGCTTATTTTTTGTACATTTGATGTCATGTTGTGTTTCTTTTACTCTTGTAAATTACGCATTGTAAGGTGTGCTTAGATTGATAGTACGGGCTCTTCTAACGGCCAATACCGTAATAAGTAAACTGATTCTCTTCCAGCCACTGTTTGTCGTATAAATTACGCCCATCTAAAATGATAGGGGTACGCATATTAGCCTTAAGCATCTCTAGGTTTGGAGAGTAAAATGATTGCCACTCTGTAATGACACAAAGCGCATCCGTTTGCACAGTGGCTTCATACATATCACCGCAGATTTCAATTCGCTGCTGTTGCTCTAGCGGTAATGATTCGCGCATCCATATTGTAAAATTGGCCTCTAGCATTGGGTCAAATATCTTTAGATGACAACCTTGATTCAGTAGTGCTTTAATCAGTGACAGGCTTGGAGCGCCTTCGATAGAGTTTGAGTTGGGTTTATAGCTAACCCCCCAAATTGCGACCGTTTTATCTTCTAATTGGCAGTTGAAATGCTGCCAAAGTTTACGGAATAAAACTTCTTTTTGTTGCTCGTTAATCAAGCTGACCGCTTTCAATAGACCTTCATCTGAGCCTGAATCATGGATGATTTTTTGGATTCGTGATAAATCTATTTCAAAGTCCGACCCCCCAAATCCAGTACCCGCATATAAATAAGCTTTACCGATACGTTGGTCGGATCCCAATCCTTGACGGACTTCTTCAATGTCCGCGCCAAGGTGTTCGGCAGCCTGTGCTAATTCATTCATTAAAGAGATACGAGTCGCCAACATGGCATTGGTAGCGTATTTCGTCAATTCTGCTGATTCTGGAGACATCTCAATAATGACATTGTGGTTACGGTTAAAGGGTGCAAATAGTCGCTTAAAGCTTTTAATCGCTTGTGGTGCATGGCTACCAATAATGATTCTATCCGGGCGCATAAAACCAATAATCGCACGTCCCTCAGACGCGAAGTCTGGGTTTACAATGCAGGGTTTTTGAGAGAGTTCTTCAATGGTTTTAAACGTACCCATCGTAAAGTTAGAGCGGATTATTAAGCAAGTATTAGAGTTTGTACCAGCGGCTAAAGCGGTCGCAATAAGCTTGGCCTCTGAGCAATTTCCAGGTTCAAGTGAGATGATTTGATAATCGGCATCAATATCATACTCGGTAGAGAGCTCTAAACGTCCAGCATCTAATTGCGTGTCTAATAATTTGACCAGGCCTGGTTCGGAACGCTCTTTATCTCTATTGCCAATAAGGGTGACTTGATTGCCAGTCTCAGCTAGGCAACCTGCGCAAACTAAGGCGCTGATGTTTGAACCAAAAACATTAATTTTCATTGTTTTGCTTCCAGATGGCGTTAAGAATGCCTGCAGTCGAGGCATCTAATTTCTCGGTGGTCTGTGTATCAATATGCGCCAAAATATCCATGGCAAGTTTCTTGCCTAACTCCACGCCCCATTGATCGAATGGGTTAATGTTCCAAACCACCGATTGTACAAATACTTTATGTTCATAAAGTGCGACTAACATTCCAAGATGAAAGGCATCTAATTGTTTCAATAGCAACGTATTGGATACTTGGTCACCAGGGTAGTTTTTATTAAGGTCTTCGCTGGATTTACCAATCATCATCGCTCGGCTTTGCGCGAGGCAGTTAGCAATGTTTAGGTTTTGATGGAATTTTGCACGTTCAGAGTTTGATTGACCTTGAGTGAACAAAATAAAGTCCGACATGACATGTTCTGTGCCTTGATGCAGCAACTGGTAAAAGGCATGTTGCGCATTGGGTCCGACTTCCCCCCACAGTACAGGACAAGTTCTATAGGTAGTAGGCGTACCATCTCGACGAGTACTTTTGCCATTACTTTCCATTTCCAATTGCTCAAGATAACTGGCAAAGTATTTTAGCCTGGAGTCATAAGGCAGTATGGCCTGTGCCTTTAAGTCTAGAAAGTTAGTGTTCCAAATACCGACTAATCCCAGCAGTACCGGAATATTTTTTTCAAAAGGGGTGGTTTGAAAGTGCGTATCCATTGCGTGCGCACCCGCCAATAAATCCTTGTAACCTTGCATGCCTAACTTAAAGGCAATGCTCAAACCGATAGAAGACCATAAAGAGTAACGGCCACCGACCCAGTCCCAAAATTCAAGTTGAAGTTGCGGCAATATGCCCCATTCGCTCATTTTGGAAGGGTTGGTTGAGATACCGATAAAATGGCGAAGAGTCGATTCATTTGAAGGTGAGAATGCTTCAATCCACTCTTTAGCGGTTTCAGCTAAAGAGAGAGTGTCTATCGTCGTAAAAGATTTAGAGGCAACTATAAACAGAGTGGTAGAAGGATTAAGCTTCTTTAATAGACGTTGTAATTGACGTGCGTCTAAGGTCGAAACAAAGTGAATGTCAGGCGCGTTTGCTAATTTGTCTGATTCCAGTGCATAAGTGACCATTAAAGGGCCCAAATCACTCCCGCCTACGCCGATGTTGACAACATCCGTAATAGCATTTCCAGAAAAGCCACGCAGTTGATGAGAGTGTAATAAATCAACAATGTGTTCCATTTTACGCCACTGTTGCGCGACTTCCGTTAAAGGATTGTTAATATCCCTTAAGGCGGTATGCCACGCCGCACGGCCTTCTGTTTGGTTGATTTTATCACCCGCAAACAGTTTTTCAATCCATGGTTGAAGATCCGACTCAGTGGCTAGATTAAGCAACTCCTGCAGAACTTCTGAGTTTATTTTTTGTTTAGAAAAATCATAAAGAAGGTGTTCAGTTTGAACATGAAACTGCTCAAAACGATTAGCTTCATCCTCAAATAAACTCTTTAAATGCGTTTGTTTGATTGAATCCGCTAAAGGTTTTAATTTAGAGAATGCTTGAGTTTCAATCATTTTGTAAAGTCCTTTAACCAGCGTTTAAAGTCAGCACCGACTTCAGCGTGTTTCAATGCAAATTGAACGGTCGCTTTCAAATAACCCATTTTGTCTCCACAATCAAAGCTTTGGCCTTCTAAACAATACGCCTGAATATCCTGTTCTTTCATTAACTGTGCAATAGCATCCGTTAATTGCACTTCATTACCCGCACCTCTGGGCGTCGTTTCTAAAAGCTTCATAATGCGATTGCTTAAAACATATCTACCCGTAACAGATAAGTTGGAAGGCGCTTTATCTAAGGACGGTTTTTCAACAATACCGGCCATTTGACGTGACTCTCCTGGGTTTAGAGTTTTGCCCATGCAATCAGCAATGCCATATTTATTGACTTCACTTTCTGGGACAGGCTCAACCATAATCTGGCTCTGATTGGAGCGGGTAAATGCATTGACCATATTGGTTAAATCGGTAGATTCGCTGTTAAGAATGACGTCCGGAAGCATGACGGCAAAATCTTCATCGCCAATGACTGGAGCCGCACACAGTACTGCATGCCCTAAACCAAGGGGTTCAGGTTGGCGAACAGAGATAATATTAACGTTATCAGGAATAATGTTTCTAAGGGTTTCTAATAGCGCTGTTTTCTTTTTATTAACTAAAGTCGTTTCCAACTCGAAATGATGATCAAAATGATTTTCAATCGCTTGCTTCGAAGAGTGAGTGACCAAAATAATATCCGTAAACCCCGCATTCACGGCCTCTTGAACAACGTATTGAATCAAAGGCTGGTCAACTAAAGTAATCATCTCTTTCGGGATTGCTTTTGTAGCAGGTAAGAAACGGGTACCTAAACCCGCGACAGGAATAACGATTTTTTTAATAGACATAGCGACTCTTTATATTTAAGAGGTTGAATAAGGATATTTACTAAATTTTATAATGTCTAACATTCTAATATAAGATATAGCTAAACAGGGAGAAAATTGGTGTATATAAGTGACGAGTTTGTGAACTTTAGATAAAAAATTGGATATAAACAGCGTTAAGCTTTTGATATTGGTTGAGCTTTATAAAAAGTCCTGTTTTTTTATAAAAAACACTTGCGTGCTTAAATTTTTTCCCTATAATACGCCACATCAAACGAGTTGTTTGATGAACTATTCCCGATTAGTTCAGTTGGTAGAACACCGGACTGTTAATCCGTATGTCTCTGGTTCGAGTCCAGAATCGGGAGCCAAATTCAAAGCCTAAGTAGTTAATCTACTTGGGCTTTTTTGCTTTCTGGGGTTTATAAATGCCCTATTTGGTACTGTAAAGCGATTTAAGTATGTCTGGAGTCGCAGGGTTTCGCAACGAAATAGCTGGTTTAAGGGTTTTCTTCTGTTCTTAGTTTTTGATTGCTGCGTATAGAGTTTGAATCACGATAGATAAATCTTACGGTATATGGGCTTTGTATTAAAGAGCAGAGGTATAGAAGTATTAATAGAGGGGGGTGTTACAGAATAAATAATTGGTACGACTGAGTGGATTCGAACCACCGACCCCTACCATGTCAATATGGTCTGAATAAGATTTTGTGATTATGCTAAAGCCCGCTATATGCGGGTTTTTTTATACTTATCAGTTAGTTACAGTTTTATTTTTCCTTGATATTTATCCTTTCTTTTCTGCGTTTTAATACATTTTTATTTCAAATGTGATTTTTTTGGGCTCAGATGTTGCAAAAATGCTAGTATTATTTTGAACACTATAATTTTTTATCTGCTTCACAAAAATGATAATTCAAGAGTGATTAACTCTCGATCAGAGGATGAAATTGTGAAAAGGTTTGAACTATCTGAAATTCGTTACCTTAGCTTAGCCGACATTGGCAAGGTTCATCCTGTCTGGAAGGATATGGAACTTGATATTCCACTTGATAGCATCGAGCCTCAAAATCTGGTGACGATGATGGAGAAAGAGGAGGGTGATGAGTGGATTGAATGGTTTCTAATCAGCCATCCAATTGTTGTAATAGAAAAGCAAAGCAAAAAAGAACGCGACCTAAACACACCAATAGAATATTATCGCTTGATGGGGCATAGCAGTTGGCGGTACATAACTCAGTTCATTGGCAGTAAATATGGTGCAGCGGCCCTCAAAAAACTCACCTTCCCTGTCACCGTTTTAGCCCAAAAGCAGGTCGCCTCTCAAAAGCAACAAATACTCTCAAACGAACTGGTCTTCTCATTTTTACTTCAAAAATCAAAACGTCATCGCGACCTCATGCAAGACTACTTAATTGAGAGTGAACAATTTCCTCTGAGTTTCTTAAATACACAGTCCAAAATCAGCCGATTTGCCAAATTGTCCAAAAGCTCTCTCACTCGAACTAAACCTGATAACAACAGTGAGACCTAATATGAAAGAAGTCTGTGCCGGCCAAAATACATCGTTAAATAAAGGACGGGTCTTATCACCAGCCTATGACATCAATCCAGTGCCTCATGGGATAGGGCTACACTTAAATATAGATGTGCAGGGGAGAGGGCATGACCGAGTCAGATGAAATTAAAAAAGAATTTGAACAGACCTTTTATTGGCTGACTCATGAGAGCGAAGGACCGTGTTACGCTCTCTTGGGGTGGAAGCCGCTTTTAGAAAAGCTGCCATTTGAACAGCATTTAAAGGTTTGTCAGTTATTGATGCGCTTTGACGTGCCTTATAATTTTCATGGGCTAAAAAATGCTTTGAACAGCATTGAGCTAATTTTTCGCGATCTAATAAAGGCCACTGAATATAAATTTGATATAGCAACTTGGTTGGAACTGATCGAGGCCATAAGGGATGGCTTTGAGTTATTGGATAATAAGCATTACCAACTTTATTCCAAAACAGATATCCATGGTATTGCAACAAAAAATCCACTTTATGTGGTTTTATTAAGATTAAACGGTGATCAAACAGACTTTAGTCGATTTGTTGCATTGCCACTCGCAGTGCTTCTTCTTAATCAAGTTGATTTCTCTAAAGAACAATCAAGGCTATATGCGATTGCCGTTCAGATTAGAAAGTTAATAGAGGCGAGAACAGTTTCCGTCAGCGGCATTGATGCACTTTCGTCTGCCTCAGTGACGGTCGGCATATTTAATGTCATTTTGTCAGGACATACTCCAAATGCAGTATCTGAAGCGTCAAGTAAGTCTAGAAAGTTTGAATATGTGGATAGGCTTATTCGTTTAAATCTTCTTTTAGCCGTTAAATTAATTCGACAAACTAAGATCTATTCAGGAGAACGAAAAGGCGGAGGTGGTAAGCAAAAAGGTTCGGGCATCATTGGTCGAAATAACCAGGTTTCCATCCTTAGGAATACCAATTACACGACAGTAAATTCAATGGAGAGTGACGAAATTGGCGCGTTTGAACTTGACAGTTATGTGAATAATGATTTTTTTAATCTGGAGGGTGAGCCTTCAAAGTTACTTGATATTCAAGATTTTGTTTTGAATACCAGTATTAAACTACCTTTAGCAAGCGTAACGCGTACAACTAAGCGACGGCCGAGTCGAACTGAAAACGTGGCTTCAGAGTTGGATTATGCCAAGCGTAAGGTCAATGCCAAATATTTTGGTGACGCTACGATTCGTGCAAATCAGCGCTTCATAACGAATACATCATTACTAGACGAATATACGGTAGAGGTTTTTCTTTCTGAGTTGAATCACTTCTCGAACACAGATTCATTTTCTAATTACGATGACCGCACAAAAGTGCACCCATTCATTGCTGCGTCCGTTTTGGCTACCTGCTTCTTTAAGGGAAGTGCTTTAGAGGAGGTTTTACAGTTAAAACGTCTAAGGTCCGGTAGCCCGGTTTCAAAACATTTTGTCATTAATAAGAGTAAAAATAATCATATTAAGGGGTATTGGATTGAAGAGGTGCCGCTTGTCAATATGGTGAAAAACAATAACTCATTTAATGGAACACAGAGCGTCTCCAATCAATATCGGATTCCCATGTCAGAATGGTTAGCAAGGCTTATTTTAAGGACTGAAGAAGTTCTCAATCAATATAAGACGGATAGTTTTGTTATGAAAAAGGAGTTTTCTGAATCCTTTAAGAACTTTGGGTTTGTGTGGACAATCACTGACTTTGATGAAACCTTTAAGCTTTTCTTTAAGCGAATTAGAGCACAATATCCAGGGCTTGAGATCAATTTAAAGAAAGTAGAACAGTATCTATTAAATGCCGCTCTGCATGATTATGATGCTGTCTATAGCGCTTATTTTACGGGTAAGAGTACGATGCACTCTCATTCTAAACTGTTTTATACCAGGCTAAAAGAGAGTGATATTCAATCTAAATATATGCAGTTTTGGGAGCAACGTTTGATTGGTCTTGCTTGCTCTAATATTGAATTTCAGACACTAAATGAGTGGCCTGATATGGCCTCGGAAGAGTTTGTGGGATCGGCTTTGGTGCCACGAAAAGACGTGGTTAAAAAAATTAATAAGGAGTTTAAAACAGAATTAGAGACATTGCCGGTATCGGGATTGGAGGCGTTGCTTAAATACCACCAAGTGTATTCACTTTATACCTTATTTTTCTTTTCTTATGCCACCGGCTATAGAGGGGTACATGATATTTTGCCCAACTGGCGGCTTATGAGTGACGATCTCAAATGGGTCGTCATCTCAGATAAAGACGATCTGGACTCCAGTCACGCGAGAATGACCTATCTTAATTCAATGATGCGACAACAGCTTAGTTTCTATTTTAAACACCTTAAGACTCTCTTGGGTAAACTCCCACTATTAGATTTTGAGCTTTATACCAAGGTTCTTGAGGCTTTTAGGGATTGGGAGTTGCATATAAGTCATCGTAAAGAAGGCGATCGTTTTGTCTTTGATTTGGAAGGGCTACCGGTTTTCTTTCATATCGATTTCAAAAAAAAGAGTATTGAGGCGCTCTCTTTGAACCACTTTTTAACCCAACTTCACAAAAATCAACACATTGGTTTACCGGTTAATGGCGGACGTCATCTATTGAGAACGCAGGCAATTTCAGAATCGATTTCTTCTGATTTACTCGATGCTTTTTTGGGACATTTTATCTATGGCTTTGAACCACACTCTTCTTACTCCGCGTTGAATCTTTCCGCCTTAGAATCTTGTTTTGAACCCATGTTGGTTCGCCATTTATCTTCAATGGGCTTTAAGCCGATCAAATCAAGAATGAAGGGTTAATGACTTTGGACAACGTGCAGACTAACCAAGAAAGAGAGGCGCAATATAACGAGTTAGTCGACAAATCTTGTCGCTACTGGTTGCCAAAACTGACAAAGCTTACCTCTTTAGAACAGGCTGAAATTCATACTCAGTTTTATATCAGATTAATTGTCGATGCCTTTTTGAAAGGGGTTGATGCCAAGTATCGAACGTTTGACCTGTTCACCAAACCTGACCACCGGTTCAATCTGGGGGTGATTGAAACTCGGGTGATTAAAAAGGATTTTGAACCTGAGCAGGTCGCTGTTGCACAGAGACTGTTAAATCGATTTATTGATTACGTCACGAACAATCTGCAATGGAAATCACACCAACCCATGCAAGAGGTTTTAATCCTGCCTAAGGTTTTACCGGTTGTGCGTGAAAAGCAGATGTTCAATGCTAGCTTGGCGCATTATTATCGCTCAGCCATCGAATTCGGTTTAAAGTTCTGCGCCACGCTTGATGACCATGCACTCCTTGGGTTGATTTGTTTGAGCACTATTTTTGATTCCAACCTACTTCATGCCTCTAGCGTTAAGGCCGTTTTAAACCTTAAAAAGAGCGATTTTTCTGACCTAGGTGACCAAAAAGTGCGGGTGTATATTGACAATGGAATTGTGCCAGGCCATTTTGCCCAACTACATTGCATCACCATGGTCTGTCTTATCGAGCGTTTGAGGCGCAGTTCAATTCGAGATGAATCGACTGAGAAGGTATTCAAGTCTAAAGATGTGCAAAAATGCATAAAAATATTTCTCAATTTATTTTTGAAAAAGAACCGTAGTTTGCCAATTAACCTTCAATTGCCCATGGTTTTATCACAGATTTTGGAGGTGGCAGGTGCCGGGTATTTCATGAAGCGCCCGGCTTTTTTCCACCCAATAATGACTCAAAAAATGAATTACACGCCCTTATCCGATGAGGCCAAATTTAGAGTATTAAACGGTGTGGCTACGGTAAAAAAACCAAGCCCTAAAGCGCAATCTATGGAGCCAAAGCAAACTAAACCACTGCTTTCAGTGCAACGGGCAGCGCAGTTATTTCAACATGAATCGGACATTCAAGAGAATGGTGAGCCTGGGCATTTTGAAAAAGTATCGAGTTTTTCCGGACAATTGACAGTCATGAAGCAAATTCTAAAGACCTTAGAATCAATGACTAAAAATAAGGCGCTGCTGTTTTTAAATGACCGTTTAGCCCACCCACCTCAGACAATGTCCTTGATGTCGATTTGGTTAGTCTCCTGGCTTCAGTATTTATACAGTGAAGAGCGGGGCCAAAAAATCAACCAGCATCGCCTAAAGGCCAATCTTAAGGTGGGTGCCATCATGCGTTATTTTCGAGGCGTTTATAGTTTGGTTTTGGCGGTGTTTGATAATATCGATGTTGCCAATCTCGAAGAGGAGGATTGGATAGACTTGCTCCAAGAGGTCATTGATCGTTCTAAAGATAATGAGATTGGTAAGCATCTCGGGTCGTTTATCCATTTTTTGCAGTGGCAGCACAATGTGATGGCGTTGCCCCTGCATGAGTTGGAGGGCACAGATATAGTCTCTAGTGTGAATGCAAATTATTTGACCCCGTATGAGGGGTATGAGATTTTAAAGTTTCTTTTAACACCAAAAACAGCACGAGACCAATTGATGCCAGAACATCGCATAATGGCATGCGCCTTTATCTTAGGCTACTTTTGTGGACTAAGACGAAATGAGGCCATGGGACTTCGAGTGTTAGACATTTATGGTTCGCCTGAAAGACCTTTTATGTTTGTCCGTTCTCATAAGGCGCGGGGGTTAAAAAATCAATATTCGCGTCGACGACTCGATTTAGTTGATTTTGTTCCCAAACCCTACCTTGAGGCCTTGATGAATTGGCACAAGTTCCGAGTGAATATGAAAGGCGAGTACCTGCTTAATACATTCTTGACCGGCATGGCGAAGGACAGTGAGGTGATTGATCCGGTGCGGGATTATTGTCGGCAGATCACCGGCGATGAAACCTTTGTCTTTCACGGGCTAAGACACAGTTTTGCCAATGTGTATATGCTTAGATTGATGCAAGTGGATAAGCCAGAAGTGGGGGTCTGGTTTGGGGGCGCCAAGCTCAAACATCTGGATTCTCACCAGGATTTGGATACCCTTAAGCAGTTTTACAGCCGTGGGCAATCCATTAACTTTGTGCGAAAGTACTTTCCAAATGAAAATCAGGTCATGCCAAGGTCAACTCTTTTGCAGTTGGGAGAGCTACTGGGACATAAAGTACCTGATACCACCTGTAAAAGTTATCTTCATCTTATTTACGAGATGGAGTCTACTTATTTTGAAACCACACCCCAATCTGTTTTAGAGGCTGCAATTGACCAGTTTTGGGTATTTCCATCTGATAAACCGTATCAGCGAACACGTTTTAAGAAAAAGCTTTTCGGTGATTCAAGGTATTCAAAGAGTATTGATGAACATAAACTGATCGAACAAGGTGTCCTGCAAGTATTAGAACTAAAGTTGGAAAAGTTTTGCGGATTTGAAACAATCGATTCTGTGACCCTTAAAGATAATAAGCCAGCGGTCTCTGCATTTGACTTAACAAATCTTGCCGCCAACCCCTCTATTTTAGGTCTTTTATACCCTATTATTCAGCAATTATTTGTTTTTAGAAACCAGCCTTTAGAGGTGGCTAAGGCATTTGGACTGCCCTTTGAATTAATGGAGAAGATTCAAACGAATGTGTTGGCCGTTTCGGAGTTAAAAACCAGCAAGGGGAATGACCGATTTAATCATCCTTATACGCTACGAAGAGGTCATGCCCTCGAAAAACGTCTAAATAAATTAATGAAGCGGCTTTCCTTGGGGGCGTTTGAATGCGCTGATGTGGCATCTGGTTTAAAACTCTATTTGAATCACGCCCGCAAAAAGGCCTTATACAGGGTAAGGTTAGTGGATGAGCGGTCGTTTGAAGATTACTTTCGTCTGCTTAAGTTTATGAAGTTGCCCAATAGTAAAATAAGAGTGCGCATTCATCCGAGCATCTATCATGAAAAGAGTGCTGCCGAGCTTGAAACCCATTGGAGCAAATTATTTAAAAAGGTTTCTAATAGTAAAGCTAATCCGTTAATTGCAATAAATGCCCGCATTGCCTGTGGAAATGAATTTGGAAATGTAGAACTTGAGCCAACAGAGATTGATAAAACTGGGAAGATCGTTTTGTTAGAGCATTACCAATACGCGATCTATCTTTTAGCGATTTTTAATTTGTGACATGAGTGCGTTCAAATTTTAACGCCAAAAGTGGGTATCAACACTTTTTTATATCTAGATTTTTCTCTAACTCAGCTAAATAGTTTAACCACAAGGTTTCGAACTGGAGTGGATACACTCTCTGTACCTAGTTAAGTCACCTAGGTACTAAAAAGTACTTATTTAATGAATCTATAAATTGTAAAAATATGTCAATTTATGTATAGTTCACCGCTTGAACAAGACCAAGCAATTAAAGCGCCCATCCAGTTAAGTGTTAGCAGGTGTTAATAAGCGTAAACAGGCATAACGAATGCAAACAGAAAGTGTGCTTAAAGCACTACAACATGCACCGACAGAGGCCAACCAAAGAGCCTTAGCCAAAAAAATTGGCTGCAGTATTGGTAAAGCCAATTACGTGCTAAAGGCGGTAATAGAGAAAGGTTGGGTCAAGGCCGAGCGGTTTGCCGCCAGTGATAATAAACTGGGCTACCGCTACGTACTCACGCCGCAAGGTTTGGCCGAACGCCTAAAGCTTACCGAGCGATTTGTAGCGCTAAAACAGCAAGAGTACCAAGCGTTACTACTCACTTGCGTAGGTAAAACAAAAGGCTTGATGAGTGAAAAACGCGAAATCACTATTGTAAAAGGTCTACAAAAGCTACCAGGCCTGGTCAAAAATGCCTTAGCACATGAAGATCAAATCATGGAAATAGCCAAAACCTTCGCCGATAAAAATAGTGCCTTGTTCTTAGGTCGAGGCACCATGTATCCAATCGCCATGGAAGGGGCATTAAAGCTTAAAGAAATCAGTTACATCCATGCAGAAGCCTATCCCGCAGGCGAATTAAAACACGGTCCACTAGCCTTAATTGATGAACATATTCCAGTAGTCGCAATTGCCCCGCATGATGATCTTTTAGAGAAGTTAAAATCCAATCTACAAGAAGTCAACGCACGCGGTGGCCAAATGATCGTCTTTGAAGACGAAAAGTCCAATATAAGCTCCGAGCCCGGTTTTAAAGTCGTCAAAACCACCACCAATGTAGGTCGCATCACCGCACCCATCACCTTTAATATTGCCTTGCAGTTACTCAGCTATCATGTGGCACTGATTAAAGGTACCGATGTGGATCAACCTAGAAATTTAGCCAGGTCAGTAACGGTAGAATAAATGAAGATAAAGAATATAAAGCTTTTAGACTGTACTCTTAGGGATGGCGGGTATTACAATGCTTGGGACTTTGAGGATAAGTTGGTTTATGATTATTTTCGGGCAATGGCTGTATTGAAAGTAGATTATCTTGAGATTGGCTTCCGTTCATTAAAAGCTCAGGGGTTTAAGGGGGGGTATGCTTATAGTACAGATTCTTTTTTAAACGATTTAGACATTCCAGAATGGTTACAGAATAAAATCGGTGTGATGCTGAATGGCAGTGAATTAGTTGAAGACACAGACGGGTTGGAAGCTGTTCTTGAGAAGTTGTTTGTAGAGGCAAAAAGCTCGCCTGTTACTTTAGTACGAGTGGCATGTCATGTAAGTCAGTTTGAAGCTTGCTTACCTGCTGCCAATTGGCTGAAATCGAAGGGGTATCAGGTTGGGTTTAATTTGATGCAAATTGCTGACTGTGATGAAAAAGAAATTATTCATTTGGCTCAAAAAGCCTGTCAATATCCTATAGATGTACTTTATTTCGCTGATAGTATGGGAAGCTTGGTTCCTGACGATGTTTCTCGAATTGTTCAAACTTTTAAGATGGCTTGGACAGGTGCTTTAGGCATTCATACTCATGATAATATGGGTAACGCATTAGCGAACTCGTTAAGGGCGATTGATGAAGGAGTGCAATGGATTGATGCGACTGTAACAGGGATGGGGCGCGGCCCTGGGAACGTAAAAACCGAATACCTGGCGATTGAACTGCAAACGCGGTGGAACAAGCCAGGAAATATTACGTCCTTATTTGAGGTGATTCGTAAGCACTTTGATAGCCTGCAAAAGCATTATGGTTGGGGGAGCAATTCTTATTACTATCTGGCTGGAAAATATGGCATTCATCCTTCTTATGTCCAGGAAATGATGGGTGACAGTCGATATGACGATGAAGATATTATCGCGGTGATTGACCATCTTAAAACGGAAGGTGGTAAGCGTTTTAATTTAAGCACCTTGAAAGCTGCTAGACATTTCTTCTCTGGTGAGCCAACGGGCTCGTGGCAACCTGCACAAGTTCTGGCAGGGAGAGAAATCATTATTTTAGGGGCGGGACCAAGTGTTAAGCAGCACCGAAAAGCCATTGAAGCGTTTATTCAATTGAAACAGCCTTATGTCATTGCGTTAAATACACAAAAGAATGTTAATGAATCGCTGATTGATATTCGTGCAGCGTGTCATCCGGTTAGATTGTTAGCGGATTGTGCAGAGCATGTAATATTGTCCCAACCCTTAGCAACTCCGTTTCACATGTTGCCAGATGATGTTAAGGACGAATTATGTACAAAACCTACTCTTGATTTTGGATTGACTATTCAATCAAACCAGTTTGCATTTGAAGAAACCAGCTGCACTCTTCCAAGCTCGTTAGTTGTGGCTTATGCTTTAGCCATTGCCACTTCGGGGCAAGCTAAAGCGATTTATTTAGCGGGGTTTGATGGCTATAGTGCCGATGATCTTCGTAAAAAAGAAGCCGATGAAGTGTTTAGCCTCTATCAAAAGCATCCTAGTGCTTTACCAACGGTGTCTATTACGCCAACCTTATATGAAATTCCGACCGTGTCCGTTTACGCTTTAACTCAATAAGGATTTTTATGAAAGCCATTGTTATCATACCTGCACGCTATAAGTCATCGCGCTATCCTGGTAAGCCACTAGTCCCTCTGTTAGGCAAACCGATGATTTTGTGGGTAGCAGAGTTGAGTGCTAAAGCTGTAGGTTCTGATAACGTTTATGTAGCAACCGATGATGAGCGTATTGCTCAAGTTGTTAAAGAGGCTGGTTTTCAAGTCACTATGACCTGTGGTCAGGCTCTAACTGGAACTGATCGTTTGGCAGAAGTGGCTGAGAAAGTGGATGCGGATATCTATGTGAATGTTCAAGGGGATGAGCCATTGGTCTCCCCCCAAGATATTTTGAATGCCATTGAAGAAAAGAGGTCTCATCCTAATCAGGTTATTAATGGTTATTGTGCTTTGTCAGAGGATGAAGATCCAGATTCAATCAATATTCCAAAAGTGATTTTTACCGAGCAGTCACAAATGATTTATATGTCCCGTCAAGCTATTCCAGGGATTAAAGATGCCAAATACGCACCTGCAGAGTATTACAAGCAGGTTTGTATTTACGCCTTTAGCAGACAAGAGCTATTAGATTATGGGCAGTTTGGCCGTAAAAGCACCATTGAACAGTCTGAAGATATTGAAATTTTACGTTTCTTAGAGTGGAATCAGGGGGTTCGTATGTTTAAAACTCAGCCAGGCAGTTTAGCGGTGGACGTACCCGAGGATGTCGAAAAAGTTGAAGCGGCGTTAAGAGCCGTGCAGGAGAACAGATGATGAGTTTAGATTTAAGCTCATATCAAACTTTGGTGTTTGATTGTGATGGGGTTGTTCTTAATTCCAATAAAGTCAAAACTCAGGCGTTTTATGACGCGACTTTAAGTTTTGGTCACGATAAAGCACAGGCCTTAGTTGACTATCATGTCCAAAATGGCGGGATTTCACGTTATTTAAAGTTTGAATATTTTATTAAAGAGATTTTACAGCAAGCCCTTACTAAGACATTGTTGGATAATCTTTTAGAAAAGTTTGCTACTAAAGTAAAATCTGGTTTGATGCAATGTGATATTGCATTAGGCCTTACAGAGCTCCGTAAACAGACACCCCAAGCAAATTGGCTGATTGTGTCTGGAGGTGATCAAGATGAGTTGCGAGAAGTCTTTGCTGCAAGAGGGCTTTTTGAACTGTTTGATGGTGGTATCTTTGGTAGTCCTGATAATAAGGATGTTATCTTAGAGAGAGAATTAGATAATCGAAATATTCAAAAGCAGGCCCTTTTCTTTGGTGATAGTAAATATGATTTTCAAGCGGCAGTTCGAGCAAATTTGGATTTTGTGTTTTTAACCAATTGGACTGAAGTAGAAGACTGGGTGAAGTGGACGGACACAGAGAGAATTCAAAATTCTAGTAAAATTTCTGATTTGGTTGATCTTTTTTAAATCGGTTTATATGTTGATAAAACTAAATTTAATGCTTAGTCAGAGCTTTATAAAGTACTTTAAAAACTCATCTTGGATGTTGTCCGAATATCTTCTTAGGGTTATTTCGGCAGTTTTTGTTACTGTATATGTTGCGCGTTATATTGGTCCTGAAAGTTTTGGGGTGCTTTCATACGCATTGGCTATTGTTTCCGTTTTTATGGCATTGAGTCGTTTGGGAATGGACTCAATTCTAGTTAGAGAGTTATCAAAAAACAGAGACAATACACCAGTGATTTTGGGGACTGCTTTTTGGTTAATGTTTGTGTTTGCCATCGTATCGTATGTAGTCTTGTGGTTTATAACCCAACTCGTCGAAGATGATCCAGAAATTAGGCTATATATTTGGATTATTGCATCAGGTATTATCTCCCAGGTATTTTTTGTAGTTGACTACAGCTTCCAGAGTCAGGTACAGGCAAAATACAGTTCAATTGCTAAAAGTGTAGCGCTCGGTATTAGTTCATTATTTAAAGTTTACCTTGTCTATTTAGAAGTAGATTTATTGATTCTAACGATTGCTTTTGCCTTAGATTTTGCACTTATAGCACTGTTTTTATTAATAACCCACGGTTTAAAGCAACAGCCCAATTTTTTTATAAGATTTGATAAAAGTTATGTTAAACCTTTGTTAAAGAGCTCTTGGCCAATGGTACTGTCTGCATTAGCGATTGTTTTATATATGCGAGTTGATCAGATAATGATAAAAAGTATGCTAGGTGTATATGATTTGGGATTATACTCAGCCGCAACACGTATTTATGAAGGTTGGATTATGATTTTTTCTATTATTAGCGCTTCATTATTACCTGTACTTGTAAAGTTGAAGGCTAGTACGCCTGAGCAATATGAAAAAAAACTTTCTCAGATGTTCAGCTTTATGTTTTGGAGTGCTGCAGTAGGCGCGATTTTCTCAACATTATTTGGTTATGAAATTATCTTTCTAGCATTTGGTGCGGAGTTTGTTGAGCCTAAAACGGTATTTGTATTTGTGATTATTATGTGGTCAGCATCTTTTGCCGCAATTGGGTCACTGACGGCTCGCTATTTAACAGTTGAGGGGATGGAGAAGAAAATTGCATTTAGAACTTTTATAGCACTAGTTATTAATATTATTTTAAATATGTTATTAATTCCTCAATATGGAATTGAAGGGGCTGCTATTTCAACATTGATTGCAATAGTTTCTGGGAATTATATAGTAAATTACTTGGATAAAGAATTGAAAGCTTTAGTTGTAATAAGCAACAAAGGTATCTTTTTCTGGGTGAGAAGAATCTGAATGAGCTTATTATGTTGAATTTACTATGAAGATATTAGTTACACTTCTTTTATCCCCAATTATGTTTTTACTTGCTTATGATGTGGTTTTTATTCATATACCTTTATTTAAAGGTGAGTCGACATTACCTGAAGAGTTTGTTTTTTTTATCATAAGTATAGATTTTATGATGCTGGTAATGTTTGTGTGGCTTTATAGGTATTCAAGTCGAAGTCTAGCGAATGCCTGTGTATTGGAAAGCCACTTAAGTCCTAGTGGTCTGACAATTGGCTGGCAAGGTTATATGTTTTTATTGGTAGCCACTATTGCTATTTTTCTGTATTTAGTTTTTAAGGTGTTTGGTGTGCTTGACATATCACAAGTGTATCTGAGCAATCATACCTTTTACTCTCAGTCAAAAATAGGAACCTCTTGGTTATTCTATTTCTTGTATGCAATGGTTTTTGTTGCTTTATATGATAGCTATTTACACGGCTTTACAAAATTTTCCATGTTTATTATATTGTTACTGATTTTAATAAATGCGGCGACAGGGGGCAGGGGGCATGTAATTACATACCTATTACTGTTTTTCATGATTTATACAGTTGTCTGGGATGGGAAAAAAATATTTTTTATTGGCGGGTTAATCACGGTACTGATTATTTCTTCTTTTGCCTACAATACTTTGTTTCGTAGCGGCTCTACCAATGTAAATGAATATTTGGAGACTAGTTCTAGTGAAGCTGATATGAACCAGGCTTTTGCAATTAATGATGCAATTGATTACTGGTATAGAGAAGGGGCATGCTATACCTGTGTGATTCAGGATTTATCAAATTTACTGCTTCCTAGGTCAATTTATCCTGATAAGCCGATTTCAAATGCGGAAACAAGGGAAGTGTATCCAGAAGTTGCCGCAAGGGGGACGACACAGACTTTTGGTATTTATGGTGGGTCTATTCTTAATATTGGCTTACTCTCCTTATTGTTTGTACCCGTTTTCTATTTTCTTTATGTATATTTTTTTGCTAAAGCCCTCTTTAATCGAAAAAAGAGTTATTTGAATTTCTTTCTAATTTATTGTGGAGTCAATGCCGTTCAATTTGTTAGGGGAGGGGTGCTGGATGCCAGGTTAATAAGGTTATTTATTACTTTTCTATTGGCTTATTTTTTATATAAATTAGTATTGGCTTTGTTTAGTAAAACTCGTCGAATAAAGTTGAGATAAAGAGTAAGTATTGTCTACTCTAGATATTTCGCTCTTTAATATTTCTTTCGGGAATAGATTGTTTAAGCCATTCGAGGGTTTGGGATAAATTATAAAGTGTATTATGCATAATCAGGAACTAAATGATGATAGTTGTAACTCTGCAGTAGATAGTAATTTATCTTTTGTAGAAGAAATAAACTCCATTTCAAGAAAACGTAAGGGCTATTCTGATTATATAAATGAGATTTTTCTTTATTTTTATATACCCTTACTTGAAAAGTATAAAATGTTGACGTTAAAAAAATGTGATGCCTTAGGCTCTAATTTGTGGCAGGCAGCAGCTATAAGGGCTGATGTTGCAATGCCCTTGAGTAACTATTTTTCTTTTTATTTTAAGAGTGTGTTTTATCTTTTAGTATCTTTTTTTATTGTGTTTGTATCTTCTTTATTAATTCCTATATATACAATTTATAAATTTAGAAAAGTTAATCGTGTGCAAAAGCTCAGAGAAGAATCTGTAACGGTAGTAAGAGCACCTGCTGCTTATCAAAAAATGCAGTTTTTGGAGAAAGATGGGGTTGTTTTTTTAACTGATAGCTTTGCTTTTAATAATTCAAAGAGCAGTAGCCTGTATTCTATTGTAGGTTTTTTTAAAAAAATACCCAGTTTGGGATATGTTCCATTTTGCTCATTGGTAGACTTTTTCAGAATTATTATCGATACAAAAAATACAGTTGGAATTGGCTTGTCTGGATATGTACTGTATTTTTATGCAAAGCGTATTGCCCATAAATGTAATTTTGAGTTTTATTTACACGAACTGTTCAAACACCGAAAATTTGATACGTACTATACGGGAAATAAAGAAGATAGGTTTGCGCTTGTTGAAAAGAGACTATGTAGGAAATATGGTATTCGGTGTGTTTGTATACCGCATGGATTAGAATATTCTTATAGAATGCCCGGTGGTTTAGTGGGAGATAAATTTTATTGTACAAGTTCTAAGGCAAAAGAATATTTACAAAAACTTTATAAAAATGAATCGATAGATTTTGTTTTTGATGAAGATGTTGCAGTAAAAATGTTTTCTCGAAATATTAAGAAGGATAAAGAAAGATCAATAGTGTTTTTTCCTGAATCAAGAGAGCCAGAAGTTAACCTAAAAATAATGGAATTTTTAGTGAAAGAAGGTTTTGAAGTGCTGGTTAAGTTGCATGTTAAGGACCGTATTGAAAATTATGCTTCAGTCTTTAATAAAGTTCAGTTTATTGAATCTTTTGATGAGGCAATTTCGAATAATATTTGTTTAGCGCGAAAGTCAACGGTTCTTGTTGAGGCCTTATATAATAATTCAGTTTCAATCTCTGTTTTGATTGATAAACGAGATAAATCCTATGTAGATTTGATGTTCCCATCCTTGTTAGATCCCAAAATATTAAGGGCTGTTACATTTTTTGATTTAAAAAAAATACTCACCAATTTAAAGGACGAAAGTTAAATGTTTAAGGGACAAATATTATTAATAACTGGTGGTACTGGTTCATTTGGAAACGCAGTACTTAAACGTTTTTTAGATTCTGACTTGAAAGAAATTCGTATTTTTTCTCGTGATGAGAAAAAACAAGATGATATGCGTAAGAATTATGCTAATTCAAAGTTAAAGTTTTATATTGGCGATGTGCGAGACTTTCGTTCTGTGCTAACGGCAACACGTGGTGTAGATTTTATTTTTCATGCGGCCGCTTTAAAGCAAGTTCCTTCATGTGAATTTCATCCCATGCAGGCCGTGAAAACCAATGTTTTGGGTACTGAAAACGTACTTGAAGCCGCGATTCAGAATGAGGTAAAACGCGTAGTGTGTTTAAGCACCGATAAGGCTGTTTACCCAATTAATGCCATGGGTATTTCTAAAGCGATGATGGAAAAAGTCATGGTGGCCAAATCAAGAAATTTAGATGAGTCTAAAACGGTTATTTGTGGCACGCGTTATGGCAATGTAATGGCTTCTCGTGGTTCGGTTATTCCGTTATTTGTTGAACAGATCAGAGCGAATCAAGCGTTGACCATTACCGATCCAAATATGACGCGTTTTATGATGACGCTGGCCGATGCGGTTGATTTAGTGTTATACGCGTTTGAGCATGGCAATAATGGCGATATTTTTGTACAAAAAGCCCCTGCGGCTACGGTGGAAACCCTTGCTCAGGCTTTAGTTGAAATGATGGGCAAGCCTGAGCATGCAATTAACATTATTGGTACTCGTCACGGTGAAAAGCTGTTTGAAGCATTGTTAAGCCGAGAAGAGATGGTTTGTGCTGAAGATATGGGTGATTATTATAGAGTGCCGCCGGATTTACGTGATTTAAATTACTCAAAATTTGTTGAACAGGGTGAAGAGAAAATCTCGCAGGCAGAAGATTACAACTCACACAATACGCATCGCTTAGATGTTGAAGGCATGAAAAACTTATTGCTTAAGCTTGAGTTTATGCGGGCAATTTCTCGCGGCGAGAATGCCATTGCAGAGGAGTAATCTATGAAAGTTTTAGTGACCGGTGCCGATGGGTTTATTGGTAAAAACCTTTGTGTGAGTTTAAGTGAATCTAATGATGTCGAGGTGATTAAATTCACTCGAAATTCAGAGTTTCATAACCTACCAGGCCTGGTAGAACAGGTTGATTTTATTTTTCATCTGGCGGGTGTGAATCGACCAATAGAAGAAAAAGAGTTTTTTGAAGGCAACGCCGATCTGACTAAGCATATTTGTGATGCGGTTCGTTCATCCAATAAAGTCATTCCGATCATTTTAGCGTCATCGACTCAGGCAGAGCGCATGAATCCGTATGGCCGCAGTAAACTGCAGGCCGAAATGCATTTGTTGAATTTATACATAGAAACTGAAAATCCGGTTTACATCTATCGTTTACCAAATGTATTTGGTAAGTGGTGCAAACCAAACTATAACTCTGTGGTGGCAACTTTTTGTCACAATATTAGCCACGATTTACCGATTCAAGTGAATGATCCCAATGCCGAATTAAATTTAGTGCATATTGGTGATGTGGTTACCTCCTTTATTAAGGTGATGACAGAACGCCCTAAAGAAACATTGCATATTGATATCGAACCGCTTTATAAAACGACTCTGGGTGACTTGGCGAAGCAATTACAACAGTTTAAGAACAGTCGTAATACGTTGATAACCGAGGCCGTTGGCGAAGGTTTTATGCGCGTACTTTATGCAACCTATCTCAGCTATATTTCGCCTGATCAATTTAATTATCCTCTTAAAAAAAATGAAGATCCACGTGGTGTGTTTGTAGAGATGCTAAAGACCAAAGATTCCGGTCAGTTCTCTTTTTTTACCGCGCATCCAGGTATTACCCGTGGTGGGCATTATCATCATGTCAAAACTGAAAAGTTCTTGGTCATTAAAGGCAAGGCACGTTTTGGATTTAGACATGTTGTGACCGATGAAGTAAAAGAAATTTATACCTCCGGCGAGCAGCCTGAAATAGTCGAAACGGTTCCGGGTTGGTCGCATGACATTAGTAATGTAGGCGAGGATGAAATGGTTGTGATGTTGTGGGCAAATGAGAATTTTAATCCTGAAAAGCCCGATACGGTCGCTTATAAAGTTTAATGGTTGAATAAAATGAAAAAATTAAAAGTAGTAACTGTAGTTGGCACGCGCCCTGAGATCATTCGTCTTTCCTGTGTAATCAAAAAGTTGGATGAACATTGTGAGCATGTTTTGGTGCACACAGGACAAAACTATGACTATGAGCTAAACGAAATATTCTTTAATGATTTGGATATTCGTAAGCCGGATTACTTTTTGGGTGCAGCGGGTTCAAGTGCAGCAGAAACCATTGGTAATGTGATTATTGCGGTGGATAAGGTATTGGCGGAAGAAAATCCCGAAGCTTTGTTAGTATTAGGTGATACCAATAGCTGTATGGCGGTATTGCCTGCAAAACGTCGTAAAATTCCAACGTTTCATATGGAGGCGGGCAATCGTTGCTTTGACCAACGAGTACCAGAGGAAATTAACCGTCGTATAGTCGATCATATGGCCGACATCAACCTTACCTACAGTAGTATTGCTCGTGATTACTTGCTCAGTGAAGGGTTGCCAGCAGATATGATCATTAAAACGGGTAGTCCGATGTTTGAGGTATTAAATACTTATCAAGAGGGTATTGAATCTTCAGATGTGCTTGAACGATTAGGCTTGGAGAAACATGCGTTTTTTGTTGTTAGCGCGCATCGTGAAGAAAATGTTGATTCAGATAAAAATTTCTTAAATTTGGTTGAATCATTGAATACAATTGCTGAAACCTACAATATGCCAGTAATTGTATCTACTCATCCACGCACTCAAAACCGAGTGGATGCAATGCAAGTAACTTTTAACCCCTTAGTGCAACTACTCAAGCCTTTAGGTTTTAAGGATTACAATAAATTACAAGTTTCAGCCAAAGCTGTTTTATCCGATAGCGGTACGATTAATGAAGAATCTTCCATTATGAACTTCCCAGCCTTAAATCTTCGAGAAGCACACGAAAGACCTGAGGGGATGGAAGAAGCTTCAGTAATTATGGCTGGATTGGGCGTTGAACGCATTATGCAGGGGTTGGCGATACTGGAGAGCCAGCCTAGAGACGATGAACGTCTGTTACGACAAGTTTATGATTACTCTATGCCAAATGTCTCTGATAAAATTGTACGGATTATTCATAGCTATACGGATTATGTGAACCGAGTCGTTTGGAAGAAGTATTAAATATGATTTTAATCGCTTCCGCGCTGTTCCCTCCTGAACCGGTGGTTTCAGCAAACCTCTCGTTTGATCTTGCGTCAAAGCTTGCTGAAACGAATAAGGTTGTTGTTATCTCTCCATATCCAACTCGTCCTTATGGGATGGCATTTAATATTGAATCTATGGGGGCTTTTGATTTTAAGCATGTCGTATTGGATTCATATACTTGCGCCAAATCTAGTATTCTAGGTCGATTTAGAGAAAGTTATAGTCTTGGTCAACATATTCAACAGTATATTGAAACTAATCACCAAAAAATTGAGGTTGTTTACGCAAATGTATGGCCTTTATTTGCGCAAAAGGCATTGGCAGAAACTTGTGAAAGGTTCAAAATCCCATTTGTTTTACATGTTCAGGATGTTTATCCTGAATCATTAACGAATAAGTTATCTTCTATAGGTGCTGTAATTAAAAAAATACTGCTTCCTATGGATAGGAAAACGTTGTCCAAGGCTGATTGTGTTATAACCATTTCCAATCAAATGTCTAAGCTTTTATCTGAGACAAGAAATATATGCGCGAACAAAATTGAAATTGTTCGTAATTGGCAAAATGATACAGAATTTCAAGTCTTAGATGAGCAAAGTACAAAGAGAGAGAGTCAATTCTCCTTTCTATATTTGGGTAGTATCAATCCAACAGCTGGAGTTGATTTACTAATTCACGCTTTTACGAAAGCGGCTTTGAAGAATGCTATTTTGTTCATTGCGGGTGATGGTTCTGATAAAGAAAACTGCCAAAGAATCGCAAGTACTTATGCTGCTGATATTCGATTTATGAACGTACAGCCTGAACAGGTTCCAGATACTCAAGCCAAGGCTGATGTTTTATTATTGCCTTTAAAAAAAGGTATTGCTGCAACAGCATTGCCTTCAAAAATGACAGCATATATGTTTTCGGCTAAACCAATTATTGCTTCGGTGGAAGCTAACAGTGAAGCTGGGCTGATTATCTCAGATAATAATTGTGGCTGGGTGTCCGAACCTGAAGATGTTGATGCATTATCTAAAATAATGAAAGAAGCTTATTCTTTATCAAAAACTAAATTAGCTTATTTGGGTGGAAATTCTTTGAATTATGCTAGGACAAACCTTACGAAGGATGCAAATTTAAAAAATCTTGTATCTATTGTTTTGGAATCTCGGAGAAGTATATGAATCTAAAAAAACGTATTTATTTATCTCCTTTAGGATTTTTAATCTCCTTTATTCAAAATATATTTGCTACTTTTCATCGTCCTTTTATGGTCTATGGATACTACAATTATATACAAAAATTGCGTATGAGAAAAGTCCGTATAAGCTCAACCGTAAAGATAATGTCTAAAGATAAATTAGATATCAATGATAATGTTTGGATTTGGCATCACTCTATTATTGACGCTAGTAATGGAGTAACTATTGGAAAAGGTTGCCAAATTGGTGCGTGGGTTGGTGTATTTACACATAGCAGTCACCTGTCAATTAGATTGATGGGGGATTCATATATGGATTCTGATGAACGTATTGGTTATCAGTCAGGTTCTGTAGTGATTGGCGATTATTGTTTTATTGCGGCGAGTTCTATTATTTTACCAGGTACAACAATTGGTAAGGGTGTTGTTATCAGTGCTGGCTCGGTTGTTAATAAAGATATACCTAACTACTCTATTGTATCTGGTAATCCAGCAAAAGTTATCGGGAGTGTTTTAAAGATGGATCGCGAATATTACAAAAATCCGATAGTTCAACAAAACTATTTTGATCCAATTTTATTATCACAATATATTGAGGAGCAGGAAAATAAATGAATAATGAGTTTATACCCTTTGCTTTGCCTGAAATAGGTGAAGAAGAGATTGCAGAAGTATCAGAGACTTTACGTTCAGGTTGGGTTACAACTGGACCAAAAACAAGGCTGTTTGAAACTCAATTTGCTACTTTTATTGGTGGAGATGTGCAGGCTATCGCCGTAAATTCTGCAACGGCGGGTTTGCATTTGGCATTAGAGGCTCTTGGAGTTGGTGAAGGTGATGAGGTTATTACTACAACACATACTTTTACAGCGACAGCAGAAGTGGTTCGTTACTTAGGTGCTGATGTGCGCCTGGTGGATGTAGATCCTATTACCTTGAATATCGATATAGAAGGTATTCGAGCTGCAATTACATCTAAAACGAAAGTAATTATGCCTGTACATTATGCTGGTTTGAGTTGCGATATGGATGAAATATTCTCTATCGCCCAAGAATATGGTTTGAAAGTTGTAGAGGATGCTGCGCACGCACTGCCAACGACTTATAAAAACGCTATGATTGGTTCACTTCAGTCGGATGCAACGGTGTTTAGCTTTTATGCCAATAAGACGATGACAACTGGTGAGGGAGGGATGATTGTTACGCAGAACCCTGAAATTATTGAACGAATAAAAATTATGCGTTTACATGGGATTAATAGGGATGCATTCGATCGTTTTCGCTCAGAAAAACCTGCATGGTATTATGAAGTGGTCGCGCCTGGCTTTAAGTACAATCTAACGGATATAGCATCTGCTATGGGTATTCATCAACTTGCAAAACTGCCGAGTTTTTTGGCTAGAAGGCAGTATTTGGCAAATCGGTATTTTAAGGCTTTGGCAGATTTACCGCTTATTCTTCCTGCAGATGCTCCCCAAGGGGATGTACATTCTTGGCATTTATTTGTTCTTCGTCTCGAAGCGGATGCGCCAATTAATAGAGATGAATTGATCCAGTTTTTAGCCGACAAGAAGATTGGCACAAGTGTGCATTATGTACCTTTGCATCGCCATCCTTACTGGCGAGATACATATGCCCTAAATCCGGATATGTTTCCTGTATCGGACAAGGCTTATTTGTCGATGTTGAGTATTCCTCTATATACAGCTATGACGGATGCTCAGCAAGATAGAGTAATTTCAGCTTTGCACGAGGCTTTGGGTTGATGAAACGAATATTTGATTTTGTTGCATCTTTGGTGGGGTTGATTGTATTAAGCCCAATTTTAATTCTAATTGCATTGTGGATTAAATTGGATTCATCTGGCTCCGTTTTTTACAGACAAGTTCGAGTAGGTTTAAATGGTCTTCCATTTCGTATTCACAAGTTTCGCACGATGAATGTGAATGCTGAGTTGAATGGTAGCCTTACAGTTGGAGCCGATAGTCGGATAACTCGTTCTGGCCATTTTTTACGAAAGTATAAGTTGGATGAATTACCACAATTAATCGATGTTTTTTTAGGTCGAATGAGTTTAGTCGGTCCGCGACCAGAAGTTAAAGAGTTTATGGATGAATATCCAGCTGATATACGGAAAAAGGTGCTGTCAGTTCGACCTGGGATTACTGATTTGGCGTCAATTGAGATGATGGATGAGAATCAATTACTAGGGAAATATGAAGATGCAAAGCAGGGGTATATCAATGTAATTTTGCCAATCAAACAAAAGTATTACCTAGATTATGTTGAACAACAGAATTTTTGGATTGATCTGAAGATTATTTTTTTTACACTGAAGAAAATAGTAAGCCGATAGATACTATAGCTTCTTGAATGGATTTACGGCAGGGACGTTGTATATATGTCTTACCTTTTTAAAAGTGATGGAGTCTCTCACTAGTGTTTAATATTGATTGGTTATTAAATTTGCCTCGTTGGCAGAAAAGATTAATTTCTATTTTTGTAGATGTGATTGGGTTACTGCTTATTGCCGTATTGGCCATTTGGTTACGTTTAGGCAATACGGTTTTTCCTGTAACGGAGTATTTGCCGGCGATTGGTTTATTGCCTTTATTGGCGCTGCCTGTTTTTATAAGAATGGGCTTGTATCGTGCGGTCGTCCGTTACATCAGTCATCGCTTTGTCTTTGTCGTATTCAGTGCCGTCTCTTTAAGCTTTTTGCTTTGGGCTACGGCGATATTGCTACTCGATTTTACCTTTCCTAGATCTGCATTAATTATTGCTTGGTTATTAGCGTTGTTCTATGTGGCCGGTTCTCGATTTGTCGTTCGCTGGTTTTTACTCAAAGCCATGGGCATTAATGATCATGCACAATCGATTGTGATTTTTGGTGCAGGCGCCTCTGGTCGCCAACTGATGCAGGCTTTAGAGTCGGTAGCTAATCGTAGAGTGGTCGCTTTTATTGATGATGAAAAGAGTCTTAAATATCAAAAGATTGGTTCGATCAAAGTGTATCCTCGTGATGAGTTGCAGTCCTTAATCTCCCGTTTTGATGTTAAATCCGTTTTACTGGCCATTCCCTCTTTAAATGCCTTACAGAAGAAAAAGATTTTGAATTGGTTAGAACCTTTTTCGGTTGCTATTTCGACCTTGCCCAGTATGGAAGAGATTGCGGATGGTAAAGTCTCTTTTGCAGATGTTCGCGAAGTGAGTATTGAGGATCTGTTGGGACGAGATTCTGTCCCGCCCAGTGATGACCTATTGAGCCACTGTATCTCAAATAATGTGGTGATGGTCACGGGAGGTGGCGGATCGATTGGTTCGGAGCTTTGCCGTCAAGTTTTAATGCAAAAACCGAAGACATTAATTGTTTACGAGTTAAGCGAGTTTGCGTTGTATTCTATCCAGCAAGATTTGCTTAAGTTGATGCACAGCAAAGCTCTGCCCTGCGAGTTATTATTTATGCTCGGGGATGTTAAAAATGCGTCAAAATTGTCCTCTGTTATCAAGAAATATCAGGTGGAGACGATTTATCATGCGGCGGCTTATAAACATGTACCGATGGTTGAACATAATATTGCAGAGGGCATTTTAAATAATTCAATAGGGACTTATTTGGTCGCTAAAACGGCCGCTGAATGTGGCGTGCAAAACTTTGTATTAATTTCGACTGATAAAGCGGTGCGTCCGACCAATTTTATGGGTGCGAGTAAGCGTCTTGCAGAGATGTCTTTGCAGGCTTTGCAAGATAAGTTTCCTAAAACACGTTTTGTGATGGTGCGGTTTGGTAATGTATTGGGTTCATCAGGCTCAGTAATACCGCTCTTTAAAGAGCAAATCGCCTTGGGTGGCCCTGTAACCGTCACGCACAAAGAGATTACCCGTTACTTTATGACGATTCCTGAAGCGGCATGCTTAGTTATTCAAGCAGGCTCTATGGGCGTTGGCGGCGATGTTTTTGTATTAGATATGGGTGAGCCCGTCAAAATTGCCGATTTAGCCGCTAGAGTGATTCATCTCTCTGGTTTAGAGGTAGTGGATGCAGCGGGTAATGGCGACATTGAAATTCAATATACCGGCCTACGACCTGGCGAAAAGCTCTACGAAGAGCTCTTGATTGGCGATAATGTCGATGGTACGGATCATCCAAGAATTATGAAGGCGCATGAAGCTTATCTGCCTTATGATGAATTTGTAAGTGAATTAGAAATTCTGCAAAAACATCTGAGTAAGAATGACTTCAAGGCCGTATCAAACCAACTGACAACCTTGGTGGATGGGTTTAACCATAATGCTAATATTGTGGATTATTTGAAGTAGGTTAATCGGGTTTAACCCAGCGAAGTTATTATTGGGCTCAGACGCTCTGCCGTGTAAGATCCCCCGGTCGAGCCGGAGGATGAAGTGGAGCCATCTTTTAAAATAGTGGCGCTCAAAGTCGATTCAAGTAATAGTTCCGACCAGAGGCGCTATACACTGAATATTGAAAGTAGTCCGGTTTTCCTTCAAATGCCATGCGCCTTAAAGACAGTTTTGTACTGATTTGATCGGCGTTTTTGATGACTTCTCCGCCTATGAATTTGCAAAAGCCATCGGCGGTTTTCCAGGTCAGTAAATATTTGAGCGTTTCAGCCGCTTTAGGCCACTTTGTGGCCAGCCGACTTAAAGGCTCTGCAAGTACCAGCAGAGTAAGCTTTTCGTGGTCGACCAGTCTGCCTAAGTCTGTGTGTTGTTTTAAGGCTAAGGTTTCGGTTTTGCCAATATCATGCAGTAAAGCCGTTAAAATGGTGATGTCCTGCTCTGCATTTCTCAACTCGCTTTCAATAAGGCTGAGATTATGCTTAACCATTTGCGCCACCTCTAAAGAGTGCACCATCAATCCCCCTGGAAAAGAGTGATGATGTTGTTTACTCGCAGGAATCGAAAACCAGATTTTCATTAAACAATCGTTGTGTAACAAGCTCTCGGCAAACTCTTTGATCGCCTGCGTTTTAAAACCTTGAATGAGTTGCAATAGATTAAACAGGCTATCAATATGCTGGGCATGGTCGTACAGCGTTTGAATTAACGAGTGTGGTAAATGGGTTTTAAAAATACGCCAGTCCTCTAACCCATGAAGCGAGTCCACGCTGACCCACAGCCAAAGACTTTCACTTTGGCTGAGATGCGTGGCATCAGCCGTTTGTTTAAGCGTTTGAAACGCTGGTAAACAAACTTCAAAATCCAAGGTGTGTCCTTGCATTGTCGTTAGACTGATATAGTTCAATTGCTCGGTTGGATACCCCAAAGTGGAGCTAAAAATACCCGCCAACCCAAAATACTGTTTATTGTAAGGCGTTAAAGGCATTTCTGAATCATGATAGGGCATGACTTGATAGTCATTATCCTGATTAGGGTTGACTGGTAAATATTCGTTTTGATTTCTCATGAGTACATCTCCAGGGTCAATTGACGTTTTAGATTTTCAATTAAGTAAGGCAATACATATTCTTGGCTAAAGGGTTCGTCGGCTAACTGATTTATTACCCAATACTTAAGAGCCTCTTCGTTTTTAGTGCAGTGACCTTGTTCAAGGATAAAAGTCAGGTTATCCCCTGGCGAAACACTGAACAGGTAGATCAAGTTATTGACGAGACGCTGAATAACTCTGGAATCAATAATCTGTTGAGCATCATCAAAATCTTGAGAAGATTTTTGCTGTGCGAGTTGTTGTTTTTGGAGTAGTGGATTGGCTGATATCAATAATATCGTCATTTATATTCCCCTTTAAATTCAATGTAAGTCATTGTTTAAATTTAAGCGTGCATTGAGCAGTGATTCAAAAGCTGAGCCATCCTGCCGCGTTAGGTTAGGTACATACCGTGAATAGACCTGGAACAGCATTTTGGTCGTCGTATGACCCATTTGACGGGCAATCCATTCCGGACTTTCACCTGCGGCTAGCCACAGAGTGGCCGCCGTGTGGCGCGTTTGGTATGGACGGCGTTTTGCTAGGTTGCATTTCTCCAACAGCGGATACCAAATCCTTTTGGTCACATTCCTATGGTCAAGGGGATTACCTTCTAGATTGGTAAAAACCCATGTGCCTTTGCCTGTTTTGAGTTTTTGGCGTAAAAACGCTTCATAGACTGGAGTAGGCATCCGAATGTCCCGAAAAGACTCGACTGTTTTCCCGGTTTCTTCATAGCCATTTACGATGGTCTCGCGAATAAGAATCAGCTGGTTTTTTAGGTCAACAAATTTCCACTTGAGGCCATCGATTTCACCGGTACGCATGCCTGTGAAGAAGCGGATTAGGAAGTAATCCTTGAAATCGGCATCGCAGTTTTTGATAATCGTCTGTACCTCATCGAGATCAAAGGGTTCTACATCTGTTTTATTTACTTTGAGCGCTTTGATATTTTGAAAAGGGTTGTTAAAATCAAATCTGTCAGCTGCATCGGTCAGTATCATGCGAGTAATCGTCATGATGTGATTAATGCGATCAGCAGAGAGTCCTACTTTTTTTCCGTTTTTCACTTTGGCGAGGGATGCGCGGAATTGAAGTATCTCGGCTTTTGTTATGTAGCTGACTTTTTTATTTACGAAAACTTGATTCAAATAACTTCTGATAATCTGTTCGACGTTTTCCCGATAGGAACGTTTCCATCGTATCTCATTCTCGCTAAGCCAAATTTCAGAAAAGTCTTCGAATAACGGCGTCTGGTCAGAAAAACTGTCGTACCGTGATTGGTTAATCTGTTCGTCAAACTTTTCCACATTCGAACTATTTGGAAAGTAGTGGGCGTAAATAAACGTTCCCAGTTTGATTTCAGCATCAATTCGATCCATCACTTTTTGCATTTTTCTTTTGTTGGCAGGAGATACAGTTAGTTGCGTGTATTCACGACAACGCTGTCCTTCATACCTAAAGTCAAAAAATAATTGGTTACTTGATTCTCTGGTTCTTATGCTACCCATGACAGTAACCTCCATTTTTCATCGGGATGGTTGAATTGGAAGGTTTGGTTTGCCTGTTTATCTCCTTCCTAACTTCTGGCCAGATATAGCGAATGCTTCGTCCAAACGGTCTAACGAAATGGATTCCCTCTTTAAAGAACTGGTCTTTTAGTCTATTGATGTATGCAGGGGTATAGCCCAACTCTTGGGCAAGTTCTTTTGCGGTTAAATACTCTTTCATGGTAAAGCTCCTTTGGTTTTGTATACATGTATATTTGGTATACGTGTATACATGATATACAAAGAAACTTATTTGTCAACTTGGTAGACAATATTTTTGTATAATTTGTTATTTAAGGGAGAGTTAAGTATGAAGACACAGGTAAATGTCAGGTTGTCTGACGAAGAGGTAAAAGAGTTGGATGAGCTAAGGATGAAAATCGCACACAAAGAAGGGGCAATTCCGACTAGGTCAGATGTTGTAAGGGCGGCTATAAAAGCACTAATAAAGAATTATGGTAGTGGTCAAAAGGCTGACTAGGTAAATATTGGTGTTTTTTGAGTTGGGCTCTGCATGGGCTCAGTTTGGGCCACAAGAGAAATCTAGATATTTGGAGTTGAAGAGATTTTGATCTAACTTATTGAAAAATAAGTAAAATAATTGGTACGACTGAGTGGATTCGAACCACCGACCCCTACCATGTCAAGGTAGTGCTCTAACCAACTGAGCTACAGTCGTACAATATATAAAGATATTTAAGCTATTGCTTAAATGGTACCAGTGGGCGGACTCGAACCGCCACGCTCTCACGAGCAACGGATTTTGAATCCGTCATGTCTACCAATTCCATCACACTGGCACTATAAGATAGTGGCGCGAATTATAGGAGGTAGAATGGATTCTGTCAACTACCTTAGGTGATTTAAAAAGCCGTTTAATTTATGCGATGGTACTAATGGTTTCAGTGGGGTAATTACGTAGATTAATTGCTTATAGGTGAATAAGTAATGTCACTTTGACGTTTTCATAAGTTTAGCTGATAATTGCAGATTAGCATACCTTATGAGTGGTTGAGTCCGAATGTTTAAAATGAGTATTAAATGGAAAGAGTAATGCGTCCTGTGTCGATCAAAGAACATTATTCGAAATCGTTGTTTTGGTCTTTTACCTTAATTGCACCTTTTGCCTTTGTGCAATTGCATATTGTGCAAAATGATTTTCAGATGAGTTATTGGATTGTCCCAATTTTTGTGAGTTTGTTACTCGCGGGGTTGTGGGGGCGTGTTACTCAGCTTAATGCGCTACAAAAGCGTGAAAGTATTCTTTTTAAAGCGGTTGTGGATTTCTCGCTAGAGTTTACCTATGTGCGAACAGTTGAAGGTGAGTATGAGTATGTTTCACCTGCGGTGCTGGGAATTACAGGGTATTCACCGGCGGATTTTTACCAAACGCCTAATTTTATGGATGCGATTATTTATCCTGAGGATCGTATTTGTTGGTCTTCGCACGTACATAATGTTAATGATGATGGTTGTCCTGAAAAAGTCGAATTTCGAATTCGAACCAAACACAATGAGATTCGTTGGTTGGAACATTTATGTGGGCCTGTCCACAACTCATCAGGAGAAGTTGTTGGTGTAAGGTCGATTAATATCGATATTACCGAACGTAAGTTGATTTCGGCGAAGGTGGAGCGTTTAGGGTTTTATGATCCATTAACCGATCTGCCGAATCGCCGCTTCATTAATGATTACATGACAGCTTTTATTTCAGAGAACGAGAAGTCTGGTCACAGTGAGAGTTTTTCGGTCTTTTTTATTGATTTGAATCGCTTTAAATACGTTAATGATGCACATGGACACTCTGTAGGGGATGCGTTACTTAAAGAAGTCGCTAGACGGTTTAAAAATAGCGGCTTCTCAAGCCATAAAATGAAGATTGCGCGCTTTGGCGGCGATGAGTTTGTTCTGGTTAATAAAAGTTCGGTGACCACCGAGTCGATTCAAGCGTGTGTGACGCAAATGAACCTGTTGCTAGAAGCGCCATTTCGGATTGGCGGGCATCGACTGAGTATTGGTGCGACAGCAGGTGTTGCTGTGTATCCGCGAGATGGGGTAACACCAGAAGTTTTGATTCAACATGCGGATGCGGCTATGTATAAAGCCAAAAGTCAGGGGTTGAGTATGGCCTTCTTCTCTCAGGAAATGGCAGCACATGCAACCGAGATGGTGGATCTTCAGAATCGATTACGAGGTGCATTGAATCGAGGTTTGATTCAGCCTTACTATCAGCCATTAGTCGATCTTAAAACCGGTAAAACCATTGGCGTTGAAGTCTTGGCACGCTGGATTACCGATGATGGTTCTTTAGCGCCAAGTCCTGCTGTTTTTATTCCTGTTTCAGAAGAGACAGGATTGATTTGGGCTTTGAGTGAATCAATGATTTCGCAGGCGGGTAAGCATATTGTGGAATGGCAGGACAGCGGTGTTGATATTAAATATTCGGTCAATGTCTCGGCGCGCCAGTTTTCAGATGAGAATTTTTGTAACCTTGCTATTGAGCAGTTTGAAGGTTTGGGAATTCGCCTTGAATCGGTGCAGATTGAGTTAACTGAAAGTATTTTATTGGATGATATTGAGCGCAGTTTAGAGAAGATTCAGCAGTTAAAAGCGAAGGGTTTTACGATTGCCTTAGATGACTTTGGTACAGGGTTTGCCTCACTACACTATCTAACGCTGTTTCCTTTGGATACGCTTAAAGTGGATCGTGCTTTTGTTATTAATATTATCGAAGATAAGCGTCAATTTGCGATTGCAAAATCTATTATCAATTTAGCGCATGACTTAGATCTAATCGTCGTTGCGGAAGGGATTGAGACGGAAGAGCAGCGCCAAGTTTTATTTGACCTAGGGTGCGATATTGGTCAGGGATATCTCTTTAGTCGTCCAATTCCTCCTTGCCAGTTAACCACTCTGTTGGCAGCGTAGTCTTTCGTATCATCTGTTTTGTTTTCTTGAAACCTGTCAGATCTGTGTTCAATTTAAGGGTATGTCGTTAATAACAGCTTGAAAATAAAGGCACAATCAGCGAAAATAGCCGCCCTTTATTGAGATGGATAAGGATTGGCTTTGTACAATCTGACAAAGCCTGTGAAACGACAAGATTTCTTTTTTGACCTCCCTGAAAACCTAATTGCCCAACAGCCTGCCAGCGAAAGACGCGGCAGCCGTTTGCTCGTTATGCTGCCCGATAGCCGTATTGTCGATGCACAATTTCCCGATTTACTCTCTTATGTTCAGTCGAATGACTTATTGGTATTCAATAATACCAAGGTCATTCCTGCCCGTCTGTTTGGCGAGAAAAGTACGGGAGGCAAGATTGAGTTGCTGATTGAGCGAGTTGTCGATGATAAAACGCTTTTAAGCCACCTTAAATCAAGTCGCTCTCCAAAAGCGGGCGCTTTATTGCGCATTGAAAGTGCTTTTGATGTCGAAGTGCTTGGGCGACAAGGTGCGCTGTTTGTATTGAAAGTACTGTCCGATAAAAGTGCTTTAGAATTGATTGAAAGCCACGGTCATATGCCTTTACCCCCTTATATTGAGCGTCCTGAAGACCTGCAAGAAGATAAAGAGCGTTATCAAACCGTCTATTCTCAAAAGCCAGGTGCGGTTGCCGCTCCTACGGCGGGTCTACATTTTGACCAGGCCTTGTTAGATGGCATTCAAGCCAAAGGTGCAGAGATTGGTTTTGTTACTTTGCACGTTGGCGCAGGTACTTTTAAGCCCGTTCAGGTGGATAATATCAGTGAACATGTGATGCATTCGGAATATTTAGAAGTCGATGAAATCTTGGTTGAGCAAGTTCGTCAGACACGTCAGAAGGGCGGTCGAGTCATCGCCATTGGCACGACCTCTGTTCGTTGTTTAGAGAGTGCCGCCAAATTCAGTTCAACCGGTCAAATCGCACCGTATCAGGGGGAAACCGATATTTTCATTACCCCTGGTTATGCCTTTAAAGAGGTGGATGTCCTATTTACGAATTTCCACCTTCCTGAATCGACGCTCATTATGTTGGTTTCGGCTTTAGCCGGTTATGAGCGTACCATGGCGGCTTATCAGCATGCGGTTGACCAGTCTTATCGTTTTTTCAGTTATGGCGATGCGATGTTGGTCTTTCCTGAGTCAGCACAAGAGAGCGTTAAAGAAATCGCTAAACAAAATCAAGATTAAATGTGAATCAGTTCACATAAGAACTTCATATAAAAGCTTCACATAAAACTTCACGTACCGAATTAAATTAAAAGTAGAAAATCATGGAATTTGAATTAGATAATACCGATGGCCGCGCTCGTAGAGGGCGTTTGAAATTTGACCGTGGCGTTGTAGAAACTCCAGCCTTTATGCCAGTAGGCACTTATGGTTCCGTTAAAGGTATGACGCCAGAAGAAGTCGAAGCGACGGGCGCACAGATTATTTTAGGCAATACATTCCATCTGTCGCTACGCCCAGGCACGGATATTATTGAACTGCATGGCGATTTACATGACTTTATGCATTGGAAAGGCCCAATATTGACTGATTCCGGTGGGTTTCAGGTCTTTAGTTTGGGAAAAATGCGCAAAATTAAAGAAGAGGGCGTGACCTTCAATAGTCCTGTTAATGGTTCTAAAATATTCATGGGGCCAGAAGAGTCCATGGAGGTTCAGCGTAAGTTGGGTGCGGATATCGTCATGATATTTGATGAGTGCACGCCTTATCCAGCGACGCATGATGAAGCGAAATTCTCCATGGAGCTTTCCATGCGCTGGGCAGAACGTTCTAAAGTAGCGCATGGCGATAGCCCTGCCGCATTGTTTGGTATTGTGCAGGGCGGTATGTATGAAGACCTGCGCAAAGAGTCAATTGAAGGGCTGAAATCGATTGGTTTTGATGGTTATGCAATTGGTGGTCTGTCGGTTGGCGAGCCTAAAGATGAGATGATGGGTACTCTAGACTTTACCGAACCGCATATGCCAAAAGATAAGCCTCGTTATTTGATGGGGGTTGGTAAGCCAGAAGATTTAGTCGAGGCGGTACGTCGTGGTATTGATATGTTTGATTGTGTCATGCCAACCCGTAATGCGCGTAACGGCTTTTTATTCTCTCGCCAGGGCGTGGTTAAGCTGCGTAATGCAAAACATAAGGTAAGTTTGGAGCCGATTGATAAAGAGTGTAGTTGTTATACTTGTCAAAACTACACCTTGTCTTATCTGCATCATTTAGATAAGTGTCGAGAGATTCAAGGTGCTCGTCTGAATACCATTCACAATCTGCATTACTACCAGGATGTCATGCAGGGAATGCGTGATGCGATTGAGAATAATGCATTAGATGCCTTTGTTGCAGATTTTTATGCTGGAATAGGTCGTCCTGTACCTGAATTAGACGACTTGATTTAGGCTTTAAAAAAGTGACCAGGCCTGGTCATTTAGTTGAGATTTTTTGTTTTAGCTGTGACACAATACAGCGGTTAAATTATTTATACATTCTAGGAGTACTTAATGAGCTTTTTTATCAGTGATGCAATGGCAGAAGGCACAGCGTCTGTCGGCGGCGGTTGGGAAGGAATTATCCCGTTAGTTTTATTATTTGTGGTTTTCTACTTCTTGTTGATTCGCCCTCAACAGAAGAAAGTAAAAGAGCATAAGGCGCTAGTTGAAGCGATTAAGAAAGGCGATGAAGTCGTTACTTACGGCGGATTAGCGGGTAAGATCCGTGAAATGGGCGATAACTTCTGTGATATTGAAGTCGCTGATGAAGTCGTTGTTAAAGTAGAGCGTCAAAATATTTCTCGCCTACTGCCTAAAGGCACATTGAAAGGCGAATAAATTCGTCAATTCATTCAAAAGGGGCTTAGGCCCCTTTTGTTGTTTCTAAGGGTGGCTTTTTTAAAGCAGTAAGGCCTTATTAAATGCCAAGATACCTTATAAAAACCCTTTAAGAATTTACTAAGAAAATTTAATGTCACATTAAATCTTTATAACTTCTACCCCCTCTTGTTTAAGATTGGAATCGAACCTATGTTTGAATCAAAACAAAATATCATCACCAATACCTATCCGGCGTGGAAATATCTGTTATTGATAGTCATTACCGTGATTGGTCTAACCTATGCCATGCCGAACTTATTCGGTGACGACCCAGCAGTACAAGTCTCACCTGCTAAGTCCGTTGAATTTAACGCCGAAACGCAAACTAAAGTTGCGATGGCACTGCAGGCTGCAAGTCTGACAGTGAAGTCTTCCGTATTTGAAGAGGGTCGTTTCCTGATTCGCTTTGATAATACCGAAGATCAACTTAAAGCCAAATCGGTACTTAAAGAGTTATTAGGTCGTCAGGCGGTGGTTGCCCTTAACTTAGCGCCAGCGACGCCTGATTTCTTAAGCGGCTTAGGTGCTTCACCGATGTATCTAGGGTTGGATTTACGTGGTGGGGTGCACTTCTTAATGGATGTAGATATGGAAACAGCTGTTTCCAAAGCCTACTTACGTTACGTTGATGAAATTAAAGGTGCCTTAAGAGAAGAGAAAATTCGCTATTTGGCGGTGGAAGTTGAGGGTGAAGCTGAGAACGCTGCATTAGCGGTTAAGTTTAAAGATTTGCCGACCATGCAAGCAGGCCTGGTTGCCTTGACGACGGCCTATGCGGATCGTTTTACCTTAAAAACAGTAGAAGAAACCGCCAGTCCGCAGGTGTTGTTAAGCTTGTCATCGAAAACCATTGCTGAGACGCAAAAGTACGCTTTACAGCAGAACATCAATACCTTACGTAATCGTGTTAATGAACTGGGCGTTGCCGAACCGGTCATTCAGCAGCAAGGCGATCGCCGTATTGTCGTGCAGTTACCAGGTGTACAAGATACAGCCCGTGCCAAAGAGATTTTAGGTGCAACTGCAACGCTTGAATTCCGCTTAGTGGAAGAGAAGGGTGATGCTTACCGCGCAGACAAGACCGGTTATGCACCGCATGGTTCAATCATCTATCACTTTAGAGATGGTAAGCCGATTCTGCTGAAACGCCGCACGATTGTCAGTGGTGAGAATGTCGTTAATGCCGCTTCAGGTATTGATGCACAACAGGGTTCTTCTATGGTTAATGTGACCTTAGATGGCGCGGGTGGCCGTAAAATGCTGGCGACGACTAAGGAAAATGTCGGTAACCGTATGGCGGTGGTTTTCATTGAAAACCGTGTTGAAACCATTGAAGAGAACGGGGTTAAGGTTAAAAAACGTATCACCACTAAAGACGTTATTAACGCTGCGGTTATTCGTGGACAGTTTGCAGATCGTTTCCAGATTACGGGTTTAGATTCCCCACAAGAAGCACAAGATTTAGCGTTATTACTTCGTGCCGGTGCTTTGGCTGCGCCAATGGAAATCGTTGAAGAACGTACTGTGGGGCCAAGCTTAGGTCAAGATAATATTAATCAAGGCTTTATGTCGGTGATTGTTGGTTTTGTGTTGGTTCTGATTTTGATGGCTTGGCGTTATAAAATGTTTGGTATGGTTGCGAACGTTGCTTTAACACTGAACTTGGTCATTATTATCGCGGTCTTGTCTATGTTGCAAGCAACTCTAACGCTGCCTGGCATTGCAGGGATTGTATTAACGGTCGGTATGGCGGTAGATGCCAATGTACTGATTTTTGAGCGTATACGTGAAGAGATGCGTAACAGTTCAATCCAAACAGCGATTCACGCAGGTTATGAAAAAGCCTTTGTAACGATTGCCGATGCGAACATTACGACTCTATTGGCAGCGATTGTACTGTTTAGCTTTGGAACGGGGCCGATTAAAGGCTTTGCGATTACTTTGTCTATCGGGATTATCACCTCGATGTTTACTGCCATCTTAGGAACGCGTGCTGTTATCAACTTGATATACGGTAATAAACGCGTCCAAAAGCTCTCAATTTAGGAAGATGACATGAGTAACGAAATGCATACAACCAGTATAGATTTTATGGGTCAGCGCCATATTGCAATGGTGTTATCAGCGGTTCTGATTATCGCTTCTTTTACCGGGTTATGGCTTAAAGGCCTGAATTTCGGAATCGATTTTACCGGGGGAACTCTGGTTGAACTGTCTTATCCTCAGCCAGTAGATCTACCGAAGTTAAGAAATGACTTATCGGAAGCGGGCTTTGGTTCGGCGATTGCCCAACACTTTGGTTCAGCCGAAGATGTTCTCATTCGCATTGCGCCACGTGAAGGTTTTAATTCAGCACAGCTGAGTAATCAGGTAATGGATACTCTGAAAGCGGCCAGTGAAGAAGAAATTACCTTACGCCGAGTTGAATTTGTTGGACCACAAGTCGGTGACGAACTGACCGAAGATGGCGCCTTAGCGGTTTTATATGCCTTGTTTGGGGTATTAATCTATGTCGCTTTACGTTTTGAGTGGCGTTTTTCGGTGGGCTCTGTTGCCGCATTGATTCATGATGTGGTGTTGACGATTGGCGTGTTCGCTTGGACGGGCATGCAGTTTGATTTAACGGTGTTAGCGGCCATTCTGGCGGTTATCGGTTACTCGCTGAACGATACCATTGTTGTCTTTGACCGTGTCCGTGAAAACTTCAGAACCATGCGTGATGGTTCACCGGTTCATGTCACTAACGTTGCCGTCAATCAAATGCTTGCGCGTACGATCATGACCTCTGTAACGACTTTGTTGGTATTGTTGGCACTGTTTTTCCTCGGTGGCGAAGTCATTCATGGTTTCGCAGCGGCATTGATTGTTGGTGTTGTGGTCGGGACTTACTCGTCAACCTATGTCGCCAGTGCGGTTGCCTTAATGTTGGGTGTCTCTAAAGAAGATCTGATGAAAGCGCCTAAAGAAGAAGCGGATTCAGAAGCGGCTGAACTTGAGTTACAACGTCTATTTCACGAGAATGAAGTTAAATTGCAAGCCAAGGCAGCCGCTAAAGGTAAGCGTTTAGACGATGAAGAGGATGCTGAAGGCATTCCAAAGTAATTGACCAGGCCTGGTCGTATGCTTTAGCACATCGACCATCCTTTGAAGCCAGATAGAAGACTATCTGGCTTTTTTAGTTTTAAAAGATTGTCGATGAGAGTTGATTCACTCGTCATCGATTATTCCAAATAAGAAGAAAATAATGTCCCTAATATTAGAAACCAGCAAACGTAGAACCTTTGCGATTATCTCCCATCCCGATGCCGGTAAAACCACCGTCACCGAGAAGTTGTTGTTATATGGTGGTGCGATTCAGATGGCCGGAGCGGTTAAAAGTCGTAAGACAGACCGTGGTGCAACGTCCGATTGGATGAAAATGGAGCAAGAGCGTGGTATTTCGATTGCCTCTTCTGTTATGCAGTTTCCGTATAAAGATGTCATGATTAATCTTTTGGATACTCCGGGACACGAGGATTTCTCGGAAGATACCTATCGTACTTTAACCGCAGTGGATTCTGCATTGATGGTTATCGATGTCGCCAAAGGGGTCGAGGACAGAACCGTTAAATTAATGGAAGTCTGTCGTCTGCGTACTACGCCGATTCTGACCTTTATCAATAAGCTGGATAGAGAAGGCAAGGAGCCGATTGACCTGCTCGATGAGGTTGAAGACGTCTTAAAAATCAATTGTGCGCCGATGACTTGGCCGATTGGTATGGGCAAGCGTTTTAAAGGAATTTACCACCTTTATAACGATACGATTCGCCTATTTGGGGTCTCTGATAATTTGCGCGCAGGTGAAGGTGAATTGATTGAAGGTATCAATAATCCTCGCCTAGATGAATTGCTGGGTGACCAGGCGGAAGAGTTACGTGAAGAAGTTGAATTGGTTCGTGGAGCGAGTCATGAGTTTGATTTAGAAGCATTTTTAGCTGGAACTTTGACACCTGTTTTCTTCGGTTCTGCGGTCAATAACTTTGGTTTACAAGAGCTACTTGATGGCTTCGCAGACTATGCGCCACCTCCAATGGGGCGTGACACAGAAACGCGTTTCGTTAAAGCGGATGAAACTAAAGTCACTGGGTTTATCTTTAAAATCCAAGCGAATATGGACCCTGCTCACCGAGATCGCGTGGCGTTTATGCGCATTGTCTCCGGTAAGTATGAGAAGGGCATGAAGTTTAAGCATGTGCGTATTGGTAAGGACGTTAAGATTGCTAAGGCAATCACGTTCCTGGCGAATAAACGTGAGGCGGCTGAAGAAGCCTATCCAGGTGATATTATCGGTTTGCATAACCATGGCACGATTAAAATTGGCGATACCTTTACCCAAGGGGAAGACCTGAAGTTTACGGGTATTCCTAACTTTGCACCGGAACTTTTCCGCAGAGCGCGTCTGAAAGATCCAATGAAGATGAAAGCCCTTCAAAAAGGATTAACTCAGTTGTCAGAAGAGGGTGCAACCCAGTTGTTCCGTCCGGTCAATAACAATGACTTGATTCTAGGTGCAGTGGGTATTCTACAGTTTGAGGTGGTTGCACAGCGTCTGATGGATGAGTATAAGGTGACCTGTTTGTTTGAACAGGTTAACGTTAATACCGCACGTTGGGTGATCGGTGATAAGGCTGAAGTTGAGAAATTTACAGCGAAAGTCCGTGACAACGTTGCTTATGATGCAGCGAATTTATTGGTCTATATTGCACCGACTCGAGTTAATCTATCTTTGATTGAAGAGCGTTGGCCGAATCTACAATTTGTAGCGACCAGAGAGCATTAATCTCTACTGGTTATGATTTAGCTTCAGACACAAAAAAGCCACTCATTGAGTGGCTTTTTTGTGTCTGCAGAGTTGAACTGGTTTTAACCAGGCCTGGTAACTTTCAAAATCAAGTTGACTGCTTAAATTTCACTGATTAAGAAGGTCACTCTGCGGTTTTCACGTTTACCTTCTAACGTTGCATTACTGGCAATCGGACGGTCTTCACCATAACCATAAGTCTGGATACGGTCACGTGTGATGCCATTGTCCATTAAATGAAAGGCCACGCCTTTGGCACGGTTTTCAGACAGTTGTAGATTGTAGGTTTGTGTACCATCAGAATCGGTATGTCCTTCAATATGTACGCGTGTATTTGGATGCTTTCTAAGGGCATTCAGTACAGGCTCTAAGCGCGTCAATTCATAAGGTTCTAGATTGGCTGAGCCTGGGCGGAAATTTACATTCTTAACGCTGACTTGAACATACTCTTGCCCACCGATTGTAATGGCTTCGACATCTGTATTAGGGTCTTGAGCAGTCTCTGTATTGACCTCATCAAACACCTGGCGTGCGGTGTAGCCGGCTAAAGCACCCACGGCGACTTTACCAACATTGTTATCAACGCCCAAAGCATTGGCAACAAGCATTCCACCAATCGCACCGAGTGCAGTGACAACGTTTTTATCCGTTTCTCTAGTTTCAGGTGTCGTTGTACAACCTGCGGCAAGCGTAAGTGTTGTAGCAATTGCTACACTGCCTAATAATTTTTTATTGATGATTTTCATGTTAATCTCCAAATTTTAATAATGACAATCATTGAAAGCTGTAATCAGAGTGCAATATCATGCGTTCAAATGGTTCGTTTGATGTTTGTTAAATGACCTGTATTGCATGGCCGTTCATTATTTGATGACTAAATAATAGTGACTGTTGCACAGTAATACAAGGTTAAGCCGGGCATCTTCATTTTATTTAAAGTATTTATTGATAAGGATTAAGTAAATGTGGCGGATAGGGCGAGAAGCATGATTAGCAAAAGGCTGTGGGCATTGCTGCTCTTGTAACTGACCTTATAGAGGAGTGACTTAAAAAAAAATATCAGGAGTCAGTTTTGAATTTTACAGGCTCTACCGAAAAGAAACTACAATAAAACAATCGTTGCTAAACCTAAGAAGACAAAAAAACCTAGTGAGTCAGTGACGGTCGTGAGCATAAGTCCTGAAGCCAGGGCTGGATCAATTTTCATACGTTGTAAGATTAATGGAATCATGGCTCCCGCAAAGGCCGCTGCAAATAGGTTAATCATCATTGCGGTGGCAAATATAGCACTGAGAGCCCAATCTTCGAACCAAAGCTGAACCCCTATGGCGGTCAGTACCGCCCAGATTAAACCGTTTAATAAACCGACGGTTGTTTCTTTGATCAGCAGCGAACGACTGTTACTTTTAGCGAGTTTTCCAGTGGCTAGGGCACGGATTACAATCGTAGAAGTTTGTGTGCCTGCAATGCCACCCATACTGGCGATGATTGGCATAAGTATGGCAAGGGCGACGAGTTTTTCGATAGATGCGTCAAATAAACCAATGACTAACGATGCAAAAACGGCTGTGAGTAAGTTGATGCCGAGCCAAAACGTACGACGTTTTGCGGAGCGACCTGCTGGTGCGAATATATCGTCATCTTCATCGAGACCGGCGCTGGCCATTTGGGCGTGTTCGGCTTCTTCACGAATAATATCGACCACGTCATCAATGGTAATTCGGCCTAATATTTTATTATTCTCATCGACGACCGCCGCAGAGATCAAATCATTTTTTTCAAAGGAATGGGCAACATATTTAGCAGGTAAATGTGCGCGCATGGCCGGAGTGTCGGCGTCGATTACGTCTTGAACAAGTAGATCTTCATCGTGTACTAATAAACTGGTCAGTTTTAGTGTACCGACATAATGATCGTTACGATCTCTCACAAAAAGTTCAGCGGTAGAATCCGGCAGTTGACCTAGCTTTCTGAGATAACGCAGTACAACGTCTAGTGTAATATCTGCACGGATGGAGACGAAATCCGTACTCATTAATCCACCCGCAGTATCTTCTGGATAGGCTAAAGCTGTTTCAACGGCCGTTCTATCACTGTGGTCCAATGAGTCAAGCAAGGCCTTTTGACCCGAAGAATCCAGGGATTGCATGATATCGGCGATGTCGTCGGTTTCAAGGTCTTCTGCAATGGTCGCAATTTCATGAGATTGCAGCGTTTCAAGTAAGCGAGCCCTTACTTCATCGTTGGTATGGGGGAGTATTTCACCTTGTTGTTCAGAATTGAGACTTTGCCAAATAATCTCACGTTCTTTTGGCGGCGTAGATTCTAAAAGTTCGGCAATTTCTTCGGCAACAAGTAAGGAAAGCAGTGCTAAAATTTGCTTGGAGTGCTGTCCTTCGACCGCTTCAAGTAGCTGTCCGGTGAGTTTGGCTTTATCAATTTCAGTCTCTGTTTTTGCCATGATGGTGCCTTTACTCAGCGAAGAATTACTTAAAATACGAGGGTTAGATATTAGGTCGCTATAGGGGTTTCTAGGTATTGTATCAGGAGAAAAGCATTAGATGATAAATGAGTAGGGTGTTTGCTTTGAATTAGGTGATATTTTGGAGTGATGTCAGTGAGTCTGTTGCTGAAGTATGGATACTAAAACGCCTTATGCACTTTAAACTAGATTTTGCTCTGTAGTCTAAAGTAGATAAGGCGTGAATGACTTAACTAGACGCTAAGTCATTTGGGGGTAATGGTTGTTATGCTTCTTCTTCAACAGCCATGTTTTTAACGCCACCAGATTTTTTATTGTGGTCACTAACTTTTTCTTTATGCTTGATGATTTGGCGATCTAATTTGTCTACCAGGCCATCTATAGATGCATACATATCTGCCGTTTCATTGTGTGCGAATAAATCTGCACCTGAAACGTGTACGGTTGCTTCAGCTTTTTGAACTTGTTTTTCAACCGTTAAAATGACGTGAACATTAGTAACGTGGTCAAAGTGACGTTCTAGTTTTGTCATTTTCTCTGATACGTAAGTACGAAGTGCTTCTGTTACATCGATATGGTGGCCAGTAATATTAATTTGCATAGTATCGCTCCTTATTGGTTTTTTTGGTTTTGTTATGCGATGCGAATGGTTTGTTGTAGATGAGTATTAAGGCTTATTCGCTCAATGATTCTCGTCTTAAAATCCATTTGAATTTTTAGTATACCACCCTAATCATAAAATGGCAGTCTTGATTTTTAGTCAAAAAATGCTAATGAAGAGTACGTGCACAACGGTTGAAATGTCTAACAATGTTTTATGGTTTTAAGGTGTTGAAATTAAAACAATGAATGGATTTTACAGAACTTAAGTAATCAAAATGAATAACTTTTGTTGCGGATTTTTAGACTGTTTATTACTTAAAATCATCCCCAAGATAAACGCGTTTTACCTCAGCATTCGCCAAGATTTCACTCGGTGTGCCAGCGGCTAAAATAGTTCCGGCATGTAGTATGTAGGCATGGTCACAAACGCCTAATATTTCACGGACATTGTGGTCGGTGATCAAGACGCCGATGCCTTTGTCTTTGAGGTGAAGGATAATGCTCTGAATGTCTTTAACGGAAATAGGGTCAACGCCTGCAAAAGGTTCATCTAGCAAAATGAAGCGCGGTTCCATCGCCAATGCTCGGGCGATTTCAACGCGGCGTCTTTCACCACCAGAGAGTGCCTGGCCTGGTTGTTCTAAAATGTGTCCAATTTGCAGGTCGTCGACCAAGTTCTCAAAAATAACATTACGTTGATCTTTTGAGAGTTCTGGGCGCATCTCTAAAATGGCCATAATGTTTTCCGTCACATTGAGTTTACGAAATACAGAGGCTTCTTGCGGTAGGTAACCGATGCCCAGCTTGGCGCGTTTATGAATGGGCAGTCGACTAATCTCTTGGTCATCCAGAAAAAGCTGACCTTTATCATTGTCGACCAGGCCGGTCATCATATAAAAAGTCGTGGTTTTACCGGCACCATTGGGACCTAATAAACCAACGACTTGACCGCTGTACACATCAATGTCGACAGAGGTAACGACTTGTCTTTTTTTGTAGCTCTTTGCTAAACCGCGCGCATAAAAATGTGACATTAACGCTCCTTATTGTTCAGCCGGAAGCGGTGTGGATTTTTTGTCCGCAGCTGGGTTGGTCGTTGAGTTTGGTTCTAGGTTTGGTTGCGGTGCTGGCTTAGCGGTTGTCGCCGGATTAAAGGTGACGGAAACGCGTCCTTTTTCTTGCTCAGTGCCCTGTGCTTTTAGTGTCTGATTGGTCATATCGTAAAAGAGCTTTGGGCCTTTAATAAGGTGCTGTCCAGGCTGCTCTACTTGGGCGTTGCCTACTAATAGAACGGTTTTGTTAATCGCATTATATTCAATCGTGTTGGCTTGACCTTTTAACCAGGCCTGGTCAGTTTGGCTGAAGCGCTTGAAACTGGCGGGTTTTCCAGTCGATTTCACGGTTTGTAGCTGACTGTTTGGATGCTTAACGGTGATGACATCACCCTTTAAGGTTAAGCTACCTTGAGTCACGATGACATTGCCTTTGTAAATACTAATACCGCTCTTTTCTTGTGCATTCAGGCTGTTGGCAGATATATTGACGGGTTGTTCTTCATCCGGCGTGTTCGGTGTGGCGGCTAAAGCCAAGTTCATGCTGCTGGCGCCCAGTAAACAGACAAATAGAATGCTTTTTAAAGAAATGTTGGTTTGTTGCATATTCACGTGACCTTAGTGAGAGACGGGTTAGTTCTCTTGAGATTGCGTCTCATTAAGTGGTTGGTTAAGAGGTGGTTAATTAAGGTAATAAATTCCCTGAACGTCATTGAGTAGCTGGTATTGCCCTGTCTCAAGATTCGCTTTTAATCCAGTTGCGGTGGTGGAACCATTGGGCTGAGTTAGCGTGACCTTGGCGTCCGTGTGAAGCTCACCACTGTTTGCATTATAAGTGATGTGTTCGGTGCTCAGTATGCTATTTTGGGTTTTGTTAGGTTGCTGTGTATCAGTTGTCGAAATCTTTGTGCTGATCTGCTTAATAATCACGTTGCCAGACAGCGTAATTATTTCATCGTTAAGGCTTTGGCCTTGTTGGCTTTTGATGATGACGACACTGTCCGGTTGAGAGCGCGTGATGACGGGGTGGGTAAAGTCACTCTGTTTTGAGGTTTCATGATAACGAAAGCTTTCTGTCTGCAAGGTCGTTTGCTGATTCGGATCGTTACGATTAATTTTCCAGGTGGTACTTTCAGTTGCTTGCCAGCTGAAGCTTTCGGCAGTGACTTGAGTGTTTTGTGGGTTCTGTTGTTGGGTGTCTTGTTGCGTGGTAATCCATAAGGCGAGGACTGCCAGGATTAAACTGAAAAGGATGATTCGTACACTGGATAATCGCATAGTGATTCCTGATGTGTGTCCTGGTCTGTTCTATTTGAGGGTGTCAGGTTTAACCTAATGGCGGCTAACTTAGGTCTCTTAAAAAGAAGTCCATGTGTTGCTGCCATCTATCTTGTGAGCGCATAATAATTTCGCACACTTCTCGAACACAGCCTTCGCCGCCTTTGTAAGGTGAGGTGTAATCTACTCGGGATTTAACCTCATCGTCACCGTTAGCGGGGGTTACTGCTAGGCCGATGCGCATTAAGATCGGCAGATCAAGAATATCATCACCAATATAGGCGATTTCGTCAAAAGATAGTTCAAGATTGTCCACCAGCTGCAAAAAGGTCGGTAGCTTATCAGGCACGCCTTGGTAGACATGCTTAACTTTAAGGTCTTTCATACGATTGCGGACCAGTTGAGATTTTCGACCGGTAATAATGCCAATCTCAATGCCGCTCTTTTGCAGCAGTACCATGCCGTGGCCATCGCGTGTGTTGAAGGCTTTGCTTTCGATGCCGTCATCACTGTAAATCAACATGTTATTGGTCATGACACCATCGACATCTAAAATCAGCAGTTTGATTTTTTTAGCTTTATTCGCAATGTGTTCAGGGATGTTCATGTCCACTCCTTTTGAGAGGTCGTTGGCTTTACTTACGATGGTTTATGTTTTTGATCTACTTGCTGGTCTATATTGTGGTTTACATAATACTATGCGCTGGTTGAGCGCATGTATAAAACCACTAAATATGCCACAAAACCAAAGGTAAGTAAAAGGCCTTTTGGTTTGTTAATCACCGCTTCACCTTTTCTAGGTAAAGCAAACAGCAGCATTAATAACGTAAAGCCAAGCATGACAGGCATATCAATCATGAGTATGTCTTTGTCTAAAACAGAAGGCGCGAGCAGGGCTGGTACTGCTAAGACCGCTAAGATATTGAACATGTTTGAACCGATAATGTTACCAATCATCAAATCAGCTTCATTTTTACGCGCGGCGGAAACGGCGGCGGCTAATTCAGGTAAACTGGTACCGATGGCAATAATAGTCAAGCCGATAACGACTTCAGGAATTTCGAAAGCGTGGGCGATTTCAACCGCACCCCAAACCATCATCTTGGCGCTGGCCATCAAAATCAATAAACCGCCGATGACAAAGACAACACTCTTTTTTATGCTCAATTCAGGCATGGTATCGATTTCTTGAATGGTTTCGTCTGCTAAAGGGTCCGATGGGTCAATATTTTTATTGGCCTTAATCATCCAGGTCATGGTGAGGATTAACGTAACCGCTAATATGATGCCGTCCAGAACACCTAACTCACCGTCTAGAACCAGTGCATAAGCCCCAAAAGAGATGGCCAGTAGAATCGGCAGTTCACGTTTTAGGATTGAAGACTTAACAACGATTGGGCTAATAATCGCGGCAACCCCTAAGACCATCGCGATATTGGCAATATTGGAGCCGACGGCATTACCAACGGCCAAGCCTGGGCTATTATCCAGTGCGGCTAAGGTAGCAACCAGAATTTCTGGCATTGAAGTACCAAAACCAAGGACAACGACACCTATTATTAAAGGCGATATGGCCAGGTGAACCGAGACACTGGCGGCGCCATCAATAAAAATGTCAGAGCTCCAGACTAGAAGAACTAAACCAATTAATAAAACAATGCTAGGTAGGAGTAATGTAGTCGTCATAATTGCCGTATTCAATGTGTTTTAAATGGGTCGCAATTATAACGGAAACTAACAGGTAAATAAATATTATTGATGAGCCTCTATTAGATACAGGCAAGTGGTTATTGGTCATTATGTGCTTGCCTAAAACAAAGCTGTGCTTTAAATGCACTTAAAAAGTCTTTTTAGCTGTAAATTGTTTGTACTAAAGATAAAATACGCCTTTACTGAAATTTTGTATAGGTTTGGAATCATTGGAAAATCTTCAAATAGGCACCTATGGCTGGCAACATGACGACTTGTTAGATGGGTTTTACCCCGAAGACCTGCCGGTCGATTGGCAGCTAGACTATTTTAGTAATGCTTACCGAGTGCTACTTGTGCCGCAGTCTGTCTGGTCAGGCTGGAGTCAAGAAGAACTGCAAGCGGTTGATGAGGCCGTTGAGGTGCCATTTTATTTCTATTTTGCGCTTGAGGCAGGTTTGGATGGTTTTGACCATTCGCTTTTAGTACAACTAGAAAAGGTTGTTGCCGCCTTAAATGAGCAAGCCGCGGGTGTTGTTGTCTGGTCTGAAGAGGCGTTTGAACAAACGGAGTTAGCAGGGTTACCAGTCACCTTGGTCTCGACACAGCAAAAACTACCGGGTTGGTGTTGGCAGTATCAAGGCTTGTGGATGTCCGGCCAACCCTTGGCGTATCTGCCAGAGTTGACGGCTGATCCTAAGGCACAAGTGGTTATCCTGAAAGACTTTATGCAAAGCTTATCAACGGCAGCGACCGCTGAATATCAAGGTGTGCCTTGTATTGTTGGCGGAGAAAAGATTGATATGCAACGGGTGGCGAATTTTAAAACAATAGGTGAGTTTTTAGGCTATTAATGAAATCGCCCTTAATCTGACTTTAAACCTTAATGACACTGCTGAGACGCTTAAAAGAAATGGAAATTGATTTGGAAGAAAATCGGATAAGTTCTATGGAAGAGACGGAAACGCTAATTGAAATAAAGAACCTGTGCTTTTCGCGTGGCAATCGCAAGATATTTGACGATATCACCCTCTCTATCCCTAAGGGCAAAATAACGGCGATTATGGGGCCAAGTGGCAGTGGTAAGACGACCTTGCTAAAGTTGATTGCTGGACAATTAACGCCTGACTCTGGAGAAATTTGGGTAGAAGGTTTGCATGTACATGCCTTGTCGCGTAAGAAGCTCTATGAGTTAAGACGCAAGATGGGCATGTTATTCCAAAGTGGTGCTCTATTGACCGATTTGAATGTCTTCGACAATGTTGCATTCCCGTTAAGAGAGCATACTAAACTGCCGGAAGAGTTGATTCATGCATTGGTCTTGATGAAATTACAGGCGGTTGGTTTAAGAGGCGCGAAATCATTAATGCCTGCTGAATTGTCAGGTGGTATGTCTCGACGAGTGGCATTGGCACGAGGCATTGCGCTTGATCCAGAGATGATATTTTATGATGAGCCTTTTGTTGGGCAAGATCCCATTACTAAAGGGGTGCTTGTTGAGCTGATTTATAAACTGAATAATAGTCTTGGACTTACCAGTGTCATTGTCTCGCATGATGTGGACGAAGTTCTGTCAATTGCTGATTATGTCTGTGTTATCTCGGAAGGTAAAATGATTGCTCAGGGCACCAAAGAAGACCTATTAAAAGAGTCAACCGGTTATGTACATCAGTTTATCAATGGATTGCCGGATGGGCCTGTACCGTTTCATTTTCCAAATGTACCCTATATCGAAGACATAGCGTTATATTCTCAGGCCAAAGGAGGTAAATAATGTCACGATTTATTGATTTTGTTCAATCCGTTGGATCGGATGTTATAGCAGGCCTGGCCACTTTTGGTCGAGGTTCAATGTTTATTGTTTCGGTATTCTCCGCCGCACCGCGAGCGATATTACGATTGGATCTGTTGCTTAAACAGGTCTATGTCGCAGGCGTGCTCTCACTGCCCATTATCTTAACCGCGGGACTGTTTGTCGGTATGGTGCTCAGTTTACAGGGCTACAATGTATTAGTGGACTATAACTCTGAAGAAGCGGTGGGGACGATGACCGCTTTGTCTCTATTAAGAGAGCTAGGGCCGGTGGTTGCAGCACTATTGTTTGCTGGGCGCGCGGGTTCAGCGTTAACTGCAGAGATTGGTTTAATGCGTTCAACCGAACAGATTTCGGCATTAGAGATGATGGCGATTGATCCCTTAAAATTCATTTATGCGCCACGCTTTCTAGCAGCAGTTATCTCTTTGCCATTGTTGACGTTACTGTTTACCGGTTTGGGGATTATTGGCGGTTATCTGGTTTCTGTCGGCTGGTTAGGGGTGGATGAAGGTGCGTTTTGGTCGCAGATGCATGGTCATGTCGATTGGCATGACGATGTCATGAATGGCATTATCAAGTCGATTGCTTTTGGATTTTTGATTGCCATTGTGGCACTTTTCCAAGGCTTTAATGCCGTACCGACTTCTGAGGGTGTGAGTAGTGCCACAACCAAGACAGTTGTGCATTCATCCTTGGGCGTTCTTGGATTAGACTTTATCCTAACATCACTGATGTTTAACTGATTCATCGCTTTTACATATAAATGCTTTTACAAAAGTCGAATAAAAAATTCTAAATTGAAAAGTTCTAATCACAGAACTGTTAACTGAAATAAGGTTTTAGAAAAATGAAAAAACAGACCAAAATTGAACTATGGGTAGGAGCCTTTGTCTTGATGAGCATTGTCGCTTTGGCGGGGATTGCCTTGCAGGTGAGTAACTTTAGCGGTTGGAAAGAACAGCCGACTTATAAGGTGAGCGCCTTGTTTGACAATATTGGCGGCTTGAAAGTACGTGCCCCCGTGAAGTTAAGTGGTGTCGTGATTGGTCGAATTACGGCGATTGGTGTCGATCCGGTCTCCTTTAAAGCGAAGGTTGATATGCAGATTGATAAATCTTTTAATCTTCTGCCATCCGATTCATCCGCTTCGATTTTAACCTCCGGTTTATTAGGCGATCAATACATCGGTCTTGACCCTGGTGGAGAAGAGGAAGTACTAGAGGAAGGCTCGCAAGTTGAGCTGACGCAATCCGCATTGGTCTTAGAAGAGTTAATTGGTCAGTTCTTAGTTAAATTCAGTGAGGCAGAGTAGGATGAAGTCATTCATGAAAAAACCATTACAGGTTTTTGGATTAATCTTACTGTCTTTTGCGTGGATGGCTCAGGGTCATGCGGTTTCCGTGCCTCAGGATGATCCGGCAGAAATGGTGAGCCTATTGTCAGTAGAGCTTATTAAAGCGATGAATGAACAGCGTGTCGAGTTAGAATCGGATCCTGAAAAGGTTAAGGCATTTGCGGCTGTATATGTGTTGCCTTATATCGATACAGCGAAAATGGCTCGCTACGTTATGGGGAAACATTGGCGCACGGCAAATGAGTCACAGCAAACGGAGTTTATGGCGGCTTTTTCGAATACCTTAATCCGTTCTTATTCACAGAGTTTACTGAAATTGAATATCGAAACCGTCAAAGTAAAAAAGGCTCAACAAGAGAAGCCAGGGCGTGTGACCGTGCCTTCAGTCGTAGTGCAGGCTGATGGTAATCAAACAGATGTGGTTTATCGTGCCTACCTAAATAAAAAGAGCAAAAAATGGATGTTATACGACGTCTCTATTGAAGGTATTAGTATGCTGTTAAATTACCGTAAAGCCTATGGCTCTGATTTTTCAAAAGTTGGCATTGATGCAGTGATTGTCGATATGAAAGCTAAAAATAGTGCCTTTAACGGTTAAGCATAACGAACCTAACAATATAAACGCTTTAATAAATAAGGAAGGGTGATGGCAGAATTAACGTGGTCTGAAGCAAGTGGCCTAATCACTTTGCCGGCAGAGGTGACTTTACAGACCTTACCGACACTTTTGAAAAACAAGGCGGTTTTAAAATACCCCGTTTTAGAGGTTGATTTCTCACAAGTAAAGCTAATAGACAGTGCTGCCTTAGCCCTTTTACTGGTCTGGTCAGGCAATAAAGGCTCTACTCTTAAGGTTAAAAGTATGCCCGCGGATCTGCATACCTTAACGGCTTTATATAATTTAGAGTCTGTTTTGGATTTAACCGAGTGAGTCGCTGTTACATAAAGCTAATTCAACTATTTACTTAATAAGGACTAAAATATTGCAAACCCCGGCGATTGAGTTTAATCAAGTCAAAAAACAGTACGGTGAATTAGAAGCCTTAAAAGGCATCTCCTTTACGGTTGAAGAAGGCAGCTTTTTTGGCTTGCTTGGCCCTAATGGAGCCGGTAAATCTACCCTTATTAGTGCCATGTCAGGCCTGGTGATTCCAAGCTCGGGCAGTATTAAAATCAAAGGGTTTGATGTTATTGATGATTATCGTCAAACTCGCCGTCTATTGGGTCTGGTGCCTCAAGAGTTGATTTCAGATCCATTTTTCTCTATTCGTGAACTTTTACAATTACAGTCTGGATATTTTGGTTTAAAAGGCCCTAAGCAGGCTGCGTGGATTGGTGAGTTATTGGAACGTTTAGCGCTAGCAGATAAATCCGATGCCAATACCAGTCAGTTGTCTGGCGGGATGAAGCGTCGCGTATTGATTGCGATGGCGTTGGTGCATAAACCACAAGTTTTGGTATTAGATGAGCCGACTGCGGGGGTGGATGTGGATTTGCGCAGAACGCTCTGGGAGTTTACCAAAGAGTTGCACCAGAAAGGCCATACCATTGTTCTGACGACACACTATTTAGAAGAAGCGGAAGCGCTTTGTGAGAAAGTTGCCATTATGCAGGAGGGTGAGGTTAAGGCGTTGGATTCAACACATGCTTTACTTTCTAAACACAACTTCCGCTATTTACGCGTGACGCTTTCTCAGCCTGCACAGCAGTTAATACCAAATTTAGAACAGCGTTTAGTCGAACGCGAGCCTAATGGCTTAGTGTTTAAATTAGAAAAAACGGCTTCCATGACAGAGTTACTGGCTTGGTTACACGAAAATCAGCTGCAAGTTTCTGATATCAGTAGTCGTGATGCTTCATTAGAAGAAGTATTTTTAGACTTAACCTCTGGAGAATCACTTTAATGATTAATTTTGGAGGTTGTTGGGCGCTGTTTATTAAAGAAATTAGACGGTTTTATTCAGTCGTTGTGCAGACGGTGTTTGCCCCCGTGGTGGCAACGTTGCTCTATCTACTGGTCTTTGGTCAGGTTTTAAATACGCAAATCGAGGTCTATTCAGACTTAAATTACAGTCAGTTTTTAATACCAGGCCTGGTGATGATGGCGATTTTGCAAAACGCCTTTGCGAATACCTCTTCGAGTTTGATTCAATCGAAAATGCACGGCAATTTAACCTTTGTATTGCTGAGTCCGATTTCACCATTTGAGTTGTATATTGCATTTGTGGGGGCGGCCATAGTACGCGGTATTGCGGTTGGTTTTGCAATATTAGTGGTTGGCATTATTTGGTTTGACTTGAGTTGGCAGTCGCCATTGTGGATTATGTTGTTTGCCGTATTGAGTGCGGCGATGATGGGCGGTTTGGGTATGTTAGCAGGGATTATTTCTGATAAATATGACCATCTAGCCGCTTTTCAGAACTTTGTCATTATGCCACTGACGTTTTTAAGTGGTGTTTTTTATTCAATTCACGCTTTACCAGGTGTCTGGCAAGATATATCACAATTTAACCCATTCTTTTATATGGTCGATGGTTTTCGTTATGGATTCTTTGAGCAATCTGACGTATCAGTTTATTTAAGTTTATCGGTTACGGTTTTATTCTTGATTATTGTGTCTGCGATAAATCTGATTTTATTGCACAAAGGCGTTAAAATACGCCAATAAATTTTTCCAGAGAGTGAGCTCAAATGTCTCCAGAGACCATTAAAGAAATGATTGAAGCTGCAATTCCTGATAGTCAGGTTGAAACCAGTGGCGCCGATTGTACTTCTACCATTGTCGTAATTAGCCCTAGTTTTGCAGGTTTGTCACCCATCAAATGCCATCGCATGGTCAATGATATTTTTAAAGCACAATTTGCCAGCGGCGAATTGCATGCATTATCGATTAAGACGAAAGTCGCTTAAACAGATCTTTTTAAAGACAGGCTAGCTGACTTAATCAAATCAGGGTTATGTTTAATCCCTCGGTTTTCAATCATACAGAATAGATAAAGCAAAACTTATGGATAAATTAGTAGTAAGTTGTCAGGGGGAACTCTCAGGCAATATTGAAATTTCAGGCGCTAAAAATGCAGCTCTGCCTATCTTAATGGGTTGTTTGCTCGCAGAAACGCCGACTAAATTGTCTAATGTTCCGCATTTAATGGATGTGACAACCTCCATCCAGTTGCTGGCCTCTATGGGGGTTGATGTCTTATTTGATGAGCATCTGAATATTGAATTAGATGCGGGTAACATTACGTCGAAAGAAGCACCTTATGAGTTGGTAAATACCATGCGTGCTTCAATCCTAGTGTTGGGGCCATTGTTAGGTCGTTTTGGTGAAGCTAAGGTTTCCTTACCGGGCGGTTGTGCAATTGGTTCACGCCCTGTGGATATTCATATTCATGGTATGCAGAAGATGGGTGCTGATATTCAGGTTGAACAAGGCTATATCGTCGCCAAGTCCGACGGTCGTCTCAAGGGTGCTGATATTTCGATGACACCGGTGACGGTGACGGGCACTGAAAACCTATTGATGGCTGCCGTACTTGCGGAAGGCACAACCTATTTAAGAAATGCAGCACGCGAGCCTGAAGTGACCGATTTGGCTGAGTTTTTAAATAAAATGGGCGCTAAAATCAGTGGGTTAGGCACCAGTACTTTGGTTATTGAAGGCGTTGAACGCCTAGCTGGCGTAGAGTATTCAGTGATTCCTGATCGCATTGAAGCGGGTACTTATTTGGCGGCGGCTGCCGTTAGTAAAAGTAAGTTAACCGTGACCAAGGTTAACCCTGCACATCTAACTGCGGTGTTAGACAAGTTCACCGAAGCCGGTGCAGAAATTACCTGTACCGAAGATAGTATTACTTTAGACATGCGTAACCGTGATCTAAAGCCTGTGAATATCATTACGGATCCATATCCTCTTTTTCCAACGGATATGCAAGCGCAGTTTTTAGTAATGAATGCTCTGGCTGATGGCGAATCAACCATTCAGGAAACGATTTTTGAAAACCGCTTTATGCATGTTTCAGAGTTGGCTAGAATGGGCGCAGATATCTCAATTGATGGCAATACCGCGACCATTCGCGGTGTGAAAAAACTGATTGGTGCGCCTGTCATGGCGACAGATTTGCGCGCTTCGGCAAGTTTGATCTTAGCAGGCCTGGTCGCAGAAGGTGAGACGGTTGTAAATCGGGTTTATCATATTGACCGTGGTTATGAACTGATTGAAGAGAAATTTCACAAAGTAGGTGCACATATATATCGTTTGTCTGATTAATCTCAGGCTAATGATAAGCTCCTATTTACAGAGCGTGCTTTAAGTCACGCTTAATCTTTGAACGTATTAAATATTTGATGAACTTATGAATGAACAGCTAACTATCGCGCTCTCTAAAGGACGCATTTACAAAGATACTCTACCGTTACTTGAAGCGGCGGGCATTGAACCCCTAGAAGATCCGAGCAAAAGCCGTAAGCTTATTTTGCCAACGAATAATCCAAATGTACGTTTGTTGATTGTACGTGCAACGGATGCGCCGACTTATGTCGCACATGGCGCTGCGGATATCGGAGTTGCCGGTAAAGACGTTTTGATGGAAGCGCCGAACGATAACCTCTATGAGTTGTTGGATTTACAGATAGCCAAGTGCCAGTTAATGGTGGCAGGTCCTGAGTTCGAAAAGCCTCATGGTCATCGTCTTAAAATAGCCACTAAGTATCTGAAGTCTGCCCAAGCGTATTATGCGCAAAAGGGTGAGCAGGTCGATTTAATCAAACTTTATGGTTCAATGGAAATTGCACCATTGATTGATTTAGCCGACAGAATCGTAGATCTAGTCGATACTGGAAATACTCTGCGTGCCAATGGTTTAGTGCCGATGGAGCACATTGCCGACATCAGCTCACGTCTGATTGTTAATCAGCATGCATATAAAACCAAGTTTCATGAAATTAATGAAATTGTTCAAAAGTTTAAATCAGTGATAGAGAGTCAAAATGCTTAATATTCGTCGTTTATCTGCTAGTGCAGAAGGATTTAGAGGAGAGTTAGATACTCTTCTTGCGTGGGAAACCGTTTCTAATGAGTCAATTAATGATGTCGTTAAAGAGGTTGTTAATTCAGTTCGTGTAAAGGGCGATGCTGCTTTGCTTGAATATACTGCTAAGTTCGATCGCATGTCTTTGAATTCTGCTGCAGAACTAAGCATCTCAAAAGAGCGTCTGTTTGCGGCTTTAGAAAGAATTCCAGCAGATCAACGTGAAGCGTTAGAAGTTTCTGCAAAACGTGTTCGTGACTATCATGAAAGACAAGTTCAAGCTTCATGGAGTTATGAGGAAGCGGACGGCACGATGTTAGGTCAGCAAGTCACACCTTTAGACAGTGTTGGGCTTTATGTTCCAGGTGGTAAAGCGGCTTATCCTTCCTCTGTGATTATGAATGCAATTCCTGCTAAAGTCGCCGGTGTTGAAACACTTATTATGGTTGTGCCAACGCCGGATGGTGAAGTAAACGACATGGTATTAGCGGCGGCTGCGATTTGTGATGTGGATGCTGTCTTTACCTTAGGTGGCGCGCAAGCAGTTGCTGCTTTGGCTTATGGGACTGAAACAGTACCTGCGGTTGATAAGATTGTTGGACCTGGAAATATCTATGTTGCCACAGCAAAACGTATGGTTTTCGGAACGGTCGGTATTGATATGATTGCAGGGCCTTCTGAAATTCTAGTTTACTGTGATGGTCAAACCAATCCTGATTGGATTGCGGTTGATCTGTTCTCACAAGCAGAGCACGATGAAGATGCGCAGTCTATTTTGGTGACTCCGGATGCCGCGTTTGCTGACAAGGTGTTGGAGAGTATGAATCGTCTACTGCCAACCATGCCACGCCAAGAGATTATCCGTAAAGCTTTAGAGGATCGTGGTGCGATTATCGTGGTGAATGATGAAGAGCAAGCGTTGGAGATGATTAACCTGATTGCGCCTGAGCATTTAGAATTGTCAGTAGAAGATCCTAAGGCTTTATTGCCGAAGATTCGCCATGCTGGTGCCATCTTTATGGGACGTTTTACAGCGGAAGCAATTGGTGATTACTGCGCGGGTCCAAACCACGTTTTACCGACGTCAAGAACGGCGCGTTTCTCATCACCTTTAGGGGTTTATGACTTCCAGAAGCGTTCAAGCTTGATTATGTGTTCAGCAGAGGGTGCAAATACCCTTGGACGCATTGCGGGCGTTCTAGCGGATGGTGAGGGGCTTCAGGCGCATGCTGCTTCAGCTCGTTACCGTATCAAAGATTAATCTAATTTGGTCTTTACGTTAGTAAAGAAACCACTCGGTCTGACCAGGCCTGGTGGTTTTTTTTTGCCTATTTAAAAGGTTTTTGACAGGAATGGAGAGAGTTGGATGTTACGTTCAGAGTTAGTGTCATATTTAGCGGATTTTTTAGCGCTTGATCAATACAAAGATTATGCGCCGAATGGTTTGCAGGTTGAAGGTACGGCTGAAATCAAACGTATTGTCACCGGCGTAACCGCTTGTCAGGCATTGCTTGATAAAGCGGTAGCGTTACAAGCCGATGCCGTTCTGGTTCATCATGGTTATTTCTGGAAGAGTGAACCACAGGAGATTGTAGGGTTTAAGCAGAAGCGCATTAAAACCCTGCTACTCAATGATATTAACCTGCTGGGTTATCATCTGCCGTTAGATGGACATGCCGAACTGGGTAACAATGCAATGCTGGGTAAATTATGGGGGTTAGAAGATATCACCCCTTTACCAGGCCTGGTCAGATTAGGCCGGCTTGCAAAGCCGATGTCAATCAATGCCTTTGTAGAGCAGGTCTCTGGCAGTTTGAATAGGCAGGCTCTACATTTACCTGGTGGGCCTGAAACAGTGCAAACCATCGCGTGGTGCAGCGGTGGCGCACAAGGTTATATTGATCAAGCGATTGAATGGCAGGCGGATGTTTATATTAGCGGTGAAGTCTCAGAGCAAACCACACACCTAGCACGTGAAGCGGGTATTCATTATTTAGCGGCTGGGCATCATGCGACGGAGCGTTTAGGGATTAAAAGCCTCGGAGAGCACTTGGCTGATAAATTTAATCTTGAGTGTCATTTTGTAGATGTTCAAAACCCAGTATAAGCCGTTATACGGTTGTTTAAATGAATTAGTTAAGCTTATAAAGTACCATAGAAAAAACTTATTAAATGGGGTTTCGGGTAAATACTGATTTGAATTTTTAAGAACCTTCGGTAGAATAGGGGGAATTTGCTTGGGTAAACTAGGAAGACAGGTATGTCGACAGAAGAACAAAATAATGTAGGCGTTAATTTACAACGTCGTAAAATTCTCACGGGTGCAACAGGTGTTGTCGGAGCGGTTGGAGCCACTTTTTTAGCGGTTCCATTTGTAAGTTCATGGCAACCGAGTGAAAAAGCTAAGGCTGCTGGTGCACCGGTAAATGCTGATATTAGTCAGCTTCAGCTAGGACAGATGTTAACCATCGCTTGGCGTGGTAAACCTGTCTGGGTTGTTCGTAGAACACCCGATATGCTGAATGGCTTAGCCCCTTTAGATGGCCAGTTACGTGATCCCGCGTCAGAAGAGTCGGATCAGCCTGAATATTGCCAAAACCCTGCACGCGCAATCAAAGATGAATATCTAGTCGTGGTTGGTATCTGTACCCACTTAGGCTGTGCGCCGCTGTTTAGACCCGCGATTGGTTCTCCAGATGTTGGTGCAGATTGGCAAGGTGGGTTCTTTTGCCCATGCCACGGTTCGCGTTTTGATTTAGCCGGTCGTGTATTCCAGTCTGTACCTGCTCCAACCAATCTTGAAATTCCACCACATCATTTCCTTACGGATTATTTGATTCGTATTGGTGAAGGCCCAGCAGAAGAAGGGGTTGCATAATGTCAGAATCAACTAAGCAACAATCGAGTCTATTGGGCTGGTTTGATAAACGTTATCCGTTAATCAGTACCTGGAATAAGCATGTCGGTGAATACTATGCGCCTAAAAACTTTAACTTTTGGTATTTCTTTGGTGCCTTAGCATTATTGGTTTTTGTCAATCAAATCGTATCTGGTATTTGGCTAACCATGAGCTATAAGCCGAGTGCGGCTGAAGCCTTTAACTCAATTGAATACATTATGCGTGATGTAGAGTGGGGTTGGCTTATTCGCTATATGCACTCTACTGGCGCGTCCGCCTTCTTTTTAGTGGTCTATCTGCATATGATGCGAGGACTGCTGTACGGCTCCTATAAAGAGCCGAGAGAACTGGTATGGATACTGGGTATGCTGCTGTTTTTAGTCTTAATGGCTGAAGCGTTTATGGGGTATCTACTGCCATGGGGTCAGATGTCTTATTGGGGTGCTCAGGTTATCATTTCACTATTTGGTGCCATTCCTTTGATTGGACCAGACTTAGCGTTATGGGTGCGTGGTGACTTTGTTATCTCCGATGTTACCTTAAACCGCTTCTTTGCGTTACACGTTATCGCTCTACCATTGGTGCTGGTTATCTTAATCTTTATGCACATCGTGGCACTGCATCAGGTCGGTTCGAATAATCCTGATGGTATTGAGATTAAAAAATACAAAAATGACAAAGGTCTACCGATTGACGGCATTCCTTTCCACCCTTACTATTCGGTAAAAGATACCATGGGAGCGGTGTTCTTTATGACGCTGTTTGCCCTTGTGATGTTTTATGCGCCAGAGGGAGGGGGTTACTTTATTGAAGCGCCAAACTTTGAACCGGCAAATCCATTGAAGACGCCTGATCATATTGCGCCAGTTTGGTATTTCACGCCATTCTATGCAATCTTGCGTGCGATTCCGGATAAGTTCTTAGGGGTGGTTGCAATGGGCGGCGCGATTGCGGTGTTGTTTGCAATGCCATGGTTAGATCGCTGTAAGGTTAAGTCAATTCGTTATCGTGGAATCTCTTTTAAAATCTTATTAACGATTTTAGTGGTGAGTTTTGTTGTCTTAGGTTGGTTAGGGACACAGCCAGCAACCCCTGAGTTGACTAAGTTAGCGCAGATATTTACGGCTTTGTACTTTATGTTCTTCCTAGTGTTGCCATTTACGTCGAAAACTGAAAAAACCAAGCCTGTACCAGAGAGGGTTACCTAAATGAAAAAGCTTTTATTAGTATTGAGTTTCTTTATGCTCTCTCAAACCGCCAATATTCAGGCGGCAGGTGGTTATGGCATTACATTAGAACCGGCACAAAATAATTTACGCGATCAAGATTCTTTGAAGCGTGGGGCAATCTTGTTTTCCAACTACTGTATGGCTTGTCACTCCTTGAAGTACATGCGTTATAACCGTATCGCACGTAACTTAGGTTGGGACGATGATGCGATTGTTGCAGAGATGGCTTACGGGCAGAGTACCGTGGTTGAAAATGTGACAACGCGTATCTTGCCAGGTGTTGCGATGGATGTATTTGGTACTGAACCGCCTGACTTATCGTTAATGTCACGTTTGAAAGGCTCAGATTATATCTATACCTTCTTACGTGGTTACGAGCAGAATGAAAAAGGTGATTGGGATAATCATGTCTTAAAAGGCACGGCTATGCCGAATGTACTTGAAGGTATTCAACGTCATGCAAGTGAAGAAGAGTATGCTGAAGCGGCTCGTGATATCACAAACTTTTTAGAGTATGTGGGTGAACCATCAAAGATTGATCGCTTAGACTTAGGTTGGAAGGTTATCGCTTTCTTACTTGTCTTATTACTGTTGTCCTATCTTCTAAAAAGAGAGTATTGGAAAGATATTAAGCATTAATTTTGCTGAACAGTCATTCAATTAAAACCCGCGTTAAAGCGGGTTTTTTGTTTGTGGTCTTACCTATGTATAAAGTACTAAAGCAGGCCATAAAAGCAGACTATACTAAGCATGGTGATAATGACTGTAGAGTTTATTTGATATAAGGAATAGTACATGGAAACAATAACCGTGGGCTGGGTTTCAGTGGTTTTACACTGGATGTCTATTATCTTTATTGTGGTCACGGGCTTTGTGATTGCGTTGTTGGTGATTACGTTTATTATCGACCGCTTGCAAACTGAGCACGCTATTCGGCATAACTATCCTGTCATTGCACGATTCCGTTATCTATTTGAATATTTAGGCAAGTTCATGCGTCAATACATGTTTGCTGCGGATCAAGATGAACGTCCCTTTAATCGTGCACAACGCACCTGGGTATATCGCGCTGCTAAAAACATCTCGACCACTCAAGGATTCGGTTCTACTCGAAATATAAACCATCCTGGAAAAATGTTGTTTACCAACTGCGCGTTCCCGATGCTTGAAAAAGACGCTGTCTCTTCTCCTCCGATGATTATTGGCCCCAATACCAAAACCCCTTTCCGAGCACAATCCTTGTTTAATATTTCAGGCATGAGTTTTGGTGCCTTATCTAAACCTGCTGTATTGGCGTTGAGCCAAGGTGCAAAAAAAGCCAGTTGTTGGATGAACACCGGAGAAGGAGGGGTTTCACCATATCACCTTGAGGGTGGAGCAGATTTAGTCGCCCAGATAGGCACGGCTAAATATGGTTATCGAGACAAAAGCGGTAACTTGAGTAATGAGAAATTAAGAGAGGCTGCCGCGCACGAGCAAGTCCGTATGTTCGAAATTAAAATGAGCCAAGGCGCTAAGCCGGGAAAAGGCGGTATATTACCGGGCGCTAAAGTGACACAAGAGATTGCTGATATCCGTGGCATTCCAGTCGGAGAGGATTCTATTAGCCCCAATCGTCATATCGAGATTTATGATAATGAGACCTTATTGGATATAATTCATCAGGTAAGGGATGTGACCTGTAAGCCGGTAGGTTTTAAATTTGTAATGGGATCACCAGTCTGGTTTGAGGAGTTCTGTCAGTCAATTCTCCAGCGAGGTTTGGAGTCTGCACCCGATTTCATCACCATTGATGGTGCAGAGGGTGGTACAGGTTCCGCTCCAATTGCGTTGATGGATGATGTGGGTATGTCCTTAACGGAATCCTTACCACACGTGATTGATTTGTTAACGAAGTATCAGCTGCGGGATCAGGTTAAGGTGGTCGCCTCTGGAAAGTTAACCAATCCAACTACGGTTGCTTGGGCACTGGCAATGGGCGCGGACTTTATTACGTCTGCTCGTGGCTTCATGTTTTCATTAGGCTGTATTCAAGCAATGCAATGTCATGAAGACAGTTGCCCTACAGGCATTACGACCCATAATAAACGTTTACAAAGCGGTTTAGTGCCGGAGAAAAAATCCAAACGCGTTGCAAATTATCATCGTAATTTAATTCATGAGGTCTCTTTAATTGCACATTCATGCGGTGTGATAGAGCCACGTAAATTTACACGTGAGCATGTCCGGGTGGTTCAGGGTTCAGGGAAATCATTGTCACTGTCTGATATTTACCCCGAAGAAACGCCAATGGCATTTCAAGGCATAGACATACAGACGACAACTTCTGTCAAATAATCTTAAAGAGCGATATAACATTAATGGCAAAAATAAAGTCCGCCTACGTCTGCACCGATTGTGGTGCAGAGCATTCTCAGTGGCAAGGTCAGTGTATGGCCTGCAGTGCCTGGAATACTCTGAAAGAGTTTAAGGTCAGTCCAGCGAAAACTTCCAGTAGTCCATCTGCTCCGAAAGGGTTTTCAGGCGCGATGGAGTGCCAAGTCAAATCCATTGCAGATGTCGATTTGGCGTCCGTGCCTAGAATATCATCTACCATGAGTGAGTTAGACCGTGTGTTAGGCGGTGGTATTGTGCCGGGTTCCGTTGTGTTGATTGGCGGTGACCCTGGGGTAGGTAAATCTTCCATTCTATTGCAGGTCATGTGCCACTTAAGCATGTTGCATAATGTGTTGTATGTGACGGGAGAAGAGTCCTTACAGCAAGTCGCTTTACGTGCGAAACGCATGGAATTACCAGATGATAAATTACGTTTATTGACGGAAACCGATGTTGAGTTAATTACCAGTGCAGCACAGACTGAAGCACCCAAAATTATGGTAGTCGACTCAATTCAAACCATGCAGCTTGCCGAAGTCAGTGGTGCGGCAGGAGGCGTCTCACAGGTGCGTGAAACAGCCGCCTATTTAACCCGTTACGCTAAACAGAATAATATTGCCGTTTTCTTAGTCGGGCATGTGACTAAATCCGGTGAAGTCGCAGGGCCCAGAGTTTTAGAGCATATTGTTGATACCGTCGTTTTTCTTGAAGGTCAGTCGGATAGTCGTTTCAGGACGCTTCGAGCCATTAAGAATCGTTTTGGCGCAGTCAATGAGCTGGGTGTATTTGCCATGACTGAAAAAGGTATGAAGCAAATCAAAAACCCTTCGGCTATCTTTCTGTCACGTGGCGAAGAGATCTCTTCGGGTTCGGTGGTCATGGTTGTCTGGGAAGGGTCTAGACCTTTGTTAGTTGAGATACAAGCCTTAGTCGATGACGCACTTTATGGAGCGCCAAAACGTGTCATGGTCGGCTTGGATCAAAATAGAATCACCATGCTGTTAGCCGTAATGCATCGCCATGGTGGTATCCAGGCCAGTGATCAGGATGTTTATGTCAATGTGGTGGGCGGGGTAAAAGTCACGGAGACCAGTGCCGATTTAGCTGTACTGACTGCGATTCTCTCGAGTATGCGCAACCAGCCGTTGTCACAAGAGTTGATTGTCTTTGGCGAAGTGGGGTTAGCAGGCGAGATTCGCCCTGTACCGAGCGGACAAGAAAGACTGTTTGAAGCCGCTAAACATGGCTTTAAAAGAGCTATAGTGCCGATTGGCAATGTACCAAAAGACGGTGTTCCAGGAATGGAAGTGATAGGGGTTAAGAGCTTGCAAGAAGCGCTCGGCATGCTCTGAATTGCGAAATGGCCTATTATCGAAAATCCATTAAACGACCAGGCCTGGTTATCTGTTTTTAAAGTGAATCAGGTAATTCAATTTACTTATCACTCATACGACGATTTCAATTATCGTTATGGTTAAAGTGCTGATAGAATATCGGAAATTTTAAATAATGCTACTTAAACTCAATGGAGAGAAGATGTTATTCAATAAATTAACAGGAGCGATTTTAGTCGCTTTAGTTTCACAAGCCGCCAATGCATCAGGTTTTGCATTAATCGAACAAAGTGCCAGTGGTCAAGGGCTGTCTTACGCTGGTGCTGCAGCCAATGCAGAAGACGCCAGTGTCATGTGGTTTAACCCAGCAGGATTAACGGAGATTGAAGGTAGTCAGGCTATTATTGGTGCACATATTATCTCTCCAAAGGCTGGATTTTCTAATGATGGCACTTATTTTGTTGCTCCAGGTAATGATATTTCTGGTTCTGGTGATGATGGTGCGACCCTTGGATTGGTGCCAAACATCTATTGGAAAGGTAAGTTTGGTGATTACGATGCTGGTTTAGGAATCAATGTGCCATTTGGTCAGCATATTTCTTATGATGATGACTGGGTTGGTCGATACCATGCAACTGAAACAAACTTAAAAACCCTTAATATTAATCCAGCTATAGCAAGAAAAATCAATGACAAATTGTCTTTTGGTTTTGGTGTGAATGCGCAGTATGTCGATGTGATTTTAGAGCAAAAAATTAATCAATCTGCGATTGGCGATGCAGATGCTACCGCAGAAGTCACCGGTGATAGTTGGGCGTATGGTTACAATTTCGGTTTGATGTACACGCCTGTAGCAGCACTTAATGTTGGTTTGGCATATCGCTCAGCCATGACACATGATGTTAAAGGTGACGTGGACTATACCGGGATTAACTCAACTGACCCAATAGCTGCGGGGCCTACTTATCTAACGGATGTATTGTTTGACGCAAGTGCATCCGCAAATGTGAACTTACCAGCAACAGCAAGTTTGGCTGTTGACTATAAATTGAATGAAAAAATTCAATTATTAGCGAGTACTACTTGGACTGGTTGGAAGGCTTATGATGAATTGGTCGTTGAGTTTGATAATAATGGACCTGATTCAGAATCTAACCAAAACTTTGAAGACAGTATGCGTTATGCCATCGGTATGATTTACCAATTAAACGATACATGGAAGTTACGCACTGGTTTAGCTTTAGATGAAACGCCTGTTCCTGATAAATATAGTCGTTCTCCAAGAACGCCTGATTCAGATCGTACATGGATTTCAGTGGGTGCAGGCTACAAAATCAGCTCTGACATGTCGATTGACTTCGGATACACCCATATCATGGCTGACAAAGCAGATGTAGACTATACTGTGGAATCTGCGTTAGGTGACAGTGTTTTAGTCGGTTCATATGATTCATCAGTTGATATCTTAAGCGCACAACTAGTTTGGAATTATTAAGCTGAATTAAGTTCATTTTTTAAAGTTACCAGGCCTGGTAACTTTAAAATTGCGATGTAAAAAGCCCGTTTATTCATTGAATAAACGGGCTTTTTTATACCTTTTAATTAGTTCTCAGGCATGCAGCGTCTACGAATCCAAAAATCGACACTGACATACTTTCCACCACCAATAAAGAACAGCGCCAATAACATAATGAAGTAGGTTACTGCCCACTCGATGCCGTTGTTACTGACAATAAAGTTACCGTATTCAGTCAGCCATTCATAATTGCCATGGGTCTGTAAAAGCTCTTTGGCTTTGTCTAAACGCTCTATGGCACCTGCCGCAGTTTCATTTGCCCAAGGGGACATTAAGTCATGCACCGCTTGCCAACCGTTATGCCAATGTACGCCAGTGGCCGCGACAATCATAGTAAACATCAGAGGTATGGTTGCCCACCGCGTGGCAAAACCAAATAGCAATAGAATCGCGCCACCGACTTCGGCGGAGGTCGCTAAAAAGGCCATTATCTCTGGATAAGGAAGTCCGAGTCCCCACTCTGTATTGCCAAACCATTCGACAATGTCTGGAAAAGTGTTGATCTTATTCATGCCCGCTACCCAGAAAACAGGCACTAAGTATAAACGTAAGGCCAAAGGGGCTAAAAAAGAGAGGTGATGGCTCAGGTCCATCCATTTTTGAAGCTTGATAATAAAAATTTTCATCTGTGTACTCCTTTAAAAGTCATAAGGAGATGGGAGTTACACTCCTTGATGCTTTTATTATCACGTTAAGTGATTGAAATAACTAATCGAATCTATTAAAGGTGTTAACAAAAAATTAAATGAAATAAAAAATGGAATGGGCGTTCTAGGGGAATGGCGAGTCTATAAATTGAGTATGTAGATTGGATGTGCAAGCCGGGTGTGTAAAAGGCTCGTAAAGGAAGGGAGGAGGTTTTAAGCAGGCAATATTTAAGGGATATTGCCTGACAATTATTTTGTTAGAAAAGATTAAGCTTTTAAGAAAGCCAGCCACTCTTTGAATAACTCAGGGGTGGTAGCGGCAATAGCTGAACGTTTCTCAACGCGAGCAACCACCACTTTTTTCAAGTCGAGGCTGCAGCTCACTCCACCCGCTTCTTCTAAAATTAACCAGCCAGCGGCGTAGTCCCAAATGTTTTGTGCGCCATGCAGGTAAACCTGACCACGTCCAGCAGCGATCCAACACCAATCCAATGCAACTGAACCAAAACTGCGTTGTGAAGAGTAAGGTGCTTGCACAGCTAAGCGGGTCGCTAAGGCTGGCTGAAGACGTTTAAAGTCAACAATACTGCTGCATTGGCTTAAAGCGGTTTTAGGTGTGCTTGCAAGCAATGCTTTGTTATTCAACTCTGCGCCGAGTCCTAGGCGAGCCGCGAACATCTCATAACGTGAAGGGTCGTAAACCAATCCGGCGACGATTTCACCTTGAATCATCAGCGCTAAAGAGACGGAATAGACAGGAATGCCAATGGCGAAATTGCTGGTGCCATCAACGGGATCGAGTATCCAGCAACCGTCTTTACTGTTCATCGCTTGTTCTTGCTCTGCAAGAGGGGACTCTTCGCCTAAAAAAGCGTACTCGGGCCAATTTTGTTCTAAGAAGGCCTGGGTCTGAATTTGCATCTGAGTATCGGCTTCGGTCAGCAATGATCCATCGGCTTTAATTTCTGCTGAGACTTGCTCGAATCGAGATAGAACTTCAGTTTTGGCCAGGGTAATAATGCCGTCTTTGAGTTTGGCCCATTGCTGTTCATCGGTAAATACATGCTTTTTCATCGCGTCATCTCTTTAAGTTAATTATCGCTGGGTGGCGTTAATCGAATGGTTTCGATGGCATTGCTAGAGGTTTCAACCACCTCTAATACATAGTCATTGACTTTGATACACGTGCCAGGGAGCGGTAATGTTTCCAAGACTTCTTGGATAAGGCCATTAAGCGTCTTCGGGCCATCTGTCGGTAAGGTGAGTTGATATTCCTTGTTAATATCACGAATGAACTCCGAGGCATCAATTGTCATGGTGCCGTCGTCATGCAGCGCAACAGTCTCTTCCGCTTTGCTTTTTGCATCGGTTGAGAGTTTACCGACAATCTCTTCCAGTAAATCTTCCATGGTGAGTAAGCCTTGCAGGTCGCCATACTCATCAACAATCAGCGCCATACGACGTTTGTGGTCATTAAACTTGCGTAGTTGCACGTTTAAAGTGGTGGTCTCAGGAATGAAGTAAGCAGGTCGAATGATTTTTATAATGTCTTTCAGGGAGACGCCACTACGCATTAAGATTGGTAGAGCACGGCGTAAATTTAGTATGCCGATTAAATCCTCTTCAATAGAGCCACGGTAGAGTGGGATGCGAGTATAGGGCGATTTTTGAATGGCTTTTAAAACCCCTTCAAAGGGTTGGTTCAGATCAACGCCATACATGTCTTGCTTAGGAATCATAACGTCTTCGACCGTGACGCTTTCCAAGTTTAAGACACTAGAGAGCATGGAGCGATATTGTGCTGGAAGTTGGTTGGTCGCAACATCAATTAAGGTTTGCAGTTCTTCATGAGTTAAAGAGTGCTGATCATCATTTTGTTTTATATCAACACGCGCAATTTTCAATAGGCCATTGGCAAAAAAGTTGACGAGCCACACGACGGGCGAAAGTACTTTTAGAAGTGGCGTTAAAAGGTATGCTGCTGGATAAGCAATCTTTTCAGGGTACAACGCCGCCAAGGTTTTAGGTGCGACTTCTGCAAACACTAAAATAACTAAGGTTAGTAGGCCTGCCGCTAATGCGATGCCGGCCTCTCCCATCAGTTTCATCGCAATAATCGTAGCGATAGAGGAGGCGAAGATATTAACGAAATTGTTGCCGAGCAATATTACGCCGAGCAATCTATCAGGAGACTCAAGAAGTTTCTGAGCTTTAATCGCACCTTTGTGCCCAGCGTTCGCTTGGTGCTTTAATCGGTAGCGATTTAAGGCCATCATGCTGGTTTCAGAGCTTGAAAAAAGAGCGGATAAAATAATGAGCAGGGCAAGTATGCCAAAAAGGATCGAAATATCTAGCGAATTCAATGTGGTTTCGTCGGTAATGAATGAACGCAGATTATACCGCTTTATAGTGTTCGAAAAAAGCCCCGTCATAAAAACTTAATAGGATGGAGGGTTGTAAACTCATTGGAGATAAGTATTTGAATTTAAATGTAAGTTAGGTTTGTAGCGTGGCGCATTGGCTTTATTGTAAGAGAAGAGGAGGGGGCAGCGCTGTACGGAGAGCAGATTTGAAACTCTCCGTTGAGGTCGAATTAGTATTCTAGTAGTTTCAAAATTATTTCGGTTCCAACATAACTTAGGATCAATAGAAAATAAGCCCAGATGGTATAGCGTGCGGCTTTTTGACCGCGCCAGCCATATTTAAAATGCCCAAATAGAAACGTGGCATAGACTAACCAAGACAATATGGAGAAGAAGGTTTTGTGAATCAAATGCTGTGCAAAGATATCTTCGATAAAGAAAACACCGCTCAGCAGTGCAAAACTTAGGAAGATAAAACCAATTAATACCAGTTGGATTAATGTGTTCTCCATGACCTGCAGTGGCGGTAGAGCTTGCATCAATCGAGAGAGCTGTTTGGTACGGAAGCGTCGCTCTTGAACGGCATATAAAACAGCCTGCGCGGTAGCAATCCCCATAATGCTATAAGCTGAGATTGAAATCAGGACGTGGCTACCAATCTCAAAAGAGAGTGGCGTTTCAGTGTGAATTGCTAACGGGATTAAAGTGGTCAGTGCCGCCAGCGGATAGATGAAAATCCCCAGAGTTTCGGTGTTTTTGTTGATATTGGTGATCAATAAAATAGCACTGCCCAGTACCGCAATCAGGGAAAGTACGTTGCCAATGTGGAAGTTGATGCTATGATCGGTCCACAAGGTTGCGCTCAGTGCATAAGCGTGTAAAACGGTCGCTATGACGGCGAGTTGAATCACTTGTGAACGTACATCAATACTTGCTTGGCTTTGAATCTTGCGCCAAATCAGACTGCTTGCGTATAAATATAGGAGGCTGGCGAATAACGCACTAAATCCACTGATTAACATAAAACAGAACCCTTGATTATAAGAAACCCCACTAAGGAGAGTGACTTCATGGACAAGGGTCGCTATGAAGGCATCAATCTGTGAGATATTTCAGCTATAATAGCGGAATTATTTTTTGAATTGAAGACCGTACGCATTTAAAAGCACAAACTAAGTTTGCGCAGCGAGTAATGACGTGCCGTTTTGTTAGGAGTTTTGTATGTTTGACAATCTATCAGATCGTTTGTCGAAAACCTTTAAATCCATTCGTGGTCAAGGTCGTCTAACGGAAGCGAATGTAAAAGACGCGCTAAGAGATGTGCGTCGTGCGTTGCTTGAGGCCGATGTTGCTTTACCCGTCGTTAAACAGTTCATTGAAAAAGTGCAAGCGCGTGCGATTGGTCAGGAAGTCTCAACCAGTTTGAATCCAGGCCAGGCTTTTATCAAAATTGTACGTGAGCAATTGACCGAAGTGATGGGGGTGGAAGCCGAACCCCTTAACTTTAATGTTGAGCCGCCTGCGGTCATCATGGTCGCGGGCTTACAAGGTGCGGGTAAAACCACCTCTGTTGCTAAGCTGGCGAAACTGCTCAAAGAACGTGACAAGAAAAAAGTCATGTTGGTCTCTGCGGATGTTTACCGCCCAGCAGCGATTAAGCAGCTAGAAACCTTAGCGGAACAAGTTGATGTTCTATTTTTCCCCTCTTCAGCGGATCAAGATCCAGTACAGATTGCGAAAAATGCCCATGCTGAAGCGAAGAAGCAATTTGCTGATGTCTTGATTTTAGATACAGCGGGTCGTTTACACGTTGATGATGAAATGATGCAAGAAATTAAGCATCTTCATAGTAGTATCAATCCTTGCGAAACCTTGTTTGTTGTCGACTCGATGACAGGGCAAGATGCCGCCAATACCGCTAAAGCCTTCAATGATGCGTTGCCGTTAACGGGGGTTATCTTAACCAAAACCGACGGTGATGCTCGTGGTGGTGCGGCACTTTCTATTCGTGAAATCACCGGTAAGCCAATTAAATTCATTGGTTCGGGTGAAAAAGTCGATGCCTTAGAAGCGTTCCATCCAGATCGTATGGCTGGGCGTATTTTAGGGATGGGTGATGTACTGAGTTTAATTGAGGACGCTGAGTCTAAGATTGATCAGAAGAAAGCCGAAAAGTTTGCCGCAAAAATTCAAAAAACAGGCGCGTTTGATTTAGAAGATTTCCTTGAACAACTTCAACAAATCCAAAATATGGGTGGTGTTGGTGGCTTGATGGGTAAGTTGCCTGGCATGGGGCAGATGAAAGAGCAAATCAGTGGCGATGTTGCTGAGAAAGAGTTTAGACGTTTGGAGGCGATCATTAATTCCATGACGCGCCAAGAACGCCGTTTTCCTGCAGTCATTAAAGGTTCTCGTAAGCGCCGTATCGCAGTAGGTTCTGGCACAACTGTGCCAGATGTTAATCGTCTATTAAAGCAGTTCACGCAAATGCAGAAGATGATGAAGAAAGTCTCTAAGGGTGGCATGAAAAATATGATGCGCGGTTTAGCAGGTAAGTTACCACCAGGCATGGGTGGAATGGGCGGAATGCCTCCTGGTATGAGATAAACAGCCACTTTAAAGGCTCGTTTTAAGATTTGACCAGGCCAGATGCTTGAATGTGATTTTAAAGAACCGTTAAGCACTCTTTAAAAACCCCCTAAGCAATTTTTGCTTAGGGGGTTTTTTATGTACGGTGGTTACTAAAAGAGAGTAGCGGATTAAGTGGAAGTGGAATAAATCATCTGAAAACATCACCTTATAGAGCTTGAAAGTGATTTTGAGAGTAGCTTATCAATAGGAAATAATTTAGATAACTCATTGAAGTTAAGTGCGATTATCTGTATAATCCCGCTCTTCGCCAAATGGTTGGTGAAAAACAGAAGAATTAGTTGAGGGGAGTACCTCTCATCGCCTGATTAAAAGGAAATATATTATGGTAGTTATTCGTTTAGCACGTGGTGGATCTAAAAAGCGTCCTTTCTATAAAATGGTTGTTGCAGATCAACGTTATAAAGCAACTGGTCGTTTCATCGAGCAGGTTGGTTTCTATAACCCAATCGCAACTGGTGGTGAAGAAAAAACTCGCCTTGATCAGGCGCGTTTAGAATTTTGGATTGGCCAAGGCGCTCAAATGAGCCCACGTGTTGCTAGTATTGTTAAGCAAGCGGCTCAAGCTTAAATTCTTTCTTCCCGTTAAAAAGGTCTAGATATGTCTGATGAAAAATTGGTAGTCGGCCAGATTAACGGTATTTTTGGGGTCAATGGTTGGTTGAAAATTTTCTCCCATACTGATCCTAGAAAAAATATTTTAGACTACTCGCCTTGGTGGATTAAATGCAAAGGCGAGTGGCGTCAAGTCAAGATACTTGACAGTAAAGTGCAGTCGGGTGGTAAAACACTGGTTGCTCAGATCGAAAATGTGACTGATCGTGACGTAGCCCGTGAATACATGGGGTGCGAAATCGCCATAGACCGCTCTCAGCTTAAACAAGCAAATGATGGTTGGTTTTGGGTTGATTTAATTGGCTGCCAAGTTACAACGCAAGATAATCTTGCGTTGGGTGAGGTGACTGAGATTGTCCAGACAGGCGCACACGATGTGTTGCGTGTAAAAGGGGATCAAGAAACCTTGATTCCATTTGTTATGGATCGTTTTATTAAGTCAGTGGATATCGTCAATAGACAGATTGTTGTCGATTGGGAATTGGAAGAAGAAGACAGTGAGATTTGATGTCATTACCTTGTTTCCGGAAATGTTTGTAGCATTGACGGAATCAGGCGTGAGTCGACGTGCAATTCAATCTGAACTCTATGCTTTACAAGCCTGGAATCCACGCCAGTTTACGTTAGATAAACACAAAACAGTTGATGATCGTCCTTACGGGGGCGGGCCAGGAATGGTCATGATGTATCAACCGTTAAAAGATACGCTTTCTGCGATTGAAAGTGAGTTACAGGCAAAACCGTATGTGGTGTATTTATCACCTCAGGGTCAGCCACTCACACAGCAGAAAGTGGCTGATTTGACTCAGTACGACAATATTACCTTGCTTTGCGGCCGCTATGAAGGGGTTGATGAGCGTTTGATTACTTCGTCCGTGGATGAAGAAATCAGCATAGGGGATTTTGTGGTCAGTGGCGGGGAACTGCCGGCCATGATGTTGATGGATGCGGTTATCCGCTTAATTCCTGGCGCATTAGGGCACAGTCAATCAGCTGAGCAAGACTCATTTTCAGACGGACTGCTGGATTGTCCGCACTATACCCGACCTGAGGTCGTGGATGGCATGAGTGTTCCTTCGGTATTAATGGAAGGTAACCATGCTAAGATTGATGCTTGGCGACAAGCTCAAAAATTAGCGCGTACCCAGCAACGTCGTCCAGATATATTGTCTGACAAAAACAGTTAAAAACTCGGATTTAACCTCTGGTTAGCAAGTGTGAACTTGATTAGCGAATGTTGAATAAACTTTTAGAAGGGTTAACCCCTTCTGGTTCACAATAGAATTGATTGAACCGAAATATGGAGAAGCTTAAAATGAGCGATATTATTAAGCGTATTGAAGCAGAACAAATGACTAAAGAATTACCAACTTTTGGTCCTGGTGATACAGTAGTTGTGCAGGTTAAGGTTGTTGAAGGTAAAAACGAACGTCTTCAGGCATTTGAAGGTGTTGTTATTGCCCTTAAAAACCGTGGTATTAACTCTAACTTCATCGTGCGTAAGATTTCACACGGCGTTGGTGTAGAGCGTACTTTCCAGACTTATAGCCCTGTAGTAGACAGTGTTGAAGTTAAGCGTCGCGGTGCAGTCCGTCGTGCTAAGCTTTACTATCTACGTGAGCTTTCTGGTCGTGCAGCACGTATCAGAGAAAAAGTATAATCGTCTAACGATTAGCTTGTTCTTAAAAACGCCCTTAATTGGGCGTTTTTTGTATCTGTCCTCCTGACATTAAAGCCTTAGCACTATGCTCTGTTTTAGTCTGCTGTCTTAATAACCTCTTTTTCCATTTCCCTAAGCGATTCAACGCTCAACTTCCATGTCCTATTTGCTATACTTCGATTATGCCAAATAACTCTCAATCGTTCCACCATATTCATGATTTTCTGGTCTTTCTGTCGGTCTCCGAAGGCTTAAGTCAAAACACTATTTCGGCCTATAAAACCGATTTACAACTCTACCAGGCCTGGTTGTCTGATAACGGCTTGCTCAGTTTTGAAGAGATTGAACGTTCTAATATTGAAGATCTTATGCATTATTTGCAGGAGAGTGGTCGTAAAGCCAAGAGTAATGCACGCCTGCTTTCTACCTTAAAGCGCTTCTATCAATGGGCGGTGGTGAACTCGTTGTTTGCTTCTGATCCGACAGCCTTGCTCAAATCACCTAAAGTACCCCAATCGATTCCAACGGTCATTACCGAGCAGCAAGTTGAATCTTTATTGGAAGCGCCTGATATAGCGACCGCACTGGGAATACGAGATCGTGCGATTTTAGAACTGATGTACGCCAGTGGTTTACGCGTATCTGAAGTGGTGGGTCTGCCTTTTGAACAGCTTAATTTATCAGCAGGCCTGGTGCAAGTCACCGGTAAAGGCAGTAAAGAACGTATTGTTCCGATTGGTGAAATTGCGATTGAGTGGTTGGAGCGATATATCAAGGAGTCACGACCAATATTAGTCAAGCAACGTTGGATTCCAAGTCTGTTTATTTCACGTATCGGCCGAACCATGACACGACAAACCTTATGGCACCGCGTTAAAAATCTGGCGTATGATGCGGGTATTCGCAGTAAATTATCACCGCATACCTTACGCCATGCGTTTGCGACCCATTTAATCAATCACGGCGCAGACTTAAGAACGGTGCAGCTGCTGTTAGGTCATAGTGATTTATCAACAACACAGATCTATACACACGTCGCCAAAGAGCGTTTACACAAGCTCCATCAACAGCATCACCCTCGTGGTTAAATATGGCTTAAAACCGTGTTTTGGATTGTTGCCATAATTCAGGAAGTTTGCACATAACTATTGCTAAGACATTCAATCAAAGACAGATTGTTTCAAGCCTTTATGTTTTCAGTTGAATTTGTTTAGCGGTTATAATCGGGCCAGTTTAATAAAATATCATTCTTATATGTCATGCTCAATTTCACGATGAATACTCAAAAAGGTTACTTCAATATGTTTCACATGAGAAAAATTTTACTATCGGCTCTCCTAACCAGTTCAATGGTGATGAATGTTTCTGCGGCAGATACCTCTGCTATTCAGGCTCAACTAAAGAAAATGCTACCGAATGCGCCTGAGGCGATTATTACAGCAACGCCGATGCAGGATGTTTTCCAGGTTCAAGTGGGTATGACGGTTGTCTATATGTCCGCTGATGGTAAGTATTTATTGAATGGTAATTTGATTGATTTGGAAACCAGAGATAATTTAACCGATTTAGCAAAGTCTAATGCCAGACAGAGTGCTATGCAGAACATTCCTGAATCGTCTATGATTGTCTACCCGGCGAAAGGTAAACAAAAGCATCTTGTCACAGTGTTCTCGGATATTGATTGTCCGTATTGTGCTAAATTACACAAAGAGATTCCGGCTTTAAATGCAGCGGGTATTAGCGTTCGCTATCTTGGCTATCCTCGTTCGGGTATGGGGTCGCCTTCTTATCACAAAGCGGTTTCTGTATGGTGCGCTAAAGACAGCGCAAAAGCGATGGATAATGCCATGTTAGGCTTGCCAGTTGAAAACAAAGTCTGTGTCAATCCTGTGCGGGATCACATGATGGAAGCGAAGCGTTTTGAAGTGAATGGTACGCCGAATATCATCTTAGAAAATGGTGAGTTATTGCCAGGGTACGTGCCAGCGAAAGAGTTGATTAAAATTCTTAATGAATGATGCTTGTTTTTAGAGCGTTTTAGAGCGTTTTGGGAATTAACAGCGGGTCTTTAATTGACCACCCACAAAAAAGCCCTCATTCTCGAGGGCTTTTTTGTGGGTGGTGATTTTATCGGTAAAGCAAAGGGGTTACATCTCACCCCATTTTTTACGTTTCTTGGGCGCTCTGAAAAAGCGACCTAGAATGAGTCCAAGTAGTAATACACCACCACCTGTTAAGAACCACTGACGTTTGATTGAATCACTTGATTGGTCAATTTGCTCTTTCATAATGGCATTTTGACTTTCCAGCTGACTTAATCGCTGCTTCATTTCTTGATTTTGTTCATCTAGTAATACCGCATTACTGGAAATCGTTTTTAAACGCGTTAATTCTTGCGACAGTTCAAACTTCTCTTGTTTGATGGTTGATAGTGCACTGTCTGTTGTTGTGAAGCGTGCTTGTAAGGTATCCAGCTCCTGTTTTAGTTCATTTAACTTCTTTTCGACGGAACTGGTCTTGGCGATTTGCTTCTCCAAACGAACCTTGGCAATCGGTTGGTTTAGTAAAGTACTTGAAGCCATCCAACCTGTATAGGTCTTACTGCCTCTTTTGTATTGAATCTGTGCCCAGCCATCTTTATTGACTTCTAGGATGCTAACGGGTGTTCCGGTTGGCAGCATGCGAAGAATTTTGTGCTTATAGCTGCCACCGCTGCGCACAGGGACATCGGTTGAATCTGTAACATAATGTGTATAGCCAGACGCGGCGACAGCATTACTTGAAGCAAGCATGCTAAAGGCCGATAAACTGAGCAAGCTGGCAACAATGATGCCTTTAGATAAGCTTGGAATCATACTGTTAAAGCTGTTGGATTTTTTCATATTGAGCCTCTAAATTCTTAAGTGCAGTTTCATAACCCGCTAGTTTTTCACGTTCAACAGCAACCACCGCCTCTGGGGCTTTTGCTACAAATCCTGCGTTGCTTAGCTTGCCACCAAGGCGTTTAATTTCGCCTTGAAGTTTGCCCATCTCTTTATCCAAACGGGATATTTCTGCATCTTTATCAATTAAGCCCGCCATTGGAATCAAGACTTTCATCTCACCGACTAATGCAACAGCCGATTCAGGGGCGTTGGCTTCATCTTCAAGTACTTCAATAGAAGCCAATTTCGCGAGTGATAAAAGATAAACTTCATTGTTTTTCAACCAGGCCTGGTCATTCTCATTTAAGCCTGCAAGCAGTACCGGTAGCGCTTTGCTTGGTGCGATGTCCATCTCTGAACGAATCTTACGCACGCCAATAATGAATTTCTTAACCCATTCCAACTCTGCAACGGCTTGTAAATCGATTTTAGAGGCGTCAGCTTCTGGATAAGGTTCAAGCATAATGGTGTCATTGTGCTTGCCCGCTAAAGGTGCGACAGCTTGCCACGCTTCTTCGGTAATAAAAGGTGTAATAGGGTGTAACATTCTTAAGATAGTTTCTAAGACGTTGACTAATGTTTTACGGGTTCCGCGTTTGGCCGCATCAGAGTTGTCGTTATTTAGAATCGGTTTCGCCAACTCTAAATACCAGTCACAATACTCATTCCAAGTGAATTCATAAAGTGCAGTGGCTGCTAAATCAAATCGGTAAGCATCAAACTGTTTAGTAACTTCGGCTTCTACTTCCTGTAAGCGAGAGACGATCCATTTGTCAGCCAGTGAAAGTTCAATCTCTGCTGTTTCGTCAACGCCGGTATCATACCCTTCGGTATTCATTAAGACATAACGCGTTGCATTCCATAGTTTATTACAGAAATTACGGTAACCTTCGGCACGTTGTAAATCAAAACGGATATCACGACCGGTCGAGGCTAAAGAAGCAAACGTAAAGCGAATTGCATCGGTACCAAAAGCCGGGATGCCGTCTGCAAATTGCTTGCGAGTCGACTTCTCAATCTTGGCGGCCTTTTCTGGTTGCATCATGCCGTAGGTACGTTTCTGAACCAACTCTTCTAATTCGATACCATCAATCAGGTCAATCGGATCTAATACGTTACCTTTAGATTTAGACATTTTCTGACCTTCGCCATCACGTACTAAACCGTGGACATAAATCTGTTTAAAGGGTACTTCACCTGTGAATTTAAGTCCCATCATAATCATTCTAGCAACCCAGAAGAAGATGATGTCAAAGCCAGTCACCAATACTGACGTTGGATGGAATTTTGCAAGTTCAGGGGTTTTCTCTGGCCAGCCAAGCGTTGAGAAAGTCCAAAGAGCAGAGCTGAACCAGGTATCTAAAACATCGTCATCTTGACGAAGAGGGTAGTCAGCGGCAAACTCGTTCTTTTCACGGACTTCTTGCTCGCTACGACCGACATAGACTTTACCGTTGTCATCGAACCAGGCTGGGATTCTATGTCCCCACCAAATCTGACGAGAGATACACCAGTCTTGGATATTGTTCATCCACTCAAAGTAGGTGTTTTCCCAGTTCTTAGGCACAAATTCAATGTCGCCATTTTTAACCGCATCAATCGCTGGTTTTGCTAAGGCTTCAACCGCAACATACCACTGATCCGTTAATAGAGGCTCAATCACCGCATGAGAACGATCACCACGAGGCACCATTAATGTGTGTGGTTTGATATCGACCATTAAACCAAGTGCTTCTAAATCTGCGACGATTAACTTACGCGCATCATAACGATCCAAGCCCTGGTATTTTTCAGGCGCTTCTTCATTAATGCAGGCATCATCGGTTAGGATGTTAAGCATTGGTAGGTTGTGACGTTTACCCATCTCGTAATCGTTGAAATCATGGGCAGGGGTGATTTTGACACAACCCGTACCGAATTCAGGATCAACGTAATCATCGGCAATAATGGGGATTTCACGGCCGACTAAAGGCAGAGTGATGGTTTTGCCAATTAGGTGCTGGTAACGTTCGTCATCAGGATGCACAGCAACCGCTTGGTCACCTAGCATTGTCTCCGGACGAGTAGTGGCCACCACCAAAGCGCCAGAACCATCGGTCAATGGATAACTCATGTGCCACATGTTGCCTTGTTCTTCTGTAGAGATAACCTCTAAATCAGAAACCGCTGTATGCAGGACAGGGTCCCAGTTAACCAGGCGTTTACCGCGATAAATAAGGTCTTCTTCATACAGACTAACAAAGACTTCTTTAACAGCATCAGACAGGCCATCATCCATTGTAAAGCGTTCACGCGTCCAATCAGGTGAAGCCCCCATGCGGCGAAGTTGTTGAGTAATCGTACCACCGGACTCTTCTTTCCATTCCCAGATTTTCTCGATGAATTTTTCACGACCTAAGTCATGGCGGCTCAAGCCTTTAGCAGCGAGCTGGCGTTCAACGACCATCTGAGTGGCGATTCCGGCATGATCCGTTCCAGGTTGCCAAAGCGTGTCATCACCTTTCATGCGGTGATAGCGGATGAGTGTATCCATAATGGTGTCTTGAAAAGCGTGACCCATATGTAAGCTACCCGTCACGTTTGGCGGCGGAATCATGATTGAGTAAGGGGCCGAATCGTCATTCTTAGGCTTGAAATAGCCCTTGTTTTCCCAGGTTTGGTACCATTTTGTTTCAATTGTATTTGGATCGAAATGCTTTTCCATAGGACTCGTAATCTACTCGTAAATTTTTAATAATAATCCGCCGATTATAACAATGACCGTGGAAGAAGTCTTTAATTGTGACAGATAAAAATGATGAAACATAAGGTAAAGTCTGGTCATAGTATCTGATTGCGCTTTACGCCGTGTTTGAGGCGAGTGGATGGGCTGTTAAGGTTAAATGTAGACGAAAAAAACGGCAGGTAAACTGCCGTAATGTTTCTAGGAGGACTAGAAATTTATCTCTGATGTTCAGGCTTGCTATTAAGGCTAGATGCCAAGAAGCTGGAGAACAGAAGATTTAGATTGAGTTCCTTGTGACATCATCGCAATGGAACTTTCATTGAGAATATTCAATCTAGACTGTTCTGCAATCGCTCGCCCAAAATCAGTATCACTGAGTTGGCTTCGGGTCGCCATGGTGTTTAGGCTTTCGTTTTGCAGATTATCGACCGCACTGGTTAAGCCATTTTGTTGTGCACCAAATTGACTACGCGCACTGCCAATTTGTTCCATTGCCAATCCAATGCCTTCAAGCGCTAGCGAAGCATTTGCAGGATTGCTAATATCTAAACCCGTAATGCTTAAACCATCCGTGCTTAGATTGGGTAAGTTCAAGCTGTTCGTCGTTTCGCCTAATGCAATATCAACACTAGCAGTCTCGCCATTTAATAAATTATTACCGTTAAAGCTCGTTGAACCAGATACCTGATTGATACTTTGTAGGTTTTGTTGGAACTCTTGATTTAACGCGCTACGTTGAGACGGGTTTAAGGTTCCATTCAGGGATTGTACGGACAACTCATTCATACGCTGTAAAGACTGTGTAATTGAATCGCTCGCACCGTCCGCCGTTTGCAGTAATGAAATTCCATCATTTGCATTACGCGTCGCCATATCTTGGGTATTCACCTGAGAGGTTAACGCCATTATAATAGCTTGAGCGGCAGAGTTATCCGCTGCACGGTTTACTTGCGAACCGCTGGCCAGACTTTCATTAACCGAGTTAAGGCTATTTGAATAGGTTGGATTGTTAAGAGCACTATAAGCACTGATGTCCATGTTAGAATCTCCTAATAATGATTTTCATACTTTAATTTTACGCGCCTTTTGGCGTTAAGGAAAGAAAAATGTCTTGTTGTTCAGGAGGTTACTGTAAGTTCAAATTCGAAGAGGGACCACCTTTGGTGGATAACTCGGTCACCAGTTTGAACGCGGTTTATCAATTTTTACCCTATGGAACGATACTGGAAGAGGGTGAGTTGATTCGTATCTGGATGGAGTCAGGCCAATCTAAAGCGGTCACGCTGGCAGAAAAGATTCCATTGGTATTTACCGCAACGGGTCCTGAAGCAAAGTCGGGACATGAGGTTTTGCCGTGGCAGTTAATCGCTTTAGACAGTGGGATTGCCTATGAAGATTTAATGGATTGGGAACATCACCCTTTATACAATCCTGAAGAAGCCTCGGTTTTGTTAAAATTTCATCACCCAATTGAAATTAAGCCTTCCTTAAAAATGTGGTTTCTAAAATTGCTTTATAAATTACGGAACCTGTAAAACTACCTGGCCTGGTTGCTTTAGAAGGTCGTTTCCGGTCAGCTCTGTTTTAAGCCCATAAAAAAAGCCACATCAAATTGATGTGGCTTTTTTGTTTGTCGAGATGTCTATTCAGACAGTCTTTATTGCATTACAAAGCGCTCTAAATACACATCTTCTAGTAGGTCAGGATAAAGCTTGTGATGTTCTAGAATTTCACGCGCCACCTTGAGTAGTTCTTCTCTTAACTGATCAGGGCCTGTAGGCGTGTGGAGTTGTGTATAGGTTTTATTACGCAATAAACGGTCGATATTGTTCTTTAGAATCGGACGTAGGTGCTCCATTTCTGTTTCAACAATTTGTGGGTAGTAAGACATGAATTTCAAATCAATCGCTAAAAACTTCGCTTTGCCTTCGCCACGAAAGTTGACCACTATTTTTTCCATAGAAAAATATTTAGGAACGCTTTCGATGGGTGCTTCAAATTGCTTGTATTTAGGAGAGTAGCTAAGGCCTTCAGGTGCATCATCTGCAAAAGAGGTGGTTGAGAAAGCGGCTAATGTCAGGCTAAGAATAAAAGGCATTACTTTTTTTGCTAAAGCATGCTGATTGGATGCGTTCATGAAAAGGATCTTCTTTTTAATGAGAGACCTTTGCACGAGTGACTGCCCGGATATAAATGGCTAAAATCATCCTATTTTTCGTTGTACCCCAAGGCACTTACGATGGGCGACAGCTTGTGAATAGCTGGCTATTCACTGAGTATTCCGCCTTAATTAGAAAAATTTTATCTTATTTCTATCTCGAACCTCACTCATGCAAAGGTCTTTAAGTGAAATTAATTACGCTATTGTATATAAAATTTTATAGCGATATTAGATTTTCGGTAGGCAAAAAATGCAGACATAAAAAAGCCCCGCACTGCGGGGCCAAGACCGAGGAGTCCTAATTATTTTTATTTTGTGAATTCAGGATATGCTTCCATTCCACATTCAGATTGATCAACACCTTCGTACTCTTCTTCTTCTGAGACTCGGATGCCCATAATCACTTTGATGATAGACCATACGATTAAACTCGCACCGAATACCCAAGCAAAGATCACAGCGATACCTGTTAACTGAGCTACGATTGTCGCGTCAGGGTTTGTGAAAGTAACCGCGATAAGACCGAAGATACCGACAACACCGTGAACAGATATGGCACCTACGGGATCATCAATTTTCATTTTAGAATCGATGAATAGGATTGCTAGAACAACCAAGATACCACCAACAAGACCGATAAGCGTTGCTTCTAAAGCGGTAGGCGTTAGTGGTTCTGCAGTAATCGCAACTAAACCAGCTAGCGCACCGTTAAGCATCATTGTTAAATCCGCTTTACCGAATTTGAACTTAGACATTAGTAACGCACCGATAACACCACCAGCAGCGGCCATTAACGTGTTTACAAAGATCATTGCTACAGCGTTTGCTTCTTCGACGTTAGAGATTTTAAGCTCAGAACCACCGTTGAAACCAAACCAACCTAACCATAGGATGAAAGTACCTAAAGTTGCAAGCGGAAGGTTAGCACCAGGGATCGCACGAGACTCACCATTTGGACCATATTTACCTTTACGAGCACCTAGTAGTAAAACACCGGCTAGAGCAGCAGAAGCACCCGCCATGTGAACAACACCAGAACCTGCGAAATCAAGGAAACCTAGACCGTCTAAGAAACCACCACCCCATTTCCAGAAACCTTGCATTGGGTAGATAAATGCAGTGAAGACGATTGCGAAAGCGAAGAATGACATAAGCTTCATACGTTCAGCGACCGCACCAGAAACAACAGACATTGCCGTTGCTACGAATACGACTTGGAAGAAGAAGTCAGACATACCTGAATAGTAAGGTGCATCTTCACCACCAGCAATAACAGCTGCAGTTGCGTTGTCACCACCAATTAGGAAGCTGATGCCAGGGAAGAAGCTATTAACCGCTTCAGCAGGGTACATAATGTTATAACCGACCAGCATGTACATAATACAAGCGATGGCAAAAAGACCGACATTCTTAGCTAGAATTTCAGTTGTGTTTTTTGAACGCACCAAACCAGCTTCTAGCATGGCAAAACCGGCCGCCATCCACATTACTAATGCACCAGACATTAGGAAGTAGAAGGTATCAAGCGCGTAACTTAATTGAAGTACTTGTTCCATAATTAAATCCTTTCTTAAAGAGCGATATCGCCAGTTTCTTCAGTACGGATACGCACTGCTTGTTCTAGTGGCATAACGAATATTTTTCCGTCTCCGATTTTTCCAGTTCGAGCTGCAGCGCCAATCGTTTCAATAACACTGTCAAGCTGTTCATCGGATACAGCTACTTCTAGTCGTAGTTTCGGTAGAAATTCAATCGCGTACTCTGCACCACGATAGATTTCTGTGTGACCCTTTTGACGGCCAAAACCTTTAGACTCAGTAACGGTCATTCCGTGAACATCAACATCATGCAGTGCTTCACGAACGTCATCGAGTTTAAAAGGTTTGATAATTGCAACAACCAGTTTCATACTAACCTCTCTTCTAATTATTTATAATATTTGCAAACAGTTAAAAGCGTCTTATGTGCCATGTATTTTATTGCCATTTTTATCATGTAGTTAGCGATAATTTAGGCTCGTTTTAAGCTGTTTTCAAGATATTTGAAAGTGTGTTTGTTTTTTTGTGGTGCTGGTGGCGTTTCACTGTGGTGCGTTTTCTAAAGATTGAGTGTGTTTGAGTATGTTGATGGATAAAGTTTCACGGTTGCCTAAGATTTTTTTAGCGCTTTTAATTCAGTTGTTCGTGTTTGTTCTGCTTGTCTTAGGGATCATGCTGGCACCTTATGTTATAGCGCCACCTTACTCTTACCTTTTGTTGGTTTTGATTCAAGCAAGTGTCGCCGCTGCGGTGAGTTGTCGTTTAGGGCTGCCTTGTTGGTGGCGGTGGATTCAGTTTTTTATGCCTATAGGGCTTTATCTTGGTCTTTTGGTTGAATTTAATCCATTGTGGGCATTGCTGGTGTTTGCACTGATTTGGTTGGTGTTTTCTAATGCCTTGACCGAACGAGTGCCACTTTACCTTACAAATTCAACGACTCGTGAAGCACTGAAGAAGTTCGTTAAACCGCAGAAAAACCAAACTTTTTTAGATTTGGGTTGTGGACTAGGGGGCAATGTCGTCTATATGTCTCAGCTGGTCAATATCAGTGAATCTCATGGCGTAGAAACGGCACCGATTCCGTATTTATTGTCCAAAGTTTATACACTGCTGCGCGGTGGTCGTACCTATGCAATGGACATGTGGAAAACCGATCTGAGTTACTACGATGTCGTGTATGCCTTCTTATCGCCAGAACCTATGCCGAAACTTTGGCAGAAGGTTAAAGAGGAGATGCGACCTGGTTCAGTCTTTATCTCCAATAGTTTTGCCATTCCAGAGATAGCACCCACTGAAATTTGGGAATTGTCTGATAGTCGGCAAACAACACTTTATATCTATCGCTTATAACGTCTTGTCGATAATGATCAGGCCTGGTCGTTTGCTTAAAGAGATTAAAATCGTCGCGCAATTCGTCATGAAAGTGCTACATTAGAAGATATAAATTAACAGATTAAATAACAAAATAATGCTTTATAAGGATCCCTTTAAAGATGCAGTATTCATTCGAACAAGTTCAACAGTGGAGCCCTTTCGTTGAGCAAAAAATCCAACGTTTTCCCGACCTAAAAGATCCCGTCAGCTGGCAAGAATTATGGGCTGAAGGTGAGCTGTATCAAAAAGTCTATCAGCAGGTAATAGCGGCTACGGATGAAGAGCAGTTGAAGGCGGTGTTAAGACAGGCCCGTAACTGGCAGATGGGGCGTATTGCCATCCGTGATTTATCCGGCCTAGCGAGTCTGCAAGAAGTAATGAAAACCATGTCTGATTTAGCGGATGCTTTGGTTACATCGTCCTTAGATTGGCATTATGAACGTTTTTGTCAGCGCTACGGTACGCCGTATGGCAGAGATTCTGGTTTGCAACAGAAAATGTTGGTGATCGGTATGGGCAAACTGGGTGGTCAGGAGCTGAACTTTTCATCCGATATTGATCTGATTTTTGCTTACCCTGAGGGCGGTGAAACCCGTTTGGATGAAAATTCAAATGCTAAGCGAACCATCTCTAATGATGTGTTTTTTACCCGTTTAGGACAGGCCTTGAATAAATCATTAAATGAAATGACAGGGGATGGATTCGTCTATCGCGTGGATATGCGTTTGCGTCCCTTTGGGGATGCTGGGCCTCTGGCAGTCACTTTTGCCAGTTTAGAGCACTATTATGAACTTCATGGTCGTGCTTGGGAGCGCTACGCTTTGGTTAAGGCGAGGGTAATGGCGGGTGAAGCGGAAGATGCAAAGTATATGTTTGATATATTGCGACCATTTATCTATCGCCGTTATGTCGATTTCAGTGCAATGGAATCTTTGCGCGAGTTAAAACAGATGATTGCCGCGCAGGTTAAAAAGAAAGGCATGATAAATAACATTAAACTCGGGCCTGGCGGGATTAGAGAGATAGAATTTATAGCACAAGCTTTCCAATTGGTGCACGGCGGGCGCGACAAAGCCTTACAAAGTCGTTCCTTGCTGACTACTTTGCAGGTTTTAGAGAATAATGGTTTTCTCGACATTGAGAGTCACCAAACTTTAAGAGCCGCGTATGAGTTTTTAAGACGTGCAGAGAATCGTTTGCAAGAGTGGCGCGATCAGCAGACGCATACGTTACCGAGTGATCCTTATCAGCAACTTATGCTCGCGAATTCAATGGGTTTTGCTGAATACGCTGAGTTTATGGTGGTCTTGAATCAGCATTTAGAATTTGTGCAGGGGCAGTTTAATGAGGTATTTGCGGAAGACGAAGTGAGTGAGGCTCAAGACCACTTATCTGAAGTTTGGTTGTCTGATTTAGACGATGTCGATGATTTAAGTCAGCAGAATTTACCAGATGATAAAGCGGGACGTTTTTTAAAGGCGATCAAAGACTTTAAAGAGAGTCGTATGATTAAAACTTTGGGCAGCGAGGGGACGGAGCGTTTAAATGCGACCATGCCCTTGTTGATGCGTGAGGTTCTGAAGCCGGAGTACAGTGAAGAGTCGTTAAAACGTGTTCTCTCGGTGATTGAATCAATCGCGAAACGTAGTGTTTATTTGGTGTTGTTAAAAGAGAATCCTGAGTCTTTAGCGCATTTGGTTAAGTTGTGTGATGTCAGTGCTTGGCTAACGGATATGTTAGTTAAGTATCCTGCGTTATTGGATCAGTTATTAGATGAGCGGGCGTTATATGCACCTTTAGAAGCTTCAGCGCTACAAGAAGAAGCTCGAGCTTTGCTGGACAGTGTGGGTCAGGATGAAGAGGTCTTTATGAATCAGATTCGTCAGTGGCGCCATGCGCAAGTCTTTAAGGTGGCCGCTGCCGATATTACGGGGCATCTGCCGGTCATAAAAGTCAGTGATTATCTGACTTGGATTGCCGAGGCTGTTCTGAATACGGTCGTTGAGTTTGCATGGCGAATGATGCAACAGCGCAGCGGTTTGCCAGGCGGTATGACCGAAGCCAATAAACGTAACCCCTTTATGGTGTTGGGTTACGGTAAGGTTGGTGGTATTGAGTTGGGTTATGGTTCGGATTTAGATATTGTCTTTGTCTATGAAGGTCTTAATTCGAGTGATCAGGCAGTGGGTTCAAATGGTAAAAGTCTCGATAACGCCATCTATTTTGTCAGAATGGGACAGAAAATCATCTCCTTAATGACGACCTTAATGCCTTCCGGAACTTTGTATGAAGTGGATACTCGTCTGCGACCAAATGGTGCCTCGGGCATGATGGTGGTGGATTTTGAAGGCTATAAAAGTTATCTAGAAAACAAAGCCTGGGTTTGGGAATATCAAGCTTTTGTAAGAGTGCGTCCGGTGGTGGGGGATGCTCAGTCGGTGGCGGCTTTTACAGAGTTTAAAACACGATTTTTATGTAAAGCCCGTTCGATAGAGAGCTTGCGAACTGAAGTCGTTGATATGCGCTTAAGAATGCAGAAGGAGCTCGATAAAACCAATGATGAACTGTTTGATTTAAAGCAGGGCAGAGGCGGAATTGTGGATATCGAATTTATGGTGCAGTTCTTAGTGTTGGCCTATGCAAACCAATATCCAAAACTGTGTGCTTTTAGTGACAACTTAAGAGTTTTAGAGGCGATTGCCGAAGCTGAGTTATTGACACCGCAAGAAGTGGATGGCTTGCTTGAGGCTTATAAAGTTTACCGCTCTAAATACCATCGAGTCGCTCTGCAAAACGAAAAGCCGTTGGTTTCCAGTGGTTGTTATCAAGCGCAGCGTGAAGTTGTGCAGTCAACTTGGAATAAGTTGATGTTAAGTTGATGCTTAGCTGGAATTGGACTGATAGGACTTGACGTCTAATTCTAAATTAGCGTTTTACCAGGCCTGGTCAATTTAATTTAGTTAAATTACAGACATTAAAAAGCCCGCATAAAGCGGGCTTTTTAATGTCTTACTGTTCTGGATTAAGCAGAATAGTAAAGTTCGAACTCGATTGGGTGAGTTGTCGCACGTAACTGAGTAACGTGTTCCATCTTCAAATCGACGTAAGAATCTAGCATTTCATCAGTGAATACACCACTGTCTGTTAAGAATCCACGATCTGCATTAAGTGCATCTAACGCTTCTTCTAGTGATGCACAAACAGTGTCATAAGTCGCTTCTTCTTCTGGAGTAAGGTCATAAAGATCTTTCTCTGAAGGTGCGCCTGGATCGATCTTGTTAAGGATACCATCAAGACCAGCCATCATCGAAGCAGCGAATGCTAGGTATGGGTTAGCTGTTGGATCTGGGAAACGTAACTCAACACGACGTGAACGCTCAGAAGGTGCATACGGAATACGAATAGACGCAGAACGGTTAGAACCAGAATATGCTAGTAGGATTGGCGCTTCAAAACCTGGAACCAAACGCTTATAAGAGTTAGTCCCCGGGTTAGTGAATGCATTCAATGCACGAGCATGCTTCATTAGACCACCGATATACCAGATCGCTTCTTGAGAAAGACCTGAGTAAACGTCACCAGCAAAAATGTTTTTACCGTCTTTAGATAAAGACATGTTGATGTGCATTCCGTTACCGTTATCACCAACAATTGGCTTAGGCATGAAAGTCGCTGTCTTACCTAAAGCGTGTACCGTGTTATGTACTGCGTACTTAAGGATTTGAACTTCATCTGCTTTAGCAGTCAAAGTGTTACCAGCGATGGCTAACTCACACTGACCAGCAGTTGCTACTTCGTGGTGATGCGCTTCAATTTTTAGACCCATTGCTTCAGACATTGCGCAGATGTCTGCACGTACTTCATGTAGCTGGTCAACAGGAGGAACTGGGAAATAACCACCTTTAACACTTGGGCGGTGACCGACGTTACCGTCAGCAAATACTTTCTCAGAGTTCCAAGAAGCTTCATCAGCATCAATCTTAACGAAAGAACCTGACATATCTAAACCCCAGCGAACGTCATCAAAGATAAAGAATTCTGGTTCTGGACCGAAGAATGCTGCGTCAGCAATGCCTGTCGATTGTAAATAAGCTTCTGCTTTTTTAGCAATACCACGAGGATCTTTTTCATAAGATTCCATGTTCGAAGGATCAACTACCATACAGCGAATGATAATAGTAGGATCGTTAGTGAACGGATCTAAAACAAAACCATCTGTCTGAGGCATTAAGATCATGTCAGAGTTATGAATACCTTTCCAACCTTCGATTGAAGAACCATCAAACGTTTCACCGTCAGTGAAGAAATCTTCATCAATTGCGGATGCAGGAATGGTAACGTGTTGTTCTTTACCGTGTGTATCTGTAAAACGTAGATCAGCCCACGTTACGTCATTGTCTTTAATTAAATCGAAAATCTCTTGAGACATATTGCTATCCTTTTTAGGGCTATACGTTAAAAATGTAATCTACATGATGTTAGCTTGAAACGTGCCAAATTTCCAACTATTTTTATTAAAATTTTAACTTATTGAATTTAGAGCGTTTGCCGTAATTCATAGCCTAGTTCAGCGTTGGTTTGTATGGCCACAAAGTTGAAAATAATGGTGCAATGCCTCTTTTTGGTGGTGCAGAAGGGGGTGGGGATATGGCGTTGAATAGTACCAGTATTGTAATTGGCTATAGGAATGTTACAGTTTTGTGACAACTGCCATTTAGGTTTAGCCCTTTTTGCAATTTGGTTGTCATATTAGAAGTTTATAATCTTCGAACATTAGGTACATTATAAATCTTGTCATCTCAAGAGATAGGTTAAAAGCATATGACTACAGCAGTAGACAGAAAATCGCAATCGCCCTTGGAAGCCGCTCTAACCGGGCCGGCGTTCGAAAAGCGAATTAAACGCAGAAATATAAAAGATAAACTCGTTAAATGGGGTATTTCCATTGGCGGTATAGGAGTGATTTTTTCAGTCTTATTAATTATGTTTTTTTTATTGTATGTGGTCATTCCTTTGTTTGTTCCAGCCAGTGTTGAACAGCATCAGCGTTATGAATTGCCTGGTGGTCATGCTGAAAAGACCCTCTATTATGGCATTGATGAATATAAAACGTCTGCTTTAAGAATGACTGAATCAGGCAAGTTAATCGGCTTTAATCTGGCGGATGGTAATATCCAGTTGACAGAGAGCTTGCCATTGCAAGGCCAGAGTGTCACCAGCTTTACCGTGGTCGATGAATTGCAGAGTGTAGTCGCATTCGGGCTTTCAGAAGGTGGGGTATTGCTTGTCAAGTATGGTTACCAGATTAGCTACCCAAATGATCAACGTTTAGTCTCTCCCGAAATAACCTATCCCTATGGTGAAGAGATCCTTCAAATCAGTGATTCGGCCATTGAGTTTTTAGCGGTTAAGTCTTTAGACGAAGAGCTTCGCGTGGCTTATCAAAACAGAGGTTCTAAACGTGTTGTCATTAAATCGTTCTCTAAGCAAGAGTCTATGCTCAGCGATTCAATCACCTTAGAAGAAGACTCTTCGGTTGATTTTGAATCTACCATGAATCTAAATTGGTTGTTGTTGGATGGCAGTGGACGTAACCTCTATGTGATTTCAAAAGACGGCACGGCAGACTACTACGACTTATCTGATGTAGAGTCGCCAAGCTTATTACAGCATGTTGGCTTAATGGATAATGGTGAACAGCCAACCGTGATTCGCTTCTTATTAGGCGATTACTCCTTAATGATCGGTACCGATAAGGGTAATGTGCACCAGTGGTTCCCTGTACGTGATAGCGATAATGATTTCTCTTTACAGCACATTCGTTCATTTGCAGTCAGTGACTCGCCTATTCAATCGATTGGTATCGAAAAGGGTCGTAAAGGTTTTGCGGTTACGGATGCTTCTGGACAATTTAAACTTTATAACTCAACAGCCGAGCGTCACTTATCCACTCAAAAAGTATCAGAAGTTGCAGCAGGCCTGGTTGCAATTTCACCTCGTTCTAACGGTGCTTTAGTTGAAACGGCTGATGGTCAGTTGGTGCAATATGATATTGATAATGAACATCCTGATGTCTCATTTTCAAGCTTGTGGGGTAAGGTTTGGTATGAAGGTTATTCAGAACCTTCCTATACCTGGCAGTCCTCTTCAGCCAGTTCCGATTTTGAACCGAAATTCTCTTTAACCCCGTTGACGTTCGGAACAATCAAAGCCGCGTTCTATGCCATGCTGTTTGCCGTACCGATTGCGATTTTAGCTGCGATATTCACCGCCTTCTTTATGGATAAGCAGACACGCCAATGGATTAAACCAACGGTTGAAATGATTGAAGCGTTACCAACGGTTATTTTAGGGTTTTTGGCAGGTTTGTGGCTAGCACCGCATATGGAAGAGAATCTACCGGGCTTCTTCTCCCTGTTAATAGTGATTCCAATCGGCGTCATGCTGTTTGGTTTTGGTTGGACGCGATTGCCTAAAGTGATTCGTAATAGTGTGCCGTTAGGCAAACGTGCTGTCCTTATGATTCCAGTGGTGATTTTTCTGGGGTGGTTTGCGATGCAGATGAGTTCACCGATTGAGAACGCTTGGTTTAATGGTGATATGCGTCATTGGTTAACCATTAGCGCGGGTATTGATTTCGATCAGCGTAATGCGATGGTCATTGGTTTTGCGATGGGCTTTGCATTGATTCCGACTATTTTCTCGGTGACAGAAGATGCAATCTATAACGTCCCGACTTATCTAGTCAATGGTTCACTTGCTTTGGGTGCCAGTGGTTGGCAGACCTTGATTGGGGTGGTGATTCCTACCGCCAGTCCGGGGATATTCTCAGCCATTATGCTGGGCTTTGGTCGAGGGGTGGGAGAGACCATGATTGTCTTAATGGCATCCGGTAACACGCCGTTGATGGAAATGAATCTATTTGAAGGTATGCGAACTTTAGCGGCCAACCTAGCGGTTGAAATGGCAGAGGCAGAAGTGGCAAGTTCACATTATCGAGTTTTATTCTTAGCAGGCCTGGTTCTGTTTATTTTTACCTTTGTGTTTAATACGTTAGCAGAAGTCGTCAGACAGCGTATGCGACGTAAATACGGTTCATTGTAGGAGAATCATGATGAAAGAATGGTTAAACAAAGGCGAACATTGGATCTGGTTAAGTGCCTCAACGGTCAGTATCAGTGTTGTATTAGTCTTGAGTTTGTTAGCGATGATCTCCTATAAGGGATTGTCACACTTTTGGCCACATCCGGTCTATGAGTTTAATATTGGCAGTGACACGACGGGTGAAAAAACACTGGTTGTTGGTGAGTTGCATGACTCTAAAAACAGAATCGTGGTTGAAGAGTCAGGTATAAAGACTTTGGTGCCACAATACTTGCTTAAAGTGGGCAACCGAGATGTTTTCGGGATTGATTTCAAATGGGTCAACTCTGAAAACATTCAGGGTGATATGGAAACCTTAGCGAAAGACGTTGTGGTCATTGAGCGTTTTGAGTACGGTCATGTGTTTGGTCAGTTCGCATCTTTCACGATGAATGGCAAAACAACGACAGATTCTGAGCAGATTCATGCTGAATTACAGGCTCAGGTCGACAAGGGTAAAGAGCTTCATGAAGCGATAAGAACCATTGAAAAATTCGATATGGGTGTCGTTAATAAAAAGATTGAAGATCTGCGTTTTGAAGAGAAAAAACTGCGTATTAAAGAGGAATTTACGCCAGAGGATGAGTCTCGTTTAAGTGCGGAACGCGCCGAATTAGAAAAAATATTTACCGCTTACCAGGCTGAAGTGCAAGTGTTATATGATCAAAAAGACACATTAGGCGAGGTTGCTCTCAGTGTCAGTAACGGCCAAACCTTAATGGTTCCCGTTGAGAAGATTGTTCACTTCTGGCAACCTAATAATATGAACTACGCTGAAAAACTGGGCTTTTTCTTTAGTGCTATTGGTAGCTTCTTAATGGATGATCCTCGTGAGGCGAATACTGAAGGCGGTATTTTCCCAGCGATGATTGGTACCATTGTGATGGTGTTATTAATGACTGTGTTTGTGACGCCGATGGGTGTGGTTGCTGCCATCTATATGCGTGAATACGCAAAAGACGGGCCTGTGTTACGTCTAGTCCGCATCTCCATTAACAACCTAGCCGGAGTGCCTTCCATTGTATTCGGTATTTTTGGTCTCGGTTTCTTCGTCTATATCCTCGGTGGCTCAATTGATGAGTTATTTTACGGTTACGCGTTGCCGAGTCCAACTTTTGGAACCCCTGGCTTACTATGGGCTTCTTTGACCATGGCTTTATTGACTTTGCCGGTGGTGATTGTCTCGACTGAAGAAGGTTTGTCGCGTATTCCTATGTCTTTACGAGAAGGTGGACTAGCATTGGGCGCAACCAAATCTGAAACGATTTGGAAGATTGTGTTACCAATGGCGACTCCTGCAATCATGACGGGACTAATCTTAGCGATTGCGCGTGCGGCTGGTGAAGTTGCACCTTTGATGTTAGTCGGTGTTGTCAAACTTGCGCCTGAATTACCGATTGATACCGTGGCACCGTTTATTCATTTAGAAAACAAGTTTATGCATTTAGGTTTTCATATTTATGATGTGGGCTTCCAGAGTCCGAACGTCGAAGCCTCTCAACCATTGGTTTACGCAACATCACTACTGCTGGTCATCATTATTGTGTCGCTAAACTTAGGCGCGATTACCATCCGTAACCGTTTACGTGAAAAATATAAAGCCCTTGAGTAAGAATGAAAATCAGTCTATGAGCGGTTTTCTTGAACGTTAGAATATTAGAACATTACAAAATTTTACTATTCTGTTATGTCACCAGTTAACAGAGTAGATTTGAACAAAAAGAGATGAGTCAAATCATGAGTGAAACAAAAATGAACATTGCATTAGAACGATCTAACCAGGCCTTATCATTGGACAATGAAAAAATTGCCATAGAAGTCAAAGATTGGAATCTTTATTACGGCACTAAGCAAGCGTTGAATAGCGTTAATATGCTGGTTCCAGAAAACAGAGTGACCGCTTTTATCGGTCCTTCTGGGTGCGGAAAATCAACTCTGTTGCGTTGTTTTAATCGCATGAATGATCTGATTGATATCGTTAATGTTGACGGCTGCATGACTCTGCATGGCGATGATATGTATGACAAGCAGATGGATGTATCGGCATTGCGTCGTCGAGTGGGCATGGTTTTTCAAAAGCCAAACCCCTTTCCAAAATCAATCTATGAAAATGTCTGCTACGGTCTACGACTACAAGGAATTAAAGATAAGAGATTGTTGGATGACACGGTCGAGTGGGCTTTGAAAAGTGCTGGGCTTTGGGAAGAGGTCAAGGATCGACTGGATGATAATGCGCTTGCCATGTCAGGTGGACAACAACAACGTTTATGCATTGCTCGCGCGATTGCAATTAAACCAGAAGTTTTATTACTTGATGAACCGACTTCTGCACTTGACCCTATTTCAACGTTAGCGATTGAAGAGCTTATCTTTGAACTGAAGAAAGAGTTTACTATATTGATTGTTACTCACAATATGCAGCAAGCGGCACGTGTCTCTGATTACACCGCTTTCATGTATATGGGTGAGTTGATTGAATATGCAGATACGGACAGCTTGTTTACCAATCCTCGCGTCAAACGTACTGAGGATTACATTACCGGGCGTTATGGCTAATTGAATCGATTGTTTTAAATCGCATTCGGACATCGTAATAAATTTGAGGAGAGCAGCATGGAAAGAAGACAATTTAAAGACCACATCTCAGGACAACTTAACCGTAATCTAGAAGCGTTATTCAATCAAGTGCTTGAAATGGGTGGTTTGGTTGAGAGACAGCTTGATTATTTGTTAGAAGCAACTAATTGTGATGATAGAAGCGTTGCTAAAAAGATTAAGCAGCTGGACAAAATCGTTAATAGAGAAGAGATGGAAATTGATCGTCTTTGTGCGATGGTCTTGGCAAGACAGCAGCCAAGAGCTTCTGACCTGCGCTTGATTATTATCTCAATTCGCATGGCGGTCGATTTAGAGCGTATCGGAGATGAGGCGGTCATTGCTTCAAAACTCTCCTTGAAAATGGCGAAACAAGATATCCAGTGTCAGAGTTTACCTGGCTTTACAGGTTTGGTCGAGATTGCTGCAAACGGTGTAGAGAATCTAAAAAAATCCTTAAATGCTTTTTCACGTTTAGATTTATCAGAAATCCTTGATATAGTGGATGACCAAGAGAGGATGGATATTGTCCTTAAACGGTCATTGGCTGAAATTCAGGATGCCTTAGAAAAGGCCGAACATCCTGCTGAACATTTGATGGAGATGATTTATGCCGTCAGAGCCAGTTCACGTATTACCGATCACGTTGTTAACCTGGCCGAAAGTATTGTCTATTTGGTAGAGGGCCGGGATATCCGAAATATGGATACTGAAAGACTGAGTGCGTTTTTAGATGACGTTAACGAGTAAGATTTAAAGTGTCTAGAAGTTTCAATAAGGAATCTTAAATGAGTCAACAGACAATCCTGGTTATAGAAGATGAAGCGGCCATTCGTGACATGCTAAAGTTCACTTTAAGCGCATCTGGCTATTTGGTACGTGAGGCTCCTGATGCTGAAGCGGGCTGGAAAATTGCCTTGGAAGAAAAGCCCGATTTGATTCTATTGGATTGGATGTTACCGGGTATGTCAGGTGTTTCTTTTGCACAAAAAATACGCCAGAACAGTCAAACTCAGTCGTTGCCAATTATTATGCTTACGGCTCGTGGTGAAGAAGAGGATCAGGTTAAAGGGTTTGATTCCGGGGCGGATGACTATGTCGTTAAGCCTTTTTCGCCACGGGCGTTAGTCGCTCGGGTGCAAGCCTTGTTGCGTCGTCAATTGTCTGACCAGCCACTGACCGACCGAATTGAATCTGGCAAGATGCAGTTGGATTTGACCAGCCATCGGTTTTTTGTTGATTTACAAGAGGTCTCTTTGGGGCCTTCTGAATTCAAATTGATTCACTTTTTCATGACGCATCCAAACCGTGTCTTCTCACGAACACAGTTATTGGACGAAGTTTGGGGATCGAATGTCGTGGTGGAAGACCGCACGGTAGATGTGCATATTCGGCGTCTCCGAAAAATATTAGAACCACTTGAAGTCGCGGATTATATTCAGACCATTCGTGGTTCAGGTTATCGCTTTTCTGTGACAGGGCTTTAAACCTTGCTTTCAAGCGGCGTCAAACGCGAACTCACCTGGATTATTAGCAGTGCGTGGGTTTTCCTGTTTATCGCTTGGATGAGCAGTGCCTGGGTAATTACTTTAGTCTTATATCTTTTGGTTTATATGGGACGCCAGCTATGGAGTATGCGTAAATTTGAAAAATGGATGAGTGGTGGAAGTTATGCTTCTTTTCCACCAGCATCTGGTTTTTGGAGTGAGTTAAGTTACCTGGTGTCGAAAAAACAGCGGGCACTTGAGAAACACGCAGATTTACATCTGTATAAATCTGAACAGTTTAAAGCCGCTTCTATGCAAATCCCAGATGCGATTGTCTCACTGGACCAAGAAAACCACATTGAATGGTTTAATAAGCCATCCCAATCGATGTTGGGTTTACGTCGCCAGGACATTGGTCGCAAAGTGGAAGGTGTTATCCGCCAACCTGAATTTATAGATTACTTAAAACTCGCCGATTATCAAAATGTCCTTATTTTAAACATGCTGCAGGGTAAGCAACGTACCTTTGATGTCAAAATCATTCCCTACTTTGAAAGCCACAAATTATTAGTGGTCAGAGACATTACTGAACTTTATCAGTTAGCCCAAATCAGACGTGATTTTATCGCCAATGCCTCGCATGAATTAAGAACCCCTTTAACGGTTTTGAAAGGCTATCTTGAGCTTATGCAAGATATGCCAGGTGAGCAACAAGTTATATGGAAAACCCCGTTGGAGCACATGGAGAATCAATCTAATCGTATGCAATCGATTATTGAGGATCTATTAACACTCTCTTCAATGGAAGCCGATTCCATTACCGCTGAATCAAGTACCGTCGATGTTCCTGAAATTTTACAGAACATCAGTATCGAAGCACGACAGCTTGGCAGTGAAAAACACCATATCGTATTTGAGATAACCCCCTGTCTAAAGTTGCAAGGCCATACCGAACCGCTGAAGAGTGTATTTATGAATCTAGTGGCGAATGCGGTGCGCTATTCACCTGAAGGGGGCGATATAACGGTTCGTTGGTACTTGGATAAAGAGGGTGCGCATTACGAGGTTAAAGACCAAGGCTTAGGGATTGCTGCTGAGCATATTCCGCGTTTAACCGAACGTTTTTATCGCGTTGATAAAGATCGTTCCCGAGTAACCGGCGGTACAGGGCTTGGATTGTCGATTGTTAAACATGTTTTAGAGCACCATGGCGCAACGTTAAATGTTGAAAGTGTCATCGGTAAAGGCAGTGTCTTTAGATGCGACTTTCCATTGGATTTAGTCGTTCAATAAGCGATTGGATGATTTGCTTAAAGCCTTTAACCTCGAAGTCATGAAGCTTTTCTTAGCTTCACTTACACTTAGTCTCTCTTACGCTTAGTTTATCAACACTCTCTTTACCTATTTGATGTTTACTGCGCTATGCTGCACAAATAGTGTATCCATTCCAAATGGTTTGTTCTTCTGCTTTTTAATTGTGTAGACGCTTTGATGGAATAAGACGGGCTTAATAAGTGAGTGAAACAACGTTTTATTAAGCCTATTTACAAAACAACCAGGCCTGGTAAGCCTGTTGAATAGGCTATTGGTTCTCCTCTGTAATGCTGCATTTTTTCGTGTTGTTTGTGGGTTCCATAAGCTTTTCAGTTTACAAAATTTACATTGTATAGGTAATAAAAAAGGGAGCCGAAGCTCCCTTTTTTATGGTGATGGTTTTAAAACTTAATGCTTAAGCTTTAAGGAATCATCATGCCACGAATCGCGAAGTAGATCAGTGCCGCCATTCCGGCTGATGCTGGGACAGTAATGACCCACGCCGCCACGATTTTTAAGAATGCAGAGCGTTTAACCAATTCTGTTTGGTAAACCTTGTTTAGAGTCTTGCGTTCTTTTTTACTTAACTCGACTTCCGCTTGTTTCTCTTTAAGTTGCGCAAGCATGTACTTCTTTTCAGCGATAGGTGCATTCGCGAAACGACGAATGTAAGCGTTAACCTCTTCTTCGTCCTCACCTTGGTGATGGTCTTTAATCTCTTGAATGGCTTTGGCATAAGTGCGCTTTAAGTATTCACGTAAGAAACCTACCCCGAAAATTCCCCCAACCGCAATATGCGTTGAACTAACCGGTAAGCCAAGTTGAGAAGCAATAATAACCACAATCGAGGCCGCCATGGCCACTGAATAGGCGCGCATTTGATCCAGTTCAGTGATTTCAGAGCCCACTGTACGAATTAATTTAGGACCAAATAATAGTAGACCTAAACTGATACCAATTGCACCGATGACCATAATCCACAAAGGAATTTCAGCCTTAGCGTGGACGCCTTGCGAACTAATGGCATCGTTAATCGCCGCCAGAGGTCCAACGGCATTGGCGACATCGTTAGCACCGTGCGCGAAACTTAATAAAGCCGCCGCAAATATTAACGGGATGGTAAACAACGTATTAACACTGCTTTTGTTGTTTTGCAGATAGTTAGCCTGACGCGATATCAATGGGCGAACAATAAGGTAAGCCGCAATCGCAAACCCGAAACCAATCAGTAGGGCGACTTCAAAATCGACCTTCCAGATTTTTTTCAGACCTTTCATTATTAGGTAGGTCGAGAAAGCCCAAGCCATTATCGCAATCAATAACGGTAATGTTTTCTTAGCCGCAGCCACCATGTCATCTTTATAGGTGATACTGCGTTTAATCCACAGCAGGAAGCCGGCGGCAACTAGGCCGCCTAACAAGGGTGAGATAACCCAGCTAGCGGCGATTGCGCCTACTTGGTTCCAGTTGGCAATATCCCAGCCTGCAGCCGCGATACCGCCACCCAATACTCCGCCGACAATCGAGTGTGTGGTGGAAACCGGTGCGCCCAATGCGGTCGCTAAGTTTAACCACAACGCCGCAGCTAATAAAGCGGCCATCATCAACCAGATAAAGGTTTGTGGATCGTTAATTAAGCCAGGATCGATAATGCCTTTTTTAATGGTACTGATAACGTCACCACCAGCAATCAAAGCACCCGCAGATTCGAAAATCGCCGCTAATATAATCGCACCGGTCAGGGTCAAGGCTTTGGAACCTACAGCGGGACCAACGTTGTTAGCGACATCGTTGGCACCGATATTAAGTGCCATATAGCCACCAATCATCGCGGCGACGACTAATTCAATGCTGACGGCTCCACCATTGCCACTCTGCATGCCCGAAGTAAAGAGGATTATTCCAATAATGAAGAATAAAGCGACACCAAAACGAAGCATCTCTTTACGACCACTTAAGGCCGCCTTTTCTAGGTCATTTATATTTCGAAGTTCCATAAGGTTGTAGGCTCGATTAATTGATTAAATTTAATCCGTGAATTGTATATAAAAATAAAGTCCGTCAGAAGGAATATTATACTTTTTTGACAATTACTTTATGAGTGTTGCTTTTAGATACGAATAGATGTATTTATTTGTGGTTTTGTTAAAAAGACGATGTCACATACTTGTCACATTTCTGTCAACGTAGTTTTATGAAGCCACTCTAGAATAGCCCTCGAATTAAATGAAATTGTGTTTACAAAAAAAATCTGGAGCAACATCATGAAAAAATCTCAAATCGTTATGGCATTAAGCCTAGCCGCAGCAACTTTAGCTGCACCGTCAATTTCTTATGCAAGTGACACGGCATTAGCCCCTTATCAAAAAGTATCAGGTGTCTCTGGCAACCTATCTTCTGTTGGTTCAGATACATTGGCTAACTTAATGACATTATGGGCGGAGGAGTTTAAGCGTACTTACCCTAATGTAAATATCCAAATTCAAGCGGCGGGTTCTTCTACTGCGCCTCCAGCATTGACAGAAAGTACTTCTAACATCGGACCTATGAGTCGTGCGATGAAAAGCAAAGAAATGTCAATGTTTGAGAAGAAGCATGGTTATAAGCCAACAAAAGTTGCGGTTGCAATCGATGCGTTAGCGGTTTATGTTCATAAAGATAACCCAATTAAAGGTCTTTCTATCCCTCAGGTTGATGCGATTTTCTCTTCAACACGTAAGTGTGGTACTAAAGCAGATATCACGACTTGGGGTCAAACAGGTATTACCGGTGAGCTAGCAGATAAGACAGTTCAGATGTATGGCCGTAATTCAGTTTCTGGAACTTATGGTTACTACAAAAAGAAAGCTCTTTGTAAAGGTGATTTCAAGTCTTCTGTCAATGAGCAACCTGGTTCAGCATCTGTTGTACAGTCTGTTTCAGCTTCATTAAACGGTATTGGTTATTCAGGTATCGGTTATAAGACAGCGGGTGTTAAGGCTGTTCCTCTTACTAAGAAGACGGGTGGTGCTTTTGTAGAAGCGAATCCAGAAAACGCAGTGAACGGAACTTACCCTCTATCTCGTCTACTTTACGTTTACGTAAACAAAGCGCCTAACAAGCCTCTAGAGCCTGTTGTTAAAGAGTTCCTTAAGTTGGTTCTTTCAGAAAAAGGTCAGCAAGACGTTGCTAAAGATGGTTACATTCCACTACCGCAAAAAGTTGCACAAAAAGAGTTAAACAAAATCAAATAAGATTATCTCAATCTGTTTGACACGACTTGATTGTAAAGTCAAAAGAGCCTCATTAATTGAGGCTTTTTTGTGTCTGAGATTTAAGCTAAATCAAACTGACCAGGCCTGGTCACTCTGTTTTGCTCAATTCTCGGAGAGGGATTACTACTTGTTCTGAGCTTAGATCAGCTCAATCACTACATCGCTCGTAGGAATACAGCTGCACGTTAGGATTTCACCTTTACGACAGTCATAAGCAGGGGTTTGAATCTCATCAACATTACCTGAAATCAAACGTACCGTACAAGCACCACAATTCCCACCACGACAGCTATAAGGCATATCAAAACCACTTTCATCCAATGCTTCTAACATTGAAAATTGTCCGTCAAATTCACATTCGCCTTGCCCTAATACCGTAATCTTAGCCATCGTATATTCCTATCGTTTAGTTCAGTTGTTTTCGACTTGTCTGTCGATTTTAAATAATGAGGCCTTTAGATGGGTGAGGCTCGAGATAGAACTGAGATAAAACTTTTCTAATTGAGGCGGAATAAGCAGTGAATAGCTAGCTATTCACAAGTTGTCGCCCATCGTAAGTACCCTTGGGGTACAACGAAAAGTAGGAACGTTTTAGCCATTTATATCCGAGCAGCCATCCGTGTAAAGGTCTCAACATATTTTAACAACTATTTTAAAATGCAAATACAGTAAAATAGCCAAAATTTTTAGACTGGCCAGGTTGTTGGCTCAAGTCTGTGACTTAACGGTAAAGAGTAGGAGTTCAAAATGAGTTGGGAATTGTTCCAAGCACGTTTTCAAAAGATTCGGGATAACAAAGCATTTGAACTGTTTGTCATTGGCGTGATTGTTTTTTCATCTCTGATGATTGGTGTGCGCACCTATGAACTGCATCCTATGCTGGATGGGGGCATCCGTTTTTTAGACTATGCTGTGACTCTGTTTTTTGTGATTGAGCTTTCAATTCGTATGGCGGCAGAAGAACGTTTGAAAGACTTCTTTAAAAAGGGCTGGAACATCTTTGACTTTATCATTGTTGCGGTCAGCTTAATTCCTTTAGATGACTCCCAATACGCCTTGATTGCACGTATGTTGCGTCTATTCCGTGTTATGCGTTTGATCTCATTTATTCCAGAATTACGGGTTCTAGTGAATGCCTTAATCTCGGCGATGCCAAGAATGGGTTATGTCGCATTATTGATGTTTATCATTTTCTATCTGTATGCCGTCATTGGCAATATGCTATTTGGCACTTTAAATCCCGTGTTATGGGGTGACTTGGGGGTTTCGTTATTAACCCTGTTCCGCGTCGCCACCTTTGAGGATTGGACCGATGTCATGTATGAAGCCATGACTCTGTACAGTTTGAGTTGGATTTACTTTATTACCTTTATCTTTTTCTCAGCCTTTGTCTTCTTGAATATGATGATTGGTATCGTGGTTGAAGTGCTTGATGAAGAGCATAAAAAAATGGAAGCCGAAAATATGACGGAGACGGTTGCTGAAGAGTTGAGCGCCAAAGAAAATTATGAAAACCGCATGGAATCCGAATTGGCGGCACTGCACCAAAAACTAGATATGTTGTTGGCTCAACAAACTGTGAATAAGTCCTAAATAATAGTTTGACCAGGGCTGGTCGTTTTATTAATTTGGTTTCTGATGAGGTTGAGAAGCCTTTTTATCTTCGTAGTTCTATATCATTTTTCTTATCTGGCTTCACGTTACTTTTTGCTATTCGGCAAAAAGTAACCAAAAAACGAACCCTGCTGACGCCCTCTATTTCACTAAG
>CBFCZK010000005.1:0-181933 GCA_965602805.1 uncultured Thiomicrorhabdus sp. | reverse complement strand
TGCTTCGGAACGGGGCGTATTCTAACCAATCCAGCAAACTACGCAAGTGTTATTTCAACCTTTTTACTATTTATTTACTTTTTTATGACATTTGACCTAAAAGACTGCCTAAAGTACCCTTTCAGGAAGCTTTATCCACAGACTTACCCACAAAAAGTACTCTTTCATAGATATAGCCCATAATTCTCACCTCAATTAAGCACCGTCTATCTACTCTCTTTTAAGGCTTGTTTACATCCAAACTTTTTACCAGGCCTGGCTATCTTCCAATAATATTTAGAGCCGTGTACATTTATGCTCATTTTGTTACGTAACTCACTGTATTACTAATAGCTTACAAACACTGTAAGATTTATTTTCTTACTTTTTATATTAGGTGTGTCGTTATGTCTCTTTCTCGCCGTCACTTTATTCAACAAATAGCAGCCTTAACTGCCAGCGGTCTCACATCACCTCTGATTGCCGCTGAACTTAACAGCCAATCTACCATCCATAAAACCGGTGTTGTGCTTGATGCCTCTTTCTACCTTCACGACCATATCGATCATCCTGAAAATGCCAAACGTCTTAAAGCGATTGATAAAGCGCTTACAAAACAAAATCTTTGGCCTCAATTAACACCTGTCGCAGGACGTTTAGCCAGTAATGACGAGTTGTTACTCGCTCATCAACAAGGCTATATTGATGAAATTGAGATACTCAGTGAAGAGGGTGAGAACTTCTATAATGAATACCAAGAAGATACCTATATTAATGAACACACTTTCGCCGCAGCCAAGATGGCTGCAGGCAGCGCCATCAATCTTAACCTTGCCGTCTATGACCGACAGATTGAAAATGGCTTTGCGCTACTACGCCCACCAGGCCATCACGCCCTTGAGAACAAAGCGATGGGGTTTTGCATCTTTAATAGTGATGTTATTGCTGCGCGTGCTTTACAAAAATATCGTGGCGTCAAACGCGTTGCTATTATCGACTTCGATGTTCACCACGGCAATGGCACCCAAGACTTAACCATCAACGACCCATCGATAATGGCCATTTCAATCCACCAACACCCTTTTTGGCCACTCACAGGTGATGCAAAACACACCGGCAACGGTGAAGCTGCCGGCACCAACATTAACTGCCCCTTTAGAGCCGGAGTAGGAAACAGTGCCTACCTGGGTGCTTACGATGAAATCATTGAAGCCAAACTCGCTGCATTTAAACCTGATCACATCATTGTTTTCGCAGGTTATGACGCTCACTGGCAAGACCCTCTTGCAGATCACCGCATGTCAGTCATTGGATTTAATCAACTGGTTGATCGATGCCTAGCTTCAGCCAAAAATTTATGCAATGGTCGAATTAGTTTCTCATTGGGTGGCGGCTATAAGCTTGAGCCATTAGCAGAATGTGTTGCTGGGACTTTTCATACTTTATTAAACAACCCTCAAAAAAGCCTTAACCCAATGGGTGAATCACCTGAAGATGAAGTTGACAGCAGAGAGCAATTAGACAAATTAATCCAACACCATCAATACAGTAATTAAATACAACTCTTAAACAAACCTCCTCGACCTTTACCTATAAAGCCGCTGATAATATAAGGCGGCTACCTATAGCCGCCCCCTCGCACAAGTATATTCCTTATACCCTCAACAGAAAACTCTAACGCTCTACCTGGCTACAGCAAACTCTTTAATAATAAAGACTTATGCCTTGAAATAGATTTTACTTATACCCGAATGGAAACGTTAAATCATGTAAGTTGCAAATATACGTATAGTATGTCTTTCACGCACCACACAGGTTCTAAAAACAGATGCAAAATTTCGATCAAATTCTCGAGTCAAAGTTCCCTAGCCTGAATAGAACTTTTAAAGGCAAGATGGCACTTAAGCTCATCAAGGCTACCTCACACGAGAATGAAATATCGAGCTTCATTGAGGCCAATCCACACTTAGAAGGGTTTTCCTTTATCGATGAAGTTTTAAAACACCTGTCTTTTTCATACCAGACCTGTGGTAATTCATTAAAAAACATTCCTTCTCAGGGGCGCGTTATTATTGTCGCCAACCATCCTATTGGAACCTTAGATGGCTTTGCTTTATTGAAAATGGTGCGCTCGGTTCGTACAGACGTCAAAAGCGTGTCGAATGATCTTCTGCAGAGTATCCAGCCACTGGAAAACATTATTATTCCTGTCGACAATATGTCTAAAGGTGCCAATCATAAAGCCAACTTTCAAAAAATGGCCGAAGCTTTAGAGAACGAAGAGGCGATTGTTATTTTCCCTGCCGGCGAAGTCTCACGAGCAAGACCGACAGGCATTATGGATTGCAAATGGAAAACCGGATTTTTAAGATTAGCTAAAAAGACCAACTCACCCGTTCTGCCCGTGCAGATCAAAGCCCGAAACTCACTGGGATTCTATACCGCTTCTGCAATCTACAAACCTTTAGGCAGCATGCTTTTAATGCATGAAATGTTTAATAAACGTAATCAAAACATTAAATTAAAAGCCGGAAAACTTATTCCATGGGAATCTATCAAACAGTCCGGGCTGACTCTTCCTACGGCCGCTAAAGCCATTAGAGAGCATACCTACAAGCTCTTTAAGTATAAAAATGACTCTGTAAAATGCCCTTTTGAGACCGTTGAAACCATCACTGAGCCAGCATGCCGTCAATCCATTCGAGAAGATTTAAAGCAAGCTGAACATATCATGAAAACCCCAACGGGCTTAGACCTGTATATGGTCGACTACAAAGCCGATTCTGCCATTATTCAAGAGTTGGGACGCGTAAGAGAACTGACATTTAGAAAAGTCGGTGAAGGTACTGGCAGTAACTGGGATTTAGACAAATACGACCGCTTTTATCGTCATCTTATCTTATGGGATGACAAAAATCTTGAACTGGTCGGTGGTTACCGCTTAGGGGAATGTGGCAAGCTCATGGAAGAACAAGGTCAAGATGCGCTGTATCTGAACCATATGTACCATATCAAACCAGAGATGCAAAAGTATTTACCGAAGACCCTTGAACTCGGACGCTGTTTTGTACAACCTCAATACTGGGGCACGCGTGCATTGGATTATTTATGGATGGGAATGGGCAACTATCTTGCCCATCATCCCGAAATCAAATATCTGATGGGCTCAATTAGCTTAAGCAACGCGTACTCGGCAAGAGGCAGAGAACTCATTGTTAGTTTTTATAATACTCAATTGGCCTTTGCAGAAGATGTCGCCAATGCCAAATGTCCGTTTATCGTCTCCGACGAAATTAAGCAATTGGCCTTAAAAGAATTTACAGGTGACTATAAAACCTGCTTTAGACGCCTTAATGAGCTCCTGAACGAACAGGGTGAAACACTGCCTATGCTGTTCAAGCAGTATGTCGATCTGTGTGAAGATAAAGGTACTCAGTTTATAGATTTTAGTCTAGCGCCAGACTTCAATAACTGTATTGGTAGCCTCGTCATTGCCGATCTTGATAAGATCAAAGCATCTAAACTTCGCTACTTTAAAAAGCTAGAGGAGTGTGCTTAAGCACCCTACACAGAACCCATTTAAAATTTTATAAACGTCTAATGTGGCTAGCGGTTGTTAGCCACTTAATGCGTTTAAGCCGCCCTTCTAGATCAACATTTATCAACGCTTATCAATACTTCATACCGCATCAACTTCCAATTCATTTCTGACTGTTCAGCTTGATTAACTCGACAACTTCTCTATAGACCTTTATATAGATATAGACAATGAGGCGAGCTTAACAGTTCATTACTGCCTGCTTATGCTGCTCACTACAATAACTCTCTTAGCAATTACTTAGTCCGCTGTTTACGCTGTTGCTTGATGGCCCACAAGCGTTGATTTCGACCCACGCCTGTCAGAACCTTAACCACGTAATTACGCAGACTAAGTGACAGTGTATCCATCAAACCAAAAACACCATCCAACTTTAAAGCAAATCCTTCAGAAGCTTCAGCTCTAGTGCCATAGGGGGTTAACTCACCCAGTCTAGTCATATGCTTGGCCACAAAATGACCAGAACGTCCTTGAACATCGTAAACCAGTGAATACACTACCGGAATAATAATTAGGCTCATTAAAGTTGAGGTCACCATTCCGCCAATAACGGCTACCGCCAAAGGTGCATTGGCATCACTGCCCGCACCCCAACCAATCGCACTGGGTAGCATGGTTACGACCACGGTAATAGAGGTCATTAATACAGGGCGCAAACGTTGTGGGCAAGCCTCTACTAAAGATTGATAGACGGCATTGTCCGTAGCCCCTTTCTCCTTAAGCTTTTGATTGGTTAAATCCACCAATAAAATCGAGTTTTTTGCCACCAAGCCCATCAATAGCACCAAACCAACCATAGAGAAAATATTCAAACTCATGTTCGTCGCTGCCAAGCCAACAATACCGCCAACGATTGCAAATGGTAGCGCCCACATAATAATCATCGGCTGGATAAAAGAGTTGAACTGGCTGGCTAACACCATATAAACCAAGATGACTGAAAGGAACAGTGCAATCTGAATATAGTGCGCGGTCTTTTTAAATTCGGCGGCTTGCCCCGTCATTTTCAAATTTACACCATTTGGAAAAAAGCCCTCAGCCTGCTGCTTAACAATTTTGACCGACTCTCCTAATGAGACACTTGGATTGCCATAAAACATACCGGCATAACTTAAATCATGACGTGGAATAATAGCCGCACCTGCTTCACTTTGTAACGTCGCAACCGTGTCTAAGGAGACCAACTTACCGCGATTAGATTTAATATAAATCTTAGACAAGTCAGAAGCCTTACTCAGCTGACCTTGTGCAGCATCCAGACGTAAATCATAGCGTTCGCCATCACTGCGCGCATCACTGTATTTACCAACATTAATCCCGCCAGCTAAGACATTAATTGATTGCGCAATGGCTTGAGTATCTAAGCCATATAAAGTGGCTTTATGACGGTCAATTTCAAATGAAATCTGTGGCTGATTAAGCTGTAACTCTAAATCCAAATCGCCTAATTTGGGCTGGCTGCGCAGTTTCTCTAAAAAATCTGCACTGACTTGAGCCAACTGCAGCAGGTCATTGCCCTGTAAAACAAAACGCAGAGGATCACCACGCTGGTCACTCATCATCGGCAAAGGCGCTGGAAATGCTTTCACTCCAGGAATTTCCTCAAATACCTTGGATAGACGCATCATAATCTGAGTCATATGGGTATCGCGATCAGCAAACGGCTTAAGGGAGACTACAATACGACCTTCGTTAATCAGCTGGGTCGCACCGCCACCAATGGTGGAGAATACAGTATTAACTGCGACATCCTTTTGCAAAACCTCTTCAAGCAGGTCCAGACGACTCAAGGTGTAGTCCATACTCGAGCCTAAGGGCGTCTTGAAGCTAACAATGAACTGACCTTGGTCTTCTTTTGGCATAAAACTTTTGCCGACCTGAGTGATTTGTGAACCCGCGATAATAATAAATAACAGACTGTAAAGAAGGGTCTTTTTACGCTGCTTTAAAACTTTTTTAAGCAGGTCTAAATAAAAACTCTCCAACCCAGTTAAGAATCTATCCTGAGAGTCTCCTAGGCGTTTCTTAAGCTGTCCGAAACGACTGATTTTTACAGGTTGCAGCAATTCAGACTCCGGCTCAGGCATCACTGGATGTTTTTTATTTTCGACCAGAAGGTAACGCGAGGCCAACATCGGCACCAAGGTTAATGAAATCAATAAAGAGATCATCACCCCTACTGTCACTACGACACCAAACTCTTTAAAAAATCGTCCAATAATGCCATCCATAAACAACACCGCAGCAAAAATTGAGACCAACGTTAAGGACGCCGCGACTACGGCTAATTGAACTTGGCGAACCCCTTCTATGGCAATCTTTTGAATGTCACCGGTTTTTTCTTCTGCCAGACGGTGAATGTTCTCTAACACCACAATGGAGTCATCGACCACCACCCCAATTAATAAGAGTAATGCCAACAGCGTCATCGTATTAAAGGTATAACCCAAAAAATGCATAGCAGCGACCGCGCCTAACATCGATACCGGAATCGATACTGAGATAATAAGTGTGGCGCGTACACTTTTTAAAAAGAACCACATCACTAAAGCCGTCAGCAGCGTTCCTGTGATTAAATGTTCCTCAAGCGCACCGACCATTAACTCAATAAATTCACCATCATCAGATGCTTTATTCAACACCATGCCCGGCGGTAGAGAAGGTAAAATATGCTCTGCAACCCGCAATTCTGCTTCGCGCACGATCGACACGGTATTGCTTCCCGAGGTTTTTATCAGGCCTATACCAATGGTCGACTTGCCATTAAAACGCGCTAGTTGGCGTTGATTCGCCACGGAGTCATTGACTTCAGCAACGTCCTCTAAATGAATGACTGTGTCACCACGACGTAAAACCGGTAATTTTTTAATGTCACTCAGGCGATGAAACTCTTCATCGAGCTTTATCACATACTCACTCTGTCCATGGGTTAAAAAACCACCGGGCAGCTGAATGTGCTCTTTATTAATAGCCTGAATGATTTCTAATACACTCAGACCATAGGCATTCATTTTTTCAATGTTTAACTGAATACGAATTTCACGCTTTTGCTGACCACCAATCACCACCTGGCCAACACCATTAATGGTCTCCAGTCTTTTTTGGATATTCAGTTTGGCGTATTGATTGAGTTGTTGTGCGGTACGGTCTCCTTGCAACGCATACCAAATAACCGGTGCGCCACCCGCCTGCATTTTTGAGACAATTGGTGGCTGGGTATCTGCCGGCAACTGGTTGAGCAGTTGATTTACCTTGGCCTGAACTTCATTGAAGGCGACATCAACATTCTTTTCTAACTGAAAGGTAATATAGACCTGAGAAACACCGGCTGAAGATTTTGATTGGATATGCTCAATACCCGCTAGACCATTGACATTAGACTCAATAACACTGGTGATACTGGCATCCATAATATCCGGATTTGCACCCAACAGCCCCGTGGTAATCGAAATAATCGGAAACTCGACCGAAGGAAAACGATCGATACCGATTTTGTCATAACTCATCCAACCAAAAACAACAATCAATAAACTGATCATCCAAGCCAAGACATGCTGTCTGATAGAAATCTCAGATAAATTCATCGTTGCGATTCACCCTGTAAAAACAACGACTCATCTTGCAATGTTTTCACTGGCAATACTTCAGAACCCTCCGTTAAAAAGCGAGCGCCATCTACCGCCACGACTCGACCAGGACTGAGACCTTGTGTTAACTCCACCATACCGTTTTGGATAACGCCGGTAACCACCTTATGCGCTTTAACATAATTTCGATACACCACATAGACAACATCTCCCAGTGGACGCTGTACCAAGGCCTGCGTCGGCACCATGACCGCCTGTTTTTCAGTTTGCAGGATAATGATGGCCTTTACAGTCGACCCAGCTTTCCAGACGGGCTCGTGACTTCCAACAGAAGGGTTTTCAAAAACTGAATAGGCCAAAACTGAACCCGTATCCCTGTCAATTTTTGGTTTTAGATAGTTAATCGTGGTTTGCAGAGGCTCGACATCATAAAAAGGATTGTTTAAATAAACCGTTTGACCAATCTTTAGCTTGGAGAAGAATTTTTCCGATACGGGTAATTTAGCCCTTAAACGTCTGTTATCAATCAACTTAAATAACGGCTTACCCGGTTGGGCGTAATCCCCAACCGAAATCATGCGTTCATCGACATAACCTGAAACAGGGCTTTTAATAACCGTCTTGCCGAGTAGATTCTGATTGCGATCATAACGGGCTTGCGCCGCATCTTTTTGCGCCTGCAAGGATTTTAATTCAGACTTCGCCTTATCATAGGTCGCACGATTAACTTGTTTCTTGCGCAACAAAGAACGATAACGCTTGGTCTGCTGTTCCTGCATCGTCGTCATCGCAGCATAGCGTTCGATATCCGCTGCACTTTCCAAGATTGCTAATTGATAGTTTTCATCATCAATCACTGCCAACTCACTACCAATTTCAACCTTATCGCCAATCTTCACCAAAAGTTTGAGGACTTCACCACTCACCTCAGAAGAGACCACAGGTGTTTGCAGGCTTTCTACGTGACCAACCACTTCAATCGTTTTATTAATTTGGTGTTCATGTGCCGTATAGAGACTAATAGAGATGGGTTTCGATAAAGCAGGAAAAGCGGTTAAGCCGAACATAAGGGCAAGCGCCCCTGAAGCAAAAGATTTCATCGGTTATAAGCAATTGTTAGGAATGTGATGCGAAGTTTAGCACCCTAGTTTTAGACATGAAAATCAGTGTTCTTTATCATCACATCAGATTAAAAGGCTTTTCTGAACTGACCAGGCCTGGTCAATTAGAATTAAACCAAAACAGACACTCTAAAAAGGTCATAAAAACAGGCGTTTAGTCACTAAATGACTTTAAAAGTGATGCCGATATCCGTTAATTTTCTGGTCATGGCGATTTGATTGGTAACCGGAAGGGAGAGTTGTATCTGTACTTGAGTTGCGTAATCGATACGGTCAATTTGACCGTCGAACAAATCACAGCAATGGCGAACGTATTGTTCGTGTTTAAAGTCAAGTATTAACTCTAAAAATGCTTTCTCAACTTGCTCAAAAGTCGGCAGGATTTCCATAACGGCTTGCGCCGCTTGACCGTAAGCGCGGGTTAACCCACCCGCTCCGAGTTTGATGCCGCCAAAATAGCGCACCACGATAATCATGACATCACCAATACCTTTGTGATTCAACACATTCAATATCGGTTTTCCGGCCGTGCCAGAAGGTTCTCCGTCATCCCCCATACCCGCGTTTGTAGCGCAATTGGGATTGCCAATAAGATAAGCCCAACAGTGATGCCGAGCATCGGGGTATTCGGTTTTTATTTGTGCCAACCAAACCATGCCTGCTTCACGTGAAACGATATGTCGGGCATAGGCGATGAATCTACTCTTTTTAATGATGATTTCAGCCACTGCCTCTTCCGTGGGAACAGGGTAGCTTACGTGATTCACACGAATCACATCACTCACATCACTCATTTAAGGCAGTTTAACTTTAAACCAAACTGAGTAGAGCGCAGGTAAAAACAGCAGTGTCAAAATAGTGCCCACGCCGATGCCACCAATCAGCACATAAGCCATAGGCCCCCAGAAGGTTGATGTGGTCAGTGGAATAAACGCTAACATTGCGGCAATCGCGGTTAACAGCACAGGACGCGCACGACGAATTGTGGCATCAATAACCGCTTCACCAGGCTCAAACCCCTGCTTCAGATGATCATCAATCTGCCCTGTAAGAATCAGTGTATTACGCATTAAGATGCCCGCTAAACCAATCAATCCCAAGTTGGCGACAAAACCAAACGGCTGATTAAATAAAGTCATGGCCAATACGGCACCGATTAATCCTAGAGGTGCGGTAATAATCACCATAAACAGACTGCTAAAGGATTTCACCAACAACATAATCAGTAACGTCATACCCAAAATCATTAATGGTACTTTGGCTTTAATCGAGTTTTGTGCTTTGGCCGACTCTTCAACCGAACCACCAACATCAATACGATAACCAAATGGCAGTGAATCCAGTAACGGCTGCATCTGTTCCTGAATCAACTGGGTCGCTACCGGCGGTTGCATGCCTGGAATGATGTTACTGTTGACGGCAATGAAGAGCTCACGGTTTCTACGTTCAAGTAACGGCTCTTCGTAAACCACGTCGAGTTTAGCAATCTGCTCCAATGGTAAGCTTTCACCTTGCTGAGTTTTAATCAACAAGCTGCCTAAGTTTTCGACATTAAAGCGACTGGCTTCATCAGCACGCATGACCACACTCACCGTACGAATCTGCTCACGCACTTGTACTACCGGCACACCTTGTAGCTGATTTTGCAGTTGCTGAGTAACCTCTTGCATGGTTAAACCCAGTTGTAGCAGACGGGTTCTATCGGCATTGAGGTGCAGAGTCGGCACGCGATCACCCCACTGTAAATGCGGGTCAATCGCAAAGTCCTGCTGACCAATAATGGTTTTTAATTCATTACTAATACGGCGTAACTCATTGGCTTCTGGGCCAACCACTCTAAAGGTGACTGGCCAAACGACTGGCGGACCAAACAACAGTGAATGCACTCTGACACGTGCTTCTGGGAACATACCTTCATGCACCTGCTGTTGCAACTTGGCCTGTAAACGATCACGTGCTGCCGCATCTTGTGTGACCACGATAATCTTGGCAAAGGCTGGATTCGGCAATTCAGGATTTAATGCTAAGAAGAATCGCGGCGCACCACGACCGACATAAGAAGACAACGATTCGACCTCTTCCTGACCATTAATCAGAGCTTCAATACGTTTGGTGACCGCATCGGTGACTTTAATGCCCGTGCCTTCAGGTAGATAGATGTCCACCATCAGTTCAGGACGATCCGAACTTGGAAAGAACTGCTTAACAACCAGCTTATTCATACCAACGACAGCCGCGATAAATACCGCTAACGTCAGCAAGACCACAATCAATTTATGACGAACACAACCGGTGATGACTTTTCTTAAAAATCGGTAGAATTTAGTATCGTACAAACTCACTGCTGTCGCTGAACTCTCAGCAGGGGGATGAGCAGGTTGCTTCAACAGTTTCACACCAAGATAAGGCGTGAAGTAGACGGCGACAACCCAAGAGGCGATGAGCGCAATACCCAAGACCCAAAAGATATTACCCGCATATTCGCCGACTCGAGATTCTGCCAAACCAATCGGAATGAAACCGACTACTGTAACCAAAGTACCGACTAACATCGGTGCCGCCGTTACCGTCCAAGAGTAGGCAGCGGCTTTGACCTTATCCATGCCCTCTTCCATTTTGACGAGCATCATCTCAATCGCAATAATCGCATCGTCCACCAGCAACCCTAGCGAAATAATCAAAGCGCCTAAGGTAATTCGGTCAAAGTTCAAACCTTGCAAATACATCACCAAAAAGGTCATTGCCAACGTCAGCGGCACCGCTAAGGCTACGATTAAGCCCGCACGCAATCCTAAGGCAATCAAACTAACGAACAGCACCACCGCCAAAGCGGTAACAAATTTCACCTGGAAGGTACTCACCGCACCGTGAATGGCATCAGCTTGATTGGTGATTTTATCTAAGGTTACGCCCAACGGCAGTTGTTGTTGATAATCCGCTTCAAAGGCGATCAAGCTTTTCTCTAATTCCAAGCCATCAATCGAAGGCGACATCACCACCCCTAAAATCAGGGTTTCTTGACCTTTATCTCTGACTATAAAGCTCGGAGGATTTTCGTAACCGCGAGTGACTTCCGCCAGCTCTTGCAATGCAACCACCTGATTGCCCAAACGAATCGGCAGGCTTTTAATCTCTTCAACCGTATCAACCGAACCGGATGATTCTAACTTGCTACGCAGATATAAACGGGGACCAGCAGTTTCAATAAAACCGGCGTCGGTGACACTTAATTGCGCATTAATAGCTCGCTGAACCGTTGGTAGATCAAAACCACTTAAAGCCAGGACTTGCTGATTGATATCAATGTAGATGCGTTGCGGCTGCTCACCAATCAACGTGACTTTTTTAACGCCTTGTACCTGACGTAAAGCAACCTGCATTTTATCCGCTTCAACAACCAGCTTTTCTTGTGGCCACTGCGGAGCGGTCAAACTATAAAGCGTGAAAAAAACATCTTCAAAATCATCATTAAAAAAGGGACCTTGCACGCCTTGCGGTAAAGACAAAGCGGCATCCCCTAAACGCTTGCGTACTTGATAATATAAATCTTGAGCAACACCTTTTGGCGTACTGTCCGCAAAGGTGACAATCATATCCAAACTGCCAGGACGTGATTTGGTTTCAACACGGTCGAAATAGAGAATTTCTTCCAGTTTTTTCTCTAGCGGGTCCGCAACTTGATCTTGTATTTCTTGCGCGGTCGCACCAGGCCAACTCGCACTGACCAACATGGTATTTAGATTAAACGTCGGATCTTCTGCACGCCCCATACTCATAAACGCATAGATTCCGGCAATGGCGACAATCAAAATAAAGTACAATGTCAGTGAACGTTCTTTCACTGCATAGGCAGAGACATTCCAGCGGTTCATTCTGCAGACTCCCGCACAGCTTGACCTTCACTCAACAAATGCACACCTAAAATAACGATGCTGCTAACCGCACTAAAGTCACCGTCTACAGCACTTACCCAAGCAGAAGATTCTGATAAAGAGCTGACTTTGACGGGTTTTCTATAAACCTTACCCTGCTTGATGACCCAGAGAGAGGTATAGTCACCTTGTTCGTATAACGCACTGTTCGGAACTTTAACGAGATTCGAAACCTCTGCAAACGTCAGTTTCGCTGTTTGTCCTAAACTTAAGTCGTCAATGCTTGTCACATTTTGAGAGGCAAGCTCTTCACCCGCTGACTGCAACGTATATCGAGCTTCCCAAGTACGACTTAGCGGGTCTGCTTGAATAGCCAACTCGCGTAAATTTGCCGTGAATTGCATATCAGAAGCCGACAAGCTAACACTCGCTGTTGCAGGTAAGTTCTTCAAACGACTTTCCGGAATCTGCACAACCACTTCACGATCACCTGCCAAAGCGATACTCGCGACCGCTTGACCTGCAGCGACCACTTCACCCGTTTCCGCTTGAATGGCTAATACCTTACCCAGGCCTGGTGACTTTAAAACGCTATAATTCAGTTGATTTTGAGCTTGCTGAGTCTGTAGCTTTAAAGAACGTAAACCCGCTTCTAACACGGTAACTTGGTTTTTTGCCTGATCCACCGCTTGTTCGGTGGTTAAGTTACGCTTAATGAGTTTTTTAAGACGAGACAATTCAGATACAGCGAACTCGATATCAGATTGAGTGGACTCTACATTGGCCTTAGCGACATCGCGTGCCAACTGAAAATCTTGCGCATCTAAGCGGTACAGAATTTGGTTGGCTTGGACGGTTTCACCCGCATTCACCAAACGCTGTGTGACTTTACCATTCACCCGAAAAGCAATCTCCGAGGTATAACGTGCCGCCAGCGTGCCGCTCAGACTCCATGAAGAATCTGCTGTTTGATTGGCTAAAGTCATGGTTTTAACCACAGGAATAATCGGCGTAGGTTCAGCGCTTTCATCTTGGCAAGCAGACAACAATGACAAACTCAAAAGTAGCGGCACTGTTATAAGAACCGTTTTAAAGGATTGATTAAATTGAGGGAGTCTCATGGCTTGCTTCCTTGATGATCAGAGTGTCTATAAATCGACACGATTTAAGTGCTTGAATTATAGCATTACCATGGATTATCAAAGGGATTCAATTAGGGTGTTTATAAGGTCTTTTACGCAATAAAATGAAGATATTTGTAAGTTGACCAGGCCTGGTCAACTTGATTTAAAGCTATTTACCAATACAAAAAGAGGTGAATATTCGACCTAATAAATCATCTGAAGTGAAACGGCCGGTAATTTCAGATAACGCTTGTTGCGCTAAACGTAAATCTTCTGCCAGCAATTCACCAGCCGCAAAACCTTGTAGCTGTTGCTGACCATTTAAAGTCCAAGACAAAGCTAGCTCCAACGCATCCAAATGACGTTTACGCGCCATAAATACACCTTCTCCAGTTTGCTTGAAACCCATCTCGGTTTTTAGATGGTCTCTTAATAACTCTAGGCCAAGCTTCTGTTTGGCGGATAACCAAACCACAGTACGCTGTGACTCTGCTTCCACCTCAACCATTGGCGCATGACTGATTAAATCAATCTTATTACGAATCAAAGTGACCGGAATGTGTGCTGGCAGTCTATCGAGAATAATTTGATCTTCAGCGTGAATCGCTTCCCCGGCTTGCAACATCACCAATACACGATCGGCACTGTCTAAAGCCTGCCAAGCACGTTCGATACCGATTTGTTCGACTTGATCGGTGGCTTCACGTACACCGGCGGTATCTAAAATATGTAACGGCATACCGTCGATATTAATCTCTTCTTTAACAATGTCGCGCGTGGTGCCAGCAATATCGGTGACGATGGCACTCTCTCTGCCAGACAAGGCATTTAGCAAGCTTGATTTACCGGCATTAGGGCGACCTAAAATCACCACCGACATACCTTCACGCAGTAAAGCACCCTGCTTGGCCGATGCAAAGACAGCGTTTAATCTATCTAAGATACCTTGCAGGTCTGCCGCGACTTTACCGTCTGAGAGAAAATCAATCTCCTCTTCAGGGAAATCAATCGCCGCTTCAACATAGATACGCAAACGAATGGTCGCCTCGACCAACGCATTGACCTCACGTGAGAAATCCCCCTGCAAAGAACGCAAAGCCGAACGCGCGGCTTGATCCGATGACGAATCAATTAAATCGGCGATGGCTTCAGCTTGCGCTAAATCGAGTTTGTCGTTCATAAAAGCTTGTTTAGAAAACTCACCCGGTTCGGCTAAACGTGCGTCAAGTTCCACCACACGATTGAGTAACCACTGTAATACCACTGGACCACCGTGCCCTTGTAGCTCCAAAACATCCTCTCCGGTAAAGGAGTGCGGATTAGGAAAATACAAGGCGATACCTTTGTCCAAAATTTGGCCTTCGTTGCCGAGGAAATCACCATACACGGCATAACGCGGTTTTGGTAGTTTCCCTAAAACCGCCTCAGCAATCTCAACCACTTTTTTACCGGAGACTCGTACAATGCCAACCCCACCTCTTCCGGGCGCGGTGGCAATGGCTGCAATGGTATCTATATTGTCGTATTCCATTTTGAGTCTCGTCTGTGGATGCTTGAATGCAAAAAATTATCTAAATACTATAAACAAAAAACGCCCATTAAAGGGCGTTTTTCAGAAGTTGATTTAGATTACGCCACAGTGTTATAAGTGGTCGTTTTCAAATCGGTAATAAAGGCTTTTTGGCCATAAAGTTCGATGGTTCTATCCAAAGTTTTCTTGGAAGTAAACGTCATCTCTTCAGTTTCGCCATTCACTTTAAAAGACAAAACATAAAGTGGCTTAGTAACAACATCAGCCTTAGTAGCAGCTTGCGCAGCACCAGGCGATGAGGTTTCTAAAGGCATATAGCCGTCTTTAGTTTTATAGCAAATAGGCTTCATGCCATCTGCCACCAAAAACTCTACTTTACCGAACATTGGGTGATCTTTGCCTAATTTCTGATAAGTTAACTGCATGCTATTTTTCCTTACGCTTTACTTTTGTCAGGGGTATCGTCACCCTCTGTAATCTTCTTAGTGATATACCACTGCTGAGCAACTGATAACATGTTGTTCACTACCCAGTAAAGAACTAAACCAGCTGGGAACCATAGGAAGAAGATGGTGAAAATGAAGGGTAATAACTTCATCACTTTCTGCTGCATCTCATCCATCATAGCTGAAGGGTTAAGCTTCTGCTGAATGAACATGGTAATCCCCATAATCACCGGCAAGATGAAATATGGATCTTGTGCAGAGAGATCATCAATCCACAGCATAAACGGTGCTTGGCGCATCTCTACTGAGTATAACAATACCCAGTAAAGTGCGATAAAGACCGGCATCTGGATGAAGATTGGTAAACAACCCCCCAGCGGATTAATCTTCTCTTCTTTATACAGTTTCATCATCTTCTGTTGGAAGATAACTTTATCGTCACCATAGTTCTCTTTCAGTTGCTTCAGCTTAGGCTGGAACTTCTTCAAGCGCGCCATCGAGCGGTAACCCGCTTCTGATAACTTGTAGAACAACAGTTTAATCAAAACCGTCAATAGAATGATTGCCACACCCCAGTTACCAACCACGCTGTGAATTTGGTCTAGTAACCAGAAAAGTGGTTCCGCAAGAATCGTTAGAATACCGTAATCGATGGTACGCTCTAGTCCTGGCGCAAGCTCAGAGAGGACATCTTGCTTTAAAGGCCCCATATAAATGCTTGACGTTAACAGACCTGATTGACCTGCCGCAACATTGACAATAGGCTGAACCACACCGACCGCATAGCGACCTTCGGTTAATGGCTTAGCATAATAGCTGTTCTGTACATTTTGGTCTGGAATCAACGCCGTTAGGAAATACTGCTGAATCATCGCTGCCCAACCACCGTTAACCGCTTTACCAGAGATGGCTTGCGTGTTTAGGTCATCAAACGAATGCTTAACGTATTTGTCTTCTGCGTTGTCATCATAAAGTACCGGCCCGGTGTAAGTGTACATCATGAAGTTATCATCAGGGTTATAAGCGTTACGCACTAATTGCGAGTAAAGACTTCCTGACCAGGCCTGGTCAGTTGCGTTTTCAACTTTATAATCAACCGCAACTAGGTACTTACCTTTGGTGAAAGTATACGTTTTAGTAACGGTTACGCCATCTTGAGACCACGTTAGCGGCACCGTCAATGTATCGCCTGTCATTTCATAATGCGACTGGACTGATTGATAAACTGTTTTATGAGTTGGCGCAGGTAAAGCTGAATCCGCTTGGGTTGCAATACCGTTTTGAGCCATATAGATCAAAGAACCCGAATCACTCATTAACTGATAAGGTTGAGAGTGGTCTTCCGATGCACCGTATTGCAATAAGTCTGCCACACGAATATCACCACCAACCGTATCGATGACAAGATCCAACGTATCGGTTTTCACCATAATACGCTGACCTTGTGAGATATCGTTTTGTAATGTCGGTACGGCGCTATTACTCACGCTACCAGCATTCGCACCAGGCACATCTGTCGCACCCGATGCAGTCGACGTTGCTGAAACAGTCGTACCGGATGCGGTCGAGTTATTTGCGAAAGGCACCTCATGCGCAGCACTGGCTGCCGCAGTCGACTCAACTTTCTGAGCGGTAAACTGCATCCATTCAAGCCACATCCACGTTAAAGTAAACGCTAATGCTAACCACCAAAACGATCTCATATTCATTGTGAAAACCTTTTAAAACTATCTGTAATCTTCAAACTAAATTAAGCGCGATCCTTCAGATCACTCTTTTGAATTTTTCGTACTAGGTGTAAAAAGCTTTTATGCAAAGTCTCGTTATCGATATCTTGCAAACCTTTTCGTCCTAAAACGACAATATCATACCCACTTAACTCTTTCTTATGTAGCCGAAATGCTTCTCGAGCTAGTCTTTTTACACGATTTCGCCATACGGCTCGTTGTAATTGCTTTTTTGCAATGGCTAAACCCAATCTTGGATACGATTCGTTATTCGGACGAACAATAAAGGTCCAATTGCGATTGCCAAATTTTTCAGCTTTTGCAAATACGTGTTGAAAGTCTTTAGGCGCTAAGATGCGTAGGGGTTTTGAAAAACCAAAGTCTAGCTTTTGAGAAGAAATAGAAGAAGGGGGTTCTGAGTGAGTCGATAACTCATTGTTTGAATTCATTAACTCACCAGAATTTTGTATTAAGCGCACTAGACAGCACGCTTAAAACTATAAAGTTAACCGACGATCTGGTCGCTAACTGTTAGGTTTTTACGACCTTTAGCACGACGTGCAGCTAATACTTTACGGCCGTTTTTTGTCGCCATACGAGCACGGAAACCGTGAGTACGAGCACGTTTGATAACGCTAGGTTGGAATGTACGTTTCATTTCAATGTTCCTTAAAAAGTTCTATTCCGACATCCGGAAAAACGGGGATTATATAGAGTTATCAATAAGAAAACAACATATCTGTTAAATTAAATGTACAGAAAACTGAAATTTCACAGCCTTTTCTCTACATAGCATCCTTTACTCAAACGATAGCTTGTGTTGTCGATATCGCTAACTACTACAAATAGTATATTTTTGGAATATTAAGTACATTCATCCTTACTTCGCTTAAAAAATATAATTATCACAGAACATTAAACTTACCAGCACGAACCTGTGATAGTCGTTGATTTTAACGCCCACCTCCGCTAGCATTCCTACTTAATCTGACTCACTCCATCAACCATAAGATATGCAGTGATTTGCGGTATGATAGTCTCAAAATCACTTTAAACAGGCTAAGCCATTTGAAATCGGATGAACTTGAAATTTCCTTTGAACTGATTGTCTTGGGCTCGGGTGCAGGCGCATCTTATCTCTATGACCACCTACCCAGCACTAGCTTTATGCTACTAGCCAACCAACAGCCATTTTGCTTAGTGGACTTGGGGTTTGGGGTGACGCATCAGGTTTTTCAACACTTTAAGACCTTTCCCCCGCAGATTATTATCACCCACAACCACAGCGACCATGCGGGTGAATTACCCGTTGTGGCGCGAGTTGAGCTGGCGCAAGGGCGTAAACTTCAAGTCTTTGCCGAGCAAGAAATCGCCGAACGCTTACAGACACATAGACTGGCAGAACATGCCGACCAACTCAGCCCCGAAGAGATTATCGACTGGGTGAGCCCGCCGATTGCAACACGTACACCTCTCGCGCATGGTTTAGAGATTAGCTTTTATCCAGGCAAACATTCCGAGAAAAGTTGCGGGTTTATACTTTACCAAACAAACCGCCCTATCTTTAGTTACAGCGCTGACAGCCAACTGGATGAAGCCTTTTATACAATCCTCAATCAGGCAGAGACCTTTATTATGGATGCGCGTCCAACAAGTAATGCATGGCATGCGGACTTCGCGCAAATCAAGCCTTGGCTGCAAGCCCATCGTTATATTTTAGGCCACGGCATTAATCCTAAAAACCGTACCACGGCTGAATATGCTGGACTGCAACTACTGTTTAGCGGCGACCGCTTGACCTTAAATCCACCCTGCTTTAAACCCAATAAAACGCTTTCAGTCGGAGACACTTTAAAATGACACTGAATATTGCCGAAGTGGTTAAACAGCTGATTCGATTAGTTTATGGACTGTCACCTTACTTTTGGGTGGACCGCTTTCTAAAACAGAAAGAATTTAATCACGAACCGAACAGCGAGGCTTGGCAAGCACTGAGAAATAAACGCTTATTATTGTCAGAGTTTTATATCGTATTTGGCTTGTTTGTCGCGATATCGTTGTGGGTATGGAGTACGACCATCGGTTTATGGATATGGCTGAGTATCTTTATGATGTTACGCATACTCGGCATTATCAATAAAGAACTTGGCGTGATTCTATTTGGGATTTGCAAGATTACTGAAGGTACGGCCGTTTCAGCATCTGGACGAGTGATTGTATTGGCGTTAGTGAACTACTTTACGGCGATGTTTCTGTTTGCCGCGCTCTATCAAACCATTGGTAATTTCTCAGAGGTACCGGTCTATTTAGACCAGGCCTGGCCACTTTCAGCCTTGTTTCAAGCGATGGCGATTCACTTTACCCTGTCGGGCGCTTTTGTCGCGAACGACTTAATGACTTGGTTTATCGTCACTGGCCATGGGGCATTTTGCTTTACCTTTGGTACGATGATTTTGTCGCTGTTCGTCTCACTACTGAACTTTAAGCCACTTAAACCTTAATTAAGATCGCATTCTATCGCGTTAAATTTACTCCAAAAACAGACTGACCAGGCCTGGTCAGTCTGTTTTTAGCTTAAGATAAATCAGCCTAAAGAGACATAGGTTACGGCCACATAGCGCCCTAACTTACCAATGGTGACCAGTGCAAAAAACACCAATAGATTGATTCGTAACACTCCTGCAATCAGCGTTAAAGGATCGCCAATCACAGGAACCCATGCAAACAGTAAACTGATCGTGCCGTATTTCTCAAAGCGATGTTTTGATTTCTCAAAGGCTTGCTCTGAAATCTTTAATACCTTGCGAACCACGAAAACACTGCCCCAAAAACCAATGGCGTAATTCACAAAAGAGCCTAAAACATTACCCGTTGTTGCCACCGCCACCAATGTGACGGGATCTAGTTCGGTCTGTAATAGCAAGCTCAATACGACTTCTGAACTCAACGGCAAAATCGTGGCGGCTAAAAATGCCGACAAAAACAAACCCACGTAACCTAACTCTATAAAATATTCCATAAGGCCCACTTTACGATTTTTTGGATTTCAATCATAGCCCGCATAAAAAATAACAATGAAATATAATGTGCCATAATTTATCGACACAACCCATAATTGATAAACATCAAACCCACAGGCCTTAACCCATGACTGAACTCAGCTTTCTCTATGAACTTTTGACCTACCTCATTACCGGGGCAATTGTCGGAGTCGCCGCGGGTCTACTGGGTATCGGCGGTGGTCTATTGATTGTACCGGTGCTCTCTACGGCGTTTCTCATTTTTTTAGACGTTGAAGAAGTGGTTCACTTAGCAATTGGTACCTCTCTAGCGACGATTTTAGTCACCTCTTTTTCATCGGTCAGAGCCCATCATAAATTGGGTGCGGTTCGTTGGGATATCGTTAAAATGTTAACGGCTGGCGTGTTAATAGGTGCCTTTATTGGTGGCTGGAGTTCGCAGTTCATCGCCTCTGAGTGGTTAGCCAAGTTGTTTGGTATTTTAGAACTGTTGATTGCCATTAATATGTTGCTTGCGTTGAAACCAAATCCGAATCGCGAACTACCAGGCCTGCTTGGAAACTCCGGCGCAGGCGGTATCATTGGCTGGCTCTCCTCATTAGTCGGGATTGGTGGTGGCACTTTAACCACCCCTTACTTGCAGTGGAATAATATCAATATGCATCAATCCATCGCCACCTCAGCGGCAGTGAGTTTACCGGTGGCTTTAGCGGGTTCGATAGGCTATTTAATCGCCGGACTGGATGCAACCGACCTGCCAGAATATGCCAGTGGCTACATTTACTGGCCGGCGTTTTTTGGCATTGTCTTAGCCAGTTACTTTACTGCACCTATTGGTGCACATTGGGCGCATCAGCTACCGGTTAAAACCCTTAAACGTGCTTTTGGGGTTTTCTTGATATTATTGGCCATAAAAATGCTCTTCTTTATGTAATAATCCACAACCGCAAAATACTTAACCTTAACAATAGCTTATGTCGCCATAAATAGCAGTTATCCACATGCCTTGTACACAGAGTTATCCACAGACAAACCTCTTGTTTTAAAGTTATTCACAGGTATACTGAGTCTTATCAAAATAACCCGTACCAATTCAAGCCTGCATTGGCCTTCTATTTGAGTCTTTTAAACAGACTCATTTGGAAATATTACGGTGTACGTAGAAAATAAAATGATAAGGGTAAGAGAGCTTCTCTAAGGAGACTTTCAAATTACCCAAGCTTGCTACTTTTAAGGATATTCAATTTGTCATCACTCTGGGCCCAAAGCCTCAAGCATCTAGAAAACGATCTTAATGATCAGCAATTCTATACTTGGATCCGTCCTCTTCAAGCCATTGAAGAAGAAAGCGTTATTCGCTTATTAGCACCTTCCACTTTTATTCTGGACTGGGTTAATAAAAAGCTGATGGACAATATTCGTCTAGCAGTCTCAATGGCTGCGCCAACAAATACGCCAGAAGTACGTTTAGAGATTGGTGACTACACCTTAGAAGCGTTGGTAGAACCAGAGCCAACCATCCCACAACCTCTACAAACCAGCCAAAGCAAAGCAAAGCAATCTGCAGACAGCAAAAAATCGACTGTAGACAACTCTAAAAAGTCCGGTATCAAGCACAACTTAAATACCAGCTTTACGTTTGATACGTTTGTAGAAGGTAAAGCTAACCAGCTTGCCGCTGCAGCTGCACGTCAGGTTGCTGAAAACCCAGGTGGCAGTTATAACCCTTTCTTTATCTATGGTGGTGTAGGTTTGGGTAAAACCCATTTAATGCACGCCATCGGTAATCAGTTGATGAAAGATAAGCCAGATGCGCGTGTCGTCTATCTGCACTCTGAGCGTTTTGTGGCCGATATGGTCAACGCCTTACGTCATAACAAAATTGATGAATTCAAACGTTTTTACCGCTCTTTAGATGCCCTGTTAATCGATGATATCCAGTTCTTTGCCAATAAAGAGCAGTCGCAAGAAGAGTTTTTCCATACCTTTAATACTTTGCTGGAAGGCAATAGGCAGGTCATTCTGACCAGTGATCGTTTTCCGAAAGAAGTGGATGGTTTAGAGGATCGTTTAAAGTCTCGTTTTGGCTGGGGACTGACGATTGCTGTCGAGCCGCCTGAATTTGAAATGCGTGTCGCAATTCTGCTTAAAAAAGCCTCTGAATTTGGCGTGGCGTTACCGGATGAAGTGGCATTCTTTATTGCCAAACGTTTACGCGGCAATGTCCGTGACTTAGAGGGCGCGCTGAAGCGTGTGGGCGCTTATGCGCAATTCACTCAGAAACTGCTGACCGTTGAAGTCGTTAAAGAAGCCTTAAAAGACATGTTGGCTTTGCAACAAAAAATGGTTACTTTAGATAATATTCAGAAAACCGTCGCCGACTATTACAAGTTACGCGTAGCAGATTTACTTTCTAAAAGACGTACTCGAAACATTGCCCGCCCAAGACAGATGGCAATGGGGATCGCTAAAGAACTCACTAACCACAGCTTGCCGGAAATCGGCGATGCGTTTGGTGGGCGTGATCACACCACGGTATTGCATGCGGTGCGTAAGATTAAAGAGCTTCGAGAAACGGATCATCATATTGATGATGACTTTAATAGCTTGATTCGCATCATTACCAACTAAATTATTTTACTCAAAACTCATTCAATTTAGAGATTAAAAAGGCGCTTGGCATGAAAATCACTTTAACTCGTGAAAACCTTTTAAAAGTTCTACAAACTGTCGGTGGTGTCGTTGAAAAACGTCAAACTATGCCGATTTTAGGCAATGTTTTATTTCAGGTATCTGAAAACACGCTGACCGTGACCGCTTCCGATTTAGAAATTGAGACCCGTGCTCAAACGGAACTTGAGTCTTCAGAATTGGGTCAATTCGCCATTACCTTACCGGCGATGAAGCTGATTAATATTGTGCGTTCATTGCCAGACGGACTCACCATAGTGCTCGACTTTGATGGTTCGCGTTGTACGCTGTCTGCTGGACGTTCTCGTTTTAAATTATCAACCTTACCGGCTGACGATTTCCCAACCATCGATTTAACGCAATCTGATATCTCTTTTTCATTATCACAACATCAGTTGAAGCAGTTAATTCAACACTCTGGTTTTGCCATGGCCAGCCAAGATGTACGATTTTATTTAAACGGTATGTTATTTGATATCAGCAACCAGACCCTGCGTGTGGTTGCCACCGACGGTCACCGTCTATCAACCTGCTCAACCGAGTTAGCGATTGAAGGCCTTGAGCCGACCCAAGCCATCTTGCCAAGAAAAGGCGTGCTTGAGCTGTCTAAACTGATGGGCGATGCCGACACCTTAATTGAGTTCTCTCTGGCGAAAAACTACCTAACCGTTCAGTTAGAAGAGACCGTCTTTACTTGTAAGTTAGTGGATGGCCGCTTCCCGGATTATCGTCGCGTTATTCCGACCACAAACGACCAGTTCATCCAAACCGACAAAGAGATGCTGCGTAGCTTATTACAGCGTGCTGCGATTTTATCAAACGATAAATTCAAAGGCATTCGCCTAGTGTTAAGCAATAATCTATTAGCGGTTAACGCCTCTAACAGTGAGCAAGATGAGTCGCATGAAGACATGGCGATTGATTACTCAGGCGCTTCTATGGAAATCGGCTTTAATGTCAATTACATTATCGATGTGCTGAACTCGATGAACGAAGATTGCGTTACCCTGATTTTAAAAGACGCCAATAGCAGTTGTCTGATTGAAGCAAAAACTGATGTCTGTCATTGTCAGCATGTAATCATGCCAATGCGCCTCTAGTATTGGTTATATCACTCCTATTGTGGCTAGTTTCTGCGTTAAAAAACGGTCGAGTACACTTGTACACTCCCTTGTTTTTGCCTTGAACTTAAGCTCAATAGAAGCAATCTAACTCAATCTAGTTTATAGCGATCTTTACAAAACCCTTTTCTTGCCTTGCCACTTTAGGCCTTTCCCTTGATTCTACTTAGCCTGTTTTCTTATGAATAAAGCCAAACTTGTCCGTTTAGCCACTTATGCCTCGGTGTGTATCGCGACCACACTGTTTATCTTAAAACTGATTGCCTGGTGGCAGACTGGTTCGGTGAGTATCCTCGCCTCCCTGCTCGACTCGTTTATTGATATTATCGCCTCGGTAATGATTGTGATTGCTGTGCAAATAGCGCAAATGCCTGCCGATGCCGAACACCGTTTTGGGCATGGTAAAGCCGAGCCCTTGGCGGCCTTAGCGCAAAGTGTGTTTATCATTGGTTCAGCGGGCTACTTGATACTCTACGCCATTGATAGAATGTATCATCCACAGCCTATTTTAGAGATTGAAACCGGCTTAATCATTATGAGCCTTTCACTGTTTATGACACTTGGGCTCATCGCCTTTCAACACTATGTGATTAAGCAAACCAATTCGACCGCGATACGAGCCGACTCTTTGCATTATGTCTCCGATGTATTGGCGAATATCCTGGTTATTTTAGGGTTATGGTTAAGTCATATTCAATGGCTCGATCCTTTGCTGGCATTCGGAATTGCCCTATGGATTTTACGCAGTGCGATACACATTGCCAAAGATGCTGCAAATCAACTGTTGGACCATGAATTACCGGACGAGATGCGTTTAGAAATCCAGAAAATTATTCTAGAGACGCCTGATGTCAGAGGCTTTAATGATTTACGCACCTATCAATCAGGGCCGAACCGTTTTATTCAGTTTGATTTAGAGTTAGATGATGAGTTGACCTTAGCAGAAAGCCACTACATCACCGAGCAAGTCACCATGGCACTTAAAGCCAGCTTTGAACAAATTGACGTGATGATTCATCAAGAACCTATTAGTTTAAAAAATGATAAAGCCCACCACAATTGGGGCAGAAGCTAAAGTTGCCCAATGACCCAAATTAACCAGGTTTCCATTCAAAATTTTCGTAATTGTGTCAGTGCTCACTGCGAGCTCAGTGCAGGCCTAAACTTGATTGTCGGCGACAATGCTGCCGGTAAAACCTCATTGATTGAAGCCATTTGGGTCTTAGCAACGGGGCGCTCTTTTAGAACGGCCAAAACCCAGCATTTGATTCAGCACGATTTTGAGTCTTGTACTCTGTTTGCCGAAGTGGCCTCCAGTCACTCCAGTAGCCAAACACACCGTTTAGGCCTGCAAAAAAGCTTACAACAAACCCTATTGCGTTTAGACGGTGAAACCCTCAAATCACAATCCGCATTGGCACAACTTCTGCCGGTACAACTGCTCACGCCTGAAAGCCACAAACTACTGGAAGAGGGCCCAAAAGCCCGTCGTCAATTTATGGATTGGGGCTGCTTTCATCAGGCGCCAGAATTTATGCCTCTGTGGCGACATTATCAACGCGGTCTTAAACAACGTAATCATGCGCTTAAAAAACGTCTGCCAAAGGCACAAGTACAGCTGTGGGATCAAACTCTGGTTGAGAATGCATTAAAGATTGATGTCATTCGTCAAGACTATCTAGAAAGGTTAACACCTTACTTGATAACGTTTTGCCAAGCCTTAATGCCTGAGATCAAAGAAGAAGTGGTTTGCCAATACCGTGCGGGCTGGCCAAAAGCCACCGAAGACTTGTTGGCTTTGTATGCCGATAGCTATCAAAAAGAGTCGCATTTAGGGCACACTCAATATGGCGCGCATCGTGCTGATATTCGTTTCAAGTTTGGCGGCCAAGAAGCCTTGAATACCTTATCGCGCGGTCAACAAAAACTGTTTGTCTGTGCATTACTGCTCGCTCAAGCCAGCTTGCACGAAAAAGTCTTACAAGAGCCAGTCATTATGTTGATTGACGATCTGCCTGCCGAGTTGGATGAAACCCATCGCCTAAAACTACTCGAGCTGTTGCAAATTCTCAATATCCAACACATTATCACCAGCACTTCCGCTTCGTTAATTCCGATACTCAACCCAGAGTCCACTAAAGTCTGGCAGATTGAATCAGGCCAGCTCAGCTTACAACCTTAAATTCAGCTTTTTAAAACCAACCAGGCCTGGTCAATCTATTCATTTCTGTTGACCATCAATAATTTTAATTAGCGTGATGCACTCTATTGGCTATACTCGTCTGTATATTTCTTGAATATGGCTATTTTTCATTAACACTCATTATTCGAACAGACACGAAAGGGATGCTCTATGTCAGATCATTTAAAATCAACACCAACGCCACAAGCGCAACCTGTAAAACCAAGCGTAGCTGAAATTTCTACCACCATTCCCACCGTCATCTATGCACTGTATTTACTCAACTTTATTATTCCATTCGGTGCTTTAATCGGCCTGATTATGGCTTATATCAACAAAGGCGATACGGATGACTTTCTACAGTCGCATTACCAGTTCCAAATCCGTACCTTCTGGATTGGATTACTTTACGGCATTGTCGGTGCTTTATTAACCGTGATTGTCATTGGTTGGCTCATCATTCTGTTTTATATCGTTTGGTTGATTATTCGTTGTGTCAAAGGCTTTAAATACCTAGGTAAGCAACAACCGATACCAGAACCAACCAGCTGGATGTTTGGTTAATTATTTATAAAATTTTCCCAATAAAAAAGGCCACAATGTGGCCTTTTTTATTGGGAAAATGAACGTTATTTAAGTCACTTTAATCTGCTTAGATTTCTTCTTTTTATCCACGACCAATTTCGGCAAGGTCACTTCTAAAACCCCATCTTCACAGCTGGCTTTAACATTTTCAGCATCCACCCCTTCAGGTAAAGTAAAGCTACGTTCAAACTTACCGTAACTGCTTTCTGATCGATAATAACCTTCCTCCTTGACCTCTTTTTTGGATTTGCGTTCTCCAGAGATAGTGAGGCGATTATCTTTAACTTCAACGTTAATATCTTTCTTTTGCACGCCAGGTAAATCCACATCGACATGATAGGCGTACTCGCCTTCACGCGTATTCACCGATGGCGAAAACCCTGCCACATTGGTCTCGAAAGAAGACGATATATCTGGAAACAAATTATGGAAGCGGTCTTCCATCTCTCTTAACTCTTTAAATGCATCGACTGTATTCATTAACATACCCATTTTCACTCTCCATTTATACTGTTATTTGGACATCTGTCCCTAACTTAAATTTTGAAAAAATGACTCATAACGTTTTGACGTTACCAGTTACCAGTTATCAGTATAATCCTAAGCCGCTAAAATATCTTATTTTAAATCAATTTTTCTTAGTAAAAACAACACCCTATAACCGCCAAATGAACGCGGCTAAAAATTGAGAAGCTTGAGGCCTAGCCAAAAAACAAATAAGGCGGTTTTTTTCGGCTGTAACTAGTTGATTTAATAGGACTATATTGTTCATATTTAGGACGCACATTTGCCTGTAAAATATGGTAAAATCTTCGGACTAATTTTGTAATTAAAAGAAACTGAATTTATGTCTGAAGAATCAAACTACGACTCCTCCTCCATCAAGGTTTTAAAAGGCCTGGATGCTGTTCGCAAACGCCCTGGAATGTATATCGGGGATACTGATGATGGATCAGGTCTTCACCACATGGTTTTCGAGGTGGTGGATAACGGTATCGATGAAGCCTTAGCCGGTCACTGTGACAAGGTTGTAGTCACTATCCATACTGACGGTTCTGTCTCTGTTACTGATAACGGCCGTGGTATTCCAGTCGGCATCCATGAAGAAGAAGGCGTTTCTGCGGCAGAAGTCATTATGACGGTGCTGCATGCTGGTGGTAAGTTTGATGATAACTCTTATAAAGTTTCTGGTGGTCTACACGGGGTTGGTGTTTCAGTTGTAAACGCCCTGTCTTCAAAGCTTGATTTAATCATCAAACGTGAAGGTCATGTCTGGAAGCAGTCGTACACACATGGTGTGCCTGATGCGCCAATGGCCGCTGTCTCTGAGACCGATGAAACAGGAACAGAAATTCGTTTCTTACCAAGCACCGAGACGTTTACTCAAGTTGAATTCAGTTTTGATTACCTTCTAAAGCGCCTAAGAGAGTTATCTTTCTTAAACTCTGGTGTGCATATCGAATTAAACGATAAGCGCGATGGCCGCAGTGAAACCTTCCAGTTTGAAGGTGGAATTAAAGCGTTTGTTGACTATATCAATACCAACAAGCCTCTTATTCACGAAAAAGCCTTCTATTTCACGACTGTAAAAGACGACATTACGGTTGAAGTGGCAATGCAGTGGTCTGAAGCTTATAAAGAATCTATATTCTGCTTCACCAACAACATCCCACAGCGTGATGGTGGAACCCACATGTCTGGTTTCCGTGCCGCTTTAACGCGCTCGATGAATGCTTATGCTGAAAGCTCTGGATTAGCCAAGAAATACAAAATCAACGTTTCCGGTGATGATGCCCGTGAAGGCCTGGCTGCGGTTATCTCGGTTAAAGTACCGGATCCTAAGTTCTCTTCACAGACCAAAGATAAGTTGGTCTCATCTGAAGTGAAAACAGCGGTTGAAACCGCTATGAATGAGAAGCTTTCTGAGTTCTTATTAGAAAACCCGAAAGATGCACAAGCGGTTTTCGCTAAGATTGTCGATGCGGCACGTGCGCGTGAAGCGGCGCGTAAAGCCCGTGAAATGACTCGTCGTAAAGGCGCTTTGGACATTGCAGGCTTGCCTGGTAAATTGGCGGATTGCCAAGAAAAAGATCCGGCACTTTCTGAGCTGTACCTGGTGGAGGGTGACTCTGCGGGGGGCTCGGCCAAGCAGGGTCGTGATCGTCGCACACAAGCTATTTTACCGCTTAAAGGTAAAATTCTGAACGTTGAAAAAGCCCGTTTTGACAAGATGCTAGGCTCAGCGGAAGTCGGTACTTTAATTACCGCTTTAGGCTGCGGAATTGCAGAAGAATATAATATCGAAAAACTGCGTTATCACCGCATTATCATCATGACCGATGCCGATGTCGATGGTTCGCACATTCGTACGTTACTATTGACCTTCTTCTATCGCCAATACCCTGAACTCGTTGAAAAAGGCTATATCTATATTGCTCAACCACCGCTTTATAAAGTGAAGAAAGGTAAGCAAGAAACCTATCTAAAAGATGATTCCGAATTAGAGAGTTATTTACTACAAAGCGCCATTGACGGTGCCGCTTTATGGACAGAAGATGGTGCGCCAAGCATTAATGGTTTAGCACTTGAAAACCTGTCTAAAGACCACTTTAAAACACAGCATGTATTACGTCGTTTGAGCCGTCGTTATAACCCAATTTTCTTAGAGATGATGATTGATCATCCTGCGATGACGATTGAGTTGCTGAATGACTTTGATGGCTTAAACGCTTGGATTAAAGAGTTTATGCCGCAACTGAATGCGCATGGTGAATTGAATAAAGTTGAATATCAACTAACCGCTGAACCTGCGACGGAAATGGACAGCAAAGGTAAATTCCAACTGCGTTTACAGCAACGTGAACATGGCACCTTAAGTTCTAAGGTGTTTGATGCGGAATTTTTTGAATCTAAAGATTTTGCCCAAATCGCCTCTTTTGGTTTATCAGTACAAGGCTTATTAACGGCTTCTGCTGCGATTCAACGTGGCGAAAAGAAGCAGTCCGTTTCGACCTTTAAAGAAGCCATTGAGTGGTTATTTAATGAAGCCAAACGTGGTCAAAATATCCAGCGTTATAAAGGTCTAGGTGAAATGAACCCTGAGCAGCTCTGGGAAACCACCATGAATGCGGAAGCACGTCGCTTATTACAAGTGACCATTCGTGATGCAATTACTGCGGATCAAGTCTTCACCACCTTAATGGGTGACGAAGTCGAACCACGCCGTAACTTCATTGAATCAAATGCACTTCAAGTTGAGAACCTAGACGTATAAATCACGGTTTTTACAACAAATTTTGAATTTTGGACGGTTTTAGTTTCTAATACTGCCCAATTAAACTTTTTAAATTTAAATTATTTAAAGTGACCAGGCCTGGTCACTTTAAAGTTATCAGGAGAGACTTTATGTCAGTACAACACCCTATCGTAGCGGTAACTGGTTCTTCAGGAGCTGGTACTTCTTTCGTAAAACGCGCAGTAGAAACTATTTTTCAACGTGAGAGCCTAAAAGTAGCCATCGTTGAAGGCGATAGCTTCCACAAGTATTCACGTGTTGAAATGCGTGCAAAAGTCGCTGAATCTAAAGAAAATGGTGGTCCAGTACTAACACACTTCGCTGAAGCAGCTAACGAATTCAATAAGCTTGAAGAAGTTTTCAAGACTTATAAAGAAACTGGCATGTGTGAAAGACGTTATTACATCCACTCTGACGAAGAAGCGGATGAGCATAACGCACGTTTAGGCACTAACTTCATTCCGGGTGAATTCACACCTTGGGAAAGTATTGATGAAGGTACTGACATCATGTTCTACGAAGGTCTTCACGGTGCTGTAAAGCGTAAAGACCACGGTCCAGCGGAAGGAATGCACGATGTAGCACAACACGTAGACCTTGGTATTGGTGTTGCACCCGTTGTAAACATCGAGTGGATGCAGAAAATCTACCGTGATACTTCAGAACGTCCATATACTGTTGCACAGGTTCGTGACACCATTATGGAGCGTATGGATGACTACATGGAAACCATCGTACCTCAGTTTCACCGTACCCACGTAAACTTCCAGCGTATTCCACTAGTTGATACATCTGATCCGTTCTCAACACAGACTGAAGTTGCACCTATGGGTCCATCTCCAGAAGATTCATTGATCATTACTCACGTTCGTCACAAAGACATCGAAGACCTAAGCCTAATCGTAGGTCAGATCGAAGGCGCTTGGTTACAGAACGAAACAACAATGATCTGTTCTGGTACGCAAATGGTGAAAGCGATGGATATCATCATGACACCAATCATTCAAAACCTAATCGCTAAAAAGCGTGCAGCAATGGCTAAATAAGCTTTGTTTTGAATGGATTCGCGTCCAATAAAAAAGCCCGCAATTGCGGGCTTTTTTGTGTCTGAAAATCGCGATGTTAAGTTAGCCATCGTAATTTAAGTCAGAGCTTAGAAACGGTAAGTCACACCCGCTTGTAAGATTGGTAGGAAGTCATAGTCTCCTACATCATTTTGCAACTTAGCTTCTTCTGCACGAATAGAGTCTTGAACGGTGGGATCCGTAGCCACATCCACAACACCATCAACAGTACCGGTACCCGCCAAAGCAACATCCCCAGCACCCGTAAAAATCGCACCTAATTCAATTAAGAAGCCCAATCCTTCTGAAGGTGAATGCCCCCAACCTAAACTCAAAGTTGCACCACTATCCCAGTCAAGTTTTCCTGCTAAAGAAACATCCGTTGTAGCTGTATAGGTGTCATTACCGATATCAAACGTATTCCCTGCAGCAACAGACCCATTAGTCTTTAAGTTAAACGAATTAACTGCATAACCGCCCGATAAAAAGAAGCCATTGGAAAACGGATGATAATCTAAAGCCAAACGGTTAATACCACCATCCGCTTCAACTTTATAATCAATATCAGTGTCAGAAGAAGTTTCACTTAACCCCATCCCACCTGATAAGGCACCACGTACTTGCAGAGTATCTGTCAACGGATAGCTCAGCTCCAAAGTTGGCCCTGAAAACATGCCGTAGTTAATACCAACACCAACGCCTTCAGCAGAGCTAGCTGAAGCGATTGATGGAAGTGCCACCGCTGAACCAAGAATGGCAGATAAGATTAATTTTTTCATATTAAAGCTCCCTTTTGGATAAGTTAATTTTGTACTTTACGGCATTTTACTTAATTATCAGAAGTTTGGTAGTCATTTATTTTGCGTCGATCACGTTTGGTCGGGCGGCCTGCGCCCTTTTCACGGTAACCTACCAACGCCATATTGGCCGATGGTTTAGTCTGATTTAAGACTTCATTGTCTAGTTGATAAAGCGTTTGGGCAATCTCTGCTGAACCGCGTTTATCGCTGACCACTAAAACCGTGACTTCAATCTTGCGATGTACTTGTGTGATTTTAAGCTTATCACCGACCATTAAGGTTTTACTCGGCTTGGGTTTTGAGCTATTCAACTCAATTTTTCCACCTTTAAGAGCCTCCAAAGCAACGCCACGTGTTCTAAAGAAACGAGCTGCCCATAGCCATTTATCAACGCGTAATTTATCCATCGACTAACCTAACTCTGCCAACCAATTTTTGGGCGTTAGAAAATTATAGATTTCAGACTCTTCTGTTCCCGGTTCTGGCTGGTAATCATATTTCCACGTCACTACGGGAGGCATCGACATTAAGATAGACTCGGTGCGCCCGCCAGTTTGCAATCCAAAGATAGTGCCACGATCAAACGCCAGGTTAAACTCTGCGTAACGGCCACGACGATACAGCTGGAACTCTTTTTGACGTTCGCCATAAGTCATTGTTTTACGGCGTGCGACAATCGGACGATAGGCTTCAATAAAATGATTACCCACCGATTGCATAAAACTGAAACATTTATCAAAATCCCAACCAAATGTCTCTGCATTTAAATCATCAAAAAACAGGCCACCGACACCGCGTGTCTCATCTCGGTGTTTCAGATAAAAATATTCATCACACCACTCTTTATATTTGGGATAAATTTCACTGCCAAAACCTTCACAGGCATCTTTTGACTGTAAATGCCAATGCACAACATCATCCTCAAAAGGATAATAAGGGGTTAAATCAAATCCACCGCCAAACCACCAAACCGGCGCTTCACCCTCTTTTTCGGCGATAAATAGACGCACATTAGCATGAGAAGTTGGTACGTAAGGGTTACGCGGATGAATGACCAGAGAAACGCCTAAAGCTTGAAAAGAACGTCCCGCTAATTCAGGGCGATGTGCCGTAGCGGAGGGCGGTAAGTTTTGGCCTCTGACATGTGAGAAGTTAACTCCGCCTTTTTCAATGACGTCACCGCCTTCCATCACACGGGTACGACCACCGCCAGTCAGGCGCATCACACCTTCTTCGCCTTCTCGCTGCCACTCGTCAACGATAAATTCCTTTGAACCATCTTCTGCGCCGAGCTGACGACAAATATCATCTTGCAGGCTGAGTAAATACTTCTTTACAGCTTGAACATTAACAGTGGTGTCTGACATGAGAAATCCTTTAAAAATGAATACGCCTATTCTATTCCCAATTAACGCAGAAAACCAGCTAGGCGCTATGTAGTAGCTTTAGTTTAAAGTAGCCTATTAGTGAAAAATAGTCAGGCAATCAATAACGAGAATTGTATAAAAATACATTAAGAGACCTTTGCACGAGTGGGGCGCGAGAGAAAAATGAGGTAAAAATTGTCTAAATAAGGCGTAAAACGTAGGTAATAGCTGGCTATTGGCAAGTTTTAGAACGAAATTTAGGCGATTTTTAACCATTTTTATTTGTGAAGCCACTCGTGCAAAGGTCTCATTAAATAACCTCATGCTCAGAAGCATGCGTGACCTCAATCTTACCCTCTGCAATATTCAAAATCTTATCGCAATAACCGTGCAGTCACTCATCATGAATGACCATAATAATCGCAAATTGCTGTGATTCAGCGACCTCTTTGAGCATTTTAACGACGCTATGCGCTCTTTCGATATCCAAAGCCGCTACGAATCACTCTAGTCAGACTTAATCAATATATTAAACTCTGTGTAAATTAATCCTACCAGGCCTAGTAGGTTACTACTTTTGTAGTATTTAATTTGTCTTGTTGATACATGATATAGGATGTTAGTCTACAATAGATTGGTAGTTTTTAAGTAAAATCCCCTGGCAGACTTTATATGTGAATTCAAGAAGGAAAACATATGGCGTTACAAACACTGACCGATTTTTTTATGTGGAGCAGCATTCTCAATGGTGGCATTCTTATATTATGGACAGGTTTCTTTATGTTTGCGCCAGATTTAGTCTATCGCATACAAAGTGTCTGGTTTCCGATTCCAAGAGGAAAATTCACCGTGATTATGTACAGTTTTCTCGGTTTATTTAAATTACTTTTTCTGGTCTTCAATGTCACTCCCTACCTCGCTTTGCTTATTATCGCGGGATAGCCCAAAGCAAGTCTTTAATGTTGATACGAATAGCCTTAGGGGAAAGGCAACGCTAGCCTGTTAATTTATGCGGTTAGTGACGCCTTTTAATCTCAGAAGTCCTGCCATTTTTCTTATTTATCTTTCCTGTGACTATTTTGTGTTACAAAAACACCCCCTTTGCAACTTAGCTGACGAACTGTACAATCCATATCAGGTTACAAACAACACATCTAACTTTGATCGTACATTATCGCAATCGTTCTGTTGAGTAGGTCTGCCAGATCACTCAGGGCGATTGCACTCACGCGAAGCTGCTTACTATTATGTTTAAAAAAACGCTGGTGGTTATTTTTGTTATGTTCTGGGTGGCACTGGCCTTTAACCCGGTCGATCCTGGTATATGGGCGCTGGAGAACGTTCTGGTGGTGACGATCTTTCCCATAGTGCTTTGGCTCGACAAACAGTATCACTTTAACGACGCAACCTTCCTCAGCCTGACCGTATTTGTTATTCTGCATCTGTTTGGTGCGCACATGACTTACACGACCATGACGTATTTCACCTGGTTTTCAGACTGGTTTGGCTGGCAACGAAACTACTACGACCAAGTCGTCCACTTGCTGTTCGGTTTGATGGTATTCTCGGCATTTTTTGAAATTTTTTACCACCAGGGTTTCTCTAAAAAATTAAGCTATCTGATTGCGTTTTTATTCATTAGTAGCGTCGGGGCTTGGTATGAAGTGCTTGAGTGGATCAGCATGGAACTGTTTTGCACATTGCCAGACGAACTCTGTTCAGAGAAAATCACCCAGGGGGACATTTGGGATGCACAAAAAGACATCGCCTACGCCATGATCGGTTCGATCATGGCTCTGCTGCTTCATAGCCGATGGGGCAGAAAATCCAGGTTCAAATCAGCGGAAAAGCCTCTTTAATTTTCTGGCCTTTAACAGCCCTCTACACCCTCGTTAAAAACGCGAACAGAGCCATGACAAAACCCTTTGCTTACCCTTACGCTAGGATAAAATAGCCAAGCATTTTTGCAGTCAATCTCATTGGATTTTTATGACCCCCGCCCTGTTTGCCCAAACGACCCTATTCACCTTACTGGCGATGATCGCTTTTGCCACTAATGCCATTCTTTGTCGCTGGGCTTTAGAGGGTGGTTGGATTGATCCGGTGAGTTTCACCAGCTTGCGACTTGGCTCTGGGGCGGCCATGCTGTTTGCGGTCATGAGTTGGATGAGCTGGCAACAAACCCGTCGTCAGCGCAAAATGAATAACCCGCAGACTACGCTTAACACCGACAGAAAAGGCAGCTGGAAAGCGGCATTTATTTTATTTGTTTACGCCATCACCTTCTCTTACGGCTATGTCGAAATCAGCACCGCCACTGGTGCTCTGTTACTGGCGGCGGTGGTGCAATTGACCATGATTAGCTATGCGCTGCGCAATGGCGATAAATTACATGGTGCGGAATGGTTCGGTGCAGCCTTAGCCTTAATCGGGCTCTTGTACTTGGTCTACCCTAAGCTGACTACGCCCTCTTGGTGGGGATTGTTGATGGTGGTGGTCTCAGCCTATACCTGGGCGCTTTATAGTTTGAATGGCCGACGATCTCTGAGTCCATTGAGAGATACCGCCTATAATTTTTATCGCACTTTACCCATGGTTTTTTTAGCCAGCCTGCTGAGCCTAGTGTTTATCGAGCACATACATTTAACCCCGACGGGGATTGGCATGGCGGTATTCTCTGGCGGCATCACCTCTTCTTTGGGTTATATCCTTTGGTATAAAGCCTTGCCCAGAATCTCCTCCAGCTTGGCGTCAGCCGCCCAACTGTTAGTGCCTTTGTTAGCGGCCTTTGGTGCAGCATGGTTGATTGATGAACCCATTACCTTGCGCTTTATAATTGCTGCTACATTAATGATTGGTGGCTTGGGCTTGGTACTAGTGGGTCGTAATCAGCATCGTAAGACAGCCTTAAAAACTTAAGATTCCTTTGGATAAAGGTGCTGTGGCGCTTTTAAAACACCTCTTTTTGATCCCACCAGGCCTGGTCACTGTGTTTTTGTAGATAACCCTTACAACTCGGGCAATTTAGGATTAGAATTTAAAAAAACACTGGGAATGTTATCTTGATGTTTTAATTGTTAGATTAATGGACCGGATTGGAGCCGTGAATGAGTAAGTCTGTAATAAGCAACCATCAAGATTTCATGCAAAACCTAAAAGTGGCTAGTGAAGCCTTGTACCATACCTGTGATCTGTCAAAAGTAAAATTTAATAGCACCGATGACTTGGAAGTGATCACGGAACACCTTGGCCAGTCGCGCGCGATGGAGGCATTAAAATTTGGTATCGGCATTCAGTATGAAGGCTATAACCTTTATGTCTTGGGTTCACCCGGATTGGGGAAAAACACCACCGTTAAAGAGTTATTAGAAGAAGAGGCCACCCTTGCCAAAGAGCCTACGGATTGGTGTTATATCCATAATTTTGAACAACCGCACAAACCGGCCATTTTACAGTTACCCAAAGGCCTCGGACTCAAGTTACAGCAAGAGATGAATCAATTCATCGAAGATATTTTGCTTGCCATTCCGGCCACTTTTGAAAGTGATGAATATCGAAGTTCTAGGCAAGCTATTCAAGATGAATACTCCCTGCAGGAAGATAAAGCACTGGCAGAGATTGCTAATAAAGCAGAAAAAAACAATATCATTATGTTGCGTAACCCAACCGGTTGGACGCTTGGGCCAAAGAAAGACAACAAGGTCATCTCTCCAGACGACTTTGATCAGCTACCCAAAGAAGAACAGCAAGTCATCACTCAAGTGGTGGAAGAGATTCAAAATGAATTAAAGCAGATGTTGCTAAAGATTCCTACTTGGCAGAAAGCTAGCCGCGAAAAAGTAAAGCAGCTTAACCGTGAAGTCTCTCAAATGACCATCACTCAGTATGCTAAAAAACTGCAGACCGAGTATCAGGCACTGCAAGATGTCATCAAATTCATTGACAAAATTAAGCAAGATATTATCGACCATTCTGAGTTGTTTTATAGATATGCCATTGAGAAGAAATCGAAGGGCAATCAACATGACGAGATGCCAGGTTTCTTCAGCCACTACAAGGTCAATGTCTTGGTCGATAATAGCGCCACAGAAGGTGCCCCCATTATTTTTGAGGACAACCCAAGCTATCAAAACTTAATCGGACGTATCGAACACATTGCCCAGTTCGGCACCTTATTGACCGACTTCACCTTAATTAAACCTGGCGCGTTACATCTAGCCAATGGCGGATATTTGGTGTTAGATGCACGTAAGGTTCTGACTTCGCTCTATTCATGGGAAGGCCTAAAACGCACCTTACGCGCCCATGAAATCAAAATAGAGTCGTTGGAACAAGTCTTAAGCCTGGCCAGCACAATTTCACTGCAACCCGAACCGATTCCACTGGATGTCAAAGTCATTCTTACTGGAAATCGTTTGCTCTATTACCTTCTAAAACAATATGATCCAGAGTTCGGCCAGCTGTTTAAAGTCGCCGCTGATTTTGCCGAAGATATGGACCGCGATGAAAAAAGCGTTGAACTGTATGCGCGAATGATTGCGACATTGCAACAACACAATCATTTATTAGCGTTAGATAAAAACGCCGTTGAGCGGGTCATTGAACACTGTTCGAGAATGGCTGAAGATGGAGAGAAAATTTCTCTGCACATGGGCAGTTTACTAGACCTGTTAAGGGAGTCTGATTACTGGGCAAAAGCCTCAAGTAGTACCCGGATTAGCCAAATGGATGTCCAAAAAGTGATTGATACACGACGTCACCGCCTGGATCAGATTCGCGAACGCATTCAAGAGCAAACCATACGTGGCACCTATCTCATCAATACCAGCGGAGAAAAAGTGGCGCAAGTGAATGGTTTGAGTGTGATTCAATTGGATGACTATGCGTTTGGGCGTCCAGTAAGAATCACCGCCACCGCACGTTTAGGCAGCGGCAAGGTGATTGATATTGAACGTGAAGTTGAACTTGGGGGTGCCATTCACTCCAAAGGGGTGATGATTCTCTCGGCTTATTTGGCTTACCGCTACGCTAAAGAGCAACCATTAGCGCTGTCTGCGAGCTTAGTATTTGAGCAGTCCTACGGCACAATTGAAGGCGATAGCGCTTCTGCCGCAGAACTCTGTGCTCTATTGTCAGCACTGGCAGAACTCCCTCTTAAACAAAGCTTAGCCGTGACCGGCTCTGTCAACCAGCATGGTGAAATTCAGGCGATTGGGGGGGTAAATGAAAAAATTGAAGGCTTTTTCGATCTTTGCCAGGCACGTGGCTTAACCGAAGATCAAGGTGTCATTATCCCTGCCGCCAATAAGAAACACTTGATGCTCAAAGCCGATGTCGTCAAAGCGATTGAAAGCGGCAAGTTTACCCTCTATGCGGTTGAGTTCATTGATGAAGTGATGGCTTTACTGAGTGGCATAACACCCGGTAAGCTCAATGCAAAAGGTCTCTATCCAGCAGATTCCTTTAACGGCATTATTCAACAGCGCATCTTAAAATTCACCGAACTGCGCGAACAATATAGCCGTGCAGATAACGATAAGCATACACTTCCCAAAAAGCACTAAAACAACGTACTTGGTGAGAACACTGTTCCAAAAAAAACAGCACAATCAAAGCGACCAGGCCTGGTCGCTTTGAAACAGTTTAACGCTGGATTTCCAACCCTATTGTTAAAAGCTACTCAGGTTTGCTTTGCAACTCATGACAGTCTGGCGAATATTTACTGGTGACAATTCTCAAAGCCACTAAAACGGCAATCACAAAGACACTCGACAGTACGGCCGTTAAATCAAAATCACGATACCAAAAACTAATCAACTCTCCAATCAACACCACCAACGCGACATCAATGATAAAGGTGACTTTAACTCTACCAATCGTTAAATAGGATTGCAGCACTCTTATCAACTCCAATGAAGCCAGTATGATGACCACATCTTTAATCATCTGCTCAGCGCCATGTGCCCAACCGTCTATGTAAGCGTGGTAAAGCGATAACACTAGCTCTACCAGGCCGACAGAAATCCACAGATAGATGGCGATCATGAGGATGCCTGCTAGTAGCCCAACCACTTTTGCATGCCATTCATTACTGAGTAAAAATGATTTTTTAGCGTGCCGCTGGGTTATTGAATTCGTTTGAGAATTGTCGTGCATAGTACCACCGTATTGATTTAAGTATGCCATGCTATACAAGTGATGTGACAGTCACATGACCTCTTGAAGAAAAGCGCAAGACAGTCGATGAATCCTCTGTGGGCTTTGCATGAGTCAGACTCCTTCAACAGATGTGGGTTGCCTAAAAAGCTTTAAATAAAGTATTCTATTCAAAATAGATAGAAAAAATACTAACGAATAAAGACCGTTGCACAGGTCAGGGGGTTCTAATAACCCTACTAGCGTGTTTTCAGCGTTCTATCGAATGAGAGACTCCCCATGAATAGATTTTCTAAAACCACCTTAATCGCGCCTCTTTTAATCAGCTTCTCAGGCATCGTTGGCATCGTCAGCTTAAGCAGTATAAGTTTGAGTGCTCAGGCCAGTTGGTGGGAGCAAGGTGCTGATCTGTTAAAAAATATCCCCGCCATTTCTGAAGCGGTCAAAACACCCACCACAGAACTGCCCACAAGCCTGTCGGTTGAAGAGATGCAAAAAGCCTTTAAAGAAGCCCTCACTAAAGGTTCAGAAACCGTTGTCGGTAAGCTCAGTCTGAAAGATGGTTTTAACGCCGATCCTAAAATTCATATCCCACTACCAAGCAGCCTGAAGACCGTGCAGTTGACTTTAAACCAGTTTGGCATGGGCAGTTATATGGATGATGTCGAACTGAAAATAAACCGCGCTGCTGAAGCCGCCACACCGCAAGCCAAAGCGCTGTTTTTACAAGCTATTCAAGAGATGAGTTTTGACGACGTCAAGAAAATATATGAAGGTCCAGAAGATTCTGCGACCCAGTATTTAAAGTCTAAAACTGCACCCAGTTTAAAAGCCAAAATGGCACCGATTGTTGAAAACTCATTAAATGAAGTTGGTGCAATCAACGCTTTTGATAAAGCTATCTCGAAATATAAAGACCTGCCATTTGTTCCGGATGTCAAAGCTGACTTACTGGATCATGTTATCGAACAAGGTATGCAAGGGATATTTTATTATATTGCCCAAGAAGAAGCCAGTATTCGTAAAGATCCTGTTAAGCAGTCAACCGAACTGTTGAAAAAGGTCTTTGGCGCAAACTAATTTTTTATTAAACAATTCAACCGAGAATCAAACACTGAGTTTTTATGATAAAAAAAAGCTATTTTAAAACGGTTATCGGCGGCATCCTACTCACCTCGCTATTAAGCTTAACCGCCTGCACCACAAGCAGTACCAAAAAAGGCTCTGTGGGGATTGATCGCCAACAACTGTTATTAGTGTCTGAGGCCGAAATGGTCAATGGCGGTAAGTTAGCCTATGCCTCGGTATTAAAAGAAGCTAAAAAAACCAACACCCTGAATACTAAGGAGTATTTGGTTAAACGTGTACGCCGCATTGCGAACCGTCTTATTCCGCAAACCGCCGTGTTTAGAAAGGATGCGCCCGGCTGGGCTTGGGAAGTCAATGTCATTCAATCCGATCAACTCAATGCATGGTGTATGCCGGGTGGAAAAATCGCTTTCTATACCGGTATCATCGAAAAACTCAAACTTACTGATGCTGAGATTGCTGCGATTATGGGACATGAGATGGCACACGCTTTACGTGAACACGGTCGAGAACGTGCATCCCAGCAAACCCTCACCCAAGTCGGGCTGTCTGCTTTAAGCATCTTCACCGGTGTTCAAGGTCCTGCTCTGGATGCGACGGCAATGGCGTTACAAGTCACCTTAACTCTACCTAATAGCCGTACCCATGAAGTCGAAGCCGATAGAATGGGGGTAGAGTTGGCCGCGAGAGCCGGCTACAACCCTTATGCTGCGATTAATGTTTGGATCAAAATGGACAAAGCTTCTAAAGGCGGTAAAACCCCTGAACTATTAAGTACGCACCCCTCGCATAACAGTCGCATCAAAGATTTAAACAAATACGCCAAACGCGTTGAACCACTGTTTAAAGCGGCGAATAAGCGCTAATTCCTACTGTGAGACCTTTGCACGAGTGGCTGCTCGGATATAAATGGCTAAAATTGCCCTACTTTTCGTTGAAACACTTGTGAATAGCTAGCTATTCACTGCATATTCCGCCTCAATTAGAAAAATTTTATACCCTCAAGGGGTACTTTCGTCTATTTCTATCTCAAACCTCACTCGTGCAAAGGTCTCAATGTATAAAAGCACCCCCCTAGGCATCAATTCTTTGCGGTGTCTACTCATGCTTTTTAACGAAATTCATACTCATCTCATCCTAATTGTATAAAATACAGCACCTTAGCGATTTGCACGTTTTTAAATATGCGTCCAAACCGCAAAACTATATTCAATTTTCAGGATACCCTATGCCGTTAAACACCTACCTTGAACCTTTTTTTCAAGAGTCTGATGGATTTATTACCATCACTCCCGAGCAGGCAAGCTCTTTTGCGAAAGAAGTCGCTGGTGACTTTAATCCACTACACAATCCAGGTGCCAAGCGCTTTTTAGTGCCTGGTGATTTACTGTTTGCATTGGTTCTGGCGCGTAACGGACTGTCACAGGAAATGAAGTTTAACTACACCGGCATGGTGGGTAACAATGTTCTATTGAATTTTCCAAAACAGCCTGGAGAAAGCTTTGATATTGTCGACAATCAAGATAAGCAATATCTAGATGTAGCTCGTAGTGGCGACAACTCAACCAATATGCAACTGATTGAAGCATTTACGCGTGCTTATGTCGCTTTCTCAGGCCATAGTTTTCCGGACATTCTAGTGCCGTTGATGAAAGCAAATAATGTGATGATTAACCCAGATCGTCCAATGGTTATTTATGAAAGCATGTCTTTTAAATTCGATCGTTTAGACATTCAATCACCAACATTAGAGTTAATTGATAGTAGCTTAGATGCTCAAGGAAAACGCGGTACGGTACGTCTACAATTTCAGGTATTGGATAATGGTAAAGCCGTTGGTAAAGGTTGTAAAACCTTGGTATTAAGTGGCTTGCGTGAATACGATGAAACCAAAGTCCGAGACTTAGTCGAAGGTTACGAATTGGATAAAACAAGTTATAAAGCGGGTTAAAAAACTAACCAGGCCTGGTTAAATCTTTTTGAACCACGAAGTCACTAAGACACGAAGGTTTTAAAGGGTTTTCTGGTTGCCATGCTTTGCATAGGAATCCATACCTCTGTTTACGGTTGGCTACTGTCTGCATTCCCTCTCGGGAGTGTGGGAACGAGAGTTATTTCAGAATCACCAGGCCTGGTTAAGCTCGCAGAAATTCTCAAACCCGACAATCTCTATTCTTTATCGCTTTACCCTTCGTGTCTCCGTGACTTCGTGGTAACTCTCTTCAAAAGCCAAAACTAACGCAAAACCCGTCCGCTTAACGCATCTCTGATCTGCGTCGGTTGCGCTAACTCGCCCAGCTTGCCTTCTAAACACCAGACAGAATCTTTAAAAACCTGTTTAATTTCAGTACAAGATATAGCCGGAGGTTGGTTTGTGAGATTGGCGCTGGTTGAGACGATTGCCTGGCCGAATGCACTGCATAAGGCTTGTACGGTTGGATGGGCTGAAACTCGAATCGCAACCGTGTCGCGCCCCCCAGTAATCCAATCAGGTAAGTTGGCCGTGGCTTTAACTGGCAATACCCAAGTAACCGGGCCTGGCCAGGAAGCTAAGACTTCAGCTTCCCAAGGGGTGCTTTTAAGCTCGACATAGGATGCAATCTGCTCAACAGAAGCCGCGACCAATATCACCCCCTTTTCGACCGGGCGTTGTTTCACGTGAAACAGCTTTTCTACCGCTTGTAAATTAAACGGGTCACAGCCTAAGCCGTATACCGCCTCGGTTGGATAGGCGATTACGCCGCCCGCTTGCAGCATTTCAACCGCTTGTGTTATGTTTTTTTCAGCCATTTTTATTACTTGAGACCTTTGCACGAGTGAGGGGCTAGAGAAAAATAGACGAAAGTACCCCTTGAGGGTATAAAAACTTTCTTATTGAGGCGAGAAATGCAGGTAATAGCTAGCTATTACCAAGTTATCGCCCACCGGAAGTACCCTTAGGGTACAACGAAAATCAGGAGGGTTTTAGCCATTTTTATCCGTTCAACCACTCGTGCAAAGGTCTCACTCCTTTATCCGAACCTAATCATGGCATATGATACCCAGAAACAGCTCTATTTATTGGTCTATCAAACCGGCCTTTTTAGTTTGACCAGGCCTGATTACTTTAAAAAGCCTTATTGGTTGCCAAGGCTTATCAATAGATTGGCACTTCAACAGATTCTTTAAACCGCAAAACAGACTAAACTAGTTTACAGCCTTAGAAGTGCCCACACGAGATAACCAATAAATATCAAGGAACACTATCATGCCCAATAAATTATCACTCTATCTCTCTATCAGCTTAATCAGCCTCAGTGGATTGATGCCGTTCGCTAGTCAGGCAGAAGACTTTAAGCCTTCGTCTGCGGTCACCGCTTTAATGCCGATTGTGATGGACAATCTAGATACCTTAAACCTCAGTCAAGCGCAGCTCGATAAGGTACGCGTCGTATCACGAGGAAGCTTTTCGAAAATCGAATTTATCAACGCACAATATCATGAACTGAAAACACAACTTAAGGAAGAAACCTTAGACGTATCAGGAGATATTCAAACCAGCCGCGAACTGATTGAAGAGTTGGTGGAGTTAGATAAACAAAGAATGAGCCTCACCATTGAATGCGTTTTTTCTTTAAAAGAAATTCTGACGGCAGAACAGTATGAAGAAGTCGTGGCTACTCTGAATTTTAATGAGTAAACATTACTTAAAGACACTCTTTAATGATTGGGTTAGAATCGGTAAATCGTTTTTCTAAAACCAACCTTACTAGTAGAACCACACCCACACACTCAACCTGGAGTAGAGTTATGAAATGTAAAGCCGCTGTCGCCTGGGCACCAAAACAACCTTTAGAAATTGAAGAAGTCGAAGTTGAAGGCCCTAAAGAGGGTGAAGTTTTACTCAAAGTCATCGCTTCTGGGGTCTGCCATACCGATGCTTTTACGCTTTCAGGGGAAGATCCTGAAGGGGTTTTTCCGGCCATATTAGGCCATGAAGGCGGCTGTGAAGTGGTTGAGTGTGGACCTGGCGTCAAAGACTTGAAGCCTGGCGATCACGTGATTCCGTTATATATTCCAGAGTGTGGCGAGTGTGAATATTGTAACTCCACCAAAACTAATCTTTGCCAATCCATTGCCAGCACAGTGTGGACGGGCTTTATGCCGGATGGCACACGTCGTTTCTCTTTGAATGGCAAACCCATCTATCACTATATGGGTTGTTCAACGTTTTCGGAATACACGGTGGTGCCTGAAATCGCGTTGGCCAAAATCAATAAAGCTGCCCCTTTAGACAAGGTTTGCCTACTCGGTTGTGGTGTGACCACGGGCATTGGCGCTGTCCTGAATACCGCTAAAGTTGAACCCGGCTCTACCGTAGCGGTGTTTGGTTTGGGCGGCATTGGTTTATCTTGTATTCAAGGTGCCGTGATGGCAAACGCTTCGCGCATTATCGCCATTGATATTAACCCAGGTAAATGGGAGATGGCGAAAGCGCTAGGTGCGACCGATTTTGTCAACCCGAATGCCATCGGTGGCAAAATCAGTGAATACATTATTGATATGACGAATGGCGGCGTGGATTACTCGTTTGAGTGTATTGGCAACGTTCATGTGATGCGCGATGCTTTAGAGTGTACTCATATGGGGTGGGGCGTTTCTACAGTGATTGGTGTAGCTGGTGGAGGCCAAGAAATTTGTACTCGTCCATTTAACTTAGTGGTTGGCCGAACATGGAAAGGCAGTGCTTTCGGCGGCGTTAAAGGCCGAACTGAACTACCCGGTTATGTTGATCGTTATATGAATGGTGAGATTGAACTCGATAAGATGGTCACCCATACCATGGGTCTAGAGGACATCAATAGAGCCTTTGATTTGATGCACAGTGGCGAAAGTATTCGTTCCGTAATCATCTTTTAAAGTAGGTCTATCTCATGAAACTCATTGAAAGTATTAAAGAGTTTGGCGGTTATCTGAATCGTTATACTCACGACTCTGTGGTGTGTGGTTGTGAAATGACCTTTTCGGTCTATTTGCCACCGCAAGCAGAAACTCAATCGGTGCCTGCCCTCTATTGGTTATCGGGCTTAACGTGTACCGATGATAATGTTCGAACCAAAGCGGGTGCTCAACGTTACGCGGCTGAATTTGGTTTGGCTTTTATTATGCCGGACACCAGCCCGCGTGGCGCAAAAGTGCCTGATGTACCTGAACGTTATGATTTGGGCAAAGGCGCGGGGTTTTACGTGAATGCGACTCAAGCGCCTTGGGATCAGCACTATCAAATGTACGATTACGTCACTCACGAACTGCCCGAATTGCTAGAGGCCAATCTACCGCTGATAGCGGGTAAAAAGTCCATTAGCGGGCACTCTATGGGTGGCCACGGCGCTTTGATTTGTGCACTTAAGAATCCTGGCGCTTATCAGTCGGTTTCGGCCTTTTCACCGATCTGTCATCCAATTGAATGTTCTTGGGGTCAAGGCTGTTTTACCGCCTATCTAGGAGAAGAGCAAACCACTTGGCAGGCTTATGATGCGGTGGCTTTAATTGAAGCCGGAGCGAGCATCGAAGAGATTCTGATTGACCAAGGTTTGGCCGATGAGTTTTTAGAAGAAGGTCAACTATTACCCGAAGCCTTGCAAATCGCTTGCGAAAACGCGGGGATAAATTTGCAGTTACGCCGTCAAGTCGGTTATGACCACAGCTATCATTTCATCGCCAGCTTTATTGGCGAACACATCGCTTATCATGCCAAAGCGCTGCGTTAACTGAACGTAGCCATTTTATGTTTTAACACTATGCTAATGACCAGGCCTGGTCAATTAGCGTAGCTTTACTTTTTCTGACTTTTTCTGATCTTTTATCTAGCGTTTTACAGGTCGTTTTAAGAGACTTTTAAAAACAGAAGGTTTCTTCTGCCAACGCATCAAGCCTGTCACCAATAAAACAATCAATAACACGGATGCAAAATCATTGACCCAGACCCACCAATCGGCAAAGAAAGTGCCATCATGCAACGTCAGCATAATACTATAGAAACTGCTCTCTGTTAGGTTAGGGACTTGCTGGTCAGATTTACCATGGCCTTTAAAATAGAAGGCTTGATAGTTCTTTTGATAGACATCTCGGAACATACGTGGCGCTTTAATATCCATCCAACCAGTATAGTCAGTGTAAATCCTTGAAGGCGATCCCATACCACTGACATACAGCGTATCGGTCAAACGCGTCATGCGGTAAGCGAAGCCATCTGAGACCTTATGCCACTCAGATAAGTCGGCACTTTCATATACGCCATAACGGTTACCGAAACGGTAAGTAGCGGCTTGCTGCGCATTGAGTTCAGAATCAACCTTTACATCCACACTCCAGATATCTTCCTGCAAACTACGATAGACTGGTGGCAAAGTTTCAATTGGCAACACCACCTGTTTAAGCGGTTTATTGAAAAACTGACTATGATCTAACACAATACCTGTGAATGCGAATAACAGTAGAAATGGAATCGCCAATAAAACCAAACCATGACTGTGAACCGCCATGACTTTTTTAATCCATTTGACGAGGCCTTTAGACTCCCGTTGAAGCTTTTTAGCACGACGTAATGACCACCAGATCCAAGTCCCGCTCAGGGCTGAAAAAACCAATAACCAAGTGGCGATATCATTCAGCAGCAGTGACCAACCATTATCGAACAAACCTCGGCCATAATGAAAGTCGCGCACAAAGCGGGAAAGAGTAATACTTTCCGCCAGCTGATCTTCTGGCAAGGCCACGGTGGTTTCTGAAAGGACTTCTACTTGGGGCGTTAACAGCACTAAATGACTTTTATCGACCGAAGCAAACAACTTATCGCCATCAGCCGCTAATGCATTGACCCATCGGCCAGACAATGCAAAGTCCTGCCAAGTTAAGCCATAATCCTCTGAACGTAAAATACCGTCTTCCGTCGCGCCATACAGGACATTATCTAACCAACGTAAGGCATAGAATTGATGGCTTGAGGTTTGCTGATAATCGAGGCCGCCATCTAACGAAACAAACGCACCCCGCATACCGCCGACAATCTGCCATTGAGTGTCTTCAGGATGAATCGCTTTGGTTTGAAACAGGGATTTTTCCGCCTCAGCAACGGAATCCGGCAGAACCGAATTCGGCAGTGTCCATTGGTATTGAATGTTCCACTGGTCATGGTTTAAGAAAAAACCAGTCAGACTTAATATAAGCAAAAAAAGGCCGGCAAAAATGCCTGCCTTTTTATGAAGTTTGCGTGTGTTCATAAACTTACCAAGTTAACTCTGTCCCCACAAACAACTGACGAGGTGCGCCAGGCGTGTATCTTTCCTCACCAGAACCGTATGTAGAATAAGTCGCAGACTCTGCATAGGACTCATCCGTCACGTTATCCAGTTTAGCAAATACGCGCCATGCTTTATTCACTTGATAATCCGCTTTTAGGTTCAATATTTTATAACCTGCATAGGATGCATCCTGCCCATTATTCATCCAGTACTCACTGGTGTAAATCCCTTCCGCCATGACTAATAAACCATCAAGCCCACTTGGGCGGTAAAAAGCTCTTAAGTTCAACAGATGATTCGGTGCACTGGCCATTTCATTATTACCAAATTCGGCATCATTTTCAAAGTTGTGCAGACTATAGCTATAAGCGGCTTTAGTTGACCATTGAGGACTGAAATCATGCTTTAAGCTCAACTCTAGACCTTTATGAATAGTGGTGCCACCATTGTAATAATAGGTTCTATCATCTGATCGGGTAATAGTATCGGCTAGATCCATATAATAAAGTGCTACTTCCACATCCGTGGATTGACCATCTACTTTATACCCTAACTCATAGGTATTAGAGGTCTCAGGCTCTAAACTAAAATCGATATTGCTGGTTGATAGACTATATAAACGCGAAGCCGAAGGCACACGGAAAGCATTCGCGTAACGTGCATAAACCATCGTTTTTGGCGAGATTGCATAATTTAAAGCCAACTTTGGACTCAGGTGATTGTAGTTATCATTGCGATCTTCCGGACGGGAATAACTTGTTGTGCTGTACTGACCATCGTCCGTATTATTAGTGTATTGATATTGATTGATGTCATAACGTAATCCTGCCGATAATGTCAAAACCTCCGTTAACTTAATGTCTGAGTGGAGGTAAGGTGAAATCGCTAAATAATTAACATCATAATCATAAATACTACCTGTAGGAATCTCGATAGTACCATCAGGCTCTTTATCGTAATCAAACTGTTGCGTATAAAGCGTTGTTCCTTGAGTGACTTCGCCGTCAACCCCGTAAATAAAACGCCCCCAACTTGGATTCATCACCCCTTTATGCATCAAACCAAAGGTATTTTGTTGACTGTCATTATGTGGCAAATTATTTAACCAAGTCGCCGTATATTGATTACGAGTATTGCGGATATAAGCGATGGTGCTTAAGTCTAGCCCTTCAACACGGTAACTGTCCCACTGCAAACTAACACGATTATGATCAAACTGACGCATGGCATCCACCAGGTCTAACTTATCTAGAAATTTTTGATCTCCAGCCACTTCAGCATTGTTTTCTAAATCGTCTAGGCTGGTTACATAACTGGCTTGCTGTGCGCGTGAATAGTTAGAGATAAAAGAGACTTTAAAGTCATCTTGTCCGCGAGTGAAATTATACTGTCCGCTCAATTCATGGCGCTGCATATTGGTGTGATCACGCCAACCTTCATTATCGGTAATAGACCCTGAAATTCGGTACGAACTATCATCCTCTAACGTATCGCTGACAGAAAAACCGCCCTGCTTGAAACCATCACTGCCGCCATAAACATTGAGTTTACGTTCTAACTCGATACTCGGTGGCGCACTTTGAATATTGACAGTGGCGGCCACCGAATCGGAACCATATAACGCCGTTCCAGCGCCTTTTAAAACCTCAACACTTTCTGCGGTTTGAAAATTGGTATAAGCCAACGCGTTATGGTTAAAAAATCCTGAGGATTGTACCGGCACGCTGTCTTGTAGATAGAGATAGTATGGTGCTGTCGAATTAGGCATGCGCACTGCAATCGTGTGACCGATCACTGATCCCGTTTGTTTAACCGAAACACCCGCAACAGAGTTCAAAACATCCTTTTGAAAAATAGCTTGGTCTAGCTTGGTTTCTTCAGCGCCTTTTTTAGCAATTGAAAGCGCCTGTTTAGAGACCTCTTCAGCTGTTCGAGTGGCGGTTACCGTTACAGAATCCAATTCTGTTGAGGCATAAACTTGAGAAGAAAATAGTGTTGCTAGAATAGCCAAGGAGAGTTTTGATTTGCGCATGAGGTTAATTCCTTTTTATTTGCAGGGAATTATAGAGTCATACTCTTGTGACTTGATTGAGAGTCTATGACGGAATACTTAACCAACCCTAGAGCAAGTCTTAACGAAGTCTTAATGGATTATTTACAACCTCTAATATTAATAGCGCTTACCGACCTTAGCTCATTTGCTTTTCTTGTTAATCATACAAACTGTCCCTAACTCATCGAATCATGATTCAGATCAATAAAATCCTTTATCCTTTTGATATTTAAAGCTTAAAATGGAACTAAGGCATAAACTCTATAACGCAAAACTAAACGGATTATGTCACTCTCTTTACTTCTTTAATAAAGGATAAGATCATGCTGAAATCTAATTTAGTAAAAGCACTCTGCTTCACCAGTCTGTTAGCCTTGCCGATCTCTTCAGCAATGGCAATGGAACAAGAACCTATTTATGGCAGTCAACTGATGACTCAGCAAGAGTTGCAACTACATCGCCAGCAAATGCAGACTGCAAAAACTCCGGAAGCGCGCGCACGAATTCGTCAAGAAAATCATCAAAGAATGCGTTTGCGTGCCAAAGAAAAAGGTATTGATTTACCAGAGAATCCACCCAAAGAAGGTGGTCATATGAATCAACAAAACCGTCCTGGCGCAGGAATGGGATCCGGCATGGGTTCTGGCGGTGGTAATCGTTAATTTAAAGCGATTTTTATTTTAAAACGCATAATATTGCCACCCTGAAAAGGTGGCAATATTTACATAAAAAGCTATTCAGAAAATCCTAAAACTCACCAGGCCTGGTCACTTATCTCAGAGTAAAGCTTATAAACAACTCAACCGCTATTCCTATCCCGAATCAGACTCATGCAAAGACCTCTTATCTTAAAGGTGGGTATGATTTTTCAGTTATCCTGGTAGAATCAAAACTAATAAAACCTTTAAAATCCTTCTTGAATTTCTAAGCCCTTGGGGCTTTATCGCGATGACTTTGACCACCTATATCGGCTTAGTATTTGGTGCGACCGGTTAAATTTAATTCAAACCTAGGCACTCAACTAAAATGACCAACATGACAAATCAATCTAATCGTTTAGCGATTTCTATCTCTGGCTCAGGCGGTAGTGGCGCTGTCACCATCGGTAATATCCTGCTAACCGCTATGGCGAAATCTGGGTTTTATGGCGTCATGTCACGTTCTGCTGGGCCGCAGATTCGCGGGGGTGAATCGGCGGTGATGTTGCATTTTTCGGATGAGATGATTGAAGTCATGCCAGACAGATTTGATATTCACTTTGCTTTAGATTGGCGCAATTTTGAGCGTTTTGCTGATGAAATACCGCTTAATAAAGACAGTTTGGTGCTGTTTGATGACTCGCGCGAAAAGCTACCAGGCCTGGTCACAAGCAGTGGCACCACAGTACAAGCTTTTACCTTCAACCCACTCCTTAAGACTCTTGAAAATGGCAAGTCGAATATGTTGGCCTTGGGCATTTTAGCTAATGTCATTGGTTTGTCTTCAGAGGTATTAAAACAAGCCTTAAAAAAAGTCTTTGGCAAAAAAGGCGATCTCATTTTACATGATTCAATGGCCGCGATTAAACAAGGCATGACTTTAATTGCTACAGGCAATTTATTACAAGATTGGCAAACTACATTTCAGCCTAAATGGCTGTTATCCGGCAATGAAGCAGTTGGATTCGGTGCTTTACGAGGCGGCATTCGTTTTGCCGCCGCTTATCCGATTACTCCTGCCACCGAAATTGTCGAATACCTTGCACCTCGCCTGGAAAAAGTGGGTGGAAGCTTGTTAATTGCCGAAGATGAACTGGCGGCAATCAATATGGTGATTGGCAGTTCATTTGGCGGTCTGCCTTCGATGACTGCAACCTCTGGCCCTGGTTTTTCACTGATGACTGAAGGCATGGGGCTCGCCGTTGCCAGTGAAACGCCTGTGTTGGTGGTGAATGTCATGCGCGGCGGTCCTTCTACCGGCATTCCCACTAAATCCGAGCAGACCGACCTTAATCAAGTGTTGTATGGCTTGCACGGTGAAGCCCCACACATTGTGGTTGCGCCCTTAAGTATTCGAGATGCTGTGGTTTGTTCCCAATGGGCGACAGGCCTGGCAGAAGCTTTGCAAACGTTAGTGGTCGAAGTCAGCGATCAACGCATCGGCCAGTCTCGTGCCATTTTAGATCCTGTTGAATTAACGGATTTACAACTCACCCGCCAAGTCGCGCAAACCACCACAACAGATTATCAACGTTATGCCCTTGATAGCTCAGGTATCTCGCCGATGAGCCTGCCGGGTGAACCAGGCCTCCTCTATACAGCCGATGGTCTGGAGCATACGCCTAGTGGTTTACCAAGCGCAATGGCACTAGATCACCAACAACAGCTCGAAAAACGCGCCCATAAACTCAGCCAGTTTGACTATGGTGGGCAATGGGCTGAAGTTCAATCTACAGAGGTTGAACCTACACAAGTAGCGCAAGTGATTGTCATCACCTGGGGGTCTAGCTTTAGTGTTTGCCAGCAAGCGGTTAAAGAATTGAATACCGCAGGCATCTCAACCGAACTACTTGGTTTACGTCTCTTAATGCCCTTAAATGCCGATAAGATTCGACAACTCTGCCACGGCAAGGTCGTTTTGGTGGTCGAGCAAAGCTATTCTGGACAGTTCTATCGTTATCTACTGTCTGAAAAATCCATTCCACCCTCCGCCACTTCATTTGCGCAACCTGGGCCTTTAATGATTAAATCCAAAGAGATTATCCGCCAAGTTAAAGGGATTTTATCATGAGTATAGAGATTAAAGTTCAGGTTAAACCCAATGACTACTTATCGGATGCACACCCTATTTGGTGTCCAGGTTGCGGCCATTTTTTTATTTTGCGAGCCTTAACCAAAGCCTTGGCCTGGTTAGAAATTCCGAATGAAAAAATTGGCTTAATATCAGGGATCGGTTGCTCTTCCAGACTCCCTGCTTATTTGGATGTGTATGGCTTTCATGGCCTGCATGGCCGTGCATTGCCTTTAGCGGCCGGTCTGAAAGACAGCCGCCCAGATTTAACCGTCATTGCGGCTGGGGGCGATGGCGATGGTTATTCAATTGGCGGTAACCATTTTCTACACGCCTGCCGGCGCAATATGGATATGACCTATATTGTGATGGATAATGAAGTGTATGGCATGACCAAGGGACAACCCTCCCCCACTTCTCAGCCGAATTGGCCAAGCCAATTAGCCCCACATGGCACGGCGATTCAAACCTTTAAGCCTTTAGGGATTGCTTTAGCATCAGGTGCCAGTTTTATTGCCCGAGGGTTTGCAGGAGATCCTAATGGCTTGAGTGAACTGTTGGTAAAGGCCATTCAGCATAAAGGCTTTTCTCTGGTAGAAATTAAAAGCCCTTGTGTCACTTTTCGTCCAGAACAAAAAGAATGGCATAAATCGATGCGTTCCATGAATATTCAAGCCAGTGACAATATAGAAGAAGCTGCGCAAAAAATTCATGGCAATGATGGTTTTGATACCGGTATTTTTTATCAAGCCAACTTACCAACCTACCCGCCTACTCAACCCGAAAAATCGCCCTTAACCGTTGATGATATTGCCGCTAATTTGCAAGCATTTGAAGATGAGATCACGTTATGAGTCATACCACGATTGCTAAACCGACTTCTACCACCACTCACGCCTTCGGCTGGGTATTAGCTTCTATTCAGGAGATGACTGAAGAATCGATCTATTTTTGCGAGACCTTTTCGCATACTTTGAATGCACATCACAATAGCCAAGCGGCGGCCGTCTTCAAACAAGCATTACAGAGCTTTCAGCAAGAGGAACAGCTTTTAATAAAAGCCATACAGAATCATGGCCAGCCACTACCTAAAATTTCTCCCTGGGAAAAACCCTACCAAGACTATCAACATCCTGCCGCAACGCTTATGGATGCAGATTATTTAATGACCGAATCCGATGCTTGGCAACTGGTTGAAAAAATGATTCAAGTTCACCACGGTTTTTATCGCTATTTACGTGAATATCAAAATCGCGAAACTCAAAATAGTGAAAAGACCTTAAAGCTGGTCTCTTTACTCGTTGAGCATTGCTCCCACTGTCTCCAAGATAGTCAGTACTCCTGTTAAAACGTGGTTAGAGGTTTATTAAAACTTTATAAGACATAAAGACTAGAACCCGTCTAATCAGACTCAATTAACTTTGTCTTATGGGTTTGATTTGCTACACTTTCGCAAACTCAAACAATTGGAATGCCTGTGAGCGCCCCTGTCGAAAAACGTCTTAATAAATTTATCAGTGAATCCGGTTTTTGTTCGCGCCGTGAGGCGGATCGCCTGGTAGAACAGAATCGCGTCACCATTAACGGTAAATTGCCCGAACTCGGCACCAAAGTGTCAGTCGGGGATGATGTTAGAGTAGACGGCCAATCGATTATGGCGATGCCGGAAGATAAGACTGATCGTATCTATATCGCTTATAACAAACCGATTGGCATTACCTGCACCACCGAGTCGCAAGTCAAAGGTAATATCATTGATGCGATTGGCCATCCGCAACGTATTTTCCCGATTGGACGACTCGATAAACCCTCTGAAGGCCTGATTTTCCTAACCAGTGATGGCGATATCGTCAATAAGATTTTACGCGCTGAAAACGCCCACGATAAAGAGTATGTGGTCACGGTCGATAAGCCTTTAACCGATAATTTTGTGCGCAAGATGTCGAGTGGTGTGCCGATTTTAGATACCGTCACCAAACCGTGTGAAGTACACATTAACAGTCGCTTTGTGTTTACTATTATCTTAACGCAAGGCCTTAATCGACAGATTCGACGCATGGCGGAGTACTTGGGTTATACCGTGACTAAACTCAAGCGCAGCCGCATTATGAACGTTCACCTGGGCAATCTGCAAATCGGACAGTGGCGTAATCTAACCCAACAAGAGATGGATGAAATCAATGGCGCGGTCGCTGGCTCAAGCAAAACTGCGAGCATTAAAGGTGAACCCAATGCCCGTCACTTGAAATCTGCACAGCGTGTTAATACACAACGTCCAGAACGTTCAGCGCAATCTGCAGATAAAGCGACTTCGGGTTCGAGAAGCAACCGCTCACAAAACGATCGAAACCCCAAAAATCCGCGTGATGGAGCATCTTCCAGCAAAACGAATCGTAGTCAGAGTGAAAAAAACCGCAGTTCTGGAAAAGAGAAAGCCCCAAATTCTCGCAGAGGTTCTAGCCTAACCGGTAAATACAATAAGAAATAACGCCTGATCAAGGCATACCAGTCACTCGCACCTCCGCAAATCATTCTCTAAACGCATTTCACAAAGTGACCAGGCCTGGTAGAAACCCCATAACCCTTCAAAACCCGCCTTAATCAAAACAGCCTTTAAATCCTAGTAAATGACTCATAAAATCATAGTATTATAAAGATAGACCCAGCCTATCCAGGGTTCAACAGTAAACGTCATTCAACCTGTTTGCAAAAGGAGATCGTTTAGATGAATTTAGAGCAAAACTGGCACACGTTACCCGCGCAACAGGCGCTTGATAAGTTGCACAGTACCCCGACCGGACTGAACGAATCTGAGGCGTTATCTCGACTTTCTGAATATGGCAGTAATCGCCTGCCACAACCTCCGCAACGCAGTTTATTGATGCGCTTTTTACTGCAATTCCACAACATTCTTATTTATGTCTTATTGGCTTCAGCGACAACCACTCTACTGTTAAACCATATTTTAGATACCCTAGTGATTCTTGCAGTGGTTTTTCTCAATGCTTTGATTGGTTTGATTCAAGAGGGTAAGGCAGAAAAATCCATGGATGCTATTCGGCACATGCTTGCCCTGCAAGCCTCAGTATTACGCGATGGGCAACGCCATACCATCGCCGGTGAAAAACTGGTTCCAGGTGATATCGTCCTACTCGAAGCTGGTGATAAGGTGCCTGCCGATTTACGTTTACTGCAAAGCCATGGCCTACAGATACAAGAAGCCATTCTCACAGGAGAGTCCATTCCAGTTGAAAAACGCCTTAATCCCGTCAACTTAGAAGCGGCCATAGGCGATCGTCACTGCATGGCATTCAGTGGCACAACCGTGACCAGTGGCCAAGGTAAAGGGGTGGTAGTCGCCACCGGAGGCATGACTGAAATAGGCCGAATCAGTGGTTTACTCTCCACCGTAGAGATATTGACGACACCGCTGGTCTCGCAAATTAATACCTTTGCCAAATGGCTCACGGGGCTGATTCTCATCCTCGCCAGTTTACTCTTAGCCTTTGGTTATTTTGTACAACAGCAAGATTTTACCAGCCTATTTATGGCCGTAGTAGGACTCTCTGTGGCGGCGATTCCTGAAGGATTACCAGCAGTTCTTACCATTACCTTGGCCGTAGGCGTAAAAGCCATGGCGCAAAGAAACGCCATCATACGTAGCTTGCCAACGATTGAAACAATCGGTTCGGTTTCGGTAATCTGTACCGACAAAACCGGTACATTAACCCGTAATGAGATGCATGTCGGCAGTCTGGTTACTGCGCAAGCAGAATTTAAAATAACCGGAGTAGGTTATGCACCGATAGGCGATATTCTGCAATCTGAAAAGGTTATAACCCTTAAAAGCCATTCTTTACTAACCGAGTTAGGCCGTGCCGTTACCCTCTGTAATGATGCCGAATTGCAAAGAGAGAATGAAGAGTGGTCTGTTGAAGGCGATCCTATGGAGGGGGCTTTACTGGCCTTTGCAGGTAAGACCGGATTGGATATCTTCTCCGAAAACCAACACTGGAAACGCACCGATCTCATCCCATTTGATGCCAAGCATAAATTCATGGCCACCCTCAACCACGACCATGAAAACCATGCTTTTATCTTTATAAAAGGTGCGCCAGAACAGCTCTTTAAGCTCTGTCAAACTCAGCGCTTGGACAATGGTGAGAGCGTGCCGATTAATGTCAACGACTGGCAGCACAAAGCTGAACAAATCGCCAGTCAAGGACAACGAGTGCTTGCCATTGCGCTTAAATCAGTCAAGCCCGAGCATAGTATTTTAGAAATGCCCGATTTGGATGAAAATGTCGATCTATTAGGCATTATCGGTTTGATTGATCCGCCGAGAGAGGAGGCGATACTCGCTGTGGCAGAGTGCCAGCAGGCAGGCATTCGTGTGAAAATGATTACTGGCGATCACGCCCTGACCGCTGCCGCCATTGGCCGCCAAATCGGCCTACAAAATTCGGATAAAGTCTTAACAGGGAGTGATCTCGACAAGATTAACGATGCTGAACTCACAAATATCGCCCTTGAGACGGATATCTTTGCCCGTACCAGCCCAGAGCACAAATTGCGTTTAGTCATGGCGCTACAGGCGCAAGGACTCACCGTGGCAATGACAGGAGATGGGGTCAATGATGCTCCCGCCCTTAAACGTGCTGATGCAGGTATCGCCATGGGCAAAAACGGCAGTGAAGCCGCCAAGGAGGCCTCTGACTTGGTATTAGCTGATGATAATTTTGCCTCCATCGCCGCCGCTGTTCGAGAAGGACGCACCGCTTACGCCAATATCAAAAAAGTCATTAGTTGGACACTGCCCACCAATGCTGGTGAAGCCTCCATTATTATTCTTGCTCTGTTAATCGGCCTCTCTTTACCGATTACCCCCATCCAAATTTTGTGGGTTAATATGGTGACGGCAGTCACATTAGGCATCGCTCTGGCATTTGAACCCACCAGCAAAGAAACTATGGCGCAGCCACCGCGTCCACGCAATAGCCCGCTATTAAGCCCGACACTGGTATGGCACATCGTATTTGTTTCTTTGTTGTTTGTTGCGGGGGTGTTCGGCATCCATAGCTATGCGATTCAACAAGGTCACTCCACTGAATTAGCGCAAACCCTCGCGGTGAATACCCTGGTGATTATGGAAATTTTCCATCTACTTTACATACGCAATATGGACAGTATGTTATTAACTTGGCAAAGTATCAAAGGCACCAAACCCGTGTGGATCGCCATCACCCTAGTCACGCTGGCACAGTTTGCAATTACTTATCTGCCGATATTACAAGGTGTCTTTAATACTCAAGCTATTCCGTTAATGGAAGGCATTATGATTATCGGTATCGGAATCGCCTTATTTGCCATTATTGAATCTGAAAAACAGATTCGCTTACGGTTTTTTAAGGCGTAAATTAAAAGGAGTGATTAAATCACCAAGCCACTATTTACTTGAACTGAGCACCATTTTGTCTATAAAAAAAGTCAACTTGATTATGATCAATTTAATTGGGTAACATTCTTAACCAAGCGGATTTTAAGGCTGGTTGTGCTATTATAAAAAAATTTTAATTTGTGTGTATGGGTAAAAAAAACTTAACCCTTACATGCCGTTAGTTAAGCTAATAATACGAATATTTAAGGCCATTAACAGGTTATTTTTAATCACTTTGTTGTAATTGTGCCGTAATTAAATTTGTATCAGTAAAAGGTTCAAATATGCTTTCCAATCTAAAACTGGCTTCCTATAGCTGGATTTTTGCCCTTATTATGCTTTCTATCTCTGCTGTGATAATCACCAGCTCCTATTTTATCGAAAAAAATATTATCGTGATTGATGATACCTGGCAACTGTATCAAACAGATCTGAGTGAAAAAGCACGGCTTGAAGGTGCGTTGAGAGCAGCCATTGGTTATGGGGGTATGATACATAACCTTAAAAACTATGTACTTCGTTCTGATGAAGACTATAAGCGCCAAGCCGAATTACAGCTTGCTGCGGCTCAAGCCTTTCTCCAACAGTACAAGGCCTTGGAAGTAACGAATGGTGAAGCCTCCGCCATTAACGATATTCTTAATGTACTTTTGAACTATCAAAAAGCATTGGTTCAAATCCAATCAATGATTGCGAACGGCCATAGTATTTCTGAAATTAACGACGCTATCATATTCAATGATGTACCCGCAATCCGGGGCTTACGGTTATTGCGCAATGAAAATTTAATAACTCAAAAAAACAATCATCAATTAAACAAAACTCGTATTATTGCCGACTTACGTGCCGCACTTGGCTATGGCGGTATGATTCATAAGTTTAAGGATTACATCCTCAATCATAACAAAACGCATAGCCATGACGATGACCATATAGATACAATTCAAAGAGACGAAATCGAAACAACAATCCAAGCGGCGACACACTCTATTAACCAATATCGACAGCTCAGCATTAATGAATCAGAAAAAATCGCACTGAATGATATTGAGATAACCCTTTCGCACTATTCGGATAAGCTCAAAGAAATTGAATCTATCATGCTGCAGAATATATCCCTGAAAGATTCCGATACTAAAATCAAAGTGGATGATACTTTGGCTTTACGAGGTTTTAGGTTATTAGGGCAGGCAATCAATCAGGACATAGCCGAACAATCCCGCTATGTTACGGCCTCGCTAGAATCTGTCATGCAAACAGTCAAATTTAGCCGATTGAGCATTATTTTCACGCTGCTTTTTATTACGCTGATTTCCATCATATTGCTTCGTTATTATGTCATTCAACCGATTCTCAATCTCACCAAAAATATGGTGCGATTGGCGGATAATCAACTGGATACAGAAATCGCTGGAAATGAATCTCAAAACGAAATTGGCCAAATGGCACGATCGGTCATTGTATTTAAAGCCAACCTCACAAAACTGTTCGAATCAGAAGAAATCTCAAAGAACGCGAATAATGAACTGCACCAACAGCTTAAAGAAAATGAACGATTAAGAAATCGTTCTGAAGAACAAACCAGTAAAGCACTGTTTATGTCTGGACAAATGGTCTCGGCACGCCAGTCTGCCGAAAAAGCCATGGCCAGAGCAGAGAAGGATGAATTATTCATCAGTTCTGTTCTAAATGCAGTGCGAGATGGCGTCATTACCATTAATGCAAAAGGCATCATAGAAACCTTTAATCCTGGCGCTGAAACTATCTTTGGCTACAAAGCCCATGAAATAATTAATAAAAACATTTCTCTATTGATGCCTGAACCTGAGAGAAGCGCCCATGATGGCCACCTAAAAGCGTTTTCAGAAGGAAAATCGACTCGAGATCAAAGCTCACCTATGGAGCAAATAGCACTGAGAAAAAATGGGGAAACTTTTCCTGCTGAGATCACACTTAATACCATAAAGATTGCCGGTGAAGTTAAGATCACAGGCCTGGTTAGAGACATTACCGAACGAAAAGAAAAAGAGGCACAGATAGAAAAATTAGCCATGACAGACTCGCTCACAGGTCTTGCTAACAGGCATCAATATGATCAACGGTTGCATGAAATAACACAACAGGCAAAACGTTTTAAAACTCAGTTTTGTCTAATGATGATTGATCTTGATAAATTCAAGCCGGTTAATGACACTTATGGTCATCATGTGGGTGATGTTCTGCTACAAAAAGTCGCTGAAATACTGGTTTTTTGCTGTCGTGAAACTGATACCGTTGCAAGACTGGGAGGAGATGAATTTGCCATTATCCTTAATGGTATTCATGATCCTAAAGAGGTGGGAATATTGGCTGAACGAATCCTAGACAAGTTAAAGATCCAATTTGTAATCGAAAATCACCACATTCAAATCGGTGCCAGCATCGGTATCAGCTGTTACCCAAGTGACACTACGGATATTAAGTCGCTTCAAAAAATGGCTGACAAAGCACTCTATCTCTCTAAAAATTCAGGGCGAAATACCTATCGCTACTATCATGAAAGCCTAACCACTCAGAAAGATTCGGAGTAGCGTATCCATAGGTGAAACTCTAACGATAGAACAGGCCGGGTAAGTTTAGATTTAAGCCGTTTTCTGGTGAATTAATAACACCTGCTTAAAGACATTCGGGTCTTTAATCTGTGTCATCTCACCTTCACGTGGCATACATTTGTCTTTTAGACGCGACAAGAAGAAACGCAGTGCCGCCAAACGCAATGCCGCAGGCCAGGCTTGTTGCTCAGCTTCGGTCAATGGACGTTGTTGTTGATAGGCAAACAACATAGTCGCAATCTTAGACTCATCAAAATGAATATCGGCTGGGTTTTCTGTATTGATACGACACCAATCATTCACCATCACCGCAAGATCGTACAAGAACGCTGCATTACAGGCATAGTACAGATCAATAATTCCCGTCAACTCATCGCCATCAAACAGAGCATTATCACAGAACAAATCGGCATGAATCACGCCTTGTGGCAGATGCGCCCAATCAATCTGGTTTTGGTAAGCCAGTTCAGCGGCAATCAAATCGCGTTCTTCAGTAGTTAAATGCTGAGAAATGCTATCAAAGGTAGATTTCATCCAATCGATACCACGATCATTATCACGAACTTGCTCGTACTCTAAACCCGCCTGATGAAAGCGCGCCAACTGCGTACCCATCACACCACACTGCACAGCCGAAGGGTGATCTACGCCACCGCCTGTTAAACGGGTAACTAAAGAAGCCGGTTTACCACACAACTCTTTTAGATAACCCTCTGAACGGGTCGGCATCGGATGCGCGGTGGGAATTTTATGTTCCGCCATAAACGCCATAATATTCAAAAAGTACGGTAACTCTGCAAATGTATGGTGTTCAAAAATCGTTAAAACAAATTGTTTTAGTTGGCCATTATGCCGAGTATTAACGAAATAATTGGTATTCTCAATTCCAGCACTAATGCCTTCAAAGCTCTCCAATGTACCAACGTCATAATCTTCTAAAAAGGTGATTAACTGGTTTTCTTCAACGACTGTATAGACAGACATAACGTAAAGTCTCTTAATTTTGGTTAGGGATAATGAATTCGATGTTCACTAGCAAGCTATCGGATTTAAAAAATGGGTGTGAATTTACTTTTAAGTCCGACAGCTTGCTAGGGTAAAATAATGCGACAAATTTTACCATATCAGGCGACAAAATGACTGAATCGAATTCTGAATCGACTCCACAAATTATCACGAATCCAGAAAGCCCCTTTATTTTGGTGGATGGCTCCTCTTATCTATTTAGAGCATTCCACGGTATGCCGCCGCTGACCAACAGTAAAGGCCAAGCGACAGGCGCGATTTATGGCGTGATTAATATGCTTGGCAAATTGCTCGAAAAGTATCACCCAGAAAAAATGGCGGTTATTTTTGATGCCAAGGGTCCGACCTTTCGTAATAAAATGTATTCAGAATATAAAGCCCATCGCCCACCGATGCCGGATGAACTTCGCAGCCAGATTGAGCCGATTCACGAAATTGTCAAAGCCTTAGGCCTGCCTTTATTGGTGATTGATGGCGTTGAAGCAGATGATGTTATGGGCACGTTTGCACAACAAGCGACCGAAGCCCAGCACAATACCTTGATCTCGACCGGGGATAAGGATTTAGCGCAGTTGGTTAATGAACATGTCACCTTGATCAATACCATGACCAATACCTTCTCTACCCCTGAGTACGTGGTTGAAAAGTTTGGGGTACGTCCCAACCAAATCATCGATTATTTAGCCTTAGTTGGCGACAGCGCCGATAACATTCCTGGTATCCCTAAGTGTGGCCCGAAAACCGCCGTAAAATGGTTAACCGCTTTTGGCAATATAGATAACCTGGTCGCCAATGCGCCGATGATTGGTGGCAAAATTGGTGAATATTTGCGTAATAATTTGGAACAACTCGCCCTGTCACGCCGATTAACTGAGATTAAATTAGACTGCGATTTGCCGGTGCATTTGCAAGATATTCAGCGCCATCCAGCCGATTTGGAGCGTCTTCAAGAGCTGTTTACAGAATATGAATTTAACAGCTGGTTAAAGCAAATCCAGAATGGCCAAGTACCTTTCACTAAAACCAATGGTACTAAAGCCCCTGCGCCTCTAGTCACAAAATCAGCACCCGCAGAGAGTACCGGTGGCACGACGACCACCTCAACAGAAAGCGCTGCCAGCAGCAGTGCTGGTCTCTACGAAACCATTTATATGCCTGCCCAGTTTGAACGTTGGATTGAGCGTATTGAACAGGCTGACTTGTTTGTGATTGATACCGAAACCACCTCTTTAAACACGCTACAAGCCAAGATTGTCGGCATCTGTTTAGCGGTTAAAAACCCCAACGATGATAACAACCTGGCCTGCTATATTCCCTTAGCGCACGACTATGAAGGCGCGCCTGATCAACTGGATATAGAGATGGTTTTAGAACGTTTAAAACCTATCCTAGAAGACGAATCGGTTGCTAAATGTGGTCAAAATCTTAAATATGATTGGCATGTGCTACAAAATCACGGCATTACCCTAAAAGGCATTCAGTTTGACACCATGATTGAGTCCTACTGTTTAAACAGTATTGCGACTCGTCATAATATGGATGATTTAGCGCTGAAATACCTGAATCACCGCACCATCCACTTTGAAGACATTGCCGGTAAAGGTAAAAAGCAGCTGACCTTTAATCAAATCGAGATTAAAACCGCCAGCCCTTATGCCGCCGAAGATGCCGATATCACACTACAGCTTCACCAAACACTTTGGAAGCAATTAGAAGCAGAACCAAGTTTAAAGAAAGTATTTACCGACATAGAGATGCCATTAGTCCCTGTTTTAGCGCACATGGAACGCAATGGTGTCTTACTGGATACTGAGATGTTGGCGAAACAGAGTGTTGAAATCACCGCAAAGTTAGGTGAACTTGAACAGAAAGCTCACCTAATTGCCAGTGAGGTATTTAACCTTAACTCTTCAAAACAGTTACAGGTGATTCTGTTTGAGAATCTGGAACTGCCGATTCTCAAGAAAACCCCAAAAGGCCAAGCCTCTACTGCGGAACCGGTATTAGCCGAACTGGCTGAGCAAGGCCATGAAATGCCTATTTTGATTTTAGAGTATCGCAGCCTAGCGAAACTGAAATCAACCTATACCGACTCGCTGCCAAAGCAGATTGATCCAGATACCGGGCGTATTCATACCTCTTATATGCAAGCCGTTGCATCCACTGGGCGTTTGTCTTCTACCGAGCCAAACTTACAGAACATTCCGGTTCGCTCCGCCGAAGGCCGTCGTATTCGACAAGCGTTTATTACCCGTCCTGGTTACACCATGATCGCGGCCGATTACTCGCAAATCGAATTACGCATCATGGCGCATCTTTCTGGCGATGAAGGTTTGCTCAATGCTTTTGCTCAGGGGCGTGATATTCACCAGGCCACTGCCGCTGAAATATTTGATATACCGTTAGAGGACGTTACCACCGAGCAACGTCGCAGTGCGAAAGCGGTTAACTTCGGTTTGATTTACGGCATGTCGGCCTTTGGATTAGCCAAACAATTAAATGTTTCACGTGGCCTAGCGCAAGAGTACATTAATTTGTATTTTGCACGTTATCCAGGCGTATTGGCCTATATGGAGAACACCAAAGAACAGGCCAAAGAGACCGGTTATGTTGAAACCCTAGAAGGTCGACGCCTGTATCTGCCAGATATCAATGCTTCTAATGGTCAACTACGCCAGTACGCAGAACGTACCGCCATCAATGCACCGATGCAAGGTACCGCGGCAGACATCATTAAGATTGCCATGGTTAAAATGGAAGCTTGGTTGAAAACCACCCCTTACGACCTCATGATGTTAATGCAGGTACACGATGAATTGGTGTTTGAAATAGCTGATAAAGATGTGGAAGCTGCGAAAACTGAAATTAAAGCCATTATGGAATCGGCGTTAGAATTAAAAGTGCCGTTGATTGTCGAAGTTGGCCAAGGTAAGAACTGGGATGAGGCGCATTAGTCGTACTGACACCACGTTTACCGTACCGTTTATTTACCCTTTAGAATCGGAAATTCAAAGCTACCAGGCCTGGTAGCTTTATTTATTTGTTTTTAAAAGCACTTAAAATGACAAAAAATAGCTAAAAACAGCACTTTTTATCTTAAAAACAACAATAAAAGACCTAAATACCACTATGACTCAAACCCCAACACAAACCCTAGCTTTAGAAGTCTTAAAGGATATTTTTGGCTATGAGTCATTCCGTAATCAGCAAGCAGAAATTATTGAGGACGCCATTCAAGGGCACGATAGTTTTGTACTGATGCCAACCGGTGGTGGTAAATCGGTCTGTTATCAAATTCCAGCTTTGATTCGTGAAGGCACCACCATTGTGGTTTCGCCGTTGATTGCCTTGATGCAAGATCAGGTTTCCGCACTTAAAGCCTATGGTATTCGTGCCGAATACTATAACTCCAGCTTAGATCCAGACAGTGAACATCAGGTGATGCGCCAACTGCATATGGGCGAATTGGATCTGCTGTATGTCTCTCCTGAGCGCTTAATGCAACAGAACTTCATCAATCAACTGCAAAGCCTACCAATCGCCCTGTTCGCGATTGATGAAGCGCATTGTATCTCACAATGGGGACATAATTTTCGCCCCGAATATGCACAAATGGGTTCATTAAGAGCACTGTTTCCGCAAGTACCTTTTATTGCCTTAACCGCCACGGCCGACCATGCCACTCGTCAGGACATTCTCGACAAACTGCACCTACACCAGCCTAAAGTACGTGTCAGCAGTTTCGATCGCCCGAATATTCGTTATCACGTTTTAGAAAAGCGCCAACCTGCTAAGCAGTTACTAACCTTTTTAGAAGACCATAAAGATGCCTGCGGCATCGTCTATGCGTTAAGCCGCAAAAAGGTTGAAGAGGTCGCTGAAAACCTCAAGGCAGAAGGCTTTAAAGCCAAAGCCTATCATGCGGGTTTGCCGGCTTTAGTACGCCAGACGGTGCATCAAGAATTTTTACGCGATGAAATCGATATCGTGGTTGCCACCGTGGCGTTTGGAATGGGCATTGATAAACCCAATGTGCGTTTTGTGGTGCATTATGACCTACCGAAAAACATTGAAGGCTATTACCAAGAAACCGGCCGTGCTGGGCGTGATGGTTTAGATTCAGAAGCACTGTTACTGTTTAGTATGCAAGATGTCGCCACCGCCAAGTTTTTTGTCGAACAGGTGCCAGACGAAGAGCAACGCCGTATTGAAAACTTCAAACTCTCGAGCATGGTCAATTTTGCCGAAGCGCAAAATTGTCGACGTAATGTCTTGCTCAATTATTTTGGTGAACCTAGCCACAAAGCCTGTGGCAACTGCGATGTCTGTCTAAACCCGCCCACCCTGTTTGATGGTAAGGTCGCGGCGCAAAAAGCCCTCTCTTGTGTCTATCGTTTAGACCAATCGTTTGGCGCGAAACATCTCATTGATGTCTTGCGCGGCATGGACAATGAACGCATTCGCTCGCTTAACCATGCAACGGTCAGTACCTATGGGATTGGTAAAGAGTATTCAGCGCATGAGTGGAACAGCATTTTGCGACAGTTAATCCATTTAGGCTACCTGTTCCAAGACATTCAGAACTATTCAGTGCTTAAACTCACCGAAAGCTCTGGTGACCTACTAAAAGGCAAAATAGAACTCGACCTGGCTTTCCCCAAGAAAGAGGTCAAATCAGGCAAAAGCAGCCGCGTCTCTTCGGGTAAAAAATCCTCTAAAGACAGTTTATTGGATAAAGATCGCGAATTGTTTGAAGAACTCCGTGTATTACGTAAAGAGATTGCCGACAGCGAAGACATTCCAGCCTATCAAGTATTCGGTGATGCCGCCCTAGTAGAAATGGCGCAACAACGCCCACAGGATGATTCCGAATTTCTGAGAATCAGTGGCGTCGGTGAAACCAAACTGGCACGTTTTGGTTTTGAGTTTTTAAACTGTTTACGGGATTACCAAAACCGCTAGAGGCTTAACCAAGCCGTAGATAATTAACCCCCTAAAACCCTATCCATAGCTATCATTCATTGTTAATCGCAAAACTTTTTGCAAACCTCTCTACGCCTACATTATTTTAAATAATCCGCAAGACATGACCAAGCCTGGTGGACTCTTCTCCATCATATCAAAGCCTTTCATTGTACAAATATCCACACTTACTACTTTATGTGTAATTATATTACATTTATATTGACACCCTTCAACAAATCATTACCATAGTGAATGTAATCATTTAACATTTAACGCAAAAAGGCTATACTAATGAACAACTCAAACAATAAAATAACATTCAAAACTCTTTTAGCGTCAGCCGTTATGCTTTCTTCATTGTCCGCTATGGCGGGTATGGATATGAGTGCTATGCAAGCTCAGCAAGAAAAATCCATGCAGATGCAAGATAATATGCAACAGATGTCTAGCAATGTAGAACGTTCTCAAGCAATGCAAGAAAACATGCAGAAGATGACGGACAATCTGGAAACGATGCCGTCTACGGAAGATAAGTTACAAACTCAGGAAATGATTCAGTTACAGGAACGTACTAGAACTCGCACACGTACTCAGTTACATGCTGATGAAACCGTTGAAGTGATTGAAGAGACAGACGCTATAGAACCTGAAGTAACGCCTGAAGAAGTTTTCGAAACTGTTGAAGAAACAGATGAAGTGATTTCATAATCTGGTTTAGACAATTTGCCTAAAAAGTCTATATAAGACCTTTATCCGAGCAACCACTCGTGCAAAGCCCTCTATCATTAGACAACCGTAACAGGCACTTAACGTATTAGATTTTTGATAAAATCAAATGCGTGACATAGTGCCTGTTCCACATTAGAGGTTTTAAAAATGACAACATTTACACACCAAACCAGCTTATCAAGCATTTTGATCAGTATGGCTTTAGCCACTCAAACGGCTCATGCTGCGGCTGTTGAAGCGCCGAGCAGTGACACTACGACAAAAATCTCTACCGGCCTGTTCTATTCGAGTGGTCAAAGTGACACCATTAATAATGCGGACGTTAACACGACCTCTGTGCCCCTGTTAATCTCTGTCAAAAACGGTCGCCTCTCCTTTGGTTTATCAACCTCTTATTTATCGGTAGACAGCGATACACTGAGTGCAGAAGGTTTGGGTGACACAACGATTTCTGTCGGTTATGACTTAATGGAAAAACCTTGGTTAACCCTAAAGGTGAAAGAAAAATTTGCGACTGGTGATGAAAGCAAAGGCCTAAGTACCGGTGAAAACGATACTTCTGTGCAACTCGATTATTTTTATCCCTTACAAGCGAATACGGCTATATTTGCCAATATCGGCCATAAGTTTGTTGGCAAAGTAACGGGTATTGCGATGCAAGATAGCAGCTATGCTTCTGTAGGCACAGGATATACCTACGCGGATAAAACTAATGTCGGTGTGTCACTGGATTATCGTCAATCCATCTTTACAGAGCTTGATGATCAAACTGGTCTCTCTTTCTTTATGAGTAAGCCCATCAATAAAACCTACAGTGTTTCTGCCTTTGGCGGTTACGATAGTACCCAAACCACGAGTATCGGCGTTACTCTAACATCCAAATTTTAATTTAAAAAAGCTATTATAAATATGAGCACAGATACCCCAAAGACCGCTTCTAAAGAGAAGATTCTAGCCAAGGCTTTAACGCAAATGTTAAAGCCTTTAGTGCGTCTATTAATCCACCAAAATATTACCTATATTGGATTATTAGACCTGCTTAAGAATACCTATATTGAGGTGGCTGAAGAGTCTTTTGGGCTTGAGGGTAAACGCCTCACAGACAGTCGTATCAGCCTATTAACCGGTGTGCATCGTGGTGATGTTAAACGCATTCGTACGGATGGCTTGACCCAACCGACTGAAAAAGAGATTAAAGCCAGTTTAAGTGCGCAAATGATGTCTATTTGGGCGGGACACCAGGCTTATTTAGATTCGAATGGTGAGCCGGTCTGCCTTTATCGCTATGCTCAGGATGGCTCACCCTCTTTTGAAGAGTTAGTCTTATCGGTTTCTAAAGATAAACATCCGCGTTCTATCTTGGATGAGTGGATGAACCAAGGCTTAGTCACGCTCTTTGAAGAAAACGGTAAAGAACAGATTACCTTGTCAGAAAAAGGCTATGTGCCTACAGCGGACTTTGAAGAAAAGCTGTTTTTTGCCGGTAAAAACATCGGCGATCACCTTTCCGTGGTGGTACATAATTTAGAAAACCAAACCCCACCGATGTTTGATCGTGCTGTCTATTATCATCAATTAACAGAAGCCTCGATTAAAACCCTGGAAGACACTTCGAAAACCAAAATTATGGATGTGTTAACGGAAGTCAACCAGTTGGCCAACCAGCTTCAAGCCCAAGATAAACAGGCTGATAATGCAGACCATTGCATGCATGTTGGTGCTTATTTTCACCATAAAAATGAGCAGACTAAGTAAATGACCTTTCTACATCTTACCTCTCAACTAAAAAGCACCATTAGACACTATAGTCTTAGAGGCTTACTTATTTTCGCGACGGCACTGTTGTTGACCTCTTGCCAATCACAAAGCGGACAAGAGGTTCAAAACCTTGCTGCCACCTCAGGGTTTGGCGGTACTGGAGTGATTGCGGAAGATCCTTCGAGCGGTTTTGGTGGCACAGGTCGAGCCTCATCTGGGTTTGGCGGTACTGGGGTCATTGGTACCATCACTAAGTTCGGTAGTATCTGGGTGAATGGCATTGAGATAGGCTATGGCGATCAAACTAAAATCACCTCTGACCTAAAAAAGAATGATGTTCTTAAACTGGGTCAGCAGGTCATTTTAGAGACTATGTCTAGAGAAGATAAGGCGCTGACAAAAGCCATTCATATCTACTATCCATTGGCGGGGAAAATCACCGCGATGACTAAAAATGGCCTAGTGATTAACGGACAATATACTGTCTTGATAACTGAGAAAACTAAGTTAGATGCGACTATTGAATTAAAGGTCGGTCAGTTTATTACGCTCAGTGGTTATCAAACGGCAGATCAGTCTTGGACAGCGACACGTCTGAATAACAACGAAGATAAGGTTGAGTTCTATCACCCGACACCAACTCGTGATTTCTCGAAAGCGGTTAAAAGAGTGATTATTGAAAGCAATGTTAAACAGCTTTCTCAATGGCAAAAGCTCTCTAAAAAGAGCATCATCGCTGGAGATAAGATTGATCAAAGCAAGCGTTTGATTGTCGAAGGTTATCCAAAAAATGGGATGATTGAGAGCACCGTTATTACGGCGTATGGGTCGTATGTCCAACATCAAACCACTGAGAATATGTCTGATAAGCCCTCTCAAAAACAGGCTCAAGACAAATTAGAGGCACTTAAAAGTCAACAAGAGTCGCGTCAGTTACAACAAGAACAGATGGAGGTGATGCAGATGCAAAAAGAACAACAATCCATTATTCAGGATCAAATTGAGCAAATGCAGCAGATGCAAGATATACAGGAACAGTATCAACAGATTCAAAGCATTAAAGGTCAAGTAAAGGGGCTATCCCCTTAATCTAACCTCTCCTGAGTAAATCTCTCTTTAAGGGGCTATTAGAACGTTCGATAGCCTTTTTTCTTAGGCTTAGGTTTCTTTGGAACCTTATTATTGGTCGCTTCAACGGCCGATTTTTCCTTAACGGGACGTTCATACTCCATCCACTCGTCTAACTTGTCCCAAACTTTATTCAAACCATCACGTTTTAACGAAGAGAATAACTGCGCGGTGGCCGTTGGATACTCTTCTCTCAGCAAGGTTTGTAATTGTAAGAGACTGGCTTGCGCCGGGCCTTTTTTGAGCTTATCGGACTTCGTCAGCAAAACATGAATCGGCAAACCAAGCGATTCACTCCAATCCAACATCTGTAAATCAATCTCCGTTGGTGGCATTCTGCAATCCATCAGTAAGATTAAACCTTTCAGACCCTTACTTTTTTCAATGTACTCAGAAAGCCCAGCTTCCCAAGCACGTTTGATTTTGACGTTGACCTTGGCGAAACCGTAACCGGGTAAATCGACCAAAGCACGTGTCTCATCAACCATGAAAAAGTTAATCAACTGGGTACGCCCAGGAGTTTTACTGATTCGAGCCAGTCCCCTTTGCGAAGTAATAACATTCAATGCACTCGATTTACCCGAGTTTGAGCGTCCGGCAAAAGCCACTTCGTGGGTTAAATCGTCAGGACAAAGCGCCAGTGTTGGTACACTTTTAAGGTAGGTTGCTTGCTGGTATAGAGGATGTTGCATAATTAAGACTTTTCCGAAAACTTTAATACTTTATCAATAGTGTGCATCAGTATATACTCTATCCTATTTTTTGACGACCCAAACCGTTCGAAACCCTCGATAATCAAGGGTTTTACTGTTCAATACGAACTTAAACGGATATTGAAAACCTAATAATAGATGCCTAATGACTGAATCAAACACTCAAACGAACCCTGTTTCTAACGCTAAACCGAAACAAGCTAGCCCAAAAAGACCGAGCCCATTTTTGAACTTTTTAGGTTCAATGAATTTGGCGGTGACTTTATTAATGATGCTGTCGATTGCATCGGTTATCGGTACGGTACTGCAACAAAACCAAACCACGCAAGATTACATCATGAAATTTGGGCCTTTTTGGTCTGAAGTCTTTAATAGTTTAGGCCTGTTTCACGTTTATGGCGCGGCCTGGTTCGTTCTCGTTCTGGTCTTTTTACTGCTCTCAACCACTGTTTGCGTCACACGTAATACACCGACCTTTTTAAAGGATATGAAGCAATACAGTGAAAAGCTGTCGAGAGCGGCACTGCAACATCAGCCAAACAACGCCACATTTGATGGTGTCGTGAGCCTTGAAAGACAGCAAGAACATGCGGTCGCTTTGCTTAATCATAAAGGTTATAAAACCAAAACGCATCTACGCGATGATGGCAGTGTCACTGTCGCCGGTTTAAAAGGTAAGTGGAATCGTTTAGGCTATTTCTTTACGCATATCTCAATTATTATTATTTGTGTCGGCGCACTGTTAGACAGTAATTTACTTTTAAAGTTCCGCGAAATCACGGGTTCTTTAGAAGCTGAAACGCGTAGCGTCAGTTTAGATGAAATTAATCAAAAATCTTGGTTAGGCCCTGAAAACCTCTCTTTCCGTGGCTCTGTTAATGTCCCAGATGGCGAAAAAACGGACGTTTTATTCCTGCCGTATGAAAATGGCTATTTAGCGCAAAAACTGCCTTTTACCATCGTTAATAAGAAGTTTAGAATCGAGTATTACGATACCGGAATGCCTAAATCCTTTGAAAGTGATTTGATCCTAACCGCTCCGGAATTAGATGAGCCGATTGTTGCAACGATTGCCGTAAACCATCCACTGTATTACAAAAATTACGCCATTTATCAATCTTCTTTTGGGGATGGTGGAACGACTTTAAAGCTAAAAATACATCCACTGCTTTCGCCTATTTCTAATCCGTTAGAGTTGGATACAGCGGTTAATAAAGTTGAACCTTTAAAAACCCCTGCGGGTAAATTTAAAGTCGAACTTAATGACTTTAAGATGCACAACATTATCCCAGCAACCAAAGAAGAGACCGCTTTAACCGGCCATAAAATGCATAACAATGGCCCAAGCATTATCTTTAAGGTGCGTAATGAGCAAGGTAAGGCTTGGGAGTATGAAAATTACATGATGCCAAGCCTACAAGAGGAACGTCTGTTCTTTATGACCGGTATGCGTGAGAGCCAAGCAGAACCGTTCCGTTACCTGTTTATTCCGGCGGATGCCAATCGTAAAAAAGAACGTTTCTTTGAGTTCTTAACGTTACTCAATAATCCCATTAAATCCATGGAATTATTTACCACTCAATACCCTAGAACAGCTGATATGTCAGAGAAAACCTATCAGTTACAAACTAAGTTAATACAACAACTATTAGCCCTGTTTCGTTCAAAAGGCTTTGCTGGGATTACTGAATTTGTGAATAGCAATGTCCCTGAAGCGGAGCGCGAACAGGTTTCGGAATACTATTTTGGCCAAAGCAGCTTTGCTTTACAGACGCTTTATTTAGAAATTCTGAAAAATGAAGGAGTTGTTAAAACACATAATGATGAAATATCAGAATTTGATAAAATTTGGTTTGAAGATGCCTTAAATACCATTGCGGGATTAAGCGCTTATGGGCCGCCAATGTATTTTGAATTAGCAACTTTCAAACAAATTCAAGCAACTGGCCTGCAAATCACTAAATCCCCTGGTAAAGATGTCGTTTATTTTGGCAGTGCAATGCTTATAATCGGAGTATTCTTCTTATTCTATGTTCGCCAACGTCGAGTTTGGATTCATATCAAACCGAATACGGACATTGAGTCAGGTTCAACACTACCAGGTTCGGAAGTGACCATTGCGGCAAAAGATAATAGAGATTTACCTGAAACAACCACCGAATTTAACGGTCTTGTCAATCGAGTGAAAAAGTTTAACAACAACACTAACGCATAATTGTAGGGCGATAAAAATGCAACCAGAAACCTATGTAGAAGAATTTAAAAACGAAGGAAAGAAGCCGTTTACCCTTAGGGATGCGGCTTGGATTGCTTTCGTTATACTCGGTACCGTTTACGCGTGGATGCAATATGGCGCACTCATGGATGAGTATGAGATTGGCATTTTAGGCGGCACCGCAATTGGCCTTATCCTATTGGGACGTTTGTGGCCGAGCTTGCAGACCTTAACCGTCTCCGTAAGTTTAATGGTGATGCTGGCTTTGTGGACCTACAGTAACCACGGTAATGTGATTACCGCTAATGAACAGGCTTTCTTCTTAAAGTTCTTAATCTCAAGCCAATCCGCCATTATGTGGATGAGTGCCCTATTCGTATTAGCCACAGTAACCTATTTCTTGGCTTTGTATAACAAATCTGAATTTACCTATAAAACAGCAAATATTATGGTTTGGTCAGCAGCCACTTTCGGTTTGGTTGGCATGATGGTGCGCTGGCGCGAATCTTACATCATCAACTTTGATTACGGTCATATTCCGGTCAGTAGTTTGTACGAAGTGTTTATCCTGTTTGTCGTATTAACCTCTCTAATGTACCTCTTCTATGAGCAACGTTATAAAGCCCGTGCTTTAGGGGGATTTGTTATGTTGGTGATCAGTGCTGCTGTCGGTTTTCTACTTTGGTACACCTTTGGTAAAGACGCACATGTCATTCAACCTTTAGTGCCTGCTTTAAAAAGTTATTGGATGAAAATCCATGTACCGGCTAACTTCGTTGGTTACGGCGCTTTCTCTATTGCGGCTATGATCGGTGTGGCTTATTTATTCACTGAGCGTTCTTTAAAGAAAAACTCAGAAAGCAGTTTCGCTAAGAGAATGCCGGCTTTAGAAGTAATGGATGATTTAATGTACAAAACCATCTCGCTTGGTTTTGCTTTCTTTACTATTGCTACTGTATTAGGCGCTATGTGGGCAGCTGAAGCTTGGGGTGGTTACTGGTCTTGGGATCCTAAAGAGACTTGGGCACTGATTGTTTGGTTGAACTATGCCGCTTGGTTACACCTACGCATGTCTAAAGGTTGGCGCGGTGCACCAATGGCTTGGTGGGCGTTTATCGGTCTATTAATCACCACTTTTGCTTTCCTGGGCGTGAATATGTTCCTTTCAGGTCTACACTCGTACGGTGAACTGTAAAATTCGGAGGTTATGATTATGTTACGTAGAAAATTATTAACATCATTCGCGACTCTTTTAGTGACCAGTGGTTTATCACTTTCTGCCCTTTCGGCAGAGAATGGCGCTCTAATGCAAGGGGTCGAGTATAAAAATATTCCTAGCCCGCAAGTTATTACACCGCATACTAAAACGGTCGTTGAAGTGTTTGGTTATACTTGCCCGCACTGTTATCACTTAGAGCCGAGTTTGAATGCTTGGTTAAAGAATAAACCAGCAGATGTGAATTTTGAACGTATGCCAGTGGTCTTTAATAATCCTAACTGGATTTTTATGGCTAAGGTTTTCTATACGGCAAAAGAACAGGGTGTACTTGAACAATCGCATGAAGCCTTCTTTCACGCGTTACACCGTGATAAAAAAGAGCTTTATACGGTTGAGAAAATTGCCAAATTTTTTACCCAGTTTGGTGTAAAAGAAGCGGATTTCATTGCTACCTTTAAAGGTTTTAAAGTCGATCAACTGACGCGTAAAGCGCAGAAGTTAACGCGTGCTTATGGTGTTGAAGGCGTACCAGCCGTTATAGTTAATGGTAAATACATTACTGATGTTGGTATGGCTGGCAGTCGTGACAAACTTTGGCAAGCCGTGGATACTTTGACGAGTAAATAACTTTAATTAGTAACCCATTTTTTGGCGTATTACATTAAGAGGCTTTTGCCTCTTTTTTGTTTTAAATACCCTTAAAAGCCAATTAATTAATGACCAGGCCTGGTCATTTGTTTTTTGAGACTTCATAATCCTAATTCACCTGCCAAAAAGAGTAATAAGAGATGAAAGCCGCCAAACTGTTTGTGAAATGTTTAGAAAATGAAAATGTGGAATTTATTTTTGGAATTCCGGGTGAAGAAAATCTAGACATTATGGATGCGTTACTCGATTCTGATATCAAGTTTATCACCACACGTCACGAACAGGGTGCGGCTTATATGGCAGACGTCTATGGTCGTCTAACCGGTAAATCTGGGGTCTGTCTCTCCACACTCGGCCCAGGCGCAACTAACCTCGTCACCGGCGTTGCTGATGCCAATATGGATAATGCCCCTTTAGTCGCGATTGCAGGTCAGGCGGCCACCACACGTTTGCATAAAGAGTCACATCAGGTGGTCGACTTGGTGAGTATGTTTAAACCGATTACCAAATATGCCACCCAAGTATTAGAACCTGAAACCATTCCAGAAGTGGTGCGTAAAGCCTTTAAGTTAGCCGAAGCGGAAAAACCAGGCGCAACCTTTATTGACCTGCCAGAAAATATTGTGGAGATGGAGACCGATGAACAACCTTTAACCGTGAGTGCGAATCGCCTGACTTTCGCGGACAAAGCTTTATTAAGAGATGCCGCTGTTTTAGTTGAAAATGCTAAACACCCTCTGATTCTAGTAGGTAATGGTGCAGTACGATCCCGCGCCAGTGAACATATTTTAGCCTTTCTAAAGACCCATAAGATTCCGGTCGTAAATACTTTTATGGCCAAAGGCATTATCCCTTTCTCGCATGAAATGGCGATGGGCACAGCGGGTTTGCAAAAAGGCGATTATGAAAATGGGGGTTTTGCGAAAGCTGATTTAATCATCTGTGTTGGTTTTGATATGGTCGAATATCATCCACATTTATGGAATCCAAACCGTCAACACACCATTATTCATATCGATACTAAAAAGTCCGAAGTCGATAACAGCTATATACCTGAAATTGAACTCATCGGTAATATCGGCAAAAACTTAGCCGGTCTCGGTGAAATGATTGAAAAACCGATCGAATCCACGCAAATTGATTTTCTATTGCGTAAAGCGATGGTCGACGAGATGAATCGTTGCCGTAAAAATGACGCTTGGCCAATGCTGCCGCAGAAAATAATTTGGGATTTACGTACGGCCATGAAATCCACCGATATTGCGATTAGTGATGTCGGTGCCCACAAAATGTGGATGGCGCGTATGTTCCGTTGTGATCTCCCAAATACCTGCATTATTTCCAATGGATTCGCTGGCATGGGCATTGCCGTACCGGGTGCGATTGCGGCAAAATTAGCCTATCCACAGAAAGGCATTGTTGCGGTTACCGGTGATGCCGGTTTTATGATGAACTCGCAAGAGATTGAAACGGCTTTGCGTTGTAATGCCCCTATCGTCATTTTAATTTGGAACGATAGTCAGTACGGCCTGATTGAATGGAAACAACAGCGTCGTTTTGGACGTTCCGCTTATATCGATTTTAAAAATCCAGATTTCGTGCAATACGCACAATCTTTTGGCGCAACCGGTATACGCATTGAGTCTGCCGATCAACTGCTACCGACTTTACAAGCTGCGTTGAAAAACCCAACCGTGACCATTATTGATTGTCCGGTAGACTACTCTGAAAATGATCGTTTAACTGAATTACTGGGTAATGTGTTGTCAGAAATTGAGGGTTAGAAATACTTTAATATAATCTGATTCACTTCTCTCGCCTCAATATTTTAAAAAATTTATTAAATCGTTTATACGATCTTAAAAAATAGATTAATCTATCTTAAAGTTTTAAAGGAAATATCATGATTTATATCGAACGTAATGCCTCTGGTGAAATCGATAATATAGAATTCACTCCTGCAGATCATCGAGAAGAAATCAGTTTGCATGATCCACAGTTAACTGAATTTATTAAACATTCAGCCGACAGTGATGCACTTGTAGAATCGGTTTTAAATCGTCTTGATTTGGATATGGTGCGTGTCATTGAGGATTTAATCGATATTATGATTGATCGCAATCTAATGATTTTTACAGACTTACCGGAACCGGTACAAAACAAACTATTGTTTAAACGTAGAATGCGTAATCTAAAAAATATAACATCCATTATTGACGATAATGAACTGTTAAATTTATAGCTCTAAAGCAAACTACCAGGCCTGGTAGTTTAATCAATCTAAATAAACAGTGACTTCCTTTAGCGATTTTCTTTTCGCCATCGCCTGCAAACCACTGTCTCGACATTCTGCATCCACCTTCCCTAAATACAAAGCTCCTATTAAGCGAATATTATCCGATTGTATATCGAGTACTGCATAACTTCGTAAATCTTCTAGTATCGGTCCTGTACTCCATTGAACACCTATTAATTGTTGCCATGCCATCAACTGAAAATTTTGAATAGCACACGCACAAGCCGCATAATCTTCTTTAACAGTTATTTCATCTTCTGCAAGAGATTGCCCCACTAAGATAACTTGTGGAATCGCCATAAACTTTTGCAAAGCTTTTTGATAAAGGCTTTGATATGCAACCGAATCTCGTTGCGCATTTTTAGAAGCGCGATTATCAGCATAAATAACGGCCAACTTTTGTTGTGAATTTTGACCAATTACCCAAAATCGCCAAGGTTGTGTTAGCTTATGATTAGGCGCCCATATTGCAGCCTCTAGACATTGATTGATTTCTAAAGACGTTAACGAATTCGTCTGCTTAGATAAGAACTGATAACAGGTACGTCTAGATTGAATTAACTCTATTAATTGAGAAGTTTGCATAGTCATTATTTGAACTTTTTAGTTTTTGAATACTATTTATTATGCCGTATAATCTATGCCCATAAATATCAATTTATCCTTAAAAACCGTTCAATAAGGGCTTGGGATAACTTGTGTTGTTTTGTGGATAAATACTCTAAATAACGAATTCTCTATTTTTATCCACAAAACACGCACACTTATTAACATGCTTTATCAGATACTATACCCACATCTTTATCACAAGATAACTGTTTGAAATTAAACTTTAAATAAAGCTTATCTACAGATATTAACCTCACTAAGAGTAATAAGAAGAGGTTATATATACTAAAAGAATACATTTAAGTAACCAAAACTTTTCCCCGTTTTTCTTCTATTATAGAAAAAACCTTTAATTAAAAGACGCCTAATTTATGACCCTAAATGAACTTAAATATATTGTTGCTGTCGCCAAAGAAAAACATTTTAGAAAAGCCTCTGAAAGTTGTTTTGTAAGTCAACCTACTTTAAGTATTGCGATTAAAAAATTAGAAGAAGAGTTAGGCATCATTTTATTTGAAAGACGAAAACAAGATATTTTGACAACCCCCGTCGGTCAACAGATTGTTGAATTGGCAAAACAGATACTAGAACGCAGTCAGCAAATTAAAAATATTGCTAAAGATTCGCAAAATGATCTTTCAACGGAACTCAAAATTGGCGCTATCTATACAATAGCGCCTTATTTGTTACCCAAGTTAATTCCTAATTTTCACCGACTAGCGCCTAATGTACCTTTAATAATCGAAGAAAATTACACCCACGTATTAGCTGAAAAGCTTAAAATCGGTGAAATAGATATTGCGATTCTTTCACTGCCCTTTGATGAACCCAATGTTGAAGTTCTACCCATCTATTCAGAACCTTTTAAAGCAATTGTGCCTAAAGAGCACCCTTTCGCAAAAACGGAGATTTCAATTTCTTTGCAATCCGTTCAAAAGGAAACTATTTTGTTATTAGGGGCTGGTCACTGTTTTAGAGATCAGGTTGTTGAAGCGTTTCCAAATCTATTGGCCATAGAGAGTCAAAATGATTCGTTACAGAAGACATTTGAAGGCAGTTCATTAGAAACGATTCGTTATATGGTTTCATCGGGGGCAGGTATCTCTATTTTTCCTTGTAGTTCGCTCTCAGAGCGTGATGAGAGCCTTTTTACCATAAAAAGCATATCAGACACACCACCTAGCCGAATAGTGGCGTTAGCATGGCGTAAATCATTTCCTAGAAATGAAGTGTTAGAATTATTTAAACAAGCAATTGATGAAGTCAATATACCTTGTACAATACCGTTAAATACTTAAAAAAATTTGTAAACTGATGACCTTTAAACTTAAATTGCCCATATTATTGCTGAGTATGTCACTGCTGAGTTCACCAATTCAAGCCGACGAAACACCTACTTCGGTGATTATTCCATTTGCACCGATGAGTTCAGAAGATCCTTATGAATCTTTTAACCGTGCCATATTTGACTTTAATATGGGATTCAATGAAACGGTTGGCCAGCCTCTTGCTAACGCCTACAACGGTTTTTTACCGCAACCCGCCCGTACGGGTATAGATAATGTTTTTAGTAACCTCAAGATACCTCTATCGGTTGTTAATAGCTTCTTACAAGGCAAGGTAGAGGATGGTTTATCTGGAATTATGCGTTTTACCATTAACAGCACTTTTGGACTGTTTGGTTTATTGGATATAGCAACACCCGCTGGCTTAGAAGAAAAAAATGAGGATTTAGGGCAAACGTTGTATCACTGGGGGCTTTGGAATGAAACGAACTATGTGGTGCTACCGTTTGTTGGTTCTTATACGATGCGTGAATTAGCGGGTGGTTCTTTGGATTCTTTTTATGATCCAGTTTATCCATATGTGATTGATAGTAACGCTACGACCCGATCATTTATTTTTGTAGGCGGAAAGTTTGTCGATTACACCAAAATTGTGGGTCTGATTGCAGATCTTAAAAACCAACCTGATCCGTATGTTTTTGCCAGAGAAAGTTATATGCAGTATCGCACGAACTTGATTTACGATGGTCATGCGCCTAAAGCAAATTTAGATGATTTTGATTTTGAATAGAGTGCAGAGTTAACCAGGCCTAGTCAATTAATTCAGAATATTTAGAACACAAAAAAGCCCCGTTATTCAGATGAGTAACGGGGCTTTTTTGATTTTAAATGCGTTTTACGATTACTTTAAAAAGGCTCTACTTTGTTTCAATAGTATCTGCTGATTTAGCGATATAACGTAACCATACAAAACCAACAACACCTGCCACTAAAGAGGCAATTAAAATACCTGTTTTGGCACCCAGCAACAGTTCATTTCCAGGTTCCCATGCTAAATCGGCAATAAAGATAGACATGGTAAAACCAATTCCACCTAAGAAAGATACACCAAATAGCTGACTCATAGTGGCGCCGTTTGGCAGTTTAGCTAAGCCTAACTTTATGGCAATCCAAGAGACACCTGCAATACCAATTACTTTCCCCATAATGAGACCAAACATAACGCCCAGGGTGACAGGTTGTATCAGTAAACTATCCATCTCTGCGAAGTTAATAGCAATGCCGGCATTGGCTAAAGCAAACAGCGGAATAATCAATAAAGCGACGGGAAGATGCAAGCTATGCTCTAAACGTGCTGAAGGGGTTTGAACGCGTTTTGCACCTTTTTCGATTTGTTGCAAAATTGCTTTTTGTTGATCACAAATTTGATAGTCTGGATTTGGTTTATCTAATTTATGATATTTATTGACTAATACATCCATATGTTCATGGAAGAAGTGTGGGTTAAATTTAGGTTTAGCAGGAATCGCTAACGCCGTTAAAATTCCGGCAATGGTCGCATGGACACCGGATTCCAACATAGACGCCCACATCAAAACACCGACAATAAAGTAAGGTAGAGGTTTGTGAATACCAAAGCGATTGAAAGCGATTAACACCCCAAAAAAGACCAAAGCAGTGATTAAGTACGACATATGAATTTGATCAGTATAGAAAATGGCAATCACGGTTACTGCACCTAAATCGTCAACAATCGCTAGGGCAACTAAGAAGGTTACTAAAGCCGCTGGTACACGTTTTCCTAATAACACTAAGGCACTGATGGCAAAGGCAATATCAGTTGCCATAGGGATACCCCAACCGGTTGAAGCAGGCGTGCCCATCGTAAAGTAGTAGAAGATCAGAGCTGGGAAAATCATTCCTCCAGCCGCTGCTAGAATGGGCAATACTGCATTCTTAGGGTCAGACAGCTCACCGACTAAAATTTCACGTTTTATTTCTAAGCCAATTAAGAAAAAGAAAATAGCCATCAAACCATCATTAATCCAATGGTGTAGTGAGTGATCAATCGACAAATTGCCCAAGGTAATAGCAAAGTTAGTATGAAAAATATGCGCGTAATCTTCTGCAAAAGGACTATTCGCTAATATCAACGCCACAATGGTCATAAACATTAAAACTAAACCAGTGGTGGTTTGGTTATGCAGAAATTCATCAAACGGGGTCATTACCTTGTTAAAGGTTTTTTCCCAGGGTGCGAATATTTCATACTCTTTTTTTAGTAATTTAACCTTCATGTGACGGCTTCCTATATCTTGTTTGTGTATTGTTGTATTTTTACCTAAATTATTGGTATTTATTATTTTTAGGTCTGTTAATTTTTATAGAATAAGGGTAATAAACGGTATTGTACTGAATCAAAATTCAAAGTGTTAAACCATCGGGTTTAATTTTTAGGAAAAACATATGTCTCAATTAAAATTATTAATAACCAGCGTGCTCTTTTTGTTGCCAGGTTTGGCTTTTGCAAGTGATGCGATGGTTGGTTTAGATTTAACGAACCACTGGGCAGGATATGCTAGTTTGGCTATTTTTGTAGTGGCCTATTTTTTTGTCATGACAGAAGAATTTACCCATTTACGTAAATCCAAACCGGTTATTTTAGCAGCCGGTTTGATTTGGACGATTATCGCTTATGTGATGATGACTCAAAACTTACCAAATGTGGCTGAAGAGGCCGTTAGACACAATATTTTAGAATTCTCAGAACTGTTCTTCTTCCTATTGGTGGCGATGACCTATATCAATGCAATGGAAGAACGTGAAGTGTTTGGTGCTTTACGGGGATGGCTGACTTCTAAAGGTTTTAGTTATGTACAGCTGTTTTGGATTACCGGTCTGTTAGCTTTCTTTATTTCGCCAATAGCAGATAATTTAACCACCGCTTTATTAATGGGTGCGGTTATTTTAGCGGTAGGGGCTAATTCGCCTAAATTTGTCAGTCTTGGTTTTATCAATGTGGTGGTTGCCGCTAATGCGGGTGGTGCATTCAGTCCATTTGGAGATATTACGACCCTGATGGTCTGGCAAAAAGGTATCCTGGAATTTGGAGAATTTTTTGCGCTATTTTTACCGTCATTTGTAAACTTCGCACTGCCTGCTTTGATCATGATGTTCTTTATTCCGAAAGAAACGCCTGAACCTTTAGCAGAAAAAATTGAGATGCGTCGCGGTGCTAAACGTATTATTGTCCTGTTTATAGCCACGATTGCTACAGCCGTGTCGATGCATAACTTCCTGCATATGCCACCGGTATTAGGCATGATGATGGGCCTAGCGTATTTGCAGTTCTTCGCGTATTACCTGAAGAAAACCGGAGAGGTGTCTTACGAAGTTGGTAATCAAGGTGAAGGTGTAACTCACAATGAAGGGCAGCCTGTTACCTTTGATATTTTCAATAAGATAGCCCGTGCTGAGTGGGATACTTTACTGTTCTTCTTCGGTATTATTTTAGCGGTGGGGGGCTTAGGAACTTTAGGGTATTTGGCTTTAGCTTCTGATGTTATGTATACCCAATGGGGTGCAACCAATGCCAATATTGCGGTTGGAATATTATCTGCAGTGGTCGACAACATACCGGTGATGTTCGCCGTCTTAACCATGAATCCAGATATGTCGTCAGGACAGTGGTTATTAGTGACATTAACAGCTGGGGTAGGCGGTTCACTGCTTTCTGTGGGTTCAGCGGCTGGTGTGGCTTTAATGGGACAGTCTAAAGGGCAATATACCTTCTTTAGTCATCTTAAATGGACGCCTGTCATTGCTTTAGGCTACTTTGCGAGTATTTGGGTGCATATGCAGTTCAATGCGCACTTGTTTACTTAAAATCTCTGATAAACTTTAATTAAGTTTTAAAACTAAAAAAGCGGCTAAGGAATTTATCCAAGCCGCTTTTTTATTGCCGTTTAAAATGTATTTAACAGATTAAGACGCTTTTTTAACGGCTTTCTTAGCCGCTACTTTGACTTTCTTTTTGCTAGAAAGTTCTTTTTTCATAACCGCTTTAGTCACTGCTTTAATAGTGCTTTTAGCATTTTTCTTTTTAACGTCTTTTTTAGCAACGGCTTTCATTGTTGCTTTAGATGCGGCTTTTTTTACGATTTTTTTAGTCAGTGCTTTTGCCATGATAGGCTCCTTGGTTTTAATGTATAAAGTATAGATATTGGTATTTATAAATTACTAATGGTAATAAATTGTTACTAATGGTAACGTTTTTTTGAGATAAATGTAATTAAAATTTATCTATTGGATATAATCAGTAAATATTAAAACCTCAGGGTAAACCCGCATGACATTTATACAATTCAAAAAGCATTTATTAGATGCAGAGATTTCACTGCCCAAATTCAGTAAATTAATAAAGGTCAGTGAAAAAAATATACAGTCCTATAAAAAGAAGGGTGAAGTACCTAATACCATTGCGGTCATCGTGGTCTGTTTTGTTGAAATGACAAAAGCTGGTTTAAATTACAGAGAGATTATTGATGGCTTAGAGCTTGAGGCTAAAACCAAAAAAGGGGCTGGGTTTGCTAAGAAGGCAAAGATTACTGAAGTTGAGTAATCGTTGTAAATTAGAGAATCAAATCATATAAAAGCGGCTAAGGAGGTTTCCAAGTCGCTTTTTTTGTTGCCAAAAGTAAATAAATTTTGGGTGAAATAGCTGTTTTATGAGGCTTTTACAGGACAAGTGATCTAAAAAAAATTGAGCCTAAAACTGTCTGAATAAGGCGTAAAATGTAGACAATAATTCGCTATTCTTAGCGTAATATTTTGTTATTGAGGTGTATTATGACAACCATTCGTAAATTGGTTTTGGATGTACTTAAACCGCACCAACCCAATGCCATTGATTTTTGTTTAGCGTTGGCTAATGTTGGCACGGACTATCAAATTAACTTGATTGTCACAGAGGTTGATGAAAAAACAGAAACCACAATAGTGACCATTGAAGCAGCTGATATAAACTTTGATGAGATATCTGCCATTATTCAGAAAATGGGCGCATCCATTCATAGTATTGATGAAGTCGAAGTATGCGGTGAAGCGGTTCAATAATTAGAGTCCGCTCTGCACTGAGATCGATTTTAAATAGACGATCACATTAATTAGAAGGTAAAAATAGTATGCCTTTACGCCTGGATAGCCATTTAGACACTCATTTAATGTTGCATATTTTGCGAGCACAAAGCATTGCTCGACGTTATTTGATTACTAATGGGTTTGACGGTGCCTTAACGATTTTAGGTATGGTGACCGGGTTTTATATCAGTGGCATGACCGATATTTCAATTGCCATTAGCGCTTGTTTAGGCGCGACCATTGCTCTGTTTATTAGCGGTTTAAGCAGTGCTTATCTAAGTGAAAAAGCCGAGCGTGAAAAAGAGTTATTGGAATTAGAGCAGGCTTTGATTAGTGATCTTAAAACCAGTGATTATGGCCAAGCAAGTCGTTATTTACCGATTATGATTGCTTTAGTGAATGGTTTTTCACCTTTATTGCTCTGCTTACTGATTCTTAGTCCACTATTTTTGGCTGAGCAGATGGCTTTCTTATCCATATCACCTTTTATAAATTCAATTGCGGTGGCGCTTGTCTGTATTTTTCTATTAGGTGTTTTTCTTGGTAAAATCAGTCAAACCTTTTGGCTTTGGTCAGGTTTACGAACTTTGATTATCGCAATCACCACCATCATAATTATTCTGTTTTTCGGTCATTAACGCGTATTCAACATACCTTCAAGAAAGAAGTTTTTATGAAAATCATCGCATTTGCAGCTAGCAGCAGTAGCAAGTCCATTAATAAGCAGTTAGTCACCTATGCCACAACGTTATTAGAGGGTGTGGAAATTGAAATACTGGATTTAAATGATTATGAGTTGCCGTTATTCAGTGAAGACCGAGAGATTGAGCTAGGGCAGCCAGATCTGGCCAAAAAGTTCTTTGCTAAGATTGGCAACTGTGACGGTCTTATCATTTCATTTGCAGAACATAATGGATCTTACAGTGCTGCTTATAAAAACCTGTTTGATTGGTGCTCGCGGATTGATGCAAAAGTCTTTCAAAATAAGCCCCTAGTGTTACTGTCTACCTCTCCTGGTGCCAGAGGTGGTGTCAGTGTGTTAAAACAGGCGGTAGACTCTGCTAGCCATTTTAACGGTGTCGTTAAAGCCAGTTTGTCGGTGCCGAGCTTTTATGAAAATTTTGATTCAGAATTACAGCAAATCAATAATAGCGAAATCAATGATCAATTAGTTAAAGCCGTGTTAAGTTTGCTTCCGATTTAGTTTAGCTATTTTGTTTTCATAGTATCTTTATAACTTAATGGATAAGGAGTGGAATAATGAATGTTCATGAAAAAATCAATTACGTTGAATTTCCTGCGCAAGATATTGCAGCGACCAAAAAATTCTTTAGTAAAGTCTTTGGCTGGGTTTTCACAGATTACGGCCCTGAATATGTGGCCTTTGGGAATGCCGGATTGGCTGGTGGGTTTTTTAAATCAGATTTATCAGTATCAACCCAAACCGGTAGTGCTTTGATTGTCTTTTATAGCACTAACTTAGAGAACACTCTGGAAAAAATTCAACGAGCAAATGGTTTAGTGATTAGACCGATTTTTGATTTCCCAGGAGGGCGTCGTTTTCATTTTTCAGACCCGAACGGCAATGAATTCGCTGTTTGGTCTGACCAATAGAGGCAATCACCAGGCCTGGTGAGTTTTCAACAGATTTCTGATTGAAATAATCTGTATAGATTCTGGTTCAAAAAATCTTATTGTTTAAGTTTTTCGGCGATTAACTCGTTATAGATATGTCTTGCATTGGCTTTTGATAGTTGGCTAAAGACTGGACGATTTTTGTGTTTTGACTGATCTATGGCATCAACTTCTTCAATGTCTCCTCCTCTAGCGACAATTATTTCCACTGCTTTTATTAACTCTGCAAAATAATCATAGGTTTGGCGCTTTAAGGTGGCTAAATCGGTTGGTGTACCGTGACCAGGAATCACGATAACATCGGCTGGAACCTGTTTAAGCATTGTCTCAAAAGAACTCATCCACTCTCTAAAGTGACTGTCATGTAACAGGCCTGGTAGGCGTTCATTAAAGCCTAGGTCGCCTGTAAATAGTAGATTACGTGAGGGAATGTACATGCCTGTCATTGAAGGTGTGTGGCCGCCACCAAAATTGATGAGTTCAACGGTTTCACCGCCACCGACATCAATGCTCTTACTACCTTCAAAGGTGGTAAATTTGTCCGTGACATCTCTAGCGGATTGGGTAATGGCATTACCACGTCCAGCGGAATACTTCTTCTTGTTACGCTCAAAAATACGATGCCAATTGTCATTAGCGCGTTTTTCAGAATAGAGGTTTTTAACGCCAATATCTGACCAATAACTCGCACCGAAATAGGCATGACCTTGATCATTTTCAACGGCGAGCCATTTAACCGGTTTGTTGGTTAAACGCCTGATTTGTTGGTGAAAACTGTACGCCACCGCTTCGTTTGGTCCGCCGTTATAGACAAATACGCCATCCTTAAAAACAACGGCACTTAAATTGTTATTCAAACCAAAATTAGCGCGGGTTCCCCAGATAAAACTGCCTACCACGGTATAGACACCATCCATAACCTCAAGCGCTTTCGGAATAGGCAGTTCTTTGCCGATGTAGCCCACTTTCTGCTCTATCTGAGCTACTTCTAAAGCGTAGCGATTAATGGCGTGCCCAGAAATTTTGGGATCGCCCTGGAATTCAACTTCCTTGGCGTAGCTCATAAAACCCGATATATAAGGATCTATATCAAGGTTACTGGCGATTGTCGTAGAGGATAAACCCATCAATAATGGAATGATTACTATCGTCTGGCAGAATAAGCGTCGTTGCATCTCTGTTCTCTTTTAGCATTATTTAGGTCGAGCAAAACATGGTTTAAGGACCTTTCCATGCAGATTTTAAAGTTCCATTGTCTTCATGACAAGTTTAAAAGGGAGGGTTACAGGGGGTCTATAAAACATATATGCAGTATACCAAATATAAGGTTTTTCACCTGATAAAAGGAAGTTATATGGGAGAGTTTGGCTTTTAAGTAAATGTTTAAGAAGAAGTTAAAGAGTTGTTGTTAATTTTATCAACCGACCAGGCCAGGTCGGTTAATGATTTTGTTTTGAGTTATGTTTTAGAATTTAAAATGCATTAACTCGCCAAGCTTCCACCAATCCATAACAGAGTGTTAATGGCTGAACTGACTGTTATTATTTATTGCAGGAAGTATTCGGTATCAGAATGTAGAACTAATAGTATGTATGTAAATTTAGGAGGTGTCAGGAATAGGGGATATTTAAGATTGAAATGGCGATGTCAGGTGGGTTGTTTTTGGGTGTTATTACCTAGGGGTTGTTGAATAACCCCCTGTAAATAGACTAGATTTAAAGCGCTGTAGAGTGGCTTAACCGGTGTACTGTTCACGCTTTAATTTTGCAAGATAGGCGGCACGTTTTTCAGGCGTCATTGAGGCCAACATTTGCTGTAATTTTGCTTTCTGCTGTGCCGCAAATTCTTGGCTGCCCTTATTTGGAACCAATTTAACGCCACGTTTCTCTAAACTTTTACGCTCGGCGATTTTATCGATTTTTTCTTTCATGGTCGCTGCGGTAAAAGGCTTAACAATATAGCCATCTACACCCGATTGCGCTGCTTCTAAGATTTGACTACGTTTCTGTTCAGCTGTGATCAGCATAAAAGGCATATCTTTAAAGTTTGGATCGGCACGCACCAGTCTTAGCAACTCAATTCCCGTCATTTCTGGCATGTTCCAGTCACTGACGATAAAGTCATATTTACCGGTTTGAATCATTGGCCATGCTTTGGAACCATCCAATGCGCTGTCAATATTCATAAAACCAAGTTCTTTCAATAGGTTAGTAACAATTCGAATCATGGTAGAAAAATCATCTACCACTAAAATATTTATATCTTTATCAATAGCCATATTATTTGCCAATTTCTTTAAGTGAATCTGTTTATTATAAATTTACAGTCCCATAAAAGGAAAGGTTTACCTCTATTTTCTATGAAATAAGCCGTTGAGTAAACTTAGCTTTTAATTCATAGAATAGGAATTGCCGTTTTATCGATCACCTTTCTGAGAACAAAACTCGTATGTACACCGCTGACACCTTCAATTTGAGTGACATGATTGAGGAGCAAATCTTGATAAGTTTCCAAATCTTTCACCACCACTTTTAATTGATAGTCAGCTGACTGTCCTGTTAGCAATAAACATTCCAACACATTGGGTAGGGCTTGTACACTCGACTCAAATTCTTGAAAACGCTCCTTGGTATGTTTATCCATAGAGATATGAATCAGAGCCATTAAATCTAAGCCGAGTTGTTTCGCATCCAATAATGTACGGTAGCCTAAAATGACGCCAGAGGCCTCCAGTGCTTTAAAGCGACGTAAGCAAGCTGAAGGTGACAGGCCTATTTTATCGGCAATTTCTTGATTACTTAAACGGCCATTGTTTTGCAGTGCATTTAAAATGGCTTTATCGTAGTCATCTAATGTCGTTAATTCTTTTAATGCCATATTGCACCTTTATTAAAATATAGTTGCGTTATTTAGTGGTAGATAAGCATTATATTGTTATTAATCTGCAATATAGTGAATAGTTTGCAATAAAATTCGACTATTAATTTTGTAAAATAGAACTTATAGAAAATCATGCAAGAACGCATTGAGAATAAGAGTTTAAGTAGATGAGCCAGATGAATCAAAGTATCCCTTCACAAAAATACCAGCGTACACCAACCCCTGAGATGATAAATCGTCAGTGGCCAAATAATGTATTAACCAAAGCACCGATTTGGGTGAGTGTTGATTTGCGTGATGGTAACCAAGCTTTAGCGAACCCAATGACGGTTGAGCAAAAATTGGCTTTATGGAAGCAATTGGTGGCATTGGGCTTTAAGACGATTGAGGTTGGTTTTCCTTCCGCCAGTCAGGTCGAATTTGATTTTACGCGCCGTTTGATTGAAGAGAGCTTGATCCCAGACGATGTCACTATTCAGGTTTTAGTGCAAGCGCGTGAACATTTAATTGAACGCACTTATGAATCTTTGCAAGGCGTGAAGCAAGCGGTAGTGCATGTTTATAACACCACCAGCATTGTGCAGCGTGAGAACGTCTTTGAGAAGACCAAAGATGAAATCAAGGCTATGGCCGTACAAGGTGCGAGATGGGTGCAGGAGTATGCTCTTAAGGCGTCCGAAATAAATCCGCAATCCAAGTGGGTTTTCCAATATTCGCCTGAGAGTTTTTCGCAGACCGAGACAGATTATGCTGTGGAAGTCTGTCAGGCGGTTATGGATGTTTGGCAACCAACGCCTAATAATAAATGTATTTTGAATTTACCAGCAACAGTAGAAAGCACTTCACCGAATCGTTTTGCTGATCAGGTCGAGTACTTTATGAATCACCTAGCGAACCGTGAATCTGTTTTGATTTCCATCCACACTCATAACGATCGTGGCTGTGCCGTTGCCGCGGCAGAGTTATCTTTATTGGCCGGTGCTGATCGCATCGAAGGCACTTTATTAGGGAATGGTGAGCGTACCGGTAATATGGATATTGTTACCTTGGCGATGAACCTATTCAGTGAGGGGATTGATCCGTTATTGGACTTCTCACAGCCGAATGATTGGATTCCTGTGGTTGAAGCCGTGACTCAAATTAAAACGCATCCACGTCATCCGTGGGTGGGTGAGGTGGTTTATACCGCATACTCAGGGAGTCATCAGGATGCCATTCGTAAGTGTTTAATCAAACAACAACCTCATAAACCATGGAATGTCGCTTATTTGCCGATCGATCCTAAAGACATTGGCCGAGATTATGAAGCGATTATTCGCGTTAACAGTCAGTCTGGTAAAGCGGGTTCTGCGTTTGTTTTAGCACAGGAGTATGGCTTGAATCTACCTAAATGGATTCAATTGGATTTCGCGCCAATCGCCCAGAACTTAGCGGAAAAGCAGGGTGGTGTTATCAGCCACAAAGAACTTTATTCGGAGTTTGCAAAACACTATCGCTGTGAGGACAATGGGATTGAGTTGAATCACTACCAATTGGATAGAGTAGGGGATGTAGAAAAACTGTCACTTGAAGTTAACGGCGATGTTTGGCAAGGTCAAGGTTCGGGTACTATCAGTGCTTTGTGTGATGCTTGGCAACAGCGTACCGGCCAAGTGGTGGATGTCATTGATTATGCTGAGCATGCAATGCACGATAATTTGAATGCCTCAGAAGGTAAAGATGCGCAAGCGATGGCCTATGTTTACCTTCAGGTAGGCGATAAAAAATCGGTCGGCGTTGCTTTAGCGAAAGATTCAGTCAGTGCAATGATTTTAGCTGTCTTAAAAGGCCTAGATTCCAAGGTCTAAATTCGGCAATATAAGGTCTCTTATGATTGTTATGTAGAATATAAGTGACCAGGCTTGGTCACTTACAAATTAATCAATGATTGATTACCTCTCTTATAAGACCTAATCTTACTTCAGCAATATTTATTAGATTTATAAGGTGGCATCCATGTATTTAAATACTTCTAGCCTCAGCACTGCAGAGCTCTACCCATTGTTGGTCGGCGGCATCATTCCACGTCCAATTGCATGGATCAGTACCTTAAGTTCAGCGGGCATCGATAATCTTGCACCCTACTCGTTTTTTACCGTCGCCAGTTGCAATCCACCTGTTTTGGCGATTACGCATATCAATCATGGTAATCAAAAAGCCAAAGACACCTTAGTTAATTTGCAGCAAACCAAAAACTGTGTGGTCAATGTTGTGAGTGCGGATCAGGCTGATGAGATGAATGGTTCTTGCGCCGCCTATCCAGTAGAAGTCAGTGAGTTTGATGCGCTTGATATTGAGTCTGTTAGCAGTGAAGCTGTGTCCGCTTTGGGTGTCAAACACTCTAAGGTACGTTATGAATGCCGTTTACGTGAAGTGAATACCATCTCTGATTTGCCAGCTGGTGGCGTCTTGATTTTATTGGATGTTATTGGGATTTATATTGATGACGTAGTTTATAAAGAAGGGCATATCGATGCGAACTTGATAAATGCCATTGGTAAGTTAGGCGGTAATGATTATGCTACGACTGAAGACAAGTTTAGTTTGCAGCGCCCAGTAATATAAGGCATATCGGATATATTGTGTACTCTGATAATAAGTGACCAGGCCTGGTTAATTGTTATAAATGGATGTTTAGGTTTCACGTGAAACAAAAAAACCGCCTATTGCACAGCAATGGGCGGTTTTTTGGTTTAAAGCAGATAGAGTTTAGTAATTATTTTTCTATGTAAGCTGCTTTAGTGTCTAATTTATAAGTCCACGCTGCACCAGAGTTTTTCCAACCATTTTTAAGACGGAAACCTTTCTTGTCGCCTTCTTTAATTTTACTACCCTCAAAGCCATCAGTCATGATATAAACATTTTTATAACCATACTGAGCAAGCATTTTAGCAGCAGGTTGTGCACGAGTGGCTCCAGAGCGACACATTAGAATGTAAGTTGAATCTGAATCGGCATCTAAATCCGCGGCTTTATCTTCTAATTCAGAAACAAACCCTTCATTCAGTACTGATCTATAACGTGGCTTTTTCTCATCCACTCCATCAAATTTGAAGAAAATAGAAGGAATCATAATTTGTGCTGCACGTGTATGACCAACAAACTGCCATTCAGCAGGGGTGCGGACGTCAACCAAAATAACCTTAGGATCTTTTTTCATTAGTTCAATGGTTTCTTTAGCATCAATGTAAAGGCCTTGAGGTGTGTGTTTTTTTGGATCTGTTGGGGCTGGCGCGGCATTGGCCATAGAAGAGGCCATCATGCCAGAGATAGCTGTCGCTGCTAACCAAACTAAAGTTTGTTTTTTCATTATTTGTATCCTTAAGTTTTATAAATGTATTTAACTATTTAATCATATTATGAAATCATTATATATAATTATATCTATAATTAGTCATCAAAAATTATTATTGGTATTCTTAAAGTTATCATTTTTTTATTTAAAAATGATAAATCCTAACTCTGTGATTTTAATAGGGTTAGTATAAAGATACTCTTATCAACATTAACGGATTAATTAAGAATGTTCGTCAACGCCCAAATCATTATTCGTATCTTCGCTGTCTTTGCAATTTTCTATAGTTCGTTTGCCTTTTCACAGTCTCTGAACGAACAATCACTCGACTGGTTTACCATGTTTATGTGGTTGGCGGGTGGGCTGGCTCTGTTCCTGTTTGGCATGGAGCAGATGGTCAAAGGCTTATTGGTGGTTGCCGGTGACAAAATGAAAAACATGTTGGGTAAGTTAACGACCAATAGAGTGATGGGCGCGATAACCGGAGCCGGTGTTACAGCGGTCATTCAATCATCTTCTGTGACGAGTGTATTAGTGGTTGGCTTTGTTTCGGCTGGATTGATGACTGTTGGCCAGGCTGCGGGCGTGATTATGGGGGCAAACTTAGGGACAACCATGACGGCGCAAATTGTCGCCTTTAAGGTGACACACTTTGCTTTATTGATGGTTGCAGTCGGTTTTATTATCCAATTTAGTGCCAAACTGCGTAAGAAAAAAGCAATTGGTGATTTGATAATGGGCTTAGGTTTGATATTTTTTGGTATGAATATCATGAGTGAAGGCATGGAGCCTTTAAAAACCTATCAACCCTTTTTAGATTTGATGCTTGAGATGCAAAATCCTTTTCTGGGTATTTTAGTCGGGTTGGTCTTTACCGCATTAGTGCAATCTTCTTCAGCGACGATTGCCATCGTTATTGTGATGGCGAGTAATGGTTTATTAACTTTACCCGCTGGCATTGTACTTATCATGGGTGCCAATATTGGCACGACAGTCACCGCGATGTTAGCGACCATTGGTAAGTCAAGGGAAGCATTAAGAACGGCTTTTGTGCACCTACAATTTAATGTGTTAGGGGTTGTGGTTTTTCTGCCTTTTATCCCGGAACTGGCTCAGTTTGCTATGGTTATTTCAGCGCATGATGTCCTTAATGATCAGACCATGGAGGTCATGGCTGAAAACACTCCCCGTGAGATAGCCAATGCCAATACTCTATTCAACTTAATTACTTTATTATTGTTTTTACCATTGATTCCATTTTTCTTGTGGAGTGTTTATAAGGTTTTTCCAATACTACCAGAGGAAAAAGAGATTGGTGAATTCCAGTGTGAATTTTTGGATAAGGCGTTAATAGGTACACCCACTTTGGCAATGAAAGCGGTCAATGTGCAGTTGGAACACTACCAAAAACAGGTTGGTCTATTTTATAGACGTCTGATTTCAATGATTGCCAACCCCAATATTGATAGATTGGCTCGCGAGGATATGACTTTACAGCGCTTAAGATCATACCAAGGCCAGATACTCAGTTATCTCGGTCAAGCAGGGCAATCAGAGTTGACTACAGAGGAGCAGCTGGAATATATGAAGCTTATGAATGTCGCAAATAATTTGGAGTCGATGTTAGAGGCAATTCATTCTAATTTACAACAAGTGTTACATGAGATGATTCAAGAAAATATTAAGCCAAGTGAAACCATGCTGAATCTTGTGGGTCAGCTGACCTCAGAAGTGGGTAAGGCTATGGAGAAGGCCTTACACAGTATTTATGCCAAAGACAGTGAGGCAGCGTTATCAGTTTTGGCGATTAAACAAACCATTGATCACTTGATTCAAGAAGCATTAACACATCAGGTTAAACATTTTAAACCTGATGCAGAACGCTTAAAAGTTTTTCGTTACGAAATGCAGTTAATTGATGGTTTTAAACAGTTACACACTTTATCAAAACGCATTGCGCGTTTGCAACTTGTCAGTGAAAGCGAAACTGAAAAGCAAGAATCTAATTCAGAGACTCAAAAATAGACACGTATTTGTCTTGTTTGGTTTTAACGATTTCAGTTTTTTGAGCGATTGGCGAGATTTTTGGCTTTCATTAATAGCCCTTAAAGGGGTTTTTATAGTGCAGATAGTGTTTGAGTCAGGGTTTAAGTACAAAAACCTCATAAATAGCCTCTAATTAAGGATTTTTGAATATATACCATCAAAATTATCTAGAATTGATAAAAACGCTTAATTTTAAGATTAGGGTTGTTCTGAGTACTTAAATCTAATTTCGCTATTTCCCCTGAATGGTAATAATCAGTTTTCGATCAAAACGACCGGTACGGTGTTCATATAAAAACAAACCTTGCCAAGTACCCAAGTTGAGTTGGCCATGTGTCACCGGAATAGTTTGATTCATGTCGGTAACCATACAACGAATATGGCCACTCATATCATCGTCCCCTTCATAGTTATGTTTATAGTTTGGATCACCATCCATCACGGTTTTTTGCATCCAATACTCAATATCTTCTCTGACAGTCGAATCGGCATTTTCAGTAATAATCAGTGAAGCTGAGGTGTGTTGGATAAATACATGACATATTCCAGATTGAATATCTGATTCAATGACCAGTGTATTGATTTTATCAGTGATGTTATAGGTACCCCGATTTGGGCTTTGTAAGACTATTTCTGACTGAAAGTGTTTCATTATTAGTGTGCCTCATTGCGCTATAATAATTTCATTCTAAATCAATTCTGTTTGAAGCAAAATTTCAAATTGGTATTTTGATTTATATTCTTTTTAAATAGAGCGAAACATAAGAAATCCATATGACCAAATTACCTCAAACCCAAGACAATCCTTTGTTAAATATTACTTCACTGCCTAATTTTGAATTGTTTCACGTGAAACATATCGAGCCTGCCATTACTCAACTGCTAGCCGATAATCGTAAAGAAATAAACCGTTTGGTTTCCATGACTGAACTTCCAACTTGGCAAAATTTTATCGAACCTTTAGAGGTGATTGATAACCGTTTTGAACGTGTTTGGGGGCCGATTGGCCATTTAGATGCCGTTAAAAACAGTGATGATTGGCATAAAGCCTATACCGATTGTTTGGGCAAGGTGACGGCTTATTATACGGAGGTAGGGCAGAACGCTGGTTTATACGCCAAGTTCAATGAGATTGCAGATAGCCTGGAGTTTATGAACTACTCTCTGGCGCAGAAAAAAGTCATTGAGAACGCCTTACGTAATTTCCGTTTAAGCGGTATCGCATTGCCATCTGAGAAACAGTCAGAGTATCAGGAAATTTCGCAACAATTGTCACAACTCAGCAGTCAGTTTTCCAATAATGTTTTGAAATCTACCCAGGCCTGGTTAAAGCATATTACCGATGAAAGCCTTTTAAAGGGTTTGCCAGATTCGGCAAAAGGTTTACTGAAACAACTTGCTGAAAATAGAGCGTTATCTGGCTGGTGTGTGACCTTGGACTTTCCTTCCTATTTAGCAGTAATGACACATGCAGATAGCCGAGAATTAAGAGCAGAAGTCTACCGTGCTTTTGGCACGCGTTCCTCAGATCAAGCACACAATACAGAGTTTGATAACAGCGATAATATCCTTAAAATTCGTTCGTTACGTCATCAAAAAGCCAATTTACTTGGTTTTGACCAATACGCCGATTACTCTTTAGCGACTAAGATGGCGGAAAGCAGTGATCAAGTATTGGGCTTCTTACGTGATTTGGCAGTCAAATCTAAACCGCAGGCAGAATTAGAGTTAGCAACCTTAACGGCATTTGCCAGGGATGAATTAGGTATTAATGACTTTCAACCGTGGGATGTAACCTTTGCGTCTGAAAAGTTTAAAAGCAAGACCTTGTCACTTTCTCAAGAATTGTTACGTCCCTACTTTCCAGTGGAATCGGCTTTAAAAGGGTTGTTTGAAATTACGCAGACCTTGTTTGGAATTCGTATTCAAGCCAAAACAGATGTGCCTGTGTGGCATCCTGAAGTACGTTTGTATGAGTTGTTGAATGCGAATGACGAGGTTATTGGACAGTTTTATTTAGATCTTTACGCGCGTGAAAATAAACGCGGTGGTGCTTGGATGGATTCAGCGGTGACGCGTTGGTTACATTCTAACGGTGAACTACAAAAACCTGTGGCCTATCTGGTGTGTAACTTCACCCCGCCATTAGAGGGACAAGTTGCGTGTTTAACGCACGATGAATTGACAACCTTGTTCCATGAGTTTGGACACGGTATTCACCACCTTATGACAGAGATGGAACAGTTGGATATTTCTGGAATCAGTGGTGTTCCTTGGGATGCGGTTGAGTTACCTTCACAGTTTATGGAAAACTTCTGTTGGGAAAAAGAGGGCTTAGAATTGATTTCAAGTCATGTTGAGACCGGGGAAACCTTGCCGGATGCACTGTTTGATTCCTTAAAGAGAAGCCGTGGTTTTCAGTCGGCCATGATGATGTTACGTCAGGTGGAGTTTTCACTGGCCGATTTTGAAATGCATGCCTTTTATAATTCCGAGCAGGTCGAAGCGATTGCCGATTTATCACAACGTATTCGTGAAGAAGTGGCAGTGGTCATGCCGCCAGAATACAGCCGTTCGATGCACAGTTTCAGCCACATCTTTGCGGGAGGGTATGCGGCCGGGTATTTCAGCTACAAGTGGGCAGAAGTACTTTCGGCAGATGCCTTTAGTTTGTTTGAAGAGGAAGGTATTTTGAACCCAGAAACGGGTGCTAAATTTAAGAATATTATTTTAGCCGCGGGTGGTTCGGTTGATCCAATGGTGCTGTTTAAAGCGTTTAGAGGCCGTGAACCAAATATAGATGCCTTATTACGCCATAGTGGGATAGCGGTTTAAAGACCAAATCCTAGGTTTTTTATAAAAAAGACCCCTATCATTGTAGGAAGTTAATAGGGGCAAATGGTTGGGGGGTCATCCAACCAATAAAAGAGTAAATTTTGATTTATATGTTTAAATTAGAAAATCATCATAAGCTGAGCTGAAAGACGGTTGTCTAAAACTTTGGCGACTCGAGTCGGGTTTGAACCAGCTGCTGCATCAGGAGCTTCCAAATTGCGAATTTCGTAGTTTAAACGTACAGAAGTCTTTTTATTAAAGAAGTACTGTGCACCTAAGGTAGTGGTGGTAAATAGACGATGTTTATCAGCACCTGATCCAGATTGAGTATCGGATTCTGTTGCACTATCTAAAACATCATAACGCGCATTTAACTCAAGATTCGGCTTGATTCTATAACCCAAGTCTAGCTGGTAAGCTGTTGCTTTTTGAACTGTAAATGCGGTTAAATTTCCTGCTGCTGCATTGCTTGCAGCGCCTGCTACAGGACCACCCCAAATCATACCATCAGCTGTAATATATTCCGCTGCTGCTCGATATTTACCATCAAAATAAGTCATCCCTAACCCTTTTCGGTCTCTATCAAATTCTGTATCTGTAGTGCCTCCAACTTTGACCGTTCTTTTACCTGATTGTGACCAAGCATAGAATTTCATGCCGTGACGACGTGGTCCTTTTGATTGACCAAAGACCTTTTCTGTTGAAGCATAAAGGTATAAATCTTTATTTTTATCGTTATCGGTCATAGCCAAACCGTTACCATTACCATACATAATGGCGTAACTATGTTCCCAATCACCTTGTTTAAAGGTATCAAATACTTGGATACCCGTATCTCTTACTGCAAAAGCAGGATCTGTTCGTTTTCCCGTAACGGTGTTTACAAATGGTGATGATCCAGTGTCATCAACCTTTCTTTCAATCAATAGACGGTCAGTTCCGTTAGTGAAATTTACATAGTTAAAAACAGGGATTCCTTTAAATGATTCTTCAGAACCTGGAGTTTTAAAGAGTCCAACACGGACTCTAGCACCTGGTATGTGATTTAAGGTAACGCTTGCATCCGTCAACTGTCCTTGAGAACCGCTGCCACCCGTCGTAATACCATTATTACCCATTTCCATCATTAAAAAGTAATTTACATCTTTATCTAATGGAAGGTTTGCACCACGCACTCCAATTCGGGCGCGTTTGATATTAAATCCACTTGATGTAGTCAGTTGAGGTGCCATCTGGTTAAAAGCGGCCTTTGTGCCCGATAAAGGAGCAGCACCATTAGCTAATGTTGGAAGTTTAGTATCATCTGTTTGTTGATAATCTACTTGGGCAAATCCCCAAACCTTAGCACGTGGTGCCTGATGATCTTTTTCTGTTCCTTGTAACATTAACCAGTTAGCGGCTTGTACTGATTGTGAACCTAAAGCACCTGCTAAGGCTAGTAGGATGGCGGTTTTTTTAAATACGTATTTTTTATTTAGCATGTGTATCCTCATGATTCTTTAATTACTTACAATGTTTTTATGTCTAATACTTAAGGGCGAAGGTAACTGAAACCTTGGTCTTGTAGATAGGCAAGCTCTGCAACACCACTTGGCACAATATCTGACTTAGATGCATCGTATAAATGCTTTTCAACATTGACTTTTCTGCCCTTAAGGGTATTGGCGCAGACATTAAAACTCACACCTTGCAGCTTCAATTTGTCTATTTTTTGCATCATTTCTTGAGTGGCATTGGCAGCATTAAATTTAGGAACTTCTTTAAGTGCTCCAGGCTTAAGTATTAAAGATAAACCATTGCCATGCATCACGACTCTAACATCCAGGTTATCAGCGCCGACAGCATTGATGTGGTTTTGAATGTTTCTTAAAGCGCCAGACTGTTTTTTGGCATTGTCATAATTCACGTGGTAAACCACTTTCTGTTTTCCATAACGGTCGCTGGCTGCCATTGCTGAGAACGATAAGCTGGTAACCAGTACCATTAGGAACAATTGAGAGATTGTTTGAAGTGTTTTCATAAGTTTTTATCCTTTAGTGGCTATGGTTTTAAATGTTTCCATCCGGCTATATTTAACTGTAAGAGACGAGCTGCACCGGCTTTAACACGCAAAGCACCTTTATTGATTTCAGGCGTATAGCCCAATTTCTTAGCCATGTTAGTCACGGTATTTCCACAAACACTGAAACGAACACCAGCATCCATTAGAGTCTGGATACGTTGTTTATTAACGTTACCTTCCATCATCATGCGTACACCTGGACCGAAGGTAACGATTTCCATATCGACTTCTTTACCAGCGTAATGTTTTAGAAGGTTTCCAGCGACGTTTAGAACCAGTGTTTGTTTGAAAGGGTCGCGATCACTTAATTGCAAAACGACTTTATTATCGGCAAATGTTTCAGGTAATGGTGAATCTTTAGGTGCGGCAAAGGTAGGCATCGAAACGGTGATCCCTACGAATAACCATATTAATTTTAGAGCTGTTTTATTAAACATGTGTTTGTATCCTCTGATGTTATAAATAAGATGACTCTTAGGTTAAACGCTTGTGGGCTACGTTTTATTCCATTTATTTGAAATAGAGTTTTCTATCTATGTACAAGTTTTATTTATTTCATAAACTGTTAATATGATTGCATTTTTTTAGAAAAGGCGTAATTTGTGTGCGGTTAGAACTTATACCACTCAATTTTCAATAAGAAGCCATTAACAATGAAGTTAACTAGAAAGGTCGTGACGTTTTTTTGTTCAGCACAGCAAAGAGAACGATTCAACATGGCACTTGAAGCCCATTATGAACGTCTGTATCGGCTCGCTTTTGCGTGGACGCATCAATCCTGTTTAGCACAAGATTTAGTGCAAGAAACCATGCTAAAAGCACTTGAGAAGCAAGGTGACTTAGATAATTTTGATCAGTTGGGTGCTTGGTTGAGCAAAATTATGCATAATAAATTTATCGATAATTTAAGATATAATCGCCGTTGGGAATGGGCGGATGAAGCCGAAGTTGATGACTGTTTGGCAGAAGTCTGTAATGAAAGTAAATTAATACAATTGCAAACTCAAGATGCTTTGCATAATGCAATGTGCAAACTGTCTTTTGAGCACAGACAAGCGATTTCCCTGTCAGATATTCAGGGGTTTTCCTATCAGGAAATTTCTGACATCACCTCCACTCCTATCGGTACGGTGATGAGCCGGATTTCAAGAGGCAGGGAAAAACTTCGATTGTTATTAGAAAAGTCTCATTCTGGGCAGAGAAAAGTTGTTCCACTGAGGAGTCGTTGATGAGTGTCGTAATCGAAAAATATCAAATTCATGCTTATATTGATGGGGAATTATCGTCTCTAGAAAATATAGAAATTGAACAAGCAATGGAGGCTGATGAAACGCTTCGTGAAGAAATTATTCAGATTAGTGCGTTAAAAAGACAAGTAAAGGATTCTTATCAACTGGTCAATGTACCGCCTTATCAACCTTTAGTCGATCATGAAAATACCGGGTGGCAATTACCAAAAGCAGCCGTTGCAGCGCTTTTTATTGGGATTTTATTAGGCTTTTTATCCGTCAATATGCCTTTTAACAAGGCCTTCTTATCCTCCGCTAGTCAGCAACAAATGGCGGAGCAAAAATATCTAATTCATTTAGATTCTTCTAATCCGCAAAAATTAGCGGCCGCATTAGATAAAACAGAAAAATTGTTAGTGAAGGGTGGGCCGGGCATCAAAGTCGACTTTGTCACGAACTATCAAGGAGTTACACTGTTTGATGTTAATAACCCCAATAGAGAGCAACTTGAAGGCCTGTTAAATCGTTTTGATAATTTAACCTTGTATGCCTGTAAAAGGGCCTTGCAGAGGGCGATGGAGAAGGATGTAAGGTTGCAATTATTGCCACAAGTAAAGCACGATAAGCCAGCGCTTGATGCAGTGGTTGAACGTTTAAACTCGGGTTGGCAATATATTAAAATATAACACTCGCCTAGAGCGTTAATTTTATGATGCCATACCCATGAATTTTATTTTAAAGTGTCTCCATAGCCGGTCTCTGCTTTGTACAAAGTCCTTTTTTGCACTCTTTTGGGTTCAGTTTTTAGGGGCCTTTAACGACAACTTGTTTAAAAATGCCTTGGTGATGCTGATTACCTTTAGATTAAGTCAATCAAACGGCGAAACGGGCTTATTGATTACGCTCGCCGCCGGTCTATTTATTCTACCTTTCTTTCTGTTTTCTGGCCTCGCGGGTCAGCTTGCCGATCGTTATCCCAAATCATTTCTGATACAAAAAATCAAATTGGCCGAAGTGGTTGTTATGTTGCTCGGCGCCATCGCTTTGTTAAACCTTCAACTTGAATTATTGTTTTTGACCCTGTTTTTAATGGGCACGCAATCGGCTTTTTTTGGGCCAATTAAATATTCTGTATTACCTGAAATATTAGAAGAAAAAAGTTTGATGCAGGGCAACGCGCTGTTCAGCGGTTCAACTTTTATCGCCATTCTGTTTGGTACGATATTAGGTGGAATAGGTGTATTAATGCCCAATGGTACCACTGTGATGTCGCTGGCCATTATAGGCGTTGCGTTGCTTGGCTATGCCGTGAGTTTATTGCTTGAACCTTCCAAAATTCACAATCAAGATCTACAGATTGAAGCTAATATATTCAAAAGTAGCTGGCAATTGATTGCTCTGTGTAAGGATTATCAGACCTCATTTTTTGCTGTAATCGCAATCTCTTGGTTTTGGTTTTTAGGCGCAGTGATGCTCAGTCAGATTCCCACCTTGGTGAAGTATAATTTGTTGGCGGGTGAGGGGGTCGTCACGGCATTTTTATCAGTCTTTTCAATAGGCATTGCACTGGGTTCGGGGCTGGTGAGTAAGTTTTTTAAAAATGATGTGGATCTCAAGTGGCATGGATTGTTTCTGGGTTTGATATCCCTGTTGCTGGTGGCGATGGTTTGGATGATTGATTTGAGTGCACAGTTTTTATTCCTTTACAGTGAATCACCAGGCCTGCTCAGTTTTAATGAGTTTATATCTATTTGGCCACTGAACAGTCTATTGATTTTATTGTTGTTGATTGCATTGTTTGGTGGGGCTTATATCGTGCCGCTTTACACCTTATTACAAACGCAAACCCCGACTAAAGTCCGTGCTAGAATGGTTGCTGTTAATAATATATTCAATGCATTTTTGATGGTGTTATCTGCCATTTTAGTGATGATTGGTTTCGTCTTATCGCTCAGTTTATTGAATATCTTATTATGCTTGGCTGCTTTGAACTTAAGCATTGGGCTGTGGATTCAGGTTAAGCAAAACAAGCTAAAAATCGTTTAAAACTGCCGCTGTCGACTTATTCTTGACGCATTATCCAGTTAAATTCTTTATATAGAGGCTCACAATGAAGTGGTTATTTAAGTTAGTTGCTAAAGGCTTGTTCAAGCTGTTGTATCGGGTAGAGGTCAAGGGACTTGAGCATTATCATGCCGTTGATCAAGCAGAACAGCCTTTACTAATCATCTCCAACCATGTGTCTACCTTGGATGGCCCGTTACTAGATCTGTTTATTCCGGGTGACACCACCTTTATGGTGGATGCCTCGCATACTGAAAAATGGCACGAACGTTTCATTTTAAGTATGTGTAACTTCTTTACCGTTGATTTACACAGCCCTTATGCCGCTAAACATATGATTGAAGAGCTTAAGCGGGGCAAGCAGTGCATGATTTTTCCTGAGGGGCGAATCACAACAACCGGTGGATTGATGAAGGTCTATGAAGGTACGGCGATGGTGGCAGCAAACACCAGTGCTGCGGTACTGCCTGTGCATATTGGTGGTGCGGTTTATAGTAAGTTCTCCTATCTAGATGGCACCAAGTTCGCTTTTATAAAACAGTTCTGGTTTCCTAAAATCACCATTAGCCTACAGCCAGCAGAAAAAGTTCAGGCAGCTGCAGGATTAAAAGGTCATGCGAAACATCAGTATTTAAATCAACAAATTTTCCGTCTATTACGCGATGGCAGTTATCACAATGCCATTCAAAATCACTCCCTTTTTTCAGCGCTATTGCAGGCAAAATCCACCTATCGTCAAAAAGAGATCTGTGTTGAAGATATTAATAAACAATCCCTAAGCCTAAAAAAGCTCACCTTGGCGTCGGTTATTTTGGGTAAGCAATTGCATAAAGTTTTGGGAGATGAAGAGCGTGTTGGTTTAATGTTGCCTAATGTCTCGGGCATGGCAGCCAGCTTTTTTGCTTTGCAGGCCTATGGTCATGTACCGGCGATGATTAACTTCACCTCGGGAATTCCATCGATTCGTTCGGCCTGTGAGACCGCCGAACTAAAGAGCATTGTCACGTCTCAGAAATTTATTGATGCGTTTGAACTACAGCCATTAATTGAAGCCTTATCTCCGCAAATTAACTTTATTTTATTAGAAGACATTCGTACTCAGATTGGGGTTTTAGATAAGATTCTAGGGTTAATGACTTCCGCTAAATCTCTACCCGGTGCCAAAATTGATTCACAACAAGCCTCGGTTGTTTTATTCACTTCCGGTTCTGAAGGTGTGCCAAAAGGAGTGGTGCTATCGCATCAAAATATAGTCAGCAATATTGAACAAATTAACGCTATGTTGGCGTTGTTACCAGGTGAAAAGTTGCTCAATGCGTTGCCTACTTTTCACTGTTTTGGACTTACCGCAGGCATGTTATGGCCGATTCTTAAGGGGGCTAAAGTCTTTATGTATCCGTCACCTCTGCATTATGCCGTGGTGCCAGAAATGTCCTATCAAACCAATGCGCGACTAATTTTTGGTACTGATACTTTCTTCACCGGATACGCACGAAAAGCCGATCCATTTGATTTCTATAGCCTACGTGCTTTAGTTGCCGGTGCTGAGCGCTTGCGCCCTGAAACCCGTGACTTATTTGCCGCAAAATACCATCAGCCGATCTTTGAAGGTTACGGCGTCACCGAAACAACCCCGGTATTGTCGGTAAATACCCCCACGGCTTATCGACACGGTTCAGTCGGCCAATTTGTTACGGGCATTGAATATCGTTTAGAAGACGTGCCAGGGATTGCGGTAGGCGGTCGTTTATTTGTTAAAGGTCCAAATATTATGCTGGGCTATTTAATGCCAGATAATCCAGGGGTTTTACTCCCGCCTAATGGCGATTGGCATGATACCGGTGACATTGTTGATGTCGATTCAGAAGGCTATGTTTGGATTAAAGGCCGCGCTAAACGTTTTGCTAAAATTGGTGGCGAGATGGTCTCTCTGACGGCGGTAGAGCGCTATATCAATGAAGCCAGTCCAGAAGGTCATCATGTCGTGGTTGCCGTACCTGACGAGCGTAAGGGTGAACAGTTAGTCTTAGTGACTGATGACACAACCTTAAGTCGCCGTACGGTGTTAGATGCGGCTAAGGTGGCTCAAGTCTCAGAGTTACTCATACCTAAAACAGTTATCCTGGTAGAGGCTGTGCCTATTTTAGGAACGGGGAAAACCAATTATCCAGAAGTGCAGAAAATTGCTGAGAGACATTTCAGTAGTTAGTTATTCAACTGGAATCGTCAGCGTACCATCAAAAAAGGCGTTCAAATGAACGCCTTTTTTATGCTTAATAAAAAGTAAGTCGGCTTATCAACGACCGTACAATGAACTCAGCTTACTCTGATTTTTCGGCCTGTTTTTTGATTCATTTTTTTGTGGGTTAGATTGCCAGTGTTGAAGAAGTTGACAGATTTTAGAGAGCGTATCCGTTGGTAAATCTGTTTGGTTAAAGAGGTGTGCTTCAAGTTGACCAATAGCCGATTGTAATGGCGGCGATTGAAGGGCTTCAAGTTGATGGATATGATGTTCTTCTGCCAGTTGCACTCTGAGCTTGTTATAAAACTGCTGTGGGGTAAGTTTTAGATTACCTTGGTTATCGGTTTGGCATAACTCAGTTTCGTTCGCTGACCAGACTTGGTGACTTTTATTTTGTTCCATTTCCCCGGGTTGCAATGTGTTTAAAGCAGCCAGCATTTGCTTATGTTTTCTGCGCCATAACAGCAATGTAATTACCCAAACCGCTATCATTAATAAACTAACTATTTGCCAGATACTTTTTGTTTCACGTGAAACCATTGTGTTGATTTGTTGGTCTGCGGGTAAGTTTGCACCTTGCTGATGGGCTAAAAATTCTGGATTTAAGACTTCGCCGTTGTCTATTAATGGTGACTGTCCGGCAAGGGCCGGCAAGATCGTTAAGGTACGCGCGGGTATGCGACTGGTTTCAATCTTTTGGCTAATGGTATTCCACCAAGTAATTTTTTGTTCAGGCAGTGTGAGTTGACCTGCTTGGGTTGGGATAATGGCTTGCTTAAGCTGTAGTTGGCTTTGTAAACCCGATTTTACAATGGCTTGATCACTGACAGGCTGATCCGCATAGATCTTAAAACCTGTGCCATTGGCAGTCGTTAACGTGGGCAGTTGACTGGCTTTTAAACCGACAGCTTTTAACATCAAGGTACGCGTTAAACTATCACCCACTCGAACTTCGTCTAGTGGGCTTTGCCACTGCTCTTTAAGGTGCACATCACTGGCCGGTAACCAAGGATTTTCCGATTGGTTTTTGAATTCAGCCATTTCAGGAATAACCGTTAATGTTTGGGTTTCAGCGATTTCACTGACGCCTTTTTGGCGACCTTGATACTGAATTAGACCCGAAAATTGTGCGCCTAGAATTTCAAGTTGACCACTCTGTTGCGGATACAAGGCATAGACCCATTCGTATACTGTATAGTTTTTTCCATTAATTTTTTTACCATAAACGGACTGCTCTTTAATCGGTTCGAACAGAGCATGACCAAATTGTGGAGGGCGGATATTACCTGAGACACTGCCTAAAAAATGTAAACGTAGCGTATAGATAACTTCTTCTTGAACGGTGACTTGCGGTTTATTGAGAGCCGATTCAAGAAAGTAGGGGCCCAAATCATCTTTACTGGCTTTTTGGATGGGCACTACCGTAATGGTGGTCGGTTGGCTTTTGGCATCTTCAATTTGAAACGGCGGAATGATTAATTCACCGATATGCTTTGCCACCATTTGAACCTGCCAACGGGTACGCGAGCTAAAACTACCGTTGATAAATTCAATGTTATTACTTTGTTGTTTTCCCAAGACTTCAAACTGATCTTCTAAAACCGTCAAATCCAGCTGCTTACCGCCTGTTTGAAAATCCGTTTGAATAATGAGTGTAATCACATCGCCTAGCTCAACGGTTTGTCTGTCCGTCACAACGGTTAAGGTCTGCGCCCAAGATAATATTGGACTGGCCAGTAAGCTGGCGAACAGTAAGGCCAATAAGCTGCCTTTACGGAGTGTTTTAAGGAGTTTCTGCATAGTGTTTACCATTGCTTGTTTGACGATTCAGGAGACGACTGAGAGGACGTGGAATTACCCCTTGGCTGCGCTGATTGTTGTTGGTATTGGTATTCAAATTTACGCTTTAAAAAGACGCCGGGTTCATCAGGAATCTGTTTGAGCCAATTACGAGTGGCCTGTTGTTCTTCCGTTAGCAAGTTTTCGCCATCAGCGGCTGGAGCTTGATTGGCTTGCGTTAGATTTTTAGAGGATTGATCTGAAAGTTCAGAATCCGCGGTGCCGCTGCTCGGTTGTAAAGGGTCACTTGGTTCTTCAGCTGCGTAATCAGATTTTGCTTGAGTCGCATCCGCAGGTTCTCCTGCCGAAGATTCTTCTCTATCCTTAGCTGATTGAGTGGCACTGTCTGGCACGGAATTGTTTAAAGCCTCATTCGCTTTTTTAGAATCTTTTATATCCGAAGTATCTGATAAATCAGCGGGGGATTTTTCAGAGGGTTTGCCACCCTGGTTAGTCTGTTCTGAACCACTGCTTTGGTCACCACTTTGACCAGATTGAGAACTCTCTTGCTTGTCTTGTTGCGAATCGGACGATTGATCCTCTTGCTTGGATTGATTTTCAGGGGATGAATCCTGTTCTGGTTTTTGTTCTGATTCAGGCGGATTTTCGTCTTGCTGTTGTTGTAAAAGTTGCTTCACTAAATCCAGGTTTTGTTCCGCTTTTGTAAAATTAGGCTCTTTCTTTAACGCACTTTCGTAAGCTTGTTTCGCCTGCTCTAACTGTCCTGATTTGGCTAATGCATTACCATGATTGTAAAAACCATTGGCAGATTTATCCTGTGCAAAAAGGGGCGCTGCTTCCGCATACTTACCTAAACGATAGAGTGTACTGGCACGCCATTGATTATCTTCAAACAAGGCTTCGGCGGCGTTATAGTTTTGATTCTGCCAGGCCTGGTAGGCTTGTTGATTAGGGGATTGAAAGACATCGGTAAAGTTTGGGAGTTCGGTTGCAGCGACACTTTGTGTGGGCATAATAGCACCACCCAGACCGACTAAGCCAATGAAGCCAGCAAGAGTGTAAGGTAGAATCATGCTTACCGATGCACTTAGAATCCAGCCACGGCGAAACAGTAACGCCACCAAAGGCACTAATAGAATCAATAATAAAGCGCCTTCGTCTAACGCATGCAGTACATTGTTTGCAAGGGTGTTTTGACTATTTATATCCTCCTCATCATTCGCTTTCTGAACACGACTGACAGAAATTGGCGGTAGTAAGTCCTCTACAGAGTCATCGCTAATACGCAATGGCGTGACGGTCACTCCGCTTAAATCACGCAGTTGAGCAAAGCGTGCCATCGGCAGTTGCGGCAAGACGATTTTGCCATCGTCATCTTTGAGTAAGCCGTAATTTGGAATCTGCACCGCGCCTCCCGTGACTGTTCCGACTGGCATAATGCTGACACTGTAATCATTGGCTTTAATCCAAGCTCTGATGGTCGATAGCTGGCTTGCCTCCAAATCATCGGTAATCCAAATCAGGTGGCCGTGATTGATAAAAGCACCTTGTAGCAGCTTTTTGGCTTGCTCAAAGCCTAACAGCGGATTCGAACCGTAATTCGGCATAATCACTGGATTTAGGGCGGGTAATAAACCTAATAGGGTTTGATTGTCTTCCGAAATAGGGGTGATGCTGTGTGCGCTACCCGCATAGCCGACTAGGCCAATTGAGAGTTCAGGGTGTTGTTTGACTAAGTCGGTAATCTTATATTTGACCCGACTCAAACGATTTGGCGCTAAATCATCCGCCAACATTGAGAGCGACAGATCGAGCACAATCACCGTACCCTGTTGGTTTTTTTCAGCGGGCATCTGTACCGATTTAAGGGAAGGTCCAGACAGGGCAAGAATCGCCAAAAACCAGATAAAGCCCAACCCCCAAATCGAAAACTTATTCAAAACGGAGGCTTCACCCGATTGGTTTTCGCCTAATAACAGAGAACGGAACTGTGGGGCGATGACCTGGTGCCAAGCACCTTGTTGGTCTTTGACTTGCCAAGCTTTCCACATTAACCAAGCGACTGGCAGTAAGCCTAAAAACCACCATGGGCGTAATAACTGGAATTGCAAAACTTCTTGCATGACTAAACCCCCAGTCTTCTAAGTTGTAGAAATGCCAAACCTAAGCTGAGTATAAAAGCCGAACCTAAAGGCCAAACGTAAAGCTCAGAGCGATGACGATAATTATTCACGGCGTGTTCTGTGGATTCTAACTGGTTAATGTACTGGTATATTTCACTGAGTTGTTGAGTGTCATTGGCCTGAAAGAACTGGCCTTGGGTAATTTCAGAAATGCGTTTTAGGGAGTCAATATCCATCTCAGATTTACCTGCGAGAAAAATATCGAGTCCACTTCTATCCTGTACACGGCCTACACCGACTGTGTAGATCTTTAAACCGAGCTGTTTGGCTTTTTCAGCGGCTTTAATCGGAACGACTTGGCCAGCGGTGTTTGAACCATCGGTCAATAAAATCAGCACGGCTTTGCTTTGTTGGCTTTGCTTGGTTTTCTCAAAATGTTTCAACGTTAAACCAATCGCATCGCCAATCGCGGTATTGTTACCCGCCATGCCAATCTCGGTTTCAGTTAAAAGGGTTTTCACTGTTTGTAAATCATAGGTCAAGGGGCTTTGTAAAAATGCCTGGGTACCAAATACAATCAAGCCAATGCGATCGCCTTTACGTTGCTCGATAAACTCAGAAACCACGGATTTAACCGCGACTAAACGATTGACATCATCGCCGCCCAAATACATATCTTCTTTACGCATACTGCCAGACAGATCGACCGCCAACATCAACTCTTTACCACTGACTTCAAACGGTGTTGGGCTCAAATACCAGATAGGGCGCATGGACGCTACAATCAATAAAATCCACAGCAAAATAAACAACAGGGGAATACGTGCTTTTTGTTGGCTGGATTCAATCATTTTACTTTGCGGCATTTGTTCTTCGACACGCGCCATAATTTGCGGTGCTAATAAGGGACTCTGTTGCTCAGAGACCGGTTTTATGATGCGTCTAATAATCCACGGCAACGGCAAAAATGCCACCATCCAGGCTGAGAGAAACTCAATTTCATTTAGATTGGCTAAAATCGTTAAAACATCCATTATTGATGATGTCCTTTAATCCACTTTTCGGCATAGAGTTGCCAAGCCGTTAACAGTTCTTGATTGCTTTTCAATTGTGTTTTATCGGTTGCGGGGGCTTGATAGGCTAATTTAAAGAGCTCTTTCAAAGTAGCGGGCTGTTCAATATAGCTGGCATTTTGTTTTAAAAAATCCAACCAGGCCTGGTCACTTAATTGAGCGACATTGACACGACCATAGGTGGTTAAGGCAACTTGTTTTAATAAGCTATTAATCGCTAAAACTTGTTCATTAATGCTCAAGTTTGACTCTTTTGGATGCATTATACGACTTAAAGCCTCTTGAGCTTCCCGACGATAGGCATTACGCTTGCGTTGCTCACGAAAGTACCAAACCACACCAATCAATGTGGAGATAACACTTAAAATCAAAATCCACCAAGAGAACGCCAACGGCCACCAACTGATAGGATCAGGCAGTTGAATGTCCTGAAGTTGACTCAATACAGCCTGTTGTTGTTCGCTGAGTTTCATAAAAATAGGCTTTCCGTAAGACGGTTCATAAGGCGACACATAAGCTAAACAATCACCTTGTGGCGCAATAAACTTTCCAGTGGGTTTTCATGGCAACCAATCTCGATTAATGGGAGTTTGAGCTGTCTAAATTTAGCTTGGGTCGCTTGCCATTGATCCGCATATAACTGTGCATAGTTGTCACGAGTTTTAGAACGAAAGCTGTCGAGTTTGAATAGGTTATCTGACTGAAAACCGAGCGTTAGACTTAACCAGCCCAACTTAGGAAGTTGTTTCTCTAATGCGTCAAACAGGTGGATCGCAACGACATCATTATGCCGAGACAGGGTGCGAATATAGACCAGGCTCTGTTCTGTCAGTTGTAGCATATCGCCAATTAAAAACAGCTTACTACCCGGTTTAACGACCTGGGTGAGGTGTTTCAGATGGCTCTGCCAAGTCAGTGGATTAGACTGACCAGGCCTGGTCAATTGGCTTTGCATTTGAATAGACTGTTGTAAGGTGTGTAATACGGTTTGCTGACTGCGTTTAGGCGCTATCCAGGCCTGCTGGGTTTCATTAAACGTAAAGCCACCAACACGTTCACTTTGATGCAGTGCCGTCCACGCTAAAATCGCAGAGATATTCAAAGCCTGGGCGGCTTTTAAACGCACCTGAGAGCCAAAAAAAAGAACCGGAGTTTGTTCCGTGACCAAAATCACAGGGCGTTCGTGCTCCTCTATAAAGACTTTGGTATGGGCTTTTTGGGTGCGTGCGGTGACTCGCCAATCTATATGGCGAATATCATCGCCAGGTTGGTACTGGCGCACCTCGCTAAAGGTCATACCGCGACCCTTGCGTTGCGCATGATGATTACCACCACTGGTTGCCATCAGATTGTTTTGTTGGGAGAGTTTCTTTTGTTTCACGTGAAACCGAAACGCAACCAACTCTTCTAATTGGCTGTAGAGGGAAGTGGATTGTTCAGCCGTTTGCGACACTTGAGATCCTTGCAACATTAGACTAAAGTTTCCTGAATAATGCAGTCACTTACTATATTGGCGACAAAACAGAGCAGTTTCAATTAAGTCACCGGCACAAAGCTAAGGACTTGATCGGTGATATCATCTGGATGAATGTTTTGTGCATCGGCTTCAAAATTCAACAGTAGGCGATGACGGAATACATCATGGACTACCGCTTGCACATCATCCGGACTGACAAAGTCTTTACCGTGTAACCAAGCATGGGCGCGGGCGCAACGCGAGATTGCAATGGTGGCACGAGGGCTAACACCGACAGCAATTAGACTGGCCAATTCGCTACTGTAAACTTCTGGCTTACGAGTCGCCATAACCAGTTCGACAATATAGGTTTTAATGGCATCGGCCGTATGCAGTTTTAGAATGTCTTCACGGGCTTGAAACAGATCTATTTGCGACAGCGTAGCAAAAGGCTCGGGCTGTGTTGCACGCGCTTCATTTTCAACCAGTTCCAAAATCTGTAGTTCACTTTCGGCGTTTGGATAATCCACATTGATATGCATCATAAAGCGATCTAACTGGGCTTCAGGCAGTGGGTAAGTACCTTCCTGCTCCAGTGGGTTTTGAGTCGCCATGACCATAAAAAATTTTTCCATCGGTAAGCTGCGCTGACCGACACTGACTTGGCCTTCGCCCATCGCTTCTAGTAAGGCGGCTTGCACCTTAGCGGGCGCACGGTTGATCTCATCCGCCAACACTAAGTTATGGAAAATAGGCCCCGCTTGAAACTCAAATACACCGGTTTCTGGGCGGTATATATCCGTTCCGGTAATATCCGAAGGTAATAAGTCAGGAGTGAACTGGATACGATGAAAGCTACCTTCAATCAATTCAGAAAGGGTTTTAATCGCCTTGGTTTTCGCCAGGCCAGGTGGGCCTTCAACCAACAGATGACCATCCGCCAATAAAGCAATCAATAAACGTTGCGTTAAATGCGGTTGACCAATAATCTGTGAATTCACATAAGCTTGAAGAGACTGAAAACGCGAAGCCAGCGTAGTATTCAAAGTTTCCGACACCGTAGAACCATCCATTTACATAATATTAAGATGACGACATTATACTGAATCAAAAACAGCGTTGTATAGTTCATGTGGACTGGGATTATGGAGATTTTATTGAGGTGAAGTCAAAAGATTTTTTGTGGTGTGGAAACCTTGATTCAGATAGTTTGCTAACACCTGTTTTTGAAAACAACCAGGCCTGGCATATCCTGCGGCTTTACAAAATCATGTGAGCGCAGGGTCAAATCAAAAGTTCAGTCCCAGAAAGCAAAAAACGCACTAGCAAACGAGGCTGCTAGTGCGTTTAAAGCTCTAAAAATGCCGTTAAACGTTTTTAGATAGTTTTAAATGACGAGTACGGCTTAAAACAATCCGGTAATCACACCGTCATCATCAATATCGATGCGTTCTGCCGTCGGTACTTTTGGTAGACCCGGCATGGTCATCATATTGCCGGCAATGGCGACAATGAAACCGGCACCGTTCTCTAGTTTAACATCGCTGATTTCAACGATATGTCCACTTGGTGCGCCTTTGGCGGTTGGATCGGTTGAGAAAGACATTTGCGTTTTCGCCATACAAATTGGCAAGGTGCCGTAGTTTTCTTGCAGTTTGGCAATTTCACCACGCACCTTAGCGCTGGCGGTAATCTCTTTAGCACCATACAGCTTAGTGGCGATGGTTTCCATCTTGTCCCAAAGTGGCATTGAATCGTCATATAGGTAATCAAAACCAGGCTCGCGGTTATCGACAATATCCAATACGGCTTCAGCTAGCTCTTCAGCACCTGCACCGCCTTCTGCCCAATGTTTCGAGATGACACATTTAACACCCAACGCTTCACACTTCGCTTGCAGCAGTGCGATTTCAGCATCTGTATCGAAGGTGAAGTGGTTAATACAGACTACCGCTGGCAGGCCGTAGTTAACAGTGATGTTGTGTAGATGACGTTCAAGATTGACAAAACCAGCGTCTAAGGCACTTAGGTTCTCTTGGTTTAGGTGATCTTTTTCAACGCCGCCGTGATATTTAAGCGCACGAACTGTTGCCACTAAAACGACAGCTGAAGGTGCTAATTTAGCTGAACGACATTTGATGTTTAGGAACTTTTCAGCGCCTAAATCTGCGCCGAAACCGGCTTCAGTAATGGCGTAATCTGCCAGTTTTAAAGCGGTTTGCGTGGCGGTTACTGAGTTACAACCGTGGGCGATATTGGCGAAAGGGCCACCGTGAACAATCGCAATGTTGTTCTCTAAAGTTTGCACGATATTCGGTTTAATGGCGTCTTTTAACAAGGCGGCCATTGCACCATGGGCTTTAATGTCGCTGGCGTAAATAGGTGTGACTCTGTCTGCTTTATAAGCAACGACAATACGTCCTAAACGTTCTTTTAAATCTGCACGGTTGGTTGCTAGGCATAAAATGGCCATGACTTCAGAGGCGACGACAATATCAAAACCATCTTCACGCAGGTAACCGTTTGCTGGGCCACCTTGACCAACCGTGATTGAGCGTAATGCACGGTCATTCATATCAACCACACGTTTCCACTTAATACGACGTGGATCAATGCCTAACGCGTTACCGTGGTTGATGTGATTATCAATCATCGCGGACAGTAAGTTATGCGCCACACCGATGGCGTGGAAATCACCGGTAAAGTGTAGGTTGATGTCTTCCATCGGCACAACTTGCGAGTAACCGCCACCGGCCGCACCACCTTTCATGCCAAAACACGGTCCTAAAGAAGGCTCACGCAGACACATAATGGTTTTCTTGCCAGCATGTTTACCCTCTTTTTTACCCAGACGGTTCATAGCATCGCCTAAACCGACCGTGGTAGTGGTTTTACCTTCACCAGCAGGCGTTGGGCTAATCGCTGTGACGAGGATTAATTTACCCTGTGATTTGTTGTGTGAAACTTGATCTACATACTCTAAAGAGAGCTTAGCTTTGTAGTGACCATAAGGATCTAAATGCTCCGCAGGGATTCCAAAAATTTCTTCTGCTAAGCCAATGATGGGCTTCATATTGGCTTTCTGAGCGATTTCGATATCTGACATAGGTGGTTCCTCAATTCTTATAGCTTTTTTATTAAACCGATTTATTCAGCTTAATTTTCAGTTTTAAAAGATTCTAGAGTCGTGAGTGACGCTTGGATTTTTGATCAAGTGCAGCAATATTCAAAACAGGAATTGGGTAAAAGACTGTTTTGATTCGATTCTCTAGAGTAGTTCGATCCAATGCTTAACCGGTGTTTCAGTGCCTTTTTGTAAATGCATTAAACAACCGATATTCGCGGTGACAATAATAGGGGTTTTTTCTTGTAATAGATTTGCCAGCTTGTTATCTCTTAGTTGTTTAGAGAGTTTTGGCTGGAAAATAGAGTAGGTTCCGGCAGAACCACAGCATAAGTGGGCATCTTTAACGGGATTAACGCGATAACCGAGTTTGCCGAGTGCTTCTTCAACCACGCCTTGTAACTTTTGCCCGTGCTGTAAGGTGCAAGGGGAGTGGAAGGTGATTTTTTGGTTATTAAAATGGGTGAAGATTGATAAGTCTTGTGACAGTAAAAACTCCGAAATATCTTTAGTGTGTTCGGCGATACGTAATGCTTTAGCGGAGTATTCGGCATCCGTTTTAAGTAGGTGTGGATAGTCTTTAATCATCACACCACACCCACTGGCATTGGAGATAATCGCTTTAACACCTTGGTCTAGGTAGGGCAACCAAGCATCAATATTCGCCTTCACTTTCGTCATGGCATCTTTCGAACCAGATAAGTGATGATCGACCGCGCCACAACATTGATCTTGTGGGGTTTCAATGACATTAAGGCCTAAACGGTTTAAGATTTTAATGCTGGATTGATTAATGTTTGGCGCTAAAGTCGGCTGAACGCAACCTGATAACAACAGTACGCTCGATTTAAGTGCATCTTGTTGATCTTTTAGCGATTGCTGTAGCGCTAACTCTTCAACCGTGAATTGAATCGCTTTAGAGTGTCTTAAAAACGGCATGGCTTTAATAGTTAGATTAAAAAACCAAGGTGTGGTTAAGCTTTTACGCACCGCATAACGACTGAGCCTTTGCAGCGGATGACGTGGGCTACGTTCTTCAATAACTTCACGTCCAATATCTAATAAATGACCATATTCGACACCTGAAGGACAGGTGGTTTCACAAGATCGGCAGGTCAAACAACGGTCTAAGTGGCCCAAAGTATCTTTAGAGACCTCATTGCCCTCTAAAACACTTTTAATGAGATAAATTCGGCCACGCGGCGAGTCGAGTTCATCGCCTAAGATGCCGTAGGTTGGGCACGTCGAAAGACAGAAACCACAATGTACACAAGATCTTAAAATCTTATCGGCGGTTTTGCCTTGCTCTGTTGCAAGTAGGTCAGTAGGTAAATTTGTTTGCATAAGACTCTGTTTTTATCTGCTTCAGGGTTATTCGTTTTGCGTTTATTTGTAACTAACGGTTGCTTTAAAGTTTCTTAAGGCTGTTTAAAGCTGTTTAAAGATGTGATTTGGATCAAATACATCTCGTAGACCGAGTTTAATTTTCTGTACGCAAGGTGTGTCATTGTTTCTGGGCGCAAAACGCGTTTGCCACAAAGTGACATAGGCGTGGTTTGGTTTATTTGGACTGGCAACCCAACGACGTGAACCGCCCATACCGACTGCAATGGTGTTTTCAATGGCTGGGTTGGTGCTTTCTACATCCACACGCCACAGTTTTTCACCTGGATTTAATTCCGGTCTAAATGGGTTAAGGAGAATCCAAATACTATTGTCACACTCTCGCACGCCGACTTGATTGGTTTGCAGTGGATGTTCACCTGCGACACGATAATAAAAGCGTCCTTCATAATAAGCGCCACCGGTCATCGGTAAGGCTGTACCGGCCATTTTATTCATTAATAAAATGGCTTCATTTTCTGGCATTTCGATGCAATAAGTGACTTCTACTGCCAAAGGAATAACTTTTAGACTCATTTCAGTAATTAAGGCCATTGAACCTTTTGAGCCGACCATCATACGGGAGACATCATATCCGGCGACGTTTTTAATCATCTTGCCGCCAAAACCGAGTTGACGACCTTGACCATCAATCATTTTGATACCGAGAACAAAGTCTCTTAAGATGCCTCTAAACGGTTTTGAAGGCCCGGTTAGGCCAACGGCATAGGTGCCACCGATGGTTGAATTACCATAATCAGGTGGCTCAAATGCCAGCATTTGATTGCGTTCAGCCAAGGCAGCTTGTAACTCTGTTAAGGGCGTTCCCGCCTTAACGGTGACCACTAACTCAGCGGGTTCATATTCGATAATGCCACTATAGTTAGAGATATTGAGTTCTTGTACAGGTTTGCCATTAAAGTCTTCAGTGCCCAAAGGAATCTTGCTTTGGTTACCGGTAATTTGAATGGTCTGTTTGTCGAGATTGGCTTGCTTGATTTGCTCTGCAAATTGTTCAACAGCGATTTTGTCTGCTGCCGTGCTTGTAGCTGTGGTTTTAGCTGTATCGGGCGTTAAAGAGGTGGACATTAAAAACGCTCCAAATTAGGGTGTGGTAATTGGTTATTGTGGACATGCATTTGGCCAACTTCGGCACAACGATGCAAAGTAGGCACGGCTTTACCTGGATTGAGCAAGCCGGTGCCATCAAATACGGCTTTAATGCCGTGAAAAATTTCCAATTCTGGCGTGCTGTATTGGTGACACATCGAATTAAGTTTCTCAACCCCCACGCCATGTTCGCCAGTAATCGTCCCGCCAACATCAACACATAAGTTAAGGATTTCGGTACCAAATTTTTCAGTTAACTCTAACTCGCCCGGTATATTTGCATCGTAGAGTATCAATGGGTGTAAATTACCGTCACCGGCATGAAAGACATTTGCGACTTTTAAGCCGTAAATTCCCGACATACGATCAATTTCATCTAATACGAAGGCCAGTTTATTACGGGGAATCGTACCGTCCATGCAGTAATAATCTGGTGAAAAACGTCCAACCGCTGGGAAGGCATTTTTGCGGCCTTGCCATAAAGCGATACGCTCTTTTTCACTTTGTGAAACGGTGATTTTATAAGCGCCTTTCTCGGTTAGGATGTCGGCAACGCGTTTGGCATCCGTTTGTACTTGAGAATGACTGCCATCCACTTCACATAATAACAATGCTTCTGCTTCGGTTGGGTAACCCACCTTGGCAAATTCTTCGGCCGCCATCAGTGAGAACTTATCCATCATCTCTAAACCGGCGGGGATAATGCCTTGCTCAAGCACGCTGGTCACGGCATCGGCGCAATCACTGACCGAGTGAAAAGCGGCCATAACCAATTGCGCAGCTTCTGGTTTTGGGAGCAGTTTGAGTTTAATTTCTACAATGACACCGAGTAGGCCTTCTGAACCATTCATCAGCGCCAAAAGGTCAATGCCATCGTCTTTTTCATCAAACGTACTCTCTTCGCCATCCATATTAAGGACTTTAATAGAGAGGACATTGTGAACCGTTAGGCCATATTTAAGACAGTGCACGCCACCCGAGTTTTCGGCAACATTACCACCAATCGAGCAGGCAATTTGCGAGGAAGGATCGGGCGCATAATAGAGGCCGTATTTCTCAACCGCTTGACTGACTGAAATATTACGAACACCTGGTTGCACGATAGCAATGCGCTGTAATGGATCAATTTTGATAATCTCACTGAGTTTAGAAAGCCCTAAAACAATACCGTCTTTCAGCGGTAAAGTACCGCCTGCTAACCCAGTTCCTGAACCACGCGTAATGACGGGTACCTTATATTGTTTACAGATGCGTAAAACAGCTTTAACCTGTTCTACATTGTCTGGTAGCGCAACAGCAAGCGGCTTTTCTCGGTAAGCAGATAGGCCATCACACTCGTAAGGGCGACAAGATTCCATGGAAGACAGTACATTTTTTGTGGTTATTGCGCTTATAAGGGCTTGAATAACATCCATTTTTTTAACTCTTGTATATCGTAGTTGACTGCCATTATAATTGAGCCAATTCAATTTTCTAGTCATATTTAAACTTTAAGGAAAACTTATGCAATCTTTTAACCCACCACTACGTACTTTAATGGGGCCTGGTCCTTCTGATATTCACCCTCGTGTTCTGTCTGCGATGGCGCGCCCAACCATTGGTCATTTAGATCCAGCATTTGTTGGCATGATGGATGAGATTAAAGAGATGCTGAAATATGCATTCCAAACTGAAAATGCTTTAACCATGCCTATATCGGCACCGGGTTCAGCAGGTATGGAAGCGTGTTTCGTAAACTTAGTTGAGCCAGGCGATAAGGTTATCGTTTGTATCAATGGTGTTTTCGGTATGCGTATGCAAGAGAACGTTGAACGTTTTGGCGGCGAAGCCATTATCGTTTCTGATGAGTGGGGCACAGCGGTAACGCCTTCCAAAGTAGAAGCGGCTTGTAAAGCACATCCTGACGCGAAAATTGTTGCATTTGTTCACGCTGAAACCTCTACCGGTGCGGCATCTGATGCGAAAACGATTTGTAAAATCGCTCAAGACAATGATTGTTTAACAATTGTAGACGCAGTAACGTCATTAGGTGGTATCGAGTTACGTGTTGATGAGTGGGGCATTGATGCTATCTACTCTGGTACGCAGAAATGTATGTCTTGTGCACCTGGTTTATCACCGGTCAGCTTCAATGAGCGCGCTTTAGATAAGGTACGTAACCGTAAGACTAAGGTGCCAAGTTGGTTCCTAGATTTAAACTTGGTCATGGGTTATTGGGGAGCAGGTGCTAAGCGTGCCTATCACCATACTGCACCTGTTAACACATTATATGCACTGCATGAGGCATTGGTGATGTTAACGGACGAAGGTCTAGAAAACGCTTGGGCACGTCACGCAACGAACCACCAGCAGTTAAAAACAGGCTTAGAAGCAATGGGCATTAAGTTCGTTGTTGACGAAGCTGACCGTCTACCTCAGTTAAACACTATCTGGGTACCAGAAGGTGTTGATGAAGCGGCCGTTCGTACTACGTTACTAAACGATTACAATCTAGAAATCGGTGCAGGCCTTGGTGCTTTAGCCGGTAAAGTTTGGCGTATTGGTTTGATGGGCGAAAGTTCTAAACGTGAAAAGGTACTTTTCTGTTTAGCGGCGCTTAAAGAAGTTTTAGCTAAGTAAGGTTGTAACCCTTAAAATCTAAAATTTAATCAAAAAGCCCTCTATATTTTGAATATAGGGGGCTTTTTTTATGCCTGTCTGAAGTTTAATAGATTCATCTGAGGATTTTAAATTTTAGTCCGAAGCCTGCTTGATCAAGTACTTAGTATATAGGTAACTCCATGAATCTACCCAGCAGCACTTGTGATCATAATCAGGAATAATGGCCCACTGGAGGGAGTCTGTATTACCTAACTTGGCGAAATAGGACTGAAATATTGCAGGTGGGACAATATCGTCTTTCTCCCCCATAAGGTGGATCTGAGGAATATATTGTAGCTTCGAAACAAAATCAGCTGGATTGAGGGAGTCAGATAATTTTGAAATGCCATGCTTTTTAACCCAGGCAGAGAGATCAAGGTTTGCTGCAATTGTTATTATTTGCGTTACATCGTTTCGTTGCGCGCTCAGCAAGGCTGCAACAGCCCCCCCGCCGGAGTAACCTATTATGACTATCTGCTCTGTATGCGATAAAGCTTTGGCTTGATCTAGAGCGTCATGGAACGAATTGATAATTTTTTGAGAATAGCGGTGGCTGGTCCAGTATTTTGGATGACAGTTATTTTGGCTTGAATCAGTGTTGAGCTGGCAGGGTTGGGCTAAGTACATAACTTTGGAGGTAGGGTCTTGTACAGCTAAACGTAGGGCGATGGGATTCCAGGGTGTCGGGTCTCTAGAAGGCGTCCACCTGTTTTTCCAAGCGTGACCATCCCCTTCAATGTAAACCACAAGGGTCTTGACTGTAGAAGACAAGTTACCGTGAAAACCGTGTAATACAAAATGATCGGTGTTAAATTTGACAGGTTGCCATCCATTTTTAGAAGCAATGTGATTAGCGTAACCCTGTGGGGTATGAATGAGAGACTCGTAAGAGCTGCAGCCGAAAAGAATAATCCAACTGATAGATAGAAAAATCCAGCGGATAAACCACTGGATTTGTTTTGACTTAGTGGAAGTCGTGACTAAAACTGCATAGCAATGTTTGCTGAGATTGAATCGTTTTCGATATTGTCTCGTCCGTTAACGAGGCTATAAGAAATCCCGCCACTGATGGCACCAGAATTATAGAAGCTTGCACCAATGTTGTAGACCAAACCATCTTCATCATTGGTTGCGCCAACAACTTCTGTTGATATTAGATCATTTTCATAAGTAACACTAAAATAAGGCATTACATTTTCAGTGTAATAGGCAACAGTAGCATTAAGCTGAAGCTGGCCTAAGTCATTATTTGAAGAGGCGACGACAGTAGAGTCACTTTCTGTGAAACCATCTTGATCACTGTGTAGACCTAAGTAGCCAACGCGACCAGAAACGTTTAAGTTATCGTACCAGTGAGATGCCTTTGCATTCATGGTGAAAAAATAACTATTACCATCCTGAGTTCCTGTAACGGCTCCATTATTACGTTCTAGGTCCGTTTTTGCCCAAGAATAACCGAACGAGCCATCAATAGTGAATGTATCATCAATCTTGTAGGCAATATAAGGTGCTAAGGTGTAAGTATCACCATCAGACTCACCATTGTTGAAGGCACTGTCTACTGTTGTATTGGAATAACTTAAACTCAAACCTGCTAATACATTTTTATTGACCTGAGAATCAAAACCAACAGAATAACTTCTTGTATCACTATCGTAGTCTAATCCAGCAGTATCATCTTTTATATTACCTGATGTGAAACTTGCCCAGCCTGAGATTCCTTGTGCATTATCTCCTGCTGATAAGCCACTTTGTAAATCTAACTCCAATCCACTTGTTTTTTCAGATCCTGCTGGAGCACCCGACATAGACCATTGGTCGATACGAGATCTCATAGGAGCAAGAATCTGGCGTGAGATAGTAGTATCGAGTGTTACTTGTGTAACTTCTGTAGCCGAATAGGGATGAACAGAAGCTTGAGCTGTATTACTTAATAAGCCGATTGCAACAATGGGCATCACAACTGAAACACTTGCTAAACGTTTTAAAATAATCATTTTTATGTACTCCGTAGGTGTAAAAACTTGACGACTCATTATATACATAAGTAGTGATGGTTATTCTTGATCTAAATCAACTAGTAGTACGGATTTTTACGATTAAATTGTTCTTCTTGATATTGAATAATATATTGGTTTGTAGTCACTTTTAAAGCTTAAATGTAAGCTATAATTTTACTGGGTGATTTTACTAATCATTGATTTATTGCTTCACATAATTAAGAGCGTAGGAGTTGTTGATAGTGCATCGTAGACAGGCAATTAAAATGTTAGCAATGGGCATTGCCGCAAGCATTAGTCCGCCAGTTTTCAGCGGCAATAATGTTCATGATCCTAATGTTCATGATCCTGATGAATTTAATCCTGCGGTATATTTAATACCGGGTTATCATCCAAGCTATTCCATGCAAGGTGGTCATACACTTGACTCCCATCCTGATTTTGTACAAGGGATTCCAGTTGGATATGAAGGACCACGAACCATGGTTACTCGTATTAAAGAGGGTGATCCGTCTATAAAGCGTGCAGTTTTCCCGATAAGCGGTCACCATCTTGCCATTAGCCAGAATCAACAGCAGGCGCTTTTCAGCAGTTTAGATGGCGAATCCATGGTCTTATTTAGTACGGATGATTTACAGCTTATCAAGCTAGCCAGCCCACACAAGACTGGCTTCGTGGGGGGGGGGCATGCCGTGTTCCTACCTGATAATAAACATGTTGTGGTTACCGAAAGACGTCGATATGTAACTTATTCCGGAAAAGCAGAGCAGCATTATGGTTGTATCACCATCCGCGATGCAGAGACGTTAAAGGTTGTCGAGGTGTATTCTTGCGGGGGCATTGGTCCTCACGATATCGCCTTGATGGCTGATGGTCGTCATGTCGTAGTTTCTAATTATGGCAGTACCGATTGGCCCAGTAAAAAGGGTAAAGCTATTCCATATGTTGTCGAACCTAGTCTAACGGTCATTAACCTTGAAAGTGGCAAGGTCGTACACAAAATCATTAGTACTAATCTTAATAATGAAATTCGCCATGTAGCGGCACATGATATGGGTCGAGTGTTTGCGATACAGACTCGTATGGTAGAAAGTGCAGAAAGTTATGCCTTTCTGAGCCAAGGGGAAGAGGTTATGGGGATTGATTTATCGACTGCAGCGGATGTTTTTTATGCGCCTGCTCCTTTGCTTGGGTTGCAATTTACAAAGGCTAATACTCACGTTGATGACATCCTGCCCGACAATGCACTTCTGTTTCGGCAAGGACAAACAATCATTTATGACCCTGTGTATGATGAAGCCATCGTAACCTATACCTCAGCTAATGTGATTGCGATCATTGATGGCAAAAGTAGGCATATAAAAAAAATCATCCGTACAGATAGCTTAGGATTGCACCATCCTCGTGGTGTGCAACTTCATCCTGATGGTATTCATTATGCGGTATCAGGATCGTGGCGAGATATTTACCTGTTCAGACGCGGTAATCATGAACTCAATCGTTCACGTTGCCTGTATGAAACGTTTTATGATCATAGCCATCTTAGTATTGTCTAAAACAGCAATAGAAGACGAATTTGGAAAGGATATATAACAATGAATATTGGACAAGGCTTAAAATCTACTTTTAAAACACTGACTCTGACGGCCTCTATAGGGTTAATTTTCTCTGTATCTATTCCACAGAATTCGTTTGCTCATGGCTCGATTCCATCTCCGCCAAGCTACCCACCTTCTGGTTCTCGCTCTGGTCGTCCGCCAATCTTACCTATTGTACCAATGAATATTCAGGCACTACGGCAGCGTTTGGATGAAAAAAAATTGGGGTTTTCAGAACGAGCTTGGGATGCCCTGAGTGGATACGATGAGGATACATTGGGAAAAATTTACCGGGGTTTAGTATACCTTCATGGCCCAGGCCATGAAGTATTACCAGCTAAGCGAAGTGAAAATCTTCTGAACTGGATTCTCAGTACACTTAACCATAATCAGGAACTTCAGCATGCGATGTCTGATGCTGAATGGTATAACTACTATTCCCCTTATGTGGAAGCACTTCCTTATGCCATTACGGGTGCTAAGGTCGCTGTCACCATCGCTGTCGTGGTTTTTACTCCAGCGGGGATTCCGCTGCTAATCGCTAATGAAGCTATAGCGGGTAATGTCGAAACGGCAGCGACTGGTGTTGGTGAGTTTACAGCTGCTCTTCAGGATGGTTTTACGGTGGAAAATGTTGTTCGTGGAACCGCAAAGGCAACTTTCACGGTGGCAGTCAAATTGGCTACCGGAAAGTTTGTTAATGTGGTCATCCCGATACCGAGTGGCGCACCGACAGATCCTGCAGCGTTAAAGGCGTTGGGTGGTGATGTTATCGCTCAGATTTTGGCCTCTCAGGCCTCTGGGGACGTTGCAGCTGAAGCCCAGAACCTTATCACTAGCCCATCTAAAAGTCCGTCTGTTGATAATGGTCTTCCCACATATCATTATGCCCCCCCTGTTGTTGATAATGATCCACGGTATATACAGCCTTATTATCACTAGCTAGTGAGCATGGTCATGATTAACAATTATAAATTGCAGGTCAATCATCCAGAATCATTCGTAAAGGAAAAATGATAATGAATATTCAACAAGTTTTAAAACCTGCTTTTAAAAAACTGACGCTGACCGCTGCGATAGGGTTACTTTGTTTAGGATCTGTACCACAGAATTCGTTTGCTCACGGATATGCTCCATCTCCACCAAGCAGCCCTGGTTCGCGTCCACCACCTAGACCTATTATCCCAATGAACATTCAAACACTACGGGATCGTTTGGATACAAGAAATATCAAATTATCACAAGAAGAATGGGATCGGCTTGAGGGCTATGATGAGAACAGACTGGGTGTGGTGGATCGAAGCTTAGAGTATTTGTACGGTTTAAATAATAACCTGTTAACACCAGAGCAACGGGAAAATATCTTAAACTGGCTCATCAATACACTCGATAGATCTGGGGAGAATCAGAATACAATGTGGTGGGCCGAACTTTATAACAGTAATGCTTATATAGCAGAGAATATTGGTACGGTTCTGTCTATTACTAAGGGCGGAATCATCATCGTTGCTGCTGTTACCAATCCTGCTTTACTCCCCGTTATTATCTCTATCGAAGCTACCGCAACCAAGGCGGAAATTGCAGCGACAGGGATTGGTGAATTTTCTGCTGCACTACAGGGCGGCGTAACTAAGGAGAATATTACGTGTGGCCTCACTAAAGCTGGCCTCGCTGTAACCATCAAGTTAGCAAGTGGAGCGACGGCTAGTTTGTTTATCCCACCAGGTAAAATTGGAGAGAAGGTATTGCATAACCTAACTGGAGCCACCCAGGAAGCCTTACAAGATGCCGCACTTGCTTGGATTGGCGAAGAGTTTACAAAGACAGGTCTTGCTGCTGGCGGTAAGGCTATTGCCCAGAATCTTCTCGAAAAGGGGCCTACAAAAGTAGTCGATCCGACAAAACCTGTGTGGAGCACTTCAGATGAAATCACTTTCACCCCTGAGCAGTTGGCTGAGATGGAAAAGCGAGTGAAAGAGAATGCATTGCCAACCCCATCTACAACGTCTAATCAACCAGCACCAGCAGAAACTGGCGAGGATGATGTGGGACAGCTTATTCAAGGGCTTCTTGACAGTAGAGAGCTAAAGCCTTCAGCAGTTCAGACGAATACAGTGCCAGTGTCCGATGATGACTTGCAATTATTCAGCAATATACCCACTTTACCCGCGCCGACGCCAGCCACGCCAGGAGTGCCTTCTGATACAAGTGATTTATTCGTAAATCACTTTCCTCAGGGTTTGGGGGCGGAGCCATGAATGCTATGTTTTATTCAAAGCTAACATATCCGTTTTATCCACAAATAAACCATCTTCTTAAGGGAGTTAAAAATATGAATACAACTCTAAAAATATTTACACGATTCAAAGCACACCAATTAGCGCTTTTGCTGATTGGTGTGCTGGTGATATTCAGTCATTCTACTGAATTATTGGCGCAAACAGCTCCACAGCGTGGTTGGCAATCGGTCAACCTAACGGCTGATGTGGACTTGGTTGTTGGGGCGATCGCCACTCAAATAAGAGCAAAATCATTATCAAGAAAGGCAAAAAAAGAGATTGATTTTGTTGATGGTTTAGCGGAACTTCTTCATGAGCAAAGGTTTCATTATGCAGGTTTTACTCTGACGAGTGTGGCAATAGACGAATACCATACGTCAGACAAAGATCCTGATTTTAGATGGATTTCAGCAATGTTACGTTTCCACGATAGACATGATCGCGTTGTGAGTACAGCCATTAGGTCTGAATATCGCATGGTCGGTAAAAAAATCATTATTGAGTCAGCTGTTATTCTGCCACTTTCCAGTCATAATCCGCGTGTGAATTTATACTATGTTCTAGCTAATAAGCTTCCAAAAAGTCTCTATCAAAAGCAGACCTCACAAGAAGCGCTACTGAAACTGGTTAAAGAGAATGCCATACCGCTCAATCAAAAAGAGTTGATTTCTCGTGAAGGACAGGACTACGTTGCATTCGCATTTGTGATGGACAGGCTAGTGACAGATGCCAGTGTGGAACTGCGTGAGAGTAAATACCAAAATAACTTGAAAGGTAACCTATCTAAGAACAAAACACTCAGTTTTGATGGCTGGTTTGTTGCAATAACAGAAGGAACCTTTTCTCATAAAAACCCCAAAAAACGCTTTCATAAAGTAATTTATACACCTGGTTGGGATGTTCCTATTAAAAAACAGGTTCCAAGGTTAATAGGAGTTTTTGTAACCCCTTAGAATCTGCTTGATACTTTAATCATAAAGAGCCTGGGGGAAGTACACCTGGTAGTTTCTGATTCCCATGCTTTGCGTGGGAATCCATACCGCTATTGATGGCAGGTTACCGTCTGCATTCCCACACGGGAGTATGAGAACGAGGAATCGGGAAGTAGTTGAACCACGAAGACACGAAGGGTGAAAAGGTAAGACTAAAATGGGTTGATTAGGCCTGGTTGTCTTTTTTTAAAAACTTCGTGCCTTCGTGACTTCGTGGTGAAAATATCTTTATACGCCAACTAAAATTATTTTGGCGTATTACAGACCATTACCGCCCGCAATGGTGCAGGATAACCTTCTATAGTTTTATTGTGGTCTTCTGGGTCTAGGAAACTTTCTAAAGAGTTCCACGACATCCAATCGGTGCTGCGTTGTTCTTCGATGCTGGTTTGGTTTTCATCGACACATCTTACATTTTCAAATCCACAACGCTTTAACCAGTGCGTCAACTCCTTCACGGACGGTAAAAACCAAACATTACGCATTTGCGCATAACGGTCTTCGGGCAGGAGTAATTGGCCGTAACCTTCTGGAATGACCAGGGTTTCTAACACCAGTTCGCCACCGGGGACGAGGTGTTTTTTGAGGTCGTAGATATGATCAATCGGTGAGCGGCGGTGATATAACACACCCATTGAAAAGACCGTGTCGAACGCGCCACCTTTGGTAGAGACGGGTAGTTGTTCTAAAGTGAGTGGTAAAAAATAGGCGGGAACGGACCCTCCGATAAAGTGTTTTAAGACTAAAAACTGGCTCATCGATAATAGACTTGGATCAACACCGACTGCCAGTTCCGTGCCTTCGCCGGCCATGCGCCACAGATGATAACCACTGCCACAGCCAATATCCAATACCTTTTTGCCTTTTAATGGTGAAAGGTGGGGGCGTACTCTGTCCCACTTCCAGTCTGAGTGCCATTCGGTATCAATGTGGATGCCGTGGATGCTAAAAGGGCCTTTGCGCCAAGGCTGGAAGGCTCTAAGGGTCTCTTCTAGAACAATTCTTTCATCGGGAGATAGGGCTTTCGCATCACTGATTCTTAGGACAGATTGATTGATGTCATAGGGAACATTGCTTGGGTAGGTTTCAATGGTTTGCATTGCATGAACCCAGCGATGTAGATTGCCATTGCCTTCAGGATTGAGGGCTTTATCTAGTATCGGCGGCAGGGCTTGTTGCCAAGATTCTAGCTTAGTCTCATCTAAACGAGCCCAAAATGTATCGTAGTGTTGTTTCACGTGAAACCCGCCGAATAACTGAATTAAAGCAGGCATTATAAGGCTTTAAGGCAATACTTTAAAGCGACTCAAACAAACTTACCAGGCCTGGTAGGATGTTGAAAACGCGGGTCTGAAGGTTACTTAATGGCGATAAAAGAAGCGAAGTTATAGGCTTGAAACCAGATTCCCGCTGATTTAAAGCCGACTTTATGAAAGCGATCTAAATGGGTTTGTTCGGTATCACTGATTAAGACATTTTCTAAAGAGCTACGTTTTTGACTAATCTCTAGCTCTGAATAGCCATTGGCGCGCTTAAATTGCAGATGCATATGTTCAATGCTGTCTTGCAGGGTTTCATTTTCGAAATGAATCTTTTCCGATAGAATTAAAATCCCACCAGGTTGCAGACCTTGATAGATGTCCGTCAAAAGTTTTTCACGTTGATCTGGATCGATAAATTGCAGGGTAAAGTTAATCACCACGACCGAAGCATTTTCAATCGGTACTTGGGTCATGTCTGCACACTGTAGATGTACGGGAATATCAGAATGATAGGCGTGCAGATATTCTTGGGCACGTTGAATCATTGCCTCTGAATTATCAATCGCGATGATTTCACAGCTTTTACCTTCAAGATTGCGGCGCATCGTTAAGGTCGCCGCACCCAAAGAACAGCCTAAGTCATACAGCTTAGTATTGTCCTGGGCGTGTTTTTTGGTGAGTTCGCCAATGCCGGTGAGAATGGTCTGATAACCAGGAACAGAGCGCTGAATCATATCTGGGAACACAGCCACTACCGATTCATCAAACTGAAATGCACCTACTGCTTCATGTGCTTGCGCATAAATGGTGTCTTTTTGTTGCTGTGTTAAATGGGTCAACGTATTCATGGGTTCTTGGCTCTTGTAAACGTGGATTAGGATAGGCGTCTATTTTATGGGATAACGTCATGGATTTCGACTTTAAAGAAACTGTATCTTTTGAAAGGGGTTTTCTTGTATATAAATCAAATGGTTAATATTCTGTTTTGGTATATAAAATTTTAGTGGCCAATCTTGAATTCGCATAACAAGTGCAATTTACTTGTAAGAAAAAAGGCCAGCTGAAATAGAATGCTTATTATCTTAAGCAACTCGGTATTTACGTTTGTTTTCAGTCACCTTAACCACATATCGACGTGCTTCTGCATGTGCTAATCGTTTGGTGAGATGTTGATAAACCTGTTGCGGGTTCATTGCGTTAATTTTTCGTACCGCTTGCTTTCTATCGGCATCAAAGGCTTTTAAAACATTGCCTGCGCCAGTGTTGTAGCCAGCAATAACACAATATTCTTGAGATTTTGGATGATGAATTCCGCCGAGATAGCGAGTAGATAAAATGGACAGATAGGCGACGCCATACTCAATATTCTGCGAGGGGTTAAAGAGGGTTTGTTTGCTCGGTGTGCCTGGTCGATTATGCAGTAGTTGATAGACGTCTCTGCCAGCGGTGGTCGGCACAATTTGCATTAGGCCATAAGCAGGAGCAGAACTGATGGCAAATGGGTTGAAGGCACTCTCAGTTTCGATAATTCCGTAAATCAGAGCGGGTTGCACGTGAAACCGTTTGGCTTGTCGAAGGACATCTATTTGGTAGCGATGTTTTTGCTGTCCTTGGTAATCTTTGACCATCTCAAAAGAAACATAATGCCTTAGTTTACTCTGACCATTCACCGTGTCCTTGCGAATTTTATAAGCCCTTTTAATCAAGTAATCTGCAAAACGGTTAGCCCGCCAGGCATAACGTATGGCGTGGTTGTCATGATCGCGTACTAAATCCACTAAAAAAGGTATTTGCCCTGCTTGTATTGGTTTTGCACTGAGTAAATCGACCTGAGAAGGGTCATTTGGTGTCAATAAGGTGCTGACAATGGCTTTTTTGAGCGCAGATTTTGAGTCTTGATGAATGAGCGTTTCGACTTGAATTTGCCCTGTTGTAAAGTCAATCAAAGCTCGGCTCTGGTAGTCATCGGTGTACTTTACATACTCTTTGGGGCTGGCAATACGCTTTTCACCCCAAGTTTGCACCAGTTCATCCAATAAGCTAGCAATCTGCTTTCTGACCAATCCATCCACTTCTGGAATACCTAAGCCTGGAACTTGTGCAGCAACTGCTTGGGAAACATTGCCTTTATAGAGTTGATGGCTGGTGGTGATGCCCTGACGAATTTGTGTCGCCGTACAGCTAATTTGGCTGAGAGCGAGTAAAGAGCCTGTTCCAATCTTGAGGAAGCCTCTCCGAGAAACATAAAGGGGTGATTTGTCAGGATTTGTCATCATTTTTAGAACTCATTTTTATTGTTCATTTGGTTGCAGCTTTAATAACGAGAAGGGCGGTTAGAGACGTCCTGTAAACGCCAAGCCTCTGGTGCTTTATCCGCTTCTAGAACCGCTTCAAAATTATCTTCGAATTTAGAGAAAAAATCGATGCCGGTTTGCTGTTCAATATCATCAACAGAGGTCACGAAACTCATTAAATTTTCGTTTGCTTTAGCATTTTGTGGAAACACAAATGCTAAGGCAATCGCGGGCTGCTCAGCGATGGTAGGTTTAATCAATATCTTGTAAAAGGCTTGCGGAATCGCGACCTGGCTGTTTTTAATAATTTTAGGGTTTTCAGAAAAAATAGGCCCTGTCACCACCCAGAAATCGCCATGCCATTTGGAGAAATCATTGGCAATCACCTCTTCCAAACGCTGCCAAGATTTCTGATTAAGCTTGGGTTTCTGTGGAGTGATATTGGTCATCAAGAAGGTTTCATGCTGCGCGGTCTTGCCATAACGACTGGCAATCACATAGTTTGGTGCCATATGGCCACGATCGTAACCCGAGCGGGTGTAATCGCTATGGTTAATGCTGGCAATGCTACGCCAATCCACTTTAAATCCACGGGGACGTTTACCGCTCTTAAAGTGTTGTTCAGTGACTCGGTAAGTGACCCATAATGGATTGGCCAATTTTTCAGAGTATTCCAGCATATAGCCTTCATTACGCAAAACATGTGACCAACCTTGAGTGGCAATGCCGGACTCTACTTGCGGCAATCCCATATAACTCATTGACGGACGTGCAACAAATAGCTCATACATAAGCCACAAAGCGCCGACGGCTACGCCGATAAGGATATATTTAGGGTGCTTAAATAAGAACTTAAAGAGGGGGCGTAATAAATGTAAAGATTGGTTTTTAGTCATGAGGGTACAGTGGCTTGGTGTTTTAAAGCATTAATTATAGTGGCTTGCACTGGTTTTGCGAAGAGATGCCAATACAATCCTCTAAAAGGCCGTGGTAGATGCCTTTAATCAGTGCTTTAAGTACGCTTAGGCTTAACGATACTTAACGCATTAGGCTGTGGACAGTGCCAATGCTTGATTGGACACCCGGCCTGCCTTAAACTTAAGCCCAATTTAAAAGAAACATGCGCTATAGAACACTTTGTTTAGCGTATAACCCATTGAAAAAATATTGGAAATATTATGTCCTCAAAAGTTTATTGTTTAGCGCAGTTTCAACCTAAACCAGGCAAAGAAGCCGAGTTGTTTAAGGTATTACAAAGCCTAGAGCCCAACACCTTACGGGAAGATGGCTGTTTGCAATACACGGTAACCCGTCAGATTCCAAGTCGTTTTGCCGAAGGTAAAAGTATGCCGATTGCCTTTAATGAAATCTGGGCGAATATGACGGCATTTGAAGCACACTGTCAGCGCCAAGAGATTGTCGATTTTTTTGAAACCTACTGTTTGGCTGAAACGGGTTTGGCGGCGGACTGGAATGTCTGTGTTTATAGTGATCAACCTGAAAATTATGACGCGCCGTTATTTTCCTGACGGCGCCTTTACGTTTCGTGCTGGGTTTAAAAGTGCTTCACTGGTTGATTAATTTCACGACCAGGTTACGATGTTAAAAGTATGTCGAATCATTAAGTATTTCAATGGGTTCACAGTCTATTACTTTCTTGCTGTTTGTATGTTTATTGACTTAATAGGCGATTATTCTGCCTTACTTAGCTTTATTGTTATCTTTCTCACAGCCAGCCTTTTAAAGTTTAAAAAAAGCATCGCTCGTCTTTAAAGGCTTAGATGAAATTGTAAATACAACGGATGAGCAACCTTAATGAACCACCAATATTAAGCCTACGATGCTTACTTTAAAGCTTTATGCTTCAGCGCCGTTGAAGGGTTTAATATCTCGATATCAGACTGATTTAGCAGAATAACCTCAATTTCTTCAATAATTTCTTCTTGCCGTAAGACATTTATTTTATGTAAAAGTGCATCGGTTTTCTTATCAAGATGTTGTGTGGCATTTTCTAAATGATGAATACGTAGCTGATTTTCTGCCATCAGTGAAGTATAAAGAATTCGATGCAAGGCATTCTGAAGATGGTGATCGGTTAATTCAAGCAAAAACCTTTTAGGACTGAGATTCAATAGGGGGGGCTGGGTAAAGGTAATATTTTCATAATTCAACTTGGTAAAAGAAGGCAGGAGTTTTTCGATGCAAGGCTCGTTATAGGGTTCATTATGATAAATTGCATATAAAGAGGCGGGATGTTTAATGGCCGCCAAGGTTTGTATCAAAAATTCCACCACACTGATAATTTCTTCAGTGATATTGGCGCCTTTAAGATAGGTGACATTTGGCATGGACTCATATAAAAGGCTTTGGAGTTTATTGCCTAAGACGATCACAATCGTTTCTGCTTCGGTACTTGAATCAAATGATTCTTCAAATTGTTTTAGCAGCTGGCCATTAAAGTCACCACAAAATCCTCGTTCCGAGCCTATGAGTAAAACAATTTTTGAAGCGGGTTCAGTGTCAGGTAATGTTTCAGGATAAAAGGACATAAAGTCAGTGGCAATCGTCTCAATACTAGCTGATATAGCGATTTGTGCTTGAATAAACTGTTCCAGTTTATGCGCTTCCATCTGGGCAAGCGTTTTCATTGAATTCATGATACTTCTAATATCATGCAGTTTTTCACGGGTGGTATTAAGTTCGTGATAACGTGCCATCAGGACTTTCCGTAATATTGGTTGGGATGCTTTTATTGAGGTTTAGCCAGTTAACAAGCTCAGCCTTCCATTGATCTCGAGTACTGTCGACCGTCAGTCTGGAACGGGTTACTTGGGATGCTAGCGTTTTAAGCCTGCCGGCCAAGCTCTCTAGCGGCATATCAAGAAATAAACCATCATTAAAAGCGATGAGCCACGCCATTTGAAACTCGATGGTTTCGGGGGATAAATGCGCTTGTTTAAGCAATTCGCGTAACACTCTGCCCCTATGAATGGCTTTTTCAATACGGGCATCCAATCTCGTTCCAAATCGAGTAAAGACTTCTAGTTCCATGTATTGGAGATAATCTAGTTTCATATGCCCGGCTTCTTCTTTTATGCGGGGGTGCTGGGCTTGGCCACCAATACGTGATACCGAGCGCCCGATGTCAATCGCGGGACGAAAACCAGAAACAAATAGTTCACGATTCAAGTAGATTTGACCATCGGTAATAGAAATCAAGTTTGTGGGTATATAAGCCGCAATTTCGCCTTGCTGAGTTTCAATGATGGGGAGTGCTGTCATGCTTCCTCCACCGTATTTTGAGTTTAGATTGGTTGCTCTTTCCAGTAAGCGCGCATGCACATAAAATATATCTCCAGGATAGGCTTCTCGCCCAGGAGGTCGCCTTAAGAGTAATGATAATTCACGGTATATTTTGGCATGCGTTGAAAGGTCATCATAGACCACCAAGGTATCTTTACCCCGTTGCATCCAAAACTCGGCAATGGTGCAACCTGCAAAGGGGGCTAAATATTGTAAACCCGGCAGTGCACTGGCTTGTGAAGTCACAATCGTGGTATAGCTGAGTGCATCATTTTTACGCAGTAATTCAATGGTATTGACGATGGTCGAACGTTTTTGGCCGATTAAGACATAGACACAGTAAACATTTTTGTCATGCTGATTGATAATCGTATCGATTGCCAGGGTACTCCGTCCAAGGCCTTCATCACCGATAATCAGTTGGCGTTGGCCTTTACCGATGGGAATCATCGTATCAATAATCTTATTTCCAGTATAGAGAGGCTTATATACCTTGTCGCGCGCAATAATGGGCGGAGAGAGTCTTTCCAGTGGCTGTTTGATCGTAGTAATAGGTGCACTTCTGCCATCTAGTGGGATACCTAATGGGTCAATCACACGTCCAAGAAGACTATCTCCTACGGGGATATTGATACTATGTTGTGACAGATAAGCATTCTGGCCAGAGGTCAGTTCGGGTGTTTCATGTAAGAGTATGACGCCGATTAATTCTTGGGTGAGTTCGAACACGAAACCTTGGCTACCCTCTTCAAACAGGATGATTTCATCCATTTTTGCCGTCGGTAATCCACTGACCCAAACAATGCCATCTCCAACAGATACGACGTAACCCAATTCCGTTAGCGCTATATCTAACTGGTAAAGATTGAGCCAATCTTCAACTTTTTTAAAAAAGGGGGGAGCTGAATCAACCATTTTCATGAGAAAGTTCCATAAAATGGTTCAACTCATCGTGCAGGTTCATGCGTAATGTCCAAGCACCTATATGGATGCGAAGTCCGGCAAGGAGTTCAGGGGTTTCTTGAAAACTTATAATGACAGCATAATCACACAGAGCAGATATCTTAGCCTCTAATTGTTTACTTTGTTTGCTAGGCAGAGGGTAAGCACTGGCAACGGTTATTTTATCAGGAGCGCTATTACAAGCATTCTTTAAGGTGGCTAGATTCTCCGTCGATAAGCCATCGATTTTTTCGATCAGTAAATCAAATAAACGTAACTCAGCCTCTGGACACGCGATGGAGCTGAGCAACTTAGCTGCAAATTGAGCCCCTTGTGCATGGGCGATGAGTTGGTAGCTATTTTGAGTTTCAGCAAGCGTTTGTCGAGCAATAACCACCTCTTTTTCTCGTTCAGCATAAAGCTCATCTTTTAATTTTTTAAGTTGGTCCTGGCGCTCTTGTTGCAGGGTTTGTTCCAACGTCTCTTGCAGTTGTTGTTTTTCTTGTGCCCATTCACTTAATCGTTTTTTATATTGTTCTTGTAGAACTTCGGCCTGCGCCATTTGATCGGTTGCTTCCTGTAAGGTATTCTCAATCGTTGCACGACGCTTTTCGAGCGCTGCCAACACGGGACGGTAAAGAAAATGTTTCAGTATCCACATCAATACTAAAAAATTAATCATTTCCAATAAAAAAGTCGACCAGTTCAGCTCCAATTTATATTCTCCTTTGGTGTCCAGTGCTTCACTTTATAAGGTATTCAAGCAATGGATTGCGGAACAGCACTATGAGTACAATCACAAGCACATAGATGGCCAGTGATTCAATCATCGCCAAACCAATGAATAAGGTTCGCATAATTGAGGTTTCGGCTTCGGGCTGACGCGCAATCGCATCTAATGCTTTACTAATGGCCCAGCCCATCGCGAGCGCGGGGAACATAACCCCTACCGAAATGCCAATAACAGCGACCATGGTCGATGCGGTAACAAGTGTAGAAAGATCAGTCATAGATTACTCCGTAGTCTTTTGTTGCTTAAGTTGTTGAGCCTGAATGCCCCCGGCAATATATACCAAGGCAAGCATGCCAAAGATATAAGCTTGCACCAAGGCTTCAATGATGTGTAGTACTAAAATGGGGATTGGCGCGAGAAAACCCGCCACTAAGAGTATGAGTAATGCAGTCATCTCCAAGCTCATCATATTGCCAAATAAACGCACCGCAAGCGCGATGGTGCGAGTCACCTCACTAATCAAGTTAAAGGGCAAGAGTAGAGGGCTGGGACTGAGAAAGTGATGAAAGTATGTTTTCATGCCGAGAATGCGAATACCAAACCAGTGTACTGACAAAAAAACGATGACAGCAAGGCTGGCTGTTGCTGAAAAATCTCGAGTAGGCGAATGTACGCCTGGGATAATGCCACTAAGATTTGAGACAACCAAAAATATCCAAATACTACCGATAAATACTGTTAATTGTTTTGCCTGCTGTGGCGCGACGGAGGAGATGGCGCCTTCAATGGAGATGACAACGGCTTCAAGTGCCGTTTGAATTTTCCCTGGATCTTGAGAGAGTCTTCGAGTGAAGAGCCACGATAGAACGCCCAATACCAGCATAATCATCCAGGTCGTCACCACCGTGTTAGAAACTTCCAAGGGGCCAATCATAAAGAGGATGTTAATGTCTAACCCAGAATCATTCATTGAATCCCTAAGCCTTTCTAATCGTTAAATAAACATTAACGGCACCGACGAACACACCGAGCAAAATAAAACTAATAGTCCAACTAATAGAGTAGTCCATTGATTGACGCTCGTCTAGCCATTGACCCAAATAGGCACCCACAATGACAGGCAAAATAAACAATACACCCAGCACACCTAAATACATAGTTTGTGCGATTAGGGTGGGACGATCAACCTCAGCCTTTTTAATACGGGCGACTTGACGTTCAACTTGTTTTTTTAAATCCTGTTTATCAGGCATGATGCACTAGCCTCCTGTTCGACTCATTTCCCAAAGACCTTTAAGGACTTCTTCTTCCATGCGTCGTAAACTCTGATTTTGTTGGTATAATAGCATTTCTTCTTCCAGTAACTGTTCCTGTAATAGGGTGCTAATGCGTGTGTAATCCGAATCAATTACAAAATGTCGGGTAGATAAAGTGAGTCTATTTTTATCAAAGTAAAGCAAAGCCCTTGTCGCGGCAATATATTGCCAGTTTTGCTCACCCACCTTAAAGCGAGACAGCCCCATGACCAATGATGTCATCATACGAGAGTGCCCTGGTAGAATGCCAAAACTTCCGCTTGGGTCTTCACCGACAAATGACGTGATGTCTGTATAGGTTTTAGCGTGAGTTGCATCTTGTATTAAAAGTGTCAATGTCATCATAGCCTACTCTGATCCACTCATTGAGCCACGCATGTAGCACTCTTCCTCAGGCACTTTGTCATATTGACCGCTTAAAAAAGCCTCACAGTCATTTAATGTCTGCTCTAAAGGCACTGAGACTCCTTTAAAAGTAGTTTGCGAACTGGTTACCCAAAATGGTTGAGTTAAATAACGCTGAAGCCTGCGTGCGCGTATGACAATCAATTTATCCTTAGGCGATAACTCTTCTATTCCGAGCATGGCAATTATGTCTTCAAGTTCATGGTAACGCGCAAGGTGTTCACGCACCCCTTCGGCAATGGTGTAATGCCGTGAACCCAGAGTATAGGCATCCATTGCTTTACTGCTGGATTGAAGGGGATCCACTGCAGGGTAGATACCTTTACCTGCTTGGCTACGAGAGAGGATGATTGAGGTATCTAGATGGCTTAGAATCGCATTGACGGCGGGATCAGCCATATCATCTGCAGGCACATAAATAGCCTGTACGGAGGTAATATTTCCCTGGCGAGTGGAAGTTATTCTATCTTCTAGTTCGGCGACTTCGGTAATGAGCGTGGGTTGGTAACCTACCGTTGCGGGCATACGGCCTAATAGGCTGGAAACTTCACTACCGGCTTGAACGAAACGGAAGGTGTTATCCATGACAAACAACACCTCTTTCTGCAAGGTATCCCGTAAATATTCTGCATAAGTCAGGGCCGATAAACCCAAGCGAAACCGCACGCCTGGCGATTCATCCATCTGCCCGAAAACAAGCAATGACTTGGAAAGGATATTGGCACTTTCCATTTCATGCCACAATTCATGCGCTTCTCGCATCCGTTCGCCGACCCCTGCAAAAACAGAAACCCCTTGATGTAAAGAGGCCACAGCATGCATGAACTCCATCGTTAAAACAGTTTTACCAACGCCCGCCCCCCCAAATAATCCAGTTTTACCGCCTCTGACGAATGGACAGAGTAAATCAATGACCTTGATGCCCGTCATTAAAATCTCATTACTACTCATCGTTTCCGACAGATCTGGGGGTGGATTGTGTATATTGCGAAAACTCTGGGCTTCTAAAGGTGGGCCACCATCCAGCGGTTCACCAAATAAGTTTAGAGCCCGACCAAGGCAGTCTGGACTGACTGGCACATGTAATGGGGAACCGGTATCGTAAACAAGCATCCCTCGAAAGAGCCCACTGGCTTTATGGAGTGTAACGGCGCGGACATGCGTTTTATCTAAGTGCTGATGCACTTCAAATATGCAGGTTTCACCATCCTGGTCGGCGAATAAAGCTTGATTGATTGGCGGTAGTTGCTCGCAAGAAATGACCACCACTGGGCCATGTACTTCGGTAATGACACCAATAACTTCGCCTTTATGTTCTTCCTGGAAGTGATTCATTTTGCAGCAATTCAATTGTGAGTTTGAATTTTCATTATAGACTTGGAAAAGGGCTTTAATCTAATTTTTTATGGAAACGTTTAATCGCCAACACTAAAGCAATAAGCGCAAAAGCCACTAATGCTAACAGTTCCGGCAAGAGCTCCGTTAAAGTTGCACCGCGTAACATGATGCCGCGAATCAGTCGCACGAAATGGGTGAGGGGAAGAATCTCGGCAATCCACTGTGCCACTTTGGGCATGCCGCTAAATGGGAATATAAAACCGGAAAGCAAAATGGACGGTAGCATAATGAAAATCGCCATTTGTAAAGCTTGTAGCTGAGTAGTTGCCAGCGTAGAAAATAACAGTCCAAGCGTTAGATTCGCAGCGATAAAGGCCAGCGCAGAAATATAAACATCGGTGATTTGTCCTTGAATCGGCACATCGAAAATAAGGACGCCCAGCAAGAGAATTAGTGTCACCTGAAAAAAACCGATGAGGATATAGGGCAATATCTTGCCAAGCATTAATTCATTGGAAGTGATGGGGGTGTTAATCAACAATTCGAGATTGCCGCGTTCGCGTTCTCGCACGAGTGAGATGGCGGTAAATATCAGCATGGTCATGGTTAGAATCACGCCAATCAGCCCAGGAATAGTATTGACCGCAGAGCGTCGTTCAGGATTGTAATAATGACGCACTTCAAAGAGAGGGTTTTTGGGGTGAACTATTTGGCTATCTTGATGTAATTGCATGGCGGTCAATTGTTTGGCGGCCGCTAAGATTATCGTATCACTGCCATCCAGCAATAATTGTGCGGCGGCACGTTTATTATCTTGTATGCGTCTTTCAAAGTCAGAGGGAATCACAATGCCGATGCTGGCCTCGCCCTTGCGTAATGCCGACTCTATGGCTTTAATGTCGTTGACATATCCATTAAGGTGAATGACTTGTGTGGCTTGTAAATCTGAAATCAGGTTACGCGATAATTGGCTATGGGCGTTGTCCAATACGACTGTGGGAATGTAACGAATATCAGTATTGATGGCATAGCCGAATAATAGGATTTGAATGATGGGAATACCAAAAATCATACTGATGGTCATACGATCGCGCTTAAGTTGCCAGATTTCTTTACGGAAGACCGCCAGAAGCCGAGTTAACGAAATCATTATGTTGTTATCTGCTTTTGAGGTTGGGTTGTTACCACAAAAACATCTTCAATGGTCGCCTCTATTTGGGTGATTCGTAAGTTTTGTCCTAAAGTAGAAGGCAATAGTGCCAATTGCTGTTGAAGATAGGCTAACGGATTTTCAAGGCTTTTATTGAGCAATACCCGTAGATTCTCTCCTAATTGGGTAATGCTGATAACTTTTTCTAAGGTTGCTAACTGTTGTTTGATGGGCATGATGGATTCACTTTCAATTTTGAAGACCCAAGCATCAATGTTCGACATTAACGCGCTGGGTGTTCCATCGGCGACTTTGTAGCCATGGTCAAGGATCGCTAGACCATGACAACGTTCAGCTTCATCCATATAGTGAGTCGACACCAAAATAGTCACGCCTTCACTCACCAGTTCAAATAAAGACTCCCAGAAATCTCGCCGACTTTTCGGATCTACTCCACTGGTCGGTTCGTCTAGAAACAATAGCTTAGGCTTGTGTAAGATTGCAGCAGCCAACGATAGGCGCTGTTTTTGGCCGCCACTCATAGTGCCTGCCAGTTGATTACGTAGCACACCCAGTTGGTAGCGTGATAACACTTCGGTAATGCGTTGCGATTGTAATTTGGAGGGTAAGTCATAGGCTTGCGCCATAAATTTGAGGTTTTCATGGACGGTCAGGTCATCGTACAGCGCAAACTTTTGCGCCATATAGCCAATTTGGCTTTTGAGTTTTTCGGCCTGTTTGGGCATCTGTAGCCCTAAAACATTAGCCCGTCCAGAAGAGGGGGTGAGTAATCCGCATAGCATGCGCATCGTAGTTGATTTTCCCGATCCATTGGGGCCTAAAAACCCATAAATGGTCTGTTTGGGAATGACTAAATCTAAATGATTGACAGCCGTCAGCGTCCCAAATTGTCGGGTGAGTTGTTGGCATTGAATAACCCATTCGTGATTCACATTTACTCCGCTATCGTGTTCATCGTATCAAGGTCAAATGTAACTGTGAGTGGCAAACCTGCTGGTAGCAGCCTCACTTCGGCATCCACAAAATCCAACTTGGCCAAATAACTTAAGCGCGATCGGTCTGCTTCAGTGAGGGCATAATAGGGGGTGAAATCTGGTGAATATTGGATGGATCTCACTTTGGCATCAAATACTTGGTCTACGCCATCAATTTGTATTTTAGCGCGTGTTCCAGGCTTCACTGCTACACGCATTTGCTCAGGTATGTGAATCCGTGCATAAGGTTGATTACCCGCCAGCATCACCGCAACAACGCTGCCAGCTTGTGGTTGTTCACCGATTTCAAAAGGTAAACTGTCTAAAATACCGGCACGTGGTGCATGGATTTGAAGGCGTTGTAGATTTATTTCATTGTGTTTGACTTGACTATCTGCCGCTTGCAGAGCCTGTTTTGCTTGTTCTAATATTTCTATCCGTGTGCCTGACTGTAGCTTTAGTAAGTTTGCTTGGTCAAATGCCAGTGTTGATTGAGCCGTTGCAACGGCATTTTTGGCTTTGTCTAAATCATCTTGGCTGAGGTATTGTTGTTGATGCAGTTTTTGTATTCTTGAGTATTCAAGGCGGGCAAGACTTAATAGGCTTTGAGATTTAATCACCAATTGTTTTGCCTGTTCGATATCTTCTTTTCTGCTACCTGTAGAGAGCTCTTTTAGCTTTGCGGCAAGCTGATTACGTGTGGCAATCGTACTCTGCAAAATTGCACGAGCGCGACGCGGATCGAGGATTAAAATAATATCGCCTGCTTGGAGGTAATCTCCTTCTGCGGCAGGTCGTTCAATAATCGGCTCACTGATCTCGTTGACGAGTTCAACCCGCTCCCACTCAAGTTCGCCCACTACGGGGATGGTGTGATTTTTTTTGTAAGTATAGCTTGAAGCTATCACTACAAGAGCTGAGAGCAAGAGTCCCATTATTAAAATGATTGTTTTTTGATGCATATGCTTTCATATATTCGGTGTTGATTGAAACTTAATGCTACTCCAAAAGGCTGCGTGAAAATATCTTTTTCATGAATTATCATTTTTTATGAGTAGCGAATCAATTGGTGCAAAATCGCATGGATGAATTCTGTGGGTGAGTTATAGATTGCCACAATTCGTTATGTGTCGCATGGTTTTGAGTTCTTGTCGTGCGTCTTTGAGGATGATGATGGCTCCCCAGAAATCTGTCGACTAATCAGTCTAAGATAATATTATGAGGCTCATTCTCAGATTTAAAAGTGCTTAATATTCAATTAAGCACTTGATTTATCAGAGTAGGTTAAAACCAAAAACTGAGGCCAGCAAGCAAGCTGGTCTCTTCCCCCTCGCTACTCATATCAGCGGTATTGCCCTGTTTTTTGTGCCAATTAATGCCGATATAAGGTGCAAATTCTCGATTTATTTCATACTTTAAACGCAAGCTTACCTTGAGGGATGACAGCCCTGAACCAATGCCCATTTCTGCAATGTTCGCACTGTAAGCGCTGGCTTCAATTTCTGGCACCAATACTAATTTTTGGGTAATCAAAGCCTCGTATTCGGTCGAAGCTCGCAAGCCAAGCGTGCCATCACTGTCCACTAAGGCATAAACCTCAGTTTCAAAGAAGTAGGGTGCCATGCCGGCTAAACCAATGGCTGCCCAGCTGTGAGATTCTTCGCCACTGATATCATGTGCTAAACCAACTTGAATATCCCAGTAGGGCGCAATGCCTTGACCATACATCAACATGCTTTCACTGTCCGTTTCACCATCGGCTGATTCGCCCTCCGATTTAATCACCAAGCGTTGTAAACCTTTCATAACCCAAAAATCGAGTTCCCACTGCTTTGGATTGTGGTCGGCATCGCTGATTTCGAGTTTATCCATTGTAAACTTAGAAACCACCGGTTCATCCATCATGCCGGCTTGTGAGGCATTGGCATTCATCAATAAACCTAAAGTGACCAGGCCTGGTAGGATTAATTTTTTGTTCATTTGAGCCATGTTTACCTTTCTGTTTTTCATCTTATCTCTCCTAAGCCACAATAACTTTTCTGAACATGCCTGCCATGTGAAATAGCATATGGCAGTGATAAGCCCACACGCCTTTGGCATCGACCGTTACGCGGTAACTAATACGAGCGCCAGGCTGGACAATAATGGTGTGTTTTTTGGGCATGTAATTAAGGTCACCACTCTCTAAATCACTCCACATGCCGTGTAGGTGCATCGGATGATTCATCATGGTGTTATTGATAAAGGTAATACGCACCCGTTCACCATATTTAAGGTGCATCGGATCGGCATGCATATAAGGTACGCCATCAATAGACCACATATAACGTTCCATATTGCCAGTGAGCTGCATAACGATTTCACGATTGGGTTTAGCATCGTGGCGCGTTGGATAGAGGTTACGCAAGTCCGCATAGGTCAAAACGATGCGACCGTTGTTACGTAAACCAACCCCCGGATCAGAGAGACGGTATTGCGCATCTTCTGCCTGCATATTAGTATGCGGCCCCCACTTTACTTTGGCTCGCTCAACCGGCCAGTCAGAGATTTCCTGATTGGCATCGTGAATAGGCTGCATTTGATGTTGCGAGTGATCCATTCCAGACATGTCGTTGTTCATGCCCTGATGTTGAGAGTGATCCATTCCTGGCATATCGTTGTTCATGCTTTGATGTTGGGAGTGATCCATGCCACTCATGTCCATCGCCATATCGCTGTGCCCTAGAATCGGCAGAGGATCCATTTTTGGTGTAGCTGCTGTTACATCCACATCCGTGGTTAAGCTACCGATGGCATACCCAGAGCGATCAATCGCTTGTGCAAAAATGGCATAAGCCGTTTCATCTAAAGGTTCAACAATTACATCATAGGTTTCAGCTACGCCAATGCGAAATTCATCAACAGAGACGGGTTGAACCAAGTTCCCATCCGAGGCGATGACGGTCATTTTCAGGCCAGGAATACGTACATCAAAAAAGGTCATGGCCGAACTGTTGATAAAACGTAAGCGGACTTTTTGCCCTGGCTGAAACAGGCCACGCCAATGGCTGGCAGGATTGACGCCATTCATTAGGAAGGTATAGGTTGAACCTGAAACATCGGACAAATCTCGATCGGTCATCGACATTTCATTCCACATTTTGCGATTGTTAAATGCGGCCTTAAAGCCATTTTTTTGGACTTCTCCAAAGAAATCACCCAACGTTCTTTGGCTGTAGTTGTAATAATCGGGCATTTTTTTGAGGTTTTTAAGTACCTGGTTTGGGTCTTCATCGGTCCAGTCGGAGAGTTGAACCACGTAGTCTTGTTGGTATTCGTAAGGATCTTTGGCTTTGGGCAGAATCACGATTGAACCGTACAGGCCGTTCTGTTCCTGAAAACCCGAATGGCTGTGATACCAGTAGGTGCCATGCTGTTGCACAGTGAATTTATAAGTGAAGGTCTGTCCGGGTTTAATGCCCGCGTAAGTCAGGCCTGGCACGCCATCCATTTCAAACGGCAAAATCATGCCGTGCCAGTGGATTGAAGTGTCTTCCTTGAGGGTGTTTTTAACATGCAGAGTGACTTCGTCACCTTCACGCCAAATTAAGGTGGGACTCGGCAGCATATTATTAACGGTCACTGCAATTTGCGGTGTGCCGCTGAAATTGACTATGGATTCGCCAATATCCAAGAAAAATTCCGTACCGGTTAAGGCTTTGGGGCGTGTCGTTAACGGTTGTGAGTTCGTCAAACCAGGCACGCTGGCGAATAGCGTAGTAGGATTAAAACCAACACTCGCGATGGCGCTACTGATGACGGCACCCTTAATAAAAGTACGCCTTGAAAGCGGGTTTGCACTCAACTCACTGGCTTTATTAGTCGAGCTTTTAATGGGTTGTTTTGTGTTCGAAGTGTTCGAAATGATCATATGGAACTCCTAAAATCTAAAAAGAATAGAATTAACGACAGGACGGCGCTTTGCCAGCCAAGGGTTAATACAGACTAGAAAATAGATTTAAACGAGTGGGGGGCGCTGTTCTGGAGGGATAGTACGAATCACTAAAGCAGTGTGATTAAGAGGGAATGTTTGGCTTTGTTCGGCGACAGGCAGTTGCAGGTTTGCAGTCGTGGTGATGGCAGAAACCGCTGAAATAAACGAACAGTTATTGTCCATGCAGTTACCATCACATTGATGTAAACCCGCATCAGCACAACCCATCGCGTGGCCTGGTGAGTGATCCATTGCAGCATGGTTTTGGTTATGCAACATCATCATTTGACTGTGATCAGTAGATTGCATCAAATCCATTGTCTGCATCTCTTCGGCCATTTCACTTGAACTCGAACCGCTATGCAACATTAAGCCTTCGGCAAAAACCGGCCGAATAATGAGCGTCAACGCTAATAGAGTCAATAACAAGTGTTTAAAGTGCTTCATATAAGATAAGACAGCATTTCCATGAATTTCTTTCAAGGTTAACCAATAAATTAATAAGATGCCAGTCAGAAAAACTGATAGTAACGATTGTTTTTACTAATGACCAGGCCTGGTAAAATGGTTGTTTTTCCGGCTAAAAGCTCTAAAAGAAAGGGTGTGTTAATATTGAACGTATTATTAAGAGGTGTAATAAAGGACAAAAACGCCATGAAATTTTCAGAATTTATAAAAGCGCTTACGCTGTTTTTCTCGGTGAGTTTTACTCAACAAGCCATGGCCGATAGTCTGCAAATTGGCGACTTAGCGCCTGGTTTTCAGTTATCCGATCAGCACGGTGAAGTCGTTAGTTTGAATCAATATCAAGGCCAGTGGGTGGTACTGTATTTTTACCCTAAAGACGATACCCCTGGGTGTACTAAGGAAGCCTGTAGTTTTAGAGATAATATTAACCATTTGATTAATCAACAAGCCGTGATTTTGGGCATGTCGATTGACAGTATTGAAAGTCATCAGAGCTTTGCAACTAAGTTTAAGCTGCCTTTTTCATTATTAGCGGATGCAGATGCCACTGTCTCGAAACGCTATGGCGCTTTGCTCAATTTAGGCTTTATGAAGTTTGCCAAACGCCACAGTTTTATCATTGACCCGAGCGGTAAAATCGCCAAAATTTATCGCAAAGTTGACCCTGAAGAACATGTGCAACAGGTGTTAGAGGATTTGAAATCGTTGCAAAAAGGTCAGTAGTGTTGATTCTCTTTGTTAGCAGAGCCTCTTGATGAGTTTTACGACTAGAATTCAGCGTTTCTTATTACAGCGTAGTCTGCGAAAAAATAAGATTCCGCTCAAGCTTTGGCATAAAACCATTGTCCAAATGCCATTGATGTTACGTTATCAAGGGCGTGAAAAAATGCGCTTACGTTTGCTGGCCAGTGAAGTGCTGATGCAGAAGAAACTGATCCCCGTTCAAGGATTTAAACTGACGGATGAGATGCGGGTGGTGATTGCGAGCCAAGTCGCCATACTGCTGTTTGGTTTAGAAGAGCCTGAAACAGATCCTAGCTTAAGCTGGATCCGTAATTGGAATCAAATTCTGGTTTATCCTGCCGCATTTCACAATGGCCGAGAAACCGTTTTTAATACTCAGGGATTGTTACAGAGTTGGGCTGGCTTTGAGTCGGGTGAGACGCACTATCAAGGCGGTATTATTATAGATTGGTCAGATGACCAGCCGCATCCTTTGCGTAAGCAGGCAAATCAAGTGCTACTGCATGAGATGGCGCATAAACTGGATATGTTAGATGGCGATACTAATGGTCACCCGCCATTGCATTCCAATATGAGTCACCAGGCCTGGTATGAGGCTTTTGAAGCCGCGTATGAAGATTTGAATGAGCGACTTCAACAAGGCAATTTAATCGCCTTTAATCCTTATGGAGCCACCAATCCGGCTGAATTTTTTGCGGTCTCAACAGAGTATTTCTTTGAAGCTCCACAGGTTTTAAATAGGCTCTTCCCTAAGGTCTATCAACAATTAAAGCTGTTTTATCGCCAAGACCCGTTATTAAGGTCGTCCTTTCTACGAAAGTCTTAGAATAAAACGTAAAATCCGCTAAAAAATAAAATGACCAGGCCTGGTCACTTTACTCAAAATGTCTAATAAAGGAGTTGTAAGATGTATTTTAAGGCCTTAAATGCCGTTAAATTCATTCATTGTGTCACAAATTAACCAATGCCTATTATCTCACGCAAGATGATAACCGGTTAGAAAAGCCAGGCTCGCCGCTGTTCCGCCGGTGAGTAATGTACTCAAACCTGAACGTAACATCGGTTTATTGAGGAACAGGCTTTTAAAAGTACCGATTAAAAAGAACATAATGCCGGCGAGAATCGCACTGATGATAAATTGCTGAGTCATCTCTAAGCTAGGGATTAAGAAGGGCAGGAGGGGAATTGAACCCACGCCGACGAAGGCTATAAAGGTGACGAATCCGGATTTGATTGGCTTTGGATGGGTTATTTGGATGCCGTGCTCTTCGGTGAGCATGGTCTCTATCCACAGCTCACGATCTTGGCAAATGGTCTCTACAATGGTGTTTAGGGTCTCGCCTTCAAAGCCCTTTTTTTGAAATATTTGGCGTATTTCTTCGCGCTCCCCTTCGGGAATTCGGTCGATGTGTTCGCCCTCTGAGCGCCGAATATTTTCGGTAAACTCTTGTTGGGCTTTAATGGCTTCATAATTACTCACAGCCATGCTAAAACCATCGGCAAACAAATTGGCAAAGCCTAAAACAAGTGCGACAGCTGGCGAGAAACCTGCTCCAAAAGCCCCAGACACCACTGCAAAGGTGGTGATGCAACCATCAATCCCGCCTAAGACCGCATCGGATATGTTTTGTGATTGTGGGGGGCGCTGTAATCGCAGTGCAATCACCTCTGGCTTGTGCTCTGATTCTAGTGTTTTACGACTGATTGGCTTCATGGGGTTTCCTTAAAAGCTCCTTAAAACATCTCTTTAAGTATCACCAGGCCTGGTGATTGAATCTTATTTTGCGGGATAGGCCTTTAGAAAGCTGACAACCTCATCAATAGAACCTTGAAAAATGATCGGATAATCATTTTTGGCCATTTGGTAGTCATACATTGGATCATAGTATTCACTTAATAGGATTTCTATCCAGCCACGATGCCCGTCCGTCGCGCCCGTTTCCTGTTGAATTTGTAAAGCGTCTTCAAAGGATTTCATCACTCGCTGGTGTCTTTCTCCACCCAGACGTTTGTGAATACGTCCAAAGGCACTCTGCATAAATTCTACCCAATCGGCAAGGTTTGCATATTCGGATTGCGCTTGTAGCACATACTCTTGATGGGTGATGTCTATGCGTTCTGCAAGTGGGGTTTCGACGACGATTCTCGGGCCCGATTTTAGGGCAGTAAACAGCTCACTATTCATGGAAACTGAGCCGATATTGCGGCCTTCATCTTCAATAATCATGTTTCGATTAGGCTTTTCCAGAAAACGCATTAACGCCATCGACAGCTGGTTCTCAAAATTAATTTGGGTGGGTTGTGGGCTTGCATGGCGGCCAAAGGCTGAGCCTCGGTGGTTTGCAAGGCCTTCTAAATCAATGGCGTTGTCAATTTGTTGCAAGACAATGGTTTTACCTGCACCCGTGCGCCCTGCGAGCACAATCGGTTGAATGTTATTTTCAATAAATAGAGTCGGTATATTGTCGAGAAAATCAATCAAAAAGCGTCTAAATGCTTTATAACCACCTTTTAAACGAGTGATGTTGTAGCCATTGTCGACCAACCACTGTTGTGAAATTTTAGAACGTTGCCCGCCTCTAAAGCAGTAGAGTAAAGCGCCAGGGTGACTGTCGATAAAAGCCGACCAAGCTTTTATACGCGGTGTCCGAGCGTTTTCATTGACCAGACGGTGGCCTAACTCAACCGCCGCATCATGGCCTTTTTGTTTATAGCAGATGCCGATATCGTGGCGTTCTTGATCGTTCATCAGCGGAATATTAGCGGCCATCTCAAATGCGCCTTGATTAAACTCAAGTGGCGCTCTGACATCTAATAATGGTATTTGATTCAATACGATGGATTTAAAGTCCTCCATTTGCGGTAAATCATCGCTGTATTCTGTCAATTGAACCGGCAGGTCTGCTGATAAGTCGTCAGGGTTGATTACGTGAGTCGATGTCGGTGCTGATACCGTTACAGGGGAAGACATTAAATGACCTCAACGCAAGCGTGTACCGGATTAGCGGTTGTAGTTCGACCAATCGATTCTAAGACTAAACCATGTTGTGCCGCGACCGCCTTAAATTCAGCAACCGAATCAGGGCGCACTGCGGCCAGCAATCCACCTGACGTTTGCGGATCACAGAGAATCATTTTCTGTGTTTCACTGAGTTCACCGTGTAACGCTTTAACCTTATGGCCGTAGCTTTCAAAGTTACGCCCGGTACCGCCTGGCGTGCAACCTAATGCTAAGTACTCTAATACGTGAGGTAAAATCGGCACCGCATCAAAGTCGATTTGTGCGTGGATGCCGCTGCCTTCGCAGATTTCGATTAGGTGGCCTAGTATTCCAAAACCAGTGACATCCGTCAGCGCTGTGACACCGTCTATTTTAGCGAAATCCGTACCCGCCACATTTAAGGTGGTCATGGCTTCAATCGCCATTGCCATGTGGTCTGCATGAATCTTCTTCTGCTTTTGGGCGGTCGTTAAAATACCGATGCCCACAGGCTTGCTCAAAAACAACTCACAGCCCGCTTCGGCTGATGCATTACGCTTTAAATTCACATTATCGACAATGCCGGTGACGGCCAAGCCAAAGATAGGCTCTGGCGCGTCGATAGAGTGCCCACCTGCTAACGGAATGCCTGCTGCCTCACAGACAGCGCGGCCACCATCAATGACCTGCTGTCCGACCTCCACGGGCAGGATATCAATCGGCCAGCCAAAGATGGCGATGGCCATTAACGGCTTACCGCCCATCGCGTAAATATCGCTGATGGCATTGGTGGCGGCAATTTTGCCAAAGGTAAAAGGGTCATCGACAATCGGCATGAAAAAGTCGGTCGTGCTCAAAATAGAGGAGCCATTGCCTAAATCAAATGCGGCTGCATCATCTTTGGTGCTATTGCCGACTAACAATTGTGGGTGGGGGGCAATTTCCAATTGAGTCTTAAGAATGCTGTCGAGCACTTTGGGAGAAATCTTGCAGCCACAACCGGCTCCATGACTGTATTCAGTGAGTTTATAAACAGTTTGAGCTGAAGTTTTTACAGTTTGGGGCATTGATGGACATCCTACGAAATAAGTCTGGTATTTTTAAGGGAATAAGTCGCCTGCAACCGTTATCATGGAATTATCCGAATAAGCTTATAGGAATTCTCATTAAGCTGAAATTGGATTTTGCAGGCAACGGTTAAAGTTTACTCATAAAAGAGAGTTTAACGAAATAAGTCAGTGGTGGGAATGATAAACAGAGGTAAAGGTGTGAATGAGTGACTGTGGTTGATATTAATTAAGGTTACAAAGAGATCAGGCCTGGTCATTCTGAAATTACATTAGGTATGAAAGTCAGCGGCGGCTCATTTTATTTCGAGCCAGAGATTTAGGCTATCGTACAAGAAGCTTCGAGTGGGTAAGCATGATTTTTCTGTACCAATGCCATAAAGGCTTCCGCAGGCAGAGGCCGGCTACAGTAATAACCCTGAAAGACATCGCAGCCAATGCTTTTGAGATAAGCGAGCTGCGATTCGGTTTCAACCCCTTCGGCGACGACATTGATATGCAAACTGTGCGCTAGTTGGACAATGGTATCAATAAAAATGAATCCCGATTGGGTTTGATAGTCATCCAAAAAGGCTTTGTCGATTTTTAAGGTATTGATCGGAAAGTTTTTTAAGTAGGCTAAAGAGGAGTAGCCGGTCCCAAAGTCATCCAATGAGGTTGAGACACCCAGTCCACGAATCTTTTTTAAAGTATTCAGATTATTCTCGGTATTTTGCATTAAAACTGATTCAGTCACCTCAATATCAATGAGCCGTAGGTCCACGTTGAATTGGTTGCAGAGGGCTTGAAAGTGATTGAAAAACTGCGCATTTTCAAGCTGAACAGCAGAAATATTGATTGAAACCACTAGATTGGTTTGGTAATTCTCCTGCCACTGTTTTTGTTGTTGTAAAGCTTGTTGTAAGATCCATTCACCCAGTTCAATCATGAGGCCCGTTTGCTCTGCAATAGGGATGAATTGTAGGGGTGAAATCATACCTTTGGTTGGATGGTGCCAACGAATCAGGCTTTCAGCGCCCGTTATTCTACCGCTCTCGATATCTACTTTAGGTTGATAATAAAGTTCAAATTCCTGGTTTTTAAGGGCCGTGCGTAAATCATTTTCGAGCGCAACTTCCGCCAATATCGTTTGATGAAGGGATTCGGTAAAGTAGTGGATTTTATTTTTTCCAGATTTTTTCGCCTCATACATCGCAATATCAGCATTTTTGAGCAGTGCTCTACCATCGATGCCGTCCTTAGGGTAGAAAGCTACCCCTATGCTGGCTGAGGTTCTCACTGGGTGAGTGCCTACCATGTGTATTTCAGATAGCCTGGAAAGGATTCGCTGAATAATATGATTCAGCTCTAAATGATTCTGATATCGACTTAATACCACCACAAACTCATCCCCCCCCACGCGCGCAATGATGTCGTAGTGGCGAATAACCTCCTGCATGATTTCAGCAATCATCAAAAGTAGCGCATCGCCAATATCATGACCCAAGGTGTCATTGATGTTTTTAAAGTTATCCAAGTCGATAAAAAGATAGGCAAATTCTGACTGTGAGCGGGAGGACTCTTCAATTAACCAGTTTAAGCGTTCATTTAACTGGTTCCGATTGGGTAGACCACTTAATTCATCGGTTCTTGCAGCGTAATAAAGAGATTTTTGTTCCTCTTCTAGGCGCTGAAAAGTTTGCACCATTGAACTGCGAATGTTTTCGAGTTCTCTAATTTTGAATTGACTGGGGGGAAGCTTGGAGTAATAGGCATATTTTCTTAATTGTGCGAGTGGCTTAATTAAGAGAAAGTGTAATATTGCCCCTAAAAGCAGCGTCGCGAGCAGAGTTGGAATCACTAGAGTGCTGAGGTATTCGATACGGGTTTTTGAAAAGTAGTTGGCCAAGGCATATTCATTCATCGTCAGGAATAAGGTCAACGACACGGCTTTATTTTGAGAAAAGGCCTCAATACTGATTTCAAAAGTTGGATTTTCTAAAAGCCGACTGGCAGAAATGTTATCAAATGTTGCAAACGAATCCAGCATTGAAGGCAGTGTGTTGATGGATGGATCTGTCGTTAATAGAATGGTATTACCATACGCAAGTGTCATGCTCGAGATGAGGTTGTCTTGCGCAACTTTACGGTTCAATAACGATTTAAAATTCTGAATGTTACTTAAATCATCAAAATTGGTAGAGATCAAATAACCCGTTTCAGATAAGAGTTTATGAATCTCGTCGGTTATCAAGTCGGCTTTGGTCTGTTGTTCCGAGAGGTAGTATGCAATAAAGGTCGCATAGAGCGACAGAGTAATAATGGCAAGCAGCCCTAGAAAAAAGCGCTGTATCGAGAGCATTTACAGCAAATCTCTAACGGGAAAGGAGATATGATTCAATTTTTCAAGGAGCGCGTCCGACAGCCTAGAATTAAGCCATTCAATTTCATTTAAACTGGCTAAAAATTCCTCATAGCTGCCATTCTCAAGATAGGGCTTCACTTTTTCATAGTAATCATGCGGGTTGGCATGAAGGTCTTGAATCGCTTGATCGATAGCTTGTTTTAACTGTATAAAATTCTCTTTATGCTCTGTAATACAGGATTTTTTAATATAGAGCGCATCTACAACCAGGATATCTTGAAGGCTCTTAGTTGAAGCGATGATCTTAAATCCATGTTCTGAAAGTGTAAAGTTATAAGGGGAATAGGTGACAATAATGGCTGGTTGAGTGATGGTTTTTTGTTTGATTTCAGTGACAATCTTTAGCGGATCTTTGTTGATAAAATTAAAGGTTTGATTTTCTAATTGATGCGCGTCTATAAAATCTTGGAAGACGAGCCAGTTAATTGAATTTACTTCTAAATAGACATCGATGGTGTCAGAGGTTTGTTGAAGAGAATCAATGCTGGTATTACTCATGACCATATCGCCGCCATTGGAACGATCAAACATAATGACAGGCACTAGATTGGCATTCTGTTTTTGGAGTTTGTGGAATTCATACTGCGTGCCAGTGAGCCCACTAAAATGGCCGATTTTGTAGGTCATGATGCTTTCGCCAAGTGAGACCACGGTAGACAATTCAATATTAAGGGGTTTTAGCCAACCTTTTTCTTTGGCGTAAAACAATGGCGAGTAACCGATCCAAGAGTTGGCTATGAGTTTAATCGGTGGCTCCGGCGGAGAGCTACAGCCAGCTAAGCTCATTACAATCATCACAAGAGTGACTTTCAGGTATTTCAGCATAACATTCAAAATAGTAATATCCATTTTATTGTTAAGGGAATTATTCTTTATTTACAAGTAGTTATAGAGATTTTATGGATACCACTATATCCAAAATTAATTATTTAGGAAAGCATCTTTTTTTAAGAGGGTTATGACTCAAAGTCTAGAGGGTATTGATAGAGCCATGTTTTCGGCCATGAGCGCTATTTATTTTCATATTTTCGGCGCACTGCCCGCCTCTCGTAAAGCCTGCTCTAACGCATGGGTGGAAGCCAGTGGTGAGCCACTGTTTTTGGCGAGTAGCGCATAGGCGCTGGGAATAATAAAGAGACTTAATAAGGTGGAGAAAGCCACGCCCCAGAATAAGACGATCCCAAGAATAATGCGTGTTTCTGAACCTGCGCCACTTGATAAAATCAGTGGCAGAGTGCCGGCAATGGTGGTGATGGCGGTCATTAAAATGGGGCGTAAACGCAGTTGCGTGGCCGAGATTAAAGCATGGTACGGTTTTAAGCCTTTATCACGCAGTTGGTTAGTGAACTCGACAATTAAAATGCCATTTTTGGTGGCTAACCCCAGTAACAGCACCAGCGCAATTTGGCTGTAGATATTCAAGCTGATATTAAAGGTGAGTAACGCAAACAAGCCACCGGCTAATGCCAATGGCACGGTAAACAGAATCACCAAGGGGTGAATAAAGCTTTCAAACTGTGCCGCTAAGACCAAGAAAATAACCACCAGGCCTAGGGCAAACACCCAATAGAATGAATTTGAGGCAGTTTGGAAGTCACGTGATTGGCCTTTGTAATCAATAATCGCCTCGCTAGGCAGGGTAGCTCGTGTGAGGGTTTTTAAATAGTCCAAGGCCTCTGCTAAACTTAAATCATCTGCCAGATTCGCCGAGAGGGTCATCGAGCGCACGCGGTTATAACGATTCAGGCTGGAAGCCACTCCAGCCGTGGAAATTTCGCTGACAGAGGCGAGCGGAATCATCTCATTGCTGCTTTCTGAACGCAGGTAGATTTGCTGTAAATCTTGTGGGGATTGAATCCATTTGTGGTCGGCTTTTATGAGAATATCGTACTCTTCACCTTGGTATTGAAAGGTTGTGACTTTCTTGCTGCCGACCAATACTTGCAGGGTTTCAGTTAATGATTGCTGTGAAATGCCTAACGCTTTGGCTTGCTCGTAATTAACGCTAATTTTAAGCTGCGGTTTGCTGGGTTCATAATCCCAATCTAACCCTAACAGGCCTGGGTTGTTCTTTTGAATGGCATCATCCAGTAAGCCCTGCCAACTTAATAAGCTCTCATAACTTGAACCGCCGATGACAAACTGCACCGGTTTCTGTACACGGCCACCAATCGGTGAACGCATAATGGGGGTGGCTTTAACGCCGGTCAAATCCGCTAACAATTTACGGGTCTCTTGCATAATCTCAGCGGCAGGGCGGCGTTTCGCCCAATCCTCTAATACCACGATGGCAAAACCACTGTTAAAGACTTCGGTATTGCTGAACGAGCGTGGGCTACGAATCAGTAGGCGTTTGGCTTCGCCACTTTCGACCAATGGCGTTAAGCGCTCTTCAATCTCATTGAGATAACTTTGCATATACTCAAATGTAGCCCCTTCTGGGCCTTTAATTGAGACAAAAAACACGCCACGATCTTCTTTAGGCACATATTCTTGTGGCACTTGTTGCGCATACTGGACGGCGACTACGCTGATGCCGATAAAGACTAATAGACTCACCCACGGATAGCGTAGATTCTTAAGCAGTAAACGTTTGAAAAAGTGTCCAGGCCTGCTTCGCTTAGTCAGCCTGTTCAGCCTAGTGAGCTTAAGCGGCTTAGTCGGCTTCAAAATATAAGAAGCAATGGCAGGCGATAGCGTTAAAGCGACCCAGCTGGAGAAAATCACCGCCACCGCTAAGGTGATGGCAAATTCTGAGAATAACCGCCCAATTTGGCCTTCTAAAAAAGCAATCGGTAGAAAGACTGCGATCAGCGTCAGCGTGGTGGCGATGACGGCAAAGCCTACTTGGCGAGTGCCCAAATAGGCGGCCACATTGGCGGGATAACCTTTGTCTATATGGCGTTGGGTATTTTCCAAGACCACAATGGCATCATCCACTACAAGACCAATCGCCAACACCAAGGCCAAAAGGGTTAACAAATTGATGGAAAAACCTAAAGCCCATAACACGCCAAAGGTGGCAATCAGCGAAACGGGCAGTGTCACCATCGGCACCAAAGCAGCACGCCAGCTTTTTAGAAAAACCAGCATCACCAGTGAGACCAAAGCGAGTGCGATGAGTAGGGTTTTATAGACCTCATCAACCGCTTGTTGGACAAACACTGATGAGTCATAACTTTCTGCCAAATGCAGGCCTTCGGGCAGGTCTTTATTGACCAGATTTCGGCGTTCACGCGCCAGTTGCGCCACGGTTAAGGTATTGGCATTAGACTGTTTGATAATGCCGATGCCGACCATCGGTTGACCATTGCCTCTAAACAGACGGCGACGCTCAATGGCGCCTAATTTAACCTCGGCGATTTCCGATAGTTTGACTTGGCCAATTTGTTGGTTCTGCTTGATGATGAGGTTTTGAAAATCAGACACGGTGATTAAGGGCTTATTGACCTGCAAGCTATAAAGAATATGTTCACCCTGAACCGAACCGATGGGTAACTCCAAATTGGCAGCTTGCAGTTGTTCTTCAATATCTTGTGTGCTGATGCCATACAGCGCCATCTGTTGTGGATTAAGCCAAATACGTAACGCGTAAGACTGTCCGCCGCCGATACGCACGCGGGCAACACCGTTCAGGGTCGAAAATCGGTCGACCAGATAGCGTGAAGCATAATCGGTCAATTGCGGTACACTCATCTGATCGCTGTTCAGGTTAAACCAGAGGATAACACTCTCATCACCATCGACCTTTTCAACTTCTGGTGTGGTGGCTTGCTCGGGCAAGTTATCCAGAATGCGGGCGATACGATCACGAATATCATTGGCGGCATCATCAATATCGCGTTCCACCGAAAACTCTATTTTAATGCGCGAACGACCATCGCTGGAACTGGACTCGATAAAACGAATCCCGGGTACGCCGGAAATACGGCTCTCAATCAATTTGGTGATACGGCTTTCCACTACCTCGGCAGATGCGCCCAAATAACTGGTATCGATGCTGATAATCGGCGCATCGATATTTGGATACTCACGCAAACTCATGCGTTCGAAGGCCATTAAACCAAATGCCAGTAGCAGTAAAGAGGCGACGATGGCAAGGATTGGGCGTTTAACCGCTGTATCAGATAACCACATGTTTATGAGGCCTGGTGGGTTTTGGAGAGTGGTTTATCGAAGAAGTTTAAAGATAAGTTCAGAGGTAAGCTTGACGAGATGTTTTTCGGGGTAGGCGGTTTAGCTGATTTCGCTTTCGGTTGTAATAACTCTTCTTGCGGTGTTGTGTCTTGTAGACCTTTAATGCTAACGCTGGCTTTGGGTTTAACGCGCATCACCCCTTGGCTGACCACTAAATCATTGGCATTCAACCCAGAGGTGATTTCGGTATAGGTTTTGCCAATATCACCGGTTTGCACTTCGACTTTTTCAGCTTGATAAAGCTCACCTTGCTTGTTTTTTAAGCGGTAAATATATTGATGGTCACCGAGCATAAGAATCGCGCTGTTAGGCACAATCAGCTGTTGTTTGGCGGGCAAATCAATATGCGCTTCCACCATCATATTGCTTTTGAGAAGTTGCTTGGGGTTATCAATGAGGGCAATGACTTTAATCATGCGCAGGTTTTGCTGTAAACGGGGCGAAATCGCACTGATTTGCCCTTGAAAAGTTATGCTTGGAAAAGCGGCACTGCTGACCATAACGGTTTGTCCAATGTTCAAAACCGGCAGATATTCTGTGGCGGCATATAAATTCAGTTTCATGACGCGATTATCATCCAAGCTGACAATCTGGCTCGCAGGCGTGACCAAAGCACCGACGGAATGCGTGCTAAAACCCAATTGTCCTGCAAACGGCGCGTAAATTTTTCGATCGGCTAATTGCGCTTGAATCACCTTGCGATTGGCGACAGCAGTTTGCCAAATGCTGTGTTTTTCATCAACCAACGATTGCGTTACCGAGCCACGGCCTAAGACATCTTTAACACGTTGATATTGCTGTTTGCTTTCGCTGGCTAAGGCATCGGCTTCCGCTAATAAAGCCAACTCTTCACGGTTATTCAGCTCTAATAACAGCTGGTTTTTGTGGACGTTTTGGCCATCTTTAAAATGCATGGCTTGAATGGTTTCAGTGACATTTGCAGCCACTTGAATGGCGCGTTGGGCTTGTAAATCCCCTAATGCTTTGATCTGTTGCGGTTGCTCTATTTGCTGCACTTGATAGGCAATCACTGAAATCGGTGGCTTTTCAGCGGAGACGGCAATCATTGGCAGAAGTAATAGGGAGGTGCAAAGGCTGATAAGCGATTTTAAGCGGAACTTAAATCTTAGACTAAAGAGAAGGTTAAGCATTATAAAGTCCTGGGCTAAAGATAAAATTGTGCATCGCGTAAACCATTTCTTCAACATCGAGTATTGATTGTAGGCTTGCTGTGGCAACTTGCAAAGTTTTTGAAAGCTCATTTTAACGATTTTTTATAACTCATTCAGGACAGTCCATTCAGGATAGCCTTCCGGCATACGGCTGGCAGAATGGCCGCTCACTTGAAGTTTTTCGACCGCTTGATAAGACCATAAACAGTATGGGCCACGACAGTAAACCACAATGGGTTTTTGTTGTGAGAGTTGTGCGAGGGATAAAGTTTCTGTTGTTGAATTTGCTAAGGATTCAATCGGTAGGTTAATCGCCCCATCGATATGACCGGCTTGATACTCATCGGCAGGACGAACATCTAGTAGCGTGACTTTATTGTCTTTGACTGCTTGTTTAAGCTCTTTAGGGTTAAAGGGCATTAAAGGCGCGCGAGGATGGAGTTTTTCATGGAGAAGGGTCGCCACCTCAGTCATCTGGTTTTCGGCGATTTGACGCAGGGTTTGGATTAGAGGCACAATGTTTTTATCGCTGAGTTGATAAATTCGTTGAGAGCCTTGTACTTCACTAATCACCAGGCCTGCTTGTTTGAGGTGTTGCAGATGTTTAGAGACATTGGCAACACTCAGGCCAAGCTTGTGGCTTAAGACATCGACCTGACAGGCGCCCTGCGCTAAGACATCTAAAATCAGTAACCGATTCGCGTGCCCAAGGGATTTACCGATTTGGGCAAGCTGTTCAAATAGACATGATTTTAGATTAGTTTCGCACGAATCCATCAGTAAGACCTTTTATTGCCAAATGATTATTGTTGAATAAAACTCACTGCTTGCTCAACCAACTCTTCAGCAAAAAAGTCTAAAAAGAAGTGATCAGAATCTTCAATAATATAACTGCTCACCAGCGGATTGTTCACGGTTGCCATTTTCTCGGTTAAGTCTGCCACCACGGTATCTGCAGAACCAATAATGACCAACGTCGGTTTAGTGGCTTTTTTAAGCAGGACTGGTGTATCCATACGTTCATCCGTTCGATAATAACTGACAAAAGCTTCTGCCGTGGCAGAGGTATCTTTACAGTAGATAAAATTAACGTTTTTCAGCTGAGTATCGCCTTTACCGGTTTTCATCAATTTTTCAGCGGCTGCTAGGATTGGCTGTAATGGCACATGATATTTCTTTTCATAATCTTTATGTTCAGCTTTTTTTGACCAGGTTTGTGGCGCAACCAAAATGACATTTTTAATCAAGTCGCTGTCCTGCTCAATACTATACCAAGCCGTTTGGTTTCCACCACGAGAGTGCCCCATTAAGGTAATAGACTGCGTGCCTTGCTTGGCAAGCCATTTGACCCAAAAATCGATCTCAGTCATCGCGTCATCATGCGTGTGGCTTTGCGGTTTAGTGCAGTCGATTTCACCGTGACGATCATTTTGATCATAACTCAGGTTCGGAGCAATAGAGCTAATACCATTTTCTGCTAATAGGTTCTGAATGCTCTGATAGGTTTCGCGGCCATTGTGCGTGGTTGTACCATGCGTAAACAGCACGATTTCATCGGCTAAGGTTTTACCTTCGGCCAGCACGACATTAGCATTCACGGTCAGTCCGTTATAAGTGTTCTTCACTTCTTCGGCCTGAGCAGAGAGGGAGAGTAGTCCAGCGAACAAAGCCAAGCTGAAGGCGACTGTTTTTGAGTTTTTGAATAACATGGTGGTTTCCTAATTTAAATGTATGCTTAACCTTGACAATTATAAGGGTTTAAATTTACTATTCAACCATTTGGTTGAATAGGTTGCAGGTTCTACCAGTGAGTGCGAGAGTATTTCGGAATTTATCGTTTTTGGCGTGATTTTGGTTATGCGCTGGGTGCGTTATTGATGGGGTTAATCGCCGAATATACCGGTCAGCTGGAAAGCGCTTTTGAACTGGTAGCGGTGGCGATGCTTCTATCAGGAATTTTGGTGGTCTGGTTGGTTGCTGAAGAAATACCGGAATAAAAAACGCTGTTATCGTAAAATGATGAAATAGGACTTTACGGCTGTTTTATCTAAATGCTTTCTGGCTGGCGGTGACAAGCGCGATGATTAACTTATGGCAACGTTGTTAGAAATTAAACGTAAGAATAAACTTAGGAAAAAAATTATGTCGACACAAGCAGAATTTCAGGCCTTAAAAGAGCACTTACAAACCGTCATTGTCGGTCAAGAAGCCCTGCTCGATAAAATGATGATTGCGCTCTTAACGGGGGGGCATGTCTTGCTGGAAGGACCACCAGGCCTGGCGAAAACCACTGCGGTTAAAACGTTGGCAAATGGCGTACACGCGAGCTTTCAGCGTATCCAATTCACGCCCGATTTAATGCCCGGAGATGTGATGGGTTCGGAAGTTTTGGATGTGAATACTGGCGCGCTGAGTTTTGTTAAAGGGCCTATTTTTAACGAGATTGTATTAGCGGATGAAATCAACCGTGCGCCGCCTAAGGTGCAGTCAGCACTGCTGGAAGCGATGGCGGAAAAACAGGTAACGGCAGGGGGGCAAACGCGCCCGTTGCCTGAACTGTTTTTAGTCATGGCCACTCAAAACCCACTTGAGCAAAGCGGTACCTATCCATTACCAGAAGCGCAATTAGATCGCTTTATGTTGCATCTGGAATTGGAATATCCTACCGAAGCCGAAGAGTTAGAAATTTTACGCCGAGATCGCGCCCATCATTTTGGTGGCGACAAAGAAAAAATGAGCGACTTCCTAACCCCTGAAAATGTCATTCATGCCAGACGTCAGGTGGCGGAACTGCATGTCTCCGAACCCGTTGAACGTTATATGGTGGCATTAGTGGCCGCTACCCGTAAGTTGGGGCAATTGGATCCTACTCTAGAAGGTATTATTGAAGTAGGTGCCTCACCACGAGCATCGATTGCCTTGTTGCATGCCGCCTGCGCTTACGCTTGGTTACAAGGCCGTGACTTTGTCACACCTGATGATGTGTTGAAGCTATTACCCGATGTATTACGCCATCGATTAATCATCAGTTTTAGCGGTCGAGCGCAACAGTGGACCGCCAATTCAATCATCAAAAAGATTGTCGACTTGGTGGCTGTTCCAATGACTCAATCAAATGCATAGTTTTGCCATTGAAGCGTTCAGACGAGTTGGTTATAAACCCGTCTTTTGCAAGTCCGTTAAAGGTTTTTTAATTTGTCATTAGTGTCTTTATCAAAAAAACTGTTTTACCGAGCTAAACAGGTTCTGCCTATTTGGTTGCGTTCGAACGGACTTTTAAAAGGCATTGATAGCGGTTCGGCTCTGCATCAGCCATTGTTGTCAGAAGCAGAAATGGTGACTTTAGCGGATGAGTTAGCTGTGCTTACTCAGCGTATTATCGGTAACCCTAAACTCAGTGAGGCGCTGCGCCAAGGTGAGCAGAGTAGCCCTTTTATGGGGGCGGGTCTGGAGTATGAAGAGAGTCGTCCTTATGAGATGGGTGACGAGATTCGACGCATTAACTGGCGACTGATGGCGAAAACCGGCAAGGTCTATACTAAGTTGTTTCAAGAAGAGCGTCAGGAGAGTTGGGTGATTTTAGTCGATCACCGACAAAGTATGCGTTTTGGCACGAGAGTGCGTTTAAAAGCCACACAGGCGGCACGTGTAGCAGGCTATTTTGCCTGGTTAGCACAACAAGCCGGTGTTCCTGTAGTCGGCGCTCGTTTAGCAGAATCGTTAACCTTGACGCCCAGTTTTGAAGGTCGTGGGACTTACTCGCATTTAATGGAGAGTTTCGCGGTGGCTTGTCCTTCTTTATCGAGCGAAGAAGTTCAGAATGAACCGCATATTAACGATGTTTTACTTGCCTTAAAACAACAGATACAGCCAGGTTCGCGCTTGATTTTAATCAGTGATTTCCACGATATCAATCAAAAAACCACCGAGATTCTGACGGCACTGCAACAAACCGCCATGTTGAAAGCGATTGTTATAAAAGATCAAGTCGAGTCTGAACTGCCGAATGTGGAGGGCTTGCAGCTGCAATCTATCACCAATCAACAAATTCATCAACTCTCAAGAGAATCACAACGCGCAAGTTACCAGGCCTGGTCAGAAGGTTATCACCAACGTTTATATAGTTATCTGCAACAAGCAGGTGTGGATCCAATCGTTATCATGGCGGATGAACCGACCAGTGCGCTAAAGGCGGTGCAGGTGCACGGTCAAAAATCAGCAGGAGGACGTTATGCCAGCTGACGAGAAGATTGCCTTAGTGACTGAAACAACGAGTGGAGTCGACAAAAGTTCCGTCAATCTTGAGCTGAATCAAAGTCAGGACTTAATCGATATTGAAGCCCCACTGGAGCCGGGGTTTGATTGGACGCTGTTAATCGATTCCATGCTGTGGGGGATTGTGTTGTTATTATTTTTAGTGGTGTTGTTGAAATTTAGCAAACGATTTTATCAACAGTTTTATCAGCCCACCGCTTTGCGCTGGCAGCTCAAACGGTTGACTGCAAAACAGCAAGACTCAGAGACAAGTGATGAAAATATTGGATTTGACCAGGCCTGGTTACTTTACGCTTGGTGTCTGAAATTACAAAAAATGACGAAAACAGCCAGGTCAGTTGAGGATGGTGTGAGTGATTCTTCCAGTGCAGAGCTAGAGTCTTTATTGGTTAAGGTCAATCAACTAAGTTTTTCAAAACAGTCCGTTTCACGTGAAACCTACTTGGGGTTATTAGATGAAGCAGAGTCTGTGTTACAACTGGTTTTAAAGGCCAATGGTTTAAAAGTACACGGTTTAAAATTAAATAGCGGCTGGTTGTCTTTTAAAAGCCGTTTAATAGCGATGCTAAAACCTTTAATGACAGGTAAATCGTAATGGAAGCTTTATTGGTTAATCTATTAGTGGATTTCTTGGAGATTAAAGCGGTAGAATTTGCCAATCCTGGCGCCTTATGGCTGATATTTTTATGGCCATTTCTCTGGGTTTTAAGCACTCTGAACCAGGCATTCGCGGGCACTCAAAATGATGATTTAACGCAGTTACAGTCACAACGACAGCTGGTCGTTAAGCATGCATTGATTCATAAAATGCAACCCTTTGGATCTGCTAAAAAAACGTTTAAATGGCGGTTCTCAGCGCTGAAAACGGGCTTTAATTTGCTTCGTGGCATCATTATTATGAGCCTCGCCATTGCGCTGGCGCAACCCGAAAAAATTCAAGGTTTAGAGCCTTTACCCCAACAGAAAACGGTGCGTGATGTCGTTTTTGTGATTGAAAGTTCCGCCTCTTTTTTACTGCCAGATTATCAAATTAACGGCCAGTCTGAAACCCGTATGAATGTCGTTAAAAACATCCTTGATCAGTTTATTTCAGGGTTGGAAGGCAATCGTTTTGGTTTGGCCATCTATGCTGAGCAAGCCTTTACGTTGATGCCACTTACGGCCGATCAAACTGCAGCACGTTTGAATTTAAAGCGCCTAAAGCCTTATTTGGCGGGGCGTACCGACAGTGCAATGGGAGAGGCTTTGGGTCTGGCGTTAAAACAGACGCATCAAAACAGCTTAAACGGTTCAAGCGCTTCAGGCAGTCAAAATAGTCAAGCAGAGAGTGATACGCTTAAACGCGTCGTTGTATTGATTAGCGATGGTTTGAGCCAGCCAAGTCGATTGGAATTGTCTGAGGCAATTAATTATGCGCAACTGTTGCAGGTGCCTATTTATACCATTGGTGTCGGTGCCAATAGTGATGCTGCGGATAAACGTCTGTATACAGGGTTGCTCTATCAACCTTTAGAGTCAGATTCGCTGAAAACTATTGCCGTGGAAACCCAGGGACAGTATTTTCAAATAGGCAGTGGGCAAGACTTGAATCGAGTGTTACAACAAATTAACGAGGCGGAAGGGGTACCTTATGAAACGCCGCCAAGACTGCCTCTGCATGTTGCTTTGTATCACGTGCCTTTAACAATCTCTGTTATAAGCTTGCTGTGCTATCTGTTTTTAAGCTTACTACTCGCAAAAAAATTGCGTTCTTCCAGTGAAAATCAGGCGGTTGTCTAATGGATCTTTTTAGTCAGGATTTCTTTGAGGTTTTCAGCCTGTTTTTGAATGGTGATTTGGCCTGGCGTGCGCCTATTTGGTTATGGGCTTTATTATTACCAATGGTATGGTGGGCTTTGAAACAGTTTGGTCAGAAACAACACCAACATGCGTACGCAGATAGCAACCTGTGGCCTTGGGTTGCCGCTGACACTAGGGTTTTAACCTCCCTGGCGGAGTCTTCATCGGCAACTTCAAAACAGAGGTCGTCCGTCTTGACCAGGCCTGGTCTAATTCGCAAAACAATCGGCTCTTTGACCTCTTCTATAGGATCTTTTTTAAACTCTCCCAGTAGATTAATAACCCTGGCTTGGCTGTGTTTAATTATTGCGCTGGCAGGGCCGAGAAGTTTGGTTTCCGCAGCGGATGTACAAACCCGAGAAGGCGTGGATATTTTAGTCTCGATGGATCTATCGGCATCGATGAATGCCAGCGATGTCTATCCTAATCGATTTTTGTTTGCTAAATCCCTGGTCGAGTCGATGACGCCTAAGTTGCAAATGGGGGATCGTTTGGCGTTACAAGGCTTTGCGGGACAAGCGCACATGGTCAGTCCCTTAAGTTACGATCGTGATTTGTTTCGACACTCTTTGAACTTACTCGAACCGGGCTTATTACCGCTGCAAGGGAGTTGGTTGGAATTAGCCGTGATTGGAGGATTAACCCATCTGTCACAAACAGCCGGCAATGCTAAGGTGATGTTACTGTTTACCGATGGCGCACCGCAATTTTGGCAGCCTGTCGATTTGCCGAAAAGTGCCCAGCAATCAAAATTTGCGCAATTGCAAAAAATGAGTGATACCGGCGTTAAAATTATTTTAGTAGGTGTTGGGCTACCGGTCGCGGCCACGCTGCCGGACAGTGAAGATAAATCAGGAAAATTACATGTTAATGGCTTATTAGTACAGAGTCGCCTAGAAGAGAGTGGCCTGAAAAAAATGGCTCAAGACTTGCAAGGAGTTTATTTACGAGCGGATTCCAGCCAAGAGTTTATGACTCGACTGTTAAACGAAGTGACGTTACCTGCGGCCAGCCGAATCCAATCACAAGAAAATAGGGTGTGGCAGGATTACGCTTGGCCCTTTATGCTGCTGGGTTTGATATTGTTGTTCATTGCTTTCTATCTATTAAGCTTTATAGGTTTTTTCAAATCATCTCTAGGCCTGTTTTTACACTCAAAAGCCAGTAAAGAAATTAACAGCCTTAACGGCTTCTTGTGGTTAGTAGGTGGCCTGGTGCTGTTCAGTCTACAGAGCTATCCACAGCCGAGTTTTGCGCAAAATAGTGCAAATATTGAACAAAATCGTTCTCAGCAAACGGCCGATGCTTACAGTGCTTATAGTTCTGGAGACTATGAATTGTCGCGCGCTTTATATGATCAAACGGTCAATTTTTCAGGTTGGTTTGGTGCCGGTGCGGCGGCCTATAAATTGAACGAATTCGAGTCGGCCATAGCCTATTTTAGGCAAGCCGCTTGGGCGGCAAGCAGTGATGAAAGCCGTGCCAAGGCGCTGTTTAATCTGGGCAATAGCTATTATCAAACCAATTTATTAGCACTGGCCGTTGAATCGTATCAACAAGCACTCCAGTATCGTCAAACCTACGCCAAAGCTGAACATAATTTAAGCCTGGCATTGCACCGCAAAACCACGGAAGATCTCGCGCAACAGCAGGCCAAGGATAAAGCGGGTGAAGGCGATGCGGATAGCGGTTCAGGACGGGATAATGAAGGGGCTTTTTATGGTGGCCAAAAACCCAATGCTTCAAATTCCAACGAGCCAGGATTTGGCTCAGAGGGTGACTCTCCAAAAGGTGATAAAGGCGGAGATACAATGCATTTACCAGAGAGTGGAGATGAAACCAATTATCGCTTATCGAGCGCTCAATCGAATATGAGTATGAACAGCTTGCAAGGTTCTGATGCACGTGCCAGCGCGATTTTAAATCAACAACAACGCCGTAAACGTGCAGATAAGTTTGTGCATGAACTGCAGTTATTAGAGGATGATCAAAAAACGCTTCTAAAGCGCATGTTTGAAAGAGAAGTTGGCTTTCATGCGGCACAAAAATCAGCCCACCCTATCTCAGGAATTCAGCCATGGTAAAGCAAATGCAGAATAAGCTTGGCCACCTTCTTAAGCAGTCCATTCTCGTAATGATTAGCTTGCTCTGTTATTCACTCTTCTCGGTGGCTTTGTCCGCTACCGCCCCAACCAGTAACGTGATTAGCGTTTCTACGCCGCCCTTAGAAGATGCGAATCGCTTAATTACCTTGAGCATCAAACCCACTCAGCTGATGCTAGGAGAGTCGATTACCGTCACGATTGTCGGAGAACATCGAGCAAACTTATTTGAAGAGCTGGACTGGGGGTTGTTTGAAAAAAACTTCGTACTGTACGATATTGACCGTGATTCAGAGCGCATTAAAGTAAAACTCTATCCTTTGCAGTCGGGTTCGTTGCACATCAAAGGCCAAACCGCAGGTAGAATGGTTCTGCCGGATATCGACATAAAAGTGACTCCCAATCCTGAAGTCTCCGTAAGTTGGTTCGGGCCAAATACTGCAGAAAATGCGACTTCAAATTCAGCCAATCCAGCTTCTTTCTACTTCCATCAACAGATGACTTGGAAAGCAGAAGTACAGGTAAATGATACCGCGCATAAAGTCACCTACGAGCAAAGAGCATCATCGATTAACAGATCGGTGACTACCTATCTACAAGCGTTACCTGTAGACAGTCAAACTTCTATTTTTGGGGAGAGCAAAGATAGCCAAGCAGATCAGTCTTCAACAAAAACGGAGACCTTAGTCGCCAGTTATGAAGTCAAAGATTGGCCATCTTCTGCTCCTACTTTGGCGCATAAAAAAGTGCTTTTGCATTCGCCTGTCGTGGTCGTCAAGAACCGCTCTAATAAACGTTGGTATTTCTTTGATAAGCCGAGCCGGGCTGTTTTAAAGCAGCTGCCTAATTTTTTACCGATAACGGTGGCAGTGGGAACCATTGGTTGGCAGAATGAGCCTGTGAACAGGCTGCAAACGGTGGGTGACTTGAATTATTGGACGTGGCAGTTACAAGGTAAAGGCTTAACCAAAGAGACTATGAACAGCGTGGCGCATCAATTGGTGGCGCAAATTGGACATAACCCGCAGATAGAATGGTTGTCGGATTCGAGAGAGATGACACTGAACTTTACAACCGAAGGCTTACAGAGTAATTTGAATCTGCGTTTGCCTTATCGAGTGATTCAACCAGGCCTGGTCACTTTACCAACCTTACAATTACGCTATTTTAATCCACATTCTGAAAAGCTAGAAGTCATCTTGCATTCCGAAGCGACTGTGCTGGCGCTACCGGCTTGGATTGTCTGGATTGGACAGTGGTTGTTGTTACTGCTATCTGTTTTCATCGTGTTTATTGGCTTGTTAACGGTTAAGCAGGCCTGGTTGAATTGGCGATTACAACACGTCATAAAACAGGCGGATTCTGTAGATGTCTTGTGGCAAGGGCTGCTTGATTGGCGTCAAAATCAATCTTACCAGGCCTGGTCAGTTTTAAAGTGGCCTAAAAATCTGGTCCAGAAAATGGGTTCTGAGGGCACTTCAGTAGAAGACTTTGGTTCTGCAGACATTGGTTCTAAAGATATTACCAAGCAATCATTAGCGACCTGGTCGCAATGGTATGTCGAGCAGTTTGGGCAGAGTGAAGCCTTTGAAGCGTTGATTACCAAGCTTAATTTTATACTTTATGCAGATCAAGACAAGATTAGTGCTGGCGATTGGCAAACCCTTTCAGAAAGTGCACAAGCTTGGAGTAGAGAGTTGAACTGGTGGCAGATACCATTGCTTGCGCTGCCGACTCGATTTAAGTAAAGACAGCCAGAGTTTATTTTGAAATAAGACTCAGGCTGAGTGTTTAATAGCCTGTTGAATAGGCCATTGAAGTGTTTTATTTGTTGTAAGTTTCGTCAAACGGTTTAATGATTTTTTGGTGTTTTTTATAGGCGATAATGGCGGCATAGGTCAGCGAGCCAAGGATTACTGCATCACCGAAAAACGCCAAACCAATCGAAAAAGCATTCTCTCTGAAGATACTTGGAATAATCAGCAGTATGCCTATAAACAGTCCTAAAATTGCAGTTTTAAAAGCGACTTTTAAAATACCTTTCAGCAGCAGTTGTTTGTGTGTTTTTGAACCTAATTCCATGCGTTCTGTATCCTTTGTGTGATGAGCTCTTAAATCGACGTCTGTTATCCGTTATCAATCGGTTAAATGTTCTGGTTCACCCATTGAGTAAAACCACCCAAATCCATCGCACCTGATACGCGGGTCACCTCTTTGCCATCTTTAAAAATAGCCAAGGTGGGAATGGAGCGGATATTAAACTGCGCGCCGATTTGTTGCTCAACTTCGGTATTGATTTTAATGAAGCGTGCTCGGGGTTCCATCTGTGCTGCGGCTTTACTATAAGTTGGTGCAAAACTTTTACAAGGGCCACACCACGGTGCCCAAAAATCCACAATCAACGGTTGATCAGTCTTTTGTAGGGCGCGTAGAAACTGCTCTCCAGTCATCTCAATCGGTGAACCGGTAAAGAGATTATTTTGGCATTTACCGCAAGTAGGTTGAGTTGAAAGTTTTTCATCAGGTACACGGTTCAGACCACCGCAACTGGGACACATAATAATCATGATGCTTTCCTCTGAAATTAATAGCAAACCTTAAAATAGACTAATATTTTACCCTATCTAATCAACTTTATATCAGGACGAATACGCTTATTTTCAAGGGCGTTAACAGTGAACAGAGTCATGCTCTCTACATTGTGATTTTGTTGATGAAGCCCGTTAATGAGATGTCTCTGGGTTTGTCTTGTTTGATTAACTTAACCAACTTGGTTTCGGACTCTCTTCACCACCGGCTTCAAAGCCGCGATCCACAAAACCGTGCAGGGTTTCATCATGGCATTTAATCAATTCGATTAATTTTGGATTTTCAGTCGTTAAAACTGCCTCAACACCATGTTCAATATTGTGGTATTCCATCTTAATTTCATCTTTATACTCAAATAAAGCCGCAAACAATGGATCCCACGAACGGATTGCTCGATCCATACCGAAGCGGTTTTTCATGCCAACAACATGTTCCTGTAGGATTCTGACCAGTTCGGGGGTCGCTGCGGTCGTGGTGCTGCGGATGCCATTTTCAAGAATAACGGTTTCACGCTGCAATTGACCATGTTTGGCGAGGAGTTCTTTGAAAAGTGCCTGGTCTTGTTTGTGTTGTTCATCACTGCCGTGACCATGTTTATAGGTGCGTTTAACGTCCATAAGAACCTCGTGAAGAGTGTGTAAAAGATAAGTTGTTGTTATGTTTTGATAGGCGAAAAAAAAGACACGGTATTGGTCGTACCGTGTCTTTTCGCTGAGGAGCAATATATAAAAGCCTTAGCAAGGGGCTTTTAAAATGACTTTGGGGAAAGTCCAACTTTTAATAAAGGGTGTTTATTTAAGTTAACTAAAGTTTACCTATCTGCAAGAGTTGGGTCAATTAGCAAAGATTGAAGGAGTATTGAGAGAGTGTGAATGGCTGATGTGGGTATTAAATTAACTAATGGCACGGTGATTTATTGTCGTCAATATGAATCAATAAACAAATCACTTACAAATTGTATTTTGTTTCATTGAGTGATTCAATGGATAAAATCAGTGGCTCTATCTGCTAGAGCCCTTGATTGGTCAGACGAAGGAGTTAATAGGGTTCTAAGCTTTTGCCGTTGAAGGATTAATGACTTCTGCTTCGTGAGCAGGCTTATCATCCGCGTCGATAACTTTTTCATTGGTGATTACGGGTTCAGCAGTGATGCTTGGCTTACCTGTCGGATTTACAAATTGATCATTCAGCTTTTGAATGGCGTTTTTACTGGCATCAACTACGCGTTCAAGTGCCATGCGATTTCGCCCTGACCAGCCTCTTGGTTTATTATGCGACATGCCTCGCCAAAAGCGATTATTATGCAATAAGGCAGTCGCAATCTGTGGGTCTTTTTTCATTAAACGACCAGCATCCCATTTGGCTATTTTGCTGCGTAATAGCCAGTGAATACCGAAAATGGCCAGTAATGCCATGACACTGACCACTACACCGTTAACAATTGACTGTTGCATGATTTTGACCAGTGGCCAATCAAAAACTGACATGTCGAAATAGCCGAAGAACTGTAGGCCATAGACGATTGCAGCGATTAGTCCACCAAAAATCACGACATCAGCCGCATAGACTTTATTACGCCATGAACGAACCGCTTTTTGAACCCGTGGGATTTTTTGGGTTTCAATCTCTTGCGCGATTTTTTCTAGACTATTGGCGATTCGATAGGTGCGTTCAGTACTGACACCATCCATACGGTCGAAAATGCGCTTCATATCAACGTCTTTTTTACGTTTAAAACGACCTGCAAGTGCTTCATCGTCTATGTCATTGGCTGAGTCTTCATTGTAGATGGCGTAGAAATTACCGCCAACCAAGCCTTGTGAGGAAATAGCTCGTTGCCAAGAGCCAATGACCTCTTCAGGGTTGTCCTCTTTGGCGGCGGTATCGATTTGATTCAAAATATATAAGACTTTATCTGAATCTGTTCTAGCAATCGTGGTGGAAACCAAATGTTCTAAGGTGTCACGCATCGCCCCTGGTTCTGGGTGACGTGCATCGAAGAACACGAGCACCAAATCTGACATATCAATGATATGGTTGGTGAGTCTTAGGGTTGAATCGCGTTGTGAATCGGCATCGAAACCTGGGGAATCAATGAGAATCTTGCCTTTCAAAGCATCAGTATGAGTGGTTTTTAATTGCAGATATTGGTCAATGTGGCTACCTTGACCAGTTTCGACTTTTTCAATCTCTTGGCTGATGCCAAAAAATGGAAAACGGGGATCTGAATCCAAAGCCAGGCCTGGTAGTGTGGTTATTTCTGGATTATTGCCGTAACAGACCACGGTAAACTTATCATCAATTGCTTGGTTACCGGTGCTTTGAATATCTTGCCCTGTGTAACTATTGATAAAGGTCGATTTACCCGCTGAAAAGGTCCCTAAAACTGAGATTAAAGGCCACCAAGAGATATTGCTGGCATAGGACTCATCTTTCTTCAATAACCCCGTCTTATAACCGACACGATCTAATTCACGAAAGGAATTAATAATCTGCAATAGGACGGGATTCTCTTCAGACAGGTGCTGTTCTAATTTTAGGTAGCGTTCTTTGGGATTCATTATTTTGACTCCTGTGGTAACCGTGCAGCTGGTACTGTGTTCATTGGCATAGGCTGTACATAAGGTGTTTTGGGATACTGGTAGTTCTGTCTAGGGGCTGGTTTATTACGATTGTTTGACATATTTGGAATCATCGACCACGGCACAACGTTATTCATCGACTTCATTGGAGCAGAGATATTGTCATTTAATTCACCCAAGTTCGAGCTCATATCGCTGGTAGAACGCACCATGGAATAAACATATTGATTCATATAACCAATTGAGCTGTTCATGCCATGAATTGCCTGAGTCATCTCTTTGATATTGCCGGTCATTTTAGGAATGGCCGCCATATGCTGGGTCATCTTATCCATATGAATATTAATAGCCCCCATTTGATGATCAATTTGGTTCATTTTTTGATTCATGGTATTGGTCATGGTCACGACCGCTCTGGTCATACTCATCATATTATTGGTGATGCTGTGCATGTCCTTGGTGACGTTATAGATAAGGTAGAAGCCGTAAATTGCCAGAATGACAAAACCGATCATCATGGGATAGATGACCTTTTCCCAACGACGAATTCCTTTGGTCATAGTTTTGGCAAGTTCATTAAAATCAACATTCGCTGTGTTTTGAGTGCTTTTTTTATTGTTATCGTTATCTTCCATCAAGGTTCCTTCAAAAAAACAAAAAATTGGATTTTAAATTTTTGTGGTGCTCTAAGATTAGAGTCAGATTATTATTTTTACAGTCTGTCTGCAAGCAGGTTTTATTGGCAAAACGGTTATTGCTTCTCAGTTGTTTGCGGCATTTGCGATTGTTGTTGATTCATCTGTTGCTGACGCATTTGTTGCAGATAGGCTTCATAACGAGCTTTCTGTTGTTTTTGCCACTCAATAAAACGTGGGTCTTGTTGCATGCCTTGTGGCATATTCATTGGGGCTTGTTGCATTGGAGGCTGCATCGGCTGCTGAATTTGCGATTGTTGTTGCTTCATCTGTTGCTGACGCATCTGCTGTAGGTAGGCCTGATGACGTGCCTGCTGTTGTTTTTGCCACTCAATAAAACGTGGGTCTTGTTGCATGCCTTGTGGCATATTCATTGGAGATTGTTGCATTGGTGGATGCATCGGCTGCTGCATATGCGATTGTTGTTGACGCATCTGTTGTAGATAGGCCTGGTGACGTGCTTGTTGTTCTTTCTGCCAGTCAATAAAACGCGGATCTTGCTGCATTGCCAGTGGCATATTTATTGGCGGATGTTGCACTGTTGGTTGTTGAGATTGTGATGGTTTCTGTTGGCGATTCTGCATTGCTTGATACATTTGTGCCTGTTGTCGTTGGGCTTTTTGTAGATTACGGGCATACATGATCTTATTAACATTCATGCCGATTTCTCGAGCGGCTTTAGGGGCAATCGGGGCTAAACGGTTAGCCAGTGTCATGGCTTCTTGAAAACGGCCTTCTGCCACCAGGAGCTTGGCTGAATCAATCCAAGATTTTTGTGCCCAATCGGTTTTTCCTATGGTGTGTAAGACATAAGCTAACTCTCCCAAAACATTGGCTGAAGGGCGTTTATCGACAATATCAAAATAGATTTTCTCGGCCGTCAACAGGTCTTTGTTTTCAACGGCCTGGCGTGCTGCTTGCAACGCTTGTTCAGCAGAATTAAATTCAGGGATAGGAGTCTGTTCGCTTGCTTGAGTGGTTTGCTCTGCATCCTGAGTAGTAAGAGGGGCGTTGGTAACTTCATCGGTATTTGTGTTATTTGAGATGCAGGCTACAACGGATTCAGGTGCTTTATCTTCTGTAGTTTTTATTTCAGGCTGCGGCGCTTCCGTCGCGGGGGTTGAAGGCGGGTCTAGCTCAGGTTGTACGACAGTAGCTTCTGTTGCCATAATCTCGGCGGTGTTTTCAATCGCAGCAACAACTGCTGTCTCAGAGCTATTCTCAACGGATTCCATTGGCTGAGAAGGCTTAGCGACAACGTCAATACTTTCTACCTTGTCAGCAATAGCTGGAGCTTCTACCAAACGGTCACTTTTGAGCGCGATAGAAGCTACCTCAACAGTCGGTTGTGATTGCGGCTCGTTTAGCTCAGGACTGGCTGAATCGTCTGCTAGAAGCCCATGGTCACGCTTGATATTATCTGAATAAGCCAGATAAAGTGCGGTGGCTACAATTAAAACGATAAAGAAAAAACCGTTATTCAATATGGCACGTATCAGTGGCATGGTGAGCTCCTATTTATTATTTATGCGCTTTGAACGTGTCAAATGACCCGTGTAAAGCGCTCTGTTTTTTGCATGACTACATTAAGAATTGAATTGAGTCATTAAGTTTAAATACCTACTATTGTCATTATAGGTTATTGTGTTGCTTATCGGTAAGGCACCCATTAATAGAGGTGTTTACAGAGTTTCAATATTTCTTTACTGGCTTTTCCACTTGGATTGAGTTCAAACACACCAAGGCCTTCACTAAAGGATCGACGAAAAGCGGTACGGTTGTGTAAGCGAGTTTTTAAGCGTTTAATGCCGGGTAAAAAATCAATAGCATCCTCGGTTTCTTGCGTTTCCATGACCAGAGGATGTGTATCCGCTCGATTAATGATGGCTAAGACCTGTGGCGGTGTTGGACAGGTGTCTTTGATTAATTTTATAAAACGTTGGGTTGACCAGATGTCGGCCTGGCTGGGTGAGACAGGAATCAGAATTCGATCACAGATTTGAATAGCTTCTTTTAACGCATCTTGATCACTCATGCTGACATCAATCAACACTTCTTTGGGTTTTTTATCGGCTTTAAGCGTTTTTAAGTTTGCTTGAAACTCTGTCGCAGGTAAAAAAGGTTGATACTCTTCTTCTCTGCGTACTTCAATAACGTCCGCTAAGGTTTGTTGCGGATCCAAATCGAACAATCTGAGTGATTTATCTTGATGTGCAAGCCATACCGCTATATTGAATGTGACGGTGCTTTTACCCGTTCCACCTTTCATATTTCCAATAACGGTAATCATCTTTGTCTCCTAAAATAGTGATCTATTGTGGTCGTAAAATGAATAGAGATCTTTACAGGTCTAATTTTGAACCTATTTGGAATTAGACCTGAAAAACTCTCTATGGTGCGTGTTCAATTGGAATAGATTCCACAATTAAACAACGCTACCAATGCGAGTTAAGTTAGTTCAACTTATTGAGCTGCTGGTGCTGGCGCAGCCGGTGCTGGTGGAGCTGGAGGCATCGGATATGGCGCATAACCTTGCTGAGGATAGTAGTAAGGTGCTTGACCTTGTCGTTGCTGCCCCTGGTTTTGAACTTGTCCCTGGCCTTGACCATTATAGTTTTGGTAGCCTTGACCGTTATAGTTCTGGTTACCTTGACCGTTGTAGTTCTGATTACCATAAGCATTGTAGTTTTGGTTCTGCTTACCTTGACCATTGTATTTTTGATCACCTTGGCCACGACCATCTGCCTTACCAGACATATCTGATTCAGCGTTCATGCCGAAATTAAAAGAGCCTTTAGCCTTACCTTGACCTTCTCCTTGACCAGAACCTTGTTGGTTACCTTGACCTGATCCGTTACCAGAACCTTGTTGGTTTCCGTAACCTTGCTGATTACCATAACCTTGGCCAGATCCCTGCTGATTGCCTTGACCTTGTCCATTTCCGTATTGGTTGCCGTTGCTGTAACCATTGTTAGATGAACCCCATGGCGAATTAAACCAGTTTGCTGAAGCGGCTGTTGCACCTAACATGGCTGCAGATACGATTGATGCTAGTGCTATTTTTTTTATACTCATTTCGTTATCTCCTCGATAGATCTAGTGTTCTAAATGTTTCAAGCTGGAACGAACACGGTTTTCCAGTTTGTTTTTTTAAATCCAATTCTTTATTGAAGGGTGCTTCGCGTGAATAACTTAGAAAATTTATTCATGTTTATCCGAGGAAAGCGCCCTGTAAGTCATTAAAGAAATGAACCGTTATTGTCTGACCTCAATAAGATCAAATTAGTTAAAAAATGGCATGTTCATGTTCGGAAATGTCATTGATGGACTCGGCATTTCCATGTTATTCATATTCGGCATGCCGGGCATATTGTTCGTCTCAGGCATGCTTGGCATATTCCAATTACCCATGTCTATATTGGGTGCGTTCCAGTTACCCATACTTGGCATGTTAGGCATGTTTTGATTTGAAAAGTTGTTCATATTTGGCCAGTTGTTGCCACCTTGGTTTTGACCATAATAGGCTTGGTTTGGCATGCCGTTCCAGCCTTGAGGTTGTCCATAGCCATTTTGATTCGGGTAACGCGGCTGTGCTGGATAACGGTTCATTGGCTGATTCGCATAATAAGGTGCAGATTGACCATGACTCTGTGGAATCTGCTGTCTTTGCTGTTGGGGGGCTCTCGGTGCATTGTGCTCAACCCATTGTGGCGACTGCGTGGATGATTGATAGGCATTTTCCGGTTGTGGCCAGTTCTGCGCCATCGCTGTTTGACTGATGAGCAACCCTGCGCCAATAAATGCTGAGGCTAAGTGTCCGTTTTTACGATTCATTATTATCATCCTTTAATTTAATCCCTCTTTTCCGGCGAACAGGCGTTGGCTTTTTGACTGGAGGTGCGGTGGTTGTTTTGGTTCTTGGCTTTCTTGGCGCTCTTGGTTTAACAGGCGTTGTCTTTTTGGCCGCTGGTTTTGCTGGGACGGTTGCAGTGGCTTTTGTCGTGATCGTTTTAACGGCTTCTTTTTTGGGTTCTGTGGTTGTTGCAACTTCTGAGATGTTTGCTTGATCGCTTGGTTGTTGCGTGGCTGATACCATTGGGCTTATGTATTCAATGTATTTTTTCATTGAAAAGAAGGGGCTGATAACCGCACTGATTTTAATTTCTGGCTTTTCAATAATAGGTTCATCAATCTCATCAATTTCTGGCGCGGTGGCTAAAGTGCTACCCTCACAACGCATTGATGCAAATGCAGTTCGTGCACTTACACAACCCAGCGGAATAACCACCAGCGTCAGAACGGTGGCAACAATGACGCCAAACATCAGTGAAATTGCCATTCCTTGGAAAATTGGATCGAATAAGATGACACTTGAACCCAGTACCAGTGCCGCTGCGGTAATCATTATTGGGCGAGTACGTGCTTTACAGGCAAAGATAACCGCATCGACAATCGAGACACCGTTCTGGATCTCTTGGCGAGAGAAGTCCACTAACAAAATGGAGTTTCTGACGATGATACCAGCAAGGGCAATAAAGCCAATCATGGAGGTCGCAGTGAACTCGGCGCCCATAATCCAGTGACCCGGAATGATGCCGATGAGCGTTAATGGAATAGGCGCCATAACAATCAATGGTACGATGAAGTTTTTAAACTCCCAGACAACCAGCATGTAGATAATAAGCAGTGCAATACCGAATGCAAGGCCCATATCTCGGAAGGTTTGATAGGTCACGGTCCACTCACCCGCCCACATAAATCCAGACTCAGCGATACCATCAGGGCGTGTCACAAAATTACCCTCAAGGCCTTTTAATGAGTCCGTATTATCGATTAGTTCTTGAACTTCCAGCATGCCATAAATAGGCGCACCTAAACGACCGATGCCGTTACCTGTGACATACTCTACAGGACGTAAGTCTTTGTGATAAATGACACTTTGCTCACGTTCTATGACAAAAAATCCCAGTTCAGACAGAGGCACGGTTGAACCGGTATTGCTCATGACTGGTAGAGAACCGATGCGTGCAAACTCTGGGCGCATTTCAAGCGGTACTTCTAATGTGATATAGGTTGGTTCACGAGAGAAGCCTTGTTTGACATCGCCTAGACGATAGCCACCCATCGACATTTCGAGGGTTTTATTGATGGTCGTCACGCTGATGCCGCTTTCTAGGGCTTTTTGTTTATCGATGACAAAGCGCCATGAATCATGGGGCGCCGTTAGCATGTTATCAACGTCTGCGACGTTCTGTGCTCTTTCAAAGATATCGGTTAAGGCTTTCGCGGTCTCATGGCGAGTGGCCGCATCAGGCCCGTAAACTTCACCCACTAGTGCTTGAAGCACTGGTGGCCCTGGTGGCATTTCAACGATTTGTAAATTGGCCTGGCTACCATCCACAATGGTCGCTAATTGAATACGAATGGCTTCTGCTATTTCGTGGCTAGAGCGCTCACGATCATGGGCATCGACCAAATGAATTTGAATGTCGGCTTCCCAAGGTGATTGACGCAGATAGTAGTGGCGAACTAAACCATTAAAGTCAAAAGGTGCAGCTGTGCCGACATAGGTTTCCATGGTGCTGATTTCTTCAACCGATTGTAGCGCCTTGACCAATGAATGGGTCATATTGGCAGTAACAGGCAGTGCAGTGCCTTCAGGATAGTTAATAACGACACTCATGTCTGGCTTGTTATCAAAAGGTAATAGCTTTACCGGCACCATAGTTTCGTAAATCAAGAAAACGGATACTGCAAAAGCAACGACGATACCGATTAGGAAACCCCAACCCTTGGCTTTACCAATCAGTAAACTTCCCAGTAACTTGCGGAAAAAACGTTCCATTTTTTCGCTTTGCTCGTGCTCTTTTATTTCCGCTTTTTTCAATGTCTCCATGCTTGGTTTGATGCGCATTGCAAGCCATGGCGTAAAGGCAAAGGCTGCAAATATTGAAATAATCATAGCGACCGAGCCTAATGCTGGAATCGGTGCCATATAAGGGCCCATCATGCCGCTTACAAATGCCATTGGCATCAGTGCGGCAATAACCGCAAGGGTCGCGATAATCGTTGGGTTGCCGACTTCTGAAACCGCCGCAATCGAGGTCTCGGTATCGGATGAATTAGACATCAACCAACGACGATAGATGTTTTCCAAGACGACGACGGCATCATCCACCAATATTCCGATCGAAAATATCAGGGCAAATAGGCTGACTCGGTCAATGGTAAAGCCCATAATCCAGGCCATAAAGACTGTTGATAAAATAACCGATGGAATAACGATAGAGACTACGACACCTGCGCGCCATCCTAGAAAGATCCACACCAAAATAGCAACCGCACCGGTGGCGACAAAAAGTTTAAAGATCAGGTTGTTGACCTTGTCGTTCGCCGATTGACCATAGTTTCGACTGATTGAAACACCAACGTCAGAAGGAATAATAATGCCTTTGATTTGCTCCATTCTTTCAATCGCGTCATTCGCAACTGAAACGCCATTGATGCCGGCTTGCTTTGCCAAAGCAATGGTCACAGCGGTTTTGCCATCGTCAGAAGGATGGTCGCCTTGATAGCCTGGCCCAGTATAGAAACTAACCAGTTTAGAGGTGTCTTGTGCTTCGGCGGTAACGGTTGCAATATCTCGAACAAACACCGGTGCATTGTCCTTAATACCGACAATGAGGCTTTCAATGTCTTCGACACTGGTCAGGAATTCGCCAGTATAGATTTTATAAGATTGTTGCCAAGCTTCGAACTCACCGGTTTCTTGCTCGCTGTTGGCCGCGAGTATGGTTTGTCCTATTTGCGTTAAAGGAATGTCATAACCCGCTAACCGCTCCGGAGAGACTTGGATTTTAATTTCACGCGGTTCGCCACCAATTACATAACCTTGAGCAGCCCCCTCTATTTCGCCAAGAGATTGCAGGGCATCCAACCCTATCAGGCGTAGTTGGCTTGAATCTAGAAGGTCCGAAGAGAGCGTGAAGGTAATCATCGGTACATCATCAGCGGTCTTGGGTTTGATGAGTGGTTGCGGTACGCCGATTGGCACCACATCCGCATTCGAGGTAAGTTTGTTGTAAAGATTTACCAAAGATTTTTCGGTATTTTCACCAACCAGGAATTGCACGGTAATGACACTTTGGCCGCGCATTGAAGCGGAATAGACGTGCTCAACGCCTTTAATCTCTTTAAGGACACGTTCTAAAGGTTCAGAAACTAATGCTTCGACCTGTTCTGCTGTGGCGCCAGGGTATTTGACGAAAATATCTGCCATCGGTACAGAGATTTGCGGGTCTTCTTGTCGAGGGGTTGAGATAACCCCGAAAATACCAATTAAAAAAGTCGCAATCAAAAACAGTGGCGTAATCGGAGAGTTGATATATTTACGGGCAATATCCCCCGCCATATCTTTGGTTTTCAAGGGCGCTTGTGGTACTTGAGTAGCTGGTTGGTTATTTTGCATTTGTGTCATCCTTACGCGTCTTTGTCTGTTGCAAGCGCTTTAGATGGTGGTAGCAATCTGCCATTTTTGAGAACCCAGCCTGATCTGATGTTAGCAGGCGGGTTTGCAATGATCTGTTCTCCCTCTGTTAAACCCGATAAAACCGTGTGATAACCATTCATAGAAGCTTTACCAATGCGAACGATTTTCATATTGACGAGATTAGTTTTAGGGTCATAGGTAAAGACAGCAGGCAGACTGCCGCGTTTGACAATCGCTTGCGCTGAAATTGTCGGGAAAGCCTGGTTCTGAGAGGTTGAATTATGAATCGCTACTTGCGCGTACATGCCTGGAGCGGCAGGTGCACCTAAAGGTAAATCCAGCTTAACTTTAACCGTATGCTGTTGGCCATTGGCGACTGGAAATACTTGCGAAACGCGCACTTCAATTGGGCTGCCCTTAGCAATTCTAGCGGTAAGTATTTGACCTTTCTGAATGCCCTGCATAAGGCTGACAGGGACATTTAAATCAATACTTAAGTGATTGCTTTTGGCAAAGACTACCAATGGCTGGCCGGGTTGTACGGTGTCACCCGCCTCAACCATTTTTTTAACAATGACTCCATTGAAAGGCGCAGTTGATTTCGTATCGCCTAGGCGCACATCAATTTCATCAATTTGAGCCTTGATGACAGCCATTTGAGCCTGAGCACCTTTAACGCGGGAAATGGCATCCGTCAAGTCAGCGCGTTTTTCAACATCACTATTGCCAACCCCCATTCCGTTTGACATCGGTCTAGAAAAGACCTGGTCCATTAAATTTGGTAACGCCATGCCAGGCATGCTTTGTTCAGATTTAGGGCTCCAAAGTTCACGGTTGTATTGCGCGTGGGCATTCTGATAGCTATAAGAGGCTTGATTCCATTGTGCCATAGCCGCTTTTCTCTGCGCTCTAAGGGCGTCATCATCTGTGGAAATTAATAGAGTACCCGCTTGAAATGAATCTCCCTCTACACCCGCGATGTAGTTGACTTGTCCCGCTAACTGAGCGGTTAAGGTTACTTCTTTAAAAGGGATGACGGTTCCGCCTAGATTAACTTTACGGTCATAGACCGCTGAGACAACCGTTTCTACCTTGATTTCATCAGCTTGAACTGAAAGAGAATTTGTCATTGATAACGGCAAGATAAGTGCCGTTATCAGGCTAGGTAATTTAAGTTGCAACAACTTCATCTGGTAGATCCCGTTTTTTTTGTTTTTCGTTTAAGTTTTGACACCATAAACGAACTTGAGGAAGAAGGGGAACTAAAGAAACTTATATAGAATAAGTAAAACTAATAAAGAACTGTGGAATACAGCTGATTCAGTATAAGGTGTTGATTATATTAGAGTATTATTGTTTTATAATATAGTTATTTTCTAATATTGTAATTATTTATGATGTTTAAAAGGTGGGTTTATGATAGGGTTTTCTAATATTAATATAGGCTGTTTGTAAAGAGTCTTACGGTAGGGTTTTATGTGATTGTCCGGGCAAAAAAAATGACCAGGCCTGGTCATTTTTGAACGTTAAGGTTGATGGCGTTAACAGAGGTTTAGGGTATTTGTCCTAGACTTCAGAAGTTGGGTCTTTAGATGAAAAGAAACTTGTCGTGTTTTGTAAGTTTGTCGCATAAGTAAGGCCAGATGAGGTCTGGTTGCTTTCAATGTCTCTACTTTCCGGTGAAATCGCCTGTTGAACCGTTTGTGCGGTATTTAAACCCGTAGGGCTTCTTGACTGGCTAAGAGCGTCTTCTGAAAGGGTCACCGTTGAGTTACCGCTACTCGTTGACTGAGAAGATGGCTTCTCTTCCATTTTTAAGTCCGCTTTAGCAGTCATCTGGTTTTGTTGCGGCTGAAGCGAAAGGGTTGCTGATAGGGCAGGGGTAATAGAATTCATAGTAAACCTCTATATCAATCAAATAGTTATCATATTATTAATTATAAACCCAAATGTTGATTGAGTAATTATAATTTTATTTATGCTTTTAATGGTAATTGAATTGGTAGGTATTATGAGAGATTTTTTTGCACTCTATATTGTATGTTGACTATTAAGTGCCATCAATAAGTAAGGTCGGAATTTGTATTAAGAGGATAGTAGAGAAAGACTGTACTTAAGTACAGTAGCTTAAATTGACAGCACCTTGTATTATTCGATTCACTAAATCTAAATTATTGTTTAGAACCTAATTACATACAGAAATACTGGAGTTCGATTATGTCTACTTTTACTGGTCAAGTGTCTACCCTACAAGGCGTCGTTCGTGCTATGAATCCTGAAACGGGAGATTCTCGAGTTTTAGAGGAAGGCAGTCCAGTTTTTGCCGGAGAAGTGATTGAAACTTCTCAGGTCGGTGGTGTTCTAATTAATATGGAAAATGGCTCGCAGCTAACGCTTGGTAGAGATACACAAATGCTTATAGATGGCGACGTTGCAGACAATCCCGGTATGGTAGATTCTCAGACAGAAAGTGCCGTAGATGTAGCCGCTCTACAACAACTTGTTTTAGAAGGTAATCTGGACGCGTTAGAAGAAACCGCAGCTGGTGAAGAAGGCACGCCAGGAAGTGCATCTGACGGTGGGATTACTGTTGAACGTGTGGGTGCCGAAGGTGAAGTTACTTCTGGGTTTGATACAGCGACGACCTCATCAACTACAACTGATGTGCAGAGTGATTCGGCGATAGCACCTACTGAAGTTGTGGTCGTGGATGTACCAGTAAATGCACAGGTTTCAATCAGTGGCGCACAGGCCATTATTGAAGGCAATCAATCTACAGCTTATACGGTCAGTGTTGATCAGCCAGTAGAGAGTGTGACAAGCTCAATTATTGTTGAGTTGAGCTATTCAGGTGTAGCGGTAGACGGCACCGATTTTACGGGCGTTACTCAAGTAGTCATTCCAGCGGGATCTAATTCAGTTACGTTCAATATTGATACGATTGATGATGCTTTCGCTGAGGGTTCTGAAGGTTTTACCATCGCTCTAGGTGCAATCACGGATACTAATTTTGACAGTATTGTTGTAGATGGTTTGGCAGGCAGTGTTGATAGTGTGATTACAGACGAAGCGGAACCAACAGCCGAAGATACAGTGACGGTGAAACTGGTTGCTTGGGATGTTGTGAACGATGTTGAACTAAATGCTTCAGCCATCGAAGAAGGTCAAACCGCGTCATACAAAATCGTAGCAACGGATCCATCAGGCAATCCAATTGCAGGAACCGCGGACATCACGTTCACGAACGGCACAACGCAAGGCAGTTCTGACTACACCGCGACGAGCCAAACAGGCGTATCGTTCGGCACAGTCTTAAGCGCCGATGCGGTCGATGACATGTTCAAAGAAAACTCAGAAGAGTTCGTTGTAACGATGAGCAATGTCACGCCAACAGCCTCTTATGAAAAAGTAGATGTGACCAACAGCGAAGTTAAAACGACGATTACAGACGAAGCGGAACCAACAGCCGAAGATACAGTGACGGTGAAACTGGTT